>NZ_JAVDTX010000001.1:0-989434 GCF_031456055.1 Flavobacterium granuli
GACAATATCTCAGCAGACACCAATGTTACCATCCGCTATACCGTTGTGGCTAACGGAAGCTGTGGATCAACTCAGGCAGATGTTACATTTACGGTTAAAAATAATCCACAGATACCAATAGTTTCATTAGCTACTCAACCAAGTTGTACGACAGAAGGAACAAGTATCATCAGCAATTATATCGGAACAAATACTTATGTTTTCACACCGTCAGGTCCAACAGTGGATGCAACTGGATTGGTAAGCGGAATGGTATTTGGCACATCCTATACGGTGACCTCAAACAGCGCTGGCTGTAGCTCGGCAGCTTCGACTTCTTTTACCAATGCAGCTGCTATATGTGCAAAAGACGATGCCTTTACGATAGTGGGAATAAACGAAATTGCCAATGCAGGAAATGTATTGATAGGAAATCCCACAACTCCAGATACTTTTAACGGTTCACCTGTTACTATAGGATTAGTTAATTTAGCAGTAATTACCCCAGCTACACCATTGTCACAAGATTCACCTGTACCAAATATTGATATTACTTCGGGGCAAGTGAATGTTCCTTCTAATACTCCTGCTGGAACTTATAAATTGATATATAGAATTTGTGAGATACTGAATCCTTCAAATTGTGATACTGCCACAGTTACAGTAGTAGTAAAAGCAGCCACAATAATAGCCAATGACGATATGGGAAGTCTAGTTGGTGGATTCCTAGGCGGTAAGGCATTGAGCAATGTTTTGGCTAATGATACTTTAAACGGAACTCCTATTATAGAAACAAATGTAAAAACGACTTTTGTAAGTTCTACCAATGAGGGTATTACTTTATCTGGTACAGAAGTTATGGTTGCTGCAGGAACTCCTGCGGGGACTTATACGCTGACATACAGTATTTGTGAAAAATCAAATCCTACAAATTGTAGTCAAGCTACTGTTTCAGTAACGGTAACTAAAAATACAAATGCTCATGCTATTGTCACAGGAAGCGATACAATCTCAATCAACGGCTATATTGGAGGAACTGCTTTGGTCAACGTTTTGGCCAATGACAAATTAAACGAAAATGACATTAATGCTTCCGAAATTATTTTAACAGCTATCGATATTCCGGCTGGAATAATTTTAAAAAATGACGGAACCATCAATATAATGCCTGGTATGGCAGGAGGAAAATATACATTAACCTATCAAATATGTGAAATTGCCAATTCATCAAATTGCACCACGGGAACGGTTACGATTTTTGTCGAGACTCCATCAATTGCGCTTATTGAAACAGTAGTTTTAAATGACAGTAATGGAAACGGTTATGCAGAGGCCGGAGAGACCTTAACCTACCGTTATGTTGTGACAAACACAGGTAACACAGATCTTAAAAACATTTCGGTTTCAGACCTTCTTCCAGGAATGATTATTAGTGGTGGCCCTATAAATTTAGCCATCGGAGAAAGCGATAATTATTCATTTATTGGTAGTTATATCTTGTCTCAAGCTGATATAAACTCTGGCAGGGTTACCTCCCAAGGAACGGTATCGGCAATTACTACCAGTGGAATCCCTCTTCTGGACAAATCAGATCCGGTTAATCTGGTTGGAAATGATCCTACTGTTTTTGATTTAAGCGGTTGTATTATTAAAGTATTTAATGCGGTTTCGCCAAATGGAGATGGTATGAACGATAGATTTTATATACAAGGTTTAGAATGTTATACAGATAATACGGTGTCAATTTTTAATCGTTGGGGTGTTTTGGTTTTTGAGCGCGATCATTATAATAATACTGACATAGTCTTTGTAGGGCTTTCAGAAGGACGTAGCACTATAAAAAACTCAGACGGATTACCTGAAGGAACCTATTATTATGTGATTAAATATAAAGATAGTAAATCCAATCCTCATCAGGAGGTTGGTTATTTATACCTCAGTAAATAATAGTCCACGCAAATTAAATGGCTTAGTCGTTGATTAAGCCATTTTTAAAAATAAAATAAATGAGAAAGTTAGGTTTAGTTTTTATATTTTTTTCGATCGCAGGTTTTGCGCAGCAAGATGCACAGTTTACACAATACATGTATAATACCATCAATATAAATCCTGCCTATGCCGGTTCAAGGGGAGCTTTGAGTATTTTTGGATTGTATCGCACGCAATGGGTTGGGCTTGATGGTGCCCCAGTAACCAATAGTTTTTCTGTCCATTCACCAATAAATAATAGCAATGTGGGACTAGGACTTTCATTAGTAAATGACAAAATTGGCCCAACCACTGAAAATAATCTTTCCGCTGATTTTTCATATTCTATAAGAGCCTCCGAAAATGCAAAGTTGTCATTCGGTATTAAAGGGTCGGCAAATCTTTTTAAACTTGATCCTAGTAAGTTAACTCCTGAAGATGCAGGTGATCCAGAATCTCAGGATTTCTGCAATAAATTTTCTCCAAACATTGGCGCGGGTGTTTACTTGCATTCTGATAAAGGCTATATTGGAGTTTCGGTACCTAATTTTATTGAAACCAATAGATATAACAGTGATGATGTTGCCATTTACAAGGAAAAGATTAACTACTACTTAATAGCGGGTTATGTATTTAATCTAGATGATTATGAAATGATAAAATTCAAACCGGCATTGTTGACAAAACTCATTGAGGGTTCGCCTTTGCAGGTAGATGCCTCTGCTAATTTTTTGTTTAATGATAAGTTCACTCTGGGTGTTGCCTATAGATGGAGTGCCTCTGTGAGTGCAATTGCAGGCTTTCAAATAACCGATGGCATGTACATAGGTTATGCATATGATCATGAAACTACCCAATTAGCTAAATATAATTCAGGCTCACACGAAATATTTTTGCGTTTTGAATTCAGGAATAATTATAGCCGAATGACTTCACCAAGATTTTTCTAAATATTACTATATATGTGAAAATTAAAAATTTTATTTCTCCGATGAAAACGAAACCCCTAGTATTTACTAAGGGTTTCGTCGTTTTTAGACTTCTCTCTTTCTCCGCCCGAATTAAAACCCTAACAACTAAAAATCAATTAATTAGTTTTTTTTTATTTTTACTACTATCAAAAATCATCACTAAATCATATTCGTAAGAAAGCAAATTCGGGTACCTAAAAAAACTTTCATAATCCCTAATTTCCACTCAGCACTTTTTCAATAATGCTTTTGAGAACTAGTCTTTTATCATTAATAGAATAAACAATATACCTCAACTTTCTTCTACAACTCCCCTATTCAATTCCCGAATCGAATACTACACCCTTAGTTTTCAAAAATCATATAATATAATTTTGTTCATCTTCCAGAGGATACACTACTCCTATTACTGCAATCAGATGAACATCCAAATCCAACAACAGATTAAAAATATATACCAGATGCTATTCGAAATGGCAACTGGGAATCTTACGTTTAGATTACAATGGGAGAATCAGAATAATGAGTTGGACGAACTAGCGGTAATGCTCAATACCCTTGCCGGAAAAATGGAATTATTAACCTCCCAATTTGGCTATATAAATCCACATTACACCTACCAAAGTTTGGTTCAGACTACAATTATTCTCGACAAAAACTTCATTATAAAGAGCTTCAGCGCTCAAGTCCCCATCCTTTTAGAATACAACCCAGACAAACTTTTAGAAATAGGCTTTCATAAAATATTGTCCAAACAATCCATTCCCATTTGGGACATTATTAAAACTGAAACATTAGCAAACATAACGGCACACGCAACCGTCCAATTAATATTTATTACGCAAAGCCAACACTTGGTTCCCTCCTTCTGTACAGTTTCAAAGCTCTTTTATAGCAATCAGATTATCATCAGTACAATCACAACAATTCTTCAGGACATCCTGCCAGAATCAACCGAAGCTTCACATTCTGCAAACCAACCCCAAGACGCGCTCCTCATAGAAAATGTTCGCACCTACATTTTAAAAAACTTAGAAAATCCCCTACCTAGCACAAACGAATTGTCAAAAATATTCAATATCAACGAATTCAAACTAAAAGACAGTTTCAGGCATTTTTTCCACACCAGTATCTATCAGTTTTACACCGAAGAAAGATTAAAAAAAGCGCATCTCTTAATACTTCAAACAACTATCCCCTTAAAGGAAATCGCATTTATCAGCGGATACAATGACTACACCAACTTCTACAAAGCATTCAAAAAAAGATATAACTACCCACCCAGCGAATTAAAACGCCATACCTCAGATAATAATAATAATAATAATACCGCTAAAACGTAAATAGAATAATCTCCATTTAGAAATTAAAATAAAAAAACTTCTTTCCACTTTATTCTGCGTTCTGCAACCTGCTTTCTTTCATTTGCCTTCTCCAACCTGCAATCTGTATTCTCCCCCGCCCTTATATTTTTAAACAAAAAATCACGGTAAGGATTTGCGCGCTGGCCGGCGGGAGTGCCCCCCTAGCGAAGCGGCTGGGGGCACGATAGGGAAATCCGTCCAATGATTTTTAGTTTAAAAATATTGAGGCTTGATTTTTTGTTTCTTTTGTATCAAGACAAAAGAAAAAATGCCCTTCATAAAATTATAATAAAATCTACTTTCCTACTTCTTGCTTCTTTCTTCTTTCTTCTGCAATCTAGAACCTGCAATCTTGCTTCTTTCTTCTTTCCTCTTTCCTCTTACTTCTTTCTTCTGCAATCTAGAACCTGCAATCTTGCTTCTTTCTTCTTTCTTCTTTCTTCTTCAACCTGCAACCTGCCTTCTGCTATCTGCCTTCTTTCTTCTGTAACCTGTAACCTGCAACCTGCCTTCTGCAACCCACTTCCCCTTTTGCATACCGATATTCCCAATTCGCATACAACTATCACTTTAATAAACAAAACTTTACAACACAAAACCAAAATCCAATCCTATGAAACTATCAGTTTCCCAAACCAATAAAATTGCAGCATGCATCAGTTATCTCTACATACTACTATTCACTTACGCTGCCGTAACCAAACTCCTTGATTTTGAAAATTTCAGAGTACAACTTGGACAGTCACCATTACTGAGTGCTTTTGCCGGTTTTGTTTCGTGGCTAGTACCTATAATAGAACTGCTAATTGTAATAATACTCCTTTTTCCACGATTTCGTCTTACGGCACTTTTTGCTTCATTTAGTATGATGCTAATGTTTACAGTATACATTTTCATTATTTTAAATTACAGTTCATTCATTCCTTGTTCTTGCGGCGGCATTCTCGAAAAATTAGGATGGAAAGAACATCTGGGATTCAATATGGGATTCATTCTGTTGGCCATTATTGGGATACTGATAATTCGAAACACAGCAGCAACGAATCTATTCATGTCAAAGCCTCGCAATCTCATCATTAGTTTCGCAGCTTCCACAGTAGTAAGCATAGGTATTGTGGTAGGACTGTTCTTAGCATCCGAAAATATCACACACTACCATAATAAATTTACAAGACGCTTTCCCCATTTTCCTGCAGTAAAAGCAAGGGAAACCAACCTCCAGCTTAACTCCTATTATATTGCGGGCGTTGATCAAAACAAAGTATATCTCGGCAACACCACCGCACAATTACTGGTAACAATGTTGGATTCTACATTAAAGAAAAAAACACTATACCAAATTGAATTGGATCACAAAAACCTCCCTTTCAAATCAGTAAAAATTAAAGTCGCTGCACCTTATTTCTATGTATACGACGGTTCCATTCCCTGCATATTCAAGGGCAATATCAAGGATTGGAAAGCAAAACTGGTCAAAAAAGGAGGTGAATACTTTACACTGGCAGAACCAATGGATTCAACTGTAATGGCTGTACGAACACAAAGGCGAGGTAGTGGCGAAAGCATTATGGCTACACTAGATTTGCATGATACCACCAAGACACACCTCAATCCGGAAATTTTACAAAAGCAAATCGACGGTCTTTTTGATACAGATGGTCAAATGGTCTACAGCAAACAATTAAACCGTCTCATTTATTTATATGCCTATCGCAACCAGTACACGCTGGCCGACGAAAATCTCACTATCGATTATAGGGGAAATACCATCGATACGATGAGTCATGCCAACCTCAACATTGTTAATATCAAAAGCCACAATGAAAAAAAACTGGGAAAGCGACCGCTTATTGTAAATAAAGACTGTGCGGCATTCAACAACCTACTCTTTGTCAATTCCGGAATACCGGGACGCTATGAAAGCATAAAAATGTGGGAACAGGCAAGTATTATTGACCTATATGATCTTTCAGGGAACAGCTACACATTTAGCTTTTATATTTATAATGAAGAGAATAGTAAGATGAAAGACTTCGTCGTACAGGATGCAGTATTGTACGCACTAATCGGCAATCAAATCGTTAGGTACAATCTAGGCAAATCAATTACCAAAAGTTATCAAAACAGTAACAAGAATCAAAATAAAAAACATAAAAATCTATTGGCCAAGTAGCAGGACTAAGATCGAAAACCTGTAAAAAAGAGTAGATCATAAATTCTAAATTATTAATTATGAAAACTACAATTTTAAATTTAGTAAAACCAATAGCTGTAGTTGCAGTGGGATTGGTTGGAGCATTGTCAACCAATGCAGTGGAAAAAAGTACCAGCAAATTAGCACCAATGTGGGGCTACAAACATGTAAGTATTACCATACCTTGTCAGCAGGTACAACAGTGTGCTAACGTGCCAGGGTTTGTTTGTAAGTCGGACCTAGATGGTGCAATTCTTTATGGACCATCAGCCACAAACTGTCCAACTATGCTTTTTAGAGATACGCAATAGCTAGAAGCTTTTTTCTATTACAATGCCGTCTGAATTTGATTCAGACGGCATTGTTTTTTATATCTTTTCAAGTTTAAATTGTTATTGCGGGTCCGCAACCATCCATGGCTTAAAGGGTTCATTTTTCAAATAATGTCCAAACCACTCCTCAATACGATGCGTTAGATCTTTTTGGTTTGGTGCCTCCATTAGAGCATGTCCTTCTCCGGGATAAATCAGCATCGTATGCTTTTTTTCAAGCCTCCTCAAAGCAAGATAGAATTCAATACTTTGGTAATAATTAACATGTCGATCTTCAGCACCGGTCCAAGCTAATAAAGGCGTATGCACATTCACAGCCTGCAGCACAGGAGAATTTCTAAGATAACTGTCTGTATCTTCAAACAACGATTTCCCATTTCGCAACTGATCGTATTCAAACCTCCAAAAGTCTGGCTTCTGGTAATTTCCGCCTATGTACAAATAGCTACTCACTAAATCTGTTAATGCCGCTCCGGCTATAGCCGTAGCAAATCGATCCGTTTGCGTAATAATGAAATCCGTTTCATACCCGCCAAAAGAATGCCCAATCAGGCCAATCTTCGAAGGATCAACTAAACCTTTTGCAATCACCGCATCGGTTGCGGCCAATACACAAGTAGTAGCCGAAGCCCCTACTTTTCCCAACTCATAAATAATATCAGGAAGCAGTACAAAATAACCTTGGGCAGAAAAATTACCGATATTAAATCCACCCTCTTCAAATACGGTCGGATTAACATAATCATGTAAAAACTGCGATTGGCGTTGGTAAATATGAACCACCATTGGATAGCGCTTCCCAATCTGATAATCTGCAGGATAAATAAGTACTCCAGCTAGTTGGTTCCCTTTGACAGTATAATCGATTCGCTCCGCTTTTCCCCAATTATAATTCTGCTGTTGGGAATTACTTTGAACCAATTCCCTACCAGAGGTTTTAAAATCGGACAGGAATACTATCCTCGGTGCACATTCATAGCTTTGCTCCATATACAAAAAAGAATCACTGCTGTCAGCCTTAAGGAACTGATTTGTTTTCTTGGCTACCCAAACCAAAGGCTTCACTCCTTCCCTCCTATTCCACGAATAATAACCACTGGATCCCGTACTTTTTTCATTTGCCTCCAAAATCAATTGATCATCCCGATAAAACTTGCCGGTACTCAATTCAAACCCCTCGCTTTTAGTTTCTTGTTCGGCTTTTAACGGCTTGATTCTAAAACTGATTCCCGTTTCCCTCCCATGCGTCAATCGAACGCTGGAGGAACCATCAGCAGAGACTTCCCAAAGATCAAACTCATCATACAAAAGAATCGATTGGTCATTGGCAGTCCAACCCGGATTTCCATAAGCCTTTGGACCACTAGGTCGATCATACTTTTCGTTAAAAAATGATGCGGATAAATTTTTAGTAATATTGGTATGGGTATCTTTTATGATATCATACACCCACCAATTCCCCTCTTTAGGATAGGAAATGTATTTCCCGTTGGGAGACATCAGTAAGGTCATAATCTCTCCCGAATGCTTTTCAATAATCAGTTTCCTTTTTCCGGTTTGCAATTCGGTTATAAAAATATCCCGCATCCCATCATATTTAGACTGTGGTTCATATGCAATCGGATCATACGTTATGGCATACTTAAAGTCCCCGTTCAAAGCACCCACAGGCAGTTTTTTATCGGTTATCTGAAAAAAGCGGTTACTTTTTGGCCACCAAACAGCCAATTTATTCTGCTCTGCCGGCACTCCATTAAGCTCTTTATTGGGATAAAGCAACTTATCAGCCGCATTCCATATCTGGACTCCTGTCCCCGATGTCTCCAAAATCACAGGCTTTTCCTCTACTTGAAAAAAGACGCGCTCTCCGTCTTGGGATAGTAGAATCGAGCCATTTTTCTTTGAAATTTGCTTATCCTGAGGGTAATCTTCTCGCCCTATTGGATCAAATGCAACCAACTTTTTATCATCCGTAGTATAGTAAAACAACTTCGCATTGCTAGTTCCCTGTTGCATAAAAGCAATCCTATTACCCCTCCAGCTAAGGTTTTGAAAACCCTTACTAGCATCAGTCACAATGTTGCGCTTCATAATAGTGTTTCCAAGTTCTAACATACCAACAGCATAACTGCTAACTCCATCCACACAATAAACCAAAGCATTCCCACTAGAATCCAGTTTCCAACTGCTCACATCAACAATACGCTCCGCTATTTTCCCTTTCCTATCCTTTATCACTAGCACGCTTTTATTGGCTTCTCCCTTGAGGTACAGCAGTAGGTATTTTCCATTTTTGGTAAAAACAAAACTGCTTACGTTTGGGGTATACGCTACATCTCCGGTCACTAAATTTTGCATCACTAGCGTATCATGCATTTTGCAGCCAAATCCTATTTCCCCATTAAACTGTCCTTCAGTACCGCGCGGATAGGCATAAGTGACAGTCCCATTGGTACTTTTTACAAACAAGGTATCCCGCTTCGATTCATACTCAAGCAGGTAACTCGCCCAATTCCCTTTATCGGAAATCCTTTTGGCTCGTAACGTGCTCCACAAGTGATAATCGGCAGCAGTAAGCTGCTTTTTTTGTTTCTGCTGCCCCAACATAGAACAGGAAAGGAACAAAAAACAAATACAGGCAAACCGAATGAAATGACGTTTATATACAGTAAATCTTTTTTTCATAGTACTCATTTTAATAACCGTCATTTTGCGGTTCTAGATTAGGATTAAGCAACAGTTCCGATTCAGGCAACGGAAAATTACGGTCGGTAGAATCCCACCCCGCCTTTTGTGGTGATAGAACGGCATCAAGCCTTCCTGTTCTTTTGAGGTCAAAAAAACGGTGGCCAAACTCAGTAAAAAACTCCAGTCTTCTTTCTGCTAGTACGGCATCAATAATACCAGCAGCGCTTGTAGCATCCGTATCCGATAATCCCACTGTATGCCTGATTTTATTAAGATCTTCCTTGGCACCTATCAGGTCTCCTTGCTTTGCCCTGGCTTCTGCCCGAATCAGATATTGCTCAGCAAGACGAAACACTATCGAATATTCCACAGAACTTCCCGTATTGGTTATAGCCTTATACTTACTGGCATGATACCAAACATCAGTGCCATCAGTAACCACTGTGGTCCAATGCGCTTTTCTTTGGTCATCTGTAGCAAATGCATCCATCAGAGTGTTCGATAATGCCGACAATGGCGGTGGCCCACTGACAAAACTAAATGTCGCCGCTTCTTGGGTATTGTCCCCGGCTTGGCTGGGCATCAGCTGCCAGAGCGTCGTTGTGCTTTCTTTCAGAAACACTTTATCGAGATCCTCCTCCCAAACATAAAGTCCCGATTGGTTCAGTACTGCCGAAGCCGCATTCGCAGCTTCATCCCAAGCTTCTGTATAAAGGTTTACCCTTGCCAGCAAAGCCTCTGCAGTCCACTTGTTGGGACGAACCCGCTCCGGACTGATGTAATCCTCCGGCAGCAAGGCTATCGCCTGTTCAAGATCTGCCTTTATTAGAGCATACACCTCATTTTCTGGCATCCGATGCACTACCCGATTTTGCTCATAATCAGTTGTGGTGATATAAGGAATATCACCAAAGGAATTCATCAGATAAAAATGAAGCAGCGCACGCACAAAAAGCGCTTCTCCCTTTAGCTGGTCGCTGTCAATTGCAGTTAGGGAAACCGAATTTCCAACTCCCTCGATAACCGCATTGGCAGCATAAATTTGGTTGTAACTGCTGTTCCACAATTCGCCAACTTCATTTCCCGAAGGCAATAAGGCATTATTATAAAAATTAACTTCTCCTCCATACAGGGTAAGCTCATCCGCATAAAGCCCCAACTGGCTCGATAATCCAGACAATGATCCGGTGAGCAATCCATTATCGCGTATTTTAGAATAAATATCAACCATTGCGGCATTCGCAGTGGCTTTGTCTTCAAAAACAGCCGGAGCCGTAAGCTGTGAGGCTGGAAGTCCAACGTCGGTAAAACTATCGCAGCCTGTTATAAGACACGAACTGATTACCGCAAATAATGTCATTTTCAAAGTCAAGGTCTTGCATAACCTCCTACTGCCAGATAAACTAGTATTGTTTTTCATTACGATATTTTTTAGGTTAAAAAGTAACTTGCAAACTGCTGGTAAAAATGCGCAGTGGTGGCAGATATTCCGCCGTCTTGAACTCTGGGTCCGCACCTTTATAGTTAGTAAACGTCAGCATATTCTGCCCCTGGAGGCTAAACCTTAATTTCATCTTTTTGGTCCAGCGCTCCGGCACATCATACGAAAGTGAAATGTTTTTTAGTCGGATGTAAGACGCATCACTAATTCCCACATCACTTTGCGCATGCCGCGTGTTGGCTCTCTGTATCGTTGAGTTAATACCACTGCTGTAAATCTGATAAGGTGCGCTGTCTCCCGGCTCCTGCCAATGCTCCGTTACGGCCGAAGGTTGGTTGGTCATGGTACCTGGCATGCGAAACATAAAAGTGGGGTTAAAATTCTCTTGCTTCACAAACTGGAAAAGGAAATCCAATTGCACCGGGCCATAATGCAGCTGGTTTTGCAGTCCACCATAATACTGTGGATTGAGGTCCTTAATGGTTTTTCGGTCATCAGCCGCTGTAATAGCCCCGTCCCCATTCACATCCTCAAATTGGTAAACACCCGTCTGTGGGTCAAGCCCAGTGGAATGATACACCTTCGTGATATTCAACGGCTGCCCAATCACATATTGATTGCGATAGGGTGAACCTTCAAGATTAGGAAACGATAAAAGTTCATTCCGGGCTTGGGTAAAATTCAGACTGCTGATCCAGCTAAAATTAGAATTACTGATATTTACGGTACGAACAGTAATTTCTATCCCTGTATTTTCTACAGTGGCATCAAGGTTCGACTGCAGTGAAGTAAATCCCGTCGTCCCTGGTAGCGGTATCCCCACAAGCTGGTTCGAAGAGCGGTTGCGGTACCACCCAAAAGTGGTAAAGATACGGTCATCCAAAAAGCCAGTCTCCAACGCAAATTCCAATTTAGTATTGCTTTCCCATCCAAAATCGGGATTAAACAATCGCGAAGGACTAAGCCCGCTTATCCCTTGATAGATGCTTCCCGAAGTACTATAAGTATCAAGATACTGATAATCCCCTATCTGGTCATTTCCCGTCGTCCCATAACTGCCCCTTAGTTTTCCAAAACTTATAAATTCAATATTATTTTTAATAAAAGCTTCATTCCCAAAAAGCCAAGCGGCACCCACCGCTCCAAAAGTGGCAAACTGCTTTCCTGGGCCAAAACGGCTCGAACCATCCCTACGCCCAGTAACATTCACGATATAGCGCTCCATCCAATTAAAATTGGCTCTACCAAAAAATGCCTGATATTTGTAAACACTTTGATTACTACTTTGAATAGCATAATAAGCAGCAGAACCCGGATTATCAATCTGGCTGTTACTGGAAAATCCAGAACCCATGGTAATAATCTGGTCGCTGGTCTGTTCTTGGAAAGTACTCCCCATCAACGCCTCAATTTTTCCGTTGCCAATTTTTCGGTTCCACGACAGCTGTGGCTCAACAATCCAAGATTGCCTATTGGTTTTATTCTCGAAAATCATCGACGATTCACTGCCCAATCCATAAGCGGGATTGTATATTGTATGAGGCAGTTTATTGGTTTCATCATGTCGCAGATCACTAAATCCAAAACTCGATTTCAATACCAACCCATCAACCAATTCATAAGACAATAGCGAATTGGCAATAAGGTCATGCGTCAAGGCTTGAAAGCTTCCCGCTAGGCTGCCCAGCGGATTATTAAAAGTGTTCTGCTCCCAGTTTACATTTCCCTCACTATCATAAAGTGCGGGAGCATTCGGGGAAAGTGTCAACGCCTCTCGGGTCAGGTCGGTTGGTGGCAGGAAATTATCCTGTGCCGTATAACCGCCCGTAAAATTAACTCGGAACTTTTTATTCTCCGAGACATGGTTTAGGTTCACATGCATATTGCCTTTTACATATTCAAAATCACCCGGAAAAACCGTCGTCTCCTTACTGTAATTACCGGACAACAGGAACTGCGTCTGTGCCGAACCTCCAGACACCGAGGACTGCACAGTAGTATAACTGGAGGTGCCTCCTATAAGTTCCTTTTGCCAGTTCGTATCACGGTTGGGGTCCCATGTGCCATTTATATCATAGGCATCCACAGGATAATCCGTAATCCCGTCATTGGCATAGGCTTCCCTACGCATTTGTAGATATTCTGGTGTATGCATCAAATCCATAAAACGGGTCACTTGCCCAAAACCACTCGAAACAGTCGCACTAAAACGGGTGCTTCCCTCCTTCCCTCTTTTGGTGGAAATCAGCACTACACCATTGGCACCTCTAGAACCATAAATGGCTGTGGCATCAGCATCTTTAAGCACCTCTATACTTTCAATATCACCGGGGTTGATACTGTTTATCGGACTCGTTTGCCGTGGTGTGGCACTCGAGGTATAAAAACTTCCTATGGCATCCGAGGCATAAGGAACGCCATCAATAACATACAGCGGTTGGTTCCCATCGGCACGCAAACTGTTTTGCCCCCGAATCTGAATCTCAAACCCGCTTCCTGGCACTCCAGAGTTTTGGGTAATATTTACCCCCGCCATGCGTCCCTGCATCGTGGCAAGCACATTAGTCACGGGTTGCTTCTCAATGTCCGTAGCAGTAATTTTAGAGATACTTCCAGTACGTTCACTATTCTTTACAGAGTAATACCCCGCATTGATCTTCACCTCCAGCAATTGGGTTGTATTTTCCTGTAGGCTGATGTTGATGGTAGTTCGCCCTTGCACAGAAACCTGCTGCGTTGTGTATCCTACGTAAGTAAAAACTAAAACAGCATCTGCTGGGGCAGAAAGAGTGTAATGACCACTATAATCAGTGGCAGTAACAATATTGGATTTCCCCTGTATCGAAATGCTAACCCCGGGAAGCGGATTACCCCCATCGGTCACAGTTCCTTGTATTTGATGCTGTTGGGTTATGGCAGTAGGTTGCCGTAATAAATTCGTGGCTTGAACAGGCGAAAAAGACAACATCGCTCCCATTAAAAACAGGAAACAAAAAGCCTTTCCACCCATAGAAAATGAAAAATTATTCATAATATTGGGTTGGTTAAATAGATTTATATAAGTTTTGTTTAGCTACCGGTCCTCTATAGTTGTCCAGACGGTTAGAGGGCCTTCTTTTTTTTTGTTCTTTAGTTATATCATAGGCACATTTGTTTTATTCTTAAATCACTAATCCTAATCCTTGCTTCTTTCTCACGTCTGCCTTCTGAGATCTGCCTTCTGAGATCTACTTTCTGAGCTCTGCAATCTGCCACCTGCAATCTGCTTTCTGTTTCCGCAATCCACATCCCCAATATTGTCATCCTGACGAAGGAAGGACCTCCATAAGCAACTCGACAATCTACATCACACTGCAATCTGCAACCTGCAATCTGCCATCTGCTCCCCACAATCCACATCCACAATCTTGTCATCCTGACGAAGGAAGGACCTCCACAAGCAACTCGACAATCTACATCACACTGCAATCTGCAACCTGCAATCTGCCATCTGCTCCCCACAATCCACATCCCCAATATTGTCATCCTGACGAAGGAAGGACCCCCACAAGCAACTCGACAATCTACATCACACTGCCATCTACAATCTGTAACCTGCAACCTGCCTTCTGCCCCTCTGCCACCTGCCACCTACAATCTTTCCTCTAGCCTCTTTCTTCTTTCTTCTAAAAAAAACAAGCCTGCCCTGAAACACTAATTCAAAATAAAGTAACAGCACAGGCATTAAATAATAGTGATATTCCGTTTTATACCATAGGCGATATTATTAAATTAATTTTTTGAAACTGTAATAAAAGGTATTCTCATTCTGTCATTGACATTGCAATTGATTTTTGACATTGACATTGATGGATCGCGAGACTTATAAATGAAGAATGCCGCTAAGAATAAAAGCTGGAGTTGTACCTAACTATTGGCCATAAAAAAAGGCATGGAACTCAGCTTATTGCCTTAGAGGTACTGGTATACCGGGGAACAATAAGTGAGCCCACGCCATAGGACGTGAGCATCTTACTTATCATTTCGTTCCTTTTAAAATTACCAGTTTTCTAAGACGAAATTCAAAGCGAATGCTTCAAATATTTTAATTGAAGAAACGCAAATATATGTATTCAATTACAAACTTACTAAAAAATTACCAAACTGTCACTATCGTGACAATAAATATCATTAATAATATATTCATTTGTTTCAATGGTTAACAAAACGAATAATAAATCCTCAGACGCTAAGAAAGAAGCAGTTGTATTTCTGCTTGACCAATTCATATGTGATTACATAAGAAATGAATGGTTGCATGTAAATAAGCCTGTTTTACCTCAGGCACAAGAATTAGGAGTACATCGACATATTATAAAAAAAATTATTGATGACCAATCGTATAGAGTACCGGTGTCAACATTAGCAATTATTTGTTTTTACAAAAAAATTACTTTATCAGATTTCTTCAAATTAATTGAAGCGAAATATGGCTCTAGAATTAATGATGATTTCGTATTAAAAACAAAAAAAGATGCCTAGGCATCTTTTTTTGTTTTTAAGTAATTCCCAAATTGCTTATTTCAATTCCTGAATTGCATACTCTTTAAAAAATTAAAACACATATTTTGATCTTAACTTAAGAATCAAAATATGGAATGCTATGAAATAATAGTGTTAGTTATGGTATGGTTTTTAGGACTTTATCTAAGAGGTAAGTTTTATGAGCAATTGAAGAATCGTTATCATAATGGTAGTTGGAAGTGTAGACGAAAAAAATAAAAATCTGTTTGAGATAAGTAAAAAAGATGCTGTAAGGCATCTTTTTTACTTTATTAATATAAACTGTGTCGTAACTTAATGTGATCCCCCCCTTATTTACAGGGATTTTATAAATCTCAATTCTCAAAGGGAAAATTAGAGTGGTCATTTAGTTTTAAAATCAAATCCTAGTCTTTCATCTTTCCAGTCACATTGTGATAATTCTTCAATAAATGGACAGCCTCCCATACATGTTTTTTGAAAATCACAGGAATTGCATCCATTATTTAAAATATTATTTCGATACTTTTTAAAATAAAGATTATTTTGCCAAATATCAAGCATGCTATTTTCTTTTAAATCTCCAAACCAATCATTATTTGTCATAAAAGAACATGGCATCATTCTTAATTTTTCATCTACAAAAGCTGAAAACCTTCCAGCATCACAACCTTCATAAAAATTAGCATTAACATTTACGTATTTTACTACACCAGAAATGCTACAACTGTCAAATCCAATTTTTAATACATTTTTATTTGAATTAACTAAACTATAAAATTCTTTTATTTTTTTAGTATCTTTTAATAATAATGCCATATCAGGTTTTCTTCCTATTGGCTTATAGTTTAAAAAAATCAAAGAATTAATTCCTTGCAAAAAATCAGGAGGGTTCCTTAACCATGAAATAGCAGTATCAATACTCTTACTGTCTGTTACAAAATGGACATTCGCTTTTATTCCATATTCAAATAGTTTTTCTAAATAGCTTCTAAATTCTGAGTAAGGTTCATAAGCACTGATGGCAACAGACCCGCATAAATCTTTTGTTGCTTTTAGAATTTCTGGAGTCAGACCTCTTCCATTTGTAGTGTAACAAGGTACAATTCCATATTTTACCGTTGTTTCTAAAATTTTAATAAAATCTGGGTGTTGATTGGGATTACCTCCTCCTAAGGCTACCTGAAAAACATCAAGTTCTTTAGCTTGTTTCATTATCAATTCATAATCTTCTAAAAGCATATGCGTTCCTTTTGTTGTCGATTGGCGATAACAAAAACTACAGCCTTGATCACACCAATTTGTAATGCTAATATCTAAAAGCTCAGGTCCATGCTTTGACCATAAAGGTTCGGGAAACCCCTTGTCTTCTGCACGAACAAAGTATCCAGTTTTTTTATTAAATAAAACGGAATAGTTTTCGTCCGCATATTTTTTATAGATTATGTTTTCATTACCAACCATTTTCTTGGGCATTTATATAAAGATTTTTACTCTCTATTATGAATTCATCAGTACAGAAAAAAGATTCAACGTCATTATTATCACTACTTAATTGACCAGTAAAGACTTCTTTACCATTTTCTTCAGCTTTCAATATTAATGGAAGCATTTCTTTTCCACTTTTCCAAAAATATTCTTCTACAAATTCATCAAACGTGTCATAACTTGCAGATTGTGTTTCGTATACTTCTCTTATAGGAATCATATCAGATTGAAAAGAATAAAAAAGTTCTTTATAAATATCAATGAAATTTGAATTTTCATTAATACCAACCGCATCAATAAATTCCTTTAGATTGAATTCTCCGTCAGATATTATAACAAAGGAAGTGGAGGAACTATTAGTTACAAAGTCGTATCTTATTTTCACAGTTTTTCTTTTAAAATTTTGTTTATTCTTTTATGCATCGTTTCTGATGTTATAAATTGTGGAATAGTATAATCTCCATAGGAATAGTCATCTTTTTTATAGATTTTACAATGAGGGAATTTACTCATTTTTTTTAGTACTTTTTTAATATCTTTTTTTTCAAGATTATATTTTTTATATAAATAAACCTCAAAATTTTCATATTCAAAAGAGTAATATTTTAAATACTCTTCTTCTATATCTATTAATTCAGAAAAGATACAATTATACATTCTAGTAAACATATCTAAAGCATACCCTTTTTCCACACCAATACTCTCTAAAAAATAATCGATAGTTAATTCTGAATTGATTAACCATAAGCCTTTATAAAAATCATAATGTAATATCATATCTTTTAATAAAATTATTTATTTCATTAATAAGTAAATCATTTTTCGCGGTTAAAGCTTTTTTAATATGTGTCTTTCCATTTAATATATTTCTAAAGTAGTATTTTTCATAAAGCATTTTTATTTCAAAATTAGACTCATTCAAAAACATATACAGAAGTAATTCAAAAAATGCATGTTGATTTCCAACATTTAAGTCTTCATAATATAATCGTTCATTAAGTACCCTTAAAAGATCGTCTTGATTTATTTTATCATATCTGAACGTACTTTTTCCAAATTCTTTAATAAAATTATCTTTAAACTCTTCTTCATTCATGTCTCTAAGACATTCAAATAAGAAATTAATATTTAAAATTTGATCTCCACGTCTATTGATTAAATTAATGTAAAGCCTTTTCTTTTTAATATTAACATCGGATATTGATTTTTTCAAGGTCTCTTTATCTTCTTGAGTAATATTTTCATCCTTAATATTAAAAATACATTGAGAAAACACATTATTATACCAATTTTGGGCACTTATAATCAACTTTAGGTCTTTATCGGTACTTTTTCTCGATTTATAAAATATAAATGTGCTACAGCCCTCTATTAATGGAGAATCATTATTTAGATCATTTAAAAAAATATGAAATTTGTCTATATCCTTTTTGTAAATTTCTTCAACTAAAAAATCTGAAATTAAAAAATCTCTAAATTCATCAAATGTAAAATTCACTACTTCACTGGGACTAAAAAAGTTGTTTTCTGTTTCTAGTAAATCTCTTTTAATTAAAATATTTTCATCTAAAAAACGAATATAAATTTCTTTTTCTGAGTGATTATCTATAATTTCATCCAAAACAATATTTACATATTGCTTTTTTTCAATCATTTTATCTATAACTTTTTTTATGAATTTTTTGATATCGATAGAAGTACTTGTATATCCGTCATTAAGACCATTAAGTTTTAAGTTAATTTGTTCGGATTTTCTTTTATAATAATTAGTAAATAGTTCTTCCTTGTATATATTATCAATCACATCTAATTCCATACTTTGATAGGTCTCACAAAATATACGAAAAAGCAAAAAATTAGATAACAACTGTTCCTTTACACCATGATTGATACTTTTATATTTTATTTTAAAAACGTCAATATATATATTGAAGAGTTTCTTTTGAATATCTCTATCATTATTGCGCTTCATTAAGCTATTGATAATAACCATCTCGCTGGAAAAGGTAGATTTTTCAAGGTTCGTAAAGTTATCTTGGTAATACTCACTTCTACAGCTTAATATAATTTTTACGAAATCATATTCTTGCATATCAGAGATAAATAACTCAAGATTAATGGCAAAAACTTTAGAATTATAATTTTCATTAATACCATCAATAGTAATAATGAAGCAGTCGTCTTTTTCTTTACAAATCCCTTTAGCAATATCTAATATATCAGAAAATTCAACATCATTGTTATTAGGAAAAATTCTTTTAATTATTGATTTTCTAAAATCTTCTGCATTAATTTCAATCCCAGTAAGAAAGACATTTATGACTCCTTTTTTCATTAGAAAATTTTCGACAAAATCACATAAAAAATTTGTCTTTCCTTGACCAGCCATTTCTGTAATTAGAACAACTTTTGCTTTAAAATAGGCTAAATCATCTACTACATCTCTAATTTTTAATTCAAAAGGTGATCTTATATTTTTAATTTCTGATATACCTAATAGAAATTCTTTTTTTTTGTTTAAATGATCAGAAAAATTATTAAAAAAAGCTTTGTAATTATCAATTGATAAATTTTTTCTCTGAGCTAAAATAGAAGAAGTTTCTATATCAAACGGATTCATGTTTCTTTTCAACAAAAAATCGTTTAAATATCTAAAATCGAGAATTTTAATAATATTAAATAGTTTTTCAGAATAAAAAAGAGGAGCGGAAAAGTATCTTAAATTATCTTTTTGATCTCCTATTTCTAAAAATGTATCTTTTAAATATTTCCCAGAATTTATTTGGTTTTTAAGTTGATTATTATTCTGAGTTTTTAAAGCATCTAAAAATATTTCTTGAGTTATTATTTTTCTTTCTACAACAGTTTGACTTTCCACAAAGGTAATTGTGGAATTTTTATTTCTATTAATATTGATTATTTTAATAGTAGGGAATTTGATGTTTTTTAGAAAATTCAAGATCATTAAATTATTTACTGGTTTTAATTTTTATTTCAGAATCTTCATTTTTATTTGCTTTAATAATACTACCTTCTAAAGCATCTATATTTATTTTAGTTCTTTTATTTTTATTAGTGGTAACAGAGTTTATTTTGTTTTCAAAAATCAAAACTAACAATGCACTGATTTCACCTAAAATTGTAATTAATGGTTCATCTTCTCTTTTTTCGAAAAACCACTTAATAGATAGAATTAGCATTAAAATAGTTATTACGATTAGAAGTAACTTAATAGTTTTACTCATAAAATTAATTGTGATTAGTTAATATGTTTTGATTTTATCAATTTGATAATAAAAATATTTTTGTCAGAAGTAAATATATAAAAATGGATCAACCTTTTTTAATATTTTCTCATAAACAATCGTTTGTCAAAATTCCAGCTCTGCATTTTATGACTTAATTCCCGATCGCGGATTTGGAATCCGTGCCCTCACAGTATTCAATTAACCCGATCGCGCGGATTTGCAATCCGTGCCTACAATAAAAATTCAACACCGTGATCACATGTGAGCATCGCAATTTTGCTTTTTTTTAATTACATTATGGTTTGCAGTAAATATAAACACTATCAACTCCTGCTTCTTTACAGCTGTTTATAAATGATGAAATAAACCATAAAATCTGTATAATTTCATTTCTTTCAATAAAATATTCTGCATCTCGCAATTGCTGAAGCTTAATTTCTAAAGCACTTTTTGAAATAAAATTCAATACTAAATATACTTCTCTTTGGTGATTTGGTTCTAAAATTGTACTCTTAAATTTTTCTGTGAAATCTACAATCGAATTACCTTTACGTAATCTTGCTATTTGCGTTTGTATTCCATCATTATTGTAATTACTGCTCCAGAAATTTTGTTTAGAAGCTAATTGAAAATCTTGAGGCATCAGATTCCCTAAATTTTTTAGCGCTTGACCAACAATGTCTTGAAATGCAGATGCTGAAAAATTTACTTCCTTATATTTTGAATGAATGAACTTTATTTTATTTCCACTGATACTAATATGATCAGCCCACTCTTTACCAAGATCATCACATACCAAATAATCGGAATCCTGTAAAAATATATCTTCTACAATATTAAAAACTGATCCAGCGCTGAAATTTGAAGCTGCAGCTGTAAATGTGCCTTTTTCACTATTTACGTTTTCAAGTCGTGGATCAGGACGAAAAATTTTAATAAAATTATCAATGTTGCCTAAAAGTCTGTTATCTTTAAATAACTTTCTGTTGGTATAGATAAGTTCACAATTGTCAAAATTAACAATGAATTGATTAGAGACATTGATATAATCTATTAGCTTTTGCATTCGCCCATTATCTTTAAAAAGAATAATATTTCTTAATTTTTGCGAACTAATTGAAATAGATTTTTCATTGATTTTAATTTTCAAATCGTTCGCATACGGATTTAGGATATCATAAGTATTGAGACCAACTTCATCGTTGTTAATAACCTGCAATAAAGTTTCAACCCTAGATATGTGTTTAATTAGATCAATTGTCCTTTGACTACCATCTTCTAAAACAATTCGAGTCTCGTGAATTACATTTTGCTCCAAATCTTCATATAGTTTTGAGAATACAAATAAAATTGCAATTGGCATTAGATTATGCTTATGCTCTTTAAATTCTATAGACTCCGAAAATATTGAAAGAAAAGTTTCTCTATCCGAGTGTGCCCTTAATTTCTCAACCTGAGAAAATCCCCATCTAATAGTTTCTTTTATAGAGCATTTTTTTCCTAATTTATTTATTCTTGAAGTATTAAAAGAGAGTGATGTTTTTTCCTCGTCATTTTTAACCCTCATATTATTTACCACGTAATTACTAGCGCCTAAAGGAGAAAGATTCTGTTTTAAATTAAGTGATTCAAGTGACTTTTGACGCATAGCTCTATCAGAAACATTCATATTTTGCATGTTTAATTTTTCGATTTGCGTATCTTCATCAACATATAAAATTGAAAGCACTTTGTAATCAATCGGATCAAATTTTTCAAGAAATTCTCTAAGTTTAGCTACATTACGCCTAACCATCATTATGTAATCTTTAAAATCTACTATCAGGATATATGCAAGTTTTATTTCTTCCCAATTCTCTAAATGCTCTTCAAGAATTGAAGGAATAGCGGTATAACGAAATATACAAATCGAATAATTGAAACTCTGCTCATTAATTACAATCTCTTTATTGACCACTCTTAAAAGATAGTTCCCTATTCTTCCAGTAGAAATGGTTTTAAAAAGATTTGTAATGAGAGCTCGAGATAAATTCACTTCATCTGGATTAGAATAAAAATAAGCGTTCTCGTTTAATACAATTTGTTTTAAAATCTCATCTTCGGTTAGTTGCATTTTTTGTCTTTAGTTATATTTATTCTTAATCAGTCCTTTTGGTTTATTGTCATTTATCCGTTTTAATAATCACATGAGTTAGTAAAATCATCGAATTTAACATCATTTAAAAAAAATCGACTTTCTTAAAGTAATATCTGTTTTTAATTATATTTTGGTAGATGCGTAATTGTACTGTTTTACAAATAAATTTCTTAATAATAGTATCACATTTTTGGCTTTATTACTATTTTTTTCGACAAATACCCCAGAAACTCGTCATAGTGCTTAATAATGACTTAATATGCTAACATTCTAAAATATTCTCTGTTTTCTCCACTAGAATAATTATAAAATTAAATAAAACGCAAACTTAATTTTCTTTCAATTCCCCGCTAGCGCGAGTATCCTGCTCGTGTAAACATGTCAAATATTCACTAGCATAAAAAACCTCGTTCAAATAACTTAAGTGAGGTTTAAAACAGGAAAAACAAACTTCGTAGTGTTGTGTTTGTTTTTATGATTTAAAGGAAGAGTTTAAGATCGCCGCCAATCGAATACCAGCTTTTGGTATTTGTGATTCAATTGTGATTGCACTAGCATCAACATAGCTATCCTTTATATTAGCTCCTCCTGTATTGTAAATAGTATCGAGTAGGCTTCGAGATTCTTTAGACCAACCCGTAGTTGCAACTTTTATAACTAAATAACCCGAAAACACAACTTGCCATTGGTAAGCTTCCTAAAGCTCCCGCACCATACAAGTTTTTATTTATAATTACTACAAATAAATACACTTAATCTAATATTTTTTTTTTAATATTAACTTTGTTTTTAATATATTAATTCTTTAAACCATAAATTTTAAAATGAGTATAGAAGAAAACGAAGGCTTGTCCAAGGAACAAATTAACGAATTTTGCAACAGTGGTGCTGAGATTTTTGGTTCAGTAGCTGGTGCATCAATAGGTTTTTTACTCGCTGGTCCTTTTGGTGGACTTGTAGGAGCTGCTGCTACTTCGCCACTTACTTCTCTTTTGAAAAAATTAGGTTCAGAAGTATCAAATCAAATTATGGCACCTCGAGAGAAAATTAGAATTGGTGCTACATATCATCGAGCTGCACTAATTATAGAAAATCGTCTATTATCCGGCGAAAAACCTAGAGATGATGGTTTTTTTGATATTAAGAAAGATGATAGATCCAGTGCTTCAACTATATTGGAAGGAATTCTTCAAAAAGCAAAAGAAGAACACGAAGAGAAAAAACTACCATATTATTCTGCTTTCTTAGCTAATATAACATTTGACGAATCAATTGACTCTCAAAAAGCATTAACTTTTATTAAAATAATTGACAGACTAAGCTATCAACAATTATGTATTTTATCATATATAAAATCTTTAGGTCAGATTACTTTTGAGAATTGGAATCAATTTTTTCAAAACAATGCAGATGCACAAGTTTATTTTGATTTTTACTTTGAGATAGCTGAACTTTTTGAAATGAATTTATTGAAACAATTTAACGGGAAGCAATTAGGAGGTTTTCATAATGGAAAACTAACTCTATTTGGTTTGGAATTATATAATTTAATGGCTTTAAATCAAATACCTGCTGCAGATACAAACCCAATTAAAATTAAAATTGATTCAATTGGTACTCTAATAAAAGAAAATTAGTATTTAATATAGCTTCTTTGGTAAATACAAAAACCCGATTGCGCGGATTTGCACACGAACGAAGTGAACTGACGTAGTAATCCGTGCCCACAAAGTACATCCCCCCCTACAACGTGTTCATCTATTGTTAAAGTAACATATTATGTTATTTTGTAATATATTTTATTACTTTTGTAACAAAGAAGAAACCACCAGAACCTGAGAAAAAGTCTAGTGGTTTAAAAAATTACTTCTTACAAGCAAGGATAAGTTTTCGAACTTCCTTGACAAGGAGGGCAACCTGAGATAATATCAAAGACCCACAAATTAAATATAGTATTTTCATATGACCGAAAATAAGGATTGAACAAATCCACTTAAAACCAAAAGCTCCAACTTTTGGTTTTTTTTATGTGTGCTAATGATTTTCATTAGTTCTACAAATATAAACCATTATGAAGAAAACATCTAATGTACCCCATAATGCCAAAAATGATACATTAAGCACAATAAAATGCATGATAGCTACCCCCATAATACCAAAAAGTGAATATTTTGTGCAATTTTTCACTTCTAATATCTTAGAATAGTTACCAACACATTTGTGAACATGTCAATTAGGGTTCAAATAGTATTCGAAGTACTTCATTGTAAATCTCCTGCTGGCGCGAGTTTCCCACTCGTGATTACAATGTAAACACGAGTAAAACTATAAGCATAAAATAAGCTTAGAGGAAATTACATTTTCTTGTTAATGCATAGATTTAATTTTGAATAGGTATATTTATTATTGTTAAATTAGCAACTATTTTATTAAAGTAATAAATAAAAAAATTGATCTCAATAAAATAATAAATAGAGATTTCAAAAAAAAAGAAAATGAATAAATTGAACCTAGCTGATGTAACTAAATATGTTGAAGAAAATATTCAGGACTTTCATGAAAAACGCCTTGCAAAGGTAAATACTATTAAACTTTCAGACGTATTACGAGCTAAAAATCCATATTTATTTAAAGCTAAGAACGTAAATACGGCAAGTGAGATAATTGATGGAATTTTATCCGCTTTTTTATCATCCAGTGAAGAGGGTATCTTTGGAAATTGGCTAGAGCGTTTGGCTGTTTTTGTAAATAAGTCAGTATATGGAGGGCAGAAAGCTATGGTTGATGGAATTGATCTTGATTTTATAAAAGAAGGTAAACGTTATGTGGTTGCAATCAAGTCTGGCCCTAATTGGGGAAATGACAGTCAGTATAAAAAGCTAGTTGATCAATTCAATACTGCAAAAAAAAGAGCCGCAACTTCTGGAGGAAAAGAAGAAATAATTTGTGTAAATGGTTGTTGTTATGGACGATCCAATCCTTCTAGTGAATATAAGGCAAAGGGGTATTATAAAATGTGTGGACAAAGATTCTGGGAACTTATCTCTGGAGAGACAAATTTGTATGTAGATATTATAGAGCCGATTGGACATCAAGCCGAAAAATATAATTTAGAATTTTTAGAATCTTACAGTAAAGTAAAAAATAGGATGGAAAAAGAATTTCTTATTGATTACGTAACGGATGATGGCGCTATAAATTGGGATAAATTACTAAAATTTAATTCAGTGACTCCTTCTAAAAAAATTAAGTAGCTACTGCTTTTTTTTCTAAAATTTCTACTTGTTTTTGAAATTCCTTTAACCACATTTTATTTGAGGTGTTTTTATATCTTGAATATTTAAAGTCTTGTATTGGGTAAATAACAGATTCTTTAATGGCTGAAAAAACTAATTTCCCAACTGCTTCTCCTAAGCTAACGGGAACTGCATTACCAATTTGTCGATATCGTTCTAGGATTGATCCTTCAATACACCAAGAATCTGGAAATTCTTGAATACGCTTATATTCCTGAACAGAAAGAGGTCTATCTTCTACCGGGTGTGCAAGATCGGTTGCAGGCATCGCTGGATGTGTCACAACGGTTGGTGCCGGTCGATCCCAAGCGATGCGTCTGAAAAAACCTGTTTTTCCTCCTCCAAGAAAATATGACTTTCCAAGAGCCTCTTTTTGTTTTTCAATTGATAAATCTTTCCAGTTTTGGCCTGCGGTTAATAGGCGATAAAATTTTAATCTTTTTTCCGGAAATTTAACAAAGTCACATTTATCGTCAAGATTTATAGAAGCTTGTTTGAAGGTTTTCCACTTTTTTAAACCAAACTCTCCCGTTTCACTATGTGTGGGATTCAAGAAGGGTAGAGCTACCCCGTCCAACGAGCCAATAATAATTACGCGTTCACGAATTTGCGGGGCACCAAAATTGGCTGAATTGTATAAATTAAAACTAATTGTATATCCTGCTATTTCTAATCTTTTGGTGATATAATAAAGTGCAGATCCAGGTGTATCTTTGCACTCCTGAGAAAAAGATTTCGATATATCATCTTCTGCATTTAGCGAAAATTTTGTCGAAAGAATGCCACGGACATTTTCTAGAACTACATAACGAGGTTTCAATTCTTCAATTAAACTGAGATATTTCAAAAATACATTTCCTCTCTCGTCCTCAAAGCCTTTTCGATTTCCCGCGGTGCTAAAAGCTTGGCAAGGTGGGCCTCCTGCTATAAGTTCAATAGTGTCATTTTTAGTAAGACCTGAGAAACTTAATACCTGATCGGCCGTATAGTTTCTAATATCTCCAATAAGCCCAATTTTAGGATTATTAGCAATGATAGTTTTCCTACTCGCTTTGTCAATTTCGCACGCCATCAATGTTTGAAATCCAGCCTTTTCCAAACCTAAATCTAAACCCATTGCGCCAGAAAAAAATGAAAGTACTTTTGGTACGCCTACTTTTACTTTTAGACTGCTCTTTCGGTCAATTTCTGTATTGTGAAGCTGATGCTCTGTTTTGTCAAATGAATCTACATTTTCGATCGGTATAACCCAAGTTTTGCCAACTTGCATACCGCCTAATTTATCATCACGAAGCAATTTTCGCACATATTGAGGAGAAAAATTCATTGCCTCAGCAGCATCTTCAACTGAGTAAAAATTGTCTTGATTCATTTTCTAATTCGAAACTAAATTAATATACCCAAAAGTATTAAAAAATAATTGATTAATTGATTTAAAATGTCTCTGTTTTATAAAACACGTAATTCACTGCAACACAATATATAAGAATTTACATTCGAAAAAAAACAGAAAATAAATCAGAAATTCCTATCTTGAATCTGATGCAATCTGCGTAAAGTTACCTCAAATACTTTTACAAGTATAAAATCTATCTAGGTTTTCAAGACCTGCTTTAAGATAAAAAATAAAACTTATAGATCTCTAAACATATCCCAAGCTCCACGAAGTCCCATGACTTTTGTGTTTTTTTATTTCGTGAAATCTATAAACGCGAGATTATTTCCCGCCCTTCTGGTGCTCGTTTGTAACGAGTACCTACTTACTTATAGAAAATAAACAAAGCGTTTGCAATGCGGTTCTCCCCCTCCTCTTGCCTCGTCACCAGCTCTGCGAAATATTCGTCTCTACGCTATGCAAATGTCTCATGACTTTGCATTTTTTTTAAATACTTCAAAACCATGAATACGATATAAGTCTCCTGACTTTTTTACGCTAATTCCATTAGGATGCTTCACCTTGTAAAATCTTGTAGCCATAAACATTAAAATACAGCATTTTACTTATTTTAGTAAAAATCATTCTACATTCTCAAATTCGCTAACAAACATTCCACTAAATTTATTGATTGTAAAAGTGTTTTATTATTGGTAAGTTTGAATAATGTGGTAAAACTTAATTAGAGTGTTATGGAAAAGTATAAAAAAGTAATCGAAGAATTAATTCAATTCAGAAACGACAGGGACTGGGAACAGTTTCATGACTCTAAAAATTTAGCTTTGGCTATTTCGCTTGAGGCAGCTGAATTAAATGAACTTTTTTTATGGAAAAAAGGTGATGAAGTTGAGAACATCAATAAAGACCGCTTAAAAGAAGAGATAGCTGATATACTTTCCTTTACTTTTTTACTTGCTGAAAAACACAACTTGGATGTATTTGATATTGTTGCTGAGAAGATTAAAAAGAATGCATTAAAATATCCTGTCGATAAAGCCAAAGGCAATGCAAAAAAATACAATGAACTATGAATCAAAACCCACTGTTTACAATTAAAAAATTCGATTTTGATTTAAGTCTTGTTAATGAATTTAATAATATACATTACGTTAAAGATTTATGGCCTATTGTTTATATTCTAAGTGATGGAAATGTAAATGAAGCCTATGTTGGTGAAACTACAGATACATATGCTAGGATGAGTAGTCATTTAAAGAATAATATAAAAAACAAACTATCAGCAGTCCATTTAATTTCAAGTGAAAAATTTAATAAATCTGCGACGCTTGATATAGAATCTAATCTGATTAAATATATTTCTGGTGATGGACACTATAAATTAATTAACGGTAATATTGGATTAGCCAATCACAATTACTACCAAAAGAAAGAAGTCTATTGGGATATTTTTAAATCCATTTGGGATAACTTAAGATCCGTTGGAATAGCTAAGCACCCTATTGATTATATTGATAATTCTGATTTATTCAAATATTCACCGTATAAAACTTTAACCTCAGAACAAAAGAGTGGTCTTCTTGTTATTATGAAAAACCTTCTGGATAATACTTATAAAAATATTATTATTGAAGGTGGTGCAGGAACCGGAAAAACAATTTTAGCAATTTTCTTGTTTAAGTTACTAAATACTACGAATGAGGATTTTAATTTTGAGGAATTTGGAAATGATGAATTTGAATTCATGGAAATTGTATTTGAATTGAAAAGAAAATTCCCAAACCCCAAAATGGCATTAGTTGTTCCAATGTCATCTTTTAGAACTACTTTAAAAAAAGTTTTTAAAAACATTAAAGGATTAAATGCCAATATGGTAATTGGCCCTGCAGAAATCGTCAAAGATACTTTTGACATTGTTATTGTAGACGAATCACATAGATTAAGGAGGCGTGTTAATTTAGGCGCTTATTTCAGGGCATTTGATGTTGTTTGTGAAAAATTAAATTTAGACAAACATACTTGCAATGAATTAGATTGGATAATGAAACAATCTGAAAGCGCTGTTTATTTTTATGATGAAAATCAATCTATTAAACCTTCTGATGTTAAGAAAGAAGATTTCGATAAACTAAAAATAAATAGTTTAACCAAAACAGAATATTTAAAATCTCAATTCAGATCTAGAGGAGGCAACGATTATGTCAACTATATTGATAATCTTTTGAAATGTAAATTGACTAATTCAGATGTTATTTTTAACTCCAAAGAGTATGAACTTATTCTTTTCGATTCTATTGAAGATATCGTAAATGAAATAAAATCCAGAGATATAGAAAATGGCTTGTCACGATTAGTCGCAGGATATTCTTGGCCATGGATGACCAATAAAAAAGACTCCAAGCAAGATTATGACATTGAAATTGAAAATACCAGACTAAAATGGAACAGCACAAATATTGATTGGGTTAATTCAGAAAACTCTAGAGACGAAGTAGGTTGTATTCATACTACTCAAGGTTATGACTTAAATTATACAGGAATAATTTTCGGAAATGAAATTACATACGATAAGACAACGAATCAAATTAATATTCTAAAAGAAAATTATTACGATGTTAATGGAAAACAATCAATTGTTGATCCCGAAGAATTAAAAGATTTTATTTTAAATATCTACAAAACCATAATGCTCAGAGGTATTAGAGGTACTTACGTATACATTTGTGATAAAAATCTAAGAGACTATTTTTCTCAATTTATTCCAAAATATAAGACCGAAAATAAAACAATCTTTTTAGAAGATGATGAAGTTATTCCTTATGTAAACGGCATTCCATTATATGACTTAAAAGTTGCAGCAGGAAATTTCAGTGCATTGCAAACCACCAATGGTTATCAATGGGTCGAATTACCAAAAACATATAAACCTTCAAGCGATTTATTTGCTTGCCAAGTTATTGGAGAGTCGATGAATAAAATAATCCCAAATGGTTCAATTTGTATGTTTAGAAAATATTCAGGAGGTTCTAGAGATGGAAAAATAGTATTGGCCGAACATACAAATATACAAGACCCCGATTTTGGTTCGGGATATACTATTAAAGAGTATAGAAGCAAAAAAAATATTAAAAATGACACATGGAGTCATCAATCCATTATTTTAAAACCTTTGTCTCATAATGTAGATTATTATGACATTGAATTAAAAGAAGATGAGTTAGAAAATTTGAAAGTTATTGGGGTTTTCGAATGCATTCTATAATAACACATATTAAATTAATCATAACATCATGAAAAAACTTCATGATTGGTTATTGCCTCTGTTGATGAACGGCCAGAGAAAATATTACAAAATAAAAAAACAATTAAGCACCTACTATAAAAAGTATGTATTATTACGCTAAAGATAAATATTGGATTTTTAAATTATTACCACTTTTATTTTGGGGATAAATAAAAACTCATTAAAAACAATATTTTTTTACAACAATTGAAAAAATGATAAAAACATTAATCACTAGAATAAGTATTTTAAGTCAGTATAATTCTGAAAATAAAACAATATTATGGGAAGATCCTACTGGTAGTCGTTGGGACAATGTATATGGAAGACTCGTTAAAAATGATAATGCAATTTTTATTTCAGATGATAAATTACTTATAGGAATAATTAGTGAAGTGAATACTGGTAAAAGCCTATTGTGTACAAATATTCAAGAGGTGAATTGTCAAAATGATCAATTATTACGCCTACATGTCTCCTATCCTGAACTTATTTCCAGGGTTAAGGCAAACTTCCAACCTTTTATACATCCTCTTCAATTAGATTTAAATCAACTTATAGCAGATGCTAAAAATCAAAAATTCATTAGTTTTTATATCTTTTCAGGACAACAAAAATATAATGAATTATTCCAATCCCTTAATGAGAATGATCGTGTTGTTTTATTAGATAACAATAATCAATTTGAGAATGTAAAACTTAATTCTAACCAAGGATTAATTGACTTTTCAACTGAGTTGGATGTCACTATAAGTACTGAAGGATTGACAATTGATGAAGTAATTCAGAAAAATAAAAATCATAAACGTAAAAGTATTAAATCAAATAACGTTACGAGGATCGAAAAAATAAAAACAGAGATTTCTACAAATGGATTTTTCAAATTCACTTCATTCTTTACATACCACGATACATTATTCAATAAAAGTGTTTATCAAAAAAAGGAAAAACTCCTAACTAAAATAAATACAATTAAATTAAACCTAAACGAGACTGTTTTTAAAGTTTCTATGAGTGGTAAAGATATTAATGATGAATCCTTTACATTTTTTAATGATAATAATTTAATTATAGTTCACAGTCAAACCAAAGCAAAGGGGGTTTCCTCACAAACACAAGGAGATACTTTTGATAAACAAATGAAAATAGGGGATTATTTCTATATGTGTAGAGGTAATAGTAATTTAGAAATTATAGGTAGAATCATAAGTGATGCTACCACGTGCGAATATGAAGATTTTGGAGATGATGGTTGGTTGCAACGATCATATGAAATTGTATCAGAAGCAATTAAAGAAGATCCATACACTGACGATAAAAAATGGTGGACTCCAAATGATAATTCCACTTGTATTGCTATCCCAAATAAAGAGATAAAGGATGCCAACTCAAAAATATTCATTCCTTTTTTTCATACACAATTTGAGACAAAAGTCCTTGAAGCAACAACCATAAAAAAAACTGAAATTATGTCAGAAAAATTGAATCAAATCCTATATGGCCCACCAGGAACAGGAAAGACATATAATACTATTAATAGAGCTATCCACATAATAAATCCTGCTTTTGATTTAACTCAAAATCGTGATTTGATAAAAAAAGAATATGACCGTTTGGTTAAAAATGGTAAAATTGTCTTTACCACTTTTCATCAAAATATGAGTTATGAAGACTTTATTGAAGGTATTAAACCTGAAACCACAAAAGATGATAATGTAATTTATAAAATACATAATGGTATTTTTAAATTAATTTGTATTGACAATCAAATATTTAAAATTGGTGATAAGATAGGTAATTATGAAATAGTTGATATAACTAATGCTGAGATTTATTTTAAAAAACCAAATGGAGGAGTTTTGTTAGTTTCAAAAAATCTTATTAATCAACTTATTGATTATGTGATTAAAAATAATGTAGAAAATTTTGAGTCACTAAGTGAAATTGATAGAAGAGAATACCCATTCTTAGAGCCATACTATATAAATGGATATAAAAATTTATACCCTAAATTAATTGAAAATATTATTACAAAAAAGGCAATAAAAGATGAGACTCCAAAAGTTTTAATCATAGACGAAATCAATCGTGGCAATGTTTCTCAAATCTTTGGAGAATTAATTACTCTTATAGAAGAAGACAAACGTTTAGGTAAAGAAGAAGCTTTAGAAGTTTTGTTGCCATACAGTAAAGAAAAATTTGGAGTTCCTGCCTATCTATATATCATTGGTACCATGAACACCGCTGATAGAAGTGTCGAAGCTTTGGATGCAGCTTTGAGAAGACGATTTTGTTTTGAGGAAATGCCACCACTATATAATTTGGATGGATTGCAAAATGATATTTTCGGATATAAAGCATATGAAATACTTAAAACAATCAATTCAAGAATTGAAAAACTGATAGATAAAGATCATGCAATAGGTCACTCCTACTTACTAAACAAAGATGAAAACTCAATCGTAGATTCATTCTATAAAAACATCATTCCCTTACTTCAAGAATATTTCTTTGGAGATTATGGAAAGCTTGGTTTGGTATTGGGAAAAGGATTTGTGCATTTGAAGGAATGGGACAAAGGAACGGATGCTTTTGCAGATTTTGATGACGATGCTTCTAATGATTTTGAGAGCAGAAATGTTTATGAAATTATTGATTACAGGAAAGTAAAAAATCATAAAATTGGTAGCATTGAAATGACATTCGAAAAAGCAATAAAAGTATTAATGAAAGGTAATATTGAGTAAAACAAAAGAAAATATCGTTGTTTTTGAACATGAAATTCTTCGTTTTGACAGAGGTGAAAAGAAAATCACCAAAGAGCAATTCGAAGCATTGGAACGCTACTATGGCAATGGGATACCTTTCTATAAATTAGTTCATAATGGTGTTCAATTCAATGAGCACGTTGGAGTGATCCAAGTTGGTAAAACTTTAATAGAAGTATTGCCAAAAGCAGATAAAGCCCCTCATTCAGCAACAGAAGACCAAAAATGGCGTAACTTATTAATTGGAATGTTAAGAGCCGTGGGTAGTTTTGATATAAAATCTACCAGTTCTAGTAACTTAAAAATAAAGCCCAACACAATTTTAGATTTATACTTTGAGTTATTTATCAAAGAAGTAGAATACCTACTGCATAATGGTCTAGTAAAAAAGTACCGAAAAAAAGAAGCAAACGTTACCGCCTTAAAAGGCAGCTTACAATTCAGCAAACACATTCAACAAAACTTAATTCACAAAGAACGCTTTTACGTTTGCCACACAACTTATGATATAGAACACACCTTGCATTTCATTCTATATAAAGCCATAAAATTATTAAAACAGATCAATACTAATAATGATTTACAAAGCCGTATTGGGGTTTTACTTTTGCATTTTCCAGAAATGCCGGATATAAAAGTTTCAGCTGCCACTTTTGAAAAATTGGTTTATAATAGAAAAAACCAACACTATGAAAAAGCCATTGAAATTGCCAAACTATTATTATTGAAATACCATCCCGATGTTAGCAAAGGAACAAACCATGTTTTGGCTCTGATGTTCGATATGAATATGCTTTGGGAGCAATTTATATATGTAAGTTTAAAGAAAAACAAAACTGATTTCAATAAGGTCAAAGCACAGACTTCGAAGTTTTTTTGGAAACCAGAAAACGGAAGAAGAACGGCAATGAAACCAGACATTTACATTGAAACCGATAACGGGAACATAGTTCTAGATACCAAATGGAAAAATCTAAATGGTTACAACCCTTCTCCTGATGATTTAAGACAAATGTATGTCTACCACGAGTATTTTGATGCAAAGAAAGTAGCTTTAGTCTATCCAGGAAACCCTGAAGACAGCAAAGCAGGAACTTATTTAAAAAAGGATGGCGACCACGATGATAAAATATGCAGTATTGTTTTGATTAACGTGGAAAATGACATAAAAAAATGGCAGATAGAAATTAGAAAAATCATTAAAACATTTGTTGGTAAAACATATTAATGCTTAACTATTCGAGATATCCAATCCTCGAACAATAATGAGTTTGATTAAACAAATGATTCTTAAAATATAGAACACCTACCTTCTAAGCAGGCGATCGAAGGTTCGAATCCCTTCTGCGTTCACTTTGAAACCCCAGCTCTTAGAAGTGTTCATTCTACGCTAGGCAAATGTCTCATGACTTTGCTTTTTTTTTAAAGTTCTTAAAAGCCGGAAATACGATAAAACTGGTTTATCTTCTAAACAGTCATATCTTCAATTGCTTCGGTTATTTTTTAATACCATTAGTGGATATAAAATAGACCAAAGATGCGAAGTTATTTTTTTTTCAAGATGACGATAAAAATCATTGCATAGCCTGAGCTACGAAATTATTTTTTGAGGAAATATTGGAGAAAAAGAACAAGTAGATTGGTCTATTTTATATTTGCTAATGGTATAAGATATTTTTTATAATCTTCAATACTTTCAATACCTTTTATCAATTTGCTGTCTTTTGATTTTACTTCCTTAATAAAATCAATACATTCTTGGTCACTCATTAAACCTAAATTATGAGCCTCTAGTAAAATATCCATTGTCGTCAGATATTTAATATCATACGCAATACAATAAGACGCTATGTCACTAAGATTACTGCTGGCGATATAGTCTTTTGAGAATCTTGCTACCGCCATACAAGCCGCTTCACCTTCACCCTTACTTCTCTTTAATACGGAATACTCTTTGATGATCTCCATATTACTGGGCATCTTAATGATCTCAATTTTAGCGTAGGCAATAAAATTATTAATAGAAACTATATTTGACTTTCTTTTATCAAGTTCACTTTTTACCTTATCCAGTATTACCATTTGGTTTGGATATATCTTAGGCAGAAGAAGCTGCTTTCCTGCTTTTATAAAATGTATGATCACATCACAATCCAACAATATTTTTGGCAAACTAGATATCTTTGTCATCCTCCTCCAAATTTAAATTGTCGATATCAATGTTGATGTCGTACATTAGAGAATGATAATGACTTTCTGATATAATTCCTTTATCATACAGTTCCTTTGCTTTGATGCCATAATTGCCAACAACACGCTCTTCAGAACTCTTTTTATACAGTTTATCAGTATAACCAAACTCAACTGCACTCTTCGCTATTCCATTTAACCAATGAGAACAATCCTTTCTAATTAAGCCAATTTTATCCAGTCGTATCATTAAGGCGCTTCGGGAAACCCCAAAATATTGCTCTAATTTTATAACTGTACCTAACGAAATTTCCCCTCCCCAGGCTAATTCTTCCTCTGGTATTTGCTTTATTATTGCTGGCTCCGGCAATAACAGGTAAGAGCTAAAAACATCCGCATTAAATTCCTCTTTGTCTTTTTTATCAAACTTACCGGCATTACACATTTGAAAACTAAATCCGGCTTGAATAAATAAATGATATAATTCATGTCCAATTGTGAAGTGCTGCCTTCCTCTAGAAACATTAGAATTAATAAGCATAAAATTATTGTTCTGGGTTTTCAAAGCCATCCCCGAAAAAGCACCGTTTAAAGGTCTGAAAACCGTAAGAACATCCAATGACCGCAATAGATTTTCAAAATCAATGGCAACATCAGACGCAATTCCATTTTCTCGTCTAAACTTATTTGCTCGTGCTTCTAATATTTTATCATTTACCGTTACCATACAGATTATTAATCTTTAAATAATTTTTTACAATCTTGCCAAAAGCAGCCATATTTTCCATGTCATCACCATCAAAATCATCCTTTCTAAAAGCAAAGACAACTTCAGCTAATGCTTCATCTACATTGTCAACAAAAAAAACATCCAACTCAACACCAAATAAATCAGACAGTTTTTCTAAAACTTCTAGAGGAACTTCTCTTTCTTCATTTTCATAAAAACTAATCATTTCTCTATTTTTCATTCCTAGATAATCTGCGACTTTATCCTGTGTATATCCATATTTCTCTCGCAAACCTTTCATTACTAGTCCTGTTGTAGCTCCCATTGTTTTTTTTTAATTATAAGGTTAAGTAATTTTTACCAATCTTTAAATCTGTTACAAATATACATATTTTTTATAAATTATACACAATTGTACAAAAGTTAACAATCCAACTAATTTGTCTCATCTTAAAAAAAGTTTGCATATTTATATTTAACCCCAGCTCTTCGCAGTGTTCATTCTACGCAAGCAAATGTCTCATGACTTTGCATTTTTTTAAAAGTTCTTATAAATCGAAAATGTGATAAAAGTCTCCCGACTTTTTAGGTGCATGTCTTTAGAAAAAAACCGCTAAAGTTTTTTTGTCCTTTTTTGGCACAAATTAATAATTTACAGAAACTAAAGAAGCCCCAAATTGAGGGCTTCTAGTATTTTTATAGTAAAAAAATTAGACTGCTTCGACTAAATTACGGTAATCGTATTTTTTATACTTCTCAACATTTTTCTTTTCCTTATTTAATTCGATCAACTCATTCTTTATTTGAACTCTATACCAATATTCAGGTTTAGTGTGCGAAAAACTACTTAATTTTAAAACTAACTCTGCATTAAGTTTTCTTACTCCTGTCAAATATTTATGGAGATTGCTATCTTCCATTCCAAAATACGTTGCTAGTTCCTTTTTAGTCAATTTAAGTGCTTTTAAATACATTTTAACAAAATCAAGTACTTTTAAAACTTCAATATCATCACTTTCGTTCTGTATATAATCTTCTAATCTATACTGAATAGAAAGCAATTGATTTGTTAATATCCTTTCTTTGGATTGTTTAGAAGAATGCTGTAAAATAGCTTTCTTAGCATCTTCTCTCTTTTTATCGTTCCAAATATCTTCAATTTGAATTTCTTTAGTTTTCATATTCATTCATTTAAAAATTCATCAATTAACTTTTGCCCGCCTTCAGGTGGAATAATCATAGAGGTATCGCCAAACTTAAAAGCATTATATTTTGTTGAATATACTGCCATCAATTTTGTTTCATCTTCTTTATGTTCTTCAAAAACATCAAATGCTAAATAGCCTTCAAAGTCACCTTCCCCTTTTACAAAACTCAACCTACATACATAAGCTACTAAGCAACATTATCATATTCTTTTACTGTTCCTTGATTATGAGGAGCAATTTCAACATAAGCCATATAAGGTTCAATCTTCTCCTTCATTTCAAAAATTAAACAGCCTTCAATCTTTTCTGAAGTTTCTTCTGATACCAAAACATAGGTTTCAAAACCTTTCTTTTTCGAGTGTTTATTAAAATTAAATCTCCATCCATCAGCTACTGACGGAAGATTTAGTTTTAGCAATTTTGCATCTGAAATTTTGGCATCTACTAAAACATTCCCTGCTATTTTTAATATCTTTACATCCATCTAAACAAAATTGTCATTATACAAATATACTAAATAATTATACAATATGTATAATTATATATATGATTCTATAACCCGATCGCGGATTTGCACACGAACGAAGGGAACTGACGTAGTAATCCCGATCGCGCGGATTTGCTCACCGTGGCCACGCGATACTCACATATATGGAGAAAAAACCACTTACACAACGGCAACGAAAATATCGATCCTTTTAGTTTAGATGAATTAAAAATCAGCATTACTTTATAAGATTATGAATAAACACATAAATAACCCTGTTATAATCCGAAAAGAAAATGCAAGTTACCTTGTCGATCAAGTTGTGTCTTACTCTACTGGATTAGGCTATAATCATAGTACTGAGACACCTTATAGAGTAATGTTTGCAGAAAACGGCGATATTATTTTTCGCCCATGGAAAGATCCAAATATAATATACCATTATTGTAGTCTAGAAACTTTTAAGGCAATTCTTAATAGCAAAGTTTTACACATGAGCGATGCACGCTATTGCAATGACCATAACGAATTAAAGCAATCTATAGAAGTTTTAGTTAATGTTTTAAATCAAATTAAAGAACTTCAAATAACAAATGAAATCTTGGAAGAATGGAAGTTGCTCCTTCCACGCTATAAAGACAAATGCCATCCAAGTGTAGCAGTTAAATTTGAAGAAAAAATTGAAGAACTGATCGCGTTACAATCTATTGAAGAAAAAACAAATATACATGGACAAGGATTAAATCAGAATATTGCTCAACTCTATAAAGATCTTGAAAATACAATAACCAGCAAAAATCCTACATACATCACATCTTTTTCTGAGCAGGGTGATGTAAAAAGTCAGTGGATGCAATATGCTGAAAAAGGTAAAGGTATCGCAATTGGATTTAAAACTGACTTATTCAAAAATAAAGCGGATGTTCTTTTTAGACCTGTGCATTACTATAAAAATGAACAATTTGAATTAATAAATTACGCTTTAACTGAATATTCTTTCAACCAGGAAAGCATCAGTAAATGGTGTAGCGAGATCTTGCCAGTAATAAAACACGAAAGCTGGCATGAAGAAAAAGAATGGCGACTAATACATTTACCTCTCAAAGAAGTTCAAAATCATTCTTTAGATCAAGGTAGCAAAAATAATGGGCAGATAGTCTACAAATTTCCTTTTCAACTGGAATTTATTTCAAAAATTATTCTTGGTCCTGATTGCAAAGAGAATGAAAATGATTTTATCAGTATGATGAAAAATGATTACGAGATAACTTTGAACACAGATCAGGTAGCAAAATCAAAACTCCCACTTCAAAATATGTAAAATCCCGGATAGCGCGGATTTACAAACCCAGCTCCACGAAGTCTCATGACTTTGTGTTTTTTTTTTTTAAGTTCTTCAAAGCTATAAGCTAGATAAAAGTCTCCTGTCTTTTCCCCGGAATATTTTTAGAATTCAATATTATTTCCGCTACTACAACGGATTTGGAATATTGACTTAATGTAAAGTTGGTTTTGTATTGGTGAGATTTGGCAAATCCGAATAATGGGCCAAATTTAGTCCCAACTCGCTCTTCGAGCTCATCCAACTTCAAACAATTGATCTTGCCAAAATTAATAAGTGTCAACGTGTGGTTAAAAGATTTTAAATGATAAAAGACAAGTCCTGCTATCATTTTTATTTCGTTTTTATTCCGTTTTTATTAGATAAAAATAGTAGATCTATATATATTTGATAAAATTATACTATGAAAAAAACATTACTCTTTTTATTTTGTGTATTACAATCCTTAGTAACATTTGCGCAAAATCCAGCGGATATTACAGGCCGGTTTGGCCCATATCCAGGATTTAATGGTCATATTGAGTCTATAGTTACGCAACCCGACGGAAAAATAATTATTGGAGGAGGCTTCAGTAAATACAGAGGAGTTAATCAGAACTGCTTGATTCGTTTAAATACAGATGGAAGCAAAGACACGTCCTTCGACATAGGAACTGGCATTACTGGATTTAGTGGTGCTGTTATTTCTATAGTACTGCAACCTGATGGCAAAATAATAGTAGGAGGTGCCTTTAATAAATACATGAATACTATTCAAAACTGTTTGATTCGTTTAAATTCCGATGGAAGTAAAGATACCTCTTTTGATATAGGAACTGGATTTGATTCAAATGTTAATTCTATAGTGCTGCAACCTGATGGCAAAATTATAGTGAGTGGTGATTTTTGGAAATACCAAGACGCTTATCACGCCCATTTACTTCGGTTAAATGCCGACGGAAGCAAAGACAGCTCCTTTAACATAGGAACTGGATTTGATGGATTTATTATTGGCCCTACAGTTTTGCAACCCGATGGGAAAATAATTGTGGGAGGTACTTTTCATACTTTCCAAGGAACTCCCCAAAATAATCTGATTCGTTTAAATTCCGATGGAAGCAAAGACACCTCCTTTGACGTAGGGACTGGATTTAGTATGGATACTAAATTTACAAGTGGTGTTAATTCTTTAGCACTGCAAGCCGATGGCAAAATACTGGTGGGTGGGCAATTTAACATCTATCAAGGAATAGCTCAAAATGGTTTGATTCGTTTAAATTCTGACGGAAGCAGAGACACGTCCTTTAGTAATGGAGACGGATTTAATTCTGATGCAATTATTACGGCTATAACTATACAATCAGATGATAAAATACTTGTGGGTGGTACCTTTATCTTCCATGGAGCCTCTGAAAACGGTTTGATTCGTTTTAATTCCAATGGAAGTAAAGACACCTCCTTTGACATAGGAATTGGATTCGATACTTATTATGATGTAATTGTTTTTACTATATGTCAGCAGCCTGATGGAAAAATAATTGTGGGTGGGCATTACAATACCTATCAAGGAGTTACACAAAATTCTTTGATCCGTTTGAATTCCAATGGAAGCAAAGATATGTCCTTTAATAAAACAGATGGGTTTGATAATGAAGTTAAAGCTGTAGTCCAGCAAGCTGACGGAAAAACACTCGTTGGAGGTAGCTTCACTAGCTATAATGGAGTTTCTCAAAACAAATTAATTCGTTTTAATCCCGATGGTAGTAAAGACACTACTTTTAATATAGGAACAGGCTTTAATAATACTGTTAATTCTATAACTCTACAACCCGATGGAAAAATCATCGTGGGTGGTGATTTTTGGAAGTATAAAGGAGTTATTCACTATTACTTAATGCGTTTAAATGCCGATGGAAGCGAAGACAGTTCCTTTAATATAGAAGCTGTTATTCAAAGTAGTAGTAGCATAGTCCTACAGTCAGATGGAAAAATACTTGTGGGTAATGATTTTTCTACACCTTGGATGGGAGTTCCTCAAAAGGGTTTAATTCGTTTAAATTCTGATGGAAGTAATGACAGTTCATTTAATGTTGAAACTCAATTTGGCTCAGGTGATATTTACACAATGGCTTTACAAAACGATGGAAAAATACTAGTGGGTGGTTATTTTAATACCTCCAAAGGAGCTGTTCAAAATTATTTGATTCGTGTGAATGCCGATGGAAGCAAAGACAGTTCCTTTACTATAGGCATTGGGTTCAATAATTTTGTTAATTCTATAACTGTGCAACCCGATGGAAAAATACTTGTGGGTGGTAGTTTTACTACCTATCAGGGAGCTGCCGTAAAAAGGTTGATTCGTTTAAATTCCGATGGCAGCAACGACTCTTCCTTTGATTTAGGAACTCAATTTAATGATACTAACGCTGATATCATCCTGCAAAAAGATGGAAAAATAATAATTGGTATGACTCGTTTAAATTCCGACGGCAGTAAAGATAATTCCTTTGATATAGGAATCACCGGATTTGATGGTGGTATTAATTCTATAGCTTTGCAACCCGATGGTCAAATACTTGTGGGAGGTTCTTTTATCACCTATCAAGGAGATGGTAATTCCGTTTATTTAATCCGCCTGAGAGGAACATATGTTGCAACACCTATAGTTGCAATCGCTACCCAAACCAATGTGACTTGCACTGGTAACGGTTCGATTTCTCAATTGGTTTATGGCGGTAAAAGTCCTTATTCTTACCTTTGGTCTAATGGAGAAACAACGGCAATGATTTCGGGTTTGGCTGCCGGGGATTATTCCTGCACGGTTACAGATGCTGATTCGTCAACTCTAACTAAAAGTTTTACCATAACTACAATAGTCGACACTCAGAACCCACTCATTATAGCACCCGCTAAGATTACGGTAGATACGAATTCAAATTGCGTAGCAACGGGAGTCGCATTAGGAACTCCGGTAACCTCTGACAACTGTTCAGTGGTTTCGGTAACGAATAACGCTCCAACAACTTACCCTGTAGGAAATACTACAGTAACATGGACAGCAAAAGACGCAAGCAACAATACGGGAACAGCTATGCAAATAGTTACCGTAAGAGAGGAAACTTTACCAACTATCACTGCTCCTGTGGCAGTAACGGTCAATACAAATTATGGTTGTGCAGCTAAGCAAGTTCAATTAGGAACTCCTATAACTGCTGATAACTGTACAGTGGTTTCGGTAACGAATAACGCTCCAATAGATTTTCCTATAGGAAACACCACGGTGACTTGGATCGTAAAAGATGCAAGCAATAATATGGCAACAGCTACACAAATAGTAACCGTAAAAGGCCTTGATGTTACAGTTACAAACAATGCAGGTAAACTGTCAGTTGCCGAAACCGCGGGGAGTTACAGATGGTTAACTTGTAATAATGGAACGTTTACAGCTATTCCAAACGAAATTAATTCTTATTTTACACCAATGAAATTAGGCAGCTATGCCGTTGAAGTTACCAAAAACGGTTGTTCGGCAACAAGCCCTTGTTCTGAAATTAATGTTCTGGGAACGAATGATTTCGAAATTCAGAACTCTTTTAGACTGTCTCCGAACCCGACAAAAGATTTCATCACAATTGAAGTAAACTCATTCGATAATGCCAAATTGAGCGTTTTTGATATGACGGGTCATTTTATCTTTTCAAAAGAATTGAAAGATATATCTACTACATTAAATATATCTAATTTATCTGTTGGTGTCTATATGTTTCGAGTTTCAAACGAATCAGGAACTGTTAATAAAAAAGTAATTAAAAAATAATTTTTCGTTGTCAATATCCAATGACTCCTAAATTAAAAGCCGATTTCCTGTTTGGAAACCGGCTTTTTTTTGATGTTGTAATCCCCCTGTCTTGAGAGTAAACTTATAATGGTACAATAAACCAACTAGGTTTATTATCCATTATTCAGTTAATGACAGGTCATCAAAAAATTGCAAAGGGCATTTACTAAATTGTAAAAGTTGATTTATTACTTTAAATGATACAGTAAAGTTTAGGTAAATAGCTAATAACGGCGATTATCGGCGTAAAAACAATAATTTGTAAATTTGATAATCCCAGCTCTACGAAGTATTATTCTACGGTAGGCAAATGTCTCATGATATGCTTTTTTAAAGTTCTTGAAAACTGGAAATACTATAAAACTGGGCTATCTTCTAGACAGTCAAATCTTCAATCTGTTTTACCATAGTTAGTAGCCATCGGTATTCTTTTTTCATCGCGGGATAATCCAAATAGTTTTTGTCAGTTTGTATAAAACCCGATCGCGTGGATTCGCACACGAACGAAGTGAACTGACGTAGTAGTCCGTGATCACTCTAATTAGCATCCAAATCAAGTCTTAAATTCAAAAAAAAGCCAGGTCTCACAAATTTTCAATAAAAATCAAATAACTAGAGCTGAGTTTATATTAAGATCGCGATTTAGGCAGGTTTCTGTCATACATAACAATAGTGCCTGCCACGGACACATTTAAGCTTTTTTCAGATTTGAATTTTACTAAATGGTGGCATTTTTCCATAGCTTTCAGAGATAAGCCATGATCTTCTGCTCCTAATAAATAAACACAGCGTCTGGGATGCTCAAAAGTTTCTAAATCGGAAGCGTTTTCATCTAATTCAACACCAACCAGTCGGGCTCCTTTAGGTAAGTTTTCGTAAAAAGCTTCAAACGTATCATAATGAAAATACGGAATGGCTTTGACCGCATTATGGGTATCACAGGCTTGCTTGGCATATCTATTGCCTATGGTAAAAATAAAAGTAGCGCCTAAATTTTGAGCCGATCGCCACAAAACACCCAAATTTTCAGGCGTTTTACCATTTTGGATGCCAATACCAAAATATTCATTTATAAAGTTATCATTCATAAAGGCAAAAGTACAAACTGCAGCTACATAAATCAATTTTTTATTATGGATCTAGAGTTGGTATTACCATCTTTACTCTTGCCCTCAGCTCACAACCTTCTGCCTTCTGCCTTCTGCTTTCTGCTTTCTGCTTTCTGCAATCTGCTTTCTGCAATCTGCTTTCTGCCTTCTATTACACTTGCCTCTTTACTCTTTACTCTTTACTCTTGCCCTCAGCTCACAGCCTTCTACTTTCTGCTTTCTGCAATATACTTTCTGCTTTCTGCAATCTGCAATCTGCCTTCTATTACACTTGCCTCTTTTCTCTCCCCGCCCTTATATTTTTACGCCTAAAATCACGATAAGGATTTGCGCGTTGGCCGTAAGGAGTGACCCCGGAGTCGAGTGTGAAACACGAGCGGCTGGGGTCGCGATAAGGAAAATCCATTCGATGATTTTTGGTGTAAAAATATTCAGGCTTGATTTTTTGTTTCTTTTGTATCAAGACAAAAGAAAAAATGCTCTTCAGATAAAATTAACTTTTGAGCAATCAATACAAAAGAAAAAATGCTCTTCAATAAAACAAAAAATAATTATCTTATAAAGAACGACTCACCTGAGCCAGAAAAGCCAAATCATCTTGAGTTTTAGAAACAGCAGCAATACATTTTTTTATAGAACCCAAATGTAACACTACTCCATTCAGACTTTTGGCAAGCGCAATAGAGGATGTGAATTTTTCAAAAAGGGCTAGCTGTTCATTGCGCTTTTCGGAAGTAGGTGATGAGTTCTTAGCTGTTACTGCTTCTTCATTTTCGATTGCTAATATCTGGCTGTACGTTTCATCCAAATAAGGCAGCGTTTGTTTAAAATCCATAATAGAAGAATCAAGCCTTGCTCCCATAATATGAAACGCCTCGCCCATTTTTTTTAAAACGATACGCAGCTCTTCATGTTTATTTAGGCCAAGGGCAGTGTCAAAACCATCTGCTTTCTTATGAAGCATGGCGGAAAGTGAAGAGGCTTTTTTAATAAATTCATTATTACGCAAAATCAATCCCGCATATTTATCCTTGGAATAAATAGTCTGTAATTGCTGAATAGTGTCTAATTGGGTTTTAGCTTGGAGTATAGAGCTAATATCCCCTAATACTTGCAGTGAATTCAGGTCAGAAGATGAAATTCCACCCTCCGCAACAGATAAGCTGTCGGCAGAATAGCTTTCATGTTTCTCATCAATTATGGCTTGACAGGCTTTTTCTATAGCGGCAATTCTCTCTTGGCTAGTTTTCTTGACTGCGGCGGAATTAGTTTGTCCCCCCGCCTTTCGCTCTTGGGCATAGTTGACAGAAATCCATAGCATCAGAAAAAAGGCAAAGCCATTTTTGGTAATCTCTTTTATCCTCATAATGATAGTAGTAATGATGATTGGATTATAGTGAATAAGCCAAATGTAAGAAATCCATCCGTTTCACTTTAACTTTTATTAATAAAACTAAACCCGATCCACGAAGTGTTCAACCCCCTCTCCACGAAGTCACATGTAGTGAGAAATAAGCTTATGAAAAATCCTCTCCCCGCCCTTATATTTTTATGCCTAAAATCACGATAAGGATTTGCGCGCTGGCTGGAGGGAGCTAGCAAAAACTTATGAAAACCTCCTCTTCACCGCCCTTATATTTTTATACCAAAAAATCACGGTAAGGATTTGCGTGCTGGCAATAAGTAGTGAGAAATAAACTTATGAAAACGTCCTCTCCCCGCCCTTATATTTTTGCACTAAAAATCACGGTAAGGATTTGCGCGCTGGCCGTTGGGAGTGCCCCCCTAGCGAAGCGGCTGGGGGCACGATAAAGAAATACTTTCCGATGATTTTTGGTGTAAAAATATTCAGGCTTGATCTTTTGTTTCTTTTCCATCAAGGGAAAAGAAAAAATGTTGTGTTCCTCAACGTTTAATCTTTTGTTTCTTTTGAAATCAAAGATTCACGAACTCCAATAAATTATTAACTCGTGAGTAATCAAGACAAATCGAAGATTCAGCGAACACCAATTAAAATAAAAATTAAGTGAGCTAAAAGAAAAAATACTCTTCAAATAAAACAGCATAAACTCATGAAAACGCCTTCACGAAGTCTCATGACTTTTCTTTAAAAACTCTTGAAAACCGGAAATACGATAACAGTTCATATTAGACGATTAATTACAATACTTTTTTATCACATCATTAGCCTCTTCAACACCTAGTTGTCCTGCTTTACTAAAATCTAAACATCCTTCGTTTTTTTGGTTTAATTCTATTTTACAAAGTCCTCTATTGTAATATGCACCACCCCATTTAGAATAAATCTCTATAACCTTAGTATAATCTGAAATAGCACCACTGTAATCTTTTAGTCCAGCCTTTGCGATTCCTATGTAATAATATATATTGATATCATTAGGTTTAATCTCTATAACCTTAGTATAATCTGCAATAGCTCCTCTGTAATCTTTTAATAAAGACTTTGAAACTCCTCTTAACCGATATGCGTCGGCATAATTAGGATAAATAGCTATAGCCGTGGTATAATCTGAAATAGCCCCACTGTAATCTTCTAATTCTTCCTTTGATTGTCCTCTGCCAAGATACGCATCACTCCAATTAGGCTTAATCTCTATACACTTAGTAAAATCGATAATTGCTCCTTTGTAATCTTTAATTCGATTTTTTGCATTTGCTCTGTTGGAATACGCATATTTATTATTAGGTTCAATCTCTATAGCTTTAGTATAATCCTCAATAGCACCTTTGTAGTTTCCTAAATTGACCTTTGAACCTCCACTACTATTATAATCTTCGGCTGATTGACTATACCCACCTAAACTTGCCAACAAAACTATAAAACTTAATATTTTTTTTTTCATATTCATATTTCTTAGGCATTGCCTAAATTTATTCGTTCTTTTTCTCCTACCGCCAATGAGTTCCTCCTCTTCTGTGCCTAGTAGTTAATATCTTTAATCAGAACCCCGCTCCACGAAGTCTCATGACTTAACTTTTTTTTTAAGTTCTTGAAAACTGGAATTACTATAAAACAGGGTTATCTTCTAAACAGTCAAATCTTCAATCTGTTTTACCATAGTTAGTAGCCATCGGTATTCTTTTTTCATTGCGGGATAATCCAAATAGTTTTTGTCAGTTTGTATAAATCCACATTTTTCATAAAGATATTTTGCAGGGCTGCATTCCATAACCTTAAGCCAAATAACAGGACGAGCTTGCTCCTTAGACAGCGAAACTATAAATTCCATTATAGTTTTTCCAATTCCTTTCCCTATATATTCCTTTACTAAGTACAGCTTTTCTATTTCAGTACAATGTGATTCGGGATATGGGGCAATCATATTCTTTTTTATTTTAAAATAGCCTATTGCCTTGTCTGCATCATAGACCAAAAAGTAAAAAATCGTCGGTGATAAAAGTTCCTCTTTAAATTCCGTTTTCTTATAAAATTTGTCAAGATACCATGCTCCGCCATCAGACCATAAATAGGGATAGGTATCATTGTAAGTTTGTATTGCAATCTCAAATAGTAAATCAAGTTCGCTGGTTTGGCATTCTTTTATAGTAATCAATTGTCGTTTTTTTTTATTCAGTAGGATTAATTAGGAAGTAAATTTATAACAATAGTATTTACCAACTAAATCTATTTATAATAAATGATTTCAGAAACCAGCTCTGCGAAGTGTTCATTCTACACCGATTCCTAGATGTATACTCAAAAGCCCTCGTAACTGTATAGAACTTTTTCTGCTTGCCTTCTAATTGCCAATAACCCGATGGCGCGGAATTGCATAATTTTGTACTGAAAAAATTATAAGCATTACAATACATGTTTTTTTACTACTTTTAAAACTTAAATAATTAAACAAAACATACATGATACGCCATTCCGTAATTTTTAAATTTAAAAATACCATCACTGAAATTGAAAAACAAGATTTTTTTGAAGCTGCTCTGCAATTAACAGAGATACCCGGATTAGAGAATTTTGAAACATTAAAACAAACAAGCCCCAAAAACACTTTCGAGTTTGGTTTTTCAATGGAATTTGATACTTATTTAGTTTACGAAAATTATAATAATCATCCTTATCATACTTCATTTGTTCAAAATTATTGGTTAACAATGGTTGAGGATTTTTTAGAAATAGATTATGAGCCAATTATTGATATTTCTACATTAAAATAACAACCACAAAAACCGATCGCGCGGATTTGCACAAGAACGAAGTAAACTGACACAGTAATTCGTGACCATACTTTTGCCATATAGTTACCAAACCAAAAACAAGATAAGGATTTGCGCGCTGACCGTAGGAAGTAAGCAATAAACTCATGAAAACGTCCTCTTCCCCGCCCTTATATTTTTATTCTAGAAAATCACGGTAAGGATTTGCACGCTAGCAGGAGGGAACTAACAATAAACTTATGAAAACGTCCTCTTCCCGCCCTTATATTTTTAAACCAAAAATTATGGTAAGGATTTGCGCGCTGGCCGCTGGGAGTGCCCCCCTAGCGGAGCGGCTGGGGGCACGATAAAAAAATCCGTCCAATAATTTTTAGTTTAAAAATATTCAGGCTTGATTTTTTTGTTACTTTTTTCATCAAGGAAAAAAGTAAAATACCCTTCATAAATTAAAACTAGTACCCAACCTACAAAAGATTAAATCTAGGTTCCACAATCCTAATCAAAATTATTGGCAGCATAAACTCATGAAAACGTCCTCTTCCCCGCCCTTATATTTTTAAACAAAAAATCACGGTAAGGATTTGCGCATTGGCCGAAGGGAGTGCCCCTCGCAATAGGAAATCTGTAGCAAAAATAGACTCATTCAAATGCCCTCTCACCCGCCCTTATATTTTTAAACAAAAAATCACGGTAAGGATTTGCGCATTGGCCGAAGGGAGCTAGCAAAAACTTATGAAAACCTCCTCTTCCCCACCCTTATATTTTTATACCAAAAAATCACGGTAAGGATTTGCGCGCTGGCCGTAGGGAGTGACCCCCGAGTGAGTGCCCAGCACGAACGGCTGGGGTCACGATAGAAAAAATCCGTCCGATGATTTTTGGTGTAAAAATATTCTAGGCTTGAAATCGAAGATTCATGAATACCAAAAAAACAATATTAACCCATGAATATTTTTTTGTTACTTTTTTCATCAAGGAAAAAAGTAAAACGCCCTTCATAAATTTAAACTCGTAACCAACCTACAAACGAGACAAGTTTCACCGTCATATTACTTCTTGATACTTTCACTTATTTCATTAACACCAGATAACCTTTTGTCAGGATCTGTTTTTTATTTCCCCAAATCCCCCTCTGGTGCTCGTTTGTAATGAATACTTACTTATATGAATTAAATAACGCGTTTACAATACGGTTCTCATTCCCTTTTTCTGCATCCTTCTTTCTGCATCCTTCTTGCCTCTTTCCTCTTTCTTCTTTCCTCTTTCTTCTTTCCTCTTGCCTCTTGCTTCTTGCTTCTTCACTCTTCACTCCTATTTTTTAGTTTCAAAAGTATCGGCCTATAGCGGAATTGCATAATTTTGTACTGCATTAAATAACTAGCATCTTGATATCATAATATGAGCAATACATTTTCTAATAGCAGCCAAATTGGAATGGTATCCACTTTTTCTGAACTTGTAAATAAAGATTTTAAGGGAGAAATGAATGCCCTATGCTGGTATCGCAATTTGGAAGGTGATTTTAAAGAAATTGTAGGTAAACTGCAAATAATAGAAAATATAACGGAAGTTTATCCTAAAGATCTATTGGCACTCCAACTATCAGAAAAGGGGAATATAGCAAGGGAAATTATCTTAAATGATTTACGATTATTAGCTGATTTCGGAGCTTCTCCTTCTCTTAATTTACTTAAATGTTACGAACGGGATGATGAATTCGATTTCATATCCACCGATGTCTATTCGTATCATGTTGATCGTTCGCCCATTCCAACGGATACTTTTTTATGTACCTATCACGGAGCGGCAAGTGATATTATTTCTAATGAACAAGCGGAGCAAAAAATTCTAATTCCTGAAATTCGAAAAAAACTGGCAGCGCTACATGACGGCCCATCGGAGGAATTTGAAAACTTTTTAAAGGAAAATTATTTTGATTTGCATTATCAGGCACAGCCCCATGTAGTGCCTATTAATTTAGGATTAGGACATCTTTGGCGCCTAGCGGTGGATCATCCCAAACAACAGGTGCTACCTTGTATTCACAGAGCACCAATAGAAAATGAAGGAGAGTATCGTTTATTGCTAATTTGCTAAAAACCCAATCGCGCAGAATTGCACACAAACGAAAAGAACTGACACAGTAATTCGTGACCGTCTTTTTGCCATATAGTTGCCAACCAAAAAAACGGTAAAGATTTACTTAATACACTGGTAGTAACAATAAACTAATGAAAACGTCCTCTTCCCCCGCCCTTATATTTTTAAAGACAAAATAACGATAAAGATTTGCGCGCTGGCCGAGGGAGTAAGTAATAAACTCATGAAAACGTCTTATACCCCGCCCTTATAGTTGCCAAGCAAAAAATCACGGTAAAGATTTGCGCGCTGGCCGCAAGGAGTAAGCAATAAACTTATGTAAACGTCCTAATCCCCGCCCTTATATTTTTAAACCAAAAATTATGGTAAGGATTTGCGCGCTGGCCGCTGGGAGTGCCCCCCTAGCGGAGCGGCTGGGGGCACGATAAAAAAATCCGTCCAATAATTTTTAGTTTAAAAATATTGAGGCTTGATTTTTTGTTTCTTTTGTATCAAGACAAAAGAAAAAATGCCCTTCATAAATTAAAACTCGTAACCACCCTACAAAAGATTAAATCTAGATTCCGCAATCCCAGTCAAAATTATTAGCAACAATAACCTCATGTAAACGTCCTCTCCCCGCCCTTATATTTTTAAACCAAAAATTATGGTAAGGATTTGCGCGCTGGCCGCTGGGAGTGCCCCCCTAGCGGAGCGGCTGGGGGCACGATAAAAAAATCCGTCCAATAATTTTTAGTTTAAAAATATTGAGGCTTGATTTTTTGTTTCTTTTGTATCAAGACAAAAGAAAAAATGCTCTTTAAATAAAACAGTATAAACTCATTAAACGTCCTCTCCTCCGCCCTAATATTTTTTAAAGACAAAATAACGATAAAGATTTGCGCGTTGGCCGCAAGGAGTGACCCCCGAGCGAGTGTGAAACACGAGCGGCTGGGGTCGCGATAGGAGAAACCGAAACGAAGTGAGGTTCATCGAACACCAATAAAATAAGGGTTAAGTGAGATAAATCTGTCCGATGATTTTTAGTTTAAAAATATTCAGGCTTGAAATCGAAGATTCATGAATACCAAAAAAACAATATTAACCCATGAATATTTTTTTGTTACTTTTTTCATCAAGGAAAAAAGTAAAATGCCCTTCATAAATTAAAACTCGTTACCACCCTACAAAAGATTGAATCTAGATTCCGCAATCCCAGTCAAAATTATTAGCAACAATAACCTCATGTAAACGTCCTCTCCCCGCCCTTATATTTTTAAACCAAAAATTATGGTAAGGATTTGCGCGCTGGCCGCTGGGAGTGCCCCCCTAGCGGAGCGGCTGGGGGCACGATAAAAAAATCCGTCCAATAATTTTTAGTTTAAAAATATTGAGGCTTGATTTTTTGTTTCTTTTGTATCAAGACAAATCGAAGATTCAGCGAACACCACTTATAATAAAAATTAAGTGAGCTAAAAAAGTAAAATGCCCTTCATAAATTAAAACTCATAACCAACCTACAAAAGATTAAATCTAGATTCCGCAATCCCAATCAAAATTATTAGCCGCAATAAACTTATATAAACATCCTCTTCCACCCCTTATAGTTGCCAAACCAAAAATCACGACAAAAATTTGACGACTTACCGTAGCAAGTTACACCCTCCTCCTAAGCATGCCAAAATTGGAATTTACTAATAACCACAACCAACTCATTTACTAATAATTGCAAGAATTTAATCATAAAACACTATCTTTAAAATCCTATCCAAAAAAGAAAATATGGAAACTATAGAAGATGCTTTACCAGCTGATATCGCTCAGAATATAGCGTTGCTAAAAGAAGATTTAGACCTCAAAATTCCACCAAAAAAATTAGAAAAAAACCTTCTAATCGCCACTTGGAATATCCGGGGCTTTGGCGACATCACCCGCAAATGGAAATCGGCAATAAATGATAGTCCAAAAAGAGACTTTCACTCTTTAGTTTGTATCGCCGAAATTATCAAGCGCTTTGATGTGATTGCAATACAGGAAGTCAAATCCAATTTAAAAGGATTGCGTGACGTTCTAAAAGTATTGGGAAACGATTGGTCACTGATTCTTACTGATGTCAATCAAGGAGATGTGGGTAATGGCGAACGCATGGCCTACTTGTTTGATACCCGAAGAGTAAACTTATCCGGCTTGGCCTGTGAATTAGTGGTTCCAGACGAATGGACGCAAACAATTCCAAAAGGAATGCTTAACAAGCAATTTGTTCGTTCACCCTACGCAGTTAGTTTTAGATCCCAAAATCAAACTTTCATTCTAGTAACCCTTCATATCCTTTATGGCAAAACCTCAACTGATCGCATTACAGAACTTAAAGGAATTGCCAAATGGCTATCCTCTTGGGCGGATGACATCAATGCATACCATCAAAATCTAATTACTTTAGGGGACTTCAATATCGACGAACGTGGAGACTTACTCAATAACACTTTCATCTCAGAAGGAATGTACATCCCTCCCGCACTTCAAAACAGTAAAGTAACACGTTCCATTTTTGACGAAACCAAATACTACGACCAAATAGCTTGGTTCCAAGACAGCAATAAGAAAAACAACATATCATTGGAATTTATAACTGGTGGCAATTATGATTTTCTAAATACAACACTAATCAATCGAAATCTCACTAAGCAAGCCATGTCCTTTATGATGTCAGACCACTTCCCTCTCTGGGCAGAATTTAAATTATAAAACTCGTAACAAACCCTCAAACAAAGCAAATTTCCACAACACCAATAAACTCATAAAAACATCCTCTTTCACCTCTGTTTTTTCCATTTAAAATTTGAACCCGAGCGGTAGCGAACAAGCGAAGCAATTCAAAATAAAAAATTTCTTTCCTCCTTCTTCTGCCTTCTGCAACCTGCAACCTGCAGCCTCCTTTCTTTCCTCCTTCTTCTGACTTCTCCCTTCTGCCTTCTGCAACCTGCAGCCTCCTTTCTTTCCTCCTTCTTCTGACTTCTCCCTTCTGCCTTCTGCAACCTGCAGCCTCCTTTCTTTCCTCTTGCATCTTGCTTCTTTCCTCTTCAACCTGCAACCTGCAATCTGCAACCTCCCTTCTACACACTATGCAATTCGGGAATTTCACTATTCAATTCGGGAATACTACACTACACCATTTGCAACCTCAGGAACCCGTCAATAGATTTGCCCCCCGATTCATTTCTCGAATCAGTCCAATTGTAAATCTTAAACACCCCAAATGAAATTGTTTGCCGAATCATTGATATCCGAACTGGAACATCAATTAAAACTAATCCATCTGGAAACAGAAAATCCGATACTCGCTGCCGAACAGGCAATAAAAACTATAGTTATTGCCTTAGAAAAACTCAAATCCTTTTTCTTAAAATACAAATCGTTAAACAAGAAAGACGAAATTGAATTCTTTCGAGATATCAAACCACAATTCACTAGCAGGCTTATATATTACAATGAAATCTATAATATAGAAACCAATAAACCATTGGGTTCTCAAAAAACCATACACAAGTATTATAAAACAGAACTCGCTAAACTAAAAACCTTTTTTTATGAGAATCAAGAATTTTACCGCTATTACCGAACTAGTAACAATTGTCACGACAATAAATACTTCACACGGGCAAAATACGACCTTAAACTAATGGTGGACAGTTTTTATTTTCAGACAGACCCTCGTTTCACAACCTCCCATGACTATAAAGTCGCCTGCATAATAGCCAACGATGAGATCAAAGTTTTTCTGGAAGAACAAATTATTAAATTGAAAAAAAAGAAAACAAAAACGCAGACTCCTTCTCCACTTCCCAAATCTCAAAAATGGACAGGATCCAAAGTAGAATTAATCGAATTGATTTATGCATTGCATTCAGAAAACGTTTTTAATAATGGAGACTCAGGGCTTAAGGAAATAACAAGCTTTTTTGAATCAGCATTTAATATTGATTTAGGCCAATTCCACAGGGTTTTTCTCGAAATCCGAAACAGAAAATCGGATAGAACAAAATTTCTGAATACACTCAAAAACAAGCTAACAATCCGCATGGACAATGCAGATGAAAATTAAAAAAGGCTGCTCAAATCGAGCAGCCTTTTTAACGTTATAAGAACAAATTACCAACAGAATACTGATAATTGTTCTATTATTATAATGTACAATACTTTTAGTAATTGTCAGTATTACCACTTTAGTCTATAGCTGTGTTTTGACAACATCAACTTTATAATGAGCTACAAGTTTAATCCAGTCAGGATCAATACCATCTTCGGGTACATTCTTAGTTAAGTCAGATCGATATTTAACAATCCGCGAAGTAGTGTTCGCAAGACAAGAATTATGCATAAACAAAAAGGAGCCGCAAATTAATGCAATAAGAGATAAATTGAAATTTTTCATTTTGGTTAATGTTTTAAATGTTACTGATATTTTTTTTAATCAGTTCATTTCTCCCGGGGTAATCTGAACAATTTTGGTTTGGCTTTGCTCATAACAAAACCGTTTGAATTCAGGGCAAAACTAAAGGGACGTTATACCTTGTACAAGTCAAAAACTGTTCGATTCGAGAATCAATACTATGCAATTCCCGAATTAAACACACCACATTTCACAATAATAAACAATCAACCAGATAGTTACATTCAAATTAAAGGAAAGGTCCGTAACTAGGGGAATTCCTGAATCCATTAAACTATTTTAGCTACATTTATTTTACAACAAATAGAATCTTAAACACATTAATCTTGTCCTTTCTAATGACCAAGCCCCAATTTCTTAGAAATATGACAACCAAATACTTACTTATAGTATGGCTTTGCTTGTATCATTGTACTTATGCACAACAAAAAAACTTTACCATTCCAGACAGTCTTTTGTCCAAAGACTATGAATATTTCGATAAAAACATACGATACAAGGAAAAAGATAACGTCAAAGATCTACTCTATGCACAATCATGGTTAACCAAAGCAAAAAAAGAAAAAAACTTCAGCCAAATGGCAATGGCTTATAAAGCCTTAATTTATAAGACACAAAAAAAATTAGAACTTAAATATGCCGACAGCATTGTGATTGCTGCAAAACAAACTACTGACATTGAATTAATTGGATCGGCATACATGACAAAAGGAATAGTCTATTATGATCGTAAAGAGCAAATGAAGGCTCTTGATAATTACCTGGTAGCAGACGAATACATTTCAAAGACAAACAATAGATACCTCATATTTAAGGTGAAATATGTAATTGGACTTACCAAATTATACCTCGGTTTTTACGATGAAGCAATCACATTGTTTAAAGAATGTGCCAATTATTTCAAGAAAGAAAATGACCGTGCATACTTGAACTCACTTCATTCCTTAGGGCTTTGTTACAACCACATAGGAAATTATAAGTTGTGCAGTCAGATGAACCAAATAGGACTTATCGCAGGTAAGCATCTTAAAAGTTGGGATATGGTATGCTACTTCATCCAATCGGAGGGAGTCAACCAATATTTCAAACACAATTATAGTGACGCTATCCAGAAACTAACAATGATACTACCTGCTGTAAAACGTAAAAAAGATTTTGCAAACGAAACGGTAGCTTACTTTTACATTGGTAAAAGCTACAGCGCACAAAAGTTGCAGGAAAAAGCGATACCCTACTTCAAAAAGATTGATGAAGCCTTCCAAAAGCAAAATTACATACGTCCGGATTTACGGGAAGCATATGAATTACTGATCGATTACTATCAGCAGCAAAACAATAAGGAACTACAGTTGTACTACATACGTACTCTTTTAAAAGTGGATAAACTTCTGAATCAGGATTACAGATATCTTTCAGGAAGAATCCACAAAGAATATGATACAAAAAAATTACTCCAAACCCAAAGAGATATTGAGCAAGCTATGAAATATGAGATAGTTTGTGCACTGAGTATCATCATTGTACTGATAGTCATTATTGTTTTATTTATTTGCCGACATTTTAGAAATAAAAGACTTTTCAAAGAATTAATGAATCGCAATCCCGAAGTAATAAAATCGGTAGTTTCAAGTGATAGCAGCACAGAAATAGAATTGGGTATCAGCCCAGAAGTAGTCACCACAATTCTAAAAAATATAGAAAAATTTGAACTCAAAAAGAAGTATCTCGAAAAAGACATGACCTTGGGAAAAATGGCTTCCATCTTAAACACCAACCAAAAATATGTTTCAAAAATTATTGCACGCTATCGAAGCAAAGGGTCTATTGAATACGTAAACGATCTAAAAATCGATCATATAGTAGAATTACTGAAAAACGAAAACAAATACCGCAATTACACCTACAAAGCATTAGGAGACGAAGCAGGCTTCGGCTCCACTCAAAGCTTTACAAAAGCATTCAATAACCGAACAGGCCTATCTCCCACCTACTTCATCAATAAATTAAAAGATCAATCTGCAAATTGACAACCTTTACTCTTGCATCTTTACTCTTGCATCTTTATTCTAGGCTCTTTATTCTAGACTGCTTTACTATTTCCGCAATCCACATCCCCAATATTGTCCTCCTGACGAAAGAAGACACGAGCGATAACGAACTGGCGTAGCAACTCCACAATCCATTCCCCACAATATTGTCATCCTAACGAAGGAAGGACACAGCGATAGCGAACTGGCGCAGCAATCTCCACAATCCATTCCCCACAATATTGTCATCCTGACGAAGGAAGGACCTCCGCAAGCAACTCCACAATCCAAATCAAATAAATACCAATAATTAGCTAATGAAAACGTCCTCTCCCCTCCCTTATAGTTGCCAAACAAAAATAACGATAAGGATTTGCTCACCAGCTGAAGGGAGCTAGCAATTAACTTATGAAAACATCCTCTCCCCGCCCTTATAGTTGCCAAACAAAAATAACGGTAAGGATTTGCTCACCAACTGAAGGGAGCTAGCAATAAACTTATGAAAACGTCCTCTCCCCCGCCCTTATATTTTTAAACAAAAAATAACGGTAAGGATTTGCGCGCTGGCCGCTGGGAGTACCCCCCTAGCGCAGCGGCTGGGGGTACGATAGGAGAATCCGTCCGATTATTTTTAGTTTAAAAATATTCTAGGCTTGATCTTTTGTTTCTTTTCCATCAAGGGAAAAGAAAAAATGCTCTTCAAATAAAAAAAGTATTCTCTATTCTACTCTTATAGTTTCAATGCCAAAAATTCCCGATAAGAATTTGCAAGCCAGCCGAAAGGAGCGAGCAATAAACTCATGAAAACGTCCTCTCCCCGCCCTTATATTTTTAAAGACAAAATAACGATAAAGATTTGCGCGTTGGCCGCAGGGAGTGCCCCCCGAGCGAGTGTGAAACACGAGCGGCTAGGGTCACGATAGGAAATCGGTAACACAAATAGACTCATGAAAACGTCCTCTCCCCCGCCCTTATATTTTTAAACAAAAAATAACGGTAAGGATTTGCGCGCTGGCCGCTGGGAGTACCCCCCTAGCGTAGCGGCTGGGGGTACGATAGGAGAATCCGTCCGATTATTTTTAGTTTAAAAATATTCTAGGCTTGATCTTTTGTTTCTTTTCCATCAAGGGAAAAGAAAAAATGCTCTTCAAATAAAAAAAGTATTCTCTATTCTACTCTTATAGTTTCAATGCCAAAAATTCCCGATAAGAATTTGCAAGCCAACCGAAAGAAGCTAGCAATAAACTTATGAAAACGTCCTCTCCCCGCCCTTATATTTTTAAAGGCAAAATAACGATAAAGATTTGCGCACTGGCCGCTGGGAGTGACCCCCGAGTCGAGTGTGAAACACGAGCGGCTGGGGTCCCAATAGGAAATCAGTAACACAAATAGACTCATGAAAACGTCCTCTCCCCGCCCTTATATTTTTAAAGACAAAATAACGATAAAGATTTGCGCGTTGGCCGCAGGGAGTGACCCCCGAGCGAGTGTGAAACACGAGCGGCTAGGGTCACGATAGGAAATCGGTAACACAAATAGACTCATGAAAACGTCCTCTTCCCCGCCCTTATATTTTTAAACAAAAAATAACGGTAAGGATTTGCGCACTGGCCGCTGGGAGTACCCCCCTAGCGTAGCGGCTGGGGGTACGATAGGAGAATCCGTCCGATTATTTTTAGTTTAAAAATATTCAGGCTTGATTTTTTTGTTACTTTTTTCATCAAGGAAAAAAGTAAAAATATCTTCAAATAAATTTGATCCACATACAATCAGAAAAAACTTCTTACAGTTTTTTCTTTCACAACTTGTGCCCCCCTTGTGATAAAGAAACAATCAATCCCTACAATTTTACATCGAAATAATTTAAGAAAAACCTTAAACCTAAAAAATGAATTACATTAAACATCTTACAGGATTCTTCGATAAAATAATCCAAGACCCAAATCTCAACCCAACACATATTAGTCTGTACATGGCACTATTCCAATTTTGGAACGTCAACCGTTTCAAAAACCCAATAAGCATAACCAGGGAAGAGGTAATGCACATCAGCAAAATTTGTTCTAAAGCAACCTATCACAAATGCATGAGAGAATTGAATGAAAAAAAGTATATAAAATACATGCCTTCCTTCAATCCTTTTAAGGGAAGTATGGTAGTCTTGTTCAATTTTTCAGAGGATCCAAAACCAGTTCAAAAAAGAGATTCCAACACCAAAAAGAACATACCAAAAACTGAACAGGTTCTAAACAGGCAGGAAACAAGTAGTAAAACAGGCATTGAACAAGCGCTGGTACCTTCTATAAACTATATAAACAATTTAAACATTTCAAACTTGGATGAGCCATCACAAAATTTCAAAATGCATGTTGCTTTCTCCAGCTATGAAAAAGACAAAATAGAAAAAGAGCGGCATATTAATAATTTGGATAATCCCGCAAAAAAAGAAAAAATCAAACCTACTTTTGATGAAATCAAAACCCACTTCGAAAAACAAAAATTTCCAGAACTCGAAGCCCAAAAATTTTTCAATTACTTCTCCAGCAATGGCTGGCTCGTTGGTGGCAAAACTCCAATGGCCGACTGGACTGCCGCTGCACAAAACTGGATGCTAAACGCAAACAAATTCAGCACCACTACAAAACCAAACAGAGCAAAACACCTCACCACAAAAACCGACAAAAATTACTCGGAACCACTATAATGAACCCCAAGTACTCTCACAATCCCTCTCAATCCGAGGGGTTCAAGAGTGCAAAAATCTGTGCTAAATCTGTTAGTTTGTTCCCATGAAGTAACCACTTTACTCTGCATTCTGAAATCTGAAATCTGAAATCTCCACTCAGAAATCTGAAATCTTCACTCTGCTTTCTGCAATCTCCACTCTGCAATCTGCAATCTTGACTCTTTCCTCTTGACTCTTTCTGTCAGATCTAAAAACTAAATTTATTATGAATGAAGCATATAATTATTCAGAAGTGATTATCTGGTTAGAAAATAAGGGCAAAAACCGCTACGGTAACCATTTCAAAATTCTCGACACCGACTATCCAATTATTTTTAAACTAATAGCATACTTCCTTAAAGACGAACAAATGTGTTTACAATATGGAATCAACCTTGACAGAGGAATACTCCTGTCAGGTCCGGTTGGTTGTGGCAAAACATCACTAATGAATTTGATGAAAGACCTCACCCCTACGGCACACAAATTCTTGATAAAACCATCTCGGGACATCAGTTTTGAATTTATCAAGGACGGTTACGAAATCATCCACAAATACAGCAAGTCGGCCCCAAAAACAATTTGTTTCGATGATCTAGGAACAGAAAATAATCTCAAATACTTCGGTAATGAATGCAATGTCATGGCCGAAATCCTTTTAAGCCGTTACGACCTATTTATAACTAAAAAAATAATGACTCACATAACCACCAACCTATCCGCTTCAGAAATCGAAGCAATCTACGGAAACCGAGTCCGTTCCCGACTACGCTCCACACTAAACCTTATCGCTTTCGACAAAGATGCCAAAGACAAACGATAACATTTCCCTCATTACTATCTTTCCTCATTACTATACTACCTTCTCGCAATATTGTCCTCCCGAGGTACGAGGGAACTCCGCAAGAAACTCCACAATCCCAGTAAAATAGGCAATAGCAATTATAAACTCATAAAAACGTCCTCTTCCCCGCCCTTATATTTTATTCACAATATAGTCCACACAATATTGTCATCCTGACGAAGGAAGGACCTCCACAAGCAACTCCACAATCCAAATCAAATAAACACCAATAATTGGCTCATGAAAACGTCTTTGGTCGCCCTTATATTTTTAAACAAAAAATCACGGTAAGGATTTGCGCGTTGGCCGCAGGGAGTGACCCCCGAGCGAGTGTGAAACACGAGCGGCTGGGGTCGCGATAGGAAAATCCGTCTGATGATTTTTGAAATAAAAATATTCTAGGCTTGATTTTTTTGTTACTTTTTTCATCAAGGAAAAAAGTAAAAATCTCTTAAAAAAACACAAACTCGTAACTAAACTTCAATCATTAAACCCACAAGCGGAGCAACTCCCGAACCACATAAAATCAACAGCAACAATAAACTCATGAAAACGTCCTCTTCCCCGCCCTTATATTTTTAAACAAAAAATCACGGTAAGGATTTGCGTGTTGGCCGTAGGGAGTGACCCCCGAGTGAGTGCCCAGCACGAACGGCTGGGGTCGCGATAGGAGAAACCGAAACGAAGTGAGGTTCATCGAACACCAATAAAAATAAGGGTTAAGTGAGATAAATCCGTCCGATGATTTTTAGTTTAAAAATATTGAGGCTTGAAATCGAAGATTCATGAATACCAAAAAGCAATATTAACCCATGAATATTTTTTTGTTACTTTTTTCATCAAGGAAAAAAGTAAAATGCTCTTAAAAAAATATAAACTCGTAACTAAAAACCCACAAGCGAAGTAACTCCCGATCCACGTAAAATCAACAGCAACAATAAACTCATGAAAACGTCCTCTTCCCCGCCCTTATATTTTTAAAGACAAAATAACGATAAAGATTTGCGCGTTGGCCGTAGGGAGCGACCCCCGAGTCGAGTGTGAAACACGAGCGGCTGGGGTCGTGATAAAAAAAATCTGTTCGATTATTTTATCTTTAAAAATATTCAGGCTTGATTTTTTGTTTCTTTTGTATCAAGACAAAAGAAAAAATGCTCTTCAATAAACTCATGAAAACGTCCTTTGCTAAGTTACAACCACGAGATCCAGATTGTCATAATTTTCACAATAACAAACAATAATCCAAATATTATACTAAATTCAAACTAAATTCAAACTATTAAACTAATTTTAGAATTAAAAACAATAACTAATTATGAAAATAAAATTTTTAATATTCATTACTCTATTTGTGGTGTCAAATTCTTTTGGACAGGGAGAATTACCTTCACATTCAGTTTGGACAAAAGAAAAAGCAGTTACTTGGTATTCTAAATATCCATGGTTAAGAGGTTGTAATTTTCAACCCAGTACTGCGGTGAATCAAGTAGAAATGTGGTCTGGCGAAACATTTGATGCAGCAACGATTGATAAAGAACTCGGATGGGCACAGGAATTAGGTTTTAATCTTATGAGAGTGTATTTAAGTAGTGAAGTCTGGAAAAAGGACCCGGAAGGTTTCAAAAAAAGAATGGATGAATATCTTACTATTTCCAGCAAACATGATATTCTTACGTTATTTGTTTTTTTCGATGACTGCTGGGGTAAAGAAACCGTTTCGGGTACGCAACCAATGCCAAAACCAGGGATCCACAATTCGGGGTGGGTACAAGACCCAGCCGTGAGTCTGCGTACAAATACGTCTAAACTTTATCCTGTATTAGAAAAATATGTGAAAGATGTGCTGATTACTTTTAAAGACGATAAGCGCATTTTACTATGGGATTTATACAATGAGCCTGGAAATGAAAAGCATGGCTTAGAATCATTACCATTATTGCAAAATGTTTTCAAATGGGCTCGAGAGGTCAATCCCTCACAACCATTAAGTGCTGGAATTTGGAATTTGGATGATTCATACAATCAATTGAATGTTTTTCAGCTTAGCAATTCAGATGTTATCACCTATCATAATTATGAGAATAAGGATAGGCACAAAATGCAAATTGATATGTTAAAACTTTACGGACGTCCCTTACTGTGTACCGAATATATGGCACGAAGAAATAAAAGCACCTTTAATGAGATAATGCCTTTGCTGAAAGAAAACAAGGTAGGAGCAATTAATTGGGGGTTCGTATCTGGTAAAACCAATACCATTTTTGCATGGGATGAGCCTAAACCAAATGAAAAAGAACCAATCTTATGGTTTCATGATATTCTACGCCAAGACAAAAGCCCTTTTGACCCTAATGAAATTGTTTTCATTAAAAAAATGACAGGAAAATAATGAGTTCTAAATGACATCATTACAAAATACTGATTTAATCCGTACACCCGTAGCCGCAATTCCCCAAAATATTGTCCTCCTGACGAAGGAAGGACCTCCACAAGCAGCTCCGCAAACCAAGTAAAACCAACCCAATAATAAACTCATGCAAACCTCCTCTTCCCTGCCCTTATATTTTATTCACAATATAGTCCACACAATATTGTCATCCTGACGAAGGAAGGACCTCCACAAGCAGCTCCACAATCCAAATCAAATAAACACCAATAATAGACTCATGAAAACGTCTTTGGTCGCCCTTATATTTTTAAAGACAAAATAACGATAAAGATTTGCGCGCTGGCCGCAGGGAGTGACCCCCGAGCGAGTGTGAAACACGAGCGGCTGGGGTCGCGATAGAGAAAATCTGTTCGATTATTTTATCTTTAAAAATATTCAGGCTTGATCTTTTGTTTCTTTTCCATCAAGACAAAAGAAAAAATGCTCTTAACAAATAAAAAGTCCAAATAATTAAACGATTACCCTTCTCAACAATTAAACGATTCAACGATTCAACAATTAAACAATTAAACAAAAAAGCAATTAAACAAAAAAGCCCATTCCTTTCGGATTGGGCTTTCTCTAACATCACACTAAGTCAAAACGACTCAACTAAAACTACTTCTTGTACCTCTTAACAATAAATTTAAGCATCATTGACAATAAAAAACTAACTATAGCTCCAAGTGCAGCCAATAAAACAGTTTTCAAAACATCCTCCGAATGCAAATTCGGCAATACACTCAAAAAAGTGCCACCAGCAGTACCAATTAATGTAGGATTACTGGATGGCATCTAAATCATCGTTAAGACTCGTAAGCTGGCTGACTACAGATAACACGCCACCAGCAACAGCCAGATAACCACCAATGGTACTAATCACTACAGGCAAAGCAATTGGTGCTGTCAAAACAGTTCCACCAACAGCTGCCAATGCCAATCCGATATTTCGAAGCACTTTAAAAAATTTCGGTAAGGGCGTTTTTGCTCTTTTTACTATATTCATAATTACAATTTTAAGATTTAACAATTAATAAAACCTTTACCTCACGCTCCAAACTTTTATAAACTAAGCTTTTCAATTTGATAAAAGCTTGTCGCGATTCAAGGCCCAAACCGGGACCTGAAAGTTTCATTACTGGAGCAATACAGCCATTCAATTCTCTTAGAGCATTATTAGCGGGATGAAACAAAATAAAACTTCTGTTTTCCACATCAACTACTTCAATATGCCATCGATTTTTTTTACTGTATCGCTTTCTCAAGACATACTCCCCTTCTGGAATGCAGGAAACCTGATTGGCATTATCAAGCCAAGGCAATTCAATAGTATAGCAAATGAATCTGCCCTCACATTCAAGTTTTCCGTTAGTCCCATCAGGGAAATAAGTTCTGGATAATAAAAACACCATCTTACAATCCACTTACTTGAACCAATGCCAAGGGATTGAATGCGCCATTCTTTAAAGGATACATACGACCATTTACCCCTTGATAGAATTCAACTCCCAAAGCCAGAAATAAAGGTTTGGTACTATTAGCCGTCACGGTATTCAAATGATTAATGACAACTGTTGGCTCACTGTCCCAAGGCAGGATAGCCGTTTCAGAATTTGCTGTGACAAATGTTTCAGCTTCAAAATCAATTTCTGCTCCTGCCGATATGATCTTAAAGTGGGTAGTCCCTCCTGGGGCGGCAATCATATTTACAGGTATGAAGGGTTCCAAATCAACTGTAATTTCACCACTAACACGGTCAATCCCTCCCGTAAATGGAGCAAATAAAGTCGTTCCCAATTTTCCTGTGATGTTAAAATCAAAACCTTTAAGCAATTCTGCCTCGCCATCAATGACGTTTCGAAGACCACGTTCATTGGTCGCATCTGCCTGAATTACTTTCATCATCAATTGAGTAAGTCGACTGACCATTCTGCTGTCTGAAGAATTCAACAATAAAGTTCGCAAAGCCAAACGCAAAGTTTTCCCTGCTTTACCAGCCCTACCAAACTCAGCCCCATTCTCACGTGTACGTTGAAATGCAGGATCATTAGCTATTCTGTTGGCATCAATACCACCCTTCTCGCGGGCAATGTACCCATCCTTTGATTTATAAAAAGTAATATCCCCGATAGTACCTTTCAATTTAATTATGCCTTTCTGTTTTGCCATAATAGTTTAAAATTTAAGTTTAAAAATGATTGATCTACTCTTTCATCCTGAATATTCGTTGCAACTAAATCGGGATTGATCTCGGCAAATATTTCATCATTTAAATCATATTTCAAAACAGGATGGTCAAAAACGGTAGTAAAAAGCCTATAATAGACTCATTTAGTAACTTAAAAACAAAGTAATTTTCTTATCTTTGTTCCAGTAGGGAGAAAGAGGCTCAAAGCCCTACCCTAAGTATGGATAGTGTATTAAAAGTAGTAGTGTGATAGCAGGAAACATCAGGGTATGTATTTATCCAAAAGATGTACAACGTATTACCGGTAAAACATACAGACAGGCAAGGTTGTATTTAAACAAAATTAAAGACAACTTGAATAAAGAACCACATCAGTTAATTTCGATAGAGGAATTTTGTTCGTATTCAGGCCTGCAGTTAGAACATGTTTTACGTTGTATAATCGGATAGGAATCCAAGAATTAAAAAGTCTATCACTCATCTATACTATAACAATACCAGTTCAAAAAGCTGACTAAATAATAGCATAACTATTCAATAATCAAACACTAATCAGGATACATACTTTATGAGATTTACAATGATTGATGTAGTTTTTCACATGGTACAAATTCGATTAACTGATTAATCAGCCACATTAAGCTCCTTGAAAACGAAGAAATTAATAGTGTCATTCCATTTTTCAGTGAACTTACATATTCATTTTAAAATAAAACAAAAAGCCTGTAAATCCAAAGATTTACAGGCTTTTTGTTTTTACTTTTTCTACTAATTAATACGATACATAATCTTTAATTTCCAAGCCGTACCCTATCATACCAACACGTTTAGTTTGCTGTGTATTCGACAATAATCGAATTTTGGAGATGTCGATATCATGTAATATTTGAGCACCAATACCAAAATCTTTATTGTCCATTTTTACTTGTGGTGCTTTAAATTCACCTTTAGCTTGCAAACACTTCAATTCGGATATGCGGTTCAATAAATCTATTGGTGCCACTTCTTGATTGATAAACAAAACAGCCCCTTTCCCTTCCTGATTGATCAATTGAAACATATCATCCAGTTTCTTATTGGCATCATTGGTCAGCGTACCCAATATATCATTATTTACAGATGTAGAATTGATACGGGTTAGAATTGGTTCACCAATATTCCAAGTTCCTTTGGTCAAGGCAATATGTATTTGCTTGTTGGTTGTTTGTTGATAGGCTCTAAGTCTGAAAGTCCCAAAACGGGTTTCAATATCATAATCTTCTTTCTTTACAATCAAACTGTCGTGCTGCATTCTATAAGCAACCAACGCTTCGATAGAAACCAATTTTAAGTCAAATTTCTTGGCAACTTTCACCAATTGTGGAAGTCTGGCCATAGAACCGTCTTCATTCATGATTTCGACAATTACTCCCGCCGATTTAAATCCAGCCAAACGTGCAAAATCAATAGCAGCTTCGGTATGTCCTGTTCTTCTCAAAACCCCTCCTTGCTTAGCAATCAATGGAAATATATGACCAGGACGTGCCAAATCATGAGGTTTAGTATCTGCATTTACTAATGAAAGTACTGTTTTTGCTCTATCAGAAGCAGATATACCTGTGGTTACTCCATTACCCCTTAAATCCACCGAAACCGTAAAAGCTGTTTCCATTGGATCGGTATTGTTACTTACCATCACATGCAATCCTAGTTCTTTACAACGACTTTCCGTCAATGGAGCACAAATTAAACCGCGACCATGTGTTGCCATAAAGTTGATCATTTCAGGTGTTACTTTTTCAGCGGCAGCCAGAAAATCTCCTTCATTTTCACGGTCTTCATCATCAACCACAATAATTACTTTGCCTTGACGAATATCTTCAATAGCTTCTTCTATTGTGTTGAGTTGTATTTTTGTAGTGGACATCTTATTCTTTATTTTGAGATGGAATTATTTTTTGAATCAATTTTTGAAATACTTTTTGTACAGGTGCCAATATTACATCCATATTGATTAAACCAATATCATTGGTGGCACGATAAGTCAATAAAACAGCCAACGGCGTAAGAATCATGGACGACATCCAAGCCCCAAAGAAAGGTGCCATACCATCTTCTTGAGAAATCCTTTTCCCAAAAGTATTGATAAAATGGAAGGATATAAAAATCAAGACAGCAAATACAATGGGCAAACCTAGTCCTCCTTTTCGGATAATAGCCCCCAATGGCGCTCCTATAAAAAACATCAGGAAACAAGCATAAACAATAACAAATTTATCATAAAGAGCCAAAATATGTCCGTTTATGTTTTTCTTTTTGCTGTCCAGTTCACTTTTAGTTGCGTCAATCGTATACAATGTGCTTTGAACACTACTACTGGCAACTTTTAAAATTTCAACTTTTTGTTTGTTGTCATAAATAGACAACAAATTATTAACCAAAGACTTTTTCTTAGCAACTTGCGGAGCATTATTATCAGGTAGTGTACCTACTTTTATTCCACTGTTTTCAGAGAATGAGATAATGTCGGTATTCCTGCTTTTATCCAAAGAATCCAATGTATATTTCAGATCACTTACATTCAACATTGAGCTGGTGTTGGACACTGTTTCGTCTTTTGTATCCACTTTATTCAATTGGGACAAATCAATATTGATCCGGTATTTTTTAAAAGAACTTTTGGCAAAAGGCAATTTATCACGATCCTCATACTTTTTCGGTACAATATCCTGATAATAATTCCCGTCATTCAAAACCAATTGTAGAATACTCGTTTTATCACTACTAATTAATTCTCCGTCGGTGGCTCGAATTACAGTTTTACTGCCGTCACCATTTTGTGATTTTTGATGAATTGTAATTCCGGTAAGGTGATTCCCGTTCTCCCCCGATTTTTTATTCACTTTAATGTTGTATGGGCCAACATCACTAAATTGACCTTCAGTTATAGCAAGTGCAGGTTTGGCTTGAGCAATATTTTTTCTAAAATTAATAAACTTAAATTCAGCATACGGAATAACATTATTGGCAAACAAAAAAGCTACAAGACTTAATATTGCAATTGAGACAGTCAGGCTTCGCATGGCTCTTTGCAACGAAATCCCCGAAGATTTCATAGCCGCAAATTCATAATGCTCAGATAGATTTCCAAAAGACATTATCGATGCCAATAAAATAGATAACGGTAAAACCAAAGGCACAATTCGAGGCATCGAAAAAGCCAAAAATTTGACAACCATCACAAAATCCAAATCTTTACCAGCCAATTCAGCAATAAACAACCAGACGGTTTGCAGTATGAACACAAAAAAAAGGATAACAAATACCGTAGCAAATGTACCCAGAAATGTTTTTAATAAGTATCTGTCTAGAATTTTCACCGAAATAATTAGTCTAATTTATTGATGTAATAGTTGGGATATTTACTCGCAACAAAGGTAAACTGATTTTTCGGCAATGACTGATTTGTTTTAAAAGAATTAACCGTCAATGTCGTTTTGGTTCCTTTTTTGGCAATTTCTATCACATTGTAGAGATTGTTGGTTTTAGTATCAATTCCTACCAAAATCTCTTTTCTTTGATCTTTGGCATTTGTAGGAGTCAATTTAACGTATTGTATTTTTTTACCGCCTACCGTTTGAACAATATCCATTGTGAATTTATAACCCGTATTAAAGAAAGTCAGCATTTTTGATGGAGTAATTGCCGAATCATCTTTCTCATCCACATTCGAAATAGTGATTTCCTCATCTTCAGGAACAATAGTATAGTTTTTTTTACCGTCAAAAATCTTGGTGATTCCCATAAAATTCAACACATATTGATTCCCTTTCATCACTACAGTTCCTTTACTGTCCTGATTGATGTTCTCCTTGGCATTATTCAAAGAATATTTAAAATCAATCGTAATATTGTTATAACTTTTTACTTTAGCAGTCACTTTATCCAATAAATCCTTTGCTTTTTTGTCCTGTGCTTGAGTCGAAAATCCAATAAAAAAGGCAACTAAAAGCCCCATTACCATTTTTACACCTATTTTGTGTTGTAATCTCATTTGTTCTGTGTTTTGTTGTATGCTTATTAATGTATTCTTGTTGTAGTAATCATTTAGCGTCAGTTTGCAAAAGCTCGTGTGGGCGTGTCCACATTTAGGAAAGGGGCTTACTGATAGTACCGTTTACAAAGCCCCTTTCCTAAATGTGGTCGGGCTATCCGGCTTTATCTCTCCGCTACGCTACGAGGATACCACCTACTATCCCTCACGCGCATTTGCATAATTACCTATTTAGTGCAAATGTAGATGCTAAAAAAATGAAAAGCATCTAAAAAAAAGCTAAATTTCGGTTAAGAATGCCTTTTTATTACGATGATTCTTATTCGTTATCGAATTTATCTAAATATATAGAAAAGGGCCTAGTGAGTTGTAATCTCCTATCTGAAATCTATTTTCTAAAATGTGCCATCTGAAACCTGCTACCTACAATCTAATAATCTAGCTTTCATTATTAAAAAACTGATCCAGTCCTGTCATATCTTGTATATTCACGCTTCTAGCCTTACTTCCTTCAAAAGGGCCAACAATTCCAGCAGCTTCCAATTGGTCAATCAATCGCCCTGCTCTATTGTAACCCAGTTTTAATTTTCGTTGCAATAATGAAGCCGATCCTTGTTGCGCATTTACAATTACTTCTGCAGCTTCCCTAAATAAACTATCTCTTTCAGAAATATCCATTTCTAAACTAACTCCTCCATCTTCTCCAATAAATTCAGGAAGTAAATAAGCCGTGGCATAAGCCTTTTGCGAACCAATAAACTCTGTTATTTTTTCAACTTCTGGAGTGTCAATAAAGGCGCACTGTACACGAACAACATCATTTCCGTTCGTATATAACATATCTCCCCTTCCTATCAATTGATCAGCTCCTTGCGTATCTAAGATGGTTCTAGAATCTATTTTAGAGGTTACCCTAAAAGCGATCCTCGCAGGGAAGTTGGCTTTAATCAAACCAGTAATTACATTCACAGATGGTCTTTGTGTCGCAATAATCAAGTGAATACCAATAGCACGGGCTAATTGTGCCAAACGCGCAATAGGTACTTCAACCTCTTTACCGGCAGTCATAATCAAATCGGCGAACTCATCGACAACCAATACGATATAGGGTAAAAAACGGTGTCCATTTTCTGGATTCAATTTTCTTGCTTTGAATTTTTCGTTGTATTCCTTGATGTTTCTAACCATCGCATCTTTCAATAGCGAATAACGGTTGTCCATTTCCACACAAAGCGAATTTAATGTCGCAACAACCTTTGCATTATCAGTGATAATGGCATCTTCGGTATCAGGCAGTTTGGCGAGATAATGTCTTTCTATTTTATTAAAAAGCGTAAGCTCTACTTTTTTCGGGTCAACCAATACAAATTTCACCTCGGCTGGATGCTTTTTGTATAAAAGCGAAGTCAAAACTGCATTCAATCCTACCGATTTTCCTTGCCCGGTAGCACCCGCCATCAATAAGTGGGGCATTTTTGCTAAGTCAACTACAAAAGTTTCGTTCGAAATGGTTTTTCCAAGGGCAATAGGCAATTCCATTTCTGCTTCTTGGAATTTGGCTGAACCAATAACACTTTTCATCGAAACCATCGTTGGATTCTTGTTTGGAACCTCAATACCAATAGTTCCTTTTCCTGGAATAGGTGCAATAATACGGATCCCTAATGCTGAAAGTGACAAAGCAATATCATCTTCCAAACTCTTAATCTTCGAAATACGAATTCCCGCTTCAGGAACAATTTCATATAAAGTTACCGATGGTCCAACAGTCGCTTTGATTTGCGCTATTTCTATTTTGTAATTACGTAGTGTATCTACAATTTTGTTCTTGTTTTCTTCTAACTCTTCTTGGTTGATAGTAATACCGCCAGTCGAATATTCTTTTAATAAATCAATGGTTGGGAATTTGTAATTGGATAAATCCAAAGTAGGATCAAATAACCCAAAATCAGATACCAAGCGTGAAGCCAAATTATCTTCTATAATATCTTCTTCAACCGCTTTTTCAATAACAAATGCTTCTTCTTTTACAGGTGACGCAACCGTTGGTAAAATCTCCATTGGAAGCGGCTTGAGAGTAGGCTCTAAATTAATATCGGAAGAATTTGAAATAGTCGGTTTCAAAGCCTCTTTGTTAATCTCAAACTGAGAACCAGTTGTTTTCAAATGGATATCATCCACTTCTTCTTCTTCAGATTCTTCTACTGCAAACTCCTCAAGATTATAAGCACTATCATTAGGCGTTAATACAGGACTTGAAGCCAAATCCTCTTTTATTTCTTTTTTGGTACTTTCAAAAAAGGACTGCACTTTTTCTGGTGATAACTGCAATTTGAAAATTAAATAAACAATTAAACCAAAAATCAAAACCAGAAGAGTACCCGTTTTTCCGATATAATCTTGTGCGAATAAATTCAATTCATATCCGATTGTCCCTCCCAATTCAGGCATTGAAGTGGCAAAAAAACCAAATAAAACAGATAAAATAATAACGGCAAATAAATCCCAAAACCAAACTCCTTTTAGTTTTTTTATCGAAAGACTCAAAACCAAATACATTCCCGTCAGGAAAAATAAACGCACAAATAAAAAGGAAGCGATACCAAAACCTCGGTATACGAATAAATCGGCAAGATAAGCTCCAAATTTACCCAGCCAGTTTTGAACTTCTTCTTTGCGGTCTGTCAATTCGGAAACTGCACTTTGGTCGATTTTTCCATAGATAAAAAAGGAAACAAATGCGACTAACAAAGCGATTGAAAATAATACCAAAAGAGATCCAAAAACAATTTTGTGCTGTTTAGTGAATTCCCATGATCTTATGCCTTTAGATTCCGATTCTTTTTTTGTATCTAAAGATTCTTTTTTTGTAGATTTTGCCATTCTTGATTTTAATTGAACCTATAAAAATTTTGGGATATAAATAATTAGACCAATTGCGATTGCTGTTAATGCAGCAAAGAATACTGCTCCAGCAGCAATATCTTTTATAAAACCAATTCTTTCATGATAATTTGGGTGGATAAAATCGGCTATTTTTTCGACAGCTGTATTCAATCCTTCAACGCTCATAATTAGACCTATGGCCATCGTTTGAAAAAGCCATTCGGTAGTGGAGATATGAAAATAAAAACCGGCAATGGTCATTATGATTCCAATAGAAAATTGAACCATAATGCTGTGCTCGGTAGTAATTAATTTTACAGCACCTAGAAAAGCGAATTTCACGCTTTTCAATCGGCCTGTAAGTAATGTATTGTCTTTTTTAAATTCCATTATATACTATTAAAGTACAGCTAAAGCAGCTTCGTAATTTGGTTCGTTTGCAATTTCTCCCACTTGTTCTGTGTGAGTTACCACACCGTTCTCATCAACAACGATAATTACTCTTGAGTGCAATCCAGCCAATGGTCCGTCAACAATGTCTAAACCATTATTTTTCCCAAAAGTACCTTCTTGAAAATCAGACAGATTCACTACATTCGCAAGACCTTCAGCACCACAAAAACGTTTTTGAGCAAAAGGTAAATCTCTTGATATACATAAAACAGTAGTGTTTGCCAAATTACTTGCACTCTCGTTGAATTTTCTAACTGATGTTGCACAAGTTCCAGTATCTATACTTGGGAAAATATTTAAAACTAATTTTTTACCTGCAAAAGTGCTTAAATCTGCAACAGATAAATCGTTTTGAACTAATTTAAAATCAGCCAATTTTGAACCAACTTTTGGTAATTCACCTGAAGTGTGTATTGGGTTTCCCCCTAATGTTATTGATGCCATGGTGTTTGTTTTTTTTATGAGGTTCAAAAGTAAGGATTAATATTTGAATCTAAAAGTATTTGTTCTTTTCGAGTTTTGAGTTGAGAATTATGAATCGTTATGAGTCGTTCAATTTGTTTTTTAAAACAAAAAATATTCTTCACTAATATTACAACCTTTAGTCATCATTCTTTTAGTTCCCTACTTATTCTTTATACTAAATATTTACTTTTTGCTAAGAAGATTATCCAAATTTAGGTTGCGGCAAAGGCACAAACTCGGTTTCATCGGGAACTTTCGGAAACTTTTGATCGATCCAATCCTGTTTTGCTTTTTCAATTACTGCTTTATCAGAATGGACAAAATTCCAATAGATAAAATGCTCTTCTGGAAAGGGTTCTCCACCAAAAATATAGACCGTACTGTTTTCGCTCATTTGAAACTGACAAAGACTGCTTTCCTTAGCAACCAAAATTTGTTTTGAAGTATAGGTGTTACCGTCATTTTTTATTTCACCTTCCAAAATATACATAGCGCTTTCTCCAAATAGTTCTTTACCGATATTCAGCGTGGCTGAACTAGTGCTTTTTATTTCTATAAGATACAACGGACTGTAAACAGGTACAGGTGATTCTTTTCCAAAAGCTTTACCAGCAATCAGTTTTATCGAAACATTATCTTGTTGCCATTCAGGTATATCTTTTGCTTCAATATGAAAGAAAGAAGGTTCTATATTTTCCATTACCTTGGGTAACGCCACCCAAATTTGCAAACCGTGCAGACTTTTATCGGTAATTCTCAAACGCTCGGGTGTTCGCTCCGAATGGACAACTCCTTTTCCGGCAGTCATCCAATTCACGGCGCCTGGTGTAATTTCCATTTCTGTTCCAATACTGTCCCGATGCAATATTACTCCTTCAAACAAATATGTGAGTGTCGAAAGCCCAATGTGAGGATGGGGTGGTACATCTAAGTTTTGGTAATCCTTAAGTTTTGCCGGCCCCATATGATCCAAAAATACAAAAGGCCCAACGGCACGCTTTTCACGAAAGGGCAACAACCTGCCCACAAGAAAATTCCCGATATTGGCAGCTCTTTCTTCTATAATTAATCCAATATTTGACATAGTTATAATTTGAAAATTTAAAATGGTAAGAGACAGAAAAGTATCATTCAAAAGGCATTCTAAATTAATTTAAAAAACAAACAGATGAGGAATAAAGATACAAATCTTGTTATCAAAACCGAAAAACTGCAGATACAATGAATAGAGATAAAATTCTGTTAGTTATTTCCAATGCCATTTAAACAAAATCATTAATACAATTCAAAGAGAGAATTAAAATTGAGGTTATAGGTTAAAGAATACTCTTCCTATTATCAAAAAAATGAATAGGCTTTCTGCTCATCGGATTAAAAATTAAAGGCCTCAGCACTTCATTCGTAGTGAATTCAATTTTGGGAGTTACACGCAATTTAGCTCTAAAATGATCTTTTAATTCCTGCAGAAAAACTAGTGTGGGATCATTGACTGCAATCTTTATCAAAATCTCATCGGTTCCCAAATCATTAGTAGCTATTTCAATGATGTAGCTTTCAATAGCATCAAAATCATTTAAAACATCGTGCATAGCGGGTGGGTACAAAGTAGTTCCTTTGTATTTTATCATATGCTGTTTTCTTCCAATTACGGGACCAACTCGCAATGTATTTCGTCCACATTGGCACGGATCGGAGTGCAACTGAACAATATCCCCCGTTTTGAAACGAATCAAAGGCATTGCTTCAATTCCCAAAGTAGTAAAGGTTAATTCCCCAGACTCACCATTTTTTACGGGATTATTATTTTCATCCAATACTTCCACAATAATCAATTCGGGATGATGGTGCCCCCCTACTCCGTGTTCACATTCGGTAAAAGCTGTACTCATTTCGGTGGAAGCATAAGTGGAGAACAACTTAATTTTCCATTTATCCGTTATTTTTTTGGACAGTGCATTCATCGTGAAATCTTGATTCCTAAGAGATTCTCCTATGCAGATAGCACCTATCACACCAGAATTATTGAAATCAATGTTATGCTTTTCGGCATATTCAATCATTTTTAGCAAAAAAGAAGGAACCGCAATTATATACGTTGGCTTGTATTTTAAAATGGAATCCCATTGCAATTCTGGAATTCCGGCGCCAACGCGAATAACACCTACTTTCAATTTTCGAAGTCCCAAAAAATAAGCCAATCCTGCCATAAAACGACGGTCAATTGTCGTCATCAACTGCACAATATCGCCTTCTTTTATACCTGCGCAATCAAACGAAATAGCTTCATTATAAGCCAATCTATCCAAATCGCCATCAGTTAACCCAAAAGTGACCGGATCTCCCAAAGTTCCTGATGTAGTGGCATAATCAATTATTTTATTAGCAGGAACACATAAAAAATCATCATTGTGTTTTTGCAAATCTTCTTTGGTTGTAACCGGCAATAGAGTTAAATCCTCTATTGTTTTTATATTGGAAATATCAATATTGTTTTTAGAAAAAAGGGAGCTGTAAAAAGGCGAATTGACGTTAACATAGCGCAAAAGTTCTGCCAATTTTTGTTCCTGAAACGATTTTATTTCGGCTGTAGTGGCTGTTTCTATCTTTGGAATCATTATCGTTTTCTTTTAATTTTCTTTAAATAATTTGCAATCTCCTCTTTTTTAGGAAGCGTACTGATTTCTTTAGTCAATGCTTTTTCAAATTGCTCCTGAGCCAAACCGTATTTTTTATTTTGATAAAAGTACAATCCTGCTTTATAATAAACAACCCAATAATCAGGATTCAAAGATTGATAATATCCAATGAAATCGGAAGGCAAATCCTGTTTCTTTTCCAAAAACAAATCTATTTTTTTATCCTCAACACGAAATTGCTCATAGTTTTGATAGGCAACTGTTTCCAAAAATGGATCTGCTGAAATATTTCTTTTTTCGTCTTCCAACGAAACAATGCTGTCATTTGCTTTTCTGTTTTTAAAAATAGTATTCAAATCATAACAAACAAATTCACCTAATTGATACGGACTCGCCGATACCCAAACCAATCGCTTCGAGGGTTGGAACACAATTCCGTGAAGTGCCAACAAGTGGTTCAAAGCTTTATCGTTCCCATACCCCAAAGGCAGATTATTTAATCCTTCTTTGTTTCGAAGTATGTCAACAGCAACTTGAGGCGTAATTTTTGGATTTTCATTCAATAATTGGGTCATACGATCAAAACGATATTGGGAATGACTGTTTTTAATTTGATCTTTATTTCGCTTGTTTTCCTTTAAAGCTTCACTTTGAAAATGATTGGAACAAACCAACTGATTAGCATTCGGAATCTCAAAAACTCCTAAATTATCAGGAGCAATTTCTATCAAAACGGCTCTATTGTCGTTCGCACTTCCTACCATAATCGATTCAGACACGAATACTTTTTTCTTTTTGGCTATAGCAATTGCTTCATCAATCGTTCTGGCATATTGCAATATTTCCCTTGTCACTATGGAAATTGGCGTTTTGGCACTCAATGGAATTTTGGATTTTCCGGCGTTGATCGTCAATGTCAAACCTTCGGCATTCATTCCTGAACAAACGCCTACCATCCCAGGCCAAGTCACCATCATAAACGGATAGCCTTCTTTTGGATTTATAAAGGCTACTATTTTATCTTTTGCGAAAGCATCTCCGGCATAAAAATCGAAATTTCGACCGATAATTAAATTTCCGTCTTCTGTTTTATTTCCCCAAACTGCAAAAGAAGTACAGCCAACAATACCCAAATCCTGAAAGGCGTGGCCAATATCGTGTGCACCGTGCAAATACATATCCCTCACAAAATTTGGAGCGACGTGATTTAAATCCTCAGGCGCATATTTCGAAATTCCGTAGATTTCGGCTTGATATTCATTATCGATATTCAGATATAATTTTCGATTGTACCAATTCAAAAAGTGCATCAATATTTTCCTTTTGAAATTGGACGGGACTAAAACATCAACCCTGTCAAAAAATATGTTTTCCTGCTTTTTTATTAAAGAATCCGACAAACTACCCATTGCCAAACCGCGTTCCAATGGATCACCCTCAACATAGAGTTCCCATAAGTTTTGTTTGTTTTTAAGTAAAAAATTATTTCCGGTATAAAAAACGGTGTTAGATTGTTTTGTGACAACGGGAATACTGTTGTTAAAACTTGAAATTTCTGGTTGATGGTGTAATGATTTTGAAGTACCGCAAGATGCGACCACGAAAGCTAAAACGATGAAAACAATATGGTCAATTTGCTTTTTCATACACCTTAAAGTCAATCCTTATTATGAATAATTTTGTTGACCAAATACTCCCTACCCACAATCTCCGAGCAGGTAACAACCGCGCCAATCGTTACCCCCAAAACCCCGTGCATATTAATACTTTGGCCCGTTAAATAAAGATTATCCAACTTTGTTTTGGATGGAATAAAAGTTTTCATTGGGTTATTGGAATCTTTCTCATAGCCATACATATTTCCGTTATGGCCTCCAATATAATCTCTGTATGACAATGGCGTAGAGGCATGCACAGATCTTATGCAATCTTTAATTCCTGGGAACTTGAGTTCAATCTCTTCCAGAAAACGTTCGGTTTTACGCGCTTTGAAAGCTTCATAACTTTCGCCTCTTTCATTTTCTTCAGCAATTGTGTTGAAAGTATCCTTCCAAGACTCCACATCCGAAAATTTCATATAGGCAATGAAAGTCATTCCCTCTGCCCAGCCATCATTCTTTTTCGTTGCATTCGCCGAAGCCAGAAACGCTTTTGGCCAAGTTTCCTCGGTATAATCCTGAGCATTCCAAACATAGTCACTATCCTTGAAATGATAATAATTCCGATTCAGATATTTAAACGTCTTCGGTTTAAAAACGATATACAGACTAAATGCCGAAACACCACCCTCCAAACCAGAAACCCTATTGACAAAAGCTTTTCTGAAATGATCTTCCCCAGCCATTTTTAAAGTGGTTTTAGGCTCAATATTGGATATGAAATATTGGGCAGAAACACTTAATCCATCTTTCATTGTGGCTTTTGCGACAGCGTTATCTTCAACACTTAACTCAAAAACCTCTTTGTATTTAAAAGCAACACCTCCGTATTTCTTCAGTTCTTTAATTAACTGTTTTGTTATTTGGCTTCCACCGTTAATGCATCGCCAAGCACTTTGCATATACGTATTCACCGTCAATGCGTGGACATAAAAAGGGGATTTGTCTCCCATTCCAGCATATAAAAAATTGCTCCCGGCAAAAACAGCACGTAATATTTTATTTTCGGTCAATCCATCGATAAATTCTTTTGCGTTGATTGCCAAAATATCTTGATCATATTTACCTTCCAATCGTAAATTATAGAGTGGAAATCGATCACAAGTCTTTAAGATTGCTTCACAATATTTTTCAATCGCTTCGCTTTCTTCGGGAAAAAATTGAGTCAATCGTTTTTTAAAATTATCATATCCCTGAGCGTGGGGAAATTCCAGTTTATGATCCTCAAATGAAATTATGTCATAACCATCCTCATCCATTTTTTTGAGATTCAAGCCATCCATAATTCCAATATACTTGAAATATTGATGTAGGTTCTCGCCTTCACCCAATCCTCCGATGTAATGAATTCCGGTATCAAAAATGGTTTTGTCACGCACAAACGTCTGGAGATTTCCTCCGTATTGATTATTTTTTTCCAACACACAAACACTATATCCTTCCTTGGCCAATATGACAGCCGAAACGAGTCCGCCAAGACCGCTTCCTATTACGACCACGTCATAGTGTTTTTTCATTTTCATTCTGCGTTCTTTTTTAATACAATCAAATTTTCTGTTTCAAATGAAACTTCGAATCCTAAATTCAAAACCACCGATTTTAGACCATTGGATTTCAACAAAATAACTGTTGTAGCCAAATTACAAATTGTTTCCAAACTAACAACAGCATTTCCATCAGAAATAAGGACAACATCATAATTCTTCGAAACGATCGGTTCTGTTGGGTTCAAATACAGAATCTTTCTTTTCTTTACGATATAATTCGATTGGGCAACCGCTCTGTTTTCTTCCAAAGCTATTACAGAATCAATTTTCCTCTGCGATTCCTGCAAAGCAATCAGCATATCCAATTGTCCATAATCATTCACGAAATGCAGAATTCTAGCTTTAATGTCAATCCATTTATTCAAATTATAATATAAATCCAAATGCTGATTTAGGTCTTCTTTTATTGACTGTATAATCTGCGGCTCTTTGAAAGCATAACTGTTCATCAACTTTGATCTGAAATAATCAGGGCCTTCTAAATCTAAACGCATTTTTCTGTATTCTGATTTAAAAAAAGCGCTTATTTTTTTGGTACGTTCTGCCACGGTATTTCCAAAAACTGAATTATCAGGTGAGATTCGATCCAAAATAGCCACAGTGGTAATTCCGTCATTGAGGATAAAATCCCCTTTTGGACAAACCTCAGAATAGCCGTGGATAACAAGTGGAATAATGTCCAAATGTAATTGCTCGGACAAATAAAAAGCCCCTTTGTGGAAACGCTTTATCGTGTTGTCTTCAGATCGCGTTCCTTCGGGGAAAACCATAATCGAAAATCCTTGCTCCACTTTGGTTCGCAAATGATCTATCCCATTGTCCATTCCGCTCGAAACTGGATAAAAACCTGCCAAACGAACTCCTTTTCCAAAAATGGGAGAATTATAAACCCAATCGCTAACCAAGAAAATAATTTTCGGACTCAGCAATCCTACAGCTAAAATATCCAAAAAGGAACTATGATTGGCAATGATTACAGCAGGTTTATCAAAAATTTCATTCGACTTGTTTATTGTTTTTCGTCTATTCATAAAATGGCTAGCCAAAACCGAATGCATAAACTTTGACAAGATAAAATGAAAGACTCTCAATTTTGATTTTTTGGAAAAAGGCATAATTTTCATCAAAATCCCACTGACAATTCCAAATACAAATCCCCCCAAACCAAAATAAGCAAACGAAAAAACAGAATGCAATAATCGTCTGATTTCATAAGGCGCTTTCCCTTTTTTAACTCGATTGGTAACAAAAAAATTAAATACCAAAGGCTGCAAAATAAAGGTGATCAGCAGTGCTGAAAATATACCGATAATTGCAATTAAGGCTATGGATTTTAAGGCAGGGTGTTTTGCAAAAACAAGAACTCCAGTCCCTAAAATTGTGGTTGCCAACGATAATATGATTGAGGTTCTATAACTTGGCAATTCAATTTTCCCAAACGTATATTCTTTTTGCAAAGCCGATGTCATAAAGATGCTGTAATCCACTCCTATTCCAAAAATCAAAGTACAGACAATGATATTAAACACATTAAATTGCAATCCGAACATTCCCATAAGACCAGTCGTAAAAACCCAACTTATCATTATCGGAATGATGCTTATAATTACCAATTCTATTTTTTTAAAAGAAAATAACAGAACAAAAAACACTGCTATAAAAGAATAATTGACAAGGTCTTCAAAACTTGTTTTTAGTGTTCCAAGAAAAGTTTCATTCGTTTGTTGTCTGTCAATGACAACCAAATTGGGCTGTTTTTTTATTTGATTTACAAAGACATCTCTTTTTACTTTTGGCACTTTTACCAAAGTGGAGATAGTATAAAATCCATCTTTTTGAGCAATAAATTCATCCAAGAAAAAGGATTTCACCGTAAGGTATTCCTGAATCGTTACCGGGCTAAAGTTCTTGTTCAACAATTCATAAAACCCATCAAAAGTAGTCGCTTTAAAACCGTATTGATTCCCTTCACTGATTAAGGCTTGCGTCAGATTTGATTTTTTTTGGGAACTCCAAAAAGAATTCCATTCCGCTATTTTTTGTTTTTGAACTTCGGCAGAAAAAACAATTCCTCCAATCGAACTGAAATTCAAAATTTCCTTGTCTTTTTTGTCCTTTTGCAGTGTCTCAAAAAGTTGATTGTTATTGGCCACAACTTCCTCATAACTTTTTCCGTAAGTAGCCAAATAAATGGATTTTGACGAATCACTATTGGCGATATGTTCCAATTGTTTTTCGGCCATTCTTAATTTGGGAGTCATAAAATTTAAGGAAGACAAATCATTATTGAAAGTAACCTTTGAATAGGTAAAAAGAGAAACTGCCAACAACAAGAGCATTGAGATGACCAAAAATTTACTTTTATGATACGAATAAGCACCAAGCTTGTCAATAAAATTAGGCTTTGGAATAAATACTTTTGAATTTGATCGATATAAAACCGGTATCAAAACCAAAGAGAAAACTGAAGTCGAAACCACGCTCAAACCAGCAAAAATCCCTAAATCCTGCAACGCTTGCGAATTAATGAAAAACAGGCACAAAAAGGTGATTGATGTCGTAATACCGCAAAGCAACAAAGGTTTCGTAATGTCTTTATAGAGTAATTTTACATTTTTATTATCCCTCAAATGAGTTAAAACATATATCGAATAATCTGTGGTTTCGCCCAATAAAACAGAACTGATTCCTAAAGAAATAGCCGAAATACTGCCTTTCCAGAAATATAAAACAGCCAAAGCGAAAAGAGCCCCGAATATCGACGGAATAAAAATAATAATCGGAGTTGACAGATTTCTATAGAAAAAAGCCAGAATTATAATCAATGTGACACCGGCAAAAATCGAGGTGTTTTGCACATCAGCTTTGATTTGGGTCGCATTGGCAACCGCAACAGGCGTCGCACCAAAATAAGTCATCTCCACTTTACCTTTGAACTGCTCATTCAGATTGGTTCTGATCTTCTCCAAATTATGGATAAAAATAGTGTTCTTATCCGTTTCATTCGCCTGCAATTTGGGAGTCACAAAAAGCAATAAGTTCTTCTTGTCTTTGCTCAATATGAATCCGTTTTGAATCGCAAAATCATCACCTACACTAAGCTGTTGCAATTTTTTCAAGGCAATAAATGAAATCCCAAGAGGATCACGAAGTATAAAATCTTTGGAAACCAACCCAGCAGGAGAAATTATGGATTTATAATCGGAGGATACGCTATTGGCTATGCTGTCTTTTTGCAGTTTATTTTCAATTAATGCATAATCCTTTTGATCCAAAAAAAGAGGCAGATTATCATACACAAAATCAAAAGTTTCTTGAATATTCTCTTCTTCAATCTTGCCTTGTACTTTGGCTACAAAAGGTTTGCAATTGGCATCCAAACTATCGATAAAGACGTTGGCATATTCCGTCAAATTATCTGGTGAGCCATTGCCTTCACTCGAAATAATGATCGTGATTTTATCGGCGAAATTCACCTGATCCAATACTTTTGAAGTCACTCCCGATTTATCATTGGAAGGAATCATCTGATTTATATTTTCCTCAAAAGCTAATTTGGATGCAAAAAATCCCAAAAACACAGCCATAGCAACTACTATACCTGCAGAAAGGAATTTCCGTCTAGTCATAAAGGCATATAAATCGTAAAAGTAATTACGCATAGGCTATTTTTTGTTTTTATTATTATCTACTAAAGATAACAGCAAATAACTCGTAAAACCAAATAGAACAGCGAGAAAAGTTGCCAAAATAAAACTTCCCACAACATATTGTGCCAGATTTTTTTGAATATCGGCAAATGTCATATCCGAATTCAGAATCAATGGTTTGTCGCTAGTGATAAAATAACTCCCCACTTTTAGCGACCCATAAATGATAAAAGGAATAAAAGGCGGAAAACTGACATTGGTAAATGCAAAAGCAATGGCTTTATTCAGCTTCAATAAAACCGCCAAAAACAGCACAAGTATGGTTTGAAATCCCCAAAAAGGACAAATTCCGATAAAAACTCCCAACGCAATCGAAAACGCTTTTCGTTCATTCGAGTCACTGCTGTGTAATATGTTTTCTAAGAAAAATTTCTTAAGTCCTTTTTTTTTTAGTTTCCGAAAAAAATCTCTCGGCTTTATGTAAATCAGGGCTTTGGTAAGCAAAACGGTATTGAGAATACTGATTCGGGTAAAATCTTTGAAAGGCCTAAAATGCGAAACCCTTTCCTCAGGATCATACAAAACCTTAACCGGAATATTCCTCACCGGTATCCCTTTCCAAGCCGAACGCACAATAACTTCGATTTCAAACTCAAATTTATTGGTAAAATAACGTCTCGGAATTTTTCGCAAAGGATACATTCTAAAACCAGATTGGGTGTCTTCGAGCTTATGCCCAGTTTCAACCCAAAACCAAAAATTAGAAAATTTATTTCCGAAACTGCTTTTTTTAGGGATATCCTCCCCCGTCATATTTCGGCATCCTATCAACAACTCATCAGAACTTGTTTCCAAAGTTTCAATAAAACTAGGAATATCAGAGGCAAAATGCTGTCCATCTGAATCTATCGTAATGGCATAATTATAGTTTAATTCCAATGCTTTTTTGAAACCGTTCCGTATCGCCATTCCTTTTCCGCTGTTTTTGGAATGGTGAATTTGTACCAAATTCGGGTACGTTTCAAGAATTTGGGCTGTGGTGTCCGTAGAACCGTCATTGACCACAATAACATTGGACGTATATTGCAAAACCGAATCCAAAACCCGCTTTAAAGTCTTGTGATTATTGTATGTTGGTACAATAACACAAACTTTGTGTTGTTCAAATCCTGTCATTTGAGGGGAAATAGCATTCATTTATTCTATTCTTTTTTTCTATAAACACTGCTCAATTTCAATGCAAGAGTTTCACCAAAATAACTCGCATTTTTAACTTTGACCAAGTTGTCTTCTGTTGCGGTGATGTCCAATTCCAAAAGTAATTCTGGCGTTTCAAATGGGTTAATCAATGCCGTAAATTTCACAGTGGACAATGTTTGCAAAAACAAAGAACTTCCCGTAATCTGCTCAGTCAGCTCCTTTATGATTTGCAACATACAAACACCTGGCATTGTCGGTTTATCAGGAAAATGTCCTTTGAAAATATCGTGTTCTGCATTGATAAAAATCACTGCACTATACTTAGAATCGGCGGTGTTTTCCAATGAGGTTACTTTATAAAAATCTTTTAATAACATAGCTAATTGGCTGGCTGATTAAAATAATTCAGCTCTATTTTTAATTTTATGTTTTGATGCTGAATCACAATCTTTTCAGCAAAAATATTGTTTTCCGAACTATAAAGAAGATTTATTATTTCTTTTCGTTTAGACGAATGTATAATTTTATTCAATTTTTTGGTTGATTTTGAAACAAACAGATAGTTCATTTTGTCTTTATCCAATGCCAGAAAAACAGTATTTTCCGCATTTTCAAATTGCTCACTGATGGTATAATGGTTTCGCAAAAGCAATCTAAAATCTGCAACCAAAGTATTCATAACCATTTTTCTGTCAAGTTCTTCTAGAATAAAATTGACTTTAAAATCGGTCTCGGAAATCTCAAAATCAAACAGTTTATTTCCAAATTCGGTGGTAAACACCACTCTGTGCTTATTATCATTTATTTTCTTGGCAATGAAAATACCAGTCAATTCTTTGCCATAAACCGTAATATTGGCTTTATAAACATAATCAATCGCGGGGTTGGAAAAATAAGGAACTTCAAAAGTAGTTTTTTCCATAGCCATAGTTTTATAATCCTGCACCACTTTATTGCTCGAACAAGAAGATAAAACAAAAACCAAAAAAATGCTAATTCGTAAATAAAGCTTCATCGACTTTGGCATTGATTACTTTATTTTTGAATACAATTCGGGTGAAATCTGCAGATGATTCCAATAATTTAACCTGAACAACCGTGGCGTCATCATTGTCAAAAGTCAATTCAATTTGCTTGATGTATTTTTTGAGAGTCACATCTTTTGGAGTAAACTTTGCCACATTTTGGTCTTTATTTTTAAAATACGAAATGGCAAATTCCTTATCGTCAAATAAATTTCCGCTCACGCTTCCCACAATCAATTTATTGATTTTTCCAAACAATTTACTGTTCCCAGTATCGTGGGCACTTTTCTTTCCTTCGTCATTAATCAATATTTTTCCGTTCTTAAAAACTATCGAATAATTATACGGCTTTTTGTACTGCCAAAGCAACGAATTAGGTTCCTTGAAAACCATTTTCCCTGAAGTTTCAATGTCTTTTGACAAAAAATCAAGATGCTTGTATTGCACAAAATCAGTGTTTAAAGTCTTGATTTTCTTGGAAACCACCGAAACGGATTGTTTGAATACGGCAATTTCACTTTCGCTCATTTTCTGCTCTTGAGCCAATGATTTGAATTGAAAACCAATTAAAAAAAGTGTTATTAAGTAAATTTTAATCTTCATAAGCTTTTATATTCAGGAGTTCTTCTAACGGAACCACGCTGTAATTATTTTGTCCTAAATACAACAGCAATTGTTTCAACACACTTACCGTTTGAATTGATGTATCGTGCAAAAGTACGATTCCTCCAGGTTTAATTCTTTTTATAATTCGATTCAAAATAAATTTCTTATTTTTGGTTCCCCCATCAAATGATCTAATATTCCATCCAATCGTTTTGTGTTTGGTAACTGCCAATGCTCTTCGAATAGATGGATTCGTAACTCCATAAGGCGGGCGGAACAAATTTGTCTTTTTCCCTAAAACTGATTCTATCAAGGCATCGGTTTGTTTGATTTCGGCAATCACTTCGCTTTTTCGGTAAAAATCAAAAAAACGAGAATGACTGTAGGTATGATTCCCAACAGTATGTCCTTCCTCAATCACTTTCTTTAAAATCTCAGGATGCGTTTCAATGTTTTTGCCAATGCAAAAGAAAGTGGCTTTGGCATTGTATTTTTTCAAAACATCCAAAACCAAAAGTGTCATTTCGTGCGGGCCATCATCAAATGTAAGGGCAATTTTTTTTTCCTTTACCAATGGATTTCCACAGTACGTTTTTACGTGATAATTGGAACCAATAAACGCAGATCCCCAAAACACGATCAAAGACCAAACAAAGCCAACCAACACAAAATATTTGATTTCTTTCACTCCAAAAAAACACAAGAGGAATGCCACCAAAATAAAAAAAGCGGTTGTTAAAGTATGTTTCAAGATTTGGAAATTAAAGTGAAACTATGGTCAATTCCGTTACGTTGATTGTACAAAAGAACCGTTTTGTAAACTTGTTTATCCAATGTATTTATTTTTGCAATATCAGGAATATTTTGGGTTTGGATAATTTTGGATCCCACCCATAATCCAAACGCTGAAGCGGTGTCATACTCTCCACTCAAGTGCTTGTAATAGACTTGCGGTATGTTTGAAAAAGTAATATCAGTCAGCTTTTTATAATACAAATCAGAATCCACATCGCCGTTATGACCCAGCAAAACAGCATCGATATCGTTAATTTCCAAATCATTGGAAGCAAGGAAAGAAATGATTTTGCTTTCTACTTCCTCTAAGTCTAATCTATTGAAGATTGCTACATCCAAAATTTCTGCAATCGTATGCACTTTTATTTCATTTTCCAAAACAAAAAAAGTGGCGCCTTCTCCCAAAACAACACCTTTTGTAGTTGATTCCAAAACCGAATACGGACTTTGATTTTCTTCTTTTATAATCCCGGCCAATTGAAACAATGACGTGGCAGAATCGGCAGTTTCATCAATTCCTCCAACCAAAATACTTGAAGCTTCCTCTTCTTCAATCATCATTTTGGCATCATAAAGCGCCGATTCAAAAGAAACCGATCCATTTACGTACGTCAGATTATACCCTTTGCAGTGCATACCCAAAGCAATTTGCCCGCCAACGGTATTATGCGTCGATTGAATGAACGAAGTGGGGGTCAGGAATTGTTCGTCATTATCCAATATTGATTTCAAAAACTTCTCAGAGTCTTCGATACATCCCATTCCCGTTCCTGTAATAATGGCTTCAACGGTTTCCAACTTGGCTTCTCTCAAAGCAAGAGCCGAAGCTACGATTCCGTTTTTAACTCCTTTTGCCATTCTCCTGATTGCAACAGGCGAAATAAAATCTTTGTAAACAGGTGTTTTTAAAGGCAAAACAGTATCATTCACATTCAATTCTGCTTCTTCCAAAAAAACAGTGTCGAACGTTTTTTGCGCCGAAATACAACCTAATCCATTGATATATGTTTTTTTCATACGCCGTTCTTATTCGCTTTTGGAAAATATAAGAGTCGAACAATTTCCTCCAAATCCAAAGGAATTAGAAAGTACGTGTTCTATATTTTTATGCTTTAAAGTTGTTTGTGGAACCAAATTAAACTCTTCCATAGGTGTTTCAAAATTCAGGTTTGGAAAAACCACATTATTCTGAATCGCTAAAACACTAAAAACCGCTTCGATAGCTGCTGCCGCTGCCAAAGTATGTCCCGTAAAAGGTTTGGTCGAACTAAAATCAGGCACTTCGCTTTCGCCAAACAAACGGGCTATTGCCCTTCCTTCAGACAAATCGTTATTTGGAGTTCCTGTCCCGTGAACATTGATATAATCGATTTGTTCAGGTTGCAGTTGGGCTATTTTAAACGCTTTTTTCATCGCCAGAAAAGCACCTTCTCCGTTTTCGGAAGAGGCTGTTTGGTGAAAAGCATCGTTGGTATTTGCATATCCTGAAACCCGTGCAAACACTTTTTTGTTTTCTTTTTTGACCAATTCCTCCGATTCCAAAACCAAATAAGCGGCCGCTTCACCAAGATTTAATCCAGTTCTGTCATTATCAAATGGTTTATTGTAACCATCAGACAAGATCATAAGCGTTTTAAAACCATTGATGGTAAATTTGGACAAAGCATCGGTTCCTCCCACAATGACACGATCGAGTTTGCCCGATTTTATTAATCGAGCTCCCAGCATAATCGCATTTGCAGCAGAAGAACAAGCGGTGCTGATTGTGGTTACCATTCCTTTCAGTCCTAATTCATTGGCTATTTTGTGGCTATTGTCACCGGCATCATGGCTGTTGATGTATTTTACGGTTTCGGGATTATCAAAAAAGTCATGAAAGTGGCGTTCCGTCATATCCATTCCTCCCACGCTCGTTGCCGAAATCAATCCGGTTCGGTATTCATTAATCGAAGTGATGCCAGCATTTTTTACGGCTTGTTTGGCCGCAATCGTACCCAGCATTGCCGTTCTGGAAAAATTATTATCTTTCCCTAATTGCAGTTCCTCGATTAACTCTTGATTGGTTTTCTTTATTTCTCCAACCTTAATCACATCTGCATGTACCGTTGCAATATTTTCAATAGTAGAAATTCCGGCTTGACTAAGCAACAACGCATCATAATTCTCCTCCACCGAATTCCCGATCGAAGAAATGATACCCATTCCCGTTATAGCGATGCCTTTATGCATTTTAGATTTTAGATTATTAGACTACTTAAGTGATCAGACCTTATGGATTATTAGATTAACACTTCCTTTTTTAGAAACTGTTGAAAATCTAAAATCGAAAATTAATTACTTAACTCTATTATCGAAAATATAGCCAGCCATAGTATCAATGGACTGAAAAATCATTTTCCCTTCTTTTGGGTCAACCAATTTAATTCCGTAATCTTTATCCAACATCACAATAAGCTCCAAAGCATCTATGGAGTCAAGCCCCAATCCGTCACCAAACAAGGCATCATCATCGTTTATATCTGCTATTGCAATATCTTCAAGGTTTAAAACTTCAATGATTTTACTTTTTAATTCCTGCTTTAATGCTTCCATAATTATTGATTGTATAGTTTTATTAATAGTTCCTGATTGTGTATTAATTCGCCTTTCTTATCAACCAAGTACAGAAAGGCTTTGTAATCTTCATTATAATATTCAACCCAGCCACACAGGACTTTATCCGCTTTTTGGGTATCCAATAGAATATTGCTGTATTTCTCCATAAATTCGGGGTTGTACTCCACAAATATAAAGAAAGAATTTTCGCTTCTCAATTGATGTCTGATACTAATTTCTCCCAAACAAATATTCGGCAATGTATAAACAAATACAGCTGGACTTGGATAATAGTTTTCTGGATCAACAATTGAATTTTGATATTTCACATCGGTGTCCAAACTCGATGATTTGTTAGCAAACACCAAAGCCGTATTATTTTCTTTTGAGGCATCGCTTTCTGATTTCAAAAGCAATTCTGCTCCTAGAAAAGCCAATTTACTCAAATTATCCATCTTAAAAAACTTAGAGTAACTTATTTCAAGATTTTGATATGCTTTCTTCGAAAAATCAGAAAAAACAGTTGGTTCCGTACTGAAAACAATTTCTCCATTCAGCAAAATTTGATTATTCTGAATTGAGCAATAAGATTGTATGTACGTTTTGTTTGCTTCCATTAATTTACTTTTTCAAAAACAACTGCCGTATTGGAACCTCCAAAACCCGAAGCCGTTTTTAGGAAATATAGAATATCTTTATCCTGATTTTTTTTGATGACATTAATCGGCTGACTTACACCTATAACATCAAAACCCAACGAAACAAACAATTTGCTTTCCAGTACAGATTGTATTCCAATGACAGTCTCCAACAATCCCGAAGCGCCCAATGTATGTCCATAAAATCCTTTAAAACTATTTACTGGGACGTTTTCAAGCCCTAACCTATTCAAAGCTATGGCTTCCATTTCGTCATTAAAAGGAGTAGCCGTCCCGTGAGCCGAAATATAATCAATTTGAGTACTATTTTGGGCTTCCGCCAAAGCGCTTTGAATACTCCTGTAAAGTCCTTCCCCTGTTCGGGATGGCCCTGAAATATGATTGGCGTCATTGATGGAACCGTCTCCTATGATTTTTATTTTGGCATTTTCAATATTTGAAGAAACCAAAACTGCTGCCGAAGCTTCTCCTAATGTTACTCCGTTTCTGTTTATAGAATAGGGTTTACAAGGCGAATCACTCATTGCCTGAAACGAATTGAATCCAGACAAAACAAACTTTGAAACTTCATCTCCTGCCACGATAAACACATTGTCATACATATCCGCCTGAATCAACCTTTTGGCTACCGAAACAGCTGCAATCCCAGAAACACAAGCATTTGAAACTACAATCGGCTCTACCTTAAATTCAAAGAAGTCGGCGACTTTCTGAGCCAATTGATTCAAATAAGCGGGTTCTATATTTTGATTTTCCAAAGCGGTAACATTCCCTTTTGTAGTTGAAAGAATAAAGCCCGTTCGTTTATCCTGAACGACTTTGGATTTTTTAATTATTGGTTCCAAAGCCAAAATCATCATCTTTTCTAATTTGGAAAAGTTCTTGTCCGAAGTCACTTTGGCGAAAGCCAAATCCAAATGGGCATCATCAATAATGGAAGCATAAAAAGGGATATTCAACAACTTTGGCTTATCATGCAATTGAATACCAGAAACTTCATTGCCAATGCTTTTTATATTGGCAGACACATCAAACCCAATAGGTGTAATGCAGTTCGTTTCGGTTATATATACATCTTTTATCATTCTATTCTATCAAACCCACTTTTCGCTTCCATTCTTCATAAAATGGAGGATTCGTCAACATTAATTCTCCTTGGCTATCTAAAAAAACCTGAACGGTTTCTCCAGTACAAGCAATTTCATTTTTGGCATCAAATATGGTGTATCTGTAAATCATTTTTGCCGCAGGCGTATCAACAATTGTAGTTTCTATACGGGCAACATCACCGTAACGCAAGGACAATTTATGTTCACAGGTAGATTTTACAATGGGTGTTGTAAAGCCTGTTTCTAAAATATCAAGATACGAAATCCCGTGTTGGCGGCCAAAAGCCTCTCGCCCATCTTCAAAATAAGTAATATAATAGCCGTGCCAAACAATTCCGAGCGGATCGGTTTCATTAAAACGCACTCGAATATTTTGGGAAACGGTCAAAGCAATTGCCTCGTTATACAGTTCTTTTTTTCTTCTCATACAGCAATGCTAAAAGTTGTGGTTACTATGAAAATAAAAATAGTAAAAATATTTTTGAAAAGTGGATGCAATTTGATTTGAAGTTTTCTTGAACCCATATTTTTTTATGTTATTTAGCCAAAACAGTCTTCATTTGTCCTTTGGCAATTTCAACTCCATCGAGTTTGGTCACAATGTCAACCAAAGTAATTCCTGCAAATTCCTGCAATATATAAATTGTCGTTATTACTTCGTCGTTAAGTTTCGGCAGTTTGTTTATCGTAATATCTTTTGCAGAACCAATATAACCCTTAGGCGCTTTCATATTCCTTAAAAAAAACTGATATCCTGTATGCAATGCCACTGTTTGTGCCATATGCTCAATCAACCCTGACTCAGTTAAACAGTCATTCTCCAAGAAAATGGCATCATTAGGAATCGTAAATCCTGAAACCAATTCTGTTTCAGAATACGAATACAAAGTGTCCACCATTACAAATGGGAATCTTTGAGGAATTAGAGTCTCAACAAAATCTTTTTCCCCTAACGGATTAATTTCTGTATTTGTCATTAACGAATCTTTAAATAATTTGAGAATCCATTTGATGGATAAACTAGAAGTCGCAATATATAAACTATTGATGAGATAAGTCAGATTGGTAATGACAAATCTCAATTGCAATATCAATAAAAAGTGAAGCAGGTGAATATCAAAAATGACTCTAAAAAAATCAATAAGTCTTTATTAGTTATTGTTTTGATTCCAAAAATCAAAATAATTAAACCATTGCAAAGGATATTTTCTAACCATCGTTTCTAAGCTTTGGGTATATTCTTTCAACAATCCTTTTTCATCTCGATGTTTCACTTTAGCTTCTCTAGTGTAAAGATGGTAATGCAAATTGGGCTCTTTCATTACATAAACAAAAACAACCGGAACTTTCAAACGTGAAGATATAAGAAACGGTCCTGCAGGAAAAAGAGCTTCTTCTCCTAGTAATTCCTCACTTAACGATTTTACACCTTCTAAATACCTGTCTCCTGTAAAGCAAACGAGTTCATTTCTTTCTAAAGCCGCATTAATCTCAAAAATATGTGACAAATCGTCTCCAATCAATATGAAGTTTATGGTCGCTTTTTCGGTTACGCTTTCAAGATATTTTTTGATGGCAGTATGTTCCAAATCAGTAGCAACAAGGTTTATTTGAAAATCAACATCAACCTCGCTAAAAAAATGTTTGGCAATTTCAAAGTTCCCAATATGCGCGCTAATGAGCACTCCTCCCTTTTTTTCTTTTAAAAGTCTAATTATGATTTCACCTCCATCGTGCTCATAGGTGAACTTATCTTTCATCCCGGCACCAATGGCTATTTTATCCAGAATGGTCTGTCCAAAAGTATAATAACTTTTAAAAACCATTCTCTTTGACTTAAAATAGGAATACCCCAATCTTTTTCTAAAATAATAAAAGATTGAGGCATTCTGTTTTTTTAGGAAAAAAAAATAATATGATGCTACGAAATATAGGGCAAAATAAGCCGATTTAATCCCAACATTTTTTATAAAAAAAACAAAAATTTTGTATCCTAAAACAGTCCCTTTAGATTTTCCATCCCATTGACTCATTAATTAGGCTTTTGATTTTAATTTAGTTTCGATTAAATCATAAAAGTTTTGGAATGTGTCTATTCCTACAAAATCAGCTTCAACTAATTTTACTCCAAAATTTGATTCAATAGCGACAACTAAATCTACATAGTCCAAACTATCCAATCCCAAAGTGATTTTTAAATTTGCATCTGGCTGAATATCATCCCCATCTACCTCAAACTCATCAATTAAAAAATCATTTATCTTATCTATGATTGCTTCTTTATTCATTATTTTCTTTATACTTTTTGACTACTAATGCTGAATTCGTACCTCCAAAACCGAAGGAATTCGACAAAAATATGTCAATTTTTTTATTTAAAGTCGTTTTCACCAAATTTAATTTTGCGGCATCACCATCTGGAGTTTCCAAATTAATATTTGGCGCAATGAAATCGTTTTGCATCATCAGGACCGAATAAATCACCTCGCTTGCTCCTGCCATCCAGCATTCGTGCCCGGTCATTGACTTTGTCGAACTCACATAAGGATAGCTTTCTCCGAAAATTTTAAAAATGGCTCTTGCTTCATTTTCGTCACCCACAGGAGTTGATGTTGCGTGTGCATTTATGTAATCCACATCGCTCGCTTTTAATCCAGCTTCATCCAACGCTCTTTGCATTGCCGTAGCAGGACCTTCAACATTTGGAGTAGAGATGTGACCACCATTAGACGAAAATCCATAACCCACAACTTCTGCCAAAATAGTTGCTCCTCTTTTTATTGCTGATTCATACGATTCCAAAATCAACGTAGCCGCACCACCACTTGGAATCAAACCATCGCGATTAACGTCAAAAGGTCTAGAGGCTTTAGTTGGTTCATCTTCCCTAGGGGAAAAAACACCCAAACCGTCAAAACTACTCATAGCATATTTGTTAATTTCTTGTGCTCCTCCACAAATAATTATATCCTGTAAACCGCTTTTGATTAAGAAATAAGCCAATCCGATAGAATGAGATCCACTAGCACAGGCTGCACTAACCGTTAAATTAATCCCTCTCATTCTAAAAATAGTCGAAAGGTTCATTGTAACTGTCGAATTCATAGATTTGAAAATAGCTCCTGAACCAATTAAAGCTGAATCTTTTTTATCCCTAATAATATCATTCGCCTCGACAACTGCTTTGGAAGCACTGTCATTTCCGTACATAATTCCAATTTCATTTTCATCAAAGAAGGCATCGTCAATATTCGCATTTTTCAAAGCTTCAACTGTTGCCATATAAGCATATTCAGTTTCTTCACCTAGACTTATTCTTTGTCTTCGGGTAAGTGCGTTTTTTAAATCCGGCTTAGGAACCGTACCTGTCAAAGCAGATTGAAAACCATATTCTTTTCGTTCAGGATCGAATGAGATACCAGATTTACCTTGATATAAGGAATCTTTAACTTCGTCTAGAGATATTCCTATACAAGAATAAATTCCCATTCCTGTGATGACAACTCTTTTATTCATTTTCTCTTTATGTTATTTATGAATAAATCCCTCCATTTATATTGATTACTTCGCCAGTGATATAGCTCGATTTCTTGGAAACTAAAAAGCTAACCAAATCTGCTACTTCATCGGCTTCGCCAAAACGATTCACTGGAATCATTTTTATCAATTCTTTTTCGTCAAGATGGCTCGTCATATTTGTTCTTATAAAACCTGGAGCCACAGCATTCACGGTGATATTTCTTTTTGCGACTTCTTGTGCCAAAGCTTTGGTTGCTGCTATCATAGCTCCTTTTGCAGCAGAATAATTAGTCTGTCCTGGAGTTCCTTTTACACCCGAAAGCGAAACGATATTCACTATTCGGCCATATTTATTGCGTAACATTCTTTGCATAAAAAAATTAGTCACATTAAAAAAACCGTTCAAACTAGTATTGATAACACTAGACCAATCTTCCTGACTCATCCACATAAACAAGCCGTCTTTGGTAATTCCAGCATTATTAATAATCGCTTCTACAATTGCATCTGGATTAGCCTCTTGCCATTGTGTCAATACTGACTTCACTTCTTCAAAATTCGAAACGTCAAATTTTATTATTTCTCCCGTTGCCCCATTTTCCATAACTTTTTCCAAAGTTTTTTCGGCTTCTTCGGTATTGTTGTAATAATTAATCAAAATATGATAATTGGTGTCTTGCGACAGTTTTTCGCAAATAGCGTTACCAATCCCTCTAGAACCTCCTGTTACCAATGCACATTTCATATTTTTATTTTAGATTGCAGATTTTAGATTTTAGATTACTTTCTGGAGTAATCACCTTTCTTTATCCTAAATTTATTTCATTGATACTACTTTTATTGGAATTAGATAATTTCAAATTATACTTTTTGAACTATGCCGATTCCATATATAAAGCTATTTCATTATTAGTTATTAATCAAATAATCTTTCACTTTTTGTACAAAAGGATACATTACCTGATCTTTTTCGAATCTAGGAATAATGACACGAATATCATCATAAATCTTTCTGGTTACTGATGAAATTTGCTCTTTTTGTTCCAAACAATCAATCGCCTGAACGATCGTGATTAATTCGATAGCCAATACTTCAAAAGCATTTTCAATAACTTTTGACGTAATTACGGCTGCATTCGTTCCCATACTTACAATATCCTGATTATCATTATTATTTGGAATACTGTGAACATACATCGGATTTGACAACATTTGATTTTCGGCAGTTGTTGAAGTCGCCGTAAACTGAACACCCTGCATTCCAAAATTGAAACCCAAAGTACCTAAGTTCACAAATGGAGGAAGGATTTCGTTTATTTTTGAATTTAATAAATAATTCAACTGACGTTCTGCAAGCATCGTTAATTTGGTAATTACGATTTTCAATTTATCCATTTCCAGAGAAATATAATCCCCATGAAAATTACCGCCGTGATATACATGCTGGTTCTTTACGTCTATAATTGGATTATCATTTGCCGAGTTAAATTCTTCTTCCAAAATAGAAGCCGTATTGTTTATGGTCTCCAATACAGGGCCTAAAATTTGAGGAACACAGCGCAATGAATAATACTCCTGAACTTTTTCTTTGAAAACATCTTCGGTATTTTCGCCAGAATACAAATGGTCTGCTCTTTTTCTGATCAAAGTGCTGTCTGCAAGATTCGTTCGCATTCTCGAAGCTACTTCCCGCTGTCCTTTATGTCGTTTGGTATCGTTTAGTTCTTCCGAAAAAAAGTCATCATAAGCCTGAACAATCTCATTGATGGCACCCGAAAATTTAATCGACCAATCCAATAATTTATTGGCATAATGAACATTGACAACTCCAATTCCTGTCATAACAGAAGTACCGTTCATCAAAGCGAGTCCTTCTCTAATTTCAACATGAATTGGTTCTAATTTTTCTATGGCAAAAACCTCTTCCGTAGGTCTTCTTTCTCCTTTGTAAAAAACCTCACCTTCACCAATAAGAACCAAGGCCAAATGTGCCAATTGCACTAAATCGCCGCTAGCTCCCACTCCTCCGTGTTCAAAAATTAAAGGGGTAATATCTCTGTTAATTAGTTCCTTCATCAGATTAATTACTGAAGAATGAACTCCTGAATTACCTAAAGAAAGTGTATTTAGCCTAGCCAGAATCGCCGCTTTGACAAAGGTTGCATTCAGCGGTTTTCCTGTTCCCGAAGCGTGGCTACGAATCAAATTATATTGCAATTGAATACGGTCTTCATCTTTAACACGATATTGAGCCATTGGTCCAAATCCCGTATTTACGCCATAAATAATTTTATTAACTGAGAATTCTTTTAGAAAATCAAAACTTTCATTTACTCTATCTAAAACAACTTGGCTAATAGTTATCTTGTCATTATTAAAGATTACAGATTCAAAGTCTTGTAGACTTAAAAATTCTTTTATACTATTCATTCAGTTTGTGTTATTTTTCAACTAAATATATTAAAAATTAATTTTTATTTAGGAATTAATGTGCTTAATTTGGATAAACAAATGTAGCACAATATCGCTAAATTTTGTAAACCAATATTTTTTTTGTTTTACAAATCAAAAAAAGCAAGCATAACTATTACAATAACATTCATTTATAAAATCATCTTAAATTACAAAAAAGAATGAAAGATTTTGGTTCTGACAAAAAAAATGTTGTTCAAGCGAATTTAGACGCACAAAAAATTGCTTTTGCCCCAATTATGTTTCAAGCGGCAAAATCACTCCGAAATCTAGGCATTTTGGAATACTTGTTTAACAAAGGTAAAGCCAGTATAGAAACCATTGCGACCGAATTGAATTTATCCGTCTATGGCGTAAAAGTTTTGCTCGAAGCCGGTTTGAGTCTGGAAATGGTCTATTTGAAAGACAATGAATTCATACTCACCAAAACGGGCTATTTCATATTAAGAGACAAAATGACTAACGTCAATATGGATTTTACGCAAGACGTGAATTATCTCGCAATTAACCATCTAGAAGAATCTATAGTAAATGGAAAACCGGAAGGGCTGAAAGAACTGGGAAATTGGGATACAGTTTATATCGGATTATCCGAATTGCCGGAAAAAATCAAAAAAAGCTGGTTTGGCTTTGACCACTTTTATTCCGATTATACTTTTCCGGAAATTATGCCCATTTTATTCGATAATAACCCTAACTCCTTTTTGGATGTCGGAGGAAATACAGGAAAATTTTCTTTGCAGTGTGCCAAATATGACCCAAATGTAAAAATCACCATTATGGATTTGCCAGGACAGGTTAAAGTGGCGCAAAAAAACATTGCAGAAGCTGGTTTTGAAGATCGAATTTCCACGATAGGAGCCAATTTACTGGACGATTCAATTGCTTTTCCAAAAGGCTTCGACATCGTTTGGATGAGTCAGTTTATAGATTGTTTTTCATTGGAAGAAGTTTATAGCCTTTTCAGACGCGCCTATGAAGCTATGGCAGACGATGCTAGTTTTTATATTTTGGAAACATTTTGGGATTTGCAAAAATTTCAAGCCTCAACCTATAGTTTGCACGCCACTACTTTATATTTTACGGCAGTAGCCAATGGAAACAGTCAAATGTTTCATTCAGAGGACATTCTGAAAGTAATCGAAAAAGCAGGATTTGTGGTAGATGAAATGCACGAGATGATTGGGATGAGCCACTCATTGATTAAATGTAAAAAAAGAGTTTTATAACTCGACCAATCTTTAATTTTATGCTATTTCAGCATATTTTTGCCAATATCATAAGCCAAATACATTTTTATAAAACTTAATCGCAACAAATAAATGTTACAGGAATTCGTAGATGTTTTAATCATCGGAGCAGGACCATCCGGATGTGTGTCCGCTTCATATCTTCATAAAAAAGGAGTCAAAATTAAGGTTGTCGAAAAAACAAAATTCCCTCGTTTAGTCGTTGGCGAAAGCCTTATTCCAAGGGTGATGGATCATTTTGCGGAAGCAGATCTATTCGAATGTTTGGATGCAATGAACTTTGAAAAAAAATTGGGTGCCCGTTTTATACGTGGAGAAGAAATTTGTGTTTTTGATTTCAGTCAGAAATTTTCAGAAGGATGGGATTGGACTTGGCAAGTGCCCAGAGCCGATTTTGACAATACGATGGCTCAAGAAGTGATTCGAAAAGGCATCGATTTAGAATTTGAGTCGGAAGTGATTTCTGTTACTTTTCAAGGAAAAAATTCAACTACTATCGTAAAAGACAAGGAAGGCAACCTAAAAGAAATCCACGCCAAATTCATCATTGATTCAAGCGGTTATGGAAGAGTGTTACCACGGCTTTTAGATTTGGACACACCTTCCAAATTAGACCCACATTCCTCTATTTTTACTCATGTCGTAGATATCAATCGTCCTGATGGAGAGGAAGGAACATTGATTTCATTTGACATATTGGAAACCCAAGTTTGGTTATGGGTTATTCCTTTTTCAAATGGTAACACTAGTCTTGGTGTTGTGGGACCAACGGATTTTATCAATTCGCTTTCTGCCAATAAAGACAATGCCGAAGCGCTGAAAAATGCAATTCAACTTTCTGATTTTTATATCAAACGATTTGGCGGAGTTGAATTTTTATTTGAGCCTGTAAAATTAGAAAACTACTCTAGATCCGTCAAAAGAATGTATGGAGACGGTTTCGCGCTTACCGGAAACAGCTCCGAGTTTTTGGATCCTGTATTCTCATCTGGTGTTTCATTTGCAACCGAATCAGGTATGCTTGCCGCCAAACTATACCTCAAAGAAACGGAGGGAATTACCGTAGATTGGGAAACCGAATTTACCGGATATATGAAAAGAGGAATTGCCGTTTTTACCACTTACGTAAAAGAGTGGTACACTGGAAACCTGCAAACACTGTTTTTCCATCAACCTGAAAACCCAGATGCAAAAAGAAAAATATGTGCCGTACTTGCTGGCTACGTCTGGGATGAAGAAAATCCATTTGTAAAAAAACATGACAATCTCATCAAAAATATGGCTCACATCATTGAGATGGAAGACCGCAAAAAATTATCTTAGTCCATAACTAAGATTTATTGTAATGAGTTTTTTATAGAGAAAATATCCCAATAAAAAAGAATATATGGAGCTACTTCCTGCTGTACACTATATCTTTTGTATCGAACCCCAACACAAAAGGATGTCGTTTCCATCAGGGCTAGAGCATCAATTTTCATAAGAAGATTTAATTAATAAAATAAGCTGCAATATCTAAATTTAGATATTGCAGCTTATTTTATTTTTGAAACAATGCAAAATGAAGTAATCAGAAAAACAAATATAAATCTGGCTATAATTGTTTAGAGTTAACATATTCAGACAGTTTCAACCCTTTTGACAATTCATAAACATATAATTCCGAAATTCCTGATGCTTTGATAATTTCCTCATTAGAGTAATTCTCTTTTTTTATTTCAGCAGCATATCTTATCCCAAACAAACGTATCATCAATCCTGCATCTTCCATTGAAGCATCATTATACATGCTGTTTAATACAGCTCCCAATTCTGCTATACTCATAATTTCATATTTTATTTGTTACAATATCTATTTACCAACATTCATGCCAAACATCTACTAATAAACACATTACAATATTAAATTATTTAAAAATTATGATTTTAAAATTACATCCCAGAAAATGAAGCTTCAACGAAAATAATTTTCATCGAGAATTGCTTTTAATAATGAGTCTGGTCAAATAACCAACTTCATTCTGTAATTGAATTCGTTTATTAGATATTAGATAACAGTAGTAACCAAACCAACTAGCAAAGTAAATAATGGATCATTATAAAATTTTAAAGTTCTTTTCTGACACAAAAACGAATACAACACAAGATTCTGTTTTTCAATACATTAAAACCTATTCAATTCCATTATTTCATAACTTTATAGGAGTAAAATTATTTGTTTAACTCTTAAATTTTATACTCATGTACATAGTTCGTGAAATATTTTATCTGCAATTTGGCCGTTATAAAGATGCCAAAGTTTTGATTGATGAAGCCACAAAAGGCGGATTGTTACCTCAAACAACTGGAAATCGGTTTTTAACCGATTTTACAGGAGAAAGCTACCGATTGATTTTTGAATCATCTTATGTCACACTTGCAGATTTTGAAAAAGAACTTGCAAAAGACATGGGTACAGCAGATTGGAAAGGGTGGTATGAAAAATTCAAAGTATTGGTTCGCCATTCCAAAAGAGAAATTCTAAAACAGATTTCCTAATTTATACTGGCAATTCCACATTTTCAAATTAAACAACAAAAAAGAGGACTTTTGGTCCTCTTTTTTGTAAATAGATATTTACAAATTTCAATTGCTTTTGACGTTATTTTTATTGCACATTATTTTCAAATCTACACATTATTTAAAAGGAACCCAAATAAATATGATTATCTCAAAATATCACTTTTAAAAATTACAAATGTCTAATTATCAATACTTTATATATATTATCGTATTCAAAACAAAAATAAAAGTGTAATTTTAAAGGTCTTTACAAAATCTCAAAACAATTTGATTAAGATATTTTTTATAACTTTTTTTGAACCCATTAAAATTAAAATTATGAAACTTTTCTTTAACTTTTCAGCCCTTTTATTTTTGTTTTTTATTGGAGTTTCTTGTTCAAATGACGATGACGATCCCGCTCCTACACCCGCTCCTGTTATTATGACTTTTGATGCCGTCTTAACTCCTGTAGTTGGAACTGGTTCAACCGCATCTGGTAATGCAACACTCAAATTTAACCAAACTGCCAAAACAATTGATATTATGGTGACCCATTCAGGAATATTGCCCATACATGGTCACATACGTCGAGTTGACGGAGTAATTGCATTTCCCTTTCCGGAGACGAATACTTCATCTATTCCAATAATTCTACATTTTACAATTACTGATGATCAAATTGCGGAACTTATGGCCAACCATTTTCACATAGATTTGCAAACTGAAGCTTATCCTAATGGAGAAATAAGCGGAACATTTATTAAAAGTAGCAATGGCTGAGCCCTCTTACAATTTAACAAAAACTTATTTTCAACCAGTTGTCCAGATAAAGTAGCTAGGACCTTTTTATAATTAAACACCTTCCTCCAAATATTCTGGGGCAAATTCCATAGTATCTTCTACCTCAACTGTTGCTGGTCTAGAAGCTTTCAACGCATTGAATCTTTCTAATTGTTCAGTCTCTCCTTCTTCTCCACTGAAATAAGGAAAAACATCCATAATTGGAGATTCCGAAATAGCAGGAATCGTATATTCTCCCATCGTGGTACTCATTACATGAGTCGTGTTATCGAAAGCTTCTTTTACATCATTAGCTTGTATCAACAAATACATATTCGACTTTCTTTCTTTCCCACTTTCTTCGTCATAAGCCATTAGAGAAACTCTTGACTTAAACCAACGATCAGCATTTTCAAAAGGGTGAATTTCGGCATAATTAGCCACTTTTATATTCGTGATTTTAAATTCCTCACTAACATATGCAGACATCTCTTCATTAATTCTGCTTTCGGCTTCCGTATAAGACAAAGCATCAACCAAATAAGGTTCTGTTACAACTTTTTGTCCACCAGTTTCATCTGTTTTTCTATATTTTACTTTGCATTCGTACCAAATTGTGCTCATATATATTTTTTTAAGGATGCCAAAGATAGATTTTAAAGAAAATAAATTCCACAATTCAAAAAATAGATATTCACAATTTCGAATGACTCATGAGATTGTTATTTTTTTGATCATTTTTGCTATTTTAGCTATACAAAAATGATTCGAAAAATGTCACAGAAAAATTTACGAACTTGTGAAAACGGACATAACTATTACAAAAGCAGTGATTGCCCAACTTGCCCTATATGTGAAGCGCAACGCAAACCAAAAGAAGGTTTTCTTTCCCTGCTTTCTGCTCCAGCCAGACGCGCGCTTGAAAACGCAGGCATTACTACTTTGATAAAACTCTCCAAACACTGTGAAGAAGATATTTTAAAATTACACGGAATCGGAAAAACTGCTATTCTAAAATTACGAGAAGCTCTTGCATCCAAAAATCTGACTTTTGCAAAACAAAATCAATAAAAAATCATCAATAAAAACACCACAACACTTTAAAAATCAATAAATTACTTCTTTATTTTTCTTAACTTCGTTAGCTGTAGTAAAAAATAAGCTGCTTCAAAAGTCATATACACCAAGCGTATAAATGTTAGCAGTTATTGTAAAACATCCAACACACAGATAAAATGACAGAAGATCAATTAAAACAACAGTTTCAACAAATTGAAGACAACTTTAATGTAGCTTTAATTTCTAATAGAGTTGAAGAAATCAAAAAATGCATAACAACCGACTGGGTTCTAATTGACAGTCAAGGTGGAATAATTCCACAGGAAAGTTTTTTTTATGTACTTGAACGAGGTTTGCTTTCACATTCGACAATGACCAAAGAGATTTTAAGAGTAAAAGTATATGGGGACATTGCGCTAGTAACTGGCCGTGGACAAAATACCGGAACTTGGCACGAACAATCTGTAGAAGCAGACGAATGGATTACTGATGTTTATAAAAATGAAAATGAAAAATGGCTGTGCGTTTTGACACACTTAACGCCTGTGAAAAAGTAATACCCATTTATGGTAGCTATTGACACATTTAGAAAAATTGCACTTTCCTTTCCCGAAGTGACTGAAGATCCTCATTTTGAAAAGATATCTTTCAGAGTGAAAAAGAAAATTTTTGCGACATATGACGACAAAAATAAAAGGGCTTGTGTCAAATTATCTCAAATAGACCAAAGCATATTTTCTGCTGCGGACAAGACAATTATTTTCCCTGTAGATAACAAATGGGGGAAACAAGGTTGGACATTAATTGAAATGAAGAAAGTTCGTGAAGATTTATTCATTGACTCCTTAATAACGGCCTATTGTGAAATCGCACCAAAAAAACTTGCAGACCAAATTAGGCCAAATGAAATAGAAACAAATACAGCAAATATCAATTCCGAAACAGACTTAACCGCTAGTCGATTTATTGAAAAACTGTCTCAATTTAAGTCGGATGAAGAATTAGGAAAAGTTAAAAAATACTTCAAGGGAAATGATAATAAAACAAAAGCTTTTGGAGTAAAGTTTGGAGACATTTTTAAAACAGCTGAAGATTTTACACAAATGCCCCTTGCCGAAATAGACATTTTACTCGATAGTGATTTTTATGAAATAAGAATGGGTGCAGTTAGTATTATGGACTTTCAGGCTAAACACAAAAAAACCACGACCGAACGCAAGAAAGAATTATTTGAATTCTATCTAAAACGACACGACCGACTCAATAATTGGGATTTTGTGGACAGGGGCGCGTATAACATTATCGGAGAATATTTATTAGACAAACCACGAGAAATATTGTACCAATTGGCAAATTTGGGAAATATTTGGGAACGAAGAACCTCCATTGTCAGCACATATGCTTTTATTAAAAAAGGTCAAATTGATGACACTTTCAAAATTGCCGAAATCCTTTTGAACGACAAAGAAGAACTAATAAACAAAGCCGTTGGAAGTTGGATAAGGGAAGCCGGAAAAAAAGACAAAACAAAGCTGATTGATTTCTTGAATCGATTCGCACCCACAATGCCAAGAGTCACACTGCGATATGCTATTGAAAAACTTGACAAACAGGAAAAAGACTTTTACTTAAAATTAAAATAAAATGGCAAATCAAATTTATCCTTGCTTATGGTTTGACGGACAAGCCAAAGCAGCAGCTGAGCATTATTGTTCTATTTTCAAAAACTCAAAAATCTCTTCCGAAAATCAATTTGTAGTAAACTTTGAATTAAACGGTAATAAATTTATGGGCTTAAATGGTGGTCCAATGTATCAATTTTCGCCTGCTAATTCCTATGTCATAGAATGTGAAACACAGGAAGAAATTGATCACTATTGGCAAAAATTAGGCGAAGGCGGAATCTATAATCAATGTGGCTGGCTCGATGACAAATTTGGTGTTTCGTGGCAAATAGTTCCAAGAGTTTTAGGTGAACTTATGGCTGACCCAGAAAAATCACCAAGAGTTATACAAGCATTTATGCAAATGACCAAGTTTGACATACAGACACTTCTTGATGCTTAGCTGAATACGGAATTATTCTATAATTAGATTCTATGATCGATCCGTTCGCTTTGCCCTTATGAAAATCCTCGTTATATTTGCTTACAAAACATACATAAATTAAAAACCCTATGGCTACATTTAGCAAGCAACTATCCTTTCGTTGGTCTGATTTAGATCCAAATTTTCATTTACGTCACAGTGCCTATTATGATTTTGGAGCACAACACCGTGTTGAAATACTAGCACAATTAGGATTAACATTAAGAGTGATGCAAACGGAACATATTGGCCCAATATTATTTAGGGAAGAATGTGTTTTTAGAAAAGAAATCAATCTATCGGATGAAATTATCATGCAAACCAAAATGGCTAAAATGAAAGTCGATGCCTCCCGTTGGTCAATTGTTCATGAGTTTTACAAAGAAGATGTATTATGTGCCATTATTACTGTTGATGGTGCCTGGATGGATACTAAAATCCGTAAACTAGCCACTCCTACTCCACAAGTTGTTGTTGATGCCCTAAGTGTTTTTCCAAAAACAGCTGATTTTATCTCGTTATAATTAATCCAAAAAAATCAAATATGTTTACAATAGAACAAATAAAAGAAGCCCATTCTAAAGTAAAAAGTGGTGCTGATTTTCCTAATTACATACAAGATTTAATTATCTTAGGCGTAAAAGGATACGATACTTTTGTAAATGATGGCAAAGTTCAATATTATGGAGTAAATAATTACTCTGTTGCCTCAGATGAAAAATATGATGAAATAAAAATTGCCACATCAGCCAATAAAGAGAGATTCATCGAATTTTTAGTGATGCACCAAGACGGTCAAACCGATTATTTAACGTTTTGCAATCATGCTGGTCAATGTGGAATTGCACGATGGAGAGTTGATATTATTGAAATGACCTGCACTTATTTTGATCAATCAGGAGCTACAATTTTAATTGAAAAAATTTCAGTTTAAGTTTTATAATAAAATAAAAAAGGCGGTCTGAAAACAGACCGCCTTTTTAATAAAATAGGAGATAATTATTTAGTCCAAATCAAAGCGATCTAGGTTCATGACTTTATTCCATGTTGCCACAAAGTCTTTTACAAATTTTTCCTGAGCATCACTACTTGCGTAAACTTCAGCAAGAGCTCTTAATTCCGCATTAGAACCAAAAACAAGATCGGCACGAGTACCAATCCATTTTGGCTGACCTGTTGAACGATCATTTCCTGTATAAAGTTCTTTATCGTTAGAAACAGATTGCCATTGTGTATTCATATCAAGCAGGTTTACAAAGAAATCATTTGTAAGCTGACCAGGACGATGTGTAAATACACCATTTTTAGATCCATCAGCATTTATATCTAATACACGTAATCCTCCTAAAAGCACTGTTAATTCTGGTGCAGTAAGCGTTAATAAATGTGCTTTATCTATAAGCAATTCTTCTGTTGCAACAGATGATTTTGTTCTACGGTAATTACGGAATCCATCTGTTTTAGGCTCTAAAAATCCAACAGATTCAATATCAGTTTGCTCTGCAGACGCATCCATACGGCCTGGCGTAAAAGGCACACTGATTGAGCTTCCTCCTGCGGCAGCTGCTTTCTCTACTCCTGCACAACCTGCTAAAACAATTAAATCGGCCAATGAAACTTTCTTTCCACCTTGCGCAGCATTAAATTCTGCCTGAATACTTTCTAGCTTATCTAGGATGCTTTTAAGCTGAGCCGGATTATTTACAGCCCAATCTTTTTGAGGAGCTAGCCTTATACGTGCTCCATTGGCTCCTCCCCGTTTATCAGATCCTCTAAAAGTAGAAGCCGATGCCCAGGCAGTTCCAACTAATTGAGAAACACTTAATCCTGAATTTAGAATTTTTCCTTTTAATTGCTCTATATCGTTCTGATCTATTAATTCATGATTTACTGCCGGAATAGGATCTTGCCACAACAATTCTTCTTGAGGAACATCTGCTCCTAAATAGCGTGTAACAGGCCCCATATCACGATGTGTCAATTTAAACCACGCACGTGAAAAAGCATCTGCAAACTGATCCGGGTTTTCAAGAAAACGTCGTGATATTTTCTCATATTCCGGATCTAATCGTAATGATAAATCTGTTGTAAGCATTGTTGGTAAATGCTTTTTAGAACTGTCAAAAGCGTCAGGGATGATTTGTTCAGCATTTTTTGCTACCCATTGGTGTGCACCGGCCGGACTTTTAGAAAGTTCCCATTCAAAACCAAATAAATTTTCGAAGAAGTTATTGCTCCATTGTGTTGGCGTTTTTGTCCAGGTAACTTCCAGACCACTTGTAATAGCATCTGTACCTTTACCAGAATTAAAACTATTTTTCCATCCAAAACCTTGTAGTTCTAAACCAGCTGCTTCAGGTTCTTCTGCCACGTGATCAGAAGGAGCTGCGCCATGCGTTTTACCAAATGTATGTCCACCCGCAATTAATGCCACTGTTTCTTCATCATTCATAGCCATACGACCAAAAGTATCTCTTATGTCTCTGGCAGCCGCAATAGGATCCGGATTACCGTCTGGACCTTCCGGATTTACATATATAAGCCCCATTTGTACGGCTGCAAGCGGTTTTTCTAAATTTCTAGAATGAATATGTCCATCAGGATTATCGTCAGATGTAACAACTCCATGTTCTTGCGGTACACCTTCGGAACCGTCTTTGTAACGTTCGTCACCACCTAGCCATGTAGTTTCAGAGCCCCAGTAAACAGCTGTTTCCGGTTCCCAAACATCGGCTCTTCCTCCGGCAAAACCAAATGTTTTAAAGCCCATAGATTCTAAGGCAATATTCCCAGTTAAGATCATCAAATCTGCCCACGATATTTTTCTTCCGTATTTTTGTTTGATAGGCCATAATAATCTTCTTGCTTTATCAAGACTTACGTTATCTGGCCAACTGTTTAGCGGAGCAAAACGTTGTTGTCCTGCGCCTGCACCACCACGACCATCTTCTACTCTGTAAGTCCCTGCACTATGCCATGCCATTCTTATGAATAAACCGCCATAATGACCAAAATCGGCCGGCCACCATTCTTGTGAGTCAGTCATGAGTGCATGTAAATCCGTTTTTACAGTTTCAAGATCAAGACTTTTAAAGGCTTCCGCATAATTAAAATCCTCGTCCATCGGATTGGAAAGGTTTGAATTTTGACGAAGAATTCCAACTTGTAACTGATTGGGCCACCAATTATTATTTCTTCTTTTTGAGTCTAAACTTTGTTTTGGGCTATCTCCCGAAAATGGACATTTACCTTCCCCGCTTGAATGACCATTCTGATTTTCCATATTTTCCATAATTTAATGATTTTTAAAAACTTACGACTAATTTAACAAAATTAAATTTATCTAAATTATTTTTTTGATAGATAAAATTTATAGTTATAGCGTAAAACTTCAATTTAGATTAATTCTGAATTTGATCTTAATCCCTTTTTTATTTGTAATTTAGTTAGGTCAAAATCACAGTTTAAAACCTCAATTTTAATGCAAAAATCAGCACAATTAAACGGGTAAGCCGAAAACCAACTAGAGTAGGCATCAAAAAATAGAACAATAACATGCTAAAATTAATCGTACTCTATCCGCAACCTGTCAATGTGCAACAATTTGAAGATGAATATGTTAGTCATATCGCTTTATTACATGAAAAAACAGGGATACCTATAACTGCAAAACCCTATACGGTAACAAAATTTCTCCCCACTCCCAACGGCCAACAGCCTTTCTACCAAATGTTTACAATGCCTTTTGAATCTCCTGAAGCATTTCAGTCGGCGATGTCATCAGCAGGTATGCAAGAAGTCGCCGCAGATGCCAACCGAATTTCTACAGGTGGATTACCGACCGTTTTAATTGGAAGCTAATAATTAAACAACGAAAAACAATAAGGCATGAAAACCGATTTTAATTCTGTTGAAGAATACATCCTAACCTTCCCAAAAGACATACAATCTCTTTTGGAAAAAGTTCGAATGACCATTATAAAAAAAGCTCCCGAAGCCGTGGAAAGTATTTCCTATGGAATGCCCGCCTACAAGACCTACGGAAAACCTTTGGTCTATTTTGCAGGCTATAAAAAACACATAGGCTTTTATGCAACACCAACAGGGCACACGGAGTTTGCCAATGAACTTTCCAATTATAAACAGGGAAAAGGTTCCGTTCAGTTTCCTATTGACCACCCAATTCCCTACTGGCTGATAGAACAGATCGTTGTGTTTAGGGTTAAGGAAAATGAGTTGAAATATGGTGAAAAATAAGCGGTTAAGGACCTGAGATACTAAGTTTCTAAGATTAAACAAAATATCTCACTTAGAACCTCAGAAACTTAGTAACTTAGACTCTTAGTAACTTAGCTTATTTAAAAAAATGATTCACAAAGCCAAATCAATCAGACCTTTTATTGGTTCCAAAGACTTTCAGATTTCCCGAAGCTTTTATCAAGACTTAGGTTTTAAGGAAATTATATTGGGACCTAATTTCTCTTATTTTGAAACCAAAGGAATCGGATTTTATCTACAGGACGCTGATGTCAAAGATTGGATAGATAACACTATGCTTTTTTTGGAAGTCGAAGATGTTCAGCAATTTTGGAACGAACTTTTGAGATTGGACTTGCTTGCCAAATATGAAAATGTAAAATTAGTTCCTATCCGAGAAATGGATTGGGGCAAGGAATGTTTTATCCACGATCCGTCAGGAATTCTATGGCATATTGGGGAGTTTTATAAATAGTAGAATCTATTTGAAAGAATTAGAAGCTTATACTTAATAAATAAAAAACATCATATTGAAAGCGAGAAAAAAAATATTATTAACAGGAGCTTCTGGAACAATTGGATTTGAAGTATTAAAACAACTATACAAAAATAAGGAGCTGTACGATATTACCGTTTTTGATGTAAAATCATCTAAATCTAAAAGAAAATTCAATTCCTATAAGGATGAAATTAATATTGTTTACGGAAACATATTTAATGAGAATGATTTAAATACTATTGGGGCTGGGCAAGAAATCGTTATACATCTTGCTGCAATAATACCTCCACTCGCTGACGAAAAACCAAAACTATCTTATCTTGTAAATACAGTCGGGACTGAAAAATTAATTAGGTCGTTAGAAATAAACTCGCCAAAAGCCTTTTTTATTTACAGTTCATCTATTTCTGTTTATGGAGACAGACTTGAGAATCCATTTATAAATAGCAATGACAATTTAAAACCAAGTCTCGGTGATGAATATGCCAAAACAAAGATTGAAGCTGAAAATATAATACAAAATTGCAAACTTGATTGGACTATCTTTAGATTGGCAGCTATAATGGGTGGCCATAAAATCTCTAAATTAATGTTTCATCAACCACTAAAAACTTCCTTAGAAATTGCAACTCCAGTTGATACGGCGAGAGCATTTGTCAATGCAATAGAGCACCAAGAACAATTATCAAAAAAGATATTCAATTTAGGAGGTGGTGAAAATTGCAGGATAACTTATAAAGACTTTTTGTCCCGTTCATTTAGTATTTATGGTTTAGGAGATGTTGATTTTCATCCAAAGTCATTTGCTGAAAAGAATTTCCATTGTGGCTTTTACGATGATGGAGATATTTTGAACAACATATTGCACTTTAGAAACGATACTTTGGAAAATTATTTTGAAAATGAAAAACATAAATTATCAGATTTTAAAACAAAATTTATTTCAATCTTTAAAAAGCCAATAAAAAATTATTTACAAAAACAATCTGAGCCATTAATTGCATTTCATAACCAGGACAAGAAATGGATGGACCATTTCTTCAATTCGGACAAATAAAATAAGAACTTATGAACTATTTACTATTTCTATTTATCTCTTTATATAACTTCTCTTTCGAAGCAGAAAAGTTTGATTTAAAAATTACTGTAACAAATGTAAAGACTCAGAAAGGCAGCGTTGAAGTAGGAATTTTCAACAATGAAAAATCATTTCTTTTGAAAGGCAAAGAATACAGAACTGGTTCTAAAGTTGTCACAAATGACACAATAGTTTTTGTCTTGAAAGATTTAACACAAGATGATTATGCAATTTCTCTGTATCAAGATATAAACTCTGATAAAAAATGCAATTTGAATTTCATTGGGATACCAACAGAACCTTATGGATTTTCAAATAATTTTAAACCAAAGTTTTCTAAACCAACTTTTAATGATTGTAAAATTGAAATTAATAACAATAAGTCAATAATGATAAAATTACTTGACTAACAATAAAAATTTTGGTTCCAGATGACACGGAAATCTTGTATCAAACACTATCTGACTTTAGCAATACCATTAAACCTACACACAATATCATTAAGAAATACAAACCAATTCAATATTTCTAAAATTACACATTTTGGAAATTATAAATGATTGTACTGCTCATCAGTTACTGGTTCCAACCAAATTGTTTCCCCTTTTTCTCTTCCTGTTATTGCTACCTGAATAAATTTTGTATCTGAACTTGCACCATGCCAATGAGGAATATTAGCTGGGCATTTTACAACATCTCCTTTTTTTACAATAACTTTCGGACTTCCTTTTTCCTGATAATATCCTACACCATCAAGCGCCAATATAATCTGTCCTGCCGGATGGGAATGCCATTTTGTTCTTGCACCTGGTTCAAAGGTTACGCTCCCAACGGCATTTTGATTTACACTATCGGCTTGAACCAAATTATTCAGCCATACTGCACCCATAAAATTATTATTGGTTATTTTTTCGCCTTTGGGAAAAATGATTGATTCTTGTGATTCTGTTTTTGTTGAAAGTGTCGATTTATTTTGTGCTTTACAAGAAAACGCAAACACTCCAATCATAAATAGTATAGCTAATTTTTTAAAGTTCATCTTTTTAAATTTTAAAGATTAATTTGATAAAAATTCACCAATTTATTCACTGCCTGCGATACGTATTCGGGTTTCCAATAGGTTTGTATGTGTGTAGCTCCATCAATTAGAAATAATTCTTTTGTTTTCGTATTGGTGGCTTTATTAAATGCGTCGTCCGTCATATAAAAGGAATCCGCTTTACTTCCTGCCATCATCAACAAAGGCTGGTTTATCAAGTCCATATTGGTGCTGGCATCAAAAGTCATTAAATCCATCAGACTGCTCTTTGTGTATTTAAATGTAGAATTAGGATGAGCATGTGTTTTGCCGTAATACTCAAATCCTTCACGATATAAATCGAAAGGTAGTGCTGCTATTTGTTTATCCGTAAGTTGAGTATCACCCACGTACATAATTTTGCCACCTGCTGCTTCTTGGGCACGAGCATCTGAAGCTTGTTTTAATCGTTCCTGAATTGTTGAAAATTGTGAGTTCATAAAACCATTACGTCTTACCACACCCGAATTAAACATACTTAAAGTGGCAATTGCTTTAAATCTCTTGTCTGATTGGGCTGCTTTTAAAGAATAACCACCACCGCCACAAATCCCGAGTAATCCAAGTTTTGAAGTGTCAACCCCATTATATTGAGAAATAAAATCAGCCATTGCGTGTATATCTTCAATTCGGTTTGCCGGTTTATCCACATTACGAGGCTCACCACCGCTTCCACCTTGATATGCCGCATCTGCAGTGATAGTAATATAACCCTGTTCTGCTAATCGTTGTGCATATAAACCTGACACCTGTTCTTTTATTCCACCATTAGGATGAGCAATAACTATTGTAGGATATTTTTTTGATGAGTCAAAATTTGCTGGTGTGTAAACATTGGCAACTATTGTAATCTCTTTAATTTTATAGGTGACAGGATGAATATTTACTTTTCCTATTTCATTTTTGGTAATGGCTCCTTCATAAACCAAAGTAAAGGGATTTTGCTTATATGTATTTTGTGCTTTTAGATTATCTACATCTATTCCTGATGTAATCACTGTCAGTAGAAATATTATCTTTTTCATGCTATTTTATTTTTTAGTTTTTAAGACTTCGTTCAAAACTTTTTGAGCTACCTCTCCTTCTTTTTCATCTATTTTTGATTTGATTACTCCTATAAATTGCTGTAATTGATTTGGAGTTAAACCAACATTCAGACATATATTCAGATGCGATTGAAGCATAGGTTCTACACCTCCAATACTACTAAGTACCGATATTGTTGTCAACTCTCTTTCAGCATAAGTTAAAATATCCCGTTCAAAAATATCAGCAAAAAGATGCTCTTTGAGAAAGACATCAATTTCAGGAGAAAATGCAGAATAACCTTTTTTTGGACCGTCTTGTGATGTGCCAGTTAGCTCTGCCAAAATAGCTTTGCCCCGATCATACTTGCTAACCCCAACTTTTATAGGTGATGCTTCTATGCCCACAACATCATTAATACCTTTGGTTTTACGCTGCTCTAATACTGTCATAAAAGTTTGTAATCCACGAATACTGCGGGGAAATCCACAATAGGCATACAGATGAACAAGAACTTCTTTGATCTGATTGACAGTCAAACCAGAGTCCAGCCCAGCATTCAGTTCTGTTTTTAGCTTTTCTAAATCACCTTTTGCCGTAACTGCCGCAATACTTATAATTGCTTGTTCTTTATTACTTAAATTCTGGACAGCACCACTTTGCGCATTCACATTGACTGCAACAATTACAATCGTAACATATAGTATTTCTTTTAAAAATGTCTTCATTTTCATTTGTTTAATGCATCAATTAACTAAACCTATTTCTTTCAACCAATTTTGAACTTCAATCTGTACCTGTTTTTCTTTTTCACCTTCCATCACAAATAAAATACCATCTCTTTCTATTCCACCTTTAGTAGAAAATCCTTCCAACACAGTACTTTTAGGACATAACTCTTTCACTGTTTGAAAACTGCTTCCAATTCCATACCCAGCATTGGTATTGAAAGGAATAATAATTTTCCCGCTCAAATTATATTGTTTTAAAAAACTTTTCATCGGTGGTGGCAATTGCATTCCCCAAGTTGGAAAACCAACAAACACAATATCATACTTTTCAACATGATCAATTTTTGTTTTTAGAAGTGGTAGAAAACCCGTTTCATTTTCCCTTGCTACCTGACTAACTATTGCTTTATAATCTTCAGGGTAAGGATTTTCTAATTCAAGTTCTACAAGTGATCCGCTAGTATTTTTATGAATAATCGTAGCGACTGCTTTAGTGTTTTTAGTTCTTGACAAATACACAATCAATACATTTTTATCAGTTAGGAATCCATCCTTTTTCTGTTGTGTTTCTTGCGCTTTACTACAACCCGAAAACATAAGAATTACTGTGGTTATCATAAAACAAAATGTTGTTAGCCTCTTCATTTTTATTTTTTTTATGATGGATTAATTGCTAAATGAAACAAGACTCCTAAATAGTTGACTAAAGATTTTACTTATCCAAACCTTTTTCCTTTAGCCATTTACTCATTATGTCGGCAATCTCAATATTATTTAAATCTGAAAAAGGAAAATGGGTATTACCTTTAATCCCTATTTCTGGCAGATGAATAACAGTGACATCACCGCCGTTTTTGTTTACTGCATCTCGCCATAAGCGTGCCATTTGGAGACGTACTCTCCATCCGTCTGCACCAGGATTGTTTGAAGGGCTTTCAGGAATATTATCTCCATAATAAATAACAATAGGTATTTTGGTAAGTTGCATAAAGTCTTTCATTGGAACGGAACTCGCTTCTAGAGAACCCGCCGAACTTGTTAAAGGTGATGGGATTTGACCTTCAGGAAACAAGAATCCACTACCTGGTTCGTAAGCTACTATTGCTTTGACATTTTTATTTTTTACAGCAGTGAGCCATCCCATACCACCAGAATGGGAATGTGTAACCAAAATTCCAGGACCTATTTTGTTGAATAATGCTGAAACCGCATCCGAATTAAGATTACTATCAATAGCACCAATACTAGGTGTCATAGAACGAAAATATTGATTGAGTGTAATTGAATCTTTAGCAAATTGAACTCCTTCAAAATAATTGGGCCATATACCTATACGGAATACATCAAACCATTGCTGTTCATCAGGTGTTGGATTGATGGTAGCCGCTACGGTGCTTCTTCCTGCGTTACCTCTTCTTGGTTGGTCAATCACATAAACAGGAAAGTTTCTGCGGAGAAAAATATTTTGATACCCTTCTCGTCCATCGGGAGTGGTCTCCCATGTTTTAGAAAACTGACCTATGCCGTGCCACATCACTAATGGTAACTTGTGTGCATTTGTTGGAATTTGATAAAAAACATAAGCATGGTCTCCATGAAAAGTTTGTCCTTCAGGAGTGGGTTTATATGGATCGAATATACCAGGATTTGTTAAGACTTTACCTCCAACAGCAAAGCTCCCTTGCTCTTCAATTAGTAACGGTTTTTGTTTTATTTTTTTTTGCGCTATAAGTGATGAGCTGGCCATTACCAATAACAAACAATAAACACTCCAATAGCTAATGATTTTGTTATTCATCTTATTTTATTTATCTCTATTTACTACTGTTTACTTTTTCTCTACAGACTTCTCAATTACATCCAATCGCGTTTTCCTATTATCATTGACATTACCCGCAGATCCATCAACTTTGAATTCGAACACTTCATTTTTATTTGTGTTGTAAACTTCCCATTTTGGTAATTCTTTACCATTTGGATTACCCGTTTTAGCAAAGTTAACCCAATAAGCATTCATTATTTTAGCCACTTCCTTATCTTTTGGTACCGGCTTAAAACCATATCCTTCGACTAGATTGTCAAATACATATGGAATCTCCGATGCATGAGATGCTCCATACTTCATTCTTTCCTTCATGGATTCAGGTACGTATGAAAAAAAATATAAGTACGAAGGCACTTTTTTGGTTGTAAAAGCCCTTGCAGTGAAGCGAGCTGGCTCTGCCCAAACTTTATCAGTGTTGACAAGTGTCAGTATCTTTTCAAAATCAGTTTTGCCATCAGGGTCATAGGCCGCTGAAAATTCATCTTTCAAACTACCAAACGATGAAAGCAATTCTTCTTTTGAACTTGCATTAACAAAACCACCCGGCACTTCTGCACTATTCGATCCAATAATTAACGGAACTCGATGCTGTCTTCCTGCTTTATACGAACTCTCAGCTGTTTCGGTTACCAAACGTCCATCAAGAATAGGCCCCGAATAAGTAGGTGGTCCATTTGGCCCTGCTGTTTCTTGTCCATCATCAATAATTTCTGCAACGCTGAGTGATCGCAATTTATTTAATGCATCAGCATCTGTACCTTCAATATTATATCTTTTTGCAAAATTAACTCCAATACTTTCAGCAGAAACTGGATAATGTAAGTCAACATTTTCTTCATCTATCGGTCTGGCTGTGAGCACGCCATCACGTCCACCTCCAGACTCAATTATAGCCTTTTGAAATAGTCCTTTTGCTGATGGTATAGTCAGAAGAGAATGTACAGATACTCCGCCAGCGGACTCTCCAAATATAGTTACGTTTTTTGGGTCTCCTCCAAAGGCAGCTATATTTTTCTGAATCCATTCCAATGCAGCAATTTGATCCATATAGGCATAACTGCCTTTATATTCATTTGGATTTTCTTTAGTTAAAGCAGGAAATGCAAAAAAGCCCAAACGACCCAAACGATAATTGATAGCTACAAGTATTACATCCTGTTTTGCAAATGCAGCTCCTGAAAGACCACTACCACTACCAAACACAAATGCCCCGCCATGAATCCATACCATAACCGGTAATTTTGATTTACTTGTAGCAACGGCAGGCTTCCAGATATTCAGAAACAAACAATCTTCGGCTGAAGTTTTCGATATGCCAGAGCCTCGTGGCCAGCCTGCTTGTGGACAATCTGCGCAAAATTTACTAGCATCTCGTACATCTTTCCATGGTAATACGGGTTGTGGAGGTCGCCAGCGATTTGCACCAACTGGCGGTGCTGCATAAGGAATACCTTTAAAAACAGAAATACCATCTTCGATTATTCCACGTACGGTTCCCGAAGCAGTACTAACTTCACTTGAAAGGCTTTGCGATACTACTTGTTGCGCATTTACGTATACAGTAGAATAAAATAATACAATTACAATAAGTGTTTTTTTCATTTTTCAAATTTTATTGTCCAGGTGTCATTAGCTTAGTAAACGACAATGAGCCCAGTTTCCATCCATTATTTTCTTTTATATATACTTCCGTTACAATAAACGGATTGGTAACTTCATTTCCTCCCACTACTGCTAATAGTGTGATTTTATTTAAAAGTATCGCCGTATTACCGATAATATTTACTGACACTTCATGGATATCTGCTTTCTTATAATGAATTCCTCCACTTTTAATTACATTGATTTCTTGGTTTTTTCCCCAGCTTCCTCCCATATGAACAAAGACAGATTTATCATCAAACAATGGAGTAAGTTTATCAACATTTTTATCGGCCATCCATTGCCATTTATCTTTAGATAGTTGAATAACTTCTTGTTCTGTCGTATTCTGTGCAAAAGTATTAGCTGTAAATAAAGCGAACATAAGTAGTCCGAAAATTGAGTTTTTCATAATGTGATTAATTTTTAATTAGTTTAGTTTATTTTTCTTTTTTTCTATTTCTGAATTTGATGGGTATCCCGCACACTACTAAATGTTAAGGCTAAAAGTTTCCAATCATTACCATGCTTTTGATAAACTTCCGTTACAGTAAATTCAGTCACGACATCAGTCCCCCGGACATTGGCCTCAAGTGTAATTCGGTTCCATAGGATTGCCATTTTTCCAAAAGTTTCAATTGCTACATCATGGACTTTCGTATTCTTGTACCAAATTCTACCTGTTTTAATAATATCAAGTTCTTCTCCCTTTTTCCAAGTGCCACTCATATGGACAAATTTTGATTTGTCGTCAAAGAGTGGTTCAAGTTTATCGACATTTTTATCGGCCATCCATTGCCATTTATCTTTAGAGAGTTGAATGACTTCTTGTTCTTCTTTTGTGTAATTCGGAACTACAGTACTTGTTTTATTTTCTTGAGCTGAGGAGTATTGCAAACTTGCAATTAAAAACAATCCCATAATGAACATCTTCATATGATCTACTTTAAAGTTAAATTATAATTATGCTTTTTAATTTTACTATTATTTCTTTAATGGTGCTTCCACATCAGAAAACGCTTGAACAAAAGCAGGTAATCTTTCACCCAAAACTTGAATTACATTCAATTCTTTATTGAATTCCTTTAATTCATCTGTGCTGAATTTTACTTCTTCAGCTCTAATATTTTCCAACATATGAGCCATCTGTGTTGTACCCGGTATTGGAACGATCCAAGGTTTTTGAGCCAATAGCCAAGCCAACGAAATTTGGGCAGGAGTAGCTTGTTTTTGTTTACTCCATTTTTTTAATAAATCTACGATTTTTAAGTTATTAGGTAGATTCTCTGCCGAGAAACGAGTCTCATTTCCTCTAATATCACCTTGGGCAAAATGTGTATTGGCATCAATAGCACCAGTTAAAAAACCCACTCCGAGTGGGCTCCAAGGAACGAAACCAATACCAAGTTCCTCACATAGTGGAATAATTTCTTTTTCCGGTCCACGCCATAGCATTGAATATTCATTTTGAATAGCTGCAATGGGATGAATGGCATGTGCTCGTCTTACAGTTTGAGATCCTGGCTCCGACAATCCGTAATGCAATACTTTGCCTTCTTTTATCAAATCCTGAATAGCCCCAACTACATCTTCAATTGGTACTTGCGGATCTACACGGTGTTGATACAATAAATCTATTCGATCAGTGCGAAGACGTTTGAGCATTCCTTCCACTACAATTTTGATGTGTTCAGGACGACTGTTTAATCCAGGTAATCGCTTACCTGTTTCCTGGTCTATATTCCAGCCAAACTTTGTTTCAATCACTATTTTATCTCGGAAAGGAGCTACACCTTCTCCAAGAATTTTTTCCACTTCAAAAGGGCCATATGCCTCAGCTGCATCAAATAGGGTAACTCTTTTATCAAAGGCTGTTCGAATGATGTTGATCATTTCTGGACGAGAGGGAATTGTAGTTTGATACGTGCGGGTCATGTTCTGAACACCAAGCCCTATACTTGAAACTTCAAGAGTAGCACCAAGTTTTCGCTTCTTAGACAATGGCTGTATTGAGTTGTCATTATTGAAAGGTTTAGTTTCCGAATTTGAAGATTGAGCGAAAGAAGATAAAGGTACTAATGCACTTCCAGCTATTGCAAGTCCAGCAGTTTTTAAAAGATTTCTACGATTCATAATTATGTTTTAGTTAGATAACAGTTTTAATTATTTTACTATTACAAATTACCGAACTAAATACAAGGGCATTAGTATATGAATTACTGAATCTACTACCAAGATTACTGATTGAACTTAAACCACTATCAAAGCTATGCTTAAATGCTTAAATTTGTAAAACAAAATAATAAACCATGGAACAAGCATTTAACTTTGAAACCATTAGTGAGTACAATGCTTTTAATAATCACGAGACATTACATCCTTTGGTTAGTGTAATTGATTTTTCAAAAGCAAAAGAAAGAACTGGTTCTAGAATGAACTTTGAACTTTACTGTGTATTTTTAAAACAAGTAAACTGTGGCGATTTAAAATACGGTCGTAATTATTATGACTATCAGGAAGGAACCTTAGTTTTCATATCTCCTGGTCAAGTTATTGATGTAGAAAACAAAATAGATTATTATCAACCAATGGGACATGGATTGGTTTTTCATCCTGATTTAATTCGGGGTACATCGCTTGCAAAAAGCATTCATGATTACAACTTTTTCAGCTACAATACCAGCGAAGCATTGCATTTGTCCGAACGTGAAAAGCAACTTGTATTGGATACTTTTGCAAAAATTGAGTTTGAATTAAAACAATCCATTGACAAGCATAGCAAAAAACTTATTGCTTCAAATATTGAGTTGTTTTTGAATTATTGCGAACGATTTTATGATCGTCAATTTATTACCAGAGATAATGCCAATAAAGGAATTGTTGAAAAATTTGAAAAATTACTGACTAACTATTTTTCCTCAGATAAACCTCAAAATATTGGATTACCATCCGTTGCCTATTACGCTGGTGAACTTAATTTATCAGCCAATTATTTTGGTGATCTAATTAAAAAAGAAACTGGAAAGTCAGCGCAGGAATACATTCAAAATAAAATTATCGAGATCGCCAAAGACAAAATATTTGGCACATCTAAAACCATCAATGAAGTAGCCTATGAATTGGGATTTAAATATCCACAACACTTCACTCGTTTTTTCAAACAACATGTAGGCAATACGCCTAATGAATATAGGGTCTTAAATTAGAAAATTATTAAGATTTTAATTTTGTAGAGACCGGACTTTATTTTGTATAAAATCAAAAAAAGTCCAAACTCAAAGTCACCTCAGACTGTACACCTAGCAAAACTGTAGATTCTCCTACTAAAAACACTCGAGCTCCTATCTAGTTAGTTTTTCATAAATATTCAATTATTTTAATTGCAAAACCCCTTTAATGCAGAAATCGCGTGAAGGATGAAAGCGGCATCTCCCGATTTAGAAAAACAAGGCTTTTTTGCCGTAGTTTTTGTTAATCGGGAATACAGCGGACAGCCTGACCCCGCTAGAGCAGAAATATCCCTAGTTATCAAAAATGTTCTAGAGCGGGGACACGCCCATATTCAACTACGTATTTATTTGGAATTCGAACTGCAATAATTAAAAATGATTCTATTTTAGAAAAAAAATAAAAAATTAAGTATTTAAATTAAGTATTTATACGTAAGTTTGCGTAGTAATACTTAATTAAATGATTATGATTAATGTGATAGTAGTCGGAAACGGCATGGTAGGTTATAAATTTTGCGAGAAATTCATATCGAAATCTGGGCAAGAAAATTATCAAATTACAGTATTTGGAGAAGAACCAAGACGCGCTTATGACAGAGTTCACTTGAGTGAATACTTTGCAGGTAAGTCCGCTGATGATCTGTCTCTTTCAACTACATCTTGGTATAAAGAGAATAATATCATACTTAATACTTCGGAGTTAATTACAGACATTAATAGAGAGCAAAAAACAATACATACGCACTTAGAAAAAACATATGAGTATGATTACTTAGTTTTGGCTACAGGTTCTGCAGCTTTTGTACCTCCAATTGATGGGGTAGAAAAAGAAGGAGTTTTTGTTTACAGAACCATAGAGGACTTAGATGCCATTATGAGTTATGCAAAAAAAATAAAAGCCAATGGCGCTACCGAAGCCGCTGTTCTTGGAGGTGGATTATTAGGATTGGAAGCTGCAAAAGCAGTACGTGATTTAGGATTAAACCCTCACGTAGTTGAATTTGCACCTCGATTGATGCCAAGACAATTAGACAAAGGAGCCAGTGATATGCTTCAATCAAAAATAGAAGAACTTAACATTGGCATTCATCTTAATAAAGCAACACAATACATCGCTGGTGAAGAAAGTATAAAAGGGATGATGTTTGCAGATGATGAATTGTTAAATGTGGATATGTTGGTTATATCGGCTGGGATTAAACCTCGCGACGAACTCGGGAGAGTCTCTGGACTTGAAGTAGGCGTTAGAGGCGGAATCGTAGTTAATAATAAAATGCAAACATCAGATCCTAATATCTATGCGATTGGTGAAGTTGCCTTATACAATCAAATGATTTACGGCCTTGTAGCTCCAGGATACGAAATGGCAGATGTTGCTGCAGAGCAAATCCTGAATGGTGATAAAACGATGAGAGAAACCATTGATATGTCTACTCAATTGAAATTGATTGGAGTTGAAGTGGCAAGTTTTGGTGATCCATTTATCGAAAATGAAAATGTTACCGGCATTGTTTATGAGAATAAATTCAGTGGTATTTACAAAAGAATCAATGTCAGCAAAGACGGAAAAACACTTTTAGGCGGAATCCTTGTAGGAGATTCATCAGACTATAACGCTTTGTTTCAAATTTACGCCAACGCAATGGCTTTACCCGCAAATCCAGAAGATTTAATTCTAGGTTCTCGTGGCGGTGAAGGATCAACTCTAGGAAGTGTAACCGACTTACCAGACACAGCAGTAATCTGTTCTTGTGAAAACGTAACCAAAGGCGCTCTTTGTTGCTCGCTTATTGACGGAACAGCAACTACTCTATCTGATGTCGTGAAATTGACAAAAGCAACAACAGGCTGCGGTGGTTGTAAACCAATGGTTGTGGACATCGTAAAAGCCACCCAAAAATCACTTGGAAAAGAAATCAAGGAAACCATTTGCGAGCACTTTAATTACAACAGACAAGAATTATTTGACATTGTCAAAATCAATAAATACACTAATTATTACGAAGTAATTGATCATCACGGAAATGGTGATGGTTGTGAAGTTTGTAAGCCAGTAGTCGCTTCAATTTTCTCCAGTATCTACAACGATACGGCGAACAAACACGTTACCACTCAAGATACCAATGACCGATTCCTAGCCAATATTCAAAGGAACGGAACTTACTCAGTAGTCCCAAGGGTTGCTGGTGGCGAAATCACTGCCGAAAAACTGATTGTAATCGGTGAAGTGGCCAAACAATTTGATTTATACACCAAAATTACTGGAGCGCAACGTGTCGATTTATTCGGCGCACACTTAGATGACCTGCCAAAAATCTGGAAAACATTAATCGACAATGGTTTTGAAAGTGGTCATGCTTACGGAAAATCATTAAGAGCTGTCAAAAGTTGTGTTGGTAACACTTGGTGTCGTTACGGAATGGACGACAGTGCTGGTTTTGCAATTGAACTTGAAAATCGTTACAAAGGTATCCGTGCACCACACAAAATAAAAGGCGGAGTTTCGGCTTGTATTCGTGAATGTGCAGAGGCTAGAGGAAAAGATTTTGGTTTAATCGCCGTTGAAGGCGGTTGGAATCTTTACATCTGCGGAAACGGTGGTGCCAACCCAAAACACGCCGTTTTATTGGCCGAACAAATCGACAAAGCAACAGTTATTAAATACTTAGACCGTTTCTTGATGTATTATATCCGCACTGCGGGTCCATTGGTGAGAACTGCTACTTGGCTTGACAAACTGGAAGGCGGATTGGATTACCTGAAAGAAGTAATCATATTTGACCGCCTGGGAATCTGCGAAGCTCTTGAAACCGAAATGGAATCTCTTGTTGGCACTTTCGAGTGTGAGTGGAAACAAGTATTGGAAAAACCAAGATTATTGAAACGTTTCAGCCACTTTGTTAATACAGATGAGAAAGACGACAACATTGCATTTGTTCCGTTAAGAGAACAAAAAATGCCTAGACCTTGGTAAAACACAACCCGAGCGAAGCGAACAGGCGAAGCAATTGCACCAATTAAAAAAATAAAATAATATTTCTAATCTTGGCTTCACTAATCTGCGAGTGGGGCTGGGATCAGAAAACAAAACTAAATCCCATGGAAGAACTATTAAGCCAATACGAGACCGTAAACCTAAGTGCAGTAAAAATTTGGTTCAAAGCTGGAAGCATCAAAGATTTTCCAAGTAATAGAGGCGGTTGTATCAAATACAAAAACAAGCAAATTGCTATTTTCAACTTCGAAAGAAGAAACGAATGGTACGCTTGCCAAAATGCCTGCCCACACAAAATGGAAATGGTTTTATCCAGAGGTATGACTGGTTCTGCTGATGGAGTACCAAAAATTGCCTGTCCGATGCACAAAAAAACCTTTTCATTGGTCGATGGTTCCAACCTAAACGGTGAAGATTACAAAATCGCAACTTATCCAGTAAAAGTCGAAGGAGATGAAGTATTCGTTGGGTTTTTAGAATAATGTATGTATCTTTGAATATATACTATTCCAAATGAAAACTATCCCCTTCTTAAACGCCAGCGCGTGGATTGATTCCGAAAACGAAGCCGATCCAAACAGCGAAATTTACCAAGACGTAACCTATCCAAAAGAGTTATTATATTCTGAAAGAATGTATGAAAGGCTAATCGCTTTTCAGCCAGATGCTTCGGAAGCCGTACAAATAGCAGCCAAAGCTCAACATATTTGCCGTTGGAAAATAGCAAGAGAATCCTATCCTATGGATCGTGTGGGATATTTGAAATGGCGAGAAGATTTAAAAAAATTCCACGCCAAAATGACTGCCGATATCTTAAAAAAGGCAGGTTACGAAGATGATTTCATTGACCGCGTTTCTTTTTTGATTGAAAAAAAATTACTTAAAAAAGATGAGGAAACTCAGCTGTTGGAAGATGTTATTTGTTTAGTGTTTCTAGAATTTTATTTGGATCCTTTTGTCCACAAACACGACACCGAAAAACTGAAAAACATTATTTTGAAAACTTGGAATAAAATGTCGGAGAAAGGACATCAGGAAGCATTAAAAATCAACTATACTCCAGAAAACCTTCAATTAATCAAAGATTCTTTGGGATTGTAGATTACTCTTTAAAATTGGTAACTAAAAAACTGAAACTCAAGTCTAAAAAACAGTTACGGTCTTCTATATGAAAAAAAAATCCAAAGTCTCTTTAGATAAAATTTCATTTATAAAATTAAGGCGAATGTATCTATTCGCCTTAGTTACGATTGCCGTAGCCATACTTTTGAGCCAGCTCCTCATTCAATACAACTTAAACAACCAGCTAAGCGATTCCAAAATAATAAACATTTCTGGGAAGCAAAGAATGCTCAGCCAAAAATTGACTAAGGAGATTTTGATTCTTAATTTCATTACTGATTCTTTGCAAAAAAAGAAACAAATCGATAAAGTTTCAGAGACTATATCCGAATGGAAATCCAATCATTATTCCTTGGCAAACGGAAATGACAGCTTGGGTTTTTCTAAAGAAAAAAATCCCATTCTAACCCAATATTTCGAAAATATAAAGCCGAATTTCGATAGCTTGCTTAAGGCAAGCAGTACTTTTTTGGAAAACAAAAAACAAAACATAAACGAAGAGGAAAACCTAAAACTGGTTCAGACCATACTTGAAAATGAAACAGTTTTTCTTTCGGAAATGAACCAAATTGTTGGCGAATATGATAAAGAAGCACTCGAGAAAGTAACCCTTCAAAGCAAAACGGAATATGCCATTCTAGCCTTTACCTTATTGGTTTTATTGTTGGAATTTATATTCATTTTCAAACCCACCAACAAAAAAGTGGAATCGTTAATTTCTAACCTCTTATCTTCGGAAAGAAAAGCTATAAAACTAGCACAAGACACCGAAATCATCAGTGAAGCCAAAGAAAACTCCGTAAAAGAATTAAAGTCGCTCAATTATGCGATGGAAAATACTCTACTCTATTGCAGAATTGCCACCGACGGAACCATCATTCACATTGGCGAGAAATTCTCCAAACTAATACAATACAATCCTTTCCTTTCGGATAAAAAATTTGGACAAGTGCTGACTCCAGTTGAAAAGGAACAACTCTTCATTGACCGTATCGTACTCGAAAACCACCGCAGAGGCTGGCAAGGAGAATTGAACATCACCACACGGAATGAACAATCACTTTGGCTAGATTTATCGATGGTACCAGTTACTATAAAAAAAGACGAATCGGAACTATTGATTATATGTTTTGATATTACCGAACGTAAAAAAGCAGTTCAAGAAGTGGAACGCTTGAATACAGCCAATGTTGCCGACAAACTGAGCCAGCAAAAAGTAATTTCGAGCAAGATTGTCGAAAACCAAGAAAACGAGCAAAACCGAATCGCAAGAGAAATTCATGATGGAATTGGACAAATGCTAACGGGATTAAAATTTAGTCTCGAAAGCATCAATCTGGATGACAAAGAAAAATCAACCGTAAAAATAGAATACCTAAAAAAACTGACTCTTGACATCATCAAAGGAGTTCGTACCGCGACTTTCAATTTGATGCCTCCAGAACTGAGCGACCACGGAATCAATTCGGCTCTTGCCAAACTTACTTTGGAACTTTCAAAACTTACTGGGAAAAATATTCTCTTTTACAACAAAACCGATTTCAATAGCCGATTAGATTCTTTAATCGAAATCAATATTTACCGATTGACACAGGAAGCCATCAACAATGCGATCAAATATGCCGACTCTACTCATATTATAGTACAACTTTCGCATAGCTCAACTCTATTGAGCATCACTATTGACGACAACGGAAAAGGATTTGACATTAATGCTGTCGAAAAAAAGAGAAACAGTGAATCCGGGATGGGAATGCTCTTTATGAAAGAAAGAATCCAATACATCAACGGTCGCGTTTTCTTCAATTCTATTCCAAATGAAGGAACTAGGATTACGTTTAATGTTCCAATATAAAATTTCAATATCAATGGCAATTTCAATGGCAAAAGTCAATGGTAATTTTAATAAGAATATCAATTTCTTAAAATTGCTTCACCTGTTCGCTAACGATCGACTCCAAATTTCAAACTTTAACTTCAAATTTATCGGTTTTGTAACGATTATTTGCACCTGTCACCGCCTAGTTTGTCATTTATGACAATATTGAGGTTAAATCGTTTCTGAATCCTATTTAGTTTATTTACAATGTTTTGAAATTGATATTCTTATTAAAATTACCATTGACTTTTGCCATTGTCATTGAAATTGTCATTGAATATTTTTTTTCCTTAGAATTTCAAAAAATACGTATCTTAGCATCTAAATTAGATGAATATACTTAAAGAGTAATAAGTACCGTATGAGTGATAAAATTCGAGTAATTCTTGCAGACGACCACGTATTTGTGAGAGATGGCATAAAATCTTTATTAGAAAACGAAGCAAACATCACTGTTGTAGGCGAAGCTACAGACGGACTGGAAGCCTTATCTTTAATAGACAGTTTCCAACCAGATTTACTTATTCTTGATATTCGGATGCCAAATATGACTGGTATTGAAGTCGTAGAGCAACTTAGAAGCAAAAACAATTTGGTAAAAATTGTAATGCTTTCGATGCATGAATCTGAAGAATACGTATTGAAATCTATCCAAGCCGGTGCAGACGGATATTTACTTAAAGGATCTAGCAAAGAAGAATTCTTAAAAGCTCTTCATACCGTTGCAAATGGAGGAAAATATTTTAGTGGTGACATTTCTTCCATATTAATTAATCAACTGACCAATCCCACACTTTCTTCAGAACCTAAACAATCTTTAGGAGAAGATCAGATAATTACCAAAAGGGAAAAAGAAATCCTAAAACTTTTATTGACAGGTAAAGGAAACAAGGAAATTGCAGAAGCCTTGGACATCAGCAAAAGAACAGCCGAAGTACACCGTTTCAATCTGATGAAAAAATTGAAAGTAAAAAACTTGATGGAACTTTCCAATAAAGCTTCGGAGTATTCGCTTCTTTAGAGACGCTAAGACTCTAAGTTACTGAGATTCTAAGACTTTTTTAAAGGTTAAAGGTTTAAAAAATATCGACGCTAGATCAGTACTTAGTGATTTGGCGTTTCCTATTTTAAAAACTTAGCAACTCAGCTTCTCAGCAACTTAGTTACTTTAATTAAAACATACGTATAAATACTTAATTATTTTTCAAAAACTGCGTAAACGCAGTTTTTTTTTAGAACATACTACTTAGTTTTGTATAAAAATAACAAGTATTATGTCAACTACAAACTCCCTCTCACAATCGCACCGCATTTTGTTTTTAAACACATTAGCTTTTACGGTGTGCTTCGCCTGTTGGACTCTCAATGGGGTTCTTGTCACTTTTTTGGTAGATAACGGAATCTTCAAATGGGATGTAGTCCAAGTAGGATGGCTTTTAGGGATTCCGATTTTAACGGGATCTGTAATGCGTTTACCAATAGGTATGCTAACCGATAAATTTGGTGGTAAATACGTATTCACTTTATTACTTCTGCTCTGTTCCATTCCTTTGTTCCTATTACCTTTCGCAGATAGCTTTTTCATGTTTGCATTGCTAAGTTTTTTTTTCGGTATGGTTGGAACCAGTTTTGCAGTTGGTATTGGTTTCACTTCTATTTGGTATCCAAAAGAATGGCAAGGAAGAGCATTGGGTATTTTTGGTATGGGAAATGCCGGTGCTGCTATCACTACGTTTTTGGCACCTTCCCTATTGAATGAATTTTCTATTTCCGATCCACAAAACGGCTGGAAAATGTTACCTGTTATATATGGTATAGCATTGCTGGTGATTGGAGTTATTTTTTTAATTTTTACCAAAAACAAAAAAAATGAAACCCAAACCAAGAGTGTACCCCAAATGCTACAATCTTTAAAATGCACAAGAGTTTGGAGATTTGGGGCTTACTATTTCTTGGTCTTTGGATGTTTCGTTGCCTATTCACAATGGTTATTACCGAACTTTATGAATGTATATCAAACGAGTTTGGTTATGGGGGGGGTATTTGCAACGATGTTCAGCTTGCCATCAGGGGTGATTCGTGCCTTTGGAGGATTTTTATCGGATAGATTCGGGGCAAGAAAAGTAATGTATTGGGTATTGAGTTCCTCAGTAATCCTAAGTGCCTTATTAATGATACCAAAAATGGACATCACCACCTCAGGCCCCGGCATTATGGCAACCAAAAAAGGAATCATAACTGCAGTTTCGAATACACTTGTGAAAGTGGGAGAAAAAGAATTTCCGATTATTACAAAAGTGAATAAACCTATTGAAAACACCATATTCCCAACCCGTAATTCTTGGCAACAAGTGATTGTTGCCGAAAATCAGGAAGTAAAGAAAAAAGAGCTTATTGCCAAAGGCGTTACTGCCATTCATTTTAGCGCCAATATGTGGGTATATCTAGTACTAGTCATCCTTATCGGGATTTCATGGGGAATTGGTAAAGCAGCTGTTTACAAACACATCCCAGAGTATTTCCCTACCGAAGTGGGAGTTGTGGGCGGAATGGTTGGAATGATTGGTGGTCTTGGTGGTTTCTTTGGGCCAATCATCTTCGGTTATTTATTGACTGCCACTGGAATTTGGTCTAGTTCTTGGATTTTTATATTACTGTTCTCAGCAGTTTGCTTGATATGGATGCACGTAACGGTAACCAAAATGATGAACGAAAAACAGCCAATCCTTTCCAAAGAAATGGATCGAAAATAATAATTTCCTTTTAATTACTTCTGTATAGCCACTCCCAAAAATTGCCATTTTGGGAGTGGCTTTTTTTATTAAGCTTCTAAGTTCTAAATTTTGTAAAAAAATAAATATCAGTCTCTAATACCACACAATACTCCCAATTCATCAAAAAAGGGAACCGATTTTTACCATTCTAATTTTATTCGGCTAAACATTAAAATAAAATCAACTTTATACGTATTAATACTTATTTATTACTTATTTTTGTTTGTGTTATATCATCTAAATGATAATACAAGACTACTTTATAAACAAAGACATACCTAATGCAAAATACAGAAATCAAAACTACGTGTTCCTATTGTGGAGTAGGATGCGGAATTATTGTAAAAAATGATTCTAAAAATGGAGTGACGGTTACCGGCGACAAAGACCATCCCGTGAACAGAGGAATGCTTTGTTCTAAAGGGATGAATTTGCATTATGTAGTAAATGATACTTCAGACAGAATACTGTATCCCGAAATGAGATGGAGCAAATCGCATCCAAAAGAAAGAGTCAGCTGGGACACCGCTCTTGATCGCGCTTCAGCTGTTTTTTCTTCAATTATAAAAAAACACGGACCAGATAGTGTTGGATTTTATATCTCGGGACAATGTCTGACCGAAGAATATTACTTGGTAAATAAATTGGTTAAAGGTTTCCTGAAAACCAACAATATAGACACCAATTCAAGACTTTGTATGAGCTCGGCCGTCGCGGGTTACAAAAAAACTTTTGGCGAGGACTCTGTTCCTATCGCTTATGCAGATATCGAACTTGCCGATACTTTCCTGATAACGGGAGCGAATCCTGCATTTTGTCACCCGATTCTGTTCAGACGAATAGAACAACACAAGGAGAAAAACCCAAAAATAAAAATCATTGTTGTCGATCCGAGACGTACAGACTCTGCTATCGCAGCCGATTTACACTTACAGATACTTCCAGGAACTGATATTGTTTTGTACCACGCCATCGGGAGACGTTTAATTGAAAAAGGATACGTTGATTCGGATTTCGTTCGAAACCATACCGAAAATTATCAGGCTTACAAAGAAATGGTAATGGGTAGTTCTTATGAAAAAGCATCCAAATTGTGTGGTGTTTCCGTAAGTGACATTCATTTGGCTGCCGATATTATTGGCAAAGCCAAAGGGTTTATATCCATGTGGGCTATGGGATTGAACCAAAGCGCCATTGGGGTTGATAAAAACACAGCCTTACTTAATCTTTCATTGATAACCGGACAAGTTGGGAAGCCAGGTTCTGGGCCTTTCTCATTGACAGGACAACCCAATGCAATGGGAGGTCGCGAAGTAGGCGGAATGGCTAATTTATTGGCTGTTCACAAAGAATTAAGCAATCCTGAACATCGCAAGGAAGTAGCTTCTTTTTGGGGAGTCGATTCCATTTCTGAAAAACCGGGATTGACTGCAACCGAAATGTTTGACGCCTTAGAATCAGGAAAAATGAAAGCGATTTGGATTATCTGCACCAATCCGATGGTGAGTTTACCAGATGCCAGAAGAGTTGAAAAAGCATTGGCGAATGCTAAATTTGTAGTTGTTCAGGACATCTCCCATAATGCCGATACCGCCAAGTTTGCCGATTTATTGTTACCTGCCGCAGGATGGTTGGAAAAAGAAGGGACAATGACCAACTCGGAGCGACGTATTTCCTATTTGCCAAAAGGAATAAATGCCCCAGGGGAAGCCTTATCGGATGTGGAAATCTTGCTGAACTTTGCCAAAAAAATGAAATTCTCTGGTTTCAACTTCAACAACACTGAAGCTATTTATAAAGAATACTGCCTAATGACCAAAGGCACAAATATTGATGTTTCCTATTTAAATTATTCCCGACTAAAAAACGAAGGCACTTTCCAATGGCCTGTTCCAGATTACGGACATCCGGGAACACCTCGATTATTTGCCGATAAAAAGTTCTTTACGCCTTCGCAAAAAGCTATTTTCAATATTCCAACGAGTATTGAGAACACATCAGAACTACCTTCAGAAAAATATCCATTTATATTGACTACGGGACGAATTCGCGATCAATGGCACACTATGACCAAAACCGGTAAAGTGTCCCGATTAATGACGCATACTCCTAGCCCAGTACTGGAAATCAACCCAATCGATGCGTACAAAACCAAAATAAAAAATGGTGACATTGTTGTAGTAAGCAGTAAAAATGGTGAAGTTCGGGTGAAAGCAAAAGTGACCGACACTATCAAAGAAGGCGTTTTATTTTTACCGATGCACTGGGGGAAACAATTGGACAACGATTTAAATAGAACCAATAATCTTACCAACACCATTGTCGATCCGATTTCGAAAGAGCCTGATTTTAAATATACAATTGTTGCTGTAAAAAAATATGTAAAACCGTTTCAAAAAATTGCCGTTGTTGGCGCCGGAGCTGCTGCTTTCCGTTTTATTCAAAATTACAGGGAAATCAATACTACCGATGAGATAATCGTTTTCTCAAATGAGGAAAACCCATTCTACAATCGTGTTCTGTTGCCGGAATATGTGACTGGAGAATTTACTTGGGAAAGTCTTTTGAAAATAAAGAGCGATGGTATGAGCCAATTGAATATCACGATGAAATCGGGTGTGGCAATTGAAAACGTAAGTACTAACGACAAAACCATAACCGACTGCCGAGGCACCGTTCATCAATTTGATATGTTGATTATGGCAACCGGAAGTCGCCCTTTTATCCCAGAAAATGCACAATTACATCTTCCAGGACGCTTTACCATCAGAAAGAAAACCGATGCAGACAAATTAAAATATTATCTGGATGGCACCAATTTACCCGCCGAAGAACAACACGTAGTGATTGTGGGTGGTGGATTACTGGGGCTGGAACTGGCTGCAGCCCTTAAACACAAAAAAGTCAAAATTACAATTATACAAAGGGCTTCCCGATTGATGGAACGTCAATTGGACAGAATCTCAAGTAAGTTATTGGCCGAAGAAGTACAGCAAAGAGATATTCAAATTTATTTTGATAATGAAGTAAGTACCGTTTTTGAAACCGATAATGCAAACGAATTGGAAATCGCCCTAAAAAGTGGTCGAATCATTACCGCCAATGCCATTGTTTACACTATTGGAACCATTCCAAACATAGAATTAGCCAAGGAAACAGGACTAGCTTGTGGACGTGGCGTAAAAGTCAATCAGTACTTGCAAACCTCCCATCCCGATGTATTTGCGATAGGCGAAATTGCCGAATTCAACAACCAATTATTCGGAATCACTTCTGCTGCTGAAGAACAAGCCGATGTTTTGGCTAATTTCATTGCTGGTGATATTAGCAGTTTTTACAAAGGATCGGTTCTGATGAATATCCTAAAATTGGAAGACATTAATCTTTGTTCTATTGGTGAAATCGAAGTGCCCGAAAATGACGATTCCTACGAAGAAATTGTTTTTGCAGACTTAGGAAAACGCTATTATAAAAAATGTATCGTCAAGAACGATTTACTCATTGGAGCCATCCTAATGGGTGACAAAAATGAGTTTGCCGAATTCAAAACAATGATTGAAAGCAAAATCGAATTGGCTGATAAACGAAACACACTATTAAGAGGAAGTGGCTCTGAAGCCAAGCCCGTAATTGGAAAGCTCGTTTGTTCTTGCAGTCAAGTAGGAAGAGGAAATATAGAAGAATGCATTAAAAGTGGCGTTACTAATTTTACTGAACTTTGTAAAACTACCGGAGCAGGACTCGGCTGTGGCAGTTGCAAAACTGAGGTGAAGGAGATATTGGCGAAGGTGAAGTAGGTTGCAGATTACAGATTGCAGAAGGCAGGTTTTAGATAGCAGATTGCAGATTTTAGAAAATAGAGTATAGATAACTATAATTCAAAGAAAATGGAATTAACAAGACTCATAGTAAAAGGCGGGGTAATATCTCCGGGGGAATTACGAGAAATTGTAAATATGGCGTTGGAGCAAGGTCTTGAAGCCCTCTCTTTTGGTTCCAGACAAGACATTATATTTCCAAAAGGATTCAAAAATAGCACTCCCGAAAAAATTGGAAAACATCATTTTGTTTTACCCAACGAAAAAAGCGGCAACAACATCGTTTCCTCCTACGTATCGACCGATATTTTCAGGAATACGCCTTGGCTGACCGGAAACAAATTCCTTTACATATTGGAACAATTCAAGGAACAGCCAAAACTCAAGGTCAACATAACCGACCCAAAACAACAGCTCGTTCCACTATTCACGGGACATATTAACTTTATAGCTTCGCATCACGAAGACTATTGGTTTCTATATGTTCGCTTGCCAAAATGGGACAAAATGGAACTTTTCCCTGTATTAATTTATAGTTGGGACATAGGCAAAATCTACTACGAAATCGAAAAAACACTACAAGAAGAACCAGATACTGTCGATATGATTTTCCAACTCCTCGGCGATTTGGACACCAATAACAGAACCATCGACCAGCCTCTAAACATTCCGTTTTACCCCTTCCCCTATTACGAAGGAATGAACAGACTTGGCATCGACCAATATTGGCTCGGACTCTACTGGCGCAACAATCTCTACGACTTGGAATTCCTAAAAGAAATGTGTGATTTATGTTTCGACTGCAAAATCGGAAAAATATGTATCACCCCTTGGAAATCCTTCATCGTGAAAGGAATCCCCAAAGACCGCAAACTCGACTGGGAAAAATTCCTTGGCAAAAAAGGAATAAACGTGCGCCACTCACTACTGGAACTCAACTGGCACTTGCCCGTGGCAATGGAATGGGCTTTGAATCTCAAAACTTTTCTGGTGCGCACCCTCGATCAGTTCGACATCAGCACATACGGACTCACCTTCGGGCTATCCGACTATAATCGGGACGGCCATTATTTCACCTCGGTAGTTATCGAAAAAAATGAATCGCCAAAGGACCTCGAATCAATCAAAATCCGAGATACTTTCAACATTTTGTATGCCAAAAATTTTGACCCCAACACCAAGGAATACATCGTACACGCGCAGGATGTAGACAAGCTTGAACTTCCCAATATCCTTATTGAATTGAGTAAAAAATACTTTAGTGAACTAGGAAACAGCGTACTTGAATTTGAAAACACCAGTGCCAAAAAAGAAATCAAAGCACAAGACATTCATCAATGTCCAGAATGCTTAACAGTCTATAACTCGGATTACGGCGATGTAATTCAAGGCATCGAAAAAGGCACACTCTTCCAAGATCTCCCCGAAGATTACTGCTGTTCGTTATGTGAAGCCCAAAAAAGCAGCTTCATTCCATTGACAGAAACCACAGTATAAACCAATCATTTAGTTCATTTACTTCATCAGTTCGCTAAAACTCGTTTGGGCAAGTCACCATAAAGAAAATGGGCCAACTCATCTATTGTGGTGAGTCGGCCCATTTCCTTTATGCTGTCAGGCTGTCCGCGTTACTTCGGTAACTTGCTTCCATCCTTCTCGCGGCTTGACTGCTTTAATCCAATTCAGTAAAAAAAACACATCTAAAAAGCTGTCAGATGCAGTAAAGTTAGTGCCCTTTGAAACAATGTAAATATATGTTATTGTGATATTTGCGTCCGTCGTAATGATATTTGCAAGACAAAATCATTTTAATAAACAGAAATTATACCCTTTAGTATTGTAATTATTATTTTCTACATTTGAAAAAAGTAAAACGTGATACTTATCACACAAAACTACCCAGATTAGGATGGATAGATGTGATTTTGTAACACATGTATACAAGTTTCCTGCACGTTAAAAACACAACACAATGAATAAAACATTAATATTAGTTCTGACAATATTCTGTCTTACAGAAGTAGCTGGGCAAAAGAAAAATTTCCCACAAGACCCACAAGACGCTAAATTTGAAACTTCCGACATTCAGAATTTTTGGAAAGCTTTTGATTCGATTCAATATGCTAATGGAAATCCTTTTGAAACCTATATCAAAAATGGGACAATAGGACTTCAAGGGTTTATCCCCAATAGAATAATTAGTGCGGACTCTCTACTAAATATGGTAAAAAGAAGAAAACAAGATTATGAAAAAATAAGGGGAATTGAAATCAAAATCAAGGAACAAGAAAAACGGATTAAACCCTATTTCTATGCGCTAGAGTATTGGTACCCAAATGCAGTTTATCCACCAGTCTATTTTGTCGTTGGACGTTTCAATAGCGGAGGAACTTCCTCTGAAAATGGACTATTAATCGGGGCTGAAAAACTGACAAGTTTAGACCATCTTCCTGAGTTAGTAATTCACGAATCTATTCATTTCCAACAAAAATGGCCAAAAGGAGGAAAAACTAATTTGCTTCAACAATCTATACTCGAAGGAATGGCTGATTTTATTGCAGAATTAGCTACCGGAATAAAAGGAAATCAAGAAGCGAGCAAATACGGAAATGAACACAAAAAAGAATTATGCAGAGAATTTGCAGAACGAATGTATCGAGATGACACTCAAGATTGGCTTTATGGAACTAGCGGAAAAGATAATCGACCAAACGATTTAGGATATTGGATAGGTTACGAAATCGTAAAAACCTATTTTGACAAAGCGGATAATAAAAAATTAGCCGTCGATCATATTTTAAACATAGAAGATTATGACAGATTTTTAAAAGAAAGTGGCTATTTAGAAAAATATATAAAATAATCCTCATTAGTACTCGTTTGCGACGAGCACAAGAAGGAATATACAGATTATTAGAATTTAAATATTAATGTCTCAAAAATCAGAAGATTGAACTATTTTAACACCTTAATATTTTACGTATGAACAAGCTATTAATCTCCATTATATTCATTCTTTTTCAAATATCAGCAACGTCTCAGGTCAATATATCTGAGAATAAAGTAGTTTAAACATTTGATGATACAGTCAACAATTCAATATTCGGAAATGACGAAGCAATTGAAAAATGGCTAAAGATTAATAAAGTATCAGCGTTGGGAATAGGCGTTATAAGTGATGGCAAATTAACACAGAGAAAAGTGTAAGGTGAATTGAAAAAGGATGTCACTGCTCCTTTCAATACGATATTCAATGTTGCTTCTCTTACAAAACCTATTGTAAGTATGCTTACTCTAAAACTAGTGAGTAGCAGAAAATTAAAACTGGATGAACCACTGTACAAATATTTTGTAAATTCATACCTTTAAAAATTATGAATTATGCGAATCAGTTACTATTTACTTTGTTCTATTTTAATTTGCTGTTCATGTTCAAAAAATAAAACAGCAAATGAAACTAAGTCTGTTTCCAATAACTATAGTTGCACCACACCTGAAGTAACAGACAAAAACTGGTATTCCTCGGGTAAAAAGGCTCCTTTATTTAAAGGGTTAGATGGTCTTCATTTTGCTATTTCGACAAAAAACACAGAAGTCCAAAAATTTTTCAATCAGGGACTAATGCTTTCCTTTGGGTTTAATCATGCGGAAGCTGCCCGCTCCTTTTTTGAGATTACACTACAAGAACCTAAATGTGCTATGGGTTGGTGGGGGTTTGCCTATGTTCTTGGCCCAAATTACAATGCCGGAATGGAGAAAGATAATTTTCTAAGAGCTTACGAAGCTGTAAAAAAGGCAAAATTATATTCGACCTCTTGCTCTGAAAAAGAAAAGGATTTGATTGATGCCTTAACATATCGCTATTCCAACGACACTACTATTGTTCGTTCTGTACTCGATTCATCTTATGCCGTCGCTATGCGCAAAGTGTATAAAAAATATCCAAAAGATGTAACTGTAGGCGCGCTGTTTGCAGAATCATTAATGAACTTGCATCCCTGGAATTTATGGAATAAAGACGGAACACCTCAGCCTTGGACACCTGAAATAATAGCTTTGCTCAAAAAATGTATACAATTGGAACCAAAACATGCCGGTGCAAACCATTTTTATATACATGCCGAAGAAATGTCACATAAGCCCGAAAATGCAGAAGCCAGTGCCGACTTACTTCGTGATTTGGTTCCGGGTTCGGGGCATTTACTACACATGCCATCACATATTTATATAAGAAACGGGCGTTATCATGATGGTGTCACAACCAATCTAAAAGCAGTTGAAACTGACAGTTCCTATGTGGATGCCTGCCATGCCCAAGGAGCGTATCCCCTCGCCTATTACCCCCATAATTATCACTTCATTGCGGCTTGTGCCACACTTAGCGGAGAAAGTAAAGTTGCCCTCAAAGGTTCGCACGCAACAGCCGACCACGCACACAAAAAATTATTGCTAGATCCAGCGTGGGCCACTTTACAACATTATTATTCAATTCCCTGGTACGTGGAGACAAAACTTGGTTTATGGGCAGCTATCCTGAAATCTTCTGCCCCTGCAAAAGAATTGGAATATCCATCGGTAGTTTGGCATTATGCACAAGGAATGGCAATGCTTTCTAAAAATCAACCAGCCGAAGCAAAAAAACATCTTGCCTCGATGAGAAAAATAATGGTCAATCCCAAGATAAAAGATTTGACAATTTGGAATATTAACCGTGTATATGACTTATGCGAAATAGCCTCAAAAACTTTGGAAGGAGAAATTAATGCCTACGAAAAAAATTATACCAAGGCAATTTCACTTTTGAAGGAAGCTGTCGCAAAAGAAAACGCACTAAATTATAATGAACCGCCGGATTGGTTTTTCTCTGTTCGCCATCATTTAGGTGCTGTTTTGATTGATGCAGGGAAATATAAAGATGCCGTAAAAATATATGAAGAAGATTTAAAGAACTACCGCAATAACGGTTGGGCCTTAAAAGGACTAATGAATGCCTACGAAAAGCTTGGCGATAAGAAAAGATACGAAGAAACAAAGATTCGCTTTAACGAAGCTTGGAAATATGCTGATATTCAAATTACGTCTTCAAGGATATTATGAAACCTTTATGACTATCTAATTATATGATCCGTCTTGCAAACGAGCAACAGGATGAGAACTTGGTTAAACCAAAAAATAATACTAATTTAGTCCCAAGCCCTTATTTGATGGCTATTTAACCAAACAGGATTATGCTAAAAAAAGGATTATGGATTGTATTAGTAGTATTTGCAATTGTAATTGGACTCTATCCAAGTATTTATTTTTTGATAGACAGGAAATTTGGATTATTAAGTTCAAAATCTGCTGAGTTATTGACAGATACTTTTTGGAACATAAGTTTTTATATTCATATAATTTTAGGAGGAGTTGCTTTACTCATCGGATGGACACAATTCAGTTCAAAAATCAGGAAATGGAACCTTACTTTACATAAGCAAATTGGCAAAATTTATCTCGCTTCGGTTATTCTTAGCTCAATAACAGGTATCTATATTGCCTTCTTTGCAACTGGTGGATTTGTATGTTCCTTAGGCTTTATTTGTTTAGGAATTATTTGGTTTTACACAACTTTAAAAGCTTATTTATACATCAAAGACAAACAAATTGAACAACATCAAAAGATGATGGTTTATAGTTATGCTGCTTGTTTTGCTGCCGTAACATTAAGAATATGGCTTCCACTTTTGACAATGATTTATGGTGATTTTGTAAAGGCCTATATTATGGTAGCTTGGCTATGTTGGATTCCAAATTTAATTTTTGCAAGTCTAATAACAAGACGGTTTGCTGTTCAAAAAACATAAAAATTATTTACGTGTAATTTTCATATTTAAAAACAAAAAATCAATCTTTGTGGTCACGAATTACACCCGAGTGACAGCGAATAAACGAAGTGAATTAGCGCTATCTGAGGAGCAGAAACAGATGAATATCCAATCACAAAATTCTTTAAAAAATAATCGAAAAATGAATTTAAGACAATTTATATCAAGCATACTACTATTAGCATTGACAAGTACAACCGCAAATGCACAATTCAGCTTCGATTCCTATGCTTTGCAAAATGTAAATATCATTGATGTAAACACGAACAATATACTTTATGATTATACCATTGTAGTCACCAAAAATAAAATTTATGACATCCTGCCTTCCAAAAAATATAAAGCCAATGATACCATTCAATCCTTTATACTAAAAGAAAAATTCGTAGTTCCTGGCTTAATTGATGCTCATGTCCATTTTGCAACAGATCCGACGGAGGAAAGAAGAGATAATGCAGAAAAGATACTTAAAGAAATGCTATTGACAGGCATTACTTCGGTTAGAGATATGGCTGGTGATTCGAGAGCATTGTCTAGTTTATCAAGAAATGCTTTAGTGGGTGATATCGTTGCTCCAAATATTTATTATTCCTCTTTAATGGCGGGTACAAAGTTTTTTTCCGACAAAAGAACTATTGCTACGGCTCAAGGAGGAGTTAGCGGAAAAATGCCCTACATGAAAGCAATTGATGACAATTCTAATATAGAATTAGAAGTCGCTCAAGCAAAAGGAACTGGTGCTCAAGGAATCAAGCTTTATGCAAGTTTAACAAAAGAACAGGTTCGGAAAATTGTTGCAGAAGCAAAAAAACAAGCCATTCCTGTATGGTCTCATGGGTCTTTGATTCCCGCTTTACCATCGGAGGTGATTACTTCCGGAGTAATTTCTATTTCCCATTCCGTAATGCTAATTGATGAAAAATATCAAAAAAGAGAGGACATTCCAGCAAACTGGAAAGGCGCTAGTGCTAAAGAAATGTCAGCCGAGTTTTGGGACAAAGAGTATAGTAAACTTGAACTCGATATATTATTTAAACTAATGAAACAACATGATGTTGTTCTGGATGCGACACTATCCGTTTATGAACAATATAAAAATTCGGAGAATGGTCATTGGCGATTTGAAATGGCAAAAAGAATTACCCGAGATGCCAATAAAATGGGTATTAAGGTTGCCGCAGGAAGCGATTCAGATCAGGCAACCTTCATACAGCATGAGATGAAACTATTGATCAATGAATCCGGTTTTACTCCTTTTCAGGCGATTATTTCTGCTACAAAACATTCTGCTCAAGCCTCAGGCATCCTTGATACGGAAGGAACAATTGAATTGGGTAAAAAAGCAAATTTCCTTTTTTTAAATTCGAATCCCATCGAGAATATTAATAATATAGATGACATTTTTTTGGTAATCAAAAATGGGAAGTTATATAATAAAAAATAGTGAAGCACAATTAGTGCTAAAAACCGAAAATATAAAACATAAAAATGACAAAGATTGCTTTAATAACAGGTGCAACTTCAGGAATTGGAAAAGCTACAGCAATTAAATTAGCTCAAAACGGATATAATTTAATAGTGTGCGGACGCCGTGCTGAGAAACTGGAAGAATTAAAAAATTCATTATCCAAGACTGTAAAAATTCACAGCTTGATATTTGATGTTCGAGATAGAGCAGCCGTTGAACTTCAAATTAATTCGTTGCCAAATGAATGGAAAAACATTGACGTTCTAGTGAATAGTGCCGGTAATGCCCACGGGCTCTCCTCTATCCAAAATGGAGATATTGATGATTGGGATGCAATGATTGACGGAAACGTAAAAGGGTTGTTATATGTTTCAAGAGCAATAATTCCGCAAATGGTGGAAAGGAAAAAAGGACATATCCTAAATTTGAGTTCGATTGCCGGAAAGCAAACCTATGCGAACGGTGCCGTTTATTGTGCTTCGAAAAAAGCAGTGGAAGCCATAAGCGAAGGAATGAGACTTGACTTAACCGAGCACGGAATAAAAATAACCAATATCGCGCCGGGCGCAGTGGCTACAGAATTCTCGGAAGTTCGATTCAAAGGAGATAAAGAAAAAGCGCAAAAAGTGTATGAGGGCTACGATCCATTATTAGCGGAAGATATAGCCGATTTTATATCTTATGCAGTCAACGCTCCAGATCGAGTAACCATTGCAGATGTAACAATATATTCTAAATCTCAATCTGCACCGACGACTATCTATAAAAAATAAAAAATATGGTAAACAAAAAAACTGTACTCGTTATAGGTATAGATCCGTCGTTAATTGATTTTACAACACCCGAATTTGCAGCAATGCCAGGTCTTACAGCTGAAAAGGTTGAAATGGGAATTAAAAATTCGGTCACTCAACTTAACGAAATTGGATATGATGCATATTTGTGCTGGACCGATTTTGGAGAAACAGCAATCGATGTTATTAAAAATCAATTGGAAGAAAAACATTTTGATTGTGTACTTATTGGTGCGGGAATCAGAAAACCTGAATCCAATTTTATATTTTTTGAAAAAGCAATCAATGCAATTATTGAATTTTCGCCTAAATCCAGAATCTGTTTTAATACAAATCCAATGGATACGGTGACTGCAGTTCAGCGCTGGGTGAATAATTAAATTAAAACCTTTATTTTTTTTTGAAAATATTCTAAAACTCGAAAAATTAAATCAGAAGCTTATAAAACAACCTCGTTTAAAAATAATTTAAACGAGGTTGTTCTTTTTATTATACTTTTTTAAGTATTGTTTTTACTAATACCAATAACTATATGAAAACAAAATAGATACAAAAAGCTTACAACTAACTAAAAAATCCATTTGATAATTTAATATAAAATCAACTATATTAGCAAACCTATTAATATCTATCACAAAAAAATAACAATTTATCAATAGCCACAACCAAGCTATTAATAGTTCTAAAAAAACAAAAAGCCCCCAAAAAATTTAATGAAAAGAATACTACTATCATCAATTGTTTTTGTTCTTACTATATCGAACTTATTCAGTCAAACAAAAGACACCATAACAGTCAATCAACTCTCAACCGTAACCATAGATGCTTTATTGCCAAGAAACACAATAACAAGACTTGATCCTGTTGTGGGCACCTATATTTTTTCGGGAAAGAAAAATGAGGTTATTTCACTTACTCAAATTGATGCAAACATTACCGATAAAACTGGAAGGCAAATTTTCGCCAAAGTACCAGGTGTTTTTGTCTATGATATGGATGGAACCGGAAACCAAATAAATATTTCTGCACGTGGACTTGACCCGCATAGAGGTTGGGAATTTAATATTCGTAAAGACGGGGTAATTACAAATTCTGATATGTACGGTTATCCTGCAAGTCATTACAGTGTGCCAATGGAGAGTATAGAACGTATTGAATTGGTTAGAGGTACTGGTTCTCTTCAATATGGTGCGCAATTTGGAGGTATGCTTAATTATGTATCTAAAGTAGCCGACACAACTAAAACATTCAATTTTGAAAGCTTTAATACTGTTGGTTCTTTCAACTTAATAAGCTCGTATAATGCTATAAATGGAAAAATTGGCAAGCTAAAATATTACGCCTATTTCTCAAAAAAATCTCGAGATGGCTATCGTGATATTGAACATACCGATTACGATGCCGAAGGAATGACGCTTACTTATGACCCAACTAAAAAATTATCTCTTCGTTTGGAATGGGCTAGATCAAATTATGAATATCGAATTCCGGGGCCATTAACTGATGAAATGTTTACCAATGACCCAACTCAAGCAACAAGGACAAGAAATTATTTTAATCCTACTATTAATATTCCATCATTTATCCTAAACTGGCAAATCAAGAATAATACAAAATTACAATTTACTTCATCGGCTGTGATTGGCTCAAGAAACAGTGTTTTATTTGATAAACCAGCAAATATTGTTGACGCAATAAATCCAGTAACATTGGAATATGCAAACCGACAAGTTGATATTGATAAATTCAATAGTTTCACAAATGAATTGAGATTACTTCACCAATATAAATTAGGCAAGAATATCAGTTCTCTCGCAACTGGTGTTCAATATATGAATAATGATTTGCACAGAAGACAATTAGGAAAAGGAACTACTGGATCTGATTATGACCTAACACTTGTTGACCCTAATTGGGGAAGGGATATGCATTTTAAAACCAAAAATGTAGCATTATTTGCAGAAAACAACTTTGTCATACTGCCAAATTTATCAGTTAATTTAGGCTCAAGAATTGAAATTGGCGAAAGCAAAATGTCTGGAACAATTAACTATTATCCAGAAAATAAAATCCCTGTAAACATAAGTCATAACTATCCTTTGTTTGGAACCAGTTTTAGTTACAAGCCAATAAATTTTATTGAATTGTATGGAGGTATTTCTCAAGTATACAGACCTGTAATTTTCAAAGATATCATTCCAGCTTCTCTATATGAAAAAGTAGATGAGAATATTAAGGATGTAGATGGTTACAATGCAGAATTTGGTTTTAGAGGAAATTGGAAATCTTTTAAGTATGACATTACCGGGTTTTTACTACAATACAACAATCGTTTTGGAACTTTGGCATTAACTGACGAGGCCGGAACATTTTATACTTACAGAACTAATATTGGAAATTCATTAACCAAGGGAGTTGAACTATTTATTGAAAAAGGCTGGTTTTTAAATACAAAAACAGAATTATCATTATTTACCTCAACTTCATTTATGGACGGCCGTTATACATCTGGAACTGTAAAAAACGGAACTACAAACGTAAATATTGAAGGTAATAAAATTGAAAGCGTACCTAACACAATTTCTAGAAATGGAATTACAATACGCTATTCTAAAATAAGTGTATCGGGGCTTTATAGCTATACTTCCGAAAGTTATGCCGATGCATTAAACACAGAAACACCAAGTACAAATGGTGCTGTTGGAATAGTTCCTTCGTATGGAATATTTGACCTAAATTCAACAATAAAAATCAATAATAAATTTGAAATAAAAGCAAGTCTGAATAACATTTTTGACAACCAATATTTCACAAAACGTCCTTTATTTTACCCTGGCCCAGGAGTTTGGTCCTCTGACGGCAGAAATGGATCAATTTCATTTATCATAAGAATATAATAGAAAGTCATTCTCTTATCATAACCTTTTTTCAGTAACCTCGTTTAGTCATTTTTAAACGAGGTTGTTTTTTTCTCTATACTCGTCATTAAAAACAACCTAATTAAACAAAAACTTAATAACTTTACTTAGATCGTAATAATGAGTCAATTTAGATAAGATGAGAAAACAATTTGGTGCAAAAGTAAAAAAATTCGACATTGAAAAATATTCAAAATCAAAGTATTGGAATGGGAGAATCTTCGAAAATTTAGAAGTAACCAAAATGAATCTCAATCTTCAAACCTTACCAAAATTGTTATACAAGCAATTTTGCAAAAAGGAAGCTAGAGAACCTCAGAAACCCCTGTCGATTATTCCGTTCAATAAAGAACAATTTATAGAACCTCATCAATCAATGCGAAGCATTTGGTATGGCCATTCAGCAATATTGATGCGATTGGACAATAAAACAATTCTGATTGATCCTATGTTGGGGTCAAATGCAGCACCAATTGCTCCTTTTGCTGTTCAAAGATTTAGTCAAAACACATTAGACCTCATAGATGACTTTCCTGAAATAGATTTAGTATTAATCTCCCACGACCATTATGACCATTTGGACTATGACAGCATTCAAAAACTAAGAAACAAAACCAAACAGTTTTATGTAGCACTGGGAGTCAAAAGACATTTGGTTTCTTGGGGAATTCCAGAAAATACAATCACCGAATTCGATTGGTGGGATGAAAATCCATTTGGTGGAATCCAAATCACCTTCACTCCTACACGACATTTTTCGGGCAGAGGATTGACCGACAGAGCCAAATCCCTTTGGGGCGGCTGGGCATTAAAAACAGCCAATGAAAATATTTGGTTCAGTGGAGATAGCGGTTATGGTGAACATTTTAAAGAAATAGGCACACGTTTAGGTCCATTTGATTTTGCTTTTATGGAATGTGGACAATACAATGAAAACTGGCACCAAATTCATATGTATCCTGAGGAAAGTATACAAGCCTCAATAGATGCTAATGTAAAAAATATGATGCCGGTGCATTGGGCAGGTTTTGCTTTGGCTCAACATACTTGGACTGAACCAGTAGAACGTTTTATTCAAGAAGCCAAGTCTAAAAACCAAAACTATTGTTTACCCAAAATAGGCGAATTATTCGATTCTAATTACTCAGTAATTGATTCTTGGTGGGTAAACAAATAGCTTAAATTTACTCAACGAAGATTTTATCAATAAAGAAAAAGCCCCGAATCTAACAAATTCGGGGCTTTTCTTATTTTATAATTGATATTACAATTATTTCAATTGAGAAGTATCGACTCTTGTTGGAGTATCTTTTCCACTAATAATTGATGATGAACTCAAGGCAATAGCCTTAATAATTTCGGTCATATTAGGAATGTCCAATGTTTCAATTTCATCGTCGGAAGTGTGATAATTCGGTTCAGTATCCATTTTTGAAGTCGAAATCGTATGTGCTGGAACTCCAAGTTTCGCCAAAGTTGCATTGTCAGAACGATAAAACAATTGCTCCTGAGGATATGGATCTGGATAAAATTTGAAAGCTGTTCCCTCTAGATTTTTTTGTAAAATCTCACCCATATTGGATTTTTCAAACCCAGTAATATAAGCAGAGTTCTTTCCCCATTTCGATTCGGTTCCAATCATCTCCAAATTAAACATTGCAATCACCTTATCAGCAGAAAGTTGTTTCGAAAAATATTTAGAACCAAAACCTCCCAATTCTTCAGCTACAAATGTGGTAAAAATAATGGTTCGTTCGTTGTTGTTTTTCTTTTTAAAATAGTTAGCCAACATTATAACAGCAGTACATCCCGCTGCATCGTCATTCGCTCCATTATAAATAGAGTCGATTGCAGTATGAGGAGCTCCTTCTTCTGGAGAGCCTATACCAAGGTGATCATAATGACCTGAAAAAATAACATATTCATCTGGTTTACTTTTTCCTGGCAATACTCCAACCACATTATTCAGTACTTTTTTGGAAATAGTATTACTAAGTTCAATTGAAAAAGTAGTCGCTTCTGGAACTCCAAAAACAAACAGAACAGTATTGTTATCAGGATTAGCCTTAATTCTTTCAATATGTTGAATATTTGGTAACACCTTACTAAAAGAAGCATCAACCAATACCAAATAACTTTTGGTTCCGTTGTAATACTCATTAAATTTTTGACCAATATTATCTCCTTTGTTGATTTTCACAACGGCTATGTCGCTTTTCTCCGTTAAAGAAACTTGGGGCTGGTATGAAAATGTAACAACTTTTGAATTATCGATTTCTTTTCCATCAATAATTATTTTGGATGCAGTTGCTTTAGACTCAGTCATAGCAAACTCTTGTCTAAAATTGGCCGCCCCCATAAAGGTTTGTAATCCTGCTTTTTTAAATTCAGATTCTATAAAGACCGAGGCTTTATCAATACCGGGAGTAAAGGTTCTTCTCCCTTGCATATCATCCGCAGCAAGGATTTTCTCAATTCGCGTTACTTCACTGGAAATAATAATTTTATCAATGGATTGTCCATAAACACTGCTACATAGCGTTAAAACAAACGCACTTACAATAACTTTTCTCATATTTTATTTTTACAAATAATAGGTTAGTACTCCAAAAGTATGCTATTTATTTGTAAAAAAAAGGAATATTTTAGGAGTTTTCGCCTGAATTTGATTCTGATTTTGAAGCGGAAAGATTTGGAATTTTTGGAGGCATTGTTTCCGCTATTCGTTTCAATCTCCCTAAAAAAACGGGAGGATTTTCACTACTATCGGGGCTAAGAGTTAGTATTTTGCCTTTTTGCCATCATTTAAAAAGGAAAAACGGCAATTATGCTCCAACAAAAGGAGGTAATAAAGCCACAATATCATTATTTTTTAGAATTTGATTGTTGACTTTATCTATTATCTTTTGATTCACAGCCACGCTAAAAGGAAATTGACCCAATTGGTATTTCATTTCCAATTCGGACAAAAGTTTACTTAACGGTAAATCCGAAAAATCTATTTTTTCACCACGGCATCTAGTACGTTCTACCAAAGCACCAAAATATTTTATTGCAATCATTCGAAAACATTTAAATTTTGTAAAATAAATTCTTCTTCCAAAAATGCATTCGAAAACATTTCTGCTTTCATATACGAAGTCAACGCCGAAGCATTTTTAACCACTTCACCAATTACGATAATGGCCGGTGAAGCAATTTCATTCTTTTTCACTAAGTCTTCAATATTACTGATTGTCCCTATAACTTTCTTTTGGGATTTTTGGGTACCGTTTTGGATAATCGCAACAGGCAAATCGTCTGTTCTATTGTTTTGGTACAAAGCAACAATCTCATTCAGTTTATTCATTCCCATCAAAATAACGACAGTAGCAGAAGATTGTGAGGCCAAGGCAACATCTTTGGACAATTTATGATCCGAAGTTGTTCCGGTAATCACCCAAAAACTTTCGGCTACCTTTCTTTGTGTCAAACTAATTCCGTTTGAAGCCGGCACACCCAATGCAGATGATATCCCTGGAACAATTGCAGTTTCAATTCCAAATTGTAGCGCAAAATCAATTTCTTCGCTTCCTCTTCCAAAAACAAAAGGATCGCCCCCTTTTAAGCGGACAACATGACCATACTTTTTGGCCATTGACACGATCAAATCGTTAATTTGATCTTGGCTATACGCATGACATCCAAAACGTTTTCCAACAAATATAATTTCAGCATGTTTGGCATACTGCAATAACTCTTCATTGACCAAGGCATCATACAAAACAACATCAGCTTCTTCTAATGCTTTTATCGCTTTAAGGGTAATCAATTCAGCATCGCCTGGTCCAGCTCCTACAATTGTTAACTTTGGCTTATTTATTTGTATCATGATCTCAAGGTATAAATGGTACTACTTTTAAAAAACAACTAAGTATTAATACTTATACAAATATAAGTATTTAAAAGATTGACTTAAAAAAATCATACATTATTTTCCGTTAAACTAGAGCTTTTGCCTATTAGACAAAAAAAAAGCCCAAAACTTAAAGTTTTGGGCAAATTATTATTCTTAAACTAATTATTATTCAATAGGTAAAACAAGTGTTGCTGTTATTGCTTCCAAAACCTGAAAAGCGGTCTCTGCCATTTTGTTTCCTTTAGTATCCAAAAGCGGATTTACCTCAACAACCTCAATACAAACTACTTTCTTCGATTCAATAATTTGATTGATAATATCAATAATTTCATATTGATCGAATCCTCTTGAAACAGGAGTTCCTGTACCAAACGAAATCAAATCACAATCCATTGAATCTACATCAAATGAAACATACAATACGTCACAATGCGATAATTTAGCTAAAGCTTCCTCAACACAAATTTCTAATCCACGATAGCGAACCTCATCTACCTTATAATTCCGAATCTGCAATTTCTCAATTTGCTTATCTTCTGCTTCCTCGGTATCGCGAACACCAAAATAGATTAAATTTTCAGCCAATACTTTCGCGCCATCAATACCTATATTTTTCATTTCATCCCAATGTTCTTGGGTATCTTTGGCAACATCATTGACTTGACAGTCTAAGTTATCGTCTCCAAGCGCAGCTGCTAACGGCATTCCATGAATATTCCCAGATGGCGTTGTGTATGGCGAATGCAAATCGGCGTGAGCATCTATCCATATAACTCCAACAGTTTGGTCAGGATAAGCAGCTTTTATACCGCTAATAGTCCCCAAAGCCGAAGAATGATCTCCAGATAAAACTAATGGAAAATAATTATTAGTCAAACTATTTTTTACTGCATTGTTGACACGTGTACATTGTTCAACAACATGTTCAATTCTTTTAGCAACAGAACTGCGGTATTTATCATATATGGATTCATTATGCGTTTTTACATCTTCAAATTCATATTCATTAAAATAATCACTGTTCTTATTTATTGCAGCAATTTCTATTGCATCAATCCCCATATCAGATCCACGGGTTCCTGCCCCAATATCCGATCGGTTTTTGATAATTTTAATAGCTTTCTCCATCAAAAAGTTTATTTTAGTTTCTAAGAATCTAAGTTCCTAAGACGCTAAGAAAAAAAACTTAGAATCTTAGAAACTTAGCGACTTAGTAGCTTTCTTTAGTAAGCTTATTTAAAATCATTTAACGCTTTTTCAATAATGACAAGACATTCTTGAATTTGTGCTTCAGTAATTACTAATGGCGGTGCGAAACGTATTTTATTACCGTGAGTAGGTTTTGCCAATAATCCGTAATCTCTAAAACGAAGACAAATATCCCAAGCCAAATCAGAATCTTCTCCACTGTTGATTACAATGGCATTCAATAAACCTTTTCCTCTAACCAAAGAGATTAATGGATTACGCTCAGCAATTTCATTAAGTCCTTTTCTCAAAATGATTCCTAATCTTTCTGCATTTTCAGATAAATTTTCTTCACGAACAACCTCAAGAGCCGCAATCGCAACCGCAGCGGCAATAGGATTTCCACCAAAAGTAGATCCGTGTTGCCCCGGTTTGATAACATTCATAATGTCATTATTCGCCAAAACTGCCGATACTGGATAAACTCCACCCGAAATTGCTTTCCCCAAAATCAAGATATCTGGTTGCACATTTTCATGATGTACCGCCAATAATCTACCCGTTCTTGCAATACCTGTTTGAACTTCATCAGCAATAAACAAAACATTATGAGCTTCACAAAGTGCTTTGGCTTTCGCCAAATAACCTTCGCTAGGAACATAAACTCCAGCTTCACCCTGAATAGGTTCTACCAAAAATCCAGCGATATTTTTTGATGATTTCAAAGCATTTTCTAAAGCTTCGGTATCATCGTAAGGTATTTTTATAAATCCTTCAGTGAAAGGTCCAAAACTCTTTCTTGCTCCTTCATCATTTGAAAAAGAAATAATAGTAGTTGTTCTTCCGTGAAAATTATTCTCACATACAATAATTTGTGCTTGATTTTCAGAAATTCCTTTTACTTCATATGCCCATTTTCTACACAATTTCAAAGCCGTTTCTACAGCTTCTGCACCAGTATTCATTGGCAAAACTTTATCGAAACCAAAATAATTGGTTATATACTCCTCATAAACTCCTAATTGATCATTATAAAATGCACGTGAAGTCAATGTCAATCTTTGTGCTTGTTCCATCATTGCTCCAACAATTTTTGGATGACAATGCCCTTGGTTCACTGCTGAATAAGCCGATAAGAAATCAAAATATTTTTTCCCATCAACATCCCATACATAAACACCCTCACCTTTCTCTAAAACAACCGGCAGTGGATGGTAATTATGAGCTCCATATTTATTCTCTTTTTCAATTAAAACTTCCGATTTAGAAGAAAGTTCTTGTGTTTTATGTGTCATGATTGGTTGGTTTTTAAAATTAGAAAAACAAAAGTAATTAAAATTTTTATTTTCAAGCACAAAAAACTTATTTTTGACTTAAATATAACATTTTAAAAGAATAATTATTTTATTTAAACAAAAAATAAGTCATATTTTTATTTTAACATTAAAACAAATTTTCATCAAAAAATATAAATAAAAAAAGAATTACTTTTATATCCCTGAAAAAAGTGATTTTAACTTAAAAAAAACATAAAAATGGACATATTAGATGATTTTGACATCAATATCATAAAGGAATTAGAAAAAGATGGAAGGATGGCCTTCTCGGCAATTGCGACCAATTTAAAAATATCAAATACGATGGTTCACCAACGTATCAATCGTTTATTGGAAAACGGAATCATAACTGGAATCAAACCTACTCTAGACGAAAAAAAGATAGGTTATGATTGGGGAGCTTTTACAGGAATTACACTAAAAAAAGACCATGACTCCGCAAGAGTTATCGAAGAATTAAAAAAAATACCTGAAATCACAGAGTGCTATTTTATAACTGGATCGTATACTCTTTATATAAAAATGATTGCCAAAGATCATGAACATATGAGAAAACTGCTTTATGAACAAATTGACAACATACCTGGAATTGCAAAAACTGATTCGTTAATAGAGTTGGGATGTGCTTTTAAGAGAAACGTAAGTTTGTAAATAAACTGCTTATTAAAAACAACAAGAATTAGTTCTCCATTTTCAAGTTTAAACTTAAAATTCACAACACTTTTTCTCTGTAACATATGCAAAATTGCAAATACATAATTACCCTATTATGGTTGATAGTATTTAGCTTCAACAACTCCGCTACTGCTCAAAAGCTAGATAGCAAGGAAATCAATCGGCTCAAAAAACTGGCTCAACAAGTCACCATTGTTCGAGATAACTGGGGAATTGCACATGTTTACGGAAAAACGGATGCCGATGCCGTTTTTGGGATGCTTTATGCGCAATGCGAAGACGACTTCAAGAGAGTCGAATACAATTATATAGACAAACTAGGACGTCTGTCCGAAATAAAAGGGAAAGCTTTTTTGTACAATGATTTAGAAACTCGCTTATTGATAGATGCGAATGAAGCCAAAACTGATTACAAAAATGCAGCTCCTTGGCTAAAAAAATTATTGAATAGCTACGCAGACGGTATCAATTTTTATTTATACAACCACCCCGAAGTTAAGCCATTAAAAATTACCCATTTTGAACCTTGGTATCCTTTACTATGGACGGATGGCAGTATTGGCGCGATAAACACCGCCGACTTATCTGATGCCGAACTGAAATCCTTTTACGGAAGTGATGATAAAGTTTCATACATAGAACAAATAAAAGACATGCAAACGGGTTCAAATGGTTTTGCAATTGCTCCTTCAAAAACAGCCAATGGGAATGCAATTTTATACATTAATCCACACACCACCTTTTACTTTAGACCCGAAATACAAATAAACAGTGAAGAAGGTTTAAATGCCTATGGAGCGGTAACTTGGGGACAATTTTTCATATATCAGGGATTTAATGAAAACTGTGGCTGGATGCACACTTCTTCAAATGTAGATGTAGCAGACCTGTACACAGAAAAAATAGTTACCAAAAACAAAAAATTATTTTACGAATATGATCAAAACCTATTTCCTGTTATAGAAAAAAACATCACAATCAGTTATTTAGAAAACGGCAAATTAATTCCTAAAACGTTCAAAACCTATTTTACCCATAATGGCCCTGTCATGGCTAAAAGAGAAGACAAATGGATCAGTCTAAAATCAAACAACCGTTCAATGAAAAGTTTAGAACAAAGTTGGTTAAGAATAAAATCAAAAAACTTTGATGACTATAAAAAAGTAATGGACTTGAAAGCCAATACTTCCAACAACACGGTATATGCCGATAATAAAGGAAATATTGCCTATTGGCATGGTAATTTCATTCCAATTCGGGATAAAAGCTTAAACTGGGCAAAAGTTGTAGATGGAACTACTTCGGCGACACAATGGAAAGGCTTACACAATCCATCCGAAACGGTACACCTATTCAATCCACAAAACGGTTGGCTGCAAAACTGTAATTCGACACCTTATAGTGCTGCTGGAATCAACAGTCCAAAAAAAGAAAATTATTTGCCATACATGGCACCAGATGGAGAAAATTTTAGAGCAATAAATGCCGTTCGTATTTTAAGCAAAGGTTCTAATTACACCTTAGACAAAGTGATTGCGGCTGGTTATGACACTAAACTTTCTATTTTTGAGGTACTAATTCCTGCCTTGGTTTCCAGTTTTGAAAAAAACATAAAACCTGAAAATCCAATTTATAATGAATTAATTGATCCCATTACGGAATTAAAAAAATGGGATTATTATGCCAATGAAAGTTCTATAGCCACAACTCTGGCAAATGAATGGGCATATAAATTGAATCCTATTATTCAAAAGTCATATGTCGATCAAGGCGAAATGGATCAAGTTGAAAATACAATCCAATTTGCAAAAACCGCAACTGCAGAACAACTTATTCCACAATTACAAAGTGTAGTATCCGAACTGAAAACAAAATTTGGTACTTGGCAAATTCCATGGGGAGAGCTCAACAGATTTCAACGTTTCTCTGGCGACATCAATCTGACCTATAATGATGCATTCGAAAGTTTACCTATAGGAAATGGAGCCGCTATTTGGGGTTCCCTACCTGCTTATAAAAGTAGCTACCAAATTGGAACAAAAAAAAGATATGGCTATAGTGGAAACAGTTTCGTTTGTGCGGTTGAATTTGGTCCAAAAATAAAAGCTAAATCACTTTTGGCAGGAGGAAACAGTAGTGATCTAAAATCAAAACACTTTATGGATCAAGCAGTAATGTACCAAAAAGGTCAATTTAAAGACGTTTTATTCTACAGAGAAGACATTGAAAAAAATGCCGAGCGCACTTACCATCCTGGAGAATAAACCATAAAATAACTTCACTTTTAAAATCCAAACAAAACCTTGAAAGAAGTACCTTTCAAGGTTTTTTTATAACGTTTTTATTCAGATATTTGTAAAAAATAAAGCCATGAAAAATATAAACTTTATAATTTTAGGAATGCTATTGTTTGCTTATCAAGCATTTGCACAATTAAAACCTGTACAATATAAAGATGGGAATCAGATTCTAAATGGTTTTAAAATTTCACCTATAAAGAGTAGTACCCAAAAACCAGGTATCTTAATCTTACCTGCTTGGAAGGGAATTGACAAGCTCTCCAAAGACACCGCCGACAAACTTTCGAAAATGGGATATTATGCCTTTATAGCTGATATTTACGGTGAAGGGAATTATCCAAAAGACAATAATGAAGCAGGAAATAATGCCGGATTTTACAAAAAAAATATTGAAGCTTACCAAAAGCGAATTTCTTTAGCCTTACAACAATTAATTGCTGCTGGAGCCAATCCTGAAAACATTGTGGTTATTGGATATTGCTTTGGAGGAACTGGAGCACTTGAAGCAGCTCGTGGCCATCTGAATGTAAAAGGAGTTGTGTCTTTTCATGGAGGTTTAGCCAAAGATGATTTACGATCCACAGAGCCTATTACTACAAAAGTTTTAGTATGTCATGGAGCTGATGATCCATATGTATCTTCTGAAGAAGTTCTAAATTTCCAAAAAGAAATGAAAGACTCAAAAGCGGATTGGCAAATGATTTATTACGCCAATGCTGTCCACTCCTTTACCAATCCAGAATCTGGAACTGACAATTCAAAAGGTGCCGCCTATAATGAAAAAGCATCTAAACGCTCTTTCGAACATTTCAAATTATTCTTAAGCGAAGTATTAAAAAAGTAAAAAGCCTTTAATAAAAAAATAATTAACTCTGTGTCAACAAAATAAAAATAACACATCATTTATGACTCAAAGCTAATTACTAATCAATAATCACCAATAACAATCTTTAAATGAAAAAAGCCCTAATTCTCTTGTTGTTTATCACAACTACTTCCAGTTTTGCACAAAAATCAATGGTCAATAACGATGACCCTACCGAATTCATGAACACCATTACGGCTGACAAGCTAAAAACTAAACTCTATATTGTTGCTTCCGATGAAATGGAAGGTCGTGAAACTGGATCTAAAGGGCAAAAAAAAGCTGGAAATTATCTTATCGATCAATATAAGAAAAGCAAAATTTCCTATCCAAAAGGGGCAACTAGTTATTACCAACCAATACCAGCGGCTTTTCTTAACGCTAAACGCAATGAAAACTTGCCAGACTCAGAAAACATCTGGGCATACATTGAAGGTTCTGAAAAACCAGATGAAGTTTTAGTTATCTCTGCACATTACGATCATGTTGGAATAAAAAATGGTGAAATATACAATGGGGCCGATGATGATGGTTCTGGTACTGTTGCCATTCTTCAAATTGCTGAAGCTTTTCAAAAAGCAAAAAAAGCAGGACATGGGCCAAAACGTTCTATATTGTTCCTTCATGTAACTGGCGAAGAACATGGTCTACATGGATCTCGTTTCTACTCCCAAAATCCATTGTTCCCAATTGCTAACACTATAGCCGACATCAACATAGACATGATTGGCCGTCGCGATGTAGAACATGCAAATTCTAATAATTACGTTTATGTAATTGGTGCTGATAGATTGTCAAGCGATTTGCACAACATCACAGTCGCTCAAAACGACAAATACACCAAACTAGACTTGGATTTCAAATTCAACGACCCAAAAGACCCTAATCACTTCTACGAGCGTTCTGACCACTATAACTTTGCAAAATTTGGCATCCCAGCTGTATTCCTTTTCAACGGAGTTCATGAAGACTACCACGGAAAAGGGGACGAACCAGAAAAGATTGAATATGATGCTTTGGCAAAAAGAACTCAACTTGCTTTTGTAATTGCATGGGATTTGGTAAATAGACCAGAAAGAATTGTAGTTGACAAACCAATAAAATAAATATTCTGCAAATACAAACAAAGAGCTTTGGAGTAATTCAAAGCTCTTTGTTGTTTTAATATACTTTCAAAATGATTTGGGCGAGACCCCATTATAGAAAGTGGACTACCATACATACCGTTTATTCGCTCACTTTCCATAATGCGGTCGAACTATACATACTACTTCGGTAGCTTGCTGCAAATGAAATTCACTGAACTTCTAAGAAAACAAATACATAGTGAAGATCCCTTTCGCAAACCAATAGAAATCTACCATATTACTACTAACAAAAGAACCGCCTCAAAAACATTTTAAGACGGTTCCTTTTAATTTAACTTCTAAAAAATTAGTATGTATAAGCAACAGCCTTTAGATTACCAACCTTATTAGATGTTATCACAATAAATTGATGACCTTTTGATGCGGCTTTTTCTTTTAATCGGTTTTCTCCAATTTCAGATACAGACCATCTTGTTTCTCCTTTGACACTACCCAAATAACCTGTTAAACTTTCAGATTTTTTTAATCCAATTGTTTCAGACTCTTTTAGTATAATTACTTTTTTATAATCGGGTTTCTCAGAAAAATTTATCTTTTCAGTGACAACCTTCGAATTATTTTTGGCTTTTTCATTCAATTGAGCCACAGCATAGCGACTTATTTTATGTTCTTCCATACTATTAGGATATGCGAAGTAAACTAAATTGTTTTCAACTTTTATAAAGTTTACATCTAACTTTTCACCATTGTGCTTAATGATTTCATGCGTTTGCGCAAAAAATTGAGCTGTAAACAATACAGCTATTGCAGTAATTAAATTTTTCATTTTGGACGTGTAATATTTAACCACGACATAATCGTGGCAGATTTTTTAATAATTATTTTTAATAGTTTTTAAAACAATTAAACCATTGGAACATAATTATCATTTTCAGGAGGAGGAGTTAGATTTTTAAAATAAAATTCTTTGACCGCAAATAAATAGAAAGAATTTTTATTTTCTATATTGGGTAATAAGAATAGAGCCAAATTTAAATGATCAATTTGGTTAATAAATAAAGTCTTTAATTTACTTTCTGTTTGATTTTCGGTTTCCCCTTTTTCAGTTGTTTGAAAATAACCATATTCATCATTTTCTACAAGCACAGACAATTTATCACTAATCCAGATTATGGAAAAAATGACTATTACGAGTGAAAAGAAAAGAATATACAAGTTGTTTTTCATATCGCAAATCTAAATATAAACCCATGTATCAACAAACAGTTTTTACACAGATTTAACTTTTGAAATTAATCAGTTTAAAAAATAAAAAAACGAAACCATCTCAAAAATTTTTGAAACGGCTTCGCTTTAATGAAATAACTATAATTGATTACAAATCTTCTTTTACATCAGCATCGGGAGCATTCTTCTTTACGGATTCAATTCCGTTATCTCGTGCTGAAACCGATTCATACATTTCGCTGTTACCTATAATTTGACCATTGGACGCTTTAAGATTGAAATAAAGTTTTCCGTTTTTGGCTTCCAATTTATCAAATCTTTCATCCACTTGAGAATTTTTCCTCACAGAATCTATTCCGTTTTCGCAAGCTGCTTTGGTTGAATATCCTTCACTTGCAAGAATAACTTGTCCATTTCCTGCTTTTAAAGCAAACTGAAATTCATCATTCTTTCTTTTGCTAACTAAAAATGTTCCCATAGTTTTTTTATTAAGTTGATAATTATAAGCAATTTAATAAAATCTAATTTATTTTAAATCAAGAAATTAATATTAATTTCATCACGAAACTTAACTCCACAAAAAAAGCCCCGAATTACTTCGAGGCTTTTGCCTTTTGGGTGGATGACCGGGTTCGAACCGGCGACCCTCGGCACCACAAACCGATGCTCTAACCAGCTGAGCTACAACCACCATTTGCGCTTAGCGGTTGCAAATATAGAACAAATGTTTACTTCTACAAACAAAAAATTAAAAAAAATTAAACTTTTTTACTTCAAATCCCCTAAACTATTGACTGCCAAATATCTTTCAACAGTAAAACCTTCGGCATGTTCTACACCTGTTAGCCTTCCTAAATCCCTAGAACGGTAATTTAGGCTTTCCAAGAAGTTTTTACTCGATATTGGCGATTCTGGTTCTTTCGAATTTGGATCATAAAATTGGGAACGGTACGCCAAAATAGATTCGATTTTCTTATCAGTGAATCCAGTAATGTCTACCACAAAATCAGGTTCTATATTTTTCCATTGTATATAATGATAAACTACTTTTGGTCTCCATGGTTTTTGGATTTCTCCATCAAGAACTGTTTCAATTTTCATCAAACCAGACAAAAAACAAGCATCCGAAACTAATTTACTTCCTTTTCCGTGATCAATATGTCTATCGTCTATTGCATTGCACAATACAATCTCAGGTTGATACTTTCGAATCTTCTTAATAATTTCCAATTGATGCTCTTCGTCATTGACAAAAAAACCATCCCTCATATTCAAATTCTCTCGGACAGAAACCCCTAATATCTTTGCGGCATCACTCGCTTCCTGATCACGAATTTCAGCAGAACCTCGAGTACCCAATTCCCCGCGGGTCAAGTCAACAATTCCAACCTTTTTCCCCAAAGAAACCTCTTTTAAAATTGTTCCGGAACATCCTAATTCTACGTCATCGGGATGTGCTCCAAAAGCTAGTATATCTAATTTCATCTATTATATTTTAAGATCTAAATTCTGTTCTCTATATTCTATTTTCTAAAATCCGAATTCTGCAATCTCTTATCTGCAACTTGCATTCTTAAGAGAAACCCCTTTTCATCGTCATTGACTTATTGACACTTTCCTCCCACTCTTTTTCTGGAACACTGTCTTTCGTAATTCCGCAACCCATAAATAAATTGGCTTTAACCATTTTGAAATCTAGATCCATTATGATTTCCATGCAACGCAAATTAACAAACAAATCAGAACTGGTTTTATCAGATGCTGAACTGCTGTTCAATTCTCCTAAATAACCGGTATAAAAAGTCCTGTCATAATTTTCATTCTCCAAAATAAATTGTTGAGATTCCACTTTTGGCAAACCACAAACAGCAGGAGTCGGATGCAATAAACCAACAACTTCTTTTAAATTCTTAGTCGAATTCAATTGACCTGAAATATCCGTTTTTATATGCCAAATACTTCCCGCTTTTATACTGTACGGTTCCGAAACCAATATTGATTTTGAAACTTTATTCAACTCAGAAACAATATAATCGGTAACAAATTGCTGCTCTTGCTTTTCTTTATTCTTCCATACAACTCCCTCATAACCAGTATTTTTTTGTGTTCCAGCTAAAGCCATTGTTTCAAAAATATCATCTTCTACTTTTAACAATTGCTCTGGCGTTGCCCCCATCCAAATTCCAATTTTCGGATGATAAAAACAATACACAAAAGTTGCAGGATATAATTGAACTAGGTTTTCGAAAGTTGCAACCAAATCAAAATCAAGCAAATCAATAGTTTCCTTTCGAGACAAAACTACTTTCTGAAATTCATTCTCACGTATCGCTTCGATTCCTTTAGCAACTAATCTTTCATAATTTGCCTTGACAATTTCATTGGGAAAAGCAAATTCTTTTTCATTTTCAGAAACCTCTTTTTTATCAAAAGTAAAATGCATGATTTCGGAATATTCTTCAGGAATAATATAACTTTTATGTCCGTCGAAAGAAGAAAGGACAAAACCTTTTTCGGTAAAATCAACTACATCATACAAATTATTATTTTCCTGAAACATTCCAATTATAGCATCCGAATTGGGCTTGCAATACAAAACAAAAGGCAAGTTTTGCTGTTGTTGCTGTTTCACTTTTTCAAAAAAATTATTCATAATTATTGCTTCTCTTTCGTCAAAACCATATTCGTCAATTTGCAAAGTGAAACTAAATTCCCGGCTTCATCCGTAATTTTAATTTCCCAAAGATGTAAACTTCTTCCTTTATGGATAATTCTGGCAGTACCAATAACAAAGCCTTCACGAATACTTTTTAAATGATTGGCTGAAATTTCGATACCACGTACTTCTTGGTTTTTATCATTAATAAAAAAATGCGAAGCGGCACTCCCAACACTTTCTGCCAAAGCCACCGAAGCACCTCCATGCAACAACCCCATAGGTTGATGCACTGAAGAATTCACAGGCATTTTGGCAACAAGAAATCCTTCGCCTGCATCTATAAACTCGATATTTAATGTTTCCATCAAAGTGTTTTTGGAAAACTGATTGCAATATTCGAGCATTTTATCTTTATCTATTGTCATATCTTGATTTTAAAGATTGTAAAAATACGCTAAATTGATAATTCAAAAAAGAAATAAATGAAATGCTACAGAAACTAAAAATCTAATCCCTCTAACAAAGCCATAAATCTAATTTATTGCTATTTTTACAAAAAATAAAACGAAATGCGTCGAATCACCTTACTGATTTTAACTGGAATTATACTTTCAATTTGCTCCTGTCGTAGTGATTTTGAAACCGTGACCAGTACTGGTGATTTAACTTTTTCAAAAGACACCGTTTATTTGGATACGGTTTTTACCAATTTGAGTTCGAGTACTTACGCCCTAAAAGTATATAACCATTCCAAAAAGGACATCAACATACCGATCATAAAATTTGCTAATGGAGCAAACTCAAAATACAGAATGTCCGTTGATGGTGCTCAGGGTAATCAAGGAAAGATGTTCGAAAATGTTACACTATTAGCCAAAGACAGTCTGTATATCTTTATAGAAACAACCGTAGAAAGTGATAACACTACCCCAACCGAATTCCTATATACAGACCAAATTGAATTTGACAGTGGCGCGAGTCTTCAGAAAGTGGAATTAGTAACTTTGGTACAAGACGCCATTTTATTATACCCAAACCGCAATGCAGATGGAACCACAGAAACGCTCCCAATTGGGAATGAAAAAATAAAGGGTTTTTATTTGGACAAAAATGACCCAATTCATGGGAACGAACTTATTTTTACCAATAAAAAAGCCTATGTAATTTACGGATATGCTGCCGTTCCCGAAGGTGAAACCGCAACTTTTGAAGCTGGAGCAAGGGTTTATTTCCATTCTGATTCTGGTCTTATCGTACCCAAAAACGCTTCTATACACATTAACGGCAGCAAGTCCACAACGGATAAACTAGAAAACGAAGTGATTTTCGGAGGCGATCGTCAGCAACCGGATTTCGGTTATATCCCAGGACAATGGGGTACTATTTGGTTACAAAACGGAAGTACCAATAATACAATTCAAAATCTAACACTCAAAAACGCTACTGTTGGACTATTCATTGAAGGCAATGACGGAACAACTGTGCCTATAAAAAACACCCAGATCTACAATTGCACGCATTACGGAATTCAAGCCAAAAATGCTTTAATAGAAGGAGAAAACATCGTTATTAACTACGTTGGACAAGCGAGTTTGGCCTGTACTTACGGCGGAAATTACAAATTCACGCACTCAACCTTCAACAACGACTGGTCGAGTCCTGAACAATCCGCAGTGTACATTAGCAATTATATCGATGGGGCCACTCCTGAAACCAAAGACCTTACTGGAGCAACATTCAATAATTGTATTATTTACGGCTCATATTCGAACGAAATGCTTTTGGACAAAAAATCAGGAGCTGCTTTCGAATATCAATTCAATAATTGCTTAATTAAGTCAAACATTACCAAAGATCCAGATTATCAATTCGACACAGATCCCGTTCATTACAATGCTATTATTCTAAACAAAGACCCAAAATTCTTTAATCCAAATATCAACAATTTTAATATCGACGATACTTCTTCCGCTTTCGCAAAAGGAAATTCAACTTACTTAATTCCGCTTGATATTCTGGGAATTACCAGAACATTACCGCCTGATTTAGGTGCTTATCAAAGTAAACCATTTCCTAAATAAATCAGGACTAAATTTTCATCATAAACCAAAGGAATTATCACGAATTATTCATGTTAATTGGCATTACCTTTTTACCTATTTATTTTTTTTAAGACTTTGCTTATCACATTTGCTCTTACTATATATTTAAACTAAATTTGCACCGTTAAATACAACAAACTACACAACAATGATTCATTTCTTTGAAAACCAAAGCAAAACTGTTTTTGCAGTACAAACGCAAAACGAAATTTCGGCTCAAGACATTTCAAAACTCAACTGGCTATTCGCCGATTCCAATAAAGTAGAAAAATCCGTTTTGTCGGATTTTTTTGTTGGACCTCGTGCCACTATGATTACTCCTTGGAGTACCAATGCGGTGGAAATTACCCAGAACATGGGGATTACTGGAATCATTCGTATCGAAGAATTTCACAAAGTAGCAGCCGATTTCAATGATTTCGACCCTATGCTTTCCCAAAAATATACTGAATTGAATCAAGATATTTTTACGATTCACATTCAACCAGAAGCAATTCTCAACATTGATGATATTGCTACTTATAACAAAACAGAAGGTTTGGCTTTAAGCCAAGAAGAAGTGGAATATTTGGATAATTTATCAACCAAACTAGGTAGAAAATTAACGGATTCTGAGATTTTTGCTTTCTCTCAAGCCAATTCAGAACACTGTCGTCACAAGATTTTCAACGGAACTTTTGTTATTGACGGTGTGGAAAAAGAAACTTCTCTTTTCAAATTAATCAAAAAAACATCTCAGGAAAACCCTAACGATATAGTTTCGGCTTACAAAGACAACGTTGCTTTTGTAAAAGGACCAAGAGTTCAGCAATTTGCTCCAAAAACTGCAGACAAACCTGATTTTTACGAAATAAAAGAATTTGATTCAGTTATTTCCTTAAAAGCCGAAACACACAATTTTCCAACAACTGTAGAGCCTTTCAACGGAGCTGCAACAGGATCAGGAGGAGAAATTCGTGACCGTTTAGCTGGAGGACAAGGTTCGTTGCCAATGGCAGGAACTGCTGTTTACATGACTTCATATTCTCGTTTGGAGGAAAACAGACCATGGGAAGATGCCGTAGCCGAAAGAAAATGGCTGTATCAAACTCCAATGGACATCTTGATTAAAGCTTCAAACGGAGCTTCAGATTTTGGAAATAAATTTGGACAACCGCTTATTACCGGTTCAGTTTTGACTTTCGAACACCAAGAAAATGACCGCAAAATTGGTTACGACAAAGTAATCATGCAGGCAGGAGGAATTGGCTACGGAAAATTAGATCAAGCAATAAAACACAAACCGCAAGAAGGAGACAAAATTGTTATCCTTGGTGGAGAAAATTATAGAATTGGAATGGGCGGCGCTGCGGTTTCATCAGCAGATACAGGAGCTTTTGGTTCAGGAATTGAATTAAATGCTATCCAACGTTCTAACCCAGAAATGCAAAAACGTGCTGCCAATGCCATTCGTGGTTTGGTGGAAAGCGACAACAACCCAATCGTTTCTATTCACGATCACGGAGCTGGAGGACACTTAAACTGTCTTTCGGAATTGGTTGAAGAAACTGGAGGTTTAATTGATTTGGATAAATTACCTGTTGGTGATCCTACCCTTTCGGCAAAAGAAATCATTGGTAACGAATCTCAAGAAAGAATGGGATTAGTTATTGGTAAAAAAGATATTGATACGTTACAAAGAATCGCAGACAGAGAGCGTTCTCCAATGTACCAAGTGGGTGACGTAACCGGTGACCACCGTTTTACTTTCGAGTCTAAAACTACTGGTTTAAAACCTATGGATTATGCTTTGGAAGATTTCTTCGGAAGTTCTCCAAAAACGGTAATGACCGACAAAACCATCGATTACAACTATGGTGGTTTAGAATATAATGTAAAAAACATCGCAACTTACTTAGAGCAAGTTTTGCAATTGGAAGCTGTTGCCTGTAAAGACTGGTTAACTAACAAAGTTGACCGTTGCGTTGGCGGAAAAGTAGCCAAACAACAATGCGCAGGACCATTGCAATTGCCTTTGAACAATGTTGGCGTAATGGCATTAGATTATCAAGGAAAAGAAGGAGTTGCAACCTCAATTGGGCACTCTCCTATTGCTTCTTTGATTGATCCTGTTGCAGGAACTAGAACAGCTATCGCCGAATCATTATCAAACATTGTTTGGGCTCCAATTAAAGACGGAATGAAAGGGATTTCACTTTCGGCAAACTGGATGTGGGCTTGTAAAAATGCTGGTGAAGATGCTCGTTTGTATGCAGCTGTTGAAGCTTGTTCTGAATTTGCAATCGAATTGGGAATCAACATTCCAACTGGAAAAGATTCACTTTCGATGAAACAAAAATATCCAAACGACGAAGTAATCGCACCGGGAACGGTAATTATTTCTGCTGGTGGAAATTGTATAGACATTCGAAAAGTAGTAGAGCCTGTTTTACAAAAAGACGGCGGTTCTATTTATTATATCAATTTGTCTCAGGACGAATTCAAATTAGGAGGTTCTTCTTTGGCACAAACGCTGAATGTAATCGGAAACGATGCACCAACTATCAAAGATGCCGCTTTTTTCAAAAATGCATTCAATACTCTTCAAGAATTGATTTTAGACAATCAAATCTTGACAGGACACGATATTGGAAGTGGTGGATTGATTACTACTTTATTAGAAATGTGTTTTGCTGATGTTAATTTGGGAGCCAAAATTGACTTCTCTGTTTTCGAAGAAAAAGACATCATCAAATACTTATTCTCTGAAAACATAGCTGTTGTTTTCCAAGCCAATTCAGACGAAGCAGTTGAAGCTAAATTAAACGCCAACAATGTATCTTTCTTCAAACTAGGAACCGCAACAACCGAAGCTACTTTAGACTTTGGTCCTTGCAAATTGGACATTGCTAAATACAGAGATATTTGGTTTAAAACGTCTTTCTTATTAGACCAAAAACAAGCAAAAAACGGAACAGCGCAAGCACGTTTCGACAATTATAAAAACCAAGTATTAAACTATACTTTCCCTACTCACTTTACAGGAAAAAAACCTGTAATTGACGCTTCAAAACCAAGACCAAAAGCAGCAATCATCCGTGAAAAAGGAAGTAACTCCGAGCGCGAAATGGCTAATGCTATGTACTTAGCAGGTTTTGACGTAAAAGACGTTCACATGACTGACTTGATTTCTGGTCGTGAAACATTAGAAGACATTCAATTCATTGGAGCTGTTGGAGGATTCTCTAATTCAGATGTTTTAGGTTCTGCTAAAGGTTGGGCCGGAGCTTTCAAATACAACGAAAAAGCAAACACGGCGTTGAAAAACTTCTTCAAAAGAGAAGATACTTTATCTGTTGGAATTTGTAACGGTTGCCAATTGTTTATGGAATTGGAAGTGATTAACCCTGAACATGAAGTTCACGGAAAAATGCTTCATAACGAAAGTCACAAACACGAAAGTATTTTTACTTCTGTAAAAGTTCAAGAAAACAATTCGGTGATGTTATCAACTTTAGCAGGAAGCACTCTTGGAGTTTGGGTTTCGCATGGTGAAGGAAAATTCAATTTACCATACGCAGAAGACCAATACAACATCGTTGGAAAATACGGTTACGAAGGATATCCTGCAAATCCAAATGGATCGGCGTTCAATACAGCAATGATGTGTGACACAACAGGTCGTCACTTGGTAATGATGCCACATATTGAGCGTTCTACTTTCCAATGGAACTGGGCACATTATCCAAAAGACAGAAATGACGAGGTTACTCCTTGGCACGAAGCTTTTGTGAATGCAAAAAAATGGATTGACAATACTAACAAATAAAATTTTATTGCTCTTACCTAATAAAGCCCGTCTCTAACAATTTTAAGAGACGGGTTTTTCATGAAGATTTTTGCCCTAAAATCTTAATTAACCTAAAAAAAACCAATGATTACTATTCAAAAAAATATTTTTATTATAAGCCTACTACTTTTAATAAATCCAGTATTTGCACAAATTTCAGACGAGTCCTTAAAAATTAATCCTATGTTAGAATTGTATGGTTCTAATGCAAAAACCTTAGAACTAAAAGGAAATGTAACCCAAATGCATGAGCAGCAATTTTCGATAAACGTAAAAGGAAATACAACAGGTGATACTGAATTGGTCAATAATTTTTATAAATTTCACACTGAAGGTTCAACCAAAGAATTTGAACAAAATTACAAGTATATACTTTCAAAAAAGCAGTTTTTTAGCTACACCAACAAAGGTTATATTTCACATGTAGATATTGAGACTGTCAATGTATCCAAAGATAAAGACACAATCAATACCAATTTGGAAAATGAAGCTCAAACTCCAGATTTCTCTACGGTTGATTACAAATATGTCCAAAAGAAAAATATTTTATACAAAGGAGAAGAAATTACAGAAGGTACATCAAAAAAGAAAACTACTCGAAATGAGTACTTTTACCATTTCAATGATGACAATCAAATCGTCCAAATTGATTACCAATCTACAGAAACAACAACAAAATACATTTACGATTCTAATGCACTGGTAAAAGAAGAACATACTTTTAAATCTGGCATTTTATCCCATAAAAATATTTACAAATACGACCGTAACAATAGGCCAATCGACATAATTACAATCAATTCGGATAACAACACAAAATACCCAAATAGAGAAATAATTATCACTTATAAACTTGATGAAAACGGTAACGTAATTGAGAAAAAAATGAACATCTATCTTTATAACTCTAAAGGAATCAAAGAGTTTCTAGAAGGCTTTTTAAATTTATATAATTATACTTATTAGTTGTTTTTTATCTACAATTCCATTTGTATCTTAGCCCAAAATATAATAATTTACAATCATCTTTAATCTATAAAGCAACGCCCCTCGCTTATTAGACTTTTTAAAATTAACCTACATTCATGAAAAAAATTACTTTACTGCTTGCTGCACTTGTATTAAGTGCGACACATTCCTATGCCCAACTTAAAGTTACCAAAATCAGAAACAAAGACAAAGACCACTATATCGCTACGGTCATTGGTTATCCCGTTACTGGTCTTTACACTTACGTAAATCAAATTGAGCCTACAACAATCCTCAATCCAGATGGCTCAGGAATTATACAAAATGAAGATCTTGTAAAAGAAAATATCATTTGGGGAATTGAATGCTCCGAATCTGGAGTTCCAATTTTCAAAGAAGGATTCAACAGCGCTTCATATTCACTTTGGTACAAAAAAAGTAATACATCAAAATCTAAATCAGAAGATGAAAACGAGTGGATTTTACAGTCTTTTTCGATTCATTATGATAAAAAGAAAATGTTTATTTCTGGAGAAAGAGTAAAAGAATATATCGAATAACAATATTCTAAATCAAAAATCTTAAATACTTGTATATCCTCTATTTTACAAGTTAATTTATTCGAAAACTAATTAAAAAAACGCTTTTCTCAATCCAAGTCATTTAAATTACACCATTTCAAGAAATCGATTTCGTTGATTACCAATAATGTAATTATATTAATCATAATTAATCATTGGAAAATAAAAATTATTATTAATTTTTATTTAATTTGCGAAAAAATTTAACAATCATACAATGAGAACGATTACCCGTCTTTTTGATTTTCCTTACTATCAGCTAGAAAATTACAATAAATTAGATGCTTTGGTAACAAAGCAAGATGGTGTTTGGGTGAAAACCTCAACCCAGGAATATCTTGATAAAGCTAATGCAATTTCTAGGGCATTACTAAGAATGGGCATCCAAAAAGATGATAAAATCGCTATCATTTCAAGTAATAATAGAACGGAATGGCATATCATGGATATTGGTATTTTACAGACTGGTGCCCAAAACGTTCCTATCTATCCAACTATTACTCAAGAAGATTATGAATATATTCTAAATCATTCTGAGGCTATGTATGTATTTGTTTCGGATATTGAAGTATACAATAAAGTAAAAAACATAAAAGCAAATGTATCTTCCTTAAAAGAAGTTTTTTCATTCAATGAAATTGAGGGATGTAGAAACTGGAATGAATTATTAAATCTTGGAGAAGACAAAAGCAATCAGGATGTTGTTGAAGATAGAAAAAACAACGTAAAACCAGATGATTTAGCAACTATTATTTATACATCAGGAACAACAGGACGACCAAAAGGAGTTATGTTGTCTCATCGAAATATTGTTTCAAACGTACTTAACAGTGCATCCAGAATTCCTTTCGAAGCAGGAAAAAGTGTGGCATTAAGTTTCCTTCCTATCTGTCATATTTTCGAAAGAATGATCTTATATCTGTACCAATATTATGGTGTTTCAGTATATTTCGGCGAATCTATAGACAAAATTAGTAGCAATTTAAAAGAAGTAAGACCGACCGTAATCACTGCTGTACCAAGACTTTTGGAAAAAGTATATGATAGTATCCTTGCAAAAGGAACCGAATTGAAAGGAATTAAAAAAATGCTTTTCTTTTGGGCTATCGATTTAGGACTTCGTTACGAGCCTTATGGTGCCAATGGTTTTTGGTATGAATCCCAATTAAAAATTGCCCGTAAACTAATTTTCAGCAAATGGAAAGAAGGTTTGGGAGGGAACTTAGATTTAATGGTTTCCGGAAGTGCCGCTTTACAAAAAAGATTGTCCCGCGTATTTGCAGCTGCAGAAATTCCAGTTATGGAAGGTTACGGATTAACCGAAACTTCTCCTGTAATTACTGTAAATGACATGAGAAACAAAGGTTTCAAAGTTGGAACCGTTGGAAAAGCTATTGACAATGTAGAAGTGAAAATTGCCGAAGACGGTGAAATTCTTTGCAAAGGGCCTAATGTCATGATGGGCTATTACAAGGATCCTGTAAAAACAGCCGAAGCTATCATTGATGGATATTTCCATACTGGAGATATTGGTAATGTTGATCAAAACGGATTTTTGACAATTACTGACCGCAAGAAAGAAATGTTTAAAACATCTGGAGGTAAATACATTGCACCACAAATTATCGAAAACACCATGAAACAATCTCGTTTTATCGAGCAGATTATGGTTATTGGTGATGGAGAAAAAATGCCTGGAGCCATGATACAGCCAAATTTTGAATTTGTTAAAGAATGGGCAAAATTACACCATATTGAAATAGGAGAAACAAACCAAGAAATAATTTCCAATCCAAAAGTGATCGACCGTATTAAAGAAGAAGTTGACCATATCAATCCAAAATTTGGAAATTGGGAACAAGTAAAACGTTTCGAATTAACACCAGATGTTTGGTCAATTGGCGGAGGTCACCTTACTCCTACCCTAAAATTAAAAAGAAAAATTATACTGGAAATATACAAAGACCTTTATGAAAAAATATACGGTCATTCTCTGTAACCTTTTTATAATTTAAAACCTCAAAGTCCTGATAGTTACTATCGGGACTTTTTTTTTGTATTTAAAAACTTCTTACCTTCACTGTAATTTAAAAAAACATCATGAGAATAAGAATCTACACAATGCTTTTCATCGGCCTCTTTTTGATTGTAGGTTGCAAAGAAAAACCCGAAGACACAGTTAAATCCAATTATCTGGACTTCTCCAAAAGAGATGATCAATTTACAGGTGGTATCAAAATGATTCCTATCACCACTCCCAAAGGAAATTTCAAAGTTTGGACAAAAACCGTGGGAAACAATCCAACAATCAAAGTATTACTACTTCATGGAGGTCCAGGTCTCACACATGAGCTCTATGAGTCATTTGATGGCTATTTCCCGAACGAAAGTATCGAATACATCTATTATGATCAATTAGGATCTTATTACAGCGATCAGCCGAACGACAATAGTTTATGGACAAATGAACGATTTGTCGAAGAAGTAGAGCAGGTTCGAAAAGCACTAGGCTGTGACAATACTAATTTTTATGTTTTAGGGCAATCCTGGGGTGGAATCCTTGCCATGGAGTACGCCTTAAAATATCAAAAGAATCTCAAAGGACTGATTATTTCCAACATGATGGCCAGTGCACCTGCTTACAACAAATATGCTGACGAAGTACTTGGACCAAAACTTCCAAAAGCTGTTTTTGACCAAATAAAAACATTTGAAAAAAACAAGGATTATACCAATCCTAAATACACTGAACTGCTTTTTAAATATTATTATACCGAACATATTTTAAGAATGCCTATTGACAAATGGCCTGAATCCATCAATAGATGTTTCAAGCACATCAACCCAAACGTATATGTATATATGCAAGGCCCTAGTGAATTTGGAATTACTGGAGATGCCACTTTAAAAGATTGGGATGTCACTGCAAGACTTAAAACGATTACCGTTCCAACTTTGGTAATTGGTGCCAAATACGACACCATGGACCCCAAACATATGGAATGGATGTCACACGAAGTTCAAAACGGACGATTTTTATATTGCCCTAACGGAAGTCATCTTTCGCAATATGATGACCAAAAAAACTATTTCAAAGGTGTGATTCAGTTTTTGAGAGATGTGGATAACGGGGATTTTAAAAAAGGATAATTTTATTATCGAAAATTAATTACACCCAAATTTTAAAAATCAAAAAAACATCATTTCTGTTAAAACAAGAAAATAGTACGCATGCATAATATTTCCCAAACTCCTTATTTTAAAGGAGTTTTTTATTTATATTTATAAAAAATTAAAAAAAAATAAAATTTATTATGCGTGCATAGTATTTTTTTTATTACATTTGAAATCGATATAGTAAAATATGAAAAACAAAACAATAGATTATATCCTAAGAGCAACTTGGCAAGCCGTATCCAGAATGTATAACGAAGAAGCCAACAAATATGACGCAACAATGGCAACTGGATTTGCCTTATTAAGCATCGACAGAGAAGAAGGCACACCTTCAACAGCATTGGGCCCAAGAATGGGAATGGAAGCTACGAGCTTAACCAGAACCCTAAAGTCGATGGAAGAAAAAGGGCTAATAATTAGAAAGAAAAATCCAGAAGACGGTAGAGGAGTTTTGATTTATCTGACCGAATTTGGAAAAGAAAAAAGAGAACTTTCAAGGAATACCGTTTTGAGTTTTAATGAAACTATTAGAAAACATGTTTCAGAGGAAAAACTAAACAATTTCATAGAAGTCGCCGAAACGATCAACGAACTAATTCAGAATAAAAATATATTCAATAAACCAGAAAACGATAATGATGATATCGACAAGATTCAAAAACATTAACAAATAATGATGAATGGCGATAACATATTCAATTAAGAAAAGAAAAAAAATAGTAACTAAGTATGAAACGCACCATTAAAAAAGTAGCAGTAATCGGATCCGGAATTATGGGTTCAGGAATTGCTTGTCATTTTGCCAACATTGGAGTCGAAGTCTTACTTTTGGATATCGTTCCAAGAGAATTGACTGATGCCGAAGCCAAAAAAGGACTTACACTTGAAAGTAAAATTGTTCGCAACCGACTGGTAAACGAACATTTGGCCAACTCCTTAAAATCGAAGCCCTCTCCTATTTACAGTCAAAAATTCGCAAGCCGAATCACAACTGGAAACACTACGGACGATATGGCAAAGATTGCCAATGTAGATTGGATTATCGAAGTGGTTGTGGAGCGTTTGGACATCAAAAAATTGGTTTTTGAGCAAATTGAAAAATTCAGAAAACCGGGAACTTTGGTTACATCCAACACTTCTGGTATTCCAATTCATTTCATGAGCGAAGGACGTAGCGAAGATTTCCAAAAGCATTTCTGTGGTACTCACTTTTTTAACCCTGCGCGTTACTTAAAATTATTCGAAATTATTCCTGGTCCGCAAACTTCTTCTGAAGTTTTGGATTTCTTAACCATATACGGAGAGAAATTCTTGGGTAAAACTTCGGTTGTTGCCAAAGATACTCCAGCATTTATCGGAAACCGTATTGGTATTTACGGAATCCAAAGTTTGTTCCACTTGGTAAAAGAATTGGGATTGACTATTGAAGAAGTAGATAAATTGACAGGACCGGTTATTGGTCGTCCAAAATCGGCTACTTTCAGAACTGTAGATGTTGTTGGATTAGATACTTTGGTACATGTTGCCAACGGAATCTACGAAAACTGCCCAACAGACGAACAACACGAATTGTTCAAACTTCCAGAATTTGTAAATAAAATGATGGAAAACAAATGGTTGGGAAGCAAAACTGGTCAAGGTTTCTACAAAAAAGTAGACAAAGACATTCTTTCTTTGGACTTGGATACTCTTGAATACCGTCCTGCCAAAAGAGCTTCTTTTGCTACTTTGGAATTGACAAAAACAATCGACAAACCAATCAACAGATTTAAGGTTTTAGTTAAAGGAAAAGATAAAGCGGGTGAATTCTACAGAAAAAGTTTCTCTGGAATGTTTGCTTACGTTTCCAACCGTATTCCTGAAATCTCTGATGAATTATACAAAATAGACGACGCCATGAAAGCTGGTTTTGGATGGGAAAATGGTCCATTCGAAATTTGGGATGCCATTGGTGTTCAAAATGGAATCGAAATCATGAAAGCCGAAGGTCTTGAGCCTGCAGCTTGGGTTACCGAAATGCTTGCTTCTGGAAGTACTAGTTTTTATACTGTAAAAGAAGGAGCTACTTATTTCTACAATATTCCAACGAAATCTCAAACTAAAGTTCCTGGTCAAGATGCATTTATCATTCTGAACAACATTCGCGAAAGTAAAAAAGTTTGGAGCAATAGTGGAGCTATCATACAAGATTTAGGAGACGGAATTTTGAACTTAGAATTCCAATCTAAAATGAATACAATTGGTGGTGATGTTTTACAAGCTATCAACAAAGCAATTGACTTATCTGAAAAAGAATACCAAGGTTTAGTTATTGGAAACCAAGCAGCGAATTTCTCTGTTGGTGCCAATATCGGAATGATATTTATGATGGCGGTGGAGCAAGAATATGATGAGTTGAATATGGCTATCAAAATGTTCCAAGACACTATGATGCGTGTGCGTTATTCTGGAATCCCTGTTGTGGTTGCTCCTCACGGAATGACTTTTGGTGGTGGTTGCGAAATGAGCTTACATGCTGATAAAGTGGTTGCAGCTGCAGAAACTTATATGGGATTAGTTGAATTTGGAGTTGGGGTAATTCCTGGCGGTGGAGGTTCGAAAGAACTGGCCATGCGTGCATCCGATTTATTCCGTAAAAACGATGTTGAACTGAATGTTTTACAAGAATATTTCATGACCATCGCAATGGCAAAAGTATCTACTTCGGCTTATGAAGCTTTTGACACAGGACTTTTACAACATGGTAAAGATATCGTTGTTGTAAACAAAGACCGTCAAATTGCCGAAGCCAAAAAACACGCGTTGTTAATGGCAGAAGCTGGTTATACACAACCTATCCGCAGAACAGATGTAAAAGTTTTAGGTAAACAAGCATTGGGAATGTTCTTGGTAGGAACTAACCAAATGGTTGCCGGTAAATACATCTCAGAGCACGATTTGAAAATTGCAAACAAACTGGCTTATGTTATGGCTGGTGGTGATTTATCAGAACACACTTTGGTATCTGAGCAATATTTATTAGACATCGAGCGTGAAGCTTTCTTGTCACTTTGTACCGAAAGAAAAACATTGGAGAGAATTCAATTTATGTTAACCAAAGGGAAACCTCTAAGAAACTAAGAAATGAAAACAGCATATATAGTTAAAGCTTATCGTACTGCGGTAGGAAAAGCACCAAAAGGAGTTTTTAGATTTAAAAGACCTGATGAATTGGCTGCAGAAACCATTCAATACATGATGAATGAGTTGCCTGATTTTGACAAAACACGTATTGATGACGTTATGGTAGGAAACGCCATGCCGGAAGCAGAACAAGGTTTGAACGTAGGACGTTTGATCTCTTTGATGGGATTAAAAGTAGACGATGTACCTGGAGTTACCGTAAACAGATATTGTGCTTCAGGATTGGAAACAATCGGAATGGCAACTGCCAAAATCCAATCAGGAATGGCACATTGTATCATTGCTGGTGGAGCCGAAAGTATGAGTTATATTCCAATGGGAGGTTACAAACCTACTCCGGATTATGCTGTTGCAAAAGCAGGACACGAGGATTACTACTGGGGAATGGGATTGACATCCGAAGCGGTGGCTAAACAATTCAACATTTCTCGTGCAGACCAAGATGAATTTGCTTTTCAATCACACAATAAAGCTTTGAAAGCTCAAGCTGAAGGTAAATTTGACAAACAAATTGTACCTATCACAGTAGAACAAACTTTTATCAATGAAAATGGTAAAAAAGAAACCAAATCATATGTTGTAAACAAAGACGAAGGCCCAAGAGCTGGAACTTCTTTAGAAGCATTGGCTGGTCTTAGAGCTGTCTTTGCTGCCGATGGAAGTGTTACAGCCGGTAACTCTTCTCAAATGAGTGATGGTGCAGCTTTCGTACTGGTTATGAGCGAAGAAATGGTAAAAGAATTAAATCTTCAACCTATCGCTCGTTTGGTAAACTTCGCCTCTGCAGGTGTTGAGCCAAGAATTATGGGAATTGGACCTGTAAAAGCCATTCCAAAAGCGTTGAAACAAGCAGGATTGACTCTAAATGATATTGATTTAATTGAATTGAACGAAGCTTTTGCTTCACAAGCATTGGCAGTTACTCGCGAGCTAAACTTGAATCCTGACATTATCAATGTGAATGGTGGAGCTATTGCCTTGGGTCACCCTCTAGGTTGTACCGGAGCCAAATTATCTGTTCAATTGTTTGATGAGATGAAACGCAGAGGAAGCAAATATGGAATTGTTTCTATGTGTGTTGGAACTGGACAAGGTTCTGCAGGGATATTCGAATTAATTTAATTAAAAAAGTCTATTACTAAAAAAAATAAAAAATGAGCGATAAAACAAGAGGTGGTCAATTCATCGTAAAAGAAACAAAATGTGAAGATATTTTCACACCTGAAGATTTCAATGAAGAGCAATTAATGATGCGTGACTCTGTAAGAGAGTTCGTTGATAAAGAATTGTGGGCACACAAAGATCGTTTTGAGAAAAAAGATTACGGCTATACACAAGAGTGTATGAAAAAGGCAGGAGATCTTGGTTTCTTAAGCGTAGCTGTACCTGAAGCTTATGGCGGAATGGGAATGGGATTTGTAAATACCGTTTTGGTATGTGATTATATTTCGGGAGCAACGGGTTCATTCTCGACTGCTTTTGGAGCTCACACCGGAATTGGGACAATGCCAATCACATTATATGGAACTGAAGAACAAAAACAAAAATACGTACCAAAATTAGCTTCTGGGGAATGGTTTGGAGCATATTGCTTGACTGAGCCAGGTGCTGGTTCTGATGCTAACTCTGGGAAAACTAAAGCTGTTTTATCAGAAGACGGAAAAACATATTCTATCACTGGACAAAAAATGTGGATTTCGAATGCAGGATTCTGTTCTGTTTTCATCGTATTCGCAAGAATTGGAGATGACAAAAACATCACTGGATTTATCGTAGAAAACACTCCTGATAATGGAATTTCAATGAATGAAGAAGAGCATAAATTAGGTATTCGTGCTTCTTCTACTCGTCAGGTTTTCTTCAATGAGACTAAAGTTCCTGCTGAAAACATGTTGTCTGAAAGAGGAAATGGTTTCAAAATCGCAATGAACGCCTTGAACGTAGGTCGTATCAAATTGGCAGCAGCTTGTTTGGACGCTCAACGTAGAGTAATCACAGGAGCGGTGAACTATTCAAATGAAAGAATCCAGTTTAATACTGCTATTTCTCAATTTGGAGCTATCCGTTCTAAATTGGCTGAAATGGCAACTTCTTGCTACGCAGGAGAAAGTGCTTCTTACCGTGCAGCAAAAGATATTGAAGATCGTATTGCCGAACGTGAAGCTGCTGGTGCTTCACACCAAGAGTCAGAATTAAAAGGTGTTGAAGAATATGCTATCGAGTGTTCTATCTTGAAAGTAGCTGTTTCTGAAGACGTTCAAAACTGTGCTGACGAAGGAATCCAAATCTTTGGTGGAATGGGATTCTCAGAAGACACACCTATGGAAAGTGCTTGGAGAGATGCTCGTATTGCTCGTATCTACGAGGGAACAAACGAAATCAACAGAATGCTTTCTGTTGGTATGTTGATCAAAAAAGCAATGAAAGGGCACGTTGATTTGCTAGGACCTGCTTCTAAAGTACAAGAAGAATTAATGGGAATTCCATCTTTTGATACTCCAGACTATTCTGAATTGTTTGCAGAAGAAAAAGAAATGATTGCAAAATTGAAAAAAGTATTCCTTATGGTTGCTGGTGGTGCCGTTCAAAAATACGGAGCTGACTTAGATGCACACCAACAATTATTGATGGCTGCCTCTGATATTTTGATCGAAATTTATGTAGCTGAAAGTACGATCTTAAGAACCGAAAAATTAGCAAAAACTAACGGTGCCGATAAAGTAAAAGAGCAAATCGCAATGGCACAATTGTACTTGTACGAAGCAGTTGATATCATTACTCAAAAAGGAAAAGAAGGAATTGTTTCTTTTGCCGAAGGCGATGAACAACGCATGATGTTAATGGGATTACGTCGTTTTACTAAATACACAAATATGCCAAATGTTGTTGGTTTAAGAGAAACAATCACAACAAAATTAGTTGCAGAAAACGCATACTGTTTCTAATATAAAAATCTTTTTTAGTTTTTATTTGTAAAAAGCCGCTATTGTCCCTGAATGACAAAGCGGCTTTTTTATTGGATAATTACAGACACGGAATACAAATCCACATCATCGGACCTAACTAGCTTTTAGATTAAGCCAGTCCATTTTATGGTTTAATTCTTGATTATTTTTTTTACGATTTCTCCTTTGGAATTTTTAATTTTAACTAAATAAACTGCACTTGCAAGCTTATTCATTTCTATTGCAGTCTTGGATGATTGTAATGATAAATTTTGCAATAACTGTCCCTGCAAATTAAATATTTCAGCTGTAGTATTTTCATAATCTTTCAATTCAATAATAAGCTTATCATTAGAGTTGATGTAAACTAATACAGAGTCATTTTCTTTATTCTCTTTTTTAGTACCTAATGAAGAACTCCTATTGATTTTATATAAGTCATAATCCAGTTGAAAAAATACGTCATCTCCAATAGCAGTTAAATCATCAATATAATTTAAATCCAAAAAATTGTTATTATTATCAACGACCTTATAAGCTTTTGTATTTAAATCTGTACCATCTGTAAAACCTATATAATTACTATTACTCCCGTTATCATCATAGAATATAATTTTCCCAATCAATTGTCCATTATCATCAAAAGCCAATCTCCCTTCAATATTTGCTCCACCAAAAGAATAAGTTAGATTATTGCCATTTGAAATAAGATGTGGTGTGTCATTACCGTTAATTGAGTATGTTCTTCGCTTGTCTGTTGTATCATCATAACCGCTAAATGTAATGTTATTACCAGATTTAAAAACATTTGTTACATAAGAAGTACTTGTAAAAACAGAATAAGTTCCAACTTCGGTACCATCAGTCCTCATTAGATAGCTATTAGAATTTGTAGGGTCCTGATAAGAGAAATAAGCAATATCATTTAATGTCACTAAAGTATGCATCCATTTCTTAGTTGTAGTTTTATCAGAAGCACCAGCCGCAATATTTAAAGGAGATTGACTGCCTGGCACTATATCTTTTAAAAGAATAGTACCCTCAGAAGTTCCATCACTTACATACACTTCATAACCTATGTTATCACCTGATTTTTTTTCTCCCCAAAAAATCAATTTATTTCCCATTACTTGCAAATCATAAAATTTTTCAAAACTAGAAATAAAAACAGGTAATGATGATGCGTCAGATAACTTATACAATCCTACTTTTGATTCGCCTCCATATGATGTCAAAAAGTACAATTCATTATTCATTACCTGCCAAAAACTAATAGGATACACACCTGTGGCAACAGTTGGAGCTGAGCTGCCATCATGTTTATATACCTTTTGTCCTCCAGGTAATCCATCAGATGCATTAAAAAAAACATGATTGTCAAAATTTATATATGTGGTCGGTACACTGGAATACACCCAATCCGATTCATTGGCATGTACATCGGCCAACAGGAAGGTTCCCGATGATGTCCCATTTGTTACATAAGGCTCTGCTTCAACAAAATCAGGAGTAAGATTAGCGTATATTCCTAAATAATAGTTCCCATTTAAAGAAGCCATACCATTAAAACCTTGATAACCTCTTTGATAATCATAATTAGAAAATTGGTCTGTTACAAATGTTGTGGTTTTACTACTAGAATTATAAAACCAGAGTTCCATAACTTTCGAGCTTTTTTCTGCAAATAATAACAAATCATTTCCAATGGGTTGAATAGATTTTAATTTAAGGTTATCTAGTCCAAAATCATGAACTTTTTCTCCAACCACTGTTAAACCATCATAATCTGTAGTACCAGATTGAGCATTAACAATATTGCCAAAACTAATTGTGGCTATTATTGATATTAAAATTGATTTGTGTAATTTTCTTTTCATAAATTAAATTTAAATTTTTTGAATACTTTTCATGCCTATAATCTACCACAATTGCTATAAAAAATCTTGCCCCGTTTGTTTCTTAAACATGGCAACAATATCAGTCAATTAAAAGCCATTTTTTTATTCTTCAAATATAACCAAAGATTTAAATATGCATAAAAAAATTACTCCCTTTCTATATTTAGATTGTGGTAAACCTCGACTACTCAATTAAATAGTTTTCGACAATGATTTTATTTAGCGTATCTCCCACCCGATGACGCGGATATATCTCCAAAATGATAGTGCGGTTTTGTAAACCGTGCCCACAAAGAGAAGCTACAAAACAAGTATATATAAAAATAAGAAAGTCATTTCATTACAATATGGCTTTCTTATTTTTACATCATTATTATAGGTGTGTTGAGGGTTGCGAAATTCTCTGTACGTATGTCTTTGTGAGGAACGAAGCACCCGAACGAAGCGAACTGAGCGTTAACTAATCTCATCTCGCATTTCCTTTCGAATGATTTCTTGCCTTTTCATTTATTAGTGAGGTTGCTTCATTCCTCGCAATGTTTCAGTTTAAGCAAATGCTTATTGAAATAATTTGTTAGAATAACTAAATATCTCATTCTAAAGTAAATTGCGTGAGGATAGAAATAAGCTACCGAAGTATCATGAATAGCCCGACCCTGTTAAGAAAAAAGCCCGACTCACCGTTGCGATGAATAGGGCTTTTTTCTTAAAGGGGGCACGCCCAAGTTATTTTTCTAATTTAGAAAAATGAAGTGTTGGTGATTATTATACTGTTGTGCTTTCGGGGTCGTCATCCATCCAAGCGGCAAATAATTTGTAACCAATAGAAAATATAATTGGTCCCACAAATAAGCCTACGAATCCAGACATCATAAATCCACCGATTACACCTAGGAAAATAACTAGCATAGGTACTAAAGCTCCTTTTCCTAACAGTAGCGGTTTTAGGACATTATCAGAAAGTCCACTTACGATAAAAAATACAGACCATAAGGCCGCCGCGGTGGTATTATCTAGTGAAAACAGATAAGCAATTACCCCAAGATTGACAATGATAGGCCCTACTTGAATAATGGAAAGCATCAAACAAACGACTGTTAACACTCCAGCAAAAGGGATTCCAGCACCAAAAAGTCCCACGGCTTGGATGAGAGTTTGGATAACAGCAACGCCTAATATCCCTTTGACAACTTGGTATACCGTTGACACTGAAATTTCCAAAAATTCATCTCCCGAACCACCAGAAATTCTCTTGATGAAATTGGTAGCCAAATCTTGCGCACTTTTCGACACCATCAATACGCCTGCTATAATTACCGATAGGACTACCTGTAACAAAGCAACGGTTGAACTTAGAACACTTCCCAATAATTTTTTTGACAATTCTACAATTTGTTCTTTGTATTCTACTACACCAGCTTTTAAATCTGTAGATAAAGTATATAAAAAGTCGTATGCTTTATCCCCTATTATCGGCCAGTCTTTGATGTTTTGTCCCGGGGCTGCCACTTTCAAAGTACCGTTCTCAACACCAGTTTTCAATTCAGTAATATTTGCGGTAACCGTATTTACAAACATTACGGTTGGCGCAATAATAATTATTAGTAGGACTGCAACAATTATGAATGAAGCCCAACTTTTGCGTCCTTTCAGTTTTTTTTGCAGAAAATCGTATCCTGGATATAGAACTATTGCCAATATAATCGCCCACAGAATTGGCATCATAAATGGCAATAAAAGTTTGATACAAAATCCTAAAATTAGGAAAACTAGTCCTAGCTGTAAAATGACTTCAAAAAGCTGTTTGCTTTTGTATGGGTTTGAATTTTCCATAAAAATTGATTTAAAGATTAGTTAAAATTAAAAATATGATTATTGCTTTTGTTTCTGTTTGGCTTTGTTTTCATTGGCATCCGAAACAAGACGGCCAATAAGGATGACGGGATACAAAACTCCTATAATGGCTTCGATTTGCACCATTGCTCTTGCAAAAGGATGTAAAGGAAAAATATCTCCATAACCTGTCGTTGTAATCGTTATATAACTAAAATACATAAAATTAGCTTGCAAAGTATTGCTTTCAAACGGTGGCAACGTGATTTGGAAGGCTCCAGGTATATGTTCATAGATAAACAAATAAATCACAGACCATAAATTGGCTAAAATCATATAAACCACTATTGAGCCTATAACTCTATGTTCCGTAATTGGCCCTGGCTCAAACACTTTTTTCAAAACCAAATAAATCAACAACATAAAAGTTGCAATTGTAAAAATGATATCGGCCAATAGAATAAATGGAGTCTGTCGAAAAACCGAAATCCAACTAAAAAGTATAAACAAAGAGGGAATAATTACAAATGAGACTCTTTGTTTTTTGTTTTTGGATAAAGAAATAATACCTGCAATAAGAAACAACATCCAGAATATATTGATAATAACCATAAAGGAAGAATAACTTCCAAATATTGGAATCAGTACAAAATGCATAATAAAAAGTAACACAAACATTCCGCTGAGGCCACTTTCCTTATTCCATAAATGATTCAAGAAATTATATTGTTTTTTTATCATGATAGTTTTATTTAGATGCTAAGATTCTTAGCTTACGAAAAATAGTTACACTGCATTTTATAATCATTTTATCCTTTTTAAAATTTACCAATTCAAATCTTAGAATCTAAGAGTCTTAGCAACGTTAAAAAGGTATGGGTTCCACATCAACGCGGCCAATTGGCCTTCGTCCTAATCGAAAGATCAGGAGAACCAGAATCGGGAAAAAACACAAAGCTGCCATTACTAGATAAATATCTTTGTAAGCCAGCATTAATGATGACTGTGATGTTTGGTTCGAAAGGCTTTTTTGGGCTTTTTTCTGTGCTTCCCAAGCTGATAAACCTTGGAGCATAAAAACTTTCTTGTTCTTGTCCAACTGTGCTTTGGCCTCCGAATTTAATTCCGATAATTGCTGACTAAGACCGGTTTTATGCTGTACATTCATATTGGAAATAAAAGTTCCTAAAATCGCTCCACCCAATAATGAAGCAAAAACGGCACGAGAAATCACCCCGCTCATCATTCGGGAATCACCCAAAGGTTTAGGCACTTTCTCTGAAATATAAAGCGATGCAGCTGGATACAAAAAGCCAATGGCAAGCCCTTTAAAAATAAATGGTCCAAAAAAATCGGAAGAATCTATTTCTGGATAAAATCTAAAATAAAGAAGAGTGTGATACATTCCGTAGCAAGCGAACCCCGTAACCCAAAGCGTAGCCAAATAAATCCGCTTGAACAAAAGATAAGTTGATAACGGAATGGCTATAAAAAGGCCAATCAGAATGGCTAAATGTGTCTGGGCAACATAGATACTATCAAAGCCTAAAATATTGGTCATAAATCCTGTCACAATACTTCCTGTGCCATTCATCATACCGGTATAAAAAAAAAGCAAAGACCCTAAAACTACGTTTCGGTATTTATACACATCGGTGTTTATTATCGGGTTGTCGCTGAACCGAACGTGTAGCAAATAAATGCCAACTATAACCAGTAAAAAAGCAGTTGCAGTAGCCACTCTTGGATCAGTCAGCCAATTGCGAGTTTGTCCTTCAGCACAAAGAAAAAGAATCACAACCAAAAACAACAGTAAAATAAGCCAACCTCTCCAATCAAATTGAAAAACTGATTTCATTGGCGCCACATCTTTTCTATAAAAAATCCAAGCCAATAATATCGCCACCAAAAAATTGACATTCAGAAAGTAAATTCCAAAAGTCCAGTTGTGAATACTTGTCATTTGTGTTCCAAAGTATTGATACAGTTGCTTGCTTCCCTGAAGAATAAATTGAACAATGCCATACAAAATAGGCATATTAAAAGTCGGATTGTATTTTAAGAGTATGGGAATTATTGTGGCAAAAATCCCTATGATAGACAAAATGGCCAACAAAGCACGCCAAACGGTAAACCATTCAATTGTGGTCGCATAAAGCGTAGCCGTATTACAGATTATAGACAAAAAACTAACGGATAAAATCATTGTCCGCATTGGAATTTGTTTTCCGATTTTCAGTCCCAAAGGCAAGAAACCGAGCATTGCAAAAAAAGGAATATATGTCGAATAAGTAAAAACTGTAGTAGAAGCTCCGAAATGCCCCAATATCTGTGAATTGTCGTAAGAAGTCACATTCAAGGCATTAAAAAAAGGAATAGTAAGGAGATAAAGCCCCACAAGAGTAAACACACTTCCTTTTTTTATTAAAGCCATCCTTTTATTTTTTTATTTCAACAGTGACATTCATTCCAGGTTTTACGGCTTCCAATTCTTTTGCGGAAGCTTCAAAGTCGATTTTTACAGGAATGCGTTGTGTGATTTTTACAAAATTTCCTGTAGAATTATCAGGCTCCACCATTGAGAATTTAGCCCCAGTTGCTGCGGAAAACCCAACTACTTTCCCTTTAAATTCCTCGCCATCAAGTGCATCAATAGTAATAACTACTTCTTGACCGAGCTTAATTTTTCCGATTTGGGTTTCTTTAAAATTAGCGGTTACCCATACTTTACTGTTTAAAACTAATGTTGCCACCACTTGATTGGCACTAATCAACTCGCCAACAGATATGGTTCTTTCTCCAGCATAACCATCGGCCAAGGCAATGATTCGGGTGTAAGACAACTGCAATAGAGCATTTTCTAAATCGGCTTTTTTACGTTCTACAGTGGCTTTGGCTGCTTCGAGATTGGTATAACTTTGTTTGGTAGCCGATGCACTAGCCAATAACTCTTCCTCACCAGCATTCAGATAAGACTTAGTCGATTGGAGCTTTGAAACCACTTGATCATATTGATTGCGCGTTACAGCAGAATCGGCATACATATTCTTGAATCGTTCGTAATCTTTTTGCGCTTTATCAAGATCGGCCTTGTCACCGGACAATTTATCTTTGGAAGCGGCTTCTTTGGAAGTCGCAGTAACGATAGATTGTTCCAATGAATGAAGATTTCCTTCTGCAACTGCCAAATCAGCTTCAGCTTGTTTTACTTTAATTCTGTATTCCTCATCATCAAGAATTACCAAAGTATCCCCTTTATGCACAAACTGATGGGAATCAAAACGGATGGATGCCACGTGACCTGTTGCCCTAGCCGTAACACTGTTGATATAAGATTCAACTTGGGCATTATTCGTTGTTTCATACCGATGAAAATCAAAAAACAAACTTAATATCCAAAGTCCCCCTCCTATAATGAAAACAAAAGAAAGAATAGTCAATATCGTATTTCTCTTTTTCTCGCTTTTTACGGCATCTTCATTGATTGTTTTATCTTCGCTCATAAAAAAAAATTAAAGTTTACCCATTGCGTACTGTAAAGAATAATATTGAATAATCGCATCTATGTTGGCATTATTCAGAGAAATTTTCGCTTCATTCAGCTGTAATTCTGCGTCAACGATGTCACTGATTACAGCAAAATCATTATCATAGCGACTTTTCACAATTTTGTAATTACTCAGCGCCAAATCAACATCTTTATTAAAAGTTGTAATATTCCTAACACTTTCAGTAAATCGAACATAAGCAGCTTTTACGTCTTGATTGATTATATCTTTTGTGGCATTAAGCGAAACATTGCTTTTATCTATTTGCAGCTTATCTGCATTGGCTTTGTGTTTTATATTATAGAGACTGGAAATATCCCAACTGAGAGAAAAACCAGCTGCCCAATAATTGAGAATATTATCTGTATAATCAGGCCATTGCGCTGGGTACTGAGTATTAAAAAGCAAATTTGCGTTGATATTGGGTTTAAAACCGCTCTTGGTTATATCCAAAGAAGATTCTGCTATCTTAACATTAATTTCAGATCTTTTGATTTCGGAACGGTTTTGGTAGGCTTCATTCAAACTTTCCTCCAAACTCACTTCTTTTTTTGGAATTAAAATACCATCCAATACTGGTTTTAATTTAGTATTGGTAGGAAGCCCCGTCAATATATCCAAATAATTGCTGATTAACTCAATGGAATTGGAACTACGAAAAACCGCTACTTCGAAATTTGATTTTTGCAATTCGGTTCTTAACAAATCACTTTTAAGATTTTGTCCATTAGAAACCCTTGATTCCAATTGTTTGATACGTAAATTGGTATTGACGATATTTTGTTTAGTTACCTCTATCTGCTTGTATAACTTTTCGAGAGTAAAAAATTGTGTGGTAATAGTTTGTTTAATTTCGGTTTCGGTCATCTTGGCAACCGACTCCTGCATGCTCACTATTAATTTTTGCTTATCTATTTGATTATTGATTACTCCTCCATAATATAGAGGCATAGAGGCATAAATATTGGCAGAGGCCTGTTGGTTATAAAAATCAACAGTGACGTTTTTTTCATAAAAACCTTCAAATACTTTGGGATTTCCTATATAATTATATGACATATTCACGCCAAAAATAGGCGCTTTTGCTATTTGAGTCTGATCTAAATTTTCATTTGCAATTGTAACATCTGACTTAGCCATTTTAAGCTGATTGTTATTCTCTATACCCAGCTGTATGGCTTCATCCAATTTTATGATTCGGACTCCTTCCTCATTTTGAGAAAATCCGATTTTACAAAAAAAACAAGCTATTATCAGAATAACAAATTCTTTACTAAGGCTTTTTAAAACTAGGCAATCCATAAGCTAATTTTTAATTTAAAAAATTCAACTTGCAAAAAAGATACACTTAGGTTAAGTCAAAATATTATTTCCAACTCAAAATCAACAATATACCTATACAAATATAAACAATTTAACAGCTTTATAACAAAAAATACACTAATAATAATTACCAATTAATAGTACGTTTACAAAGCAAATTAATATCATATAGTTCTAAAAGCAGAATAGATTCAAAATATCTTTTTCATAAAAACACATACTGATACCCAACACTGACAGAATCATAATTAAGTCCAATGTTTTTAAAAATCCCTGTATTAAACTGTAATTTGATAGACTGCATCTTTGAAAGTGGCATCGAGAATGTTCCACCGATTCTGGAGCTATTGATTACACTGCCTGCAGGTGCTTCATCTACAAATGTTTTTCCTCCACTAAACCAGTTTAAGTTAACGGCAACCCACATTTTATTTTTAAAAAAATAGCTCGCGTGTCCTTGAAAAGTGAAAACTGGATTTTGCTCTAAATCATTTTCTCCAAGAAATTCATCATTTTGAGTATAAAACCACACACCCGAATACAACTCTGCGTAAACGTGTTCAAAACGCTTTGACATTCCTATTTCTGGCTTGAATCCCCAACGATTGGTGCCAATATTAATTCTTTTGTCTGGATAATAAACACCGGTAGGAACGGAGACAACCAAACTTGCCCCAAATATTGTTTTTTGTTCATATTTGCTAAATTCTTTTACACCCAAAGCTGGTGATCCTAACAAATTGACTCCAAATCGTAAGCGCATATCACCAAAGCCAGTTCTATTTCCGGTAACCCTTTCACCACTTACTTTCGCTTCTCCATCCATAAAAGTATATGGAATAGCAACCTGGATTCTGGCTAACTTACCTCCCAAACCAAAAGAACGCATATACCCTGCCCCTAGATTATTGCTTGAAATAATAAAATCGTCAACAGGCAAAGAAGGCTCTGTCAAAACATCCCCTTTCATATAGCCATAAGTAGCTACTATAATGTTGACGCCTTTGGGTATATTAGCATAAGCCCTTGGCTCTAGATCCTGTGCAAATGACCAATTACAAATGACTAAAAAAACAACAATCGACAAATTAAATCTCCTAACACAAATAAAGTCTTGCCCAATCATATCGTGAATTAAAAAAAATTATAAATCTTTTCTAAAATCGCATTTGAAGCAGTTTTAGTCAAAATCAATATGCATCTAAAAAATAAGGCTAAAAAAACCTCAAAAAATTGAGGTTCGTAAATCTTTTAGATTTTTTAAAATCTATACCCAATACTTATATTATATCTAAACCCAAGAGCAGTTATAGATTGCACACCTTTTTTTTCGACTCCACCTGAAAGATTCTCAATTTCTGGAAATTTATCTTTCATTGCCTCAATAAATTTTTGAAACATTTCATTTTCATCAAGACCTGGAATTTCTCCATCTAGTTTTATATTGTAGTTGTAATGTGTAACAGAAGGTCCAAACAAAACACAATCTATAACAAGTCTATCCCATAGAACAAATTGATATCCCAACTCACCACCAAAATTAGTTAAATTTAATTTTGAATCAAGATTCGCTTCGCTAACCAATCCTGAATTAGGATTAGTATAAATTATATTTCTGTCCGTTTCAAATTGAAAAAAGCTGACAAATGGTGCTAAATAAACTCCTCTTGGCCCTTTATATTTATTGATACTTCCTAAAAAAAATCTATAATCAGCACCAATCGAATAACCATTTCTTTTACTATTTTTAGCAAAAGCAACATCATCAAAATCAATTGTTATTAATGGAAACTCCTGATACCCTGTAAAAATATTTAAGCTTTGATTTTCTTTAATAATTCGCTCGTATGAAAACTGGTATGAATTATCATAAAGCAACGTATTTGACACATTAAATTTCAATGAATTTTTAAAATCTCTAAAATCATCAGATTGTGAAAAAACATTAGTTGAAAATATAAATAACACGAATGCAAAAGTGAAGACAATTCTAAAAGGGGTAGTTAAATTTTTCATGATTTATTTTTTAAATTACATAAAACTAGGAAAGTACATTAACAAATTTAACTTTTTTTTCTAAAATAAAGAAACAAAAATTAACACTTTTTATGACAAAAGAACTTATAATTATAAATATTTGGACTAATTATCTCTAACGTATAAAAACACACATAAAAATTACAAAAAAAAGAGCGTAATATTATTATTACGCTCTTTTTTGAATAAATAAAATACTATTTTATTTTTGTCATTTCTAATTCACCGACAAAAGGTATAGCATTTTGCAAACTACTTCTAATTTCGGTTTGCAAATAAATTTCAAGCTGGATGAATTTTGTTGCATTTATTGCTCCTATAGCTTTTTTTGCTTTTTCATAATAAGAACTATATAACTTATCATAAGCTAAATTATTTTTCAAAACACCTTTAGCAATAACATCTGCTTTACTTTCTGTCAAAGCTGCATAATCTGTAGCGTATTGATTAATTAAATATACTTTTTCTTCTCCAAGTTTTTTTCTTTCTGCTTCATAAGCTACATAGATTTTCTCAAAATCTGTAGCTTGAGTACCCGACAATGCCATATATTGTCTTACCAATTCTGTTTTGGATTTCCCATAAACCGATTGTACAACGTCAATATCATCTTTCAAAGTTGATTGGGCAAATGTTGCAACTGAAAAAGCTACCGCAAATAATAAAAATACTTTTTTCATGTCTGTTTGTTTTAAATTTAGTTAATTACTCTCAAATATAAGAATTTTTCATTAAGATTACATTAAATAAAAAAAACAAATCTACCATAAAGAACTATTTATCAAGAACAAAGAAATCAAAAAGTTTCTCCTGCATTAAGATAAAAACCTTTGGATTGATTACCAATTGCATAATCAAAAACAAGATTTGTACGGGTAGCTTTATCAATTAAAAGCCTTAATCCAAACCCAAATGCTGGCTGAACATATTGCAAAAGTCCAATGTTATCATACTTATTACTCGCACTTGTGTAATTAGTAAAAACAGTTCCACTAAGAAGCTGATTACAAGTTATGGGGAATCTTAATTCGACTTGAAGATAAGCTAAACTATTCCCTCTAAACAGCCCTTGTGTATATCCTTCTCCACTGCGACTACGTTGATCCCAACCTAAAGCCGGCAAATTTAAATAAGGAACTGTTCCATTGGTAACGAACTGTCCAAACGCCCAAAATCCAAGTATAAATTGCTCCTTTTTGGGATCCAACGGAACAAAATACCTAACCTCTGTATTCAATACATTACTGGCTTTTTGGTCATTAAACAAATCCCCGTTAAAACGGTAATTAACATTTGCAAACCAACCTTTTCTTGTATTAATCTGATTATCTCTCGAGTCATAAATAAAATTAACACTTAAACCGTTCACAAAATATTCTTTATCATTGAATCCATTTTGGATACTATAATTATAATGGTTAGTGAATTTTCCGTTTTCTACATCAAGGTTTTTATCAATAATAGTCGAATACCAATCTATTTCTACTCCTCCACCTACATAAAAATCCTTTTTGATTTCCCATGAAGCGGTTTGATGAAATTTAAAATAATTATAATCCATCGGTTCCTTTATTGATTCAATATCAAAATCAGAATCATCTCTATTTTTTGGAATAATATTGGTTCCTAAACCATAATTGGGTTGGGTAAAAATATAAAGTCGATAATCTCCTCTAAGATAAATTTTATTGTTTTTTAATAGAACATTATTTTTGACATTAATTAACATCTGTTTTTTTGTAGTAAAAGTCACTCCCAAATTTGCAGAAGAATATTTATCAGAAGCTCCTTTACCTTTGAAAGTATACTGTCCTGTCGCTCCGTAGCTAAATCCAGTTGCAGGCTGTACCCCAATTATTGGAATCACAAGTAAAAAACTATTTTTGATAGGTTTAACAACGAGAATTGAGTCTTTCTTTTTAAATAATTCAAAAACCGTTTTGGGTGGGCATGACGTGTCAATATCTGAGTTAGTTTGAGCATTGACAGTACTTTGACTTCCATATAAAACGATGAAAAAAGGAATTAAAAATTTTATCATAAGAGATATTTACTTTTAAGCTAATCCAACTAATTAGTTTTACTAGAAACAAAGATACGAGTTAAATAATTCTATAATTTAATCAACGGAAAATCCAACCAATTATTTCTTTTTTAGTTCTTCAATACTCCCTCTATAATTTATCGGATCACGATTATTAGAACTTATGGCCAAAGAAGCATCTCCATCGTAAAAGACTGTTAAAGTAATTGAGTAATAATCCGAATTATCTGTGATTTCTGCTTTTACTATAATGTTCTTCTTCCCTTTTGTAATTGAATAATCTTTAATTGGTCCTTTAAAACTCAAACCTCCTCCTCCGCCATAAGCCACTCCCGCATAAGCTCTCCCAAAATAAGGCATTTCACTGTGAATGGAATCATTTTTGAATTGCAAATAATTTGTGTTTGTAGTCAAATTAATGCTTCTTCCTCCTTGAGGGTAGGCCATGTCTCCTTCAAATTCATACTCTTTGGAATCAACAAGTGCTTCCACTTTTTTTTGTTTTGCTAGTTTTTGTTCTTCTTTTATTTGCTGCTTCGTTTTTTCCTGTGCAAAACCAATTAGCATTGAAAAAGAAAGAAAAAAAGATAATATTACTGTTTTCATCTGTATTGTTTTTAATGATAAAACGCAACAATTAAAAAAAAATTATTGATGAATAAATCGCAACATCACAACATTACCTAATAAAAAATTTAACGTTTTTCCATCATCTGTAATCGTGTACGATTCAATTTTATTTAGGGCTTCCATATAAACCGAATCTCCATCACCTTCACAAGCCATCATAGTCATAGCAATTTTGGCATCCTTAAAATTAATTTTCCCCCCGTCTGTAAGCAAGGCTCCAAAATATTGATTACAGCTATTGTTTCCAGTAAATCTATTTTGTTTTAAATCGAAAATAATTGTTGGTTTATTTTCGGGAAACAAACCGTCAAAGGCTATTTTCGGGCCAGTTATGTAATTCAATTTCCAAGTTCCTTCAATTGAAACTTCTTTCACAGCTGTTTTTGGTGTACTGCATGAAACAAACCCCATACAAATAAAAACCATCAATACGATTATTTTGCTCATAGTCAATAATTTAAAAATCATGTTAGGTAAAAATAATAAAAATTAATAAGAAAAAGACGTTTCGAATTCAAATTTGTTTTTTAAAAAAGGTATCATTATTTTCGTGAAAAAGAAAAAACATCATGACACTACTAGGTATAGGTTCCCGAATTGAGCACCCAGAATATGGAAAAGGAGTAATAACCAATGTTTCATCCAAAGAATATTGGATAACTTTTATAGAAAATGGACTTGAAACGATCCCATTAAATGATGAATTCAAAGTTATCGAAGCGACCGTTGATGAAGTGGACACAGTAAGTTTTTCGGAAGTGGAACAGAGCCTACGAGATCTTTTGAAAAAATGGTCGGATGTTTCCGAAATTGTACCGATTGGAGACAAATGGAAAGGAGGTAAATTAATTTTGGAACCAGGGCAGGCAGGATTATCTTCCAAAGAAATTCCAATTGACACTTTTTTCCATAAAATCATAATGGTTCGTGATAGGTTACGTGTAATGGAACAAAAGATAAACAGCAGCAAAATTGAAGAAATAGAAAAGATTGAATTGCAGCAATACATTACACGTATTTATGGTAGTTTAACTTCTTTTAATATATTATTTAAATCGCCAACCAACCATTTTGTTGGGGAAAAGTCAAAATAGATTTTAAGAAACAATTTAATTTTAATACGCTTTTTTATACGTAATTTTATAATCCAATTATAATTTTTTAAAATCATGAAAAAAATAATCTTTTCCGCTGCTATAATTATCGCGGTAATCATTGGCTGTAAGACCAATAGCAAATCCAGCGATTCCAAAAGTCTAAACCTTACTTTTGAATCAAAAAGTAATAGTAAAGTTACTGGAACAGCTTCATTCACTGAGAAAAATGGTAAAGTAACTTTTGTTGCAAAAATTGCCGGATTACAACCAGGAATTCATGCCATTCACATTCATGAAAAATCAGATTGCTCAGCTGCTGACGGAAGTTCTGCCGGAGGTCACTGGAACCCAACTTTCAAAAAACATGGAAAATGGGGAGAAGCAGAACATCATAAAGGTGATATCGGTAATTTTACTGCAGATGAAAAAGGAAATGGCACTATTACTTTTACAACAGATGAATGGTCTATTGGCGGCGAAGACCCAACAAAAGATATTCTAGGAAAAGGTCTTATCGTTCATCAAGGCGCTGATGATTTTGTAACACAACCAACAGGAAACGCTGGTGGAAGAATAGCTTGTTCATCCATTATAAAATAAAACATAGCATATTCTCTTGAAAGAAAAAGAACATCTCTATTTCAAAAACGCATCAGATTGGCGAGAATGGTTACATAACAATCATCATTTGTCAACTGGTGTGTATTTGATTTTCTATAAAGTAAATAGTCCATTTGAAAGTATGCGTTGGGAAGAAGCCGTCCAAGTAGCAATTTGCTACGGTTGGATTGATTCTACCGTCAGAAATGTGGATGAACACAGCCGAAAGCAAATCTTTTCTCCCAGGAAAAAAAAAAGTGTTTGGAGCAAAGTCAACAAAACCTACATTGAAAAACTCATTGCCGAAAATCTAATGCACGAAAGCGGGTTAGCCAAAATTGAAATTGCCAAACAAAACGGCTCCTGGATTTCATTGGACGCTGTTGAAGATTTGATAATTCCTGAAGATTTAGCACTGGCATTCGAAAAAAATCAAATTGCTTTTGAAAACTATAAAAACTTCAGTCCTTCCTATCGAAAAGGATATCTATATTGGCTCAACCAAGCCAAAAGACCTGAAACCAGAAACAATAGAATTACTATTATAATTGACCTTTGCCAACAAAATAAAAAATCGAGAGATTAATTTTGCTCAAAACATTTTCGTTTATAAAACTTCAATATTATTGTAATGTTTTTTTTTTAAATAAAAATATTACAATTTTTTAAAAATACCGTATTTAATCGTTAAAATAATCCTTACATCGTTATTATTCATTATTTTTGTATGAGTATTTTTTTTTAGCAAAATATCCTAAACTTTTTTTGCAATAAATGAATTTGAAGCCATGGCCATGAAAGAAGATTTAAAAAAAACAGACGATCTTAAAAAGACGATAAAGGAAATTTCAGATTACAAATATGCACTTGATGAATCTGCTATTGTTGACATTACCGATCAAAATGGTGTTATTACTCACGTAAATGATAATTTCTGTAAAATATCTAAATATACATCTGAAGAACTAATTGGTAAAGACCATAGAATTGTAAACTCAGGTCACCATTCCAAAGAATTCTTTAAAGAACTTTGGGAAACCATCTTGAACAAAAAAGTATGGAAAGGGGAATTAAAAAACATAACCAAAGACGGATCTGTTTACTGGGTTGACACAACCATTGTCCCTTTCTTGAACATAGAAGGTAAGCCTTATCAATTCTTAAGTATTGGCACAGATATAACCGAAAAAAAGAAAGCAGAAGAAGAGCTCCAAAAAACAATAAAAGAAATTTCCGACTATAAATATGCCCTTGATGAATCTGCAATTATTGACATTACCAATCAAAATGGTATTATTACCCACATAAATGATAATTTCTGTAAAATATCTAAATATTCCTGTGAAGAATTAATAGGCAAGAATCACAAAGCCGTAAACTCCGGCCACCATTCCAAAGAATTCATTAAGGAACTTTGGGAGACCATCAGTAACAAAAAAGTGTGGAAGGGTGAAATAAAAAACATAGACAAAGACGGTTCTTTTTATTGGGTTGACACTACGATTGTTCCTTTTTTAAATGAATATGGAAGACCTTATCAATATATATCCATTGGTTCTGATATTACCGAAAGAAAAAAAGCTGAGGAAGAACTTCAAAAAACGATAAGGGAAATTTCAGATTATAAATACGCTCTAGAAGAATCGGCTATTATCGCCATAACTGACCAAAGAGGGGTCATCTCTCACGTAAATGATAATTTTTGTAAAATATCAAAATATTCCCGTGAAGAACTAATCGGAAAGGATCATAGAATCATTAACTCAGGCCACCATTCCAAAGATTTTATTAAAGAACTCTGGGGTACCATTGCCAAAGGAAAAGTTTGGAAAGGCGAATTGAAAAATGAAGCAAAAGACGGTTCTGCCTATTGGGTTGACACCACGATTGTTCCCTTTTTGAATGAATATGGAAAGCCTTATCAATATGTTGCCATCCGCTCTGACATTTCAGAAAGGAAAAAAAATGAGGAACAACTTGAAAAAACCATTAAGGAGATTTCAGACTATAAACACGCCTTAGACGAATCGGCTATTATAGCCATAACCGACCAAAGAGGTTTTATTACTCACGTAAATGATAATTTTTGCAAAATATCAAAGTATTCCCGTGAAGATCTAATAGGCCAAGATCACAGAATCATTAACTCGGGTCACCATTCTAAAGAATTCATCAAGGAGCTTTGGGTGACCATTGCCAAAGGGAATATCTGGAAAGGTGAATTGAAAAACAAAGCCAAAGATGGTTCTTTTTATTGGGTTGACACCACTATTATTCCTTTTTTAAATGAATATGGAAAGCCCTATCAATATGTCGCCATTCGTTCTGATATCACTAAAAGAAAAAAAGGAGAGGAAGAATTGAACCGATATGCCAATACATTGCAAATAGCAAACACACAATTGGTAGATTTTACCAATATAGTTTCCCATAATTTGCGAGGACCACTGACAAATATTAGTGCATTCCTGGAATTCCTGAAGGAAACAGACGATAAAAATGAACAAAAAGAGTTAATTGAGAATATGACCAAAACAATCAATCATTTAAATCTGGTTTTTGAGGAATTGATTGAGACAGTACAAATAAAGCATGACACCGAAATAAAATTGGATGAAATTGTTTTGAAAGAAGCCATGAATAAGACTCTTATTGGGTTTGAAATACAAATCAAATTACTAAAAGCAGTAATTCAGATTGATTTTGATGAGGCTCCGGTAATTAAATATTCTCATAAATATTTAGACAGCTTACTGCTGAATTTAATCAGCAATGCTTTCAAATACAGATCACCAAAAAGGGCCCCTATAGTTAAGATTAAAACAGAAGTAAAGAACGGGAATATCATTCTGTCCGTTTCAGATAATGGATTAGGAATCGATTTGGAGAAACATAAAGACAGTCTTTTTAAAATCCGAAAAACATTCCATGATCATCCCGAAGCTAAAGGTTTTGGGTTATTTATGACAAAAAGCCAGATAGAAGCCATGGGAGGAAACATTTGGGCAGAAAGTAAAGTTGACGAAGGGACTACATTTTTTGTTGAAATAAAAAAATAAAAAAATTCACAAAAATTCACAAAAATTCTTGATGAGATCATTTTAAAAAACAAAGAAATATACATTGATCCATAAAAAAACATAGCTTTGCATAATCAAAATTAAGCAATGATTAACCCTTCGGCATCAGGTTGGATAGATAAATTCTTTACAAAACTTAAGTTATCAGAACACACCGTTTCTGAAACGGAAGATAGTTATTACCAAAAATTAAGAGATACTGGTTTTATCTATGGGCATATCATTTCATTTAACACACCTTTTGAAATAAAATCCAAAGGGTGGTTCAAAGAAGAAATTTCCAAAATAGCCTTATTGAATGCTTTATACAGCATTTTTTCATTAACTAATAATGAAAAACAGCCTTCGGATTTTATTGAGCAAGCAAATCTTTTTTACAAGGAAATGCATCCAGAAGGATTTAGCTTATTCAAAAAAATTGTTCCAAAAAATACGCCTTCATTAACTTTAGAAAAAATAATTGATGAGCGTGTACAGACGAATGACAATATAATCAACAAAAATTTTTCGCATTTAGTAACCAATGCACTATTGTTTATAGATGTTTTGGCTTTTCGCCAATATTTGATACAGGGGCAAATTCCCGAGAAATATCTCAAAAAAATTGAAGAAACGATTGTAAACATTGTTATTCTGGCTTTGAAAATAAAGAATAACAAATCACAATATGATGATTTATTAATTAAGTTGTTTGAGGCCTCAATTCGATATAGCAAATTTTCCAAAAAAGAAAATATCACATTAGAAACGCTTGAATTAGACTATTTCACTGCCGAACTGGAAAAAAAATACTTAATTGATATTGCAGGAATGGCTTTATGGAGCGATGGAATTATCGAAAATAACGAATCTTATTTTTTACACACTTTGGCAAATTCATTATTTATTGAAGATGATTTTGTAACACTAAGTATTAGCAGTACAGATAGCTTTATAAGTAAGCACAGGAAAGAAATTCCTTATTTTAATTATTCGAATCCAGTAAAGCATTTTTATGATCAGACTACAAAGAGTGTCATTACACTGATTTCACGCAATAAATCGAGATTGATTAAGGAAATAGTTCAAAGTAAAGAATTGATGTTGCTTTTGGCTCATTCGACCCATAGAGACTTAGACGAAAAAGAAAAGAAAAAAGTAAAAAAACAATTATTGGATATTTGTAAAACTGTCCCTTCTCTGACTATTTTTTTACTTCCAGGAGGAAGCTTATTATTACCACTCCTAATTAAGTTTATTCCAAAACTTTTACCCTCGGCATTTAATGAAAATTTAGAAATTGACGATTAATAAAAAAGGCTGTCTAAAATTTGACAGCCTTTTTAATATTTAAAATTTCACTCTATCTCTAGAGAATTCAACTTTTTACTTAGTGAAATTAAGTTGGTATACTCCACCCAAATCTTTATCCGAACTGAAATTTACTCCCAAATCGGTAACGAAACCTGAATTTAAACCATAAACCCATCCGTGGATACTTAATTCTTGTCCGTTATTCCAAGCAGATTGTACTATTGAAGTCTTGGCCAAATCATAGACTTGTTCTTTTACATTGATCTCTACGAATTTATTAAATCTTTCATTTTCATCAATTATGGAATCAAGGTAAACATGATGCAAGCGATAAACATCCTTTATGTGTCTAATCCAGTTGTCTATAATTCCAACTGATTGGTTACTCATTGCTGTTTTAACTCCACCACAGCCATAGTGTCCACACACAATTACATGTTTAACTTTTAAAACATTTACAGCATAATCGAGGACACTTAACATATTCATATCAGTATGCACAACCATATTGGCAATGTTTCTATGTACAAAAACCTCACCTGGTTTAGCCCCGATAATTTCGTTAGCAGGAACACGACTGTCCGAACAACCAATCCATAATAATGGCGGGGTTTGCCCTTTGGCTAAGTCTTTAAAATAATCTGGATCAAGATTTAATTGATCTTCAACCCATTGCTTATTATTGTCTAATATTTTTTTATAAAAATCGCTCATGTTAGTTAGTTTTTTCTTTATTATTCAAAATTAAATATAATACACTGTATAAAAGTCTAATACTTTAAAAATCACAAATTATTCTGGAAACACTTCTTTTACAACCTTCTTTTCCACCATTTCTCTTTTTATAAAATCATAATGATGCTCGATGGTTACATGGTTTTGAACTTCGGTACTATTCTCTAATGCATATTCTTTTTTAAACCCTATTAACTTCACCTTTATATTCTCATCAATAGCTCTTGTTGTCTTAAACTCAAGTATTAAATCCAAAATATCATGGGCAATATAAACGGTGTCCTGAGCATTGATAACAACTTTACTATTCTCTGGAATGTTTGCCAATGTCATTTTAATGGCAGCTTTATTCAAAAAAGAAACTTCCTGAGCCAAATCAATATTAATAACATCTCCGTCAACGTACTCATTTTTTCTAAAACTATATGCTCTTTTAAGATTTCCTCTTAATATAAAGGCAACACTAATTATAATTCCTAAAGCAACACCTTTTAGCAAATCAGTAAACACCACACCTAAAAAAGTAGCTATAAATGGCAAAAATTGATACTTCCCATAATGCCAAAAATGTTTGAATGTAGCTGGTTTTGCTAATTTATAACCAACTAAAATTAATACAGCTGCCAATGTTGCCAAAGGTATTTTATTCAAAAGAAAAGGGATTGTAACTACACTTACCAATAATAACACACCATGGATTATTGCTGATAATTTTGATTTGGCTCCAGCCGCATTATTGGCTGAAGAACGAACAACAACCGATGTCATAGGCAATCCTCCTAAAAGTGAACTCACTATATTTCCAATTCCTTGTGCTTTTAATTCAACATTAGTATTAGTAAATCGTTTGTGAACATCCATTCTGTCAGCAGCTTCAATACACAATAACGTTTCAATAGAAGCTACAATGGCTATAGTCAAACCTACAATCCAAACTTTTGGATTGGTTATCCCAGCAAAATTTGGCATAACAATGATTGCTTTAAATTCTTCCACAGTAGTTGGAATAGGCAATGAAACCAAATGTTCACTTCCAATTGCTAAAGAACTTCCAGAAGCAATAAAAAACTCGTTCAACAAAACACTAATTATTACTGCAACCAAAGCACCAGGCACCAATTTTAATTTTTTCAATGCAGGAACTTTGTCCCACATAATCAAAATTCCAATTGAAACTAAGGCAATCAATATTGCTCCCAATTGCACATGATTAAAAACATCAAATAAAGCTGAAAAAGAATTATTTGTGTTTCCTGCAAAAGCCTCATTTCCTTCAAAATCGGCATCGTAACCAAAAGCGTGCGGTAGTTGCTTCATAATGATGATAACTCCGATACCCGCTAACATTCCCTCTATTACATTAGTTGGGAAATAATTAGAAATGCTTCCTGCTTTTAAAAAGCCTAATCCCAATTGAATTAATCCAGCAATAAAAACAGCCGTTAAAAATACATCAAAAGCACCCAAATCAGTTATTGCAGTTAATACAATAGCAGTCAAACCTGCTGCAGGCCCAGAAACACTTATTTGCGACTGACTCAAATACCCAACAACAATACCTCCAATTATTCCTGAAATAATTCCTGAAAACAATGGAGCTCCAGAAGCCATTGCAATTCCTAAACAAAGTGGCAAGGCAACCAAAAAAACAACTAAACCAGAAGCAAAATCCGATTTAAAATGGGTAAAAAGATTAATTTTTTTTGACATAATAAAAAATATTATAAAAGTTTAAATTCATTTTTTACTACAGTGTAAGACTATAGTGGTAGGTAGATAGCCAATGAGTAAACATTGATATCTAAAAAAAAGAATACCATTATCATTATTTTCAATATTTTCTTTAGTAAAAATCTAAATTAATTAAGGACAAAAACATCCTAAAAAAAGACTCAAACAAATAAAAATACTGATCCTAAATTTAAATTAAATCAGAGAATACCATAATTACATTAACAATAAATAAACAAAATAAAATTTGCTCTATTAATTGCTAAATAGGTGTCAATAGAAATAAATAATGAAAAATCGGTAAAAAACTATGCCTTGTTAGGAGGAGGGATAAATATGGAAGCACAAATTAAATCATGCTTGGATAAATTTTCAAAAATAATACGTTCAGATTTTTTTTCAGAATCAAAAAAGGACATTTCTAAAAAATCATTGAATGTATAATATTTTATTTCATGCTTTATTTCTTCAAAAGTGGAAGAAGGTGAAGTGTTACAATCTTCGCATAAACCTGCAGAATTCTTATCCTTTTCCATGCACGCCACAATTGTTGGAGCCGCGAGGAATAAGACAAAAAATATTAATACTATGCTTGCAAAGATTCTCATGTCGGCAAATGTAACAGATAGATATTGAATTAAAAAATTAGTTTTGCAAAATTAATTTTTTCTTAACAAAACAAATAGCCCAATAAATTCAAAAAAATTATTGGGCCATAAGTAAAATTTATTTAAATATTTACAAGCTTTCTTCCAACCAGGCATTCATCATCCAAATGGTTTTTTCTTGTTCTACTATAAAATCACTCACCAAAGAACTAGTTCCTTCATCATTTATTTCTGAGGCTTTACTTAGAATTTCTCTTTCTATTTTTAGTAATTTCGAAAGTGAACTCACGATTAATTCAATACCGGCTACGTCATTCGAAATATTCTTTCCAATTGGTAATTGATTGAATTTGATATAATCTTCAAAAGTGTGCAATGGTCTTCCGCCCAATGTTAAAACTCTTTCCGCTATTAAATCAATTTTCAGTTGCGAGTCATTATACAATTCTTCAAATTTAAGATGCAAATCAAAAAATCGTCTTCCTCTAATATTCCAATGCAAACCTCTTAAACTTTGATAATAGATTTGATAATTCGACAAAAGTACATTCAGTTCAACTATTATAACTTCTGATTCTTCTACTGGTAATCCAATTGTATTTAGTTTCATACTTTCTATTTTATTTATTAGTATTCCAAACTTTTATTTGAAACAATTTATTTAATTTGATGTAGGCTTAAAATTACAACAATACACCGCATCTTTTATATTTTTGATCAAAATTATCTATTAAACTCAAAAAATAACTATAAATTAAATTGATTGTTTTTATATTTGCATAAAAATATACTATTCAATGACAATCACACAACTCAAATATGTACTTGCAGTAGCCGAACACAAAAATTTCACACTAGCTGCCGAAAAATGTTTCGTAACTCAACCAACATTGAGTATGCAAATTCAAAAAATTGAAGAAGAACTCAATATTCAGATTTTTGATCGTACCAAAAAACCGATTCAATTAACAGATATTGGTCAAAAAATTGTTAACCAAGCCAAAAACATAGTTAATGAAGCCGATCGTATACAAGATATAGTAGAACAACAGAAAGGTTTTATCGGCGGTGAATTTAGACTCGGTATTATCCCGACAATTATGCCTACTCTACTCCCTATGTTTTTGAATAATTTCATTAAGAAATACCCAAAAGTAAAGTTGATTATTGAGGAATTGAACACCGAGGAAATAATTACTAAACTAAAAAATGGCAATCTTGATGCGGCAATTGCAGCAACACCTCTGGAGGATGAAAAGATTAAAGAAATTGTTTTATACTTTGAACCTTTTGTCGCTTATATTCCAGAAAACAACGCCATTTTCCAAAAAGAAGAAATTGAAATAGACGATCTTAATATCAACGACATTCTGTTACTTCAAGACGGACATTGTTTTAGAGATGGTATTTTGAATTTGTGTAAAAACAGAAATGAAACTGGATTAAAAACTTTTCAAATTGAAAGCGGTAGCTTTGAAACATTAATAAAACTGGCTGATGAAGGATTGGGAACAACTTTACTTCCCTACTTACATACCTTAGATTTAAAAGAATCAGACAAATTAAAACTTAGACATTTTAAAGAACCAAAACCAGCCCGCGAAGTAAGCTTAATTTACCCTAAAAGCGAATTGAAGATTCAAATTATTGATGCTTTAAGAAGTAGCATTTCGGGAGTTGTAAAAGGCGCAATTGTTTTTCAGAACGTTCAAATCATTAGTCCACTTCTAAAAAAGTAATTCATATAAAAAAAGGAACCAAATCGGTTCCTTTTTTATTTCTAATTACTTTGCAGATAAATCAAACATCTCTTCAATTCTGGTTTTTCATCCGTAAAGAAAAACAACCAGTTTCTTAAATGATCAATCTCATAAGGTAATAAACTCCTTAAAGCTTTTTTCAACTCTTTTTCAAAAAGCTTTGGATCAAAACTCACTCTTTCGAGTACCATTTTTGTATAATCATAAATCATTCTAGACATACCAAAAAAGGTTTAAATATTTTGTTAGTAAACAGTAACAAAAGTATTGAAATAATTGAATCTTGCAAATAAAAACATCTATTAAATACAAATACAACCGACTAAATACGCCGTTACAAATCATTTTGTAATCCAAAGAAAACAAAATACTTTTCCTTTACAATTATTAAATAACTGTATAACACAAAAAAAAGGAACCAATTACTTGATTCCTTTTCTATTTATGGATTTACAATTATTAAACACTGTTTCAATTCTGGTTTTTCAATTGTGAAGCTAAACAACCACTCTCTTAATTGATCCAATTCAAAAGGCAAAAGTGTTCTTATTGCTTTTTCTAATTCTTTACAAAAAAGTGCTGGGTCAAAACTCACTCTTTCTAGCACCGATTTTGTATAATCAAACATTACTTTAGACATAATAAATTAAGATTTTTTGGGGTTAGATCTTGATTTTAACGTGGTGTAAATGTACATTTTTTTTATATACAATTATTTTTTTTAACAAAGAAATATAAAAATTATATCGTTTTCGTAACATTTCTTTACAAATCGATGGCAAGCAAAAAAATTACTTTCTGGCTCTAAACATTTCTCTTTTACCAGGAGGACCTGCTAATTTTTCAACGGTGAAACCTACTTCAATCATACTTCTCTTTACAACACCTCTAGCTGCGTAAGTCACTAACACTGAGTTTTGTTTGAGCGATTTATACATTTTTTCAAATATTGTGGTACTCCATAATTCTGGTTGAACACGATAACCAAAAGCATCAAAATAAATTAAATCAAATTTTTCTATATCCTCAATATCCTCAAAAAACTGCTTTCTTTTTGTCAAAGAAAAGCTTTCTGACAAATTGTTCTTTTCTTCCCAATTTGTTGAATGTATTTTATCAAAAATAACTTTTGAATCTAAAGCATCCAATTCCTCCAAATAATTCATAGATTGAATTTCATCTTCAGAAATCGGATAGGCTTCTACCCCAACATAATCTATAGTTTGACCTAATTTTTGAGCTTCCAAATAGGTAATAAAAGTATTTAAGCCTGTACCAAAACCAATTTCAAGGATTGAGATACTTTGATTTGGAAACAATGCCAATCCATTTTTTATAAAAACATGCTTAGCTTCCTGTATTGCACCATGTTTAGAATGATAACATTCGTTCCATTCTTTAATATGAATTGTTGTAGAACCATCCTGAGTTCGTATAATTTCTCTTTCCAAAATGTGTTTATTGAAGTGATAAAGCGTTTTCAAACGCTATAATGCGTTCAAAATTAAATAAAAGAATTTCTTATCACTATCTAAAAACCATATTTTTTATATAATCCATATAATTTCACTTCAATTCTCAAATAAAATTATACAATAATTAAATCACAGTTAAACACCATAATTAATGATATTTTGACAAGTATTTATCCGATTTTTATTTAATTTTGCAATCAATAATTACTCTGGTTATAGAAAAAAATTTCAGTATAGCCATTTTATTAACTAAATAACTATTTTTTTAAAACATATTAAGCAACAATTATGAGTACCACTCAAGCCAACAAAATAGAAATAATAAAAGCAGCTACTTCAAAAATAAATGAAGTTGATTTTGATAATTTAAGCTTTGGAGCAGTATTCACAGATCATTTATTTGAATGTGATTACATCAATGGAGAATGGCAACAACCAGTTATTAAACCGTACGCGCCTTTCTTACTTGATCCATCTGCCAAAGTATTTCATTACGGACAAGCCATTTTTGAAGGCATGAAAGCTTACAAAGATGATAATGATGATGTATGGCTTTTTAGACCGGATGAAAACTACAAACGTTTCAATACATCAGCTTTAAGAATGGCTATGCCAGAAGTTCCAGAATTTGTTTTTATGGAAGGATTGAAACAATTATTAAAATTAGACCAAGCTTGGGTAAAAAAAGGAAACGGAAGTACTATGTACATCAGACCATTTATGATTGCTACAGGAACTGGTGTAGTTGCCAATCCATCAGAAGATTATAAATTCATGATATTATTATCTCCTGCAAAAGCCTATTATTCTGGAGAAGTAAAAGTATTAATTGCTGAACATTTTAGTAGAGCTGCAAATGGTGGTATTGGTGCTGCAAAAGCTGCGGGTAACTACGCTGCTCAATTCTACCCAACTACTTTGGCTAACAAAGAAGGATTCCAACAAGTAATCTGGACTGATGACGCTACACATACCAAACTTGAAGAAGCTGGTACAATGAACGTGTTTTTTAGAATAAATGATACCTTGTTGACAGCACCTGTAAGTGAACGTATTCTTGATGGCATTACTAGAAAAAGTCTTATCGACATGGCCAAAAAAGAAGGAATCTCGGTAGAAGTACGTCCTGTATTAGTTTCTGAACTTGTTGAAGCTTCTAAAAACGGAACCTTAAAAGAGATTTTTGGTGCTGGTACCGCTGCTGTTGTTAACCCGATTGCAGGTTACTCATACAAAGATGTTTATTATGAATTACCAAAAATTGAAAATTCATTTGCTTCTTTATTAAAAGAAAAACTAACAAGCCTTCAAAACAAACTTACAGAAGATACGTTTGGTTGGACAGTTAAAGTATAGATTTTAGACTGCAGAATCAAGATTGCAGATTGCAGATTGCAAGTTATAAAAAAAGCGATTTTCAGTTTGAAAATCGCTTTTTTGTTTTACCAAGTATAATACGCTATTTAAATCAGTTTCGAAAAATCAGGTTTGAAATAGTTAGGGCCTTTCATTACTTTCCCATCTTCACGGTAAATAGGATTTCCATCTTCACCTAATTTACTCATATTAGAGCGTTGGATTTCATCAAAAACAGCTTCAATTTTATGTTGTAAACCATGCTCAATAATAGTACCGCAAAGAATATACATCATATCCCCAAGTGCATCTGCAATTTCTACTAAGTCGTTATTCTGAACTGCTTCAAGATACTCTTCATTCTCTTCTTTCATCAAGTTGTAACGAAGTATATTTTTGGCTTCGCCTAAACTAGCAATCGGCGTTTCACTATGTCCTATCCTAAATGCCGTATGAAATTCCTTAACAGCGTTGATTTGTTTTTCCATCCTTTATTATTATTTATTTGAAATGGAAAATTAACAACTATTTCTAAACTATTAGCTAAATTTGCCAAAAATTATTCAAACATGTTCAGCCAAGGTCAATTAATATTTGCTCTCTGTTTTTTTATCGCATTTGTCATAGCAATGGTATTTGCATACCGAAAGGATGCTAGCCTACACAAAGTCTTCTACAAAGGAAATTATAAAATCTTAATCGGCTTTTTGGTTTTTATAGGACTCCTATTTATAATTAAGATTTACTTTAAACACTAAAATAAAAACGCCCAACATCACTGTGGGCGTTTTTTTGATATTATACTATTTTATTAATTTTCTAATGGAAGAAAACCATAAATTTTAGAATAGTTCAACATTTGTTCTGCAAATGTTTTAGGTTGTTGTATCGCTATCGATATTATCTCTCCTTTAGCATTTAACTTAGGAACCAAAACTGGATTCACAAAACCACTATAAGGGGCATCTGGAAATTGTTTATTACGTTCTAATATTTCAGCATGTATTTTTTGATCAACTTTAACACCATAATTTTCTACTAAAGCTTTTCCAGCTTCAAAATCACCCTCAGATTTAATTCGTTGTACTTCTTTCAACAATTGACCAAATAAATCATGTAATTTATCATAATCGGTAATATTAAAATAGGTTTTTCCATCACGGGTAATCTTTTCAATAACATTGTCTTTTTTACCTTTTTCAAATACCCAAGCACTTACCCATTGACGGTTTCTCATATGAGCTTCCTCAATATTTGCACCTAATTCTAAACGAACCAATTGAGTCATTAAACCGTTTCTGATGTAGCTATCATAACACTGCGTTCCTAATTCTTTCCAATTATCAACTAAACCAATTTCCTGAATTTTAGGATTGTATAAATAGTACAACCCTACCAAATCAGCTCTTCCTTCTTCTAATGTTGAAGAGTAATTTTTCAAAGTTTCTTTTGGAGTTCCAACACCTGGATTGATTTGACCTGATGCATGTCCTACTACTTCATGCAAAGAAGTGTGCAGTTTACTTCCCAATTCAGCATATTTTTCAGCCAATCTTATTTCCTCCGCATCATTGGCAAATTCTTGAAGTCTCCCCTTTCCACCTACTTTGGAGTAAGCATCAATAATATTTCCAAGTGAAACCGATTTAGAACCATGTTCTGCACGAATCCAATCTGCATTTGGCAAATTCACTCCGATTGGTGTACTTGGTGATGAATCCCCTGATTCTCCAGCAACAACAACCGTTTTATATGAAACACCAACTACATTTTTCTTTTTGTGTTCTGGAGCTAATGGTGAATTATCTTCAAACCATTGAGCATTTTTTGATACTACTTCCATTTTTTTGGACATATCAAAATCCTTAATTTGCACTATTCCTTCATAAGAACCTCTATATCCTAAAGGATCATTATATACTTCTATAAAGCTGTTGATATAATCAATATTCCCTTCTGTCGCTTGCAACCAAGCAATGTTATAGTCATCCCAAGTTTTAAGATCTCCAGTTTTATAATATTTTATTAAAAGTCCAATAGCATCTCCTTGGTTTTTATTCTCGGCAACTTTTTGCGCTTTTTCCAACCAATAAATAATTTTATCAATCGCTGGCCCATACATACCACCACTTTTCCAAACTTTTTCTTCTAATTGACCATTCGCATTTCGAACCAATTTAGAATTCAAACCAAAAGAATATGGTTTCTTTGGATCTGGACTTTTTTTCGTTGCATAAAAAGCCTCTACTTCTTTTTGAGTAATTCCTTTTTCATAAAAATTTATTGCTGAACCTTCCAACAATCCTTTTGAAGCATCAAGATTTACTCTTTTCGAATCAACATCATTGAACAAAATTTCAACTATTTTAGGAGACAAATTAGTTTTAGTAGCTTTCAACAAAGTATTAAAATAAGCAATTGAAAAATCTGGTTTGATTTTTTCAGTTGAATAATGGTGGTGAATACCATTAGAAAACCAAACTCTTTTCAAATAAATTTCAAAATTTTTCCAATCACCATCATTTTTATCACCTTTATAATTTTGATAAATATTCTCCAATGCTTTTCGGATTGTCAAATTGTATTTATAATGTTGATCCCACATTATGTCACGACCAGAATTTCCTGCTTGTGTAAGATAGTAAACCAATTGCTGCTCTTTAAGAGTTAGGTTTTGCCATCCTGGAATTTGATAACGTAAAACTTTTATATCCGAAAACTGTTCTACGAAGAAATCGGAAGATTCTTGTTGATTGGATTTTGCTGTTCCATTTTTATCACTTTGCGCATTACTGACAATCGAAATCGCAAAAACCATAAAAACACCTGCTATTTTAACTAATTTCATTTATATTTCTTTTTAGATGTTAAACAAATAAATACCCAACAAATATACAGATTCTTTAAATAAATAATAAAAACAGAGCCTTGAATTATTCCTGATTTACATATTTATCAACTACAAATTAAAAAATTCTTAAAAACATAAAACTTACCAATACAATTTACATCATGGAATTTCGTTTCATTTTTGTCACTGTGCAATCATAAAAAATACAATTCGTCTAAAAAACACTTTAACATTTTACCTCTTGTTATTATAGTATAATTAATTAAATTTCTAACTTTACAACAGAAAAACAATCAGCCCCATTATGAGAATTATTAAATACCTTTTTCTTTTATTTCTATTAAGCCTTGTAGCACTTACTATATATATTGCAACACAAAAAGGAAATTTTACAGTAAAAAGCAGTAAAGTAATTAATTCTCCAAAAGCAACCGTTTTTGGCTATGTTAATGATTATAAAAACTGGCAAAAATTCAGTTCATGGATTATTTCAGATAAGGATATAAAATTATCCTATTCACCAACAACTACAGGTAACGGGAGCACATTAGCTTGGGAGGGCAATAGTGACATTGGTAACATTGAAACTATCTATACGAAAGGAAATGACAGTATTGTTCAGAAAATGGAATACAATGGCACTTCATCTGATGTTTTTTTGAGTTTCAAAGACACTGTAGGAGGAACTAAAGTAACGTGGAAATCTGTTGGGAAAATGGATTTCATGCTAAAAGTTAATTCCTTTTTCAGCGGAGGAACTCAAAATAAATTATCCAAAGTCTATGATAAATGTTTAGCAAATCTTGACAAAACACTTGATTTTGAAAATACTACTTTTAATGTAAAAATAAATGGGATAGTACAAAAACTGGAAACTTTTTATTTAAAAGAATCCTTCACCAGTAAAATATCCAACATCACCCGAAATGCAAATGTTGTATTTCCAAAAATTATTACTTTTTGCAAACAAAATAATATCCCCATGAACGGGAGGCCTTTCATTATATATCACACTTACGATACTATTAATGATTTAACCAAAGTTTCCTTTTGCATTCCTATAAAAGAACAAATTTTCACTAGTGAAGGAAGCGAAATTTTAGCAGGCAAACTTGTTGCTTTTGAAGCATTAAAAACCAGTTTAACTGGTAATTACACTTACAAAAACAAAGCATTAGCAAAAACAACAGAATACACAACAAACAAACATATCCTGACAGGAACTACTTTTTCGCATTTGGAAATATTCACTATTGGAAAAAATGAAAGTTTAAGTCCATCCAAATGGTTGACGGACATCTATTTCCCTATAAAACCCAAAGTTATCCCAAAACCGTATAGAAAAGTTGTAAGAGATAGTACTGTAACCGCACCAGCGCCAGCCACTCACAAAAGCCAAGAAGAATCTGAATTTTAATTTAAAACCGGATTCAACCTTTTTCATTCATTCGCCTCTAAGTTTAAAACAAAACAAATTGCAGGAAGAAAAGGAATTCATTGCTAGTTTACTAAACCCTCAAACGCAAAATCAAGCGTTTCAAGAACTCCTACGCGAATATCAAAAACCACTCTATAATCATATTAGAAACATTGTTTTGAGCCATGATGATGCAGATGATGTTTTACAAAATACATTCGTAAAAGTGTTTCAAAATTTGAAAAACTTTAAAGGTGAAAGCAAACTTTTTTCTTGGATGTATCGAATTGCAACCAATGAAGCACTTACTTTTTTAAATCAAAAAGCAAGAAAAAGTGGCATTTCATCGGTTGAATTACAAAATAAGGCAATTGATAATTTAAAAGCCGATGTTTATTTTGAAGGCGATGAAATTCAAATCAAATTACAAAAAGCAATTGCAGAATTACCCGAAAAGCAACAATTGGTTTTTAAGATGAAATATTTTGAAGATTTAAAATACGAAGAAATATCAGAAATACTAGGAACATCGGTAGGAGCATTAAAAGCTTCTTATCATCATGCTGTAAAAAAAATAGAAGCATTTGTTACTTCCAATTAAACCTTTAAGTAACAAATTAGTCAAACAAACAATTATGAAATTGCCATGATTCAGAAACAAAAATAAAGAATGGCGATACCATATTCCGATTAAAGAAAATATTAACTCCATATGAAAATATTTAAATTAGATAACGAGCCAAAAATAGATTCAGGATTTAAAACTCCTGATAACTATTTTGAAAATTTTTCGGCAAACTTGCTTCAAAAATTATCAGAAGAATCGGTTGTAGAGGAAACTAAAGTGATATCTATTTTTAGAAAAAGGAAAAACATTCTTATGGCCATTGCTGCGGTTTTACTTCTCGCCCTAATGATACCTATAACTTATCAAACAAATACAAAAAGCAAAGAAGTAGATACTGTAACTCTAGAAAATTATTTGGCAGAAGAAACCAATCTGAATCAAGATGAATTAATTAACGAAATTGAACCTGATAACAGTATCGTTATTTCAAACACAAAAGAATTAGAACCTGAAACACTTGAAGAAATTTTAGTTACCAATCCCAATATTGAAAACTTACTTATTGAAAATTAAACTCAAAATTCTGCAAAAATGAATATATCAAAAAAAATAAGCACCATGAACTTTAAAAAAATGTATCCAATACTTTTTTTATTCTTATCCTTTAATTTTTACGGTCAAAGTGAGAAATTTAAAGAAAAGAGAGAGCAAATCAAAGCAATGAAAGTAGCTTTCTTGACTACAGAATTAGACCTTACTCCAAGTGAAGCTGAAAAGTTTTGGCCTATTTACAACACCTTTGATGACAAACAATTTGAATTGAGACATCAAAAAATGAAAGGCTATTACAAAAGAATGCAAAATGATGAACTTGATAAATTATCCGAAAAAGATGCTTCCTTACTTTTAAATCAAATTGAAGACAGCGAAGAAGATTTATTCAATCTAAGAAAGAAATTCGTCACAAGCTTAAAAGAAATTCTTCCTTCGACAAAAATAATAAAGTTGAAAAAAGCTGAAGAAGATTTCAACAGAAAATTACTTCAACAATATAAAGACAAAGGTTTAAAAAAATAGTTAGCTATTAATTTAAAAACAATTCCCGTTTTATAAAATCAATTATAAAACGGGAATTTTCTATTTAAAACGAATTCGAATCATTTTATTATGACCAGCAGCAATCGCAGTGGTTTCATCAATAAATCGAATGGTATACAAAGTTGAATCTTTACTAAATTGCACCCAATTCACACCTCCATCTGACGAATAATACAATCCAGAAGCTCCAACTGAAACAATTCCTTTCCCCTTACTGTTGGGTACATATTGAACACAGGATGCATATCCAAAAGCTTCATTATTTGCAATAAGTTTCCAGGTTTTTCCGCCGTCATCAGTTATCGCTTTATTCTCAGAATTTTGATTCAGCAACTCGTAATTTCCTCCTGATATAAAACCTTTTTTGGTATCATAAAAATCGGCAGTAAAAATCCCAGTCATTTGCTTTCCTTGAATGATCGGCGTTTCATAAACACTCCAAGAACTTCCTTTATCCGGAGAATAAAAAACTCTTGATTTCTTTCCACCAGAAACAATCCATGTGTCTTTTTCTTTTACAATTATATTAGTGTTGCTTGCCGCGAAATGAGCTTCACCTTCAAAAACTTTTGGAAGCTTGTTGTCAGGCAATTTAGTCCAAGTATTTCCACCATCATATGTTCTTATTATAGAAAGACAATTGGTTATAGGGTCCCCGATCGCAATTCCTTCTTTATCATTCCAAAACTGCATACTATCGTAAAAAACCTTATCATTCTTTTCTTGATAGACTAATTTAGTCTTTTTTCCATCTTTAGTAATTTGATACAACAATCCAGGATTAGCTACGCTCAACACATATATATAATCAGCAGTTTTGGCAATGCTCCTAAATTCTATTTTTAAAGTATCTTCTACTATCGTGTTTTCAACTTTTTTATTGGACTTTAAATCATAATAACCAAATCGATTTTTATTTCCCGCATACCAAACATTATTGTAATCCAAAACAATTGCTCTGATACTAATTTTATCTTGGAAAAGTGTATCAATTTCTATCGAACTAAAATTAGTTGTTTTTTTTTCGTTTTTTTCCTGAGCACCCACAAAACACAAACTACTCAAAAACAGTACAGTTACAATAATTATTCTCATCAGATGTCTTTTATTTTTTTCAAATATATAATTTTATCTAAAATATACAGCTAATAATATTTATTTCTGGCACAATTGTTGTAGATATCTCAACACAAACAATTAACCTATTAAGCCATGAAAACGAAATTACAATTTGCCGCCATTATTGCCTCCTTTTTTGCTTTTCAAATGGATGCACAAAACAGAACTACTATAAGTGCCACAACTTCTGAAATAAGTGATAATTTAGATTTAACCGCTGTGTCTTCAATCTTTGGGGAATCAGAAAGCTTAAACGATTTTGAAAGAAGATTAAACGATCCAAAACTTCAAATCTCAAATTTAGATTTAAACAATGATAATCGCGTTGACTATTTAAGAGTAATTGAATCTGTCGAAAACAGAACACACGTAGTAATTATTCAGTCAGTTATTGGACGTGATTTATACCAAGACGTCGCTACTATTGAAATTGAAAAAGATAGAAGCAATAAAATTTCGATCCAAATAGTTGGAAACGCTTTTATTTATGGACAAAATTATATTTACGAACCTCAATATTACTATACGCCACAAATTTACGCATCGTTTTGGGCTAGTTATTACCGACCTTATTATTCAACTTGGACTTGGAATTATTACCCAACATATTATTACGCATGGAATCCTTATCCAATTTATAGATATAGACAAAATGTTTATGGTTGTGTAAATTACAGTAACACTTATAATTACGTAAGCTACAGAAAATGCTACAGAGCTCCTGTAATCTATAACACTTACAGCTGTAATAGTTATGAAAAACAATATCCTCAATATGCATTTTCTAGAAGAAACAGCACAGTTTCAAATCGATATGAGTTGGACAAAAGAAGATATAGCAACAATAACGGGTATAGAAATGAAGTAACTAACTCCAAAAACAATTCAAGTTATTCAAGAAAAAACACTAATAACAACAGTAATACTCAAAGAGAATATACTCAAAACAGAACAAACACTGCAAGAGAAGTTTTCGTTCCAAAAACAGAATCTCAAAGAGATTACACACAAAACAGGAATAGCACTCAAAGAACAGAACCACAAAGAGAATATACACAGAATAGAACTAGTGCTCCTAGAGAAAATAAGACTCAAAGAGTAGAAACTCAAAGAGATTATTCACAAAACAGAACAAACACTGCAAGAGAAATTAAAACTCAAAGAACACAGCCTCAAAGAGATTATTCACAAAACAGAAGCAGCTCTCCAAAAGAAAACAACACCCAAAGAACTGAACATCAAAGAGGTAATGACTATGTTTCAAGAGGCAATAACAGAAGAATCTAAATAAATTTAAAACAGGAAGAAAGAGGCTTAAAAGTAACATCTTAAGCCTCTTTCATTATTTTAAAAAATAAGTCTTATTATTATGTTAAAAACAGTAAATTTGACGAGTTTTTATAAAATTTATACATGAGCGCAACGCACAAAGACCTGCATAGTAAATTAACTCTGGGTGGGTTATTAATTTCTTTAGGAATTATTTATGGAGACATTGGAACTTCTCCATTATATGTAATGAAAGCCATCCTTGGCGAATATATTATAAATGCAGATGTAGTTTTAGGAGGCGTATCCTGTGTGTTTTGGACACTTACACTGCAAACTACTATCAAATATGTCCTTATTACATTAAGTGCAGATAACCACGGAGAAGGCGGGATTTTTGCTTTATATGCCTTGGTAAAAAAAACAAAAATTAAATGGTTGATTGTCCCCGCAATTATTGGCGGAAGTGCCTTATTGGCGGACGGAATCATTACCCCTCCCATCTCAGTATCATCTGCTGTTGAAGGAATGAGAAGTTATTTTCCCCAAATTAATACCGTCCCAATCGTAATTGGTATTTTGGTAATGCTATTTACTATTCAACAATTTGGAACTAAACTAGTTGGAAAATTTTTCGCACCGATGATGTTGATATGGTTTATCATGTTAGCTGTTCTGGGAATAAACCAGATTGCTCTACATCCTGAAGTCATCAAAGCTATTAACCCGTATTATGCTTATCATTTATTAAGCATACATCCTGAAGGTTTTTTTGTCTTAGGATTTGTATTCCTATGTACTACTGGAGCTGAGGCACTATACTCGGACATGGGGCATTGTGGAAGAAAAAACATTAGAATAAGCTGGATTTTTGTAAAATTAGCTTTGGTTTTAAACTACTTTGGACAAGCTGCTTATTTAATACATCATGAAGGAACTACATTACAAGCACTAGGAGGTGATTTTGCCAATCCATTCTATTTGATAATGCCATTATGGTTTAAACCTTTTGGAATTGTAATTGCGACTGTAGCTGCTGTAATTGCGTCTCAAGCCCTTATTTCTGGTTCATTTACATTAATAAATGAGGCAATGCGATTAAGTTTTTGGCCAAAAGTTAAAATCAAATACCCAACGGAACTTAAAGGTCAATTATACATCCCTTCAATAAACTGGCTATTACTTCTTGGCTGTATTGGTATTGTATTGCACTTTGAAGAATCAAGCAACATGGAACATGCTTATGGTCTAGCAATTATTCTATGTATGATAATGACAACCGTATTACTGAACTTTTACTTAATAATGAAACGTGTAAAATGGTTCTTTTTTGTGCCTTTAATCACCATTTATCTATGTATAGAGTTAAGTTTTCTAGCTGCTAATATTACAAAATTTGCAGAAGGTGGTTATGTAACACTTTTCATAGCACTAGTCCTTATCGGTGTAATGACAATTTGGTACAGAGCAAAACAAATTAATAAAAGCTATACTAAAGTTGTAAAAATTGACGACTACAAGAAGGTATTAAGTGAATTAAGTGCCGATTTATCTATTCCAAAATATGCAACCCATTTGGTTTATATGACCAATGCAAATCGTACTGACGAAATAGAAGAAAAAGTAATGTTTTCCATCTTACAAAAAAGACCAAAAAGAGCTGATATTTATTGGTTTGTCCACGTTAACATTTTATCTGAACCTTATAAAACTGAATATAGAGTAAGAGAAATCCTTAAAGATGATTTATACAGAGTAGACTTTAATCTAGGATTTAGAGAGCCTACCAAGATAAACCTAATGTTTAGAGAAGTTATCAAAGACATGGTTAAAAATGGCGAGGTAGATATTACCAGTAGATATGAATCATTAAATAAAAACAATATTATAGGAGATTTCAAATTCGTTTTGTCTGAGAAATTCCTATCCAATGACAGTGATTTATTATGGCATGAGAAACTAATCATGAACTCCTATTTCTTCATTAAAAAACTAAGTTTATCCGAAGAAAGCGCTTTTGGACTTGACAGTAGCTCTGTGAAAATTGAAAAATTCCCAATGGTTCTTCACGCTCCAGAAAACATCGGATTAACTAGAGTTTTTGTCAAAAACTAAAAACATTCATTCAAAAAACACTGTTTCAACAACAGTGTTTTTTTTTTGATTAAAATATAAAACTTAGTTTTAAGCAATAAATAGTACCTTTGCACTTCAATTATTTAAAATGAGATTACACAGAAATTTAGTTTATACTACTATTGATGCGCTTAACGCAATTTTCAACGAAGGAGAATATGCAGACAAAGTAGTAGCAAGATCCCTAAAAAAAGACAAACGTTGGGGAAGTTCAGATAGAAAATTTGTTGCCGAAACCATCTACGAAGTCGTACGTTGGAAAAGATTATATGCAGAAATTGCCGAAGTAAAAGAGCCTTATGACAGAGACAATCTTTGGAGAATGTTCTCAGTGTGGGCAGTTTTAAGAGGATATCCAATTCCAGATTGGAGACAATTGGAAGGAACTCCGGAACGAAAAATAAAAGGTCGTTTTGACGAACTTTCAAAAGTAAGAGCATTAAAAGAATCTATTCCAGATTGGATGGATGAATTAGGTGTAAAAGAATTAGGCGAAAAAGTTTGGGCTACAGAAATCGCAGCACAAAATCAACCTGCCAAAGTAATTTTGAGAGTAAACACTCTTAAAACTACCAAAGAAAACTTAAGAGCTATTTTGATGGATTTAAACATCGAAACGGAGTTTCTAAAAAACCAACCAGATGCATTAGTTCTAAAAGAAAGAGCAAATGTTTTCTTAACAGACGCCTTCAAACAAGGTTTCTTTGAGGTTCAGGATGCTAATTCACAATTAGTAGCTCATTTTCTAGATGTAAAACCAGGAATGAGAGTAGTTGACACTTGTGCTGGCGCAGGAGGAAAAACACTTCATATTGCTTCTTTGATGGAAAACAAAGGACAATTGATTGCAATGGATTTATATGAAAGTAAACTAAAGCAATTAAAGCTTAGAGCCAAAAGAGACGGTGCTTTCAACATTGAATACCGCATCATTGACTCTACTAAAGTTATCAAAAAACTTCACGAAAGAGCAGATAGAGTATTGATTGACGCCCCTTGTAGTGGATTAGGAGTACTTAAAAGAAATCCAGATTCAAAATGGAAACTGCAACCGGAATTCATCGACAACATTCGAAAAGTACAATCGGAAGTATTGGAAAGCTATTCAAAAATTGTAAAACCAGGCGGTAAATTAGTTTACGCTACCTGTTCTATTTTGCCTTCTGAAAATCAAGAACAAATTGCTCGTTTCTTAGCAACTGATATTGGTAAACAATTCAATTTCATAAAAGACCAAAAAATATTAGCATCAGAATCTGGTTTTGATGGTTTTTATATGGCTTTAATGGAAAGAAAAGAGAGCTTGTTGGAACCGAAAAAAGAGTCAAAAGAAAAGAAAGAATAAAATATAGATTTTATAATTTTTACCTATAAAAAAATCCTCGATAGTTTCGAGGATTTTTTTTATATATATTTTTCTAACTTCTATTCTCTCCTTTATTAATCATTCATAGAAATCAAAAACTCTTCATTAGTTTTAGTTTCTTTGAAACGATCATTTATTAAAGTCATAGCTTCAACTGGATTCATATCTGAAAGCATTTTTCGCATAATCCACATTCTTTGCAATGTTTTTGGATCCAACAATAAATCATCACGTCTTGTACTAGATGATGTTAAATCAATAGCAGGGAAGATACGCTTGTTGGCAATTTTTCTATCCAATTGCAATTCCATGTTACCTGTTCCTTTAAATTCTTCAAAGATAACTTCATCCATTTTGGAACCTGTTTCCGTCAAAGCAGTTGCAATAATACTCAAAGAACCACCATTTTCAACATTACGGGCAGCACCAAAGAAACGTTTTGGTTTTTGCAAAGCATTGGCATCAACACCTCCACTTAAAACTTTTCCTGAAGCTGGTTGTACTGTATTATAAGCTCTTGCTAAACGAGTAATAGAATCCAAAAGAATAACAACATCATGACCGCATTCTACTAACCTTTTGGATTTTTCCAAAACTATATTAGCAATCTTAACGTGTTCTTGTGGTTCTCTATCAAATGTAGAAGCAATTACTTCTCCACGTACACTTCGTTGCATATCAGTAACCTCCTCTGGACGTTCATCGATCAATAAAACTATCAAATAAATTTCAGGGTGATTGGCCGCAATTGCATTCGCGATTTCTTTTAGCAGCATTGTTTTACCCGTTTTAGGCTGTGCTACAATCATTCCACGTTGTCCTTTTCCAATTGGAGAAAACAAATCTATAATTCTTGTCGAAATAGTACTTTGCTTTTCAGCCAATCTGAATTTTTCAGAAGGAAAAACTGGAGTTAAATGTTCGAAAGAAACTCTATCACGAACCACTTGTGGATCATGACCATTAATTTTTAAAACTCGTACTAATGGAAAAAACTTCTCCCCTTCTTTTGGTGGACGAACCACACCTTTTACAGTGTCTCCGGTCTTTAAACCAAACAAACGTACTTGAGAAGTCGATAAATAAATATCATCTGGCGAAGCCAAATAATTATAATCGGAAGAACGTAAAAAACCATAACCATCAGGCATCATTTCAAGAACACCTTCACTTTCTATGATTCCATCAAACTCAAAATCAGCATCTTTAAAATTGCTTTTTTTGTTTTTAAAATTTGGATTTTGGTTGGGATTTTGATTTGGATTTTGGTTAGAATTCCCATTTTGATTGGAATTCCCATTCTGATTTGGATTAACCTTATTATTTGGGTTTTGTTCTTTCTTATTTAATTGATTCGGGTTTATTTTTTTTTCAGGAACAGAACTTTCTGTTTTCTCTTCAATTACTTCCGAATTTGAATCTTGTTGTGTTTCATCGGAAACTGCAACTTCTTTCAAAGCTTCCTTTTCTCTTTGCAATGCCATCTTTTTCTCGTAGGCAGATTTGCTGAACTTAACAACTTTGGCTTCCTTTTTCGAATCCACTTGTCCATCTTTAGAAATATTGTTATTTGGTAAAATAACTTTTTCTTTTTTTTCTGGAACAGCTACTATTTCTTGAACAACTTCTTGAATAACCTTTTCTTCCACTGTAGTTTCAAACAAAACAGGAACTTCAGTTTTTTGAATTGCTACTTTCTTGACTGGTGCAATCCTAGCTCTCTTTGGCTTGTCTTCTTCTATCGTTTTATCTTTAGTAGATTCAACAACAGTAGCAGCTTGATGATCTAAAATAAGACTAATTAAAGTATCTTTTTTTACACCGGTGAATTTTATTGTTTTAGCCGTTTTAGCTATTTCTTGAAGCTCAGCAAGCTTCAATTCTTTTAATACAGAAATATCAAACATGAATGTTCTATTTGTTTAATTAATTTGGAAAAATGCTAAAGATTTTTTTAGGTAGTATCTTATTTTAATGAACCGCAGTATGAAGTGCTTACGGTAATGTTATGCAATAATACAAATAAAATTTATCATACAATAGTATTTATTAAAAAGAAAATATATTTTTGTACAACAATACAAAGACATGATACAAAGAATTCAAACCATATATTTATTCCTTACCTTTTTGGTGGTAGGCGTTTCACCATTTATTTTTCCGCTATGGACATTGAGTGATGGTAAAGAGTATCTTTTCATGCAAAACCAATTTTATGTAATATTGTTTGGATTAAGTACCGCAATAACCATTTACAGCATTATATCATTTAAAAAAAGACAAACTCAATTTGTTGCTAACAGATTGAATATCGTATTAAATTTGATTTTATTAGGATTATTTGTTTATCATTCACTAAATTTATCTGGAGAAACACTCGTTGTTTCTGAGAAAGGTATTGGGATGTTTCTACCTATCTTGGCCATCGTTTTGCTAGTTTTAGCAAACAAAGCCATCAAGAAGGATGAAGATCTTGTAAAATCTGTGGATAGATTGAGATAAACCTATAAAATTTAATTTATTAATGTGCGAAGAAATCCCGAATGTAATAGTTCGGGTTTTTTTATTCAAAAAAGCCAATTTTATTTTATTTAATAAATATAAAAAATAGCACAGATTAAGAATCTTTTTTTTTATAAATTTGATTACTGTAATAGATAATATGATAAAGAATATTCGAATTCACCTTGCTGATGATCACCAGATAATTTTGCATGGTATACAAACTTTACTACAAACAATACCACATTTTAAAGTTGTTGGATCATCTCTTAACGGAATAACAATTTACGATGATGTAACCAATAATCATGCTGACGTTCTTGTCTTAGATATAAGCATGCCTGAAAAAGACGGAATTGAAGTCGTTAAAGAATTTGCTCAAAAAGGTTTTCCTTGCAAAGTAATAATCCTTTCTAGTTATGATGATTTAAAATTAATCAAAGAAATCATGGACTTGGGAGTAAGTGGCTATTTGACCAAACAATGTGCCGGAGACAACATTATAGAGGCAGTACAAGCTGTCGCAAATGGTGAAGAATATTTTTGCGAATCCATTCGAGAAAAAATATTCTCTCATGCAACCAAAAATAATCCAAAATTAAACATTTACAAACCCAATGTAAACCCATTGCTGACCGAGCGTGAGATAGAAATTATTATTTTGATTGCCCTTGAATATAGCAGTAAAGAAATAAGTGAGCAGCTTTTCATCAGTATTAATACAGTTGAAACACACCGAAAAAATATTATGAAAAAATTAAAAGCAAAAAACACAATCGGCATTGTTAAGTATGCTATGAATAATCATTTGATTATAACTTAAGTTTTAAAAGGCTTAGAACATTTTTATTTATCGATTCTACAATAAATAGTATGTATCAAATAAGGTTCCGAATACTGATAGCTTTTTTGTTTCTAATCAATTTTAGTCAAACCTCACTCGCCCAAAACAAAACTCTATCGCAAAAAGAAACTGCTAAACTCATAAAAGACGCAAGAGCAAACAGAATTAACGGCGATTATGAAAAATCATTATTAAAATCAAGGGTTGCATTAGAACAGGCCATTAAAAACAAAGACAATACCTTAATTGCTAATTCTTACTTAGTCATAGCCTCTAACTTTGATGAACTAACCGAACCCTTAAAAGCACTTCACTATTACAATCTTGGGCTTTACTATGTCAACAAAACAAATGACAACACTTTAAAAAACCAATTTTACAATAACTTAGGAAACATATATTGTTTTGACAAAAAACAATACGACAAAGGAATATTTTATTACAAAAAATCGCTAGAGCTTAGTCAAACAGTTCTCGATAGAAAACAAATATTCCTAACAAAACTCAATATTGCCTGGGCTTATTTTGACATTGGAAAATTTGTAGAAGGATTCACTTATTTGCGATATATCAATAAATATCAATCTATCGATGGAGATGATAGCACCATTGTAGCTTTGCACATGCTGAACGGCATGTATTACAGTTTTATCAACAACATTGAAAAAGCAACTATTTTTTTCGAAAAAGCCATTGAACTTGGCACTATTGGAGATGAAAAATCCGACCTGTCCTATTCTTATTTAGAATATTCAAAATTTTTAAATAAAATTAATCAACCTAAAAAAGCCTATGACAACCTCATATTGTATTATAAAATTACCAATGAGCTCAACATAGAAGAAAAACTAATCAAAGCCAATGTCATAGGTGTTAATCTCGAAATTGACCATTATAAGAGAGAAATAGACAAGATTGAAGCTACTTATAAAATAAAGCAGAACAGACTTATTGAAGAACAATCCAAAAATAAAAAAATTGCTATTATCGTGCTTTTTCTTTTATTGTGCGTGATTATTTTCTTCTATTTTTTCGTTCAAAATATTCGTTTGAAACAAAAAAACAGACTTAAAGATATTCGAAGTAAAATCCAAGAAAATATAATCAACGCTTCTATTGACGGGCAAGAATTGGAACGAAAAAAAATCGCCTCTTTTCTGCACGACAATATTAGTTCCTTACTTTCTTCTGCTGGATTACATCTTAATGTTTTCACTTCAATCAATAAAGCCCAACCTGAAGAAATAAATAAAACAAAAGAAATTCTTGAAGAAGCACACAATCAAATCCGAAACTTATCCCATGAACTGATGCCAACCCTATTGGTTCGATTTGGATTACTCTATGCATTGGAAGACCTATGTGAAAAAACATCCAATTCAAGAATCAAAATCACATTCAATTCAAGCATTGCAATCAAAAAAAGATACAATGAAGAGTTTGAGATGAAACTCTATTTTATCATTGCGGAGTTACTCAACAATATTATAAAACACAGTGAAGCAACTACCGCAGACGTTACGATCAAAGAAATTGAAAATAAACTTTTCATAGTAGTGTCCGATAATGGAAACGGGTTTATGGACAGCAAACTTGAAGTTACCGAAGGATTTGGAATCAATCAAATTCGGGCAAGAATAAACAATATGAAAGGAGAATTTATTATTAATTCGATATTAAACAAAGGCACAACAGTTAGTTTAAAAATTCCAATTGTCCATTAATAACGCTATGCTTTTTTATCTATTTCAATAATCTCCAAATCTTTAATAGCCTCACCATCTATCACAAAACGAAGCATCGTTCTCACCTGATGAAAACCACTTTTACCGGCTGCACCAGGATTCATGTGCAATAGATTATTCTTTTTGTCAAAAATCACTTTTAAAATATGCGAATGTCCGCAAATAAACAACTTTGGCGGATTTGATGCCATTTCAGCTTTCAAAGCTGGATTGTATTTCCCCGGATAACCGCCAATGTGTGTTATCCAAACATCAACTCCTTCACAAAAAAACCGATTGTGTAAAGGGAATTCCAAACGAGCTTGCGCATCATCGATATTTCCGTATACACAACGCAAAGGTTTCAACTTTTTAATGGTGTCTGTAACTACCAAATCCCCAATATCTCCTGCATGCCAAACCTCATCAGCTTGAGCAACGTATTTTAAAATCGTATCATCAATGTGACTGTGCGTATCTGAAAGGAGGAGAATTTTTTTCATATTTCTGGGAGCTAATCCTGCTATCCGCTTGTATCTTTTTATTTTTAAAGGAAAAACAAAAAGGCAGGGCTATGGCATTTCGACAAAAATAGACATTCTAGTTTTAAATAAAAAACAACCAAAGAAGACACATTCTTTGTAAATTTGCAACAAAAAAGTTTTCTACCATAATGTTCATATTCTGAAATAGCAACATCGAGCACTGGTCATAAATACTGAAAACTAAACACTGAAAACTGAACACTTACTTTGAGGTATTTTATAAAACTAGCATACAACGGAACTCATTATCACGGTTGGCAATACCAACCCAATGCCGCCTCTGTTCAAGAAACAATGAACAAAGCATTTTCCATTATTCTTAACTCGGAGATAAATCTCATGGGAGCAGGAAGAACGGATACTGGAGTCCACGCCAAAGAAATGTATGCGCATTTTGATTTGGAAACCCCATTTGATATTCCGAATATAATTCACAAGCTCAATTCTTTTTTACCAAAAGACATTGTCATTTATGATATTTTCCCTGTTGACGATGAAGCTCACACTCGTTTTGACGCCACAAAAAGAACTTACGAATACCACATAAACACTTTTAAGGACGCATTTCTTCAAGAGCAAAGCTGGTACTTTCATCAAAAACTGGATTTGGATTTAATGAATAAAGCAGCAAAATTATTATTAAACCATACTGATTTTCAATCTTTTTCGAAGGTCAACACCGACGTAAATACCTTTGACTGTACTATATTTGAGGCGTATTGGACTCGAGGCGGAGCCGAACAGAGCGAAGCTAAACAGGAAAGCGGGAAACTAATTTTCACCATTTCGGCCAATCGTTTTTTACGAAATATGGTTCGCTCCATAGTGGGAACTTTAATTAATATTGGACTGCACAAAATCACTTTGAATGATTTTGAATCGATTATAGAAAGTAAAAACAGAGACAAAGCTGGATTTTCGGTACCGGCACATGGGTTATATTTAACCAAAATTGAATACGATTACATTACGAAATAGCCCTGATAGCAGTGGAAAACCTTATGAGCCGGGGTTCGGCTTATAAGATTGAAACGGATAGCAGGAATAGCTCCAAAAAATAAATGAAAGCAAAAGCATTTGACACCCGATTATTCAAAAGAATATTAAAATTCACAAAACCCTATCAATGGCGTTTTAATGGTGTGATTATTTTCGCCATTTCACTATCGGTTTTTGCAGCGCTTCGCCCCTATTTACTGAAACAAACTGTAGATAGTTATATCCAACCCAAAGACCAAACAGGTTTATTGATTTATATTTCCTTAATGGGAGTTGTACTCATACTAGAGGTTTTGTCACAATTTTTCTTTGTGTATTGGGCCAACTGGCTTGGACAGGATATTGTGAAAGATATTAGAGTAAAACTGTTCAAGCACATCTTGAGCTTTAAAATGAAATATTTTGATCACGTTCCTGTTGGACAGCTTGTAACCCGTTCTGTATCGGATATTGAAGCGATTGCTCGCATTTTTAGCCAAGGATTATTTATGATTATAAGTGACTTGATGAAAATGCTGGTAGTACTTGTTTTCATGTTTTATATGAACTGGAAACTGACGTGGATTGTGATTGTTGCCATGCCAATCTTAGTTTATATCACCCGTATTTTCCAAAAAAAGATGCAAGTTGCTTTTGAGGAAGTACGTACACAAATAGCCAATATGAACTCTTTTGTTCAAGAAAGAGTTACGGGTATGAAAATTGTTCAGCTTTTTCATCGTGAAGACATTGAAGCCGAGAAATTTAGAGACATCAATGACAAACACAAAAAGGCTTGGATAAAAACCATATTATACAACTCCATTTTCTTTCCTATTGCTGATATTATTTCGTCGTTAACATTAGGTTTTATAGTTCTATACGGAGGATTTCATATTTTGGACGGAGACAGTTCGACCACTTTTGGAGATTTATTTTCATACACAATGTTCATCGGAATGCTCTTTAATCCATTACGCCAAATTGCAGATAAATTCAACGAGATGCAACTAGGAATGATTGCCGCCAACCGTGTTTTTGACATATTAGACACACAAGACCAAATACAAGATACTGGAACCATCGAAGCACCTTTATTTGATGGAGACATTCGTTTTGAAGAAGTGAGATTTGGTTACATTCCAAATGAAGAAGTAATAAAAGGAATCAATCTTGAGGTAAAAGCGAGTCAGACTATAGCCATTGTAGGTTCTACCGGAGCCGGAAAATCGACTATCATTAATTTATTAAATCGTTTCTACGAAATTAACAGTGGATCCATTTTTATAGACAATCACAATATTGAGAATTACACTTTGAGTTCATTGCGTAAGCAAATTGCAGTAGTTTTACAAGATGTATTTCTTTTTGCCGACACGATTTACAGTAATATAACACTAAACAATCCTGAAATTACTCGGGAACAAGTATTTGATGCAGCCAAAAAAATTGGGGTGCATGATTTCATAATGAGCTTGCCAGACAATTATGATTTTGATGTAAAGGAACGCGGTGTAATGTTATCATCTGGTCAACGTCAACTTATTGCGTTTTTGCGAGCTTATGTAAGTAATCCAAGTATTCTTATTCTGGACGAAGCGACTTCTTCTATTGATACTTATTCTGAGGAATTAATTCAACGAGCTACCGAAACTATTACCAAAGGAAGAACATCGATCGTAATTGCACATCGATTGGCAACCATTGTCAATGCCGATAAAATTGTGGTTATGGACAAAGGTCTGATTGTAGAACAAGGAACACATCAAGAGTTAATAAATCAAGAAAAAGGATATTACAAAAACTTGTATGATTCGCAGTTTAGTACTTCAAGTTCAGATACTTTTTTATAACAAAATGTCAAAAAACTTTGTTCCTGCTAAATTTTCCCATAATCAAATAAATCCTTAAATTCGCAATCTCAATTTATTACATTAATAATAAAAATGAAATGAGTTTTCACAAATTCATTTTACCATTAAAAACAAATAAAAAACTTTGAAATGAAATACGATATTATAGTTTTAGGAAGTGGACCTGGAGGATATGTTACAGCAATTAGAGCCTCTCAATTAGGATTTAAAGTAGCTGTAGTTGAAAAAGAAAACCTTGGTGGTATATGTTTAAATTGGGGATGTATTCCAACTAAAGCATTATTAAAATCGGCTCAAGTTTTTGATTATTTAAAACATGCTTCAGATTACGGATTAACTGTAAAAGAATTTGACAAAGACTTCCCAGCTGTTGTACAACGCAGTCGTAGTGTTGCTGAAGGAATGAGCAAAGGAGTTCAATTTTTGATGAAAAAAAATAAAATTGATGTAATTGACGGTTTTGGAAAACTAAAAGCTGGTAAAAAATTAGACGTTACCGATAAAGACGGAAAAGTTACTGAATACAGTGCTGACCACATTATTATTGCTACTGGAGCTCGTTCACGTGAGTTACCAAACTTGCCACAAGATGGCGTAAAAGTAATTGGATACCGTCAAGCAATGACATTGCCAACGCAACCAAAATCTATGATTGTAGTAGGTTCTGGAGCAATTGGAGTGGAGTTTGCACATTTCTACAATTCAATGGGAACTGATGTTACCATCGTAGAATTTATGCCAAACGTAGTTCCTGTAGAAGATGAAGATATCTCAAAACAATTTGAGCGTTCTTTGAAAAAAGCTGGAATCAAAATTATGACCAACTCTTCAGTTGAGCGTATTGATACTACTGGAAATGGAGTAAAAGCATTTGTTAAAACTTCAAAAGGTGAAGAAGTTCTTGAAGCTGACATCTTATTGTCTGCAGTTGGAATCAAAACTAACATCGAGAACATCGGATTGGAAGAAGTTGGAATCGCTGTTGACAGAGATAAAATCTTGGTAAACGCTTATAACCAAACTAACATCCCAGGATATTACGCTATTGGTGACGTAACTCCAGGACAAGCATTGGCTCACGTCGCTTCTGCTGAAGGAATTAACTGTGTAGAGAAAATTGCTGGATTACATGTTGATCCTATCGATTACGGAAACGTTCCTGGTTGTACGTATGCTACTCCAGAAATCGCTTCTGTTGGTTTGACTGAAAAACAAGCTAAAGAAAAAGGATACGAATTAAAAATTGGTAAATTCCCATTCTCTGCTTCAGGAAAAGCGAAAGCTGCTGGAACTCCAGACGGTTTTGTAAAAGTAATTTTTGATGCTAAATATGGTGAATGGTTAGGATGCCACATGATTGGAGCTGGAGTTACCGATATGATTGCTGAAGCAGTTGTAGCACGTAAACTAGAAACTACAGGACATGAAATCCTAAAATCAATCCACCCTCACCCAACAATGAGTGAAGCAGTAATGGAAGCCGTAGCTGATGCATACGGAGAAGTAATCCACTTGTAATAAAACATTTTTTATAAATTTAAAACCCGATTTGAATATTTCAAATCGGGTTTTTTGTTTTAATCAAAAATCAATAGATATAATCTTCATTCTATTTTGTAAATACCTAAATGTCAACTATATTTACTATAAAGTTTTAAAGAAATTACCATGCTACATAACAATATATTAGAAACCATTGGCAATACACCACATGTTAAAGTCAATAAATTATTTGGGCCAGATGCAAATGTTTGGGTAAAACTGGAAAAAACAAATCCAGGTGCCAGTATCAAAGACAGAATCGCTTTGTCAATGATAGAAGATGCCGAACAAAAAGGATTAATAAAAAAAGGAAGCACCATAATTGAGGCCACTTCTGGAAATACTGGAATTGGATTGGCTATGGTAGCTGCAGTAAAAGGGTATAAATTAATCTTGGTAATGCCAGATTCAATGTCAGTTGAAAGACGCCGATTGATGAGCATTTACGGAGCCGAATTTGTGCTTACTCCCCGAGAATTTGGTATGAAAGGCGCACTTGCCAAAGCTGAAGAAATAGCAAATGAAATTCCAAATTCGTGGATACCACTTCAGTTTGATAACCCCGCAAATATCGAAATCCATAAAACTACGACAGCACAGGAAATCATAAAAGCTTTTCCTAATGGCTTGGATTATCTTATTACAGGAGTTGGAACAGGTGGACACATCACAGGCTGTGCCGAAGTACTAAAACAACATTTTCCAAACCTGAAAGTCTTCGCTGTAGAACCGGAAGCATCTCCTGTTATAAGTGGAGGAACACATTCGCCCCACCCCATTCAAGGAATTGGAGCTGGTTTTATTCCAACCAATTTACATACTGATATTTTGGATGGAGCAATTCTGGTAAGCAAAGATGAAGCTTTTGAATATGCTCAAAGAGCAGCCAAAGAAGAGGGTATTCTTCTAGGAATTTCTTCTGGAGCTTCATTGGCTGCTGTAGCCAAAAAACTAAAAGAAATTCGAACAGGAGCCAAAGTCCTTACTTTTTGTTACGATACAGGAGAGCGTTATTTAAGCATCGAAGGTTTATTTGAATAAAAAGCAAGCCCCTCAATATCTAACCGATTTGCGAAAGCAGGTCGGTTTTTTTATTCTACAAATTATAAGCAAAGTCATTTTTAATTTCTTCCATCACAAAAGAACTCTGTACGTTCGAAATTCCTTTGATAACCGATAATTTATCAATGACAAACTTTTGATATTCATTCATATCATTGACAGCCACTTTCAATAAAAAATCATAATTCCCGGATACGTGGAAACACCCTGTGATTTCTGGCAATACAAGAATGTGCTGTTTAAAATCATCAATCAGCTCCCGGGAATGCACCGCCAAAGTCACTTGACAATATACACTGATTGATTTCCCAATTTTCGTAGCATCAAGCAACGCCACATAATTTTTTATAAATCCCTTTTGCTCCAGTTTTTTAATTCGCTCAAAGGTTGGAGAAACGGATAGCCCAACTTTTTCGGCGATTTCTTTTGTGTTTTGTTTCGCATCCTGCTGCAAAAGCATCAATATTTTTTTATCTATCGAGTCCATCTCAGAATAATTATATGGTTTTGAAAAAAGCAAGCACTAAATACAATACTAAAAAACTGAATTGCAATTCAAATTTAGAATTATATTTCGAATACTGTCACATATGCAGCATATTAAATCATTAAAAGTACATTTACAGTAAAATTGAACAGTATGCTACCTATTTCAGAATCACTATCCGAACAAGACAATCAACGCTTATTTGAGTTGGAACAATACATAGAAAACGCCAGAGATAATTTCTTGGGCTATCCTGTATCCAAAGATTTTGATTATTCAGAAATCAATCATTTTTTCAAATATCCAATCAATAATCTAGGTGATCCTTTTGAGGACTGCACCTACAAAGTACAAACCCATGAACTCGAAAGAGAAGTGGTTGGATTTTTTGCCAAATTATTCCGCGCCAATCCAAAAGATTATTGGGGTTATGTAACCAATGGAGGCTCCGAAAGTAACTTATACGGATTGTATCTTGCTCGCGAATTATATCCAAAAGCGATGGTCTATTACTCAGAATCGACCCATTACAGTGTTCGTAAAAACATTCACTTACTCAATATTCCGAGTATTGTAATTCGTTCACAGGAAAATGGCGAAATAGATTATGTAGATTTTGAAAATACCCTAAAAATGAATCGTCATAAGCCAGCAATTGTGTTGACTACTTTTGGCACAACTATGAAAGAAGCCAAAGACGACGTTTCCAAAATCAGGGATATTCTAAAAGGATTGGCCATACAAGACAGTTACATCCATTGCGATGCTGCCTTATCTGGAAGTTATGGTGCTTTTATGGAACCACGTTTTCCGTTTGACTTTAAAGATGGAGCCGATAGTATTTCAATCAGTGGTCACAAATTTATAGGTTCACCAATTCCAACCGGAGTTATTATCACAAAGCGTTCCAATAGAGATCGAATCTCAAAAGGGATTTCTTACATCGGTTCTTTGGACACGACTATTACTGGGTCCAGAAACGGTCATTGTCCATTGTTTTTATGGTATGCCATAAAAAAACTCGGTGTTGAAGGTTTAAAAAAGCGTTACTTACACAGCTTGGAAGTAGCTGAATATTGCGAACAAAGACTAAAAGATATCGGGATTGCAGCTTGGAGGAATCCAAATTCTATCACCGTGGTTTTCCCAAAAACTGCTGAGGAAGTTAAATCAAAATGGCAACTAGCCACTGAGGGTGACATCTCCCATATTATTTGCATGCCAAATGTAACCAAAGAACAAATTGACCTATTCATCAACGACGTAGAAAATTGCATTGAAAACCCAGAAGAATTGGCAGAATTTAATTTCTAAAAAAACACAAAGTCCATTAGAATGCCTAACGGTGTATAAGATTAGGTCAACTTAGCTTAAACCTACGCTGACTTAGCTTAAACCTACGTTGACGTAGCATAAACCTACGCTGACTTAGCTTAAACCTACGCTGACGTAGCATAAAGCTATGTTGACGTAGCATAAAGACACGTTGACATAGCATAAAGCTACGCTGACTTGCCATAAAGACACGTAAACGTACCTTTACCTTAAGTCTACTCTATTTTATGCTAAGTCGTAATTATAAAATAAATTGTACTTTAGTTTTATTATTTTCAATCATTAAAACCTAAAAATGAAAATCAAACTATCTCTAATATTTATTGCGATAATCAGTTACTTCAACGGTATTAGCCAAAATAAAGCCAAACATAATGATTTGCCAATTATCGGAACTTGGGAGCTCATTTCGGCGACTTCAACTCAGAAAGATTCCACTTTTTCTACTTTTGATCCAAAAGTAAAAATGATCAAAATTATCAATCCAGACCATTTTGCATTTTTCGTTCACGACCTGACTATGGGTAAAGAACCCAATCCAAAATTTTCTGCTGGTGCCGGTAGGTATACTTTGGTAAATGACACTTATACCGAATATTTGGAATATTTCTCCAACAGAGCCTGGGAAAACAACAAATTTGAATTTAAAGTTTCCATAAAAAATGATACACTTATTCAACAAGGTGTTGAGAAAGTAGAGAAACTGGGTGTTGACCGAATAATAACCGAAAAATACAAACGCATAAAAAAATAATCAATATTGTATTTTTAAAACAAATCATAAGGTCATTTCAATTGCAACCCACTATTTATGGAAAGAAAAGAAAAAATCCTCGACTGGGGGTATTTGAACAAATACAAAATCGAGAATGAACAGATTTTAGCTCCATTGTCTGGAGAAAAAAGGATTGTATTTTTTGGAGATTCCATAACCGAAGGCTGGAAAACTATTCATCCTGATTTTTTTATAGGTAAATCATACATCAATAGAGGCATTAACGGCCAAACGACCTCACAAATGCTCTTGCGTTTTAGACCGGACGTAATTGAACTGAAACCCAAAATTGTCGTTATTTTGGCTGGAGGAAATGATATTGCAGGAAATACTGGTCCAGCAACACCTGAAACAATCCTAGGAAACCTTATTTCTATGTGTGAATTGGCTAAAGCAAATAACATCGAAGTAGTTTTATGTTCGATACTTCCTGCTAATGATTTCCCTTGGAAACGAGGAATGGAACCCGCCGACAAAATCGAAGCATTAAATGCAATGATTTTGAAATATGCCAAAGCAAATGACATTGTATTTGTAGATTATTATTCGGCTATGGTTGATGAACGAAAAGGTTTAAAAGCATTTTATTCAGAAGATGGGGTTCATCCCAATAAAGAAGGATATCTCATGATGGAATCAATCGTTGAAATAATCATCAGTAATTAGCAATTAATGTGATATAATTTCAAAAAAATAGCGATTCTGTTATATCTTTTTGAACCTATATTTTTCAACGGCAATTAACCTAATTCTTTGGTCAAACCTTGTTATTTTTTCTGAAAAACACCTTACTTTTATCCTTTCAAAATTAACATACAATTTCATAATCATGACCAAAGATCTGATTGTTCAAAATATTAGTGCTTCAAAAAGTCATTTTTCTATACATTATGGCATAAAGACAAAAACAGAAGCCTTTACCGAAAAATTATTTTACACTTTATTTGATTCTGCTGCGCCACTCGAAAAAAGTATCGATGAGTTAGAAAAACAATTTAAAGAAATAGCTTCTTTGGCCTGCAAAAAGCCACAAGACTCGTGCGAAAGTGCCTGGGGGAATTTTTTGCACAAACTACCTTCTGTACTCGAAAAACTGAACAAAGACGCATCTTATATTTTAGAAAATGATCCTGCATCCAATAGTTTGGAAGAAATTTATCTTGCCTATCCAGGATTTTACGCAATTGCTATTTACAGATTAAGTCATGAGCTATATTTATTGGATTTGATGCTTTTTTCGAGATTAATGAGCGAATATGCCCATCGCATTACAGGAACTGACATTCACGCTGGAGCAACAATTGCATCTCCTTTTTTTATTGATCACGCCACTGGAATTGTAATTGGTGAAACGACAGTAATCGAAAAAAATGTAAAAATATATCAAGGGGTGACTTTGGGAGCGTTGAGTGTGAGTAAAAGCATGAAAAATTCCAAAAGACATCCTACCGTGGAGAGCGATGTTTGCCTATATGCCAATGCAACCATTTTGGGAGGAAAGACAATTATTGGAAAAAACAGCATTGTAGGTGGAAACTCATGGATCACCAAATCGATTCCTGCACATTCAATAGTATTGAATACTACCACAACCGAAGTTAAAGTAAAAGAGATAAAGAAAAATGAAAGTCTATAAACTAGTAGAATTAATCGGGAATACACCATTGGTAGAAACAACCCGTTTAGTAGCAAACAAAAACGTAAAACTTTTACTGAAACTTGAAGGAGACAATCCTGGGGGAAGTGTAAAAGACCGTGCTGCCTACAATATGATAAAATCGGCCATAGAAAGAGGTGATATCAAAAAAGGAGATAAATTAATTGAGGCAACGAGTGGCAACACTGGAATTGCTCTGGCCATGATAGCCCAATTATTCAATATAGAAATCGAATTGGTACTGCCCGAAGATTCAACCATCGAGCGTACGCAAACCATGCAGGCCTATGGCGCAACGGTTATTCAGACGCCTGCTGATCTAGGGATAATTGGTTCCAGAGATTATGCTGATAAAAAAGTAGCAGAAGGAGGTTACATTATGCTGAATCAGTTTGCGAATGACGACAACTGGAAAGCCCATTACAAAACCACGGGACCCGAAATATGGAATGATACTGACGGAACTGTTACCCATTTTGTATCGGCGATGGGAACTACTGGAACAATTATAGGAACCTCAACTTACTTGAAAGAGAAAAACCCAAATATTCAAATCATTGGAGCTCAACCTAGCGATGGTTCACAAATTCCAGGTATTAGAAAATGGCCACAAGAATATTTACCTAAGATTTTTGATGCCTCAAAAGTTGATTTAACCATTGATGTCAGCGAAGAAGAAGCCCGTGAAATGACAAAACGATTGGCCAAAGAAGAAGGTGTTTTTGCAGGTATGAGCAGTGGAGGATCTGTTGCGGTGGCCGTAAAAATTGCCAGCCAACTCGAATCGGGTGTGGTGGTTGCCGTTATCTGTGATCGCGGAGACCGTTATTTGTCTTCGGATTTGTTTGACTAAAAAAAGTTTCTAAGTTTCTGAGACACTAAGTTTCTAAGTCTTCTTTGACTTTTTAATCTCAATAATTTAGAAATTAACCACATTAATAAATTTTAGAAAAAAATATCAGTATCTCAGAAACTTAGCTTCTTAGAAACATAAAAAAGAAAAAATGAACTATCGTAAACTAGGAAAAACCAATTTCAATATTTCAGAAATCGCACTTGGCACTTGGCAAGTAGGTGGAAAATGGGGTTCTCCCTTTAATGATAAAACCGCAGACGAGTTAATCAATACTGCCATTGATAAAGGTGTTAATTTTATTGACACAGCCGATGTTTACGAAAATGGCTTAAGTGAAATTGCAGTTGGAAGAGTTGTTCGTTCCCGTTCGGAGCGAGTTTATATTGCTACAAAATGTGGAAGACACATCAATCCGCATATAAATGAAGGTTACCAACCAAAAGTATTGCAAAAATTTGTTGAAGACAGCTTGAATAGAATGGGATTGGAAACAATTGATCTTATTCAATTGCACTGTCCTCCTAACCAAGTATTCTACCGACCTGAAATTTTCGAAATGTTTGATCGTCTAAAAGACCAAGGGAAGATTTTGAATTTGGGTGTTAGTGTAGAAAAAGTTGAAGAAGCCTTAAAAGCAATTGAATATTCTAATGTAACCACAGTTCAGATTATATTTAACCTTTTCCGTCAACGTCCTTCTGAATTGTTTTTCAAAGAAGCTCAGAAAAAAGACATCGGAATTATTGCAAGAGTGCCATTGGCAAGTGGGTTATTGACTGGATTATTTGATTCTAAAACCACTTTTGGAGAACAGGATCATAGAAATTTCAATCGTGATGGAGCTGCTTTTGACAAAGGAGAAACGTTCTCTGGAATTAATTATGAGTTGGGACTAAAAGCCGTAGATGCTTTGAAAGCACTCTTCCCTGAAGCTACTAATTTAGCTCCTATTGCCCTGCAATGGATTCTGAGCTTTAACGAAATAAGCTGTATTATTCCAGGAGCTTCAAAGGAAAGCCATGTTTTGTCTAATCTGTCACTGTATGATTTACCGAAGCTGACTCCAGAGAAAATTTCTGCAATGAATGCCATTTACAAGGAATATATCAAACCACAAGTTCATCAACTTTGGTAAAATAGAACCATAAATGTTCAATAAAGCGAATTTCAAAGAGTGGTTTGACCGCTATAAATATTCGGAATTGGCGGCTTCAACTGCTGCATTACTAGCTTCTCAATTCAGCAGGATTTTTAGTGGCTTGATCACAGCATATTTGATTACGTTTGCCGAATATTTTGCGTTTTATGTTGTCATGATTTACAGATCCTATAAAGCATTAGCTGCCAAAAACAAACTCAACAACCAAAGCGTTACTATAAAAGAAATTGCTTTTTTAATTCGGAATTTATTTCTCGAATTTGGTTATCCCGCGGTTTTGGATTTCTTTTTTATTCGTCCGTTTTGCATGTATTGGATGCCCATATTGACAGGCAATTATTTCATCGGAATTATTCTTGGGAAAATTACTGCAGACAGTTTATTTTATTTTTTATCAATTGTCAATTATGAATGGATTAAAAAGAAAGAATAGAGCAGTTTTTAAAATCAAAAAATTATATAAAAACACAAAAGGTTCGGCTAAACAATAAACCGAACCTTTTGTTATTATATTAGATCGACTAAGCCAAAGTAACTGTAGTTGTTATTAGGTATTCAAGAAAAACATTTAGTTCAATATTAATATCAAAATTATTTAATCAAATGTTCCCTTACGCCTTCGTTGGTTATTGCAACCGGTTTTATAAAGCCCTTTTCATCAAAATGCATTTCTTCTATACACGTTTCTCTAGAATTCCCATCGGTTTCCGTAAGCGGTCTCCTATGGTAAACAATATAATACTTATTAGAATCTGGTGCTTTAATAATTGAATTATGACCTGCTCCCCTTGCTATTTTTGGATCTTGTTGCAAGATTTTACCAACTCGCTTGAATGGCCCCATCGGTGAATCTGCAATAGCATACGCCACACAGTAATCTGGTCCGGTCCAACCACCTTCTGACCACATGAAATAATATTTATTGTTTCGGATAAACATAAATGGCCCTTCAACATAATTTTCCGGAGTAATTTCTTTAAATAGAGTTTTGTCCTCAAAAGGGACAAAACCAGTGAAATCAGCTTTTAATTTTCCAATATTACAATGTCTCCATCCTCCATAAATTAAATAACATTGCCCATCTTTATCTCTAAACACAAATTGATCAATAGGTTGTGCTCCGTTATAAAATTTATCAACTAACGGTTTTCCTAAATAATCCTTATAAGGCCCTTCAGGTTTTGAAGCAACCGCAACTCCAATTCCTCCAACTTCATTATCGCTTTGAATATCGTTTGCACCAAAAAACAAGAAATATTTATTTTTGTTCTTAATAATCGATGGTGCCCACATAGCTTTTTTAGCCCATTTTACAGCGGCTGTGTCCAAAATTTTGTGATGTTTTGTCCAATGGGTTAAATCAGGAGAAGAAAAGGCATCCAAAAAAACTTGTTTTTCATATGGTGCTGAAAAAGTAGGATATACCCAATACGTTTTATCAAAAATAATTCCTTCTGGATCTGCATACCATCCTTTAAAAACGGGGTTATTGTTTATTGCTTTATCCAAAACTAAATTTTGCGCAATCATTTTTGAATAAGAAATAATAAAGAATAAGAATAAAATTCGTTTCATAATAGTTACGTTTTGTTTCAAAAGCAAAACAAATATACCAAACCGTTTTAGGTTAACAGATCCTTTTTTATATAAATATTACTTGACAACAATAAACAATTCCGCCCTAAACAGCTATGTTACTAACTAGTCATAAAGAATAAAAAAAACATTTAGGACAGTATTGACCTTACTTGATGAATCTGGCGAATCAGTGAATACCAAAACTAACCTAAATTACAAACTAAATCAGTCGCAAAAAACTTAGATCATTTTTTTTTACTGCTGTATAATAGCTTAAATCAAAGTAGCTTCTGTAGTAATTTCGGTATTGAATAGTTTTGAAATCGGGCAATTCTTTTCCGCTTTTGTAACTAATTCTTGAAAAATATCATCAGTTATACCGCTTATTTTGGCATTTACCGTTAAGTAAGAACCAATAATCGTTCCGTCAACCAAATTAATCACGCATTTCGTTTCTATGCTTTCAATTTCTGCAGTGGTTTCACCTATAAAAGCCGTGAGCTGCATCGTAAAACAACCTGCGTGAGCTGCAGCGACAAGTTCTTCCGGATTGGTACCAACGCCTTCGGCAAATCGGGATTTGAATGAATATTGAGTGTTTTCTAAAGTTGTACTTTGTGTTGTTAATTTACCGGCTCCTTCCATTAGGGAACCATTCCAAACTGCGGTTGCATTTCTTTTCATAATAATAGTCGTTTTTTAGTTTACTCAAATTTAGTTTTTAAATGAAAATCAGATTTTAGAAATAGATAATTTTAACTAAAATTTAATAATTGAGACCATCGTAACATACTGATTAACAATATTTTTCAAAACAACCTTTTTTTTATATTTTTTCCTTTATTGAATTATAGCTACACTTTTGGATGACATAATTCTCTTTTTTAATTTTATTACATTAGTAGGATTTATTTTCAAAAAAGACGCAACCTTTTTTAAAACAGGCATCTAGTTATTAAACAACTACTTATGAAAACCACAAAACTTATTTTCGTTATCTTTTGCATCACTTGTATCACTTTAACTAGCTGTAGTTCTAATGAAGACGAAATTCCTCAAACTGGAGAGCCCTTCTGGAGAGCCAACTCATTACAATTTTATTACAGTAATGATACTAATACCGATTTATTGGACTTAAATAACAATCCCATTTTTCCTGTCACTTATGAAGAATCGTACATTCCTTCTGACCTCCCGCCAATAACTAATCCATTGAGATATAATTATAAAGGAGGCATAATAGAATATGAATCAAAAATGCAGAAATACTACTGGAGCACCCTCATAGCAGGAAAACAAGGTTATCAAAACAATAGAATTTTTGTCAGGATTTCTGAAAAAGATACTGATACTATCGATGTGAAATTTAAATTCAAAAGAGAAGCTATGAACGGTAGCAATGGGATTTATGCCTATATAGATAAGCTCTATTATAATAGAACTTTAATTCTGGAAGAAAACTCAAAACCAGATGCCTCGATAGAACATAATAAGAGAGTTTATATTCAAAAGAAAGGAAATAAAACAGTAATATTGAAATAGTTCATACTTAACCAAAACTATCCCATTAACCCCATTCAAACCATTAACTCCTCTGCCTCCGATTACTTCACTGTGCTATAATTTTCATTGGAGTTCAGTGAACTTCGTTTGAAGCAAAAAGTGTTATTAACACCTAATAATAAGTAAATTACACTTTATTTCATTAACTTACGTTCTTATTGAAATTTACATTATTATGAAAAAAGTAATTATAATATGTTGTCTATTGGCGTTTATTGGCTGTAAAACTAAAAACGTAAATGGGAAACAAATAGGCAAAAGTGTTGACGCGAATGAAATAAATAAACTCGATGAAGCGCAAAAAAACAAAGCCTACGAATTAGGAAAAAGGGTTTTAATGACCTGTAACGACATTAAATTCAAGCCTTTTACGCAAAGTGAAGCCACCGATAAGGTTATTGCCAAATCTACACCAGAGAACATCAAACAAATCTGTGTAAAATACAGCCTAAAATATGGCCTTTTTAAAGATCTTGAATTTGTAGAAATGGTTCCAAACATGACCGACAATACAAACATTTACCGATTTAAGGCACTTTTTGAATATGCTAAAGCAAATAAGGAACTTCGGGTAACGATGAACACGGAAAATAAAGCTTCAGCAATTTCGACCAAAGACTGGAAGGATGAATTTGAGTAAATGACTATGGAAATTGAGTATTTATTAAAAAAAACATAGAATTAAAATCCAAAAATAAATTCAAAGCCTTATTTTTGCGCCATGGCAAAGAAAAATACAGACAAAGTTGTCTTTCATCAAATAAAAGTCCTTGATGCTGGTGCAAAAGGCGTTTCGGTGGCAAAAGCTCCCGATGGTAAAGTAGTTTTTATCCCAAATGTAGTTCCTGGGGATGTGGTTGATGTGCAAACTTTCAAAAAGCGCAAGGCTTACTATGAAGGTAAAGCAGTTCATTTTCATGAATTTTCGGAGCATCGTGTAGACCCAATTTGTGAGCATTTTGGTGTTTGCGGTGGATGCAAGTGGCAGAATATGAATTACAATCAACAGTTATTCTTCAAGCAAAATGAGGTAAAAAACCATTTGCAACGCATTGGTAAAATTGAACTTCCTGAATTTGAACCAATTTTAGGTTCTGAAAAACAGTTTTTTTATAGAAATAAAATGGAATTTTCGTTTTCGAACAGCCGTTGGTTGACCGAAGATGAGATAGGAAGTGAAGAAGACTTGGGTAACCGAAATGCGCTTGGTTTCCATATTCCAAAAATGTGGGACAAAATCTTGGACATCAACAAATGTCATTTACAGGAAGATCCATCGAATGCGATTCGTAATGAAGTTCGCGCCTTTGCCAATGAGCATGGTTTGACTTTCTTTAATCCTAGAGCCCATGAAGGTTTACTAAGAACTTTGATGCTAAGAACGGCTTCGACAGGAGAAATTATGGTTTTGATTCAGTTTTTTGAGAATGACAAAGCCAACAGAGAATTGATTCTTGATCATCTATACGAGAAATTCCCTCAAATTACATCTTTGCAATATGTCGTAAATAATAAAGCAAACGACACTTTATATGACACTGATATAAAATTATACAAAGGAAGAGATTACATCCTTGAAGAAATGGAAGGTTTGAAATTTAGCATCAATGCTAAATCTTTTTACCAAACTAACTCAGATCAGGCATACGAATTATACAAAATAACTCGAGATTTTGCGGGACTTACCGGCAATGAAATAGTTTATGATTTGTACACAGGAACGGGAACTATTGCACAATTTGTATCTAAAAAAGCCAAAAAAGTTATTGGCGTAGAAAGTGTTCCTGAAGCAATTAAAGATGCAAAATTAAACGCAGAACGCAATGAAATCACTAATTGCGAGTTCTTTGTAGGAGATATGAAAGTCGTTTTTAATGATGCATTTATTGCACAGCATGGTCATCCTGATGTAATTATTACTGACCCACCAAGAGATGGAATGCATAAAGATGTAATTGAACAAATTATGAAAATTGCTCCAGAAAAAGTGGTTTATGTAAGTTGCAACTCGGCTACACAAGCTAGAGATTTGGCTTTAATGGACGAAAAATACAAAGTGACACGAGTGCGTCCAGTGGATATGTTCCCGCAAACACATCATGTTGAAAATGTTGTACTTTTGGAAAGACGATAAGCCTCAATCCCTAACCCCTTAAGGGGAAGAAGAAAAAATATGAAAAAAATAATTGCGTTTTTAATGATTCTTGGTTTCGCCTCATCCAGTTGCGAACCAGATGATATTTGTGACCCAAATACTCCCACAACCCCAAGAATGCTTATTCAGTTTTTCGATATCTCGAATCCATCTGTAGCAAAAAACGTAACTAATTTGAAAGTTATTGGAGAAGGAATGACAGAAGGAGTGATTTTTACACCAGATGGAATTGATGAAGCAAAGTATTTAACTAGCGGGACTAGTATATTGCTTCCATTGAATACAGCTGCCGACATTGTAAAATATAGTTTTATTCTAAACTCCGGAAACAAAAATCCTCTTTTGATTAATACTGACAATTTGGAATTTAAATATACCAGAGAAAGTGTTTATGTATCTAGAGCTTGTGGTTTTAAAACCACTTTTAATTTAGATCCAGGAAATCCTTTCACACTATCTGATGCAAAACCTGCTGACGAAATGTGGATTAAATATGTGATCGTCGCACAACATAACATAACATACGAAAATGAGACAATTATTAAAATATTCTTTTAGTATTTGCTTTTTGTTGTCACTGTTATTTGTACAGGCACAAGAAAAAACGACTACCACAACTATCGAAAACGATGTTAAAATAACGGAAACTAAAAATGTTACATCAACTAAAAAGAATCCAGAAAAAAAACTCGATACTGTAAAAACAGATACCATAAAACCCAAAACAGACCGTTACGGTTTGATTGTTGGTGTTGATATCAACAAAATTGCGAGATCTCTTTATGACTCCGATTACAATGGAATAGCATTTACAGGGGATTATCGATTAACCAAAAAATTCTATTTGTATGGTGAACTAGGTAGTGAAGAAATCACTGTCGAAGATCCATTGTTGAGTACCACAACCAAAGGGACTTATCTTAAAGCAGGTTTTAATTACAACGCCTACACCAATTGGCTTGACATGGAAAATCTTATCACTCTGGGTGTTCGCTTTGGTTTTAGTACCTTTAGTGAACAATTGAACAACTATCTCATCTATAATCCACATCCTTATTTTGGACAATCGGAGTTGATAGATTCTGGTGAAAAATACGATGGATTAACAGCTGGATGGGGAGAAGTTGCTGCAGGAGTAAATGTAAAAGTATTCAATAATATCTATGTTGGGTTTAATTTACAATTGAAAGTATTAATAACCAATTCTGAGCCAGGTAACTTTGAAAATCTTTACATTCCAGGATTCAACAGGACTTATGATGGTAAATTCGGAGCAGGCTTTAACTATACTGTTTCCTATTTTATCCCAATTTACAAAAAGAAAGTTATCCCTGTAAAAACAGCTTCTAAGAAGAAATAAGCATAAAATTTAATTTCATAAAAAAAGGAGTAAAACTGAATCTATAAATTCAGCTTTACTCCTTTTCTGTTTAAAATAATTCGATTATCCTATTTCTTTAATCCCTTTTACAAACAACCAAGACATGAATAATTTTTCGCCGTCTTTAGTTTTTGCAGCTTGGAATTTTGGAGACAAAAGCGTTCCTGCAACAAAAGCTGTCATTGGAATCCAGAATCCAGAAAGATTGGTATATTGTTCTACCAAATAACGAAATGCTATAAACAATATGGCAAAGCAACCTAGATTGTATAGAAATGCTCTTACTTGTAATTTTGTCATTTTATTGTATTTAAATATATTTCTTCAAAATTAATTGAAAATCTAAATAATTCTCAGAAAAACAATAATTATTTTCTTCACTCAAACGAATCTTTTGAACAGACTTCAATCTATTTTATTTTAAGAATAATTTATTTTACAATAATTTGTATTGTTTTATGTACTAATTTTATGGTTATCCAAAAACACTTCTTTGTAAATAACTAATTTACATACCATAAATACCACTTGACCTTTTCAGAAATCATTTGTGAATTATTTTTCATAAATGAAATAACTCAACAGATAAGTTTACAAAAACTGCTGTAAAGAATAAATTCTCGAAGCTAAAAAACTACGACTATCAAGATTAAAAAGTATGGACACAAAAAAACAAATTGCACGTAAAAACTTGGGAATACCTGAAGGAGATAAAATAATCTTAAGTATCGATGGCGGCGGTATGAGAGGAATATTAACTATTCAATTATTAAAAAAACTCGAAGCAATTGCAGGAAGTCCTTGTTATGAATGGTGTGATATGGTTGCTGGAACTTCTACAGGTGCAATAATTTCTTCATTGATTCTTAAAAAAAAGAGTGCAAAAGAAATTGAAGATCTCTATACAAAACTACTTTCTAGAGTATTTACAAGACGAAATATATTGGCTAATCGCTTTTATAATCCACCCGCTTTTGACAAAAAAAACTATAGAACTTTGCTTAAGGAAATTATTGGAGACAGCACACTTCAAGACGTTTGTAAAGAAACTGGTCTAGATTGTATACTTACTTCAAAAGACATGACTGCAGGAGAAGAAACTTTCTTTACTTGCGTCAATCAAGGAGGTAATTTTATTGGCACCTACAAAACTGTTTTACTACGTGGAGTTATGGAAGCAACCATGTCAGCGCCAACTTATTTTGCTCCATTTGAACGTTTCATTGACGGAGGAACAACTACTTACAACAATCCTGTTTTGGCTGCTGTATTGGAGGCGTTAGAATATACTGGTAATGAAAAATACCAATCCGATAAATTGACAGTTTTCAGTTTTGGAACAGGAACAGCACTTCGGTTTATAGCACCCAATAAAACACAGGAGCCAAAAGGTATTGATGCCTTATTTTGGCTGAATTATGTCATGGAGGAAACTGGTAAAGATGCCAGTGAAATGCAAATTGATCTCTTACGCAGTGGATTAATCAAAGGCCTGAAACTGCGCAGATACCAAATATCATTCGATGAAGAAGCAATGGCAAAATTACCCAATAAAAAAATAGCACACATACAAGCATTAAAAGCCGATTGGCTACATACTTTAAAAAATGAGGAATTAAGCGAAATTGATATGGCCGATGTGAATATGTTCCCATTGATGATAACTATTGGGAGTGCAATGGTAGATTATATATGCCCACCAAATGAAGCAAATCTTCCTGCTGCAGAACAAAAAGGAAATTGGTTCAGATCGGATTTTATAGACAGTAAAACAAGAAGAGGTTTATTGATTACTGCAAGAGGAGATATTCCCACAATCAAAAGAAATCTTGAAAACAAAGCATGGATTGAAAAACAACCTACAGAATAAAATTAGACTAAAGTAATTCATATACAAAAAGTGCAAAAAATCCCAATAATTACTAAATTAAATAGCAATTATTGGGATTATATTTTCGGACATTTTGAACTAATTATTCTGCACCACCATCAGGAACAGTCTGAAACTTCGTTCTCTTACTTCCTTCATACATTTCATATTTCACTAAACGAGCTTCAAGACTCGCATTAAAAAGTTTGATTTTTCTTGAAGGTTTCAATCCAACATATTTCAAAGCTTCTAGGTTTGCAGTAATAAACCAAGCATTCGTTCCTGGATAATTCTTTTTCAAGGTATCTCCAATATTTTTATAAAATTCTTCCATATGAATATCCAATCGCTCATCATAAGGCGGATTGAAAACAATATGCAATTTCCCTTCAGAAGTTTTCTCAGTATCAAAAAAGTTCTGTTCCTCTATCTTTATATATTCATCTAGATTGGCATTCTTTACGTTATCCTTAGCTTTTTGAACTGCAGATGGTGCTTTATCATATCCTTTTATGGTGTAATGAAACTCACGAACACGTTTCAATAAACTATCTTGAATATTATCAAACAAATCATTATCCCAATCATTCCATTTTTCAAAAGCAAATTCTTTACGGTTGATATTCGCAGGAATATTACAAGCAATCATTGCTGCTTCTGCCAAAAATGTTCCAGAACCACACATCGGATCCAAGAAATCAGTTTGTCCGTCCCAACCCGAAAGTAATAAAATACCAGCTGCCAAAACCTCATTTATTGGAGCAATGTTTGTAGCCGTTCTGTAACCACGTTGATGCAATGAATTCCCAGAGGTATCTAATGCTACCGAAACTTGATCTTTATCAATATGAATATTTATTCTTAAATCAGGAAAAGCTTTATCAATACTTGGACGTTGTCCCGTTCTTTCACGAAACTGATCCACAATTGCATCCTTACATTTTTGAGACACAAACTCAGAGTGGTTAAAATACTCCGAATGAACCGTTGCATCAATCACAAAAGTCTGATTTGCATTTATGTATTTAGACCAATTCGTCCCTCTTATTCCTTTATATAACGATTGTTCGTCTCTCGCTTTAAAAAAATAAATTGGTTTCAAGATCTTCAAAGCAGTGCGCAAAGACAAATTCGCTTTGTACATAAATCCTTTATCTCCTTTAAAACTCACCATTCTCACCCCCTGCTCCACATCCTGTGCGCCCAACATTGTTAGCTCTTTTGCCAATATTTCTTCAAAACCAAAAAAGGTTTTGGCAATCATCTTAAAATTCTCCATCTGTCTTTATAAATTCCAATATTAAAATTGCGTATTCCAAACATCCTAAACGGTTTGAAATAGTATATTTTCTGCAAAAATACACTAAATTTGCCGGACTTAAATTAATTGAAAAAGAATAAATGTCCGATTCTATAAATAACAAAACACAAATTACCAATTCCAATCCAGAAAATTGGTTTGCTTCTTGGTTCGACAGTCCTTATTACCATATACTTTACAAAGAAAGAAACTATAGAGAAGCGCAATTGTTCATGGACAATCTGACGCATTACCTCAATCTTCCAGAGAAAGCTAAAGTGCTTGACTTAGCTTGTGGTAAAGGCCGTCATGCCATTTATTTAAATCAATTGGGATTTAATGTTATTGGTGCTGATTTATCTGAAAACAGCATATTGGAAGCGCAAAAAAACAGTAACGAAACCTTGCATTTTCAAGTACATGATATGCGAGAAACATTTGAAGATAAATTTGATGCTATATTCAATCTGTTTACCAGTTTTGGTTATTTCGAAAACGATGAGGACAACCTCACGACCCTAAAAGCCATAAAAGAAAGTTTAACGGAGTATGGTTTTGCCGTGATTGATTTTATGAATGTTACCAATGTACTCAACAATTTGGTTCCAGAAGAAGTAAAACACGTAGATGGAATCGATTTCCAAATCAAACGCTATCTAAAAGATGGACATATTTTCAAAGAAATTGATTTTGAAGACCAAGGTCACAAGTATCATTTTACCGAAAAAGTAAAAGCTCTTACCCTCAAGGATTTTGAAGAAATGATGGAAGAAGCAGGTATCTTTTTATTGGATGTTTTTGGCGATTATAAACTAAAAAAATTCCACAAAACTGAAAGCGAAAGATTAATTATGATTTTTAAGTAATTGTTTAATCGTATAATTGTTTAACCGTCAAATCGATTAAACAATTACACTATTAAACGGTTAAACAATAAAAAAACGATTAAACAAAAAACATGAATTATCTATTACCATTACTGTCTGTACTTCTTGGTTATTTTATTGCTTTATTTCTAAAGCCAAAAAACAAAACCAATCTAAAGCTATTACTGGCGTTTAGTGGTTCTTTCTTGCTTTCGCTTACCGTAATGCATTTACTTCCTGAAGTGTACGAAAGTAAAAACCATAACATAGGGATTTTTATAATGACAGGGATTTTGTTTCAAATCATATTGGAGTTTTTCTCCAAAGGAGCAGAACATGGTCACGTACATGGCCATTCCAAAATGTTACAAATTCCATGGCTATTGTTCATCAGTCTTTGCATTCACGCCTTTTTGGAAGGATTCCCTGTTAGCCATCATAGTGATTTAGCGCTAGGAATAGCGATTCATCATTTACCTATTGCTATTATTTTGACTTCTTTTTTTATAAGTTCCAGTCTAAATAGAAACGCCATATTTTTATTTATGGCCACTTTTGCAATAATGACACCGCTAGGTACCATTGTATCCGACTTTATACCACAATTGAACAAATATTATACTGAGATAACAGCCGTTGTAATTGGAATCTTATTTCATATTTCATCAACTATTATTTTTGAAAGTAGTGAAGGACACAAGTTCAATATTGCCAAAGTATCGATGATTGTAATTGGTATTTTACTGGCTTATTTAATATAGAAAAAATACAATACCCGATCAATTGTTTTTCATCTGTCTGCGATTATAAAAAACAATTAGACTACTACTTTTTATTGATTAAAATTTGATTTAGTGCAATGTTATTCTGATGGATATATTTTATGAATAATCAAGCATTTAGACTCAATTACTTAAATTAACTTTCATATAATTTAAATAATTTGCATTATTAAAAATATTACCATTAATTTGCCGAAAATAAATTCTTGAGAAGTTTCTGTCTTTATGAGATTGACACCAAATTATTAAATAAATTTATAGAAGAAACGATGAGAAAAAATTATCTAAAGACCTTAATACACATTTGTTTACATGTTTAATTTTTTTAGAAGAAGACCTAAAGAATATACCAAAATTGAAAATCATATTTTTGGAATAATTACTGAGTTATTAAAAATAAGCGCAACCGATATCAATTGTGATGAATTAGGTGGAAAGTATTATTTAAGTAACGAAGAACAACATTTTAGAGTTACCATATTCAGTAATGATTCTGTGATCAGAATGACCAATACACGTGATTCTGTTGCCGAGAAGTATGACAAAGTTTTTGTTGAAAATGTTTTAAGGGCTGTCAAAGAAGAAAAACATCGCAGAATGGAATTGGTTTGCGATTCGATTACGAATAGTATTGAAAAAATGGCAGAACGCTTGCATCACACTCTTATTGAATCAAATGAAGAAGATGAAGGCGATAAAGAGAAAGAAGCAGAAGAAGACACTTTTCTAAAAAGCGTTTAAAAATAAAAATGAGGGTTTAACTTTTAAATTAAAGTTAGACCCTTTTTCAATTATAGGTAATAACTGATTTATAATTAATAGACATAAATGATTTTTTTATTCCTATTTTTTCGTTTTACACAGAATAGTAAGTTTTAAAATTCCCTAACTTTACCAAGTATAAAAGTTGTCAATTTTAAAATAGAATAATGAACTTCACAAAGACCACTGAGCAATCTTCCCAATACGAACATTTAGAAAAAATGTCGGTTCAAGAATTACTTACCAACATAAATAACGAAGACAAAACTGTCCCATTCGCTGTAGAAAAAGCCTTATCACAAATAGAAATATTGGTAACCGAAATTGTTGCCAAAATGAAATCAGGTGGACGATTATTCTACATTGGAGCCGGAACTTCTGGACGTTTGGGAATACTAGATGCCTCAGAATGCCCTCCTACTTTTGGAGTCCCTTTCGATTTGGTTGTCGGGATTATTGCTGGTGGTGATACTGCTATTCGCAAAGCTGTAGAAAACGCAGAAGACAACGCTACCCAAGCTTGGATTGACTTGGAAGCTTTCAATGTAAACGAAAATGATGTGGTTATTGGTATTGCCGCTTCTGGGACAACTCCTTATGTTATTGAAGGTTTACAAGCTTGTAATGCTAAAAACATAAGTACCGGAAGCATTTCCTGTAATGCCGGAAGTCCGCTTTCGCAAACGGCAAAATTCCCAATCGAAGTTATTGTAGGACCAGAATTTGTAACTGGAAGTTCTAGAATGAAAGCCGGAACTGCCCAAAAATTGGTACTGAATATGATTACCACAGCCACTATGATTCAGCTTGGAAAAGTAAAAGGAAACAAAATGGTCGATATGCAATTGAGCAACAGTAAACTGGTTGATCGTGGCGTAAAAATGATTATGGGAGAAATTCCTGTAACTTATGAGGAAGGCTCTGAATTGCTGAAAACTCACGGAAGCGTGAGAAAAGCTGTTGATTTTTACAATGCTCAGTAAGTAAATATTTGGCTGTACTGATTACGATTAAACAATTAAACAGAAAATCGACTAAACTAACAAAAATGGCTAACAAAGAACACTTAGCAAAAGGAATAAAATATTTAACAGGTGCATTACCTCTTATGTTTATTGGTCCCACAGTAATTTACAATGCATTTATGAACCAGCATACAAATTGGCATTATCTGGTTTTATCCATTGGAATTATTGCCTGTCTCGCATCAATGTATTTAATGTTTGTAGGTTTAAAAATAATAATGAAAGGCATATTTAACGACTAATGGAAGACCTGATACACATTCAAAAAACATTTGAAAAAGTAACCTATATCGGTAAGAAGATTAATAATCGTGAATTTGAAGATTGCGTTTTTAAGAACTGCGATTTCTCAAATAGTGATTTTTCGAATAATAGTTTTATGGATTGTGAATTCATAGAATGTAATTTATCGATGACCCAATTGGGAGGTTCTAGTTTAAAGACTGTTCACTTCAAGAACTGTAAATTAATGGGGATTCAATTTCATTCGTGTCAGGATTTTTTGTTCAATGTGCAATTTCAAGATTGCATTTTAGACTATAGTTCTTTTGCGAATAAAAAAATGCCTAAAACCAAATTCAATTCCTGTTCAATGAAAGAAGTTACTTTTATCGGAACCAATTTGACACAATCTGTTTTTGGGAACTGTAATTTGGACAATGCAATTTTTAATGATACTCTTTTGGCTGGTGTTGATTTTACTACAGCTTACAATTACAAAATTGATCCTGAATTCAACCCCATGAAAAAAGCAAAATTTTCAAATCAGGGAATCGCTGGTCTTTTGGATAAATATGATATAAAAATTGAGTAATCATGAATGCAACCGCCTCGTATCTTGAAAGTGTAAAAAAGCAATTTCTCTACTATAAAATGTTGGGAGAAAAAGCAATTGAGCAACTGGAACCAGAGCAGCTTTTTGTATCAACAAATGAAGACACCAACAGTATTGCTGTGATTGTACAACACCTTTCGGGGAATATGCTATCACGCTGGACCGATTTTCTGACCACCGATGGTGAAAAAGAAACGAGAAATCGGGATGCCGAATTTGAAAATGATTTACAAACAAAAGACCAAGTACTGAATAATTGGAATGCAGGTTGGGAATGTTTTTTGGGAGCTTTGGACAGCTTGCAGCCTGAACAACTTTCAGAGATTATTTATATCAGGAACGAGGGACATACAGTTATTGAAGCCATTAACAGACAATTGGCGCATTATCCGTATCATGTTGGTCAAATTGTTTTTTATGCAAAACAACTAAAAAATGGCGAATGGAATAGTTTATCGATTCCTAAAAACAATTCGAATAGTTATAATGCCGACAAATTTGCACAAGAGAAATCGATTAAGAATTTTACTGAAGAAGAATTTAGAAGATTGAAATAATAAATATTATGAATCACATGCCCCAGATGGAAGTAAAAAACCCACAGAGCTAAACCTATTTTTTCCTGAACCATAAGAGCGAACGAAGGAAGCTACTTTTGATTCATTGAAAAAAAGGGAATAGACCGAGGAGTTGTAACAAACAGCTGGATTAGGCTCAAAAAAAAATAAATAAGAGAAAAATGAAAAGACTATTACTCCTTTCTCCACTATTACTACTAATGTCGTGTTATGATGTGGAACGCAACTGCGCCGATTTTAAAACAGGTAAATTTAAATTTGAATACGAAATTGACGGCGTTAAAAAAACAACGGTTTTTGAGCGTAATGATAGTATTGAAATTGAAACTTTTGAAGGAAAAACGGATACTTCAACAGTTCGTTGGGTGAATGAGTGTGAATATGTTTTGCAGAAAAAACACCCGAAAAACAAGGCCGAAGAGAAAGCGATTAGCATGAAAATTTTGACAACTTCAAAAAATTCCTATACCTTTGAATTCGGAATGGTTGGTGTCGATTCTAAACAAAAAGGAACGGTTATTAAGATTTCAGAATAAAGAATTCAGATTGCAGATTTCAAAAAACTCATAATTTAAACCCATAATAAAAAATGGAAGTATTTTTAAACCCAGATGCTTGGATTGCCTTGTTGACATTGACTTTTCTAGAAATTGTTTTAGGTATCGACAACATCATTTTTATCTCTATTGCAACTGGAAAATTAGCTCCAGATGACAGAAAAAAAGCTACCAAAATAGGAATGTTTCTAGCTATGTTTATGCGAATCGCTCTTTTATTTGGAATTAATTTTTTAACCCAAATGAAAAAACCTTGGTTTACGATTGACTGGAGTTGGCTACATGCTGGGATTACAGGACAAAGTGTCATTTTATTGTTGGGAGGATTATTCTTGATTTACAAAAGTACTAATGAAATTCGCGAGAAAGTTGATGAAAAAGGTCATGAAGAAAAAGAATTGGGACGAGCTGCCGCAAAGTCTTTTCAGAGTGTTATTCTGCAAATTATTATGATTGACTTGGTTTTCTCATTTGATAGTATCCTTACTGCTGTGGGAATGACAAACGGTGTTGAAGGCGCTTTAATCATTATGGTTACCGCTGTAGTAATATCAGTTTTGATTATGATGCAGTTTGCGGTTCCAGTTGGGAATTTTGTAAACAAACATCCATCGATACAAATTTTAGGTTTGTCCTTTTTGATTTTGATAGGATTCATGCTTTTGACTGAAAGCGCCCATTTAGCAAATGCCCTTATTTTTGGCAGCCATGTGACTCCAGTTCCAAAAGGCTATTTATACTTTGCCATTTCGTTCTCTTTATTTGTAGAAGTATTAAATATGAAAATGACAAAAGCAAAAAAATAAAATCATAACACAGTTACTCAAAAGTAGCTGTGTTTTTTTTTACATCATAAATACAGTTTCAAAACAAATGAAAAATACCATTTCGCATAGAGTTGCCGATTTTTTAAAGAACTTTCCTCCTTTTACCTTTTTAAACCAAAAAGACATTGAAATTCTTTCCGAGCAAATATCCATTATCTACAAAGAAAAAGACAGTGTTATTTTTGCCGAAAACGAAGAAACACACAGCTCATTTTATGTGGTTCACAAAGGAGCTGTCGCACTTAGAAAAAATCAAAAAAATGATATTTTAGATATGTGTGATGAAGGAGATATTTTTGGATTGAGACCTCTTATCGCTAATGAAAATTATAAAATGGAAGCTAGAGCTTATGAAGAAAGCATCCTTTATGCTATTCCGATTTCTATTTTTAGACCATACGCATTAGAAAATGAAGCAGTTGGTAACTTCTTAATACAAAGTTTTGCGTCTAATACTAACAATCCATACTCTAAAAGCCATCGAGGAAAATTGTATGGCGAAACCTTGGCTGGTGATAGTTTGGAAACAGACAGCAAATTATTGGATATTCATCCTGTAAAATATTCCAAAAAAATAGTTACGTGTTCCTCTATAACTACAGCAAAAGCTATAGCCGAAATCATGACTAAAAAAAATGTCGGAGCTGTACTTGTTGTGGAAGATAAACTCCCTATCGGAATCATCACCGATAAGGATTTAAGGAACAAAATTGTAACAGGTGAATATCCTATCACAACATCGGCATCTTTAATAATGACGAGTCCTGTTATTACCTATCCAAAAAAACTCACCACTACACAAGCACAAATGGCTATGATGAAAAGTAACATCAGCCATATATGCCTTACGAAAGATGGTACACCAAATACGAAAGCTGTTGGTATTCTTTCTAAACATGATGTTATGGTTTCACTGGGAAACAATCCTGCTGTATTGATAAAAGCCGTAAAAAGAGCAAAGAAATATAAAGAAATCAAACCGATACGCGCCAGTATCATGCAGCTGTTACAAGGCTATTTGGACCAAAACATCCCAATAACACTGACATCAAAAATCATAACCGAATTGAATGATGTGTGCATTCAACAAGTAATAGATATTTCATTAAAGAAAATGAGTACTCCACCTCCTGTAAAATTTGCATGGTTAGCAATGGGAAGTCAAGGACGAAGCGAACAATTATTACAAACCGACCAAGACAATGCCTTAGTCTATGAGGATGTACCTGAAGAACTAAAAGAAAAGACCAAAAAATATTTCTTAGAATTAGCAACTCATGTCAACAAAGGATTATTTGAAATTGGATACGATTATTGTCCAGCAGAAATGATGGCATCAAATCCAAAGTGGTGTTTAAGTCTTGGCGAATGGAAAAAACTGGTTCATCATTGGATTACAAATACCGGAAAAGACGAAGTATTATTGTCTTTTATCTTTTTTGACTACAGCCTTTCTTATGGTGATAGCGAAGTCGCAAATAACTTATCCGACTATATTTTGGAAGATATAAAGGCAAACCCTGTATTTTATCTTCATTTGGTGAGTGGTGCTTTGCAAAGCCCATCTCCTACTGGATTTTTCAGGGAGTTTTTATTGGAACAAGACGGAGCAAACAAAGATTCTTTCGATATAAAAAGGAGAGCTTTAATGCCTTTGAGTGATGCAGCACGAGTATTGATACTATCTCATGCAGTAAAATCGATTAGCAATACTCCTGAACGTTTTGAAAAATTGGCAGAATTGGAACCACACAATAGAGAGTTGTATTTGGCCTGCTCCTATTCATATAGAGCACTCTTGAAATTCAGAACCAAACAAGGACTTTTACATAATGATTCTGGTCAATATATTGCGCTTGGAGATCTAACAAAACTTGAAAAAATAAAACTTAAGAGCACCTTTAAAACCATTAAAGAAATACAAGAAATTATTTCCATTCGCTTTAATCCTTCAAATATACTGTAATGATGAACTTTTTAAAAAGAATCAAAGCAAGCATATTTGATTTTTTGAAGATTCCAGAAAAATCGATTGACAAAACACTTTCTAACACTGTTGAAAGCACTCGTTTTGTAGTTTTAGATACTGAAACCACAGGCTTTGATTATGACAATGACCGAATACTTTGTATAGGAGCTGTCGTTTTACAGAACAATGCAATTTCAATTCCTGATAGTTTTGAAATTTATATCCATCAAGATCATTACGATAAAAAAAGTGCCCAAATTCATGGGATTTTGAAAGATTGGGTAATGGACAAACCATCAGAGTTAGAAGCTTTGCAACAGTTTTTGACTTTTTTAGGAGACTCCATTATAATTGCCCATCATACCATATTTGATGTTACTATGATCAATCGAGCCTTGGAACGAAATGGTCTTCCTCTTTTGACAAACAAAACGTTGGATACTTCGTTTCTTTATAAAAGAACACTCATTATGTCAAATCTTTTGGAACGAAAAGAAAAATATGCCTTGGATGATCTTGCTGATAAATTTGACATCTCAAAAAAAGATCGTCATACCGCAATGGGAGATGCATATATTACAGCAATTGCTTTCTTAAAAATTGTAAAAAAATTAAAAGGACTAAAAGGCAAAAAAGAATTTACTATAAAAGATTTGTTTAAATAAAAAAAGCTCCTAAAAGGAGCTTTTTTTATTCTAGAATAAGGTAACCTGCCCGTCATCATCCAATTGAACATCTGTATCATCGGAATTTATTTCTCCTTGTACTTCAATTTCCTCTGGAACAATTTCTTCGGGAGCTTCATACGGTAAAGACTCCAATAGGTTTACTTGTTTCAATTTATCAGTTGTCAATTGATTACCGAGTGCCTTAAATCCTTTTACAGCTATAAATGACTCAATATCCACGGTCAAATTATCTTTTTGAACTCCTTTTACCTTAGTAAAAACTAATTCGGCTACAGGGCGATAATCAGTCGCTACAATCTCTAATCTTGAATTAGAATGTTCAGTAATAAAACACTCCTCTTTATTTTCGGTTTCTACCAAGAAACGCTTAATATAATAACGTTCTTTTTCACCATCATAATAAATGGCCGAAATTGGTTTTTTAGGTATCCATTTCTCCAGAACAATCATATCTTCATCAAAATGGGTAGACAATTCAGGCGTAATGACTTTTATTTTTCCAGCTTGTGAAATCACTAAAATTTTGTCACTAGGTCTAAATTCACCCAACAACTCTCCTCTGGCATCAACATTCAATCGTTGAACAGTATCATCGAACCAAACCTTTCTTGGTAATAATGTTGAAATCCCTTTCTCTTTCAATTCAATTTTCTTGATAGGGTATTTAGAAACCAAATTTCCTTTGGAAGCGCGACCTTTTATGGCTAAAGAAGCAAAATCAATATCGAATTTTAATTTTTTGATACTTCCCACCTGACGTAATAAAATAGTAATTACCTCAGCTTCCCCATTTGGGTTACATGAAAAATACAAGGTTTGTGAACCCGCAGTTTCATTTGTCAAATCGTAAGGTTTATCACGAGTAACTCCCGAAACATTAAATCGCTTGATATACGATGGTCCAGACTTACCATCACGATAAATCATATTGTAAATTGTACGCTTATCACTTTTGTCAAAAATGGCAACATGGATAATGTCTTTACCAACGAAGGTTTTCGCATCGACTTTGGTAATCATCATTTTTCCATCACGCAAAAAGACAATTACGTCATCAATATCGGAACAATCGGTAACATATTCATCTTTTTTCAAGCTTGTTCCGACGAAACCTTCTTCTCTGTTTACGTACAATTTGGTATTTCTTAAAACCACTTTGGTAGCTTCAATATCATCAAAAATACGCAACTCAGTTTGACGCTCTCTACCTTTTCCGTACTTCTCTTTTAATTTTGCAAAATAAGCAATGGCAAAATCAACCAAATGCGCCAAATGATGTTCCACTTCCTTCATTTCCTCTTCTAACTTAGCGATAAAGTCATCGGCTTTGTCAGAATCAAAACGAGTAATACGAATCATTGGAATCTGAGTTAATCTATGCAAATCATCATCATGAATTTCTCTGACTAATGATTTCTTGAAAGGCTCAAAACGATCATATAAATAGACATACAACGATTCTCTATCTCCATACAGCTTAAAATCAATGTACATTTCTTCACGAATGAAGATTTTCTCTAAAGTAGAAAAATGCCATTTATTTTTTAATTCTTCTAATTGAATTTCCAACTCTTGTCGAAGTAAATCAACCGTTCTGTTTGTTGAAATTTTCAACATATCCGAAACCCCGATAAACAACGGTTTATTATCCTCAATCACACAACCCAAAGGCGCTACCGAAGTTTCGCAAGCTGTAAATGCAAATAAAGCATCGATGGTTTTATCTGGAGAAACCCCAGGAAAAAGATGAATTAATATCTCAACCTCAGCCGCCGTATTATCTTCAATTTTTTTGATTTTGATTTTACCTTTTTCATTGGCTTTCAAAATACTGTCAATCAAAGTCGTTGTATTTGTAGAAAAAGGAATTTGGGTAATCACTAATGTATTTTTGTCGAGTTGACCAATTTTGGCACGAACACGAACACGTCCTCCACGCATTCCATCATTATAATTGGACACATCGGCAATACCTTGTGTCAAGAAATCCGGATATAGCGTAAATGGTTTTCCTTTCAGAATTTTAATGGACGAATCTATCAATTCATTAAAATTATGAGGCAAAACTTTTGTCGAAAGACCTACTGCAATACCCTCAGCTCCCGAAGCCAATAATAATGGAAATTTTACGGGTAAGTTATTCGGTTCTGCACGACGACCATCATAGGAAACTCCCCAATCGGTAATTTTTGGAGAATACAAAACCTCCAAAGCAAATTTTGACAAACGCGCCTCAATATAACGGGAAGCTGCAGCTCCATCACCCGTTAAGATATTACCCCAGTTTCCCTGGCAGTCAATCAATAATTCTTTTTGGCCTATTTGCACCATCGCATCACCAATACTTTGATCCCCGTGAGGGTGATACTGCATCGTGTGACCAACAACATTGGCAACTTTATTGTAACGGCCATCATCCAACTCTTTAAGGGAGTGCATAATTCTTCGTTGCACCGGTTTGAAGCCATCCTCTATCGCAGGAACGGCACGCTCTAAAATTACATAGGAAGCATAATCCAAAAACCAATCTTTGTACATTCCTGTAACTTTGGTAATGGTATCATTTTCATCCTCTGTATTTTCATAAAAATGCTGCCCTTCGAAATGTTTGGCTTCGACATCAATAATTTCATCCGAATCATTTCCCTCTTGATTTTCGTCAAAAGAATTGTCTTCTGAATTATTTTCTTCGTTTGCTGGAATTAGGTTATCGTCTTCTTCGTCTTTCATTTATTTATTATAAAAATATAGGAATAACTACTTTTCCTTTTAAACTTATTTAACTTCTTCCAAAACATCCAACTCTACCTTCAAATTCTTGATGATAAAATCTTGTCGGTCTGGAGTATTTTTACCCATATAGAACGACAATAACTGTTCGATAGAAGTATGTTTATCCATCATAATAGGATCCAGACGAATCGTTTCTCCAATAAAATTCTTAAACTCATCCGGCGAAATCTCTCCCAATCCCTTAAATCGAGTAATCTCAGGTTTTGGTTTTAATTTTTCTATGGCATCTTTACGTTCTTCTTCCGAATAGCAATAAATAGTTTCTTTCTTATTTCGAACTCTAAAAAGAGGTGTCTGCAAAATATATAAATGTCCCTCTTTGATTAATTCTGGGAAAAACTGAAGGAAAAAAGTAATCAACAACAAACGAATGTGCATACCGTCGACATCGGCATCGGTTGCGATTACGATATTGTTATAACGCAATTTTTCCAATCCGTCCTCAATATCTAAAGCTGCCTGCAATAAATTGAATTCTTCATTTTCGTACACAATTTTTTTGCTCATTCCGTACGAATTCAAAGGCTTACCACGCAAACTAAAAACCGCTTGGGTATTTACATCACGAGATTTGGTAATTGACCCAGAAGCCGAATCACCCTCAGTAATAAAAAGCGTGCTTTCTAAATTTCTTGGATTTTTAGTATCTGGAAGATGCGCACGGCAATCTCTTAATTTTTTATTGTGAAGATTCGCTTTCTTGGCGCGGTCTGTAGCCAGTTTTCGAATACCTGATAATTCTTTTCTTTCGCGTTCAGCCTGAAGAATTTTACGTAATAAAGCTTCGGCTGTTGCTGGATTTTTATGTAAATAATTATCTAATTTAGTTTTAATAAAATCATTTATAAATGTACGAACTGAAACAGGTGGTGTTCCATCATCAGACCCCATATCCATCGAACCTAATTTGGTTTTGGTCTGTGATTCAAAAACAGGTTCCATCACTTTGATACTAATCGCACTCACAATTGATTTACGAACATCTGACGCCTCGAAGCTCTTATTATAGAACTCACGAATCGTCTTTACAATTGCTTCTCTATAAGCTGCTAAATGCGTACCTCCTTGCGTGGTATTCTGACCGTTAACAAAAGAGTGATATTCTTCGCTATATTGTGTTTTACTATGTGTTAAAGCAATCTCAATATCATGCTCCTTCAAATGGATAATTGGATATTCTAAGTCTTCTTCGCTGATTGTTTCTTCCAATAAATCTCTAAGTCCATTCTCCGAAATGTATTTTTCACCATTGAATATAATCGTCAAACCATTGTTTAGATAACAATAATTTTTAACCATTTTGACAACATACTCCATTCGGAATTTGTAGTTTTTGAAAATGGTTTCATCAGGCGTAAAAGTTACTTTAGTACCTTTTCGCTTGGTGGTATCAATTATATCCTCTTCTAAAACTAAATTTCCTGCAGAAAACTCAGCAGCTTTTTGCTTGTCGTCACGAACAGATTCTACGCGGAAATAATTAGATAAAGCATTAACTGCTTTTGTTCCGACACCATTCAAACCTACTGATTTTTGAAAAGCTTTAGAATCGTACTTTCCTCCCGTGTTCATTTTCGAAACTACGTCAACAACTTTCCCTAATGGAATTCCGCGTCCGTAATCACGAATCGAAACGGTTTTGTCTTTGATAGTCACCTCAATAGTTTTCCCAGAGCCCATAACAAACTCATCGATACAGTTGTCGAGAACCTCTTTTAATAAAATATAAATACCATCATCTGGCGAAGACCCATCACCGAGTTTCCCGATGTACATCCCGGGACGCATACGGATATGTTCTTTCCAGTCGAGAGAACGGATATTATCTTCGGTGTATTGATTTTGATCTGACATTTTGGAAATTTATCGAATTTAATGCTTTCTGTTCGGTCTTTTGCTTCTCGCAAATGCCTCGAGTGTGCTAATGTAGTGTAATTCGATAAAATTAAAAAGAGGAATACTGCAAAGTTATCAAGAATGATATTGACAGTTTGCTATTGATTTTAGGCTCAGAAAGTAAAAAATTATTCTTTAAACAAAAATCCTAAACCCATTCCTTTGAGCATTTTTTTTTCAAAAGCCCAAAAGAATTTAAATTGACCAAATAGAAAACCAATTGCCACTAATAAAACTTGATAAATAGGAAATATTAACAGCAAACGGATTGGGGTGTACCAAAAACCTAAGTCTTCTTTCCCGATCCCTAACCAGGTGCAAAAAGGTTTGGATAAATAAGCTGAAGCTGATCCTGTAATGGCAAAAACAACAAACACAACAGCTAATTGCCAATTAGATGTAAGTCCCCAACGTTGTTTCAATCCTTTCATTTTTAGTTTATTCCTTTTTTGCAAATATAACAGGTTTTGATCCATGAATATATTTTTGCTACTTTTTTGTTTCGAAAAATTATTGGGAAATTTCATTTTTTACGTGAGGGATGGCAGTGGAGCTCTTTTTATAGCTGTTTTTTTTTTCCAGCTATAAAAAAGCGGGAACGAACAGCCCGACCCGAAGTTTTTACGAAGGGACACGCCCAAACAAACCTTAACTCAAAAAAGAGGTTTGTAAATTTGTGAATACCTTTTAAAGATTTTATTTTTAATATTATTCTGCAGATTGCATTTCCTATCTCGATGATACACGACCATATAGTCTTTGATTGTATTTGTTTTGAAAATAAATCATATAATTATAGATAAGATAGTTTACTTCATACCCGTAATTAATGGTTGAATTGTAGTCAATCGTCATTTCATATAAATTAGACGGGTATCTTTCTGGGGAACGAACTCGATTGTTCCATTCTAAAACATAAAAATTATTTTTGGTTTCTAAATAGGACTGTGAATAATATCCCCTCGGATAAGCCGTTGATTGCAACCAAAAATCAAAACCTGGCTCAATGATAATAACTTCGTATTCGAGTTCCTCATTTACAATTTTTATGGTGTCATTGTGATCATTTTTTGGCTTTTCTGTACTTACAACATTAGATTTAGAAGCACTACACCCAATAATTATCAAAAGAACAATCAATATGCAAATTAAATTTTTCATAATAATAGCTGTTTACAGATTTAACGAAAAAATAATTTTTTATTAATTAATTGGAATTAAATATCCACTCTTATGACTACTCAAATTTAAGAATTTCTAAACTGATTATCTATTATTTACAGCTAAAAATCAATATAAACACATAATCTTAGAATAAAATTTGATATCGTTTATTGTTCATAAATCTCAATATTTAGAGGCAAAAAAAAAGACATTTACAGATTTGTAAATGTCTTTTTTTGAAACAATTCGTCGTTTATTTTCTATCAGTTAACTAATGATTTATTGAAGAAACTAATGATCTGTTGAGCGAGTTCAGTTCCAATCCTATCTTGTGCCTCTTCGGTAGCGGCTCCGATATGCGGTGTTAAAGAAATTTTTGGATTCATCAAAATAGTAATTTCGGGATTAGGCTCATTTTCATAAACATCCAATCCTGCAAATGACACTTTACCACTATCCAACTCTTTTACAAGCGCTACTTCATCGATTGCACCGCCTCTTGCGCAATTTACTATTCCGACACCGTCTTTCATCATTTCCAATTCCTTTTCGCCGATCACATATGTATCTTGAGCCGGGACATGCAATGTGATAAAATCAGATTCCTGAAATAAAGATTCTAAGGTTTGTGAAGCAAGGGATATCGAAATAGATTGTCCATCAAAGAAAGATACTTTTATATCTTTTTTTGGAATATGAGTATCGCTATAAATCACTTTCATCCCAAGTCCGATAGCCATTTTTGCGGTAGCTTTACCTATACGTCCCATACCAATGATTCCAAGTGTTTTCCCTCTTAACTCGACACCATTTGCATAAGCTTTTTTCAAGTCATCAAAATTGGTATCTCCTTCCAAAGGCATATTCCTATTGGAGTCATGCAAAAATCGTACACCCGTGAACAAATGAGCAAAAACCAACTCAGCTACAGATTCTGATGACGAAGCTGGTGTGTTTATAACATGAATTCCTTTGCTTTTGGCATATTCAACATCAATATTATCCATTCCTACACCGCCACGCCCAATGATTTTAAGACTCGGACAAGCATCAATAATATCCTTACGAACCTTTGTGGCACTGCGAACTAATATGACACTTATATTATTTTTATTTACAAAATTAGCCACTTGTTCTTGGGCAACTTTTGTTGTGATAACTTCAAATCCAGCTTTTTCTAAAGCAATAATACCGCTTTTTGAAATTCCGTCGTTTGCTAATATTTTCATTTTTTTAATTTAAAGATTGAAAAATTTAATAATTTAAATATTCTATCTGGATTTTATAATTCTAAACTAGAATTGAAAGATTAACTGATTACTTAAATCTTTCAATTTTTAAATCATTAAATTTTATTTTCAAGTTCTTTCATAACATCAACAAGAACTTGTACACTTTCCAAAGGAAGCGCATTGTACATTGATGCTCTATAACCTCCAACGGACCTGTGTCCAGGTAATCCTGAGATCCCAGCTGCTTTCCACATCTCATCAAATTTAGCAGCATGCGATTCATCGTTCAACAAAAAGGTTGCATTCATATTAGAGCGGTCTTCAACAGCTGATGTTCCTCTAAACAATGGATTCCTGTCTATCTCCGTATAAAGTAAAGCTGCTTTGGCATTGTTTATTTTTTCGATAGCCTCAATACCTCCAAGGTTTTTCAACCATTGCAAAGTCAACAAAGATGCATAAACTGGAAAAACAGGTGGAGTATTGTACATACTTTCAGCTTTAATATGTTTCTCATAATCTAACATACTTGGAATTGCACGTCCTGTTTTACCTAGTATTTCTTCTTTGACAACAACCAAGGTAGTACCGGCAGGCCCCATATTTTTTTGTGCACCTGCGTAAATAATATCAAATTTTGAAAAATCCAATTTTCTAGAAAAAATATCAGAACTCATATCACAAACAATTGGCAAGTTTGTTGATGGAAATTCTTTCATTTGTGTTCCAAAAATAGTGTTATTGCTCGTACAGTGGAAGTAATCTGCATCGGCAGGTATTGTGTATCCTTTTGGGATATGATTGTAATTTTGTTCTTTTGAAGAAGCCACAACAGTAGTTTCACCAAAGAATTTTGCTTCTTTTATTGCTCCAGAAGCCCAAGTTCCAGTGTCTAAATAGGCTGCTTTACCATTTTCTTTCATTAAATTGTAAGGAACCATCAAAAATTCCAAACTTGCTCCTCCTCCAAGAAATATAGCTTGATATCCTTTTCCTTTTAAATCCAAAAGCTCCAAAACTAGAGCTCTTGCTTCTTCCATTACGGCAACAAAATCTTTACTACGATGCGAAATTTCCAAAAGTGATAAACCAGAATCATTAAAATTTAAGATTGCTTGAGCTGATTTTTCAAAAACTTCTTGTGGTAAAATACAAGGTCCTGCGCTGTAGTTGTGTTTTTTCATGATGTAGTTGGTAGTTACTATTTATTATTATTTATTTCAATTAACCATTTTAAGAAATCATCATTTTTGTGATTGACAACCATGATAATTTCAAGCTGTAATTGGTGTTTAAATTTTAAAAAAGCAAATTTCGGGAATAAGGGCTGAAAAACCGTTAAATTATTCGCAATAATATAAAAACATAAATCTATATTATTGACAAAAACGATATCGTATCAATGTTGTCTGCGTAATCCCATAAATTTGGTTTTTGAGTGGTTCCAAATTTAATGCTGTTTTTTACAAGATTATTACTCACAATACACTGAATTTGATCGTTTTCATCCTCCAAACGTTTTTGTAAATCATCGAGGTTTTCATAATACTCATAAAATACGCTCGTAATTGGCGAACCATAACTTGAGTCTTCTTTAATAGTCAAGAAACCGTTGTCCAATAATTTGAAATTACTCATCAGGAAAACCGCTTTATTGTAGTCATAATTATTCGCATATTTCTCATAATGAATTACGTCTTGATATTCAAAAATAGCCTCAAAAAAAGAATCAAAGGAATAACCTTTTGGAACAAAAAGTTTGGAAACATTTCGACAACCTAAACCAAAATACCTAAAGATGTCCTCGCCAAGTACTGCTAATTCTTCTTTGCTTTCATTACCATTCAAAACCGCAATGGAATTTCTGTTTTTTCTTATGATGGAAGGTTTGTCTTTGAAATAATACTCAAAATAACGCGCTGTATTATTACTTCCTGTTGCAATTACAGCATCAAAACCTTCTAGTTTTCCTTCTACAAATGTGATTTTATTTTCAAATCCAGATTCTAAGGCAATAAGATAATTGGCTAAAAAAGGCAAAAGATGCTGGTCATTTGAAGAAGTCTTTACCAAAACATCATGACCTGTAATCAAAACTGATAAAAAATCATGAAAACCAACCAAAGGAATATTACCCGCCAATATCAATGCGACCTTTTTTGGCTTTACTTTACTAAAGTCATAGTGAGAAAGCCATTGAGATAAATTTTCTTCAGTCAAGGCATCTGCCCAAGACTGTATTGAAAAATACACTTGTTCCGGTGTATACCAACCATTATGCGATTGTGAAAGTTGAATTAAATCTATAAATTTTTCAAAAAACAAATCATTACCAAATACAGCTTCATTCTTTATACAATTCTCTTCTTTGAATTGCCCTAGGAATTTACCTAATTTAACAAATACGTTTTTTTTTGTATCTAATGTCATAATGTTTGTTTATGAAAAGTTTTGATTGTAATTTTGCACAAAAATAAGCTTTTTATAAGCTTTAGGCAAAAGTTGGGTTCAGTATTCGTATTTCGTTTCGTAGAACTTAAAACTTTTGAACTTTCAACCTTAAAAACTAAACTGATAATGGCAATTATTATAACTGACGAATGCATCAATTGCGGGGCTTGTGAACCAGAGTGCCCGAATACCGCTATATACGAAGGAGCAGATGATTGGAGATATAAAGACGGTACAAAACTGAGAGGCAAAGTTATTTTGCCAGATGGTACTGAAGTGGATTCAGATGAGGCACAAACACCAATCTCTGATGAAATATACTATATTGTTCCAGGAAAATGTACTGAATGTAAAGGATTTCATGACGAGCCACAATGTGCTGCAGTATGTCCTGTAGACTGCTGTATACCTGATGATAATCACGTTGAATCTGAAGAAACATTATTGAATAGACAGTCTTTCTTGCACAACGAATAAAGCTTAGTCTTTCAAAATTTCATACAACCTGTGTCTATACACAGGTTTTTTTGTGTCTTTTTTTCTTAAAAAAACAATATTTTGTTGATTTTTTTCTATTTTTAGAGTGAATATTTCCCAAATTTAATATTTGCTTTCAAAAAACATGAATAGATACATTGTTTTACTTCATTTTTTTTTATGTTTTACTGTTTTTTCACAAACCAATGAGAGAACACTAATCCTAATGGAAAAAGATTCCAATCTACCAATAGAAGGTGCTGTTGTTGTAGTTTTAAAAACAAAACAGACTTTAATGTCAAACAGTGAAGGAAAAGTCATTTTTGAATTAAAAGGAGGTTCAAATGTAAAAGTGACACACTCGTCCTATTTACCGCTAGTAATAAAATGGACTTCTTTAAATCTTCCAGAAAATGTTGTCTATTTAAATAGTAAACAAAATATTCTTGATGATATAGTTGTAACCAAAGCACATCCACAGGAAATAATTAAAGAATTAGTCCAAAATTCAATCAAAAAACTAACTGTGCCTGCAAGATTAAAAGCCTATTCTAGAGAGTTTTTTAAATTGAACGGTAATTATGCTTATTACAATGATGGTCTCATAAATTTTCAATTATATAGAGAACAGAAAAAAGTAAAATCAGTATTATTAGTAGAACAAAATCGTTCTTTTGGAATAGTTGATGAGGATGTAAGTTCGGATCTCTTAGGTTATAATTTAAATGTAACTATGGAGAAGTATTATACTTTTACAGTTTTAAGACCTCTATTGGATGATAAATTTCGGAAAAAATATAATTTTATTGTAAAAGTGTATCCTTTAAATCAGGACTATAATGAAATATCTGCAGTTCCTATTGATGGAAATAATGAACTATTAGATGATTTTAAAATTATTTATGATTCTAAAAGAAAACTAATAATTGAGATAAATGCCGAAGTCTCTCCTACTACATTAGAAGCCGTTAAAGAAGATACCTCAAAAGGAACTAAAAATATAATTAGATCTGTGTTGAAAACTAACTATAAAGTTGAAGCTGAAAATTATTACTTAATTAGCTCAAAAGAAGAAATTAATTACGAAGTTAACACAGGTAATGAAACTAAAAATATAGAGGTACTTAATAACATAGTGACAACAAATTTTAATATTCAAAATTACACTTATAAGGAAAGTGACGTTTTTAAAGACAAAACTCTTTTTAACATAAACAATTCAATATTAACTGATTATTGGAATGTTTCTGGATTGACTCCTACCACTAAAGAATTAGAAATAATAAATAATATTACAAAATCTTTCTAGCCATAATTACATACGTATCGTAAGCGTATGTTTTTCGGTCGATAGTTTTAAGGATTTCAAAATTATTAAGATATAAAAACAGTTGTATTTCATTTAATGTAAAAACCCGAACGGTAGAGAAATCATCCAATAGAATTTCTTTTTCATTATTTACAATCTTGTAATATTGTGCGCTCCAATCCAACATGAAATTTTCCATAGGAGTGGTTTCCCAATGACTCTCCCGGATGTAATCTATTCCTTCATAAGTAGCTTCGTGGAGTATTGTTTGGTTTTCTTTTACAAAAGGAATAAAACGATTGGCATCAATAAAATCAAAAATAAAAACGCCATTTGAATTCAAATTTTTATAAACTGATTCAAAAGTATCAATTACGTCTTCATTGCTGGTCAAATAACTTGTGGATCGCCCAGTAATGATAATCGCATCCACTAGATTATCTAGTACAAAATTACGCATGTCCCCATGTATAAAAACACTATTTTTGTTTCTCTCCTGTGCAATATCAATCATGCTTTGGCTATAATCAAGACCCAAATAGTTCTGATTATTTTCTTCAAATCGCTTAGCTAAATTTCCAGTTCCACTTCCTATTTCAAGAATAGAATTGCATTTTTTTTCTTGTATTAAGGTGTTATAAAACTCATATTCTTCATCATAATCGATAAAGGTTTGATACATGGCATCAAAAATAGCAGCCATTTCTCCAATATATAAATTTGCCATAATAATAGAATTGCTTTGTATAAATTTAAGAAAATAAAAGAAATAAAAAAAGAGCTACCCGAAGATAGCTCTTTTGAAAATTGTGGGGCAAAAAAATTAAAACTTATAGTTTAACGATAAATTCATCATTGTACCTAATTGACTGAAATGAGAACCATCATAAGTGGTAGTATCATAACGGCCGTTGAAAGTAATTAAGTTATATTGATTTTTCACTTGAGCTTGATCAGCTAAAAGAGCACTTCCTGCAGCATTTTCTGCAACAAATTTCCACTCTGGCAATACATTGAAAATGTTATTAACATTAAATGCCAAAGTTAACCTATCAGTCGCAGAAAAAGTAATCCCTAAATCTGTAACTATTTTTGGAATAAACTCAGTTTTTAAGTCCGCATTTAAACCATCTTGGTTGAAAGTTGTTTTACCAAAATAAGTATTGTTAAGAGAGAAACCAAATTTACCAATGTCATAATTGACACCCAAAATCCATTTTGTCTCTGGTCTTGAAGTAAACATTAATGATTCTAATGTTTGGCCAAAGCTGTTGTTGGTAACTGGAGAGATTCTTTCATTTTCAAAAGTAACATTACCAGATAAATTAAATCCTAATTTTCCAGATCCTATTCCAATATTACTATAATTCATAACAACATCTAATCCTGAAGTTCTAGTGTCGAAAGAGTTAGAAAACCATGCAACAGTACCAAATTGAGTATCTTGTTTGTCTCCCAAAACGATTCTATCTTCTACTTTGATATTATAGTAGTCAAGAGTAAAGTTGAAGTTTTTAAATGGTTTTGAACCTACACCAACAGTAATATTTGTTGACTTTTCAGCATCTAATTGAGGTATCCCCAATTGACGTGCTTGTGGAGAAATATTGTTAACAATACCACTTACTTGAATCCCTTCACCAGGGACAAAAGAATATTGTGATTTTTGAGTGTAGATTTGGTGCAAAGTAGGAGCTCTAAATCCAGTTGATACCGAACCTCTTAAAGTAACTTTGTCATCAAGAAATTTATATCTTGAGCTTACTTTCCAAACAGTAGCATTTCCAAAATCACTATAATCTTCGTAACGAGCAGTACCGTTAATTAAGAAATCTTCGGTCACATCCCAAGCTAAATCTAAATATGCTCCAAAGTTGTAACGATTCCATTTTCCAGAATTTTCAGGACGGTTACCCGCAAATGAATCAGCACCTAAACCATCCCAAGAAGCTTTATCTCCTTGTTGAACACCAAAAGTTTCCGTTCTAAATTCTGATCCAAAACCAATACTGATATGATCGGAAAGTGTTTTTGAAATATCTATATTTCCTACAATATGATTAAATGAAGTCCCTCCTGGTTTGAAGTATATAGGACTGTTTTCTTGATACACAGGCTCACCATTTTCATCAAGCATATCCGACCTGTTTTGAGAATTTTGCACAGTATAAGTTTGGCTATTTCCACCAGTTGTCATACTCATATCAGTAAACCAACCATTTTTAGTAGTTTTAAAACCTAAAGTAGCATTATAATCATTTAAATCGCCCTCAAATGTTGGTCCATAACCTTCATAAGATGGATTATTAGAATCTCCATTTCCAAAGAAATCATTCAAATAAGGGGCTTCTTCTAATGATCTCCAATATGGCGTTCTGAAATTAGCAAATGAACTTACTTTTTTATACACATAAGCAGCATTATAATACAGCTGTGTATTGTCATTTAGGTCATTTCCTCCATTAATTAAAAACTTTGCAGCAGCAGTTTCTGGAGATCCATTTACGTTACGTGCATCAGGGTATTTTGAAAGGTATTCATTTACTTTAGCAACATCTGCTGGAGTACCACCTAAGAAATCATTAGCCTCACCTTGTGCGTCAACAGTACCAGGTCTATTGGCTAAATTTACTTTAGAGAAATCGATTGTATAATTTAAAAAACCATTACCTCCAACAGTCGTTCCATTATTTAAAGTAACACCTAACATTTCTCCGTCTCCTTCTCCTGTAATACCTGTTCTTAGGGTGACAGAACCATCAGAACGATTCTTTTTCAAGATAATATTCATTACCCCTGCAATCGCATCAGAACCATATTGTGCAGAAGCTCCATCTCTTAAAATCTCAACTCTTTCGATAGCATCAGTTGGTATTGCAGATATGTCAGCACCTGTTTCACCACGTCCTGGAGAAGTTTGTACATATAACAGTGAACTCAAGTTTTTACGTTTACCGTTAATTAAGATTAACGTTCTACTAGGCCCCATATTTCTTATTTCATAAGGATCTAGTAAAGATGTAGCATCATTTACCGGTGTCATTACTGTATTAAAAGAAGGGATTTTGTACTGCAATGCTTTATCAAAAGTAGCTTGCCCTGTAGCAGTCAAATCTTTTGAAGTTAAAACGTCGATGGGTAACGCAGAGGTAGTATTACTTCTAGGGGCAGTACGAGTACCTGTAACAACTACTTCATCTAGTTTTTGACCACCGCTTTCTTCTTCTAAATCAACATCAATAACTGCGGCTGTAACTGGTTTTGTAACTGTAGTAAAACCTACATAACTAAAAATTAATGTAGCTCCTTCAGTTACATTTAATTTGTAACTACCATTCACATCGGTAGAAACTCCATTTTTTGTTCCTTTTTCTTGAACATTAACACCTGGAAGCGGAGTACCCGTTTTGTCTTTTACGACTCCAGAAACATCTTTTTGGGCCATCATAAACGTGGCATTTAACAAAAAGAATAATAAAGCAATTTTTTTCATAAACATTAAGTTTGATTGGTTATTGGTTAATAATTGCGGCTAATATAAGTAAATTTTAACACAAACGTTAAATAATGTTAAAAATTACTGACAAAAGTGAAACAAAAGCATTATTCTTAAAATTTTGTTTCACAAGCATTTTAAATCTTATATTTGCAGACTTTAAAAATGAATTTCATAAAAAATACCAGGTGACTGTTATTTGCAAGTAAACATATCATGAAATTGTCAAGATTCAAATAAAAAATGAAGAATGGCGCTTCATGTTCCTTAAAAAAAACAAATATTATCTACACATGAAAGCAGGAATTGTAGGATTACCAAATGTTGGAAAATCAACATTATTCAATTGTTTATCGAATGCAAAAGCGCAAAGTGCCAACTTTCCATTTTGTACAATCGAACCTAATATTGGGGTAGTAAATGTACCCGATCCAAGAATTGAAAAATTAGAATTATTGGTAAAACCAGAACGTGTGCAAATGGCAACAGTAGATATCGTGGATATCGCTGGATTGGTAAAAGGAGCAAGTAAAGGGGAAGGTTTAGGAAATCAATTTTTAGGAAACATTAGAGAGTGTAATGCTATTATTCACGTTCTACGTTGTTTTGACAATGATAATATTGTTCACGTTGACGGAAATGTAAATCCTATCCGTGACAAAGAAACCATTGATATTGAATTGCAGTTAAAAGATCTTGAAACAGTTGAAAAACGTTTAGAAAAGGTAAATCGTGCTGCCAAAACCGGAAATAAAGAGGCGCAAACCGAAAAAGCGCTTTTGGACAGAATCAAAGATACACTTTTGCAAGCAAAATCAGCCAGAACAGTAACTCCGCAAAGCAACGACGAGGAAGTATTATTGGAAAGTTTTCAATTGATTACTGCAAAACCAGTATTATATGTTTGTAATGTGGATGAGAATTCAGCAGTTTCTGGAAATAAATATGTTGATCAAGTTCGCGAATTGGTTAAAGATGAAGATGCTGAAGTAATTGTCCTTTCTGTAGGAGCCGAAGCGGATATCACTGAATTAGAAAGCTACGAAGAGCGTCAAGTTTTCTTGGAAGACATGGGATTAAGTGAACCAGGAGCATCAGTACTGATTCGTGCTGCATACAAATTATTAAAACAACAAACGTATTTCACCGCTGGTGTCAAAGAAGTACGTGCTTGGACTATCAATATTGGAGCTACAGCACCGCAAGCTGCAGGAGTTATCCATACTGATTTTGAAAAAGGATTCATCCGTGCTGAAGTAATTGCTTACGAAGATTTTGTTCAATACGGATCAGAAGCTAAATGTAAAGAAGCTGGGAAATTCAAAGTGGAAGGAAAAGAATATATCGTTAAAGATGGTGATGTAATGCACTTCAGATTCAACGTGTAGTTTTTTAGAAAACGGAGAAAAGAATAAAGAAAATAGATAAAAACCTGCAAAAGTCATTTTTGCAGGTTTTTTTATTTTAAGATGTTACAATTTTCATTACTTTTAAAGAAACTAAATACTATGAAAATCATTGCCTTTGCCGGAAGTCCAAGTAAAAAATCCATCAACAAAAGATTAGCTACATATGCAGCTGGTTTATTTGAAAATGCACAAGTAGAAGTTTTAGATTTAAACGATTATGAGATGCCTTTATTTAGTGTTGACAAGGAAGCAATCATTGGTCAACACACATTAGCCAAGGCATTTTTAGAAAAAATAGCAACAGCTGATCTTTTGGTAGTTTCACTTGCCGAGAATAATGGAAATTACAGTGCTGCCTTCAAAAATACTGTCGATTGGTGTTCTAGAATAAACGGAAAAATATTCCAAGAAAAACCTATGTTATTGATGGCCACTTCACCGGGAGCAAGAGGCGGAGCAACTGTACTGGAGATCGCTAAAAACAATTTCCCTCGTTTCAACGCTGATATAAAAGCCATATTCTCGTTACCAAGTTTCAATGATAATTTTGATGCGAGTGCGAATGTAATTTCAAATCCAGAATTTGACAATCAATTGAAAGAAATAGTTCGAAATTTTCAAATTTAAACACTACAAATATTGGCTAACTCTTTCGCTCACTATTATTACCTTTTATCCAATAAGTATATATCCAAGTCAAGGTAAAAGATGGAACAACATCAGCAAATGGCAATATTTCTTCAACAAAAGTTAAAACACCAGCAACCTTCCCTACCCGACCTTCGTACATTTTTGTCATCAAAAAACCAGCAAGAGGAGCCCAAACAACATCTCCAAATTCTCCAATACCTGGAATTGTAAAGGATAACAGACCAATAGCATCAAATAGAATTCCTAAAAATAATTTTCTGTTTTTTAGGTTATTATTTACTGCAACTGCATTATTACTTTCCATTTTTTTTAAAATTAAGTTGATATAAATATACGAATCTAACCGTTATTTTTACAGAATTTATATTATTGAAAAAACCGCTTTAATAGACATAAGAAAACCTTAAGAAACCAAAAATATTTAAAAATCAACGCTTTAATAACCAACCCCAAATTATTAACTCTAATTTATAATTTGACCATCCCATAAAAAATAATTATACGAGGTTAATTACCAAATACTTTGTTTCTTTGTAAAAACAGTTTAAAATGATACACGCAAAAAACATACATAAATATTACGATCAACTTGAAGTATTAAAAGGAGTAGATTTACATATTAAAAAGGGCGAAATCGTTTCTATTGTTGGTGCTTCGGGTGCGGGAAAAACAACGCTATTACAAATTCTGGGAACATTAGACAAACCCAGTCCAGCAAAAAAAGAATCTGAAAATCAAAATACTGAAAACAGTAGTTCATTATTTATAAACAATGAAGATATTTTGAAAATGAATGACAAATCATTATCCAAATTCAGAAACTTGAATTTGGGGTTTATTTTTCAATTTCATCAATTGCTTCCTGAGTTTACAGCATTAGAGAATGTTTGCATTCCAGCTTTTATTGCCAATAAATCCAAATCAGAAACCGAAAAAGAAGCCAAAAGATTATTGGAATACTTAGGTTTATCACACAGAATAGACCACAAACCCAACGAACTCTCAGGTGGAGAACAACAACGCGTTGCCGTAGCAAGAGCTTTAATCAACAAACCAGATGTTATTTTTGCTGATGAACCTTCTGGAAATCTAGACACTCATTCTGCTGAAAATTTACATCAGTTATTTTTTAAACTTCGAGATGAATTTGGACAAACTTTTGTGATTGTAACCCATAATGAAGAATTAGCGAGCATGGCTGATCGAAAATTAGTAATGTCTGATGGACAAATAATAGCATAAGATGGGTTTGATTCTTTTAAGTTGGATTTATATCTTTTTTTCGACAATTAATCTTGGTTTTGTCACCAATAAAATTCTACGATTAAAAAATCAAAATTTTATTATCTATTCGGTCTTGGGACTTTTTACCACTACCATTTTTACTAGTATTTGGGCTGTTTTTGGAAGAGTAAATTTTGAGTATCACATAGTTCTTCTTTCCGTTAACCTTCTTATTACTTTAAAATTTCAAAAAGAAATTTGGCTTCAGTATAAATCTTTTTTTAAAGAAATACTTTCACTTACAACATCATTAAAATTTGCCTTAAGCATTGTTATTATTCTGATACTGGCTCAATGTGCTTCCGTCCCATATATTTTAGATAACGAATCTTATTACATTCAAACAATAAAATGGATTAATGAATATGGTTTTGTAAAAGGTCTTGCCAACTTACATTTTTTCCTTGCTCAAACAAGTGGTTGGCACATTCTACAAAGTGCTTATAATTTTTCATTTTTATATGACAAATTCAATGACATCAGTGGTTTTTGTCTTATGCTTGGAAATATATTCTCAATTATAAAATTGAATGATTATTTCAAAAACAAAAAACGTGAATATCTAATAATAGGATTGCTTCCATTAGCAAACGTATTTTTCTTCCAATTTATAAGTTCACCTTCACCGGATATTCCGATCTATATTTTCTCATTTTTTATCTTCTTTTATTTTTTACAGAATTTTAAAAAAAATGATGTTGAGAATTTTAACCTAATAGTGATTTTGGCTCTTTTTTCATTGTTTATCAAAACAACTTCCTTTGTATTAATATTTATCCCTATTCTTTTATTAGTCAAAAATTTTAAAAAATTATTGCCTAAACTTTTTAAATCAGTCTTACTTTCAATAATTATATTGTTCCTATTTATAATTAAAAACACTATCGTGAGTGGCTTTCCATTTTTTCCTGTAATCAGTTTCCATTGTTTCGAAACCGATTATAGAATTCCTGAAACAATAGCAAAATTGTATTATGAGGAAACTAAACTATATGGCTATTTCTTAACACATGAGCAATACGACAAAGTGAGCGTTAATCAACTATTCACAAGATGGTTATCTTTACCCAAACTGCATGGCTTATTCAATAAATTAAGCATAATCCTCATTATAATCAGTCCAATATTCATATACAAGCATTCCCATAAAAAGGAAATATGGTCTCTTTACTTTATAATGTGTCTACAGATGGTATTTTTATTTTATACCTCTCCTCAATATCGATTCTTTATGAATTTTTTATTGTTTTTTTCTTTTTTATTAATGGCTTTATTGCTAAACAAAAAAAGTTTTATCCTTTTATCCCTTTACTTTTCAATTTTCATAACTGGATTTGTTTTGTTGTTTCCAATTAATTTAAATTATTTCACCAAAAATAAATTCGTTCTTTCAACCAGTAATTTTTCGATAAAAAGCATTATTTTTCCCTATAAAAACACAAAATTTGACACAGCTTTTGAAAGTATTCAAAACGGTAATCTTCATTTTTATTCTCCAATCGAGAATGATTTTTTTTGGAGTTCAGGGGATGGAAAACTACCTTGTGTGAATAAAGATCAAATAGAATATTTTGACTACTATTACAAAGTAAAACCTCAAATGCGAACCACCGATTTAAAAGATGGTTTTTACTCTAAAAGCACTTCGAAAGAATAAAATGATGAATAAAACTGAACTTAAATCTTTTCTGGACGAGAAAGTCCTGCAATACAATACCCTTGATTTCATCGAAAGTGATCCTGTGCAAATTCCGCATTTATTTACTCAAAAAGAAGATATTGAAATTGCTGGATTTTTGAGTGCCACCATTGCTTGGGGAAATCGTAAAATGATTATCAAAAATTCTCAAAAGATGATGGACATGATGGGTAATGCACCTTATGATTTTGTAATGTCACATCAGGAAACCGACTTGGAGCGATTGGAAACTTTTGTACACAGAACCTTCAATGGACAAGATTTTATCGGATTTATCAAAGGACTACAACATATTTACCAAAATCATGGCGGTTTGGAGATTGTTTTTTCCAAACACCAAGAATCAAATTCGATGCAAAAAAGCATTTCTGAATTCAAGAAAATATTCTTTGAAACCCCACACCAAAATAGAACCCAAAAACATATCTCTGATCCAATGAATGGATCTGCCGCAAAGAGAATTAACATGATGTTAAGGTGGTTTTGTCGCCAAGACAATAAAGGTGTTGACTTAGGAATTTGGAAAAGCATTTCACCTTCAGTTTTATCATGTCCACTTGATGTTCATTCTGGAAATGTAGCCCGAAAATTGGGTTTACTTACTCGAAAACAAAATGATGGAAAAGCCCTAGCTGAATTAGATCTAAAACTCCGTGAACTAGACTCTAATGATCCCGTGAAGTATGATTACGCACTATTTGGATTAGGCGTTTTTGAGGGTTTTTAAAACAAATAGATTCTACATTAAAAAAAATGACATCGCTCTAAATTTTATTAAATAAAATCTCACAATACCTAACGAATCAACAAACTGTTTTAGTTTATTCATTTCTTTAGAATAATTATTATCTTTGCAAAACTTTTATTTAAAAAATAAAATAAAGAATACACCCCCAAGATTGGCTTAGTTTTTTGCAGTATTTTCAAAACACACCTTTTATTAATGGATGTATTAATTTATTATTTTGTTCTTATTATCTTACCTGTATTAATTTGCGGATTTATCTTATTAATCGCCATTTTAATTATCAATAGATTTAGGTACGATTTATTCAAACCTAAATTGGAAGCCGCAAAAAGTGAAATTGACAGTTTCCTCACAAACATGATTTTTTCTCCTTTTGATAAAAATCTTTTCAAAACAGAAATCCAGCAATTCAAAAAAACAATTCCATTTGAAAAAAAGTGGTGCAAAAAATTAATCCTTAATGAGCTTATTTTCCTAAAATTAAATCTAAAAGGCGAAGTCACCAATAATTTTCATTTTTTATACGAACAATTTGATTTATTCGAATACACCAAAAAACTCCTAAATAGCAAGTACTCTTATTTAAAACGTGTAGGAATGTATCAGCTGGAATCTATGGATTATAAAAAAGGAATCGATTTCATTACGCCACTATTAAATCACAAAAACGGAAGAGTAAAATCTAGTGCTTTTTTAACTTTAATTTCATTAAAACCAAAAAAATTAGAATCTTTAATTGATTTCTCACATCAAATCACTATTGCCGAAGAAATCAATATTATGGATATTTTACATCAGCAAAAGACCAAAATGCCTAGCAATTTGGATCACTGGGTTGTTTCAGAGAATACATCAATTATCAAACTAGGCATTAAATTAATGATGTTTTATAATTATACCAATGAAAATGAAACCATAGTCAAATTATTAAAGCATAATGACAAATCCGTTCGTTTCGAAGCGATTTCAGCAGTCAAATTCTTATTCATTTACGAAGCCGAATCCGTTTTGATCGAACAATTTAATTATGAGGATAAAGAAAATCAACTAGAAATTTTCAATACCCTTTCTGGAATTGGAACAACAGACTCGGAGAACTTCATTGCCCAATTATTAGAAAATAAAACAGCTGAAAATATAAAACTAGACGCTGTTTATTGTCTCAACAAAATAAATCCTCATTATTTCGAAGATCACTTTTTGGATAATGAAGATGTACAAAAAATGGTCAAGCATGTTAAGACACCCTATTTGTAATTTTAGAAATATTTAAACATAAAAAACAATATCAGGAAAATATGCAACACTAACATTTACAACCAATCCACAATTTTAAAATTAGAAACCAAAAATAAAAGAATAATATCATGTTGAAATTACTATTAGATATTTATGAAATATTTGTGGGATTATTTTCCATAACCTATATTCTGCTATATCTAACATTGGCTTTCTTGTCTTATTATGCCATAAAACAATACCTCAATACAAAGCATTTCATTACAAATAATGTATTGGTAAAATCCAATCATATTCCTGGTGTATCGGTTATTGCACCTGCCTTTAATGAAGGTGCAACAGTAGTCTACAATATAAAATCCTTATTATCACTTAACTACCCAAAATATGAAGTCGTCTTAATAAACGATGGTAGTACAGATGATACTCTTGAAAAACTGATACGCGAATTTGAATTGGTCAAAGTCGATTTCTATTATGAAGCTAAAATTCCAACAGGTCCAGTACGAGGGCATTATAAATCAACTAATCCATTATATTCCAAACTTTTGGTCGTTGATAAAGAAAACCGAAAAAGCAAAGCTGATGCCTCCAACACAGGTATTAATTCTACAAAATATCCTTTAATTTTATGTACAGACGTTGATTGTATTCTAAAAAATGATGCCATCATAAAACTGGCCAAACCCTTTATAGAAAGTGAAAAAAAAGTAATTGCTACTGGAGCTGGTATCCGTAGTTCTAATTCGTGTGAGGTAAAAGACGGATTCTTAGTCAAAATTCATTTTCCAACTGGATGGTATGCCCGTTTTCAAGAACTGGAATATGTAAGAGCTTTCCTTTTAGGCAGAATGGCTTTGAGTCAAATCAATAGTTTGTTATTAGTTTCGGGTGCATTGGGTATGTTCGATAAAGAAATCGTAATTAAAGTAGGTGGCTATTGGCACAAATCATTAGGAGAGGACATGGAACTTGTCATACGAATGCGAAAATATATGTACGACATGAAACTTCCTTTTTCGATTCAATATATTCCGGAATCCTTATGTTGGACTGAGGTTCCGGGAAATAAAACCATTTTGATACGACAACGCATGCGATGGGCAAGAGGATTGATTCAAACTTTATTTTTACATAAAAACCTGTTTTTTAATCCAAAATATAAAAAAACTGCTTTTTTTGTACTTCCTTACTTTTTCGTTTTCGAATTTATGATGCCTATAATTGAAGTAGTGGGTATAATTACCACTATACTCTTTCTTATATTTTTTGAAGTGAATTACCTCTTCTTCTTTTACATAACATTATTGGTCTATTTATTCTATTTAATTCTCACGATTGTGTCCATATTTTTGGATGATGTCATTTATAAAAATTATGCTAATACCAAGGAAATAACCATTCTAATTTTGATGGCCATTATCGAACCTTTTTTTTATCATCCAATAAATATATATGCTTCCCTAAAAGGATATTATCATTTTATTAAACAAAAAGAACAAAATTGGGGAAACATGCAACGGCAAGGTTTTAGCACAAAACCAAAATAAGATTATTAGAGTATAGATTATAAATCATGAGATAATTGTAAAACATACAATCAAAAAAATGAATAATTTCAAACAAAAAAACATTTTAAATTATACTTTGAAAAACAGTTCTGATTATATAGTTGCTGTTTTTTCATTGATAATTATTTTTTGTTCACTCAGCTACATTGACATTTTTAAGAATTTTAACTTAGTTGTTTTTTTACATAAAATCGGAAACGATTTTTCTCTCGGTTTACAAATTGGACTACTTTTTTTACCAATATATTTAATCTTAAAGTGGATAAAACAAACTTTGGCTATTATAGCTATTAAAGTATCTTTTACCCTAATTATTATCATCCAATTGGCTTTGACAGGGTACAGCCTTACCACCCATATCAACCTTGGTTCTGATCTTTTGGGATATTCATTAAATGACATATACACAACTGTTACCTCTTCGTTATCCATATCTTTTGTGATGTTTTTGCCTTTTATAATAATTCCGCTTCTTTACTTAGGACTTATTCAATTATTTCATTCTATGGGTAATAAAATCAACCCGAAAATTATAGTTCTAATCGTTTTTGTTTTTGGAGGATTAAATTTTGTAATTGCCAATAATGATAAACCTGTTTATCAAAACAAATTACATTTCCTGATTTGTGATATCATACGGTCAAAAAAAGAAGAAGCTCTTTTATCCGAAAGCCATTTTTCTTCTAAAAAAGAATACCCTTTAGAGAAACCTGCCGAAGATACCAAAGATGTACTTTCTCCTTTTTTTAATATACACCAAGAAAAACCTAATATTGTGTTCATTATTATGGAAGGCCTTGGAAGTGATTTCACCGATGATGGCGAATACAGTGGTTTCACGCCTTATCTTGATTCATTGATTTCAAAATCTTTGTATTGGGAAAATTTTGTTAGCAATGCTGGCCGCACCTTTGGCGCTCTGCCTGCTTTAATGGGTTCCCTTCCATTTGGGAAAAATGGTTTTATGGAATTAAACACTTTTCCAAAACACAATTCACTTATTAGTATTCTAAAATCAAACGGTTATACCACCTCCTATTATTGTGGTGATGACATTACTTTTGACAAAAAAAGTGCTTTTTTAGAACACAATGGTATTGATAACATTATTGATGTAAACAAATTTGGCCCAGGATATTCTATGGCTAAAAAGAATTCAGGTGGTTTTTCCTGGGGATATCCTGATACTGAAATCTACCGCAAAACTTTGTTCGAATTAAACCATAAAAACCAACCCCGATTGGATATCATAATGACGCTTTCCAATCACGAGCCATTTGAGTTTCCTTCAAAAAATAATTACCTCAAAAAAGTAGAAACCATTTTGAATTCAAAATCATATTTTGAAAGAAATAAATTAAAGGATTATACGGAAATTTTTGCTTCACTTCTTTATACAGATAATTCACTGCAAAAATTTATGGAAGATTATTCCAAAAGACCCGATTATGCAAATACTATTTTTATAATTACTGGAGATCACCGATTAATCCCAATTCCTCAAAAAGACAATCTTTCGCGGTTCCACGTGCCATTTTATATATACAGTCCAATGTTGAAAAAAACTGCGAAATTCAAATCAATTTCATCTCACAACGATGTTACGCCTAGTTTAGTTTCGTTTTTGACCCATAATTACAAGATCAACAAATTAGAAAAAACATATTGGGTAGGTCAGGGTATAGACACAACAAGAGAATTCAGAAACATACATTCTATTCCTTTGATGAGATACAAAGGAAGTCTTATCGATTATATCTATAAAGACTATTTTTATACAGATGGAAACCTATACAAAATTGATTCAAATTTTAATATCATAGAATCCAACGACGACATACTAAATTCAGTAACCGCATCTTTTAATGAATCCAAAAATCTAAATACTTACTTAACTACAAAAAATAAAATCACTCCCATTTCTGCCAAATTCAAAAGCGCTTCGTATGTGTTTACGTCCAAAGAAATGACATATATTAAAAAAGTGTCAAAAGGATTAAATTCAGATCAAATTTTTCTACTAGCACGAAAATTAGCCTTAAACAAAGAACATGTAAAAGCCCGTTTATTATGCGATTACGTATTAAACAATAAGCCAAATTATGTAGATTTTAGGATTTTAAAAGGAAGAACATTTGCTTGGGATGGCGATTATAAAAATGCTGAAATCGAATTACTGGAAGCTATAAACAGAATGCCATTTTATCAGGATGGATATAGTGCCCTAATGGATGTTTACTTTTGGTCAGATCAAAATAAAAAAGCAATAAAAATTGGAAAGCAAGCACTTTCTAACAAAATTAATGACCCAGAAATCAGCTTTAAATTAGCAAAGTCATATCAAAGAGTCAAAAATAAACTTGAAGCCACAAAACAAATTGACAGTCTTTTGAGTGTGTACCCAGAAAATCAAGAATATCTCAAATTTAAAAAATCTTTACAATAACCTTATCTTACGATGATACAGAAAACAGTTAATAAATTAAGTCTTGTTTTTTTTATTTTGTGCTTTGCTCAAATCTATGGACAACAAAAAGAATACAAAGGCGACCCTGATGTTACATTTGAAACAGCGCGAAAACTAGCGTTCAACAATCAGCGTAAACAGGCGCAGGACACTTTGTTATTCATTTTAACTAAATATCCTGATTATCACGATGTACGTTCTTTCTTGGCAACAACCTATTCTTGGGACGAAGAATATAAAAAAGCAAAAAAAGAGTTTGAATATATCTTAAAAAAAGAAGAGACAAACAAAAGTGCTTGGTTAGGTATCATTCAAAACGAGTTGTGGGCGTCATCTCCTTATATTGCTATAGAACTAAGTGAAAAAGCATTGAAATACTATCCTAACGATGCTGAAATTTTATTATTAAGAGCTTCTGCCGAGGAAAAAACTAACAATCAAATAGAAGCTAATAAAACTGTTTTGTTGGTATTATCCCAAGATTCAAATAATCAGAAAGCCATTGATTTCAAAAATGCTTTAAACAAAAAATTAAACTTAAATAATATTGGTGTTAGTGCTGCTACAGACTTATATTCTGACATTTATAATCCGGCGCAATATTATAGTATAAAGTATGGTAGAGAAACAAAATACGGCTCTATTACAGCAAAAATCAACTTTAATAGAAGATTTGAAGAAAATGGAGTACAATACGAAGTCGATTTATATCCAAAAATTACAAAAGGACTTTATGGTTATCTAAATGCAGGATATTCAAATTCCTCTCTATTTCCCGAATCAAAATATGGAGCCGAATTATTCAAATCATTGCCAAAAGGATTTGAAGTTTCTTTGGGATTTCGTAGCCTAATCTATGATACAACAACAAATATTTTTACTGGATCCGTTACCTGGTACACTGGAAATAGTTATTGGTCGTTACGTTCATATGTCACTCCAAGCGACACAGGAACCAGTCTTTCAGGCGCATTAACTTATCGTTTATATCGCAAAGATGCCGATAATTATTTTAGTGCAGCTATTGGAGCAGGTTACTCTCCCGAGGTTAATCAATTCAGTAATAATGGAGATCAAGTGGCTATATTTAATTTAAAGTCCCAAAAATTAAATGTAGGCTATAATTTCACAACCCTAAATAATAAAAATGCCATTGGATTACAATCAGGAATTACACATCAGGAACTTCTTTTTGATCCTAGCAACTATGTTATGATCTATTTCCTTTCTGTTTCTTGGGAATTACGATTCAAGTAGTTTAAAACAGGAGTTTGATTGTTAATTTGAAGCAGAAGGATTAGGCTTTTTTTGTAGGCATTAGTCCTGCTTTCCGCTGCAAACGAAATTCACTGAACTCCCATGAAAATAAAAGCAAAGTAATTTTATAAGTAGAACTCCGGCTTATAAGAATTTCCACTGCAATAGGTACAAAATGGTGAGATTTTTTTTTCGCCATCATCCTAACAGAAAAAACTATAATAACCGAAATCAGCTTATAAAGTAACCAAAATCGTTTTGATATTTCATTATCAAGCAAAACTCAATTAGACATCTCTTACTTTTTTTATCAAAGGAATTTGACTATCCTCAACCTCATACAAAAAAATCAAATTCACTAACAATTCCCCCTCAGTTTGCTGAATTAATATTCACAAAATAACATCGTAATCTCTTCAAAGAATTAAAGGCTAATAATAGATCCATTAATATTTTATTAAAAATAATAATAAAATTGTAAATATAGTTTTAAGAAAAAATAAAAAATAGTATTTTTGTCTATGATTATTACCGTTAAAAGATTATTTAAAAAATCAATACGGATCAATATGCAAAATTCTAAGTTTTTTCATCAACAATCAATTTCTACTAAGCATCCGTCGTGGTAATTGATTGTTAATAAAAAATTAAGCTCCCCCCATTTTGCAAAAGCCTCATATAAACAGGCAAATTCAATCATAGAAACGATGCGATTAATTAGATTTTATTCGCTCTACAACATTTTTTTTATCATTTTCAAAATTGATTTAAAATCACCTGTTGTAGTTATAAAAAAAAAGAAAAATCGTTTCTGATTGCGGATTCATTATGCTAATATAAACCGAAAGAGTTTGGCACAGTTGTTGTAACACCAAATTAGTAAACGCATTTCAACTGTTTTATTTGCATTTCGTCGATCATAATAAACCATCACTCCACATTAGGAATGATTAAAAAATAAAAAAATGAACAATTCTGATTTAAAAATATTAATTGCTGAGGATGATGTATTAATGATTAAAATCCTTGAGTTCATTCTAAAAAAAGAAGGATATCAAGTTACCTCGTGCAAAGATGGTTTGAGTGCCATAGAAAAAATTCCCGTACTCATTCCTGACCTGATTATTACCGACATTATGCTTCCTTTTCGCTCTGGACTGGAAATAATTGGGTATTCCAAAGAAACCTTTGAAAACATCCCAGTAATTGTGGTTTCATCATTGGGAGAAGAAGAAGGAACTGTTATTGAGGCTTTCAACCTAGGAGCTGATGATTTCGTATCGAAACCTTTTAATCCAAATGAATTGTTACTTAGAGTAAAACGTTTATTCGCAAAAAAGAATTACAGCATAAAACCAAAAGAAGTTAATATAACTATTAGCGCCTAACCAAATTAATTCCACATACATGAAAAAAAGCATATTAACAATTGTACTTGCAATCTTCTCATTAATCAGTTTTGGACAAAAAAATACCTCTGCTCTTAATATTAAAGAAAATTTGGCAAAAGGTTTCAAAACAGCAAATAGTGAATCGTATCCTCTAGCAGATAGACTTACTTATATTTTCGTAAAGGAAAAAGACATCAAGAATGACAAAACAAGATATTTGATGGAAATTTCGATGACAGAACCTTTGAAAAAAACATTAAACAGTGAACTCAAAGCCTCTATTCAATTTGGTAATGGCGACTTTATAACAAGAGAAACAAAGGAAAATTCAGGTTGGTTTAATGGTACATTCACGATTGAAATATACAACTTAAAACGAGCTCAAGAATTTGGAATCGAACATTTTATAATAGAAGGTGAAAAAACAAAAATCTATTGTATCGACAAAATTATCAATACTGATTTTAAAAATAATTTTGCCGAAATAGTAAAAACTCAATTATAAAACAAGCTATTATAAAAGTGTGCAACTCTATTTGAAATTAAATAACAGCAATTAAAAAATAAAAAATATTCAACAATATTACTCAAAAATGAAAAAACTAACTTTCGCAATTCTATTAGCAACCTACTCATTGATAGGTTTCGCTCAATCTGCGTCCACTGATATAACAAAAACAAAAGATTTCAAAACCGGAATCTGTACCATATCGCAAAAATCAAGCGAATTGACTCCAGAACTTTCCTATACCCTTACAAAAGTCATAGATTCAAAAAATGATAAGACAGCTTATTTGATGAAAATAACAATGTTGCAACCGTTCAAAAAAACATTAAATAAAGATTTGACATGTATAGTGGAACTTGATGACAACACCTACGTGGACAATATACAAACCAAAGAATATGCAGGTTGGTTCAAAGGAACACTGACAATCGAATTACAGCATCCAGAAAAAATGAAGCATAATGGCTTAAAGCATTTTATGTTAAAAGGGGAAAAAACTATTCTTTATCATATTTCTGAAAAGAACAAAGAAGCCTTAAAAAACAATATCAGCAAATTAATCCAAGAACAAATATAATTACGTTTTTAAATCCATGACAAACCTTTGTAAACTATTGCCACAATAGTATATAGAGGTTTGTTTATTTTCTGCTCAACCATAACAAAAACATATTCAATCAATTAATTCAACACCAACTACGAGCAGATTATGAATCAAACTATTACCAAATAAAGCCAAAGTTGGCTTGAGCTTTCTTTCCTTAGTTTCAAAAAACCTATCTTTGCACAAAATTAAAACAATAATGAGCACTTTCGAACAATTCAATCTCCCTAAATCAGTACAAAAAGCGATAAGCGATTTAGGTTTTACATCCCCTACTCCTATTCAGGAAAAAACTTTTTCTGTGATAATGTCCGGACGTGATATGATGGGAATTGCACAAACAGGTACTGGTAAAACATTTGCCTATTTATTGCCTTTATTAAAATTATACAAATTTACTCCTGGTCATACTCCTAAAATAGTAATCCTTGTTCCGACCCGCGAATTGGTTGTTCAAGTTGTGGAAGAAGTCGAAAAATTGACCAAATACATGTCGGTTCGAACGATAGGAATTTTTGGTGGGGTAAATATTAATACACAAAAAACTTTGGTGTATCAAGGATGTGATATTCTTGTAGGAACCCCAGGTAGAGTTATGGATTTAACATTAGATAATGTAATCCGCTTTGAAGAAATGCAAAAACTGGTTATAGACGAGTTTGACGAAATGCTAAATTTAGGTTTTCGCACACAGTTGACATCTATTTTGGCTATGATGCCAAAAAAACGTCAAAATATTCTGTTTTCGGCGACAATGACTGATGAAGTAGATGCTATTTTAAATGACTATTTTGATTACCCTGAAGAAGTGACACTATCGGCATCAGGAACTCCTTTGGAAAACATTACTCAAATAACATATCAAGTTCCTAATTTCAATACCAAAATAAATCTTTTAAAGCATTTATTGGAAACCAATGAAGACATGAGTCGCGTTTTGGTTTTTGTGAATAATAAAAAAATCTCTGATATGGTTCACGAACGTATAGAAGAAGATTTTGAAGATCAATTTGGTGTAATCCACTCCAATAAATCCCAAAATTACCGTTTGAGTACCATGGCATCTTTCCAAGAAGGAAATCTTCGCGGTTTGATTACTACAGACATTATGGCGAGAGGTTTGGATATTTCGAATATTACACACGTAATCAACTTCGAAATGCCCGAATTACCAGAATTATATATGCACCGTATTGGTAGAACGGGTCGTGCCGATGCAACAGGAACTGCTATAAGTTTAATCACACCTCGTGAAGAAGAATCTAAAGTGGCTATTGAAATTTTGATGAATACAGAATTGGCTGTTGAAACTTTCCCAGAAGAAGTTGAAGTTTCAGCCAAACTAATAGAACCTGAGAAAGATAGACAACCAATTAAGTTTTTGATGAAAAAACAAAAACTCGAAGGAGATGGAGCTTTTCAGGAAAAAAGCAAAAAGAACAAGAAAGTCAATTTAGGTGGACCAGGTGTAACCAAGAAAAAAACACATGGTTCGGTTAATAGAAATATGCTTAAAAATCAAGCCAAAAAACGTAAAGACAAAAAATAGTTGACAGAATCCAATTGCCAGTTTTTCAGTTAAACAAATGGTCCATAGTTTTCAACTATGGACCATTTGTTTTTTATATATTAACGGTACTGAATACTAATTTTACTTTGCAAACACCAAACAAACTGGAGAACATAAATCAAATTTTTTCTTTGTATCTGTTAGTGAGCCATTTCTTTTGTTAATTTTAAAAATCACAATGTCATTTGTATATTGATGTGCCACCAAAAGAAACTTCCCTGTTGGGTCTATAGCAAAATTTCTAGGTCCTTTACCTAAAGTACTTACTTGACCCTTTGATTTTAATTTCCCTTTTTTCAAAATTTTAAAAACCGAAAGAGTATTGGCATCACCCCTATTCGAAGCATATAAAAACTTTCCGTTTGGAGAAACATGAATATCAGCTGAGCTAAAAGTTCCCTTATAATCATTCGCCAAAATAGTAGTTACATTTATTTGAGTTAGCTTTCCGTCTGCATAACTAAAAGTAGTCAATGCTCCGTCTAATTCCTGCAACAAGTAGATGTATTTTCCATTCTTACTAAACGTCAAATGTCTAGGTCCACTTCCTGCTTTTACCGAAACACTGTCTTTTAATGTTAAAACATCAGTAGTTCCTGTTGGATTATAATTATACACATATACTTTATCAGTACCTAAATCATTGCTTAAAACAAACTTTTTGTCTGGCGAAAAATATACCATGTGAACATGGGGCTTTTCTTGTCTTTCGGCATTAACACCCTTTCCATAGTGCTGAATAACCTGCTTAGCTTCGGTTAAACTGCCGTCCTCATTTTTACCAAAAACTGAAATATTTCCTCCTGAATAATTAGCAACTATCACATTTTTATCATCATTGATGAGATAACAAGGATCAGCTCCTTTTGAACTTACTTTATTAATTGAACTGGGTTTCCCACTTACAGCATCAAATGCAAATGAACTTACAGTACTTTCTGCTCCATTTTCATTTACGGCATAAATAAACTTTTCATCCTTAGAAAGAGATAAATAACTAGGATTAATAATACTATCTGATGATTTTTTTAATCTTATTTGAGCATTATTAGTATCAAATTCATACACATAAATACCTCTGCTATAACATGGATTGGTATAGGTACCTACAAGGAGATTGACTTTGTTTTTTTGAGCCAATATTGGGGCTAAAGAAGAAATTAATAAAAGAAATAGGTAAACTTTTTTCATATTTTATAGTTTTCAGAATAGCTAAAATACTTATTTTCTTTCAGAATTACCCTAATTACTTACTAATTTGAAAAATAATAACAACATCATGAGAAACTGTCAGCAAATTTGTATTTTTGACTCACAAAATTCAATGAAATAATTTCATAAAATCCTGTGAAGCAAACAAAATCTTAGAATGCACTTTAAACAACCTGAAATTCTATACTTTCTATTCCTGTTGATTGTTCCAATTTTGGTGCATTTATTTCAATTAAGACGTTTCAAAAAAGAATATTTCACCAATGTTCGTTTCCTAAAAGCCCTTTCTATTCAAACCCGAAAAAGTTCCAAAATCAAAAAATGGCTACTTTTGGCCTGTAGAATGCTTTTGCTTATTTGCATTATTCTAGCCTTTGCCCAACCTTTTTTTGAATCCAAAGACAGCAAAAATGCAAACAATGAAATGTATATAATATTGGATAATTCCTTTAGTATGCAAGCCAAAGGAAAAAAAGGGGAATTATTGAGACGTGCCATTCAAGAACTCTTAGAAGAAACTCCTGAAAATGCTAATTTTTCTTTGCTAACCAATACAGACTCATACTGGAATACCGATATCAAAACCATACGAAGTGAATTGCAAAACATGAAATACAGCGCAACTCCTTTTCAATTGGATAACATTATAGCCAAAATAAAAGCCCATAAATCAGCTTTTAAGAAAGATATTGTCATTATCACCGATGCGGTTGGGCTTACTCAAAACCAATTAAAAAATATTGACACCGACAACGTTCCATATTTTATAGTTCCAAAAGCCGAGCAAAAAAACAATGTGGCTATCGACAGTGTTTTTATCCGTCAAACACTTGATGATTTTTATGAATTAAGTATCAATACCACAAATTACAGTGATGATTTCAAACCTGTTCCCGTGGCTTTGTACAATCAAAACAAACTGGTTGCCAAAACCATTATCAATTTCAAGAACAAAAAGGAAACCACAAATTTCACTATTCCTAAGCAAGCTTTTCACGGCTATGTCTCCATTGAAGACAATGATTTGGCTTACGACAATAAATTGTTTTTTAGTATTTCAAAAATCAAAAAGACAAACATCATTAGTATCGGAGCACCTGAAAAAAACAATTTTCTATCCAGAATTTATACCGATGATGATTTCAATCATAGTTCTTTCACTATAAACACTTTGGATTACAACAGTATTGACAAACAAGATGCGATTGTTTTGAATGAACTGGACGAAATTCCACAAGCTTTACAAACCACTTTAAAAGCTTTTGTAAACAAAGGTGGAAACCTAATTGTGATTCCATCAGAAACCGCTTCAATTCCTAATTTAAATACTTTATTAAGTCAGTTTGGTTCTACACAATTTCAATCATTGGAATCAAATGAAAAACTGATTACTAAAATCAACTTCAGCCATCCGTTATTTGCTAGCGTTTTTGAAAAAAAAACCAATAATTTTCAATATCCAAAAACCAAAAAAAATTTCACTATTTCTAGCCCTAGTCCGGCAGTTTTAAATTTTGAGGATCAATCTCCATTTTTGATAGGCCTTCGAAATGCCGTTTCATCAGTTTATGTTTTTTCGGCTCCGATAAATGCTTCAAATTCTAATTTTCAACAGTCACCTCTAATTGTTCCTGTCTTTTACAAAATGGCTTTAAGCAAGCTAAATAATGGTATTAACGCTAACACTATTGGCAAAAATGACTCGTATATTGTTTCTGTTCTTTTATCCAAAGATGAAATTCTGACCGTAAAAAATTCAGAAGAACAATTTATCCCGGTGCAACAACTTCTGAATAATAAAGTACAATTATTTTTTAATGATTACCCTGAAAAAGCTGGTAATTATACAATTCACGATTCTAAAAAACCGATAGAAAACATCAGCTTTAATTATCCAAGAACCGAAAGCGATCTGGATCAAGTAAACGAAAGCCTATTATCCGATTACAAAACAAGTGACTCCGTTTCAACCATTTTTGACACACTACAAACCAGTCGAAGCGACAATCAGATTTGGAAATGGTTTATTATCTTTGCACTACTCTTCCTAGCATTGGAAATGGCAATTATCAAATTTGTGAAATAACAATCTGGTTTCTAAAAACTATAAAAATATTATGAAAATAATCATCCGAAGCGCCAAAATTATCGATTCGAAAAGTCCCTTTCACAATCAGACTGTAGATCTTTTAATTGTAGATGGTTTTATAAAAAAAATAGGGACTGCACTTCCAAATACCGATAATGACGAAGAACTGAAACTAGACAACCTTCACCTTTCTCAAGGATGGTTTGACAGTAGTGTTTCCTTGGGAGAACCTGGTTTTGAAGACAGAGAAACTATAGCAAACGGACTTGATGTTGCAGCCAAAAGCGGTTTTACAGCCATCGCATTGCAACCCAATTCCTATCCGGTTATAGATAATCAGGCTCAAGTGAATTTTGTAAAAAACAAAGCCAATGGTTTTGCAACACAACTCTTTCCAATTGGAGCTTTAACCAAAGAAAGCGAAGGGAAAGATATGGCCGAATTGTATGATATGAAAAATTCCGGGGCAATTGCCTTTGGAGATTATACCAAAAGTTTGGACAATGCCAATTTGTTAAAAATAGCTTTACAATACGTACAGGATTTTGATGGATTGGTTATCGCTTTTGCACAAGACGAAAAAATAAAAGGAAGCGGTGTTGCCAATGAAGGCATTGTTTCCACCCGATTGGGATTGAAAGGCATTCCAGACTTGGCTGAAGAACTTCAAATTGCCCGAAACTTATTTTTGCTGGAATACACAGGTGGCAAAATGCATATTCCAACGATTTCTTCAGCAAAATCGGTACAATTAATTAAGGAAGCTAAAGCAAAAGGACTTAACGTTACTTGTAGCGTAACCGTTCATCATTTGGTATTGACAGATGAAAAACTGGAAGAATTTGACACACGCTATAAAGTAATTCCGCCATTAAAAACCGAAAGTGACAAACAAGCATTGCTTAATGGTGTACTTGATGGAACAATCGATATAATCACATCCGATCACAATCCAATCGACATCGAACACAAAAAAATGGAGTTTGATTTGGCTAAAAATGGAACTATCGGACTGGAAAGTGCTTTTGGCGCTTTGATGACTGTACTTCCATTAGAAACCATAATCGAGAAATTCACAGCAGGAAAAGCTATTTTTAGCATTCAAAATCATAGCATCAGCAAAGGCGAAATAGCCAATATAACTTTATTCAATCCCGAAGGCACAAGCGTATTCACAAAAGAAAACATACTTTCAAAATCCAAAAATTCAGCATTTTTAGGAATCAATCTAAAAGGAAAAGCATACGGAATTTTCAATCAAGGAAAATTAATCTTAGGATAACCAAAAAGCATGAACAACAATATTGAAGCTGGAAAAACAGCAGCCATTACCAGTTATATTTTAGGAATCGGCGTATTTATAGCCATGTCAATGAATAGTGGTGAAGACAAAAATGAATTTGCATCCTTTCATATTCGTCAGGGGCTAGGACTTACACTTACCTTTATTTCTTTAGGATTAATTATTAGTAATTTTAACAGTTTAATGATTTCTGCTCCTATGTGGATTTTCGTTTCAGTTTTATGGACTTATGGTATTTTCAGTGCTATAAAAGGCGAAACAAAACCAGTTCCATTACTTGGAGAATACTTCCAGAAATGGCTCAAAAGTATCTCTTAAAATAAAATCCAAAATTATAAAACACAAATTCCAAATCCTGAAATTTGAATTCAAAATATAAAAAATGAATCTATCTTTAGAATATAAAATAAGAGAACCCAAAGTGATTCTCGACAAAAATCCATTATTACTATTGCTTCATGGATATGGTAGCAACGAAGCTGATTTATTTTCGTTTGCAAGTGAATTACAAAACGAATACTATATTATCTCGGTCCGTGCTCCTTACGATTTACAATACGGAAGTTATGCTTGGTACGCCATCAATTTTGATGCTGACCAAAATAAATTTTCAGATAACGATCAGGCCCGAATTTCTAGAGATGTAATTGCAGATTTTATTGATGAATTAGTTGCCAATTATCCTATTGATGCTAATGATGTTAACCTAATCGGTTTCAGTCAAGGTTCAATTTTAAGTTATGCAGTAGCTCTTTCGTATCCAGAAAAAGTAAATAAAGTAGTTGCGATGAGCGGTTATCTCAATTTAGAAATTGTAGCCGAAGATTATCTGAAAAACAACCTTAGCAAACTAAAAATATTTGCATCCCACGGAACTGTTGATCAAGTAATTCCTGTGGATTGGGCTAGAAAAACTCCATCCATATTAGAAAAATTAGGCGTTGCCATTACCTACAAAGAATATCCTGTAGGCCATGGTGTTGCTCCTCAAAACTTTTTTGATTTCAAGAACTGGCTAGTTGAGAACTAGTATCCAGCGTTCAGTTTTTTAGTGTTCAATTATTTCTGACCACTAAAAAACTGACTAATTACTTTCCTTTTTTACTTTTGGTATAAAAAAGATTGATTCACTTCAAAAGAAACGCTTTCGTCTTCGTTAATAAAATATTTCAATAATACCTCACCCCAATATTCCCCATCAGTGTAGTCAGCGATTATCCAACGGTGGTTCAAAACTTTTACTTTATTGATTGAAAACTTAGTAGCTCCCAATTGTTCTTGTCCCGTATAAGGATTTCCTTTTGGGTTAGCATTCAAATCCAATAATTGTCCCGTCACATATGGAATTAATGTAGCATAGTTTCTGATTTTCTCAGACTGAGCCAATTCAAAATAATTTTGTGCGTTTTCATTTTTATCCAATGAAAAATAATTGACATCAGATAATTTATTGCTAACAGACTGTAGACTATCCTTTAACTTGGTTGTTGTTGTTTTATATTTTTCCTGCTCAAAAGTCACCTCTTTGCTTAAATACATATAGGTATAAATATTAAAAACTAAAGACAGAATTAAAGCATAAAGGAGTAACGATTTTTTCATTATTAAAAAATATTAAATAGTAATTTCTAAATTATCATAAGCCAAGAAAACATTTTCTGGCATTCTTTTTTGAACTTCTTCATGAAAACCAAGCATGTGGCTAATATGTGTAAGATAAGCTTTTTCAGGCTTCAGCAAAGCTATAAAATCGAGAGCTTCCTGCAAATTAAAATGTGTATTGTGAGGCTCCTCCCTCAAAGCATTTACGACCAGTACTTTAAGATTTTTCAACTTCTCAATTTCTGCTTCTTCAATAGTCTTTACGTCCGTTAAATAAGCAAAATCATCAATTCTAAATCCAAAAACCTGAAGACTACCATGCATTACAGTTATGGGAACTGCCATCTTATTACCTATAGAGAATGGAATGTCGTTACATATTTCAATAGTTTTTACCGAAGGAGATCCAGGATATTTATTGACTGTTTCAAATATGTAGTCAAATCTTTTTTCAATATTAGCAAGTACTCGTTTATGAGCATAAATCGGAATCTCTCCCTGCTTATAATTGAAGGGGCGAATATCATCCAATCCAGCCGTATGATCGGCATGTTCATGTGTAAATAAGATACCGTCTATTTTTCTGCAATTGGACACCAACATTTGTTGCCTAAAATCGGGGCCGCAATCGATAACGTACGAATGGTCTTCCCACGAGATCCAAGCAGAAACACGCAGCCTTTTATCCTTAAAATCAGTGCTTTTACAAACTTCATGATCACTCCCTATAATTGGAATTCCTTGAGACGTACCTGTACCTAAAAAATATACCTTCAATTGTCTTTCTTTTTTTTACAAAAATAGGATTAATTCTCTTTCTTTAGAAGCCGAATTAGTTAACTTTGTAACATAATTGCCCAAATTAAACAAAAAAAAATGGAAGCCAAAATAAAACTAAAAGGAGACAAAGTTATTGAGCAAATTCCTTCTTTAAAGGACAAAGCACTTCGTATCAATTTAAATGAAAATATATACGGGACTTTTGCCGAAATTGGAGCTGGTCAAGAAACAGTGAGACATTTTTTTAGATCAGGTGGATCATCAGGAACAATAGCAAAAGCAATGTCTGCTTATGATAAAGACTTTAGTGATGCTGTTTATGGAATTGAAGAAGACGGTCGTTATGTAACCGAAAGTAGACTTAAAAAAATGCTTACTTTTGAAAGCGAATTGATTGAAGAACGTTTAAGCAGAACAAAGCATCCTAACAAAATGTTTTTTAGTTATGCCAATACAGTTGCAACGATAGATTTTGCGAAACAATTTAAAGGCCACGGTTGGGTAGGAATCCGATACCAACTGGATCCAACCGAAGACTACAACGAAATTATCATCCACATTCGATTCAAAGAAACCGATTCTAGATTACAACAAGAAACTTTAGGCGTATTAGGAGTGAATCTAATTTATGGTGCTTTCTATAAATACAATGATCCTAAAAAACTACTAAGATATTTATACGACCACTTGGATAAAGACCAACTGGAGATTGACACCATCAATTTTTCAGGTCCTCGTTTTGCTGATGTTGATAATCGATTAATGAGTTTACAATTGGTAAAAAATGGAATGACAGATGCGGTAATGTTTAATCCTGAAGGTGTAAACGTTTTACCAGCAGCAATCCTGTACAAGAAAAACATTCTCGCTTTTAGGGGAAGTTTTCGTCCAGTTACCAAGGTAAATATGGACATGTACAAACAGTCCTTAAATATGTTTTTGGAAGAAAACAAAGTAGAAAAAGAAAACACATTGGTGATTTTCGAAATTACATTATCAAATTTACGATCAGATGGTGAAATTGACGAAAGAGATTTTATGGATCGTGCCGAATTGCTTTGCTCTCTGGGACAAACTGTAATGATATCCAATTTTCAAGAATACTATAAAGTTGTCGAATATTTTTCTAATTACACCAAAGCCAGAATGGGACTTGCCATGGGGGTTAACAACTTAGTGGATATTTTTGACGAGAAATATTACCGCCATTTAAGTGGAGGAATATTGGAAGCTTTCGGAAAATTATTCTATCGTGACATGAAAGTGTTCTTATATCCAATGCTGGGTGATGAAGGAGAAGTTATCACTTCCAAAAACTTAAAAGTGCATCCTAGAATGAAAGAATTATACAAATTCTTTAAATTCAATGGAAAAGTTGTTGATATCGAAGATTACAATCCTGAAATACTAGAAGTATTCTCACGTCAAGTACTAAAAATGATAGGTGACGGAAAACCAGGCTGGGAAGCAATGTTACCTCCTGGAGTTCCTGAAATCATTAAAGAAAAACGTCTTTTTGGATATCATCCCAATTCACTTTTGGAAGCGAGTAATTAAGATTTTCATTTATTCAAAAAATATAACTTTATTAAAAAATCCAAGAAAGACAAATTGTTTTTCTTGGATTTTTTATTTTGAGAAACGACTCAAGCTAATTCTATATTAATGTTTATTTCAATATTTGATCAGCGTGAGCTTTGGTTTTAACAGTAGTGATAACATCTTCAATAATTCCATTTTCATCAATTACAAAAGTCGTTCTGTGAATTCCATCGTACTCTCTTCCCATAAACTTTTTTGGTCCCCACACACCAAAACCATTAATTACAGACTTATCCTCATCTGCCAATAATGGAAAAGGAAATTCGTATTTATCTCTGAACTTGGCTTGAGCTTTTGCACTATCAGCACTTACACCCAAAAGTTCATAATTATTGGCTTGAAAGCGTTCAAAATTATCTCTTAAATCACAAGCTTCAGTAGTACAACCCGGTGTAGATGCTTTTGGATAAAAGAAAACCACTAACTTTTTGCCAGCATAATCGGCTAGTTGATGTGATTTCCCATCTTGGTCTATTCCTGAAAATTGTGGTGCTTTATCTCCTTTTTTTAATGTAGTCATTTATTTTTTAGATTCTAAGTTACTAAGTGGCTAAGGTACTAAGTTTTGAAAAAAATGGCATCCAAAATTCTATTCAAAAACTAAATAATACTATTTTTACATTCAAAAGGAGTCTTAGAAACTTAGATTCTTTGTAACTCAGTAACTCAAAAAATGACCAAACAGGAACGCATAACATTTGTCATAAACACGTTGAAGGAATTATATCCTACTATCCCGATTCCGCTAGACCATAAAGATCCTTATACTTTGCTGATTGCGGTTTTACTTTCGGCTCAATGCACAGATGTACGCGTCAATCAAATCACTCCATTACTTTTTGCTAAAGCGGATAATCCGTACGATATGGTTAAAATGTCGGTGGAAGAGATTAAGGAAATCATTCGGCCTTGTGGTTTATCACCTATGAAATCAAAAGGAATTCATGGTTTATCACAAATTTTGATTGAAAAACACAATGGCCAAGTGCCACAAAGCTTTGAATATCTCGAAGAATTGCCAGCAGTGGGACATAAAACTGCCAGTGTGGTAATGTCTCAAGCCTTTGGAGTCCCAGCGTTTCCAGTTGACACGCACATCCATAGATTGATGTATCGCTGGAATTTGACAAATGGAAAAAATGTAGTTCAAACCGAAAAAGATGCCAAACGAATTTTTCCTGAAAATTTATGGAATGATCTTCACCTTCAAATTATTTGGTACGGACGTGAATATTCACCTGCTAGAGGCTGGAATCTTGAGAGAGATATAATCACTAGAACAATTGGGCGAAAATCAGTTTTAAGTGAATTTATCAAAAAGTAATTGACTATAAATAATAAATTTCACTAATCTCATAAAAGAAATTAGTGAAATTTGTTATTCAAGTCAGCATTGTGAAACTTGAATTATCTTCTTAACAAGAAGCTGTGTTTAATTGACAATAATTTCAAAAACCTTACCCTCTATTTTCACTATTTTTAATGCTTTAGAGTAATTTAATAATAAAGATACCACCTCATTATCTGGTTTCATTTTTTTATTGATTTTTAATGCTTTAGAGTAATTCTTTTCCATATGAAATATAAATTTTATTTTATACTACAACGGGAGAATTATCCATTTATTGTCAATTTGTCAAAACAATTTGATGTTTATCTATTATTTTTCTCAAATTCATTATAGCATATCTCATTCTACCCAAGGCTGTATTGATACTTACTCCTGTACTCTCAGAAATTTCTTTAAAACTCATATCTTGATACATACGCATAATCAAAACTTCTTTTTGATCCATAGGAAGCTCCTCTACTAATCTCCTAATATCGACCTCAACTTGATCGGCAATAATTTGGTTTTCAACCGTAAGAGAATCATCCGACATTATAGAAAAAATAGAAAATTCTTCAGTTTCTCTGAATAGCGGCATTTTTTTTGATTTTCTATAAAAATCAATTATTAAATTATGGGCAATTCTCATTATCCAAGGCAAAAACTTACCTTCCTCGTTATATGACTGAGTTTTTAAAGTTTTAATAACTTTGATGAAAGTATCTTGAAAGATGTCATTTGAAATCTCTCTATCGGCTACTTTAGAATAGATAAATCCATAAATTTTAGATTCATGTCTTTTGATTAGTATAGCCAAGGCACTTTCGTCACCGGCCATATAATCCTTTACTAATAAAGCATCTGATTTTTGTAAATTTGCCATAGCAATTCCTTTTTAGATTAGTTAGGTTGGGGAAATCTTCTAAAAAGTAGTTCTATACTATAGGCTTGTGGGGGTTAGTTAGGTTATTATTTTTCAAATTTAACAAATAATTATCAAAAGTAACAAGAAAAAAGATGATAAATATCATTTTTATATTTTTTAATCAATTCAACAAAACAATAAAACACTGCTATACACCGTTATACATGATTTATTTTGATAATAAAAAATAGAAAATTCATATATCAAGATGAACTGTATAGAATCAAAAATGTAAATCAAAAACAACAAATTGGTTAAAAGCCAATTATTGATCTCATTTCTTTGGATAATCTCACATCAAAATTGAGTACTTTTGTGGAAATTCATTTTTAGTATGTCAATTGATATTTCCAAACTAGACCCAAAGAAAAACATCATTATAAAAGGTGCGCAGGTACATAATTTAAAAAATGTAGATGTCGCCATTCCAAGAAACAAACTTGTAGTTATTACAGGACTTTCAGGCTCCGGTAAATCCAGTTTGGCTTTTGATACTTTGTATGCCGAAGGACAGCGCCGTTATGTGGAAAGTTTATCTTCGTATGCTAGACAATTCTTGGGGCGATTGGACAAACCAAAAGTGGAATACATTAAAGGGATTGCTCCTGCTATTGCCATAGAACAAAAAGTAAATACGACCAATGCTCGTTCAACCGTAGGAACTTCAACTGAAATATACGATTACATCAAATTATTGTTTGCTCGAATTGGAAGAACTTATTCGCCTATTTCAGGACAAGAAGTCAAAAAAAACACTGTTACCGATGTAGTTACTGAAGTTAAAGAATTTGAGTTAGACAGCAAATGGTTACTCCTCGCCCCTATTCATCTTGAAGAAGGAAGACAATTGGAAGATAAATTAAAAGTCTTATTACAACAAGGTTTCGCTAGAATTTTGGTCAATAATGAAATGGTTCGTTTGGATGATTTCACTACTGCAGAACAACATACTTTAGACCATAAAGATATTTTACTCATCATTGACCGAATCGTAGTCAAAGATGAAGAAGAGTTTTATAATCGATTATCAGATGCCGTGCAAACAGCCTTTTTTGAAGGAAAAGGAATTTGTTATTTGCAGGAATTAAATTCAGATAAAAAACTTTCGTTTTCAAATAATTTTGAATTGGATGGCATTAGTTTTCTAGAACCTAATGTCCATTTATTCAGCTTCAACAATCCTTATGGTGCTTGTCCTGTTTGTGAAGGCTACGGAAATATCATAGGAATTGATGCCGAATTAGTTGTTCCAAACACTTCACTTTCGATTTTTGAGAATGCAATATTTCCTTGGCGAGGTGAAAGTATGGGCTGGTTTCGGGACGAATTGGTAAACCATGCCTATAAATTTGATTTCCCTATTCACAAACCTTTCTTCCAATTGACAGAAGAACAAAAAGACCTGATTTGGACAGGAAACAAATATTTTCAAGGACTGAATGGTTTTTTCAAAGAACTCGAAGAGAAAAATTATAAAATTCAAAACCGCGTAATGCTTTCTCGTTACAGAGGTAAAACTAAATGCCATGTCTGCAAAGGAAAACGTCTTAGAGTTGAAGCTTCGTATGTCAAAATCAATGGTAAAACCGTATCTGAATTAGTAGATTTACCAATCAAACACTTAGTTGATTTTTTCAAGAATCTTGATTTGGATGAATACGAAAAACAAATTGCCAAACGATTATTAATCGAAATCAATAATAGATTGTCATTTTTAGTAGAAGTTGGTTTGAATTATTTGACTTTAAACCGAAATTCATCTACACTTTCTGGAGGAGAATCCCAACGTATCAATTTAGCAACTTCATTAGGCAGTAGCCTTGTAGGTTCCATGTATATTCTGGACGAACCAAGTATTGGTTTACACCCTAAAGATACTGAACGCCTAATTAAAGTTTTATTGTCGTTGCGTGACCTTGGCAATACCGTAATCGTAGTCGAGCACGATGAAGACATTATGAAAGCCGCCGATATGATTATCGACATAGGTCCAGAAGCCGGGACTTTAGGAGGGAATCTAGTAGCACAAGGTACTTATGGTGAAATCCTTAAATCAAGCTCTTTAACTGCTAAATATTTGAATGGAGATCTTGAAATAACAGTTCCTAAAAAACGACGTCCTTATAAAAATTTCATCGAAATAAAAGGCGCGAGAGAAAACAATCTTCAAAATATAGATGTTACTTTTCCACTTGATGTCTTAACTGTAATTACAGGGGTTTCTGGTAGTGGAAAAAGCACGCTTGTCAAGAAAATTCTTTTCCCTGCAATGCAGAAAAAATTAGACAATGCTGGAGAAAAAGCGGGACAGTTTAGTGAGCTTTCAGGTTCTTTTTCGCAAATAAAGCATATTGAATACGTTGATCAAAATCCTATTGGAAGAAGCTCCCGTTCCAATCCGGTAACCTACATCAAAGCCTATGATGATATTCGGGAATTGTATGCCAAAGAAAAACTTTCCAAAGTAAGAGGCTACCAAGCCAAGCATTTTTCTTTTAATGTGGATGGTGGAAGATGCGAAACATGCAAAGGTGAAGGATCCATAAATGTAGAAATGGTTTTCATGGCTGATGTTCAATTACCTTGTGAAACCTGCAACGGAAAACGTTTCAAAAAAGAAGTCTTAGAAGTATTTTTTGACGGCAAAAACATTAATGACATCCTGACGATGACTATTGATGATTCCATTACTTTCTTTGAAAAAAATAAGCAAACAAAAATCACACAAAAACTACAACCCCTGCAAGATGTAGGTTTAGGATATGTACAATTAGGCCAATCCTCATCAACCCTTTCTGGAGGGGAAGCTCAACGTATAAAACTCGCTTCTTTTTTAGTGAAAGGAACTATCAAGGATAAAGCGCTGTTTGTATTTGATGAACCCACAACTGGATTGCATTTTCACGATATCAAAAAATTAATGGCTTCCTTTGATGCTTTAATTGAAAAAGGGCATTCGATACTTGTGATAGAACACAATCTCGACTTAATAAAATGTGCCGATTGGGTTATCGATCTAGGTCCTGAAGGTGGCGAAAATGGAGGTTTATTACTCGCTGTAGGAACTCCAGAAGAAATAGTTAAAAACAAAAAATCGATCACAGCAAAATATTTAAAAGAAAAACTATAAAGAGTACTAGTTTTCATCCAATAAAAAAGCCACACACAATTAATAATTTGTGGTGGCTTTTTATTCATTATCCCTGTATATATAAATATATTCCAGAAGAATTACTTGTTATTTTTAATCAACCCAAAGCCTAAAAGTAACCTAATATTTTGCCACAGATTTACAGATTTTCACTAATCCAATCCTATAAATATAAAAACGAAGTACGTCCCAGTCAATCTGTGGCAATCTATTTCCGATTCTAAGACAAAAAGGATTAACCTAAATAACAATTCTCTTCAAAAATTATACCTTCCTCATCAATTGCTATTAATACTTTCTTATCCTTGGAAGCAACTTGTGTCAAATACAGCCAAGGCAAAAACCACATCCCTAATGTTGCACAACAAGCTAAAAAATTGAGGCTATGATTTATTTTTTTGCCTTCTTTATATAAAACAGTAAAAGGCAATTTATCATTTCGTTCTACAACAACAAATCCATTTTGAATCTTATTCGAAATGATTTTTGTAAATAGATTTAATTTATCTTGATTAATAAAATGCTTTTTCATCTTTTGTGTATTAATTTAAATAAGTATTTAGATAAATATATAAGAATAATACAAAATTAAGCTACATACAAGAAAACCACAATACCCACTTTTGGTGATATTGAAAAAATAATTTCACAATAACTTAACTATCAATGATTTAAAAATAAATTATCTATTGAAATGCAAAAATACTCGTTGAACTGAATCACAACAAAAAATAAACAATAATTTACTTGCAAAATATTTTAAAAAAAAACATATTTTAATAGGTTAATTTACATAAAAAAATTATTCCCCAATTTTTACATTAAATGGAGATGCCTTATATTCCTTATCTAGATAATTTTCGGGTATAGTTGTTTTGTTTCCGTCTCGATGTGAATTGTAATGAGGAGACATAATTTCTAGACCTGCCTCATTAAAACAGTCCTGAATGTTTTGATGCAATTTTGAATAAATAGTAGGTTGCTGATTTGGTTGTTTAGTGTAAGCGTTAATTTCGTACGCAACGTAAAAATCATCTAAACTAGTTTGCAATACAAAGGGAGCAGGAATCTTTTCGAGTAAATCAGTTCTCAAAGCGGCCTCTACTAGTGCCTTCTGTACGTCATTCCAAGGGCAATCATACCCAATAGTAACTTTAGTATGAATTAATAATCCTTTGGAATCACTATCAGTATTAGCAGAATAATTAATCGAAGAGCTAGATAAAACGGTAGCATTTGGTATCGTAATATCTTCTTGTTTTGGAGTTCGAACACGGGTCACCAAAGCAGTTTTCTCAATAACAGTCCCACTTACATCACCAATTTTTATAAAATCACCAATTTTAAAAGGACGCATATACGTTATTACCAATCCTGCAATCATATTGGCAATCGCATTGGAAGAACCCAATGAGAACAAAACTCCCACAAAGACCGAAACACCCTGAAATATAGGTGAATTAGATCCCGGCAGATACGGAAAAATGATTACCAACATAAAAGCATAAATCAATACTTTAATTATATTAAAAGTTGGCTTGGCCCAATCACTATAAAATCCTTCAATTTTGATTTGTCCCTTCTCAATTTCATCAACAAAAAACTTGATAGCTTTCAAAAGATATTGAAACAATACTATGATTACCAGTATGGAAATTAAATTAGGTAAGAAATTAAGAAACCCCATCAATGCAGTTTTCGCAGGAGTAAAAATCCATTTCAAAAGAGTAGTTGCATAGTCTTCCGTCTCTGGAAAAACACTAAAAATGGCTGGTAAAGAAATATAAAACGTAAAAATCAAAACGACTATTCGAATCATCCTTGCAATCCTTAAAACAAACTCTAAATGCTTTTCTGGAATTAAAATATATGATCCTCTAATTTTTATTCCCGAAAAATATCGTTCCTGCCTATTGACAAGAAAAGTTCGAAACCAACTAAATAGTTTGTTGATGGCAAATACGATTGCAATTATCAAAGTAATCAGTAATAATACGAGTCCGATTCTTTTTAACCAATTTTCGACTGCATTATTTTCCTTTTGAAAAAGCACCGCCTTCTGAATAATGGCAAGGTTTTTTTGCGCCAATGCAAAATTACTACTCCCCATAGTTTTTCCGTCCAAATCTGTGACGGACATCACCACAAAATCGCTCTTATAAACAATATCGACACCAAAATCTGATTTAGTTAGCAATAACGAATCTTTACTAAAAAAAGGATCTTTATAAAGTAATTCTATTCTGCTGGTAATTGCATTGGCTCTATTCTCGGCATTAAAAGAACCTATTTTATTATAGACAAAAAACAAGGTGTCTCTAAAAGGAATTACAGGAAAGCCTTTTAATTTAGAAATATTTTGATTCGAGACAGGGCTTTCATTTTTAGTGCTTTTTAAGTCGGCACTACTTTTTTTAGGTTGTGAAATCAATAATATTGACCATCCAAAAAACAAAAACAATAGTGTAGTTTTAAAATTCATCATAGTCAAAAAGTTTTCCATTAATTCATAAAAAAGTTTCTAGTACAAGGACAATATTCGAAACTATACTTACAAATATAAAAAAACTAAACGACAAAATTTTAAACATATAAGTCATAGAGACTTATAAAATACATCAACTATTTATTTCTCCTGATTTTCAAAAAAACTTTATCTAAAGTTTGATTAATTTCTGGGGAAACGACAAATTTATAGTTAATGAATACATAAACAATGGTTACCAAAATTGATTTTAAAACAATTGCAATAAGTGGATTTATAGGAAACTTCCAAAAGTAAAACATTAAAAAAACACCAAACGTAATTCCTAAAGAATGCAAAGTTTGTTTTGTAAAAGGATACAAATGCAATTTTTTTACAACAAATAATAATTTAGCTAAGCTATACAAAGTAATAGACAGCAAAGTTGCAAAAGCAGAACCAATAATCCCGAAAAGAGGAATAAAAATCATATTTAGACCAACTGTTAAAACAACAAGTGCAACCCCTAAAAACAAAACAGTTTTATAATATTTTGTATTAAAGATAATAGCATTGTTATTCCCTAAAATCAAATCAAAATACTTTGACAAACCAATCATAAATACGACCATAATACCCCCACTGTATTCTTTGGGTACCATTTCATACAATTGATTTATATTCACAAAAATACAAAGCATTACAAACCCGCCCACAATTTGCAGATTAATAGACGTCTTTTTGTATAAAATATTCATTTCATCATGTTTGTTTTCATACATCAATTTTGCCGTAATGGGATATACAATTTGATGCATGGCACGACTTGGAACCGAAATAACTAAAGCGATATAAGTTGCTACCGAATAAAATGCTATATTCTCAATATTCATGTATTGATTCAAAATCATTTTATCTCCATCCAAAAGTAAATTAGCAACACTTCCTGACAAAATAATATAAAAAGTATACACTAATATTTCTTTTGTGTTTACTGGTATAGTAAATTGAAATGTAGGCTTCTGAACACTAAAAGCATAAAACATTGTGACTAAAAATGCTAATATATATATGACTGCCGTTGCATAAACAAAACCCTCTACTGAGAGCCAATTATAATAAACTCCAAGCAACAAAACCAAAGAAAAAAGTCGCAAGCCTACTTCTTTTATAAAATTACCAAAAACCGAATGCATATGTACTCTTGCCCAGGCATAAAAAATTTCGAAATAAGCCATACTCAATCCGATAATAGGAATTAACCAGATATAATTTTTGACTACTGAATTTTTCTTAGACAAAAAGAATACTATTTCATCAAAAAAGAAAAGTCCTAGCAGTAAAAAAGGAATGATTAAAAGCAAAGGAAATAAAACAGTAAATGATAAAAAACGGGATCTTTCTTCTTCCGTCTTATATTGCGAATAGAATTTCACTAAGGTATTTTGCATACCTATGGCAAACAAAGGCATGATAACATTGGCACAAGAAGTGACATAATTTGTTAAACCATAATAAGTAGCTCCAAGAAAAACAGGATATAAATAAATCGTATTTATACCGCCAATTGCAAAACCGATATACGTTATTATTGTGTTTTTTAAAGACTGATTTAATACTATGCCCATTAATAGGAGTTTAAGGTTTAGAAGTTTAAAGTTGGATTACCTTAAATTTTTGAATTAATCAATTGTGCCAATTCCTTGGTCAGATTCTTTCTGGAATATTTTTGCAAACCTACACCATACGATTGTAATTTCCCTTCCAAAAATTGATTATAATAAGATATGATAGTGTTTTTTAATTTTTCTTTCTCAGAATAGTCAAAGAACACACCTGTATTTGTTCCTGTAATAATTTCGGCAAAATCCGAATCTTTTGGACCAATGGCAATAATTGGCCTATTGGAAACCATATATTCGAAAAGTTTTCCTGGAATAATGCTTTTCGTTTCTTCCGAATTTATTTCGATAAGTAACAAAACCTGCGAATTTCTTTGATGTGTCACTGCTTCAGAATGGGAAACATACCCTAGATTATTAAGATATGAATTCAAATTAAACTGTGAGATGGTATCCAATACTTCCTGACTGACAGCACCAATTAATTTTAATTCCAAATGCGATTTAAAATCGGGAATTTCTTTTAATAACTCAGCCAAAGATTCCCATAATATAACCGGATTTCGTTCCGAAAGAAACGACCCGATGTGAGCTAGGCTAAATTTGGAATCCAAAATAGTTTTTGTAACTGGCTCTGTGTCATAACCGTTGGTAATAACTGCAATAGGCTTGCTGGTTATTGCCTCAAACTCCGTTTTGGTAGTTTTACTGGTAACAATAATAGTATCGGCAGTATTCAAAACTCTATATTCAAGCGCTTTGTGTTTTCTTTCGGCCCTAGTTGATAATCTCAAGGATTTATGATATCCAATAGTGGTCCAAGGATCACGAAAATCGGCAAACCAAGTAACTTTCAATTTCTGTTTTAAAACCAATCCGATTAAGTGCAAACTATGTGGTGGTCCCGAAGTGATTATGGTATCGATATTATTTTCGGCAATGTATTTTTCCAAATAACTAACTGATGGCTTTACCCAATAAACCCGTGCATCCGGAATAAACAAATTTCCTCTAATCCACAGCAATGACTTATCAAGAAAAGTTTGCTTCTTTTGGTTTGGAATAATACCCGAACTAATTTTTTTGGTTTTATTTTTCGAAAAAAAGGAAGCTAACTGATAGGGTTCGAAAATTTTATTTTTTAAAATAATAGCCTTCTCAGAAACTTCTTTTTCTAAATTCGTATCAACTATTGGATAAGTTGGATTCTCAGGAATATAAACAATTGGCTGAAAGTCAAAATCAGGTAAATATTTTACAAACTTGAGCCAACGTTGAACACCAGGCCCTCCTGCTGGTGGCCAATAATAAGTTATAATGAGGATTTTTTTTGATTTTGATTTCAATTTTTTATTTTGTTATTATAGTAGAGATGCAGATTAGCACATCTTTACAATACTTCTTTATTTTTCTTTCTCTCAAAGTAAAATCCTCCGACTAAAAGAAATAACATTCCAATACTACTAACAAGTGTGATTGCACTTCCTGTTTTCACCACTTGAGGCTCAAATTTGAATTCAATAGTATGCCTTCCTGCAGGAAGTATTATTGCTCTCAAAGTATAATCAGCTCTCATGATTGATGTTTCTTTTCCATCTATTAAAGCTTTCCAGCCTTTTTCATAATACATCTCAGAGAAAACGGCTAAACCTTCTTCCGTATTGTTTGAAGTATACTTTAAATTATTTGGCAGGTATGAATCCAAAGTTATTGTAGCCAAACTGTCTTTGACGAAAGCCTTATTTTTAATATCCGAAAACTCATTTTCATTAATAACCGCTACTTCTTTAGAATTGAACTTATCCAAAGCTTTCATCTCTTCATCAGCATTTTTAACCAAATTTACTTGATTCACAAACCAGGCATTTCCATTGGCATCCGGATTTATAATTGGGTATTCTTTACCTTCTTTATCGGTTTGAATCACATACTTAACATTTAACATATTAAGTATTTCCAAATTATTTTTGGCAATTTGATAATCAAATAATTGTTGCATTCTTTTAGGTCTCACAGCACTATATCCGCCAATCGCTTTATGAAAATAGGAAGTTCTTGCTTGCATCAATCCCTGTATATCAAATACACGGTAATTTGTTGGGTCTTTAAGGATTTCAGCATCAGCAGCAGTTTCCTGAAAAGGAACTTCAACATCTCTAGCACTGATAAAATCTTTATTAGATACATAATTTTTATCCACAAAAAACAAGTCGGAAACCATAAATAGACCAACCAAAATAATAGCTGTGTTTTGGGCTATTCTATTTTTAACAAATAGCCATAAAGTACCAGCCGCTATGAGAATAAAAAATCCGGAGCGTAATAAATCGGCACTGTATAATGATTTTCTATCGGCCTTAAGCGCATCAACAAAACTTGGTCCATAACTTTCAATCAAATAACTGTCACTGGCTCCCGAAAAGCTGAATAAACTTTTAGACAAAAACAAAACAATAATCAAACCTAAACCTATAGCTCCCGATTGCAATAATGGTTTTAATTGTTTTTCTTTTTCCAATTTAAAAAAAGATTGCAAGCCCATAATAGCCAAAACAGGAAAACATAATTCCAAAATAACTTGAATAGACGATACCGCTCTAAACTTATTATACATTGGAATATGGTCTATACAAAAATCAGTCAAGGCAGGGAAGTTTTTCCCCCAAGAAAGGATTAAGGTTAAGAATGCTCCTCCAAGGAATGCGTATTTAATTTTTCTTTCGTCAATAAACAAAGCCAAAATTGCTAAAAAGAAAACCACTACTCCTATATATGCAGGTGCAGACACAATTGGTTGATCTCCCCAATACGTTGGCATAGCTGTTACAAAATCGGTAGCTTGTGATTCTGGAACACCTTGCGAAATCATAAACTCAAACATACTACTATCTGTACCTACTTTTTCATTATTGGATCCTCCAAACAATCGAGGCGCAATCAAATTAAAGCTTTCGGCAATACCATAACTATACTCTGTAATATATTCACGAGTCATAGCGCCATCAGTAGTGCTTTTGGTTCCATCGGGTTTGAAAGTCAAATCACTTTTCCCACGAATACTAAAATTAGCATATTCAACTGTTGCCAATAAATTAGTAGCATTGGCACCAATAGCAATAATTCCTGCCCCAATAAGTGTTCCTACTGAATACAATAAAGATTTATATTCTTTTGATTTGATTCCCTCATAAATAAAATACCCAGAAAGAATCAATAATAATATCAGAAGGTAATAAGTCATTTGAAAGTGATTCGCATTTACTTCTAATGCAACGGCAAACATCGTTAGCAAACCTCCCAAAATATATTTTCTTTGAAAAACCATTACAAAACCAGCCACAACCATTGGCATATAAGCAATAGCATGCGCTTTGGCATTATGTCCTACGCCAAGTATAATAATCAAATAAGTAGAAAAACCGAATGCTAACGCACCAAAAAAAGCTTTTAACGGATCTGCTTTTAGAACCAACATCAAAACGTAAAAACTTAGAAAATACAGGAATAGATAATCTGCAGGACGTGGTAAAAAACGTAATGCATCATCGATAGCTCCTACATAATCGTGAGGATATTTAGCTCCTAATTGATAAGTAGGCATTCCCCCAAAAGCAGAGTTTGTCCAATAAGGTTCTTCATGATGAGTTGCTCTAAAATCATTTTGTTCTTTGGCCATCCCAGTGAATTGCGCGATATCCGATTGAAAAATTTGTTTTCCTTGCAAAATAGGAAAGAAATACAGTGTGGAAACAAGGATAAAACCAAGTATGGCTAATGCGTGCGGAAAGAACTTTTGAAGTTGCTTCATTTATATGGGTTTGAAGTTTAGAGTTCAGATTTTAGAGTCTAATATTACGACAAAAAAAATCTAAATACTCGATATGGTTTTGGGTTATTATTATTTTTTGGAGAATTTGCCTTATACATTGAAATTCCCCTTCAGGGATCAGGAGTTAATCGATCTCTTCATAATCGACATAATCCCCAATTTTTTTAGTTTCGCGAGGATTTTTACTATTGGCAGTATCGATTATAATTTCATCATTGCTTGACGTTTTCTTCCAAGTCGTCTGTTGGGCACGTTGGTACTGCTGCTGTTGGTGCTGTTGGAAATTTTCTCCAGCTTTCTCAACTGCCTTTTTAACTAATAGAGGCAAAAACAATCGAGCCAAAAATTTAAAAATATAATAGAAAGCGATCATATAAAATATCGCTTTTATAAAACCCGAAAAAGAGGCTGTTTGCATAATCAAATATTTTTTGGCAAAATTAATAAATCAATATTGAAACTTCAGACCAAATTGAAAATATCATTCTTAAATAAATGATAAAATAAAGAGAAAACCATCCAAAAAACGAGTAAAAAGCATTTCCAAGTACTCAAATACAGTTTCATTTAAATTCCATACAACTTAAAAACAGATTTTAAGATATTTTTTTTTAACAAAAACTCTTGAATCGAGACATAATTTCACTGTAAAAAACGAATGTCAAAATTTAAAAAGCAATTTCAAAAACATAATAATCTGATTATCAAAAGCTAATAAAAACCTAATTCTTAAAATTGCATTAGTTTATATGGATTATAAAGAGTAATTTTGCACCCTATTTTAAAAATATATATGAATAAATTTGAACAATTAGGATTGAGTGAATCGTTACTGAAGGCGATTTTAGATCTAGGATTTGAGAATCCGACCGAAGTACAGGAGAAAGCGATTCCCCTATTATTGGAAAAAGACACAGATTTAGTTGCGTTGGCTCAGACAGGGACAGGGAAAACGGCAGCATTTGGTTTTCCAGTTATTCAGAAAATTGATGCCAACAACAGAAATACGCAAGCATTGATTTTATCTCCAACACGTGAATTGTGTTTGCAGATTACCAACGAACTTAAAAACTACTCTAAATACGAAAAAGGTATTAATGTGGTAGCAGTTTACGGTGGGGCTAGCATTACAGAACAAGCGAGAGACATTAAAAGAGGAGCACAAATTATAGTAGCGACTCCAGGTAGAATGCAAGATATGATTAACAGAGGATTGGTAAACATTTCTCAAATTAACTATTGTATTCTTGACGAAGCAGACGAAATGTTGAATATGGGTTTCTACGAAGATATCGTAAACATCCTTTCTACTACGCCTGATGAAAAAAGCACATGGTTGTTTTCTGCAACTATGCCTGCTGAAGTGGCACGAATTGGAAAACAATTCATGACCGAACCTATCGAAATTACAGTAGGTACTAAAAACTCTGGTTCAGCTACAGTATCACACGAATTTTACTTAGTAAATGCCCGTGACCGTTACGAAGCTTTGAAACGTTTAGCTGATGCTAATCCAGACATTTTCTCAGTAGTTTTCTGTAGAACTAAACGTGACACACAAGCTGTTGCCGAAAAATTAATCGAAGATGGATACAGCGCTGCTGCATTGCACGGAGATTTATCCCAAGCGCAACGTGACGGTGTAATGAAATCTTTTAGAGGAAGACAGATCCAAATGCTTGTTGCGACTGACGTAGCTGCACGTGGAATTGACGTTGATAATATTACTCACGTAGTAAATTACCAATTACCTGACGAAATCGAAACTTACAATCACCGTTCAGGTCGTACTGGTCGTGCTGGTAAATTAGGTACTTCTATCGTAATTGTAACTAAAAGTGAATTACGCAAGATTTCTTCTATCGAAAGAATCATCAAACAAAAATTCGAAGAAAAAACAATCCCTTCTGGAATTGAAATCTGCGAAATCCAATTGTTACACTTAGCAACTAAAATTAAGGATACTGAAGTTGATCACGAAATTGACAACTACTTACCAGCTATCAACAATGTATTGGAAGATTTATCGAAAGAAGAATTAATCAAGAAAATGGTATCGGTAGAATTTAACCGTTTTATCAATTACTACAAGAAAAATAGAGATATCTCAAATCAATCTTCAGGTTCTGAAAGACGTGACCGTGATGATAGAGACGGAGCTCCAAGAGAAAACAACAATGGTGGTGCTACAAGATACTTTGTAAACATCGGTTCAAGAGACAATTTCGATTGGATGACACTGAAAGACTACTTGAAAGAAACATTAGATTTAGGTCGTGATGACGTTTTCAAAGTAGACGTAAAAGAAGGTTTCTCTTTCTTCAACACAGATCCTGAACACACTGATAAAGTAATGGAAATATTGAACAACGTACAATTAGAAGGACGTCGTATCAATGTTGAAATCTCTAAAAATGACGGTGGTGGAAGACGTGACCATAACGGAAGAAATTCTGGTGGTGGATTTGGTGGTGGAAGAAGCTCAGCTCCTAGAAGAGAAGGTAGTTTTGCTCCAAGAAGAGAAGGATCAGGCGGATTTAGAAGCGACAGAGGTTCTGCTCCTAGAGAAGGTGGTTTCGGACCAAGAAGCTCATCTGCTCCAAGAAGAGAAGGTGGTTTTTCATCTGACAGAGGTTCGAGAGAAGGCTCATCAGAAAGAGCCCCAAGACGTTCTGAAAGCTTTGGTGATTCACCAAGACCAAGAAGACCAAGAAGAGACTAACAATCACAGATTGTTAATTTTCTTATAATTATACTAGAACTACAAAATATTTAATCCCGTTTTACTACTTTTAAAGTTTTAAACCAGTTTATGAAATATTTTGTAGTTTTTTTATTTTTAGTTACCTCCATAAGTTCACTAGCTCAAACCACTGAGATCCCCACAAAAATCTCCGGTACCATTATCACCGACAATACTGGTTCTCCATTAGCCAATGTGAACATTATCAACATCAATCAAGTTACAGGAACCACTACAGACAGCAAAGGTAATTTTGAATTAGCTGTTACCCAAAGTGATACCTTACACATAACCCTACTAGGTTTCGAATCATTACGTGTTCGCGTTACCAATGACTGGATCAAAAACAAAAAAACCACAATCCAGCTTACCCAAAAAGCAATTCCGTTACACGAAGTTGTGATAAGCCCATATTATCTAACTGGTTATCTCGAAATCGATTCTAAATTAATCCCTATAAAAGAAGACTATCGCTATAGCATTTCGGGCTTAGGCCAAGGTTACGAAGCTGGACAATATGCACCCGAAGCCTTTGGAAAAGTATTGGGCTCCATATTTAACCCCGCAGATATGCTTTACAATTTCTTCGGAAAAAGGCCCCAACAGCTCAAAAAACTAAGGGAAATGCGAAAGGATGACACTGTAAGAAACCTTATGGAAACCAGATACGACAGAGAAACTATTTCATTATTACTAGGTGTTTCTCAAGATGAAATTGCTGAAATATTGACCCGCTGCAGTTACTCAGAAGCTTTTATCAAATCTGCAAACGACCTTCAAATCATGGACGCAATAAGCGGTTGCTACGAACAGTACAAAATCTTGAAGAAAAAATAATTAGCAATTACCCAAAATTTGATTAAACATCTCATTTGGGCGTGCCACCATAAAGAAAAGGGACCAACTCATCGCAACGGTGATTCGGTCCCTTTTCTTTAAGCTGTCGGGCTATCCGCGCTACTTCGGTAGCTAGCTTCTATCCCTCACGCACGTAAACCAAAAACTTTATTTAAACATTCTTCATGCGTTATTCTACAGCGTTTTTAGAAGTATTCAAAATCAATCTTTTTTATGTTGTTGTTCAATGTGATTTTGATTTCCACTAATCTTCGTGTCACCCTCACTTAATCCGTTTGACATTCCGACCATAAAAGCAGTAATAATTAGAATAAATTTTCTTTTTGCCCAAAGGATTGGCAGTTTAGATTTCTTCAAACATTGTTTCTTATTATATTTATACATTTTGTAAATTATAAATGATTATACATTTCTTTTATCATCATAAGCACTAAATTGCATTGACGATTAAAAACTAGTTTTCTAGACTATGTATAAACTTTTATAAGAACTTCTCGAAGTAACCATCTCATTTATAAAGATGGATTGAGATGTAATCGAACTTACTTCTTGATAAAGCAATGTTCTCGTTTTTAAAAGAACAGGAACTTGAATACTATAAATATCTTGGAATTCGAGGCAAGAAAATATAATTGGAAACGAAGTCTTTTCGTTTGAATTCGCCTGACCGAACACATATAATTCGGAATCTTTACTAATCGATTCTCTTTTGAAAATTACGTTCGAGTATTGATAATAATCTACTGAATTTGATTGAAAATATAATGTACAATCATTAATCAACTGGACAAAAACCAGAAAGAGATAAATCAGATATTTTAAATACTTTTTCAATCTATTGAATTCGAATTATCATTTTTTTAATAAAAAATCTGAGAACATTTTCACTAAGTCTTTTCCCTACACGAAAATACAACTAAAACTGACAATCCTACAAAACATTAACCTTAAAATTTCAATAACGCCTTCAATATCAAAAACATATTTCCCATTAAATAGTTCCTCTAAATTTTGAAATTTGTAATTGATATTGATATTTATTTCTGGGGATTTTCCTCAAAATACCTCGCTTCAATTCTCTTAATATCTTTGATAGATTTCTTAGCCCAATCCAATCTCTTTACCAACATCTCTTCCTCAGTCAATTGCCAAGCGACATCCGAATTGCGTAATCTATTCGTTAAGTTCTGAATAATAATCGCTGCCGAAACTGAGATATTCAAACTCTCCGTAAAACCCACCATAGGGATTTTTAGAAAGCCGTCCGCTTTATCAAGAATCTCTTCCGACAATCCGTCTCTTTCGGTACCAAAAAACAACGCACTTGGTTTCGAAATATCAAAATCCTCTAACAAGCAATCATTCTCATGTGGTGTGGTTGCAATGATTTGATATCCCTTATTTTTCAAAGTATCGATACAATTCGTAACACTGTCGTAAGTCGAAATATCAACCCATTTTTGGGCGCCCATCGCTATTTCTTTATCAATTCTTTTACCATAACGTTCCTCGATAACATGCAATTCCTGAATTCCAAAAACCTCACAACTGCGCATTACTGCACTGGCATTATGCATCTGAAAAACATCTTCCACTGCAATAGTAAAATGTTTTGTACGATTTCCCAGAACATCCAAAAATCTTTCTTTCCTGTTGTCTGTTATAATATTTTCAAGAAAATTAAGGTAATCCAAATCAATCATTGCACGTGTTTTTTTGGCAAAAATACTAAAAAAGAGTAGTTTTATAATCTAATGTATATAGATGAAAAAGAAATTAGTGGTTCTTACTGGTGCTGGAATCAGCGCCGAAAGCGGTATCAAAACATTTCGCGACAGCGATGGATTATGGGAAGGTCATAATGTAATGGATGTCGCTACTCCAGAAGGCTGGCACAAAAACCCAGCATTGGTACTTGATTTTTATAACCAAAGACGCCAACAATTAAAAGAAGTAAAACCCAATTTAGGCCATCAAATTTTAGCCGAATTGGAAAATGATTTTGACGTTTACATCATCACCCAAAACGTGGATGATTTACACGAACGGGCTGGAAGTACAAATATTACCCATTTACACGGTCAATTATTAAAAGTACGAAGCTCCAAAAACGAAAACTATATCTTGGATTGGAAAGACGATTTGAATTTTGGTGATGTTGACCAACATGGAAACCAGCTTCGCCCTCATATTGTTTGGTTCGGTGAGCAAGTTCCTGCTTTGGAAGAAGCCATAACAATAACAGAACAAGCCGACTATTTTGCAGTCATTGGCACTTCTTTGCAGGTTTATCCTGCTGCTGGCTTAATTGATTATACTCCAAAAGAAACTCTCATTTATTATATCGATCCAAAACCCATAAAAATTCCGAATCTTAGAAACCCTCTTGAAATAATTCCGAATATCGCTTCGGAAGGAGTCCGTATTTTAAAAGAAAAATTACAAACTAATCTATAACAACTTTATCAAAGGCATTTAACAAACCTAAATCTAGGACAGTACTTTGATGGTTTTCACTTTGGGAATACATCGGCTTAAATTTGGCTCCATAAACGACTTCATCAAAAGTATAAGAAGTCCGAGTCGCAACCGTGGTACTGAACATATCATCAAATGTTTTGATAATCAAAATAATTTCACCCGAAATCGAAGAATAATCAGAAGCTTCAAATCCAAACAAAGGACTTTCGCTTGTTATCGGATGAACTAATGTCCAACTCAAAGCTAGCGAATTAATTTTTTGATATTCAAGATCCAAGGTGTAAAATTTATTCATCATAACTCCATTCTCTTCAATTCGCATACCTAGAGTTACATTAACTTCTGCATCAATATAATTGGTGTTTTTATAAGGAGCAAGTCTAAACATTAATGCTTTTCCACCATTAAAAGAAGCAATAATTGCATTATGAGAAAACTTCAAAAAAATGGCAGGCTTACTAAATCTTCCAAAAAACAATCCTGTGGCGATAGCAAAACTCAATAAACCCATTAAAGCTTCGGCAGATGATAAGGCACTCGTATAAAAACCCGTCGGACTGATATGCCCATACCCCACTGTCGTAAAGGTTTGTGCACTAAAAAAATAAGCTTGACCAAATTGTACCCAAACATCATCTGTCGTTTGAATCCCATTGAGATGCTCAATCCCAATCCCAAAATACAGCAACGCAAACACAAAATTAATACTAATATAAAACAACAAAAGAATAGATAAAAATTTCCAAGAAGGCATATCCAACATAGTATGATACCAACTGATTCTGTCAAGAAACCCAATGCCTTTTTTGGCAGCATTTGCCGACCCGTCCTTATTTATGAAACGACCACCGTAACTGGATGCACTAGATCCAAATCCCGTATTTATAAGGGATTTTGCTTTTAAATTCAATCGATTAAATATCGCCATGTATCAGTTCCTAATTAACTGCAAATTAGACAATAAATTCTACTTAACAATAACATCAATTCTCATTTAATAATGATAACGAAATAAATTAAAGTGCCACTCCTAAATAATGTATTCCTTTTTTTGAACCGTTCAAAATAACAGTTTTTTCTATTAAAAAAGATAAGTCATCATATTAATACCTCCTCATAAAATTTCCAAATAATACATTTAAAATTACAAAAAACACATTTTAACAAAAAATAAAAATATTTTTAACCTAAAAAGTTAAAAAAATGAAAAAAAAGTTATATTTGTCATTCCTAAACTATTCCAAAATTTAACCAAAGACCACTAAATCATGAATTTAAAATTACCCCTGATCATTGTACTTCTTACATTTTCTCAAAGTTTTTTTGCTCAAGAATCCAAAGATGATACTGTAAGTACTGAAAATTCTTCAACAATTACTGCTAAAACAGAGACTGCTCCAATTGACTTTAAAAAGCAAATGCAAGATTTAAAAGATCAGGAAAAAGCTTATTTAGCAAAAGTGGAAGCAGAAAAAAAGGCAGCTGCCGAAGCTAAAGTAACCGCAGAAAAAGCAGCTAAAGCAAAAGCTGAAGCAGATAAAAAAGCAGCAGAAGAAGCAAAAATAGCAGCAGCCAAAGAAGAAGCTATTGCAGCTAAAGCTAAGGCTGAAGCAGATAAAAAATCTACAGCTGAAGCAAAAGAAGCTGCAAGAATAGCAGCAATAGAAGCAAAAGCGAAAGCTGAAGCTGACGCAAAAGCTGCAAAAGAAGAAGCTATTGCCGCTAAAGCAAAAGCTGAAGCTGATGCAAAAGCCGCAAAAGAAGCTGAAAAATTGTCTAATGAAAAAATAGCCGCTTACCAAAAAGAAGCTGAAAAAGCTAAAGACGCTCAAGAAAAACTATCTAAAGATGTAGAAAAGTTAAAAAAAGAAAAAGAAGAAGCTGATCAAAAATTAGCTGAGTCAGCCAAATTAGCATTACAAAAAGCAACTCTATTGGATGAACAAATCGCAAAAGCTGAAGCTGAAGCTGCTAAAAAAGCAGAAGCCGATGCCAAAATAGCCGCAGAAAAAGCAGCCAAACAAAACTAACACAAAAAAAAATAAACCAAACCAATCCTAATTTATAACCAATTTTAAATAAAAAAAAATCCGTTTCACAACGGATTTTTTTTATTTATACACATCACAACAACACCATTCAAAACTCATAATCTCTTTTTTAAAAATGTTTATCTTTGTCAAAAACCAAATACCATGCAAAATATTATTGATCGCTTCGTAAGTTATGTAACTATAGACACCGAGTCAGACGCAAGTTCAAACACAACCCCCAGCACTGCAAAACAATGGGATTTAGCCAATAAATTGGTTGAAGAATTAAAAACTATTGGCCTTCAAGATGTCACCATTGACAACAAAGCCTACATCATGGCAACACTACCCAGTAATGTAGATCATGAAGTCCCAACAATTGGATTTATTTCACATTTTGATACTACTCCAGATTTTACTGGCGCCAATGTAAAACCACAAATTATTCCCAATTATGATGGTAAAGATATTGTGTTGAATGCCGAAAAAAATATTATCCTCTCCCCTTTCTATTTCAAAGATTTATTACAATATAAAGGGCAAACAATAATCACTACAGACGGAACAACACTCCTTGGTGCCGATGATAAAGCAGGAATTACCGAAATTGTAACCGCAATGGAATTCCTGATTAACAATCCTGAAATCAAACACGGAAAAATCAGAATCGCATTTACTCCGGATGAAGAAATAGGTCGTGGTGCTCATCATTTTGACGTAGAAAAATTTGCTGCAGAATGGGCTTACACCATGGACGGAAGCCAGGTAGGTGAATTGGAATATGAAAATTTCAATGCAGCGGGAGCCAAAATTATTTTCAAGGGAAAAAGTGTTCATCCAGGTTATGCAAAAGGAAAAATGATCAACTCCATGCTTATTGCAAATGATTTTATTAACGAATTGCCTTCAGGTGAAACTCCTCAGGAAACAAAAGGTTACGAAGGTTTTTTTCATGTACATCATCTAACTGGAAGCATTGAAGAAACAGTATTGGAATTAATCATTCGCGATCATAGTAAATTAAAATTTGAAAAACGCAAAGAGCTAATTACTAAAATCACTAAAAAATTCAACAAACGATTTGCTAAACAATTTGGAGAAGACATAGTAATTACTGAGATTAAAGATCAATATTACAATATGAAAGAAAAGGTACTACCTGTAAAACATATTGTTTTTATTGCCGAAAAAGCGATGAGAGAACTTGGTATTAAACCACTCATAAAACCTATTAGAGGAGGAACTGACGGATGCCAATTGTCATATAAAGGTTTGCCTTGCCCAAATATCTTTGCAGGTGGTCATAATTTCCATGGAAAATATGAATATGTTCCTGTAGAAAGCATGCAAAAAGCCGTAAATGTAATTGTAAAAATTGCAGAATTGACCGCCAACGGAGCTTATCTAAAAAAAGAAACTATATCCAAAAAACGTTAAAACTATTCTTTTTCTATGAAATGGCTATGATTTCAAATCATAAATAGGAATGAAGAATGGCGATACCATATTGCTTCACCTGTTCGCTATCGCTCGAGTCCGCTAAATAACAAATACCATCTTCGTATGATAAAAAACGATCAATGGGAAACCGAATTAGAGATTTTAAAAACAATTATAGCCAAAACTGAATTGGTTGAAACCAACAAATGGGGCGGTTGTGTGTACGTGTATAACAACAAAAATGTAATTGGAGTTGGAGGATTCAAAAAATTCTTCACACTTTGGTTTTTCAATGGAGCATTTTTAAAAGATGAAAAAGAACATTTGATCAATTCTAATGAAGGAGTTACCAAATCATTGAGACAATGGCGTTTTACATCCAAAGAAGAAATTAATGAAAAAGAAATTCTGGCTTACATTCGGGAAGCTATCGATAATGAAAAACAGGAAAAAATAATCAAGCCTGAAAAAACAAAAAGCGAAGTTATAATTCCAACGCTATTGCAAAATGAATTAAATTCTGATGGCGATTTGAAAGAAGCCTACTTGAAATTCAGCCCTTATAAACAAAAGGAATTCATAGAATATATAGAAACTGCAAAACGCGAAGAAACTAAACTCTCCAGAATTGAAAAGATAAAACCAATGATTTTAAACAATATTGGCTTAAATGACAAGTACAGATAGTTAAGTAAACTCAAATTTTTAATAAAAAAATCTCAAATTCCATACTCTCGGGAATTTGGGATTTTTTTTATTCAAAAAATAAAACCTAACTCACTAAAAATCAGTAAAATATTAACACTCAGACTTTGAAATATTCGTTACATTTGTTAATACAAAACCGACAATTAGCTAATATTGAATGATTTGCAAGAACAAACTTCTACGTTCTTCAATGACAGAAAAGCAATTAATAACCCATTAATACTACCATTATGATAGAAAAAAAAGATGAAAAAGTAATTCCAGAAAAAGCAGTCAGTCCAGATAAGGTAAAAGATGAAAAAGCAGAAATTAGCAAGCCTGCCGTTGCAAAACCAAGATCAACAGTTACTAGAGCTACAACCACAAAGCCTACAGCTGTAAAAACAGTTACACCTAAGACAACAGTTGCAAGTACTACAACAAAACCCACTGCTACACGAACCACAACAAGATCCAGTAGAGCGAAAGTTACTGCCCCACCAATTGAAATTGTAAAAAGTGATGTTAAGCCCCCTACTGCTGTAGAAATCAAAATAGAAAAAACAGCCGTAATTCCTCAAGAGAAAGAAAAAAAGAAAAAGAAAAAAAAATCAAAAATGAAGGAGAAAGAAAAAGAAAAAGAGAAAAAAGCCAAGGCTAAAGAAAAAGCCAAGAAAAAAGCAAAAAAAGCTAAGAAGGCCAAAAAAGAGAAAGCTAAAAAAGCCAAGCTAAAAGCTAAAATCAAAGAGAAAAAAGCTAAGGCTAAAGCTAAAAAAACCAAAAAAAGCAAGAAAAAATAATTCTCGTTTACAAAGAAAAAATCCCAAATTCCAATTAGAAAATCGGAATTTGGGATTTTAAGTTTTATAGTTTCTTGACTACTCTTTTTTATTCAAAGTTGCACTCAATTCCATAGAAATTGAAGAACGCTCCATTTTCAATTTTCCAGCCATTGTTTCGATAACTACAGTAGAATCCGCAATTTCTGAAATCTTCCCGTGAATACCACTTTTGGTAATTATTTTATCCCCTACTTTTAAGGCGCTTTCAAATTCTCTTTCGTTTTTAGCACGTTTTTGTTGTGGTCTGATCATAAAAAAATAAATCACCACAAACATTAATAGAAACGGTAAAAACTGTTGTAATTGTCCCATAATTTAAAATTTAGTTTTTGTTAATTGTTATTGTTTCTTGCAAAATTCAGAATTTAATCTTGATTATTACATCAATCCTCTTCCGATTTTTACAATTCTTTTGTTAGCTTCAAGTTCTTTTACCAAATTATCCAATATTCCATTGATAAAAATACTACTCTTTGGAGTTGAATATTCTTTGGCCAATTCCAAATACTCATTCAAAGTTACTTTCACTGGGATAGAAGGGAATTTCAAGAATTCACATATAGCCATTTTAAGGATAATTGTATCAATTTCGGCGATACGTTCACTGTCCCAATTAGGTGTTTTATCAACATATTCTTTGGCCAGTTCAGTTTCGTTTAAAATTGTTTTTCTAAACAAATCTTTCACATAAGCCTTATCCTCATTGTCCTTGTATAATTTTGGAACTCTAAAATTATCATCCTCACCTTGCTTAATTGCCTTTAGTTGTTTGATAATATGAGTATTTACCAAAGGAATATCATCAATCCAAGTCAATTTATCATCTTCTAGATAATCATATAATTTTTCGTTTGGTACAATTACATCAGCAAATATATCAACGATAAACTCTTTGTCTTCCTCGAAAGTGTTTACCTCATTACTCATGTATTTGGCATACAAATCACTTTCTTTTATAGCATTTAAAAGAAGAATAATATAATCATCATTTAAAGCCCAATTGTTAATTGAACGATTTTCTAAAGCTATACTAAGGGAATTATTTTCGGCAAGAATTTGAAAAATACTGTTTTTGATGAATTTTTCATTTGGATTACGTTCTTCTTTTGTGGCCAAATGTTTTTGGCTTGACAGATGTAAAAAAACAGTTTCCTTTTTACATATTTCTATCAGCGAAGAAAGCATGATAAGGTATAAATCTTGAATGGCGTCAATACTATAAAAAAGAAATTTCTCTTCTTTTTCTAGATTATCAGAACCGTTTTGATGCATCGCATAAATGGATTGCATGACTTTAACGCGGATGTGTCTTCTATTTACCACCTTGTAAGAACTTTTTAAAATTAGTCTGCAAAATTATGAATTTCATCTCTCAAATGAAAATTTATAACGGCTTTATTTGATATAGTTTTCAATCGCAGTCCCAGTTTTCAATTGGGCACAAAATTAAAGTCCCAGTTTACAGCCCAAAAATGGAACTGCTAACTGGGACTGTAAACTGCAAACTAAAATCTATTTTGCGTTTTCTATTTTTCTTAAATCGATACGATTTTGTGCAATAGTCAAAGCAGCTTGATGAGTCGTTATTCCTTTTGCAACAGCGTAATCAAAAATCTCCAATGTAGTATTGTAGATATTTTCGGTTTTACGCATAATTTCTGCTTTATCATAATGCTCTAATTCAGCATAAACATTGATAATTCCACCTGCATTAATCAAGAAATCCGGAGCATAAAGAATTCCTCTTTCTTGCAAAATCAAACCGTGTGTATTTTCATTTGCCAATTGATTATTGGCAGCACCAGCAATAACTTTTGCTTTAATTTTATTTACGGTAGCATCATTAATTGTTGCTCCCATAGCACAAGGCGCATAAATATCAACATCGGCGCTATATAAATCGTCTCCAGTAAATATTTGAGCACCATATTTTGTTGCTACTTCATACAATTTTTCTTCATTGATATCAGCAATAATAACTTTAGCTCCCTCTTTAGTTAAATACTCAACCAAAGTTTCACCTACGTGTCCAATTCCTTGAACCAATATTTTTTTACCTTCTAATTTATCAGATCCAAATTGTTGTTTTGCAGCGGCTTTCATACCCATGTAAACTCCAAAAGCAGTAACTGGAGACGGATTACCCGATCCACCTCTTTCTTCCGAAATTCCGGTAACGTAAGGGGTTACATCTCTTACTATATCCATGTCTGAAGTTTCCATTCCAACATCTTCAGCCGTAATATATCTTCCACTTAGAGAATGTACAAATTCTCCAAATTTACGCATCAATTCTGGAGTTTTTTGAGTTTTGGCATCACCCATAATAACTGCTTTTCCACCACCAATATTCAATCCTGTGATAGCTGCTTTATAAGTCATCCCTCTTGATAAACGCAAAACATCATTCAAAGCTTCCCATTCATTAGCATAATTAAACATACGAGTTCCTCCTAATGCAGGCCCCATAACCGAATTATGAATACCAATAATTGCTTTTAATCCTGTATCTTTGTCGTTACAAAAAACGATTTGCTCGTGATCATTAAAAGACAATTGTCCAAAAACTGGATCCATTTTTTGAAGTTCTTTTCCAGTGGTAACAGTAGCATCCATAGTACTATATTTTTTTAGTTAAAAATTACGAATTTATCAAAAAGACTCTTCAAACATACATAAAAAATAAACATACAACATTAAATTTATTTAAAAATAAATATACATCAATGATTTGAAGCAAATGATATTTTTAATCCAATTGTTAAAATTCAGATATTAAATAAAAAACGAAAACAATTCAATACCGAATCTCTTAAAACATGAAAGAATTACGATATTTAAACAAATATTTCATCAAGTATAAATACAGCTTTTCACTCGGCATTATTATCACCATAATCGCACAAATATTTTCATTATTTACACCAAAATTAATTAGTAAGTCATTTAATGAAATTGAAGCTTTCGCCAAAAGTAAATCTGTCGATTCCAGCGTTATAAGTCAAGAATTAATTTCGAATATCTTATTAATTATTGCAACAACAATTATCGCAGGCTTCCTTACTTTCCTGATGAGACAAACTTTGATTGTAATGTCGCGTCATATCGAATTCGATTTAAAAAATGAAGTATTTCGTCAATACGAAAATCTCTCTCAAAATTTTTACAAACAAAATAGAACAGGCGATTTAATGAATCGCATAAGCGAAGACGTTTCTAAAGTGAGAATGTATGTTGGCCCAGCTGTCATGTACACTATAAATACTTTTATACGTTTTGCCATAGTAATTGGTTATATGTATAATGTATCGCCAAGATTAACTTTATATACCATATTGCCCTTACCAATATTATCTTATTGCATATTCAAGTTGAGCTCTGAAATCAATAAAAGATCGACGACTTTCCAACAATATTTATCCAAAGTTTCCAGTTACACACAAGAAGTTTTTTCAGGAATACGTGTTATAAAGGCCTACTCATTAGAAGATCAGCATCAATCCAACATTAACGATTTGGCTAATGAAAGTAAAAGTAAAAGTTTGAGTTTAGCCAAAGTCCAATCTCTTTTCGGACCTTTAATGATTGCCTTGATTGGAGTCAGTAACTTAATCGTGATTTATTTTGGAGGTTTGATGTATGTTCACGGCACCATCAAAAGCATCGGTACCATTGCTGAATTTATTTTATACGTAAACATGCTAACTTGGCCTGTTGCTTCTTTGGGATGGGTTTCATCTATGGTTCAAGAAGCCGAAGCATCTCAAAAAAGACTTAATGAATTTTTGAAAATCGAACCAGAAATTCAGAATACAAATATTCAGAGATCAAAAATAGAAGGCAGCATCACGTTTAAAAATGTGAGTTTCACTTATAATGACACACAAATAAAAGCACTTCAAAATATAAGTTTCACAGTTCATAAAGGAGAAACTTTGGCAATTTTAGGAAAAACCGGTTCTGGAAAATCAACAATTTTGTCCTTACTCTCACGATTATACGATGTAACTAGCGGGCAAATTTTGATAGACAATCATGAAATTAGTCAACTCAATTTGTTTGATTTGCGTAACAGCATCGGAGTAGTTCCTCAAGATGCCTTTTTATTTTCAGACACTATAAAGAACAACATCAAGTTTGGAAAAGAAGACGCAACCGATCAAGAAGTTGAAGCAGTAGCGAAAAGCGCTGTCGTTCATGACAATATTATCGGTTTCAACAAAGGATATGATACCATATTAGGAGAAAGAGGAATTACACTTTCGGGCGGACAAAAACAACGCGTTTCTATTGCAAGAGCGATCATAAAAAATCCAGAAATTTTACTTTTTGATGATTGTCTATCTGCCGTTGATACCGAAACCGAAGAAGCTATTTTGAACAATCTATATCAAATATGCAAGAACAAAACTACCATAATTGTAAGTCATAGGGTTTCTTCTGCAAAAAATGCAGATAAAATTATCATTCTTGAAGATGGAAAGATAATTGAACAAGGCACTCATAATCAATTAATAAACCAAGATGGGTATTATGCAGCACTTTATTTAAAGCAACTTTCGGAAAAAGAATTGCTTTAATTGTTGTATAATACATATATTTTTATGATTTTTGATTGCTATTAAATAAAAAAATGACGATACGATTATGAGAGAAAATGATATGTTAGAAAAAGAAGAAATCTTTTCAAAAGTTTTAAGAGCTGGTAGAAGAACCTATTTCTTTGACGTAAGAGCTACCAAAGCTGACGATTATTATATCACAATTACCGAAAGCAAAAAATTCACGGAAGAAGATGGTTCTTTTCATTTCAAAAAACATAAAATCTATTTATACAAAGAAGATTTTACCGCTTTTTCAGAAATTTTAGAAGATATGACATCTTACGTTTTGAACCACAAAGGCGAAGAGGTAATTTCGGAGAGACACCAAAAAGATTTCAAAAAAGAATATGCTTCAGATGACAAAACAAACGAAGACATAGTTCCAAATACATCTAGCTTTACAGATATCGAATTTGACGATATTTAATATAAAAAGCATAAAAAAACAAAAGCCGACAGTTCAAAAACTGTCGGCTTTTTGCTTTAATACCAAATATTATCTTTTTTTATAATTCCTTCCTAAACGTTTTTCTACGACAATGAACCACTGGATTAAAGTTTTTCCAAAGCAGTTGTATCGCTAGATTGTCTGCTAGTTCTGGTGTTCTGAAACAATTTTCAATTCCTCTTTTCGTAAATGTTTTGTGGTACTCATTAAATATAATGGCTGTAACACCTTTATTCTGATAGTCAGGATGTACACCAATAAGGTAAAAAACTACGTCCTTACTGTTACGTCTTGCATTCAATAAATGTAGAAATCCGAAAGGAAATAATTTCCCGTTGGCTTTTTGAAGCGCTTTAGAAAAACTAGGCATCACAATCGCAAAAGCCACAAGGTTTCCATCTTTGTCTTCTACATATTTTATGTATTCAGGATTGATAAAGCTGATGTATTTTTGCTTAAAATATTCTTTTTGCACATCGGATATCGCAACAAACGAAGACAAATTAGCATACGATTCATTAAACAAATCAAACATTTTATCAACATAAGGCATCACGGCTTTTGTAGATTTGAAGTTAATCGGTTTTAATTGATACCTTTTTTTGACCAACTCATTAATTTTTTCAAAAAACTCTGGTTTGGCATTTGCAAAAGGGAATTTATTTTCGACATATTCTTTTTCGGTTACGTAACCTAATTTTTCAAAATGAGTCTTATAATACGGATGATTGTACCAAGTAATCATCGTTCCCAATTCGTCAAAACCTTCGGTTAAAACACCAACTTTGTCCAGATTAGAAAACCCCATTGGACCTTCAACATACTCCAGATTATTCTTTTTCCCCAGTTCATATACTTTTTCAAGCAAAGCCTTGGTTACTTCAATATCGTCAATAACATCAAACCAACCAAAACGAACTTTCTTTTTCTGTTGATGATTCACCTCATCCCAATTGATGATTGTTGCTATCCTACCTACTATCTGATTATCTTTAAGAGCAATATAAAAATTAGCTTCTGCACTATTAAAAGCTGGATTTTTTGTTTTATCAAATGTTTCCAGTTCATCGGCAATTATCGGCGGAACCCAATACGGATTGTCTTTGTATAAGGAAAAAGGAAATTTTATGAATTCGATTAACTCGTTTTTAGTCTTGGCTTCTTGAATGGTAATCATTGGATGAAATTGTGTCTATTTATAGCTACTAAAGCATTTGTTTGTAAATAATGGAAACGCTACGAATATAACCAACTTTGGCACAATAAAAAAAAAGTTGCATTAAAAAAGCCCAAATTAATGGGCCTCCAAGTTTTAAGTATTTCGTCTAAGTTGTTATTTTACTATGGTAATATATCTGGTTGTTTGTCCTTCAACACCCAATACTAAGACATCGTTCAACCATAATTTTTCTAATAAAACAGAACCTCCCATTCTTTTGTACTTCGCTTTGAGAATGTCAGTTTCTGTTTCATTCCAACGTAAATAGGTAATCGGATAATCTTCGGAAGAATCCGCATTCAAAAAAATACGCATCCCTTTTCCTGTTTCCTGTTCCGATAGTTTTTCAATAAAAAAACCTTTCGGGTTGTCTAAAATGGCGCCTGTTGAATTATAACCATAACCAAATTCTTTCCCTCCTATTAAGTATTTTATGCTAATGCTATTTTCTGGATATTTATCAGTGCCTAAAATATTTTCACCTGCACTATTTTTAAGATAAACATCAACATTTTCGTTAATTACAACTCCATCTATAATTTCAGGATCATCATTATCATTGCATGAAATACATAGAATCACAAGAAAAAGAATGTAAATATTTTTCATAATACCAATCTCTAAATAGTTAAAAACAAACAAGTTGACAATTTATTCTTAAAACAAATGTAAGATTTATTTTTAACCAATCAAATTTTTAATAATTAATTTTGTAAGATTATTTTTTAGCCTTGGTTTCTTGTATGGTCATCATTTCTATTTTACAGAGAATTGCTTTTATTTCTTTTTAAATAATCTAAAACCTTTTTTTGGTTTGCTCTTTTTAGCCATTTTTTCAGCAGCTTTTTCTTCTTTTGTCAAAAGATGTACTTCCTTGTATCGACCATCATAACGCCATGAAACCCCAACACCTCCATAAAGAATCGAAGGCGTATCCTTAAAATTAGTACTTATGGAAGCATCAACCTGCATGTTTCTATTAATCAAATAAGCAGCTCCACCTCGAACGATGGCATCACTATAAAAATCGCTTTTTATCCCTTGATTTTCAACAAAAGCAGACCATTTTTTATTAATCCCCTTAGTTAAGGTTAAAATGTAACTCAAACTAGGATAATCGGTAGCAATGTAATTGTAAATAATATTGGTAACAAAAACCCAAGAACCATCACCTAAATGGTTTTGCAAAATCAAAGCGGCTTTTGGTGAAATAGCCGATTCAGGTGAAAAATAATAAGGATTATCAGCACCTGTAAAATTAGCTCCCGCAAAAACAGCCACAGCAGGAATTACTTGATGCCAATCGAATTTATGATTTGCTTTCCAGCTGTATATATTCGCTTCTTTTTTATATCCTTTATTCGGGTCATAAATCAAATATTTAGCTCCCAAAACAGCTTGTTTAAAATCGGATCGATCATCAACTTGCATAGGATATGTATATTTTTCATTTAGATATTGAACATCTGCAATAAATTCTAAGCTCTCCAAAAATGCACCATATCGCAATTCAAAATCAAGTCCAAAACCATTAGCATCATAATTCGACAAACTATGACTTTCTTGAATACCAAACACACCTGTTTCTACTTGAATAACCGTTTTTCCAACTGCAAAAGCCGACATGGATTCGCCTGGTCTATTCGAATTAATTTCATCTGTGTGTTGCCCGTAATGAATTGTTGGTATTAAAAAAAGGGAAGTAAAAAATAATGTTTTGATATTGAACATACTGAATTATTTGAGTGAAAAGCTATAACGCATTTCAAATGTACTATATTTTATTGTAACTATCATTTGGTTAAAAATTTCTTAGAATATTTGCTTTACACAAATTTTACTGCGGATTCTGATTTAAAAAAGTGATTAACTCACGAGTCGCTTTTCCTCTGTGACTTATGGCATTTTTAGTTTCTAATGAAAGTTGTGCAAACGTTTCCTTATATCCTTCAGGTCTAAAAATAGGGTCGTAACCAAAACCTTGATTTCCATTTTTATCCAAAGTAATTTCACCTTTGGCTATTCCAGTAAAAAGATACTGTTCCCCTTTTAGATTTAAAGTAATTACGGTTTTAAATTGGGCATTTCTATTCGCTGAATTTTCTAAGTTTACAAGCAATTTATCCATATTGTCTTCAGCCGATTTTTGTTCTCCAGCATATCGTGCAGAATAAACTCCAGGCTCTCCATTCAACGTTTCTACTTCCAATCCAGTGTCATCAGCAAAACAATTATAACCATATTTCTCTGTTACATAATTGGCTTTCATAATAGCATTTCCTTCAATAGTATCGGCGGTTTCAGGAATTTCTTCATGACAGCCTATGCTTTCTAGACTAATAATTTCGATGCTTTGAGGAAGCATACTTTGTATTTCGCGAATTTTATTGGCGTTGTTCGTGGCAAAGACGATTTTCATATAAGTATGTATTATTGTTTTAAAAAACACAAATGTATTGGTTTATCACAATCAAAAGAACAACAGATTTAAATATTAACACTCCCTTTCCATCAATTAAAATGTAGTGATTTTAAATTAAGGTCAAGCTACTTTAAATCGATAGTTAAAAACCTATTTTTCAACACATTAAATATAAAAAAGTTGTATATTTGAATGTGGTTCTGATTAATTACTTGAGCATATAATATCACAAATATTGAATATTAGAAAAAGTATTCTCAATAGTCAGCTATACCGAATTTAAGTATAAGCTAGATAATGATAAATCAGAACTTACAAAGAGGAGGGCGGTACATACGCCCTCTTTATTTTTATGGCATTTTTTAAGTAAAACGCAATCTTACATAAACGTGTTTGATTCCTTTTTTATCGGATTCTCTTTCGTCTATCTCCAGAATATCAGTAAGTGATTTGAGCATTGGAGTTAGTTTTGAAAAACCATAATTTCTAGGGTCGAATTCTGGTTTTTTCTTTACAATTAGATTTCCCACATCGCCAAGGAATGCCCAGCCATCTTCATCGCCAATGGCATCTAGAGTGTCTTCAATGAGTTCGATTGTTTGAGCGTCAATTTTATTAGTAGCTTCTTTTTGCTGCGCCTGTTCACTATTGCTCGGGTCAACCGCTTTTTTAGATCCTGCAACAGCAGTTGCTGACGACTTTTGTGATTTGCTTTGGGCATTGGTTGTTTTTCGTGTCTTTTTAATGGCACCATCTAAAACTTCAATAAAGACAAATCGGTCGCAAGCAGCAATAAAGGCACTTGGAGTTTTCTTTTCACCAATTCCAATGACTTTCATACCTGATTCACGCAAACGAATCGCTAATCTGGTAAAATCACTATCGCTGGAAACGATACAAAAACCATCCAATTTATCCGAATACAATAAATCCATTGCATCAATAATTAATGCTGAATCCGAAGAATTTTTGCCAACTGTATAGCTGTATTGCTGAATGGGTGTAATGGCGTGTTCTAGTAAAACTGATTTCCAGCCGTTGGCATTAGGTTTAGTCCAATCAGCATAAATGCGTTTGGTGGTTGGAGTTCCGAACTTGGCAATTTCCTCCATCATTCCTTTTACATTGCTATAAGGAACGTTGTCGGCATCAATTAGCACGGCTAGTTTTAATTCTTTGGTGATTTGGGACATACCTAATATAGATTTTAGACTTCAGATTTTAGATTTTCAAATTGATATTGCAATTGTCATTACTATCGACATTAAAACAACATCAAATATACATGTTTTTATTAAAGAAAGTTGTTGATTATCGCATTAGCCCTGATGGAAATGGAAAGCCTCGAGGGAATAAACCTATTTTTTCTTGTGCCGCAAGAGCGACCAACGGAAGCTCCTTGCTGCACAATAGAAAAAAAGGTTTATGACGGAGAGCTTGTAATGTACAGCAGGAAATAGCTCCTCATATCGACTTCGCTAAAAATGACAGCATTAGTTATGTTAAAGCTTTGGATTTGGAAAAATAAATATACTTTCAAGATGCTAATACGGTATAAATAATTATTTTTGCGACTTCTTAAAATTAATAGCAGTAGATATTATATATTATGGTAAAAGATTTATTCGAAAGAATTCAAAACAATAAAGGTCCATTAGGAAAATGGGCTTCACAAGCAGAAGGTTATTTTGTATTTCCAAAATTAGAAGGAGACTTAGGACCGAGAATGAAATTTCAAGGAAAAGAGGTTTTAAACTGGAGTTTGAATGACTATTTAGGTCTTGCAAACCATCCAGAAGTTCGTAAAGCAGACGCTGATGCAGCTATTGAATATGGTGCTGCAGCTCCAATGGGAGCACGTATGATGAGCGGACACACTAAATATCACGAACAATTAGAGAATGAATTGGCTGCTTTTGTAATGAAAGAATCAGCTTATTTATTGAATTTTGGTTACCAAGGAATGGTTTCTATCATCGATGCTTTGGTTACTAGAAATGATGTGATTGTATATGATGTAGATGGTCACGCTTGTATTATTGATGGTGTTCGTTTACATAGCGGAAAACGTTTTACGTACAAACACAACGACATCGAAAGCATGGAGAAAAACCTGCAACGTGCTACAAAATTAGCTACTGAACAAGGAGGAGGAATCCTTTTTATTACTGAAGGTGTTTTTGGAATGCGCGGACAGCAAGGAAAGCTGAAAGAGATTGTAGAAATGAAAAAGAAATACAATTTCCGTTTACTTGTTGATGATGCACACGGTTTTGGTACTCTTGGTAAAACAGGTGCCGGAGCTGGTGAAGAGCAAGATTGTCAAGACGGAATTGACGTTTACTTCTCGACTTTTGCAAAATCAATGGCGAATATTGGTGCTTTTGTAGCAGCAGATAAAGACATTATCGATTACTTAAAATACAACTTACGTTCACAAATGTTTGCAAAAGCATTGCCAATGATCCAAACAATCGGTTCATTGAAACGTTTACAATTGTTGCGCGATAACCCAGGATTGAAAGACAAATTATGGGAAAACGTAAATAAGTTGCAAAGCGGTTTGAGAAGCAAAGGATTTAATATTGGTGATACCAATACTTGTGTTACACCAGTTTACCTTGAAGGAAGTGTACCAGAAGCAATGGTAATGGTAAATGACTTAAGAGAAAACTACGGTATTTTCTTGTCAATCGTAATTTATCCGGTTATCCCAAAAGGAATGATTTTATTGCGCGTTATCCCTACCGCTTCTCACACATTTGATGATATTGCTCAAACGCTTACTGCTTTTGAAGCGATCCGTGAGAAATTAGTAAATGGGACTTACAAAGAAATTGCAAGCAGAACTAAAGTAGATTTGGACGCTTAATTTTTAGCAGTTCATCTGAATATAGTAAATCCATCGGTCGAAAGGCTGATGGATTTTTTTTTGGAGCAGATTTTTTTTGTCTTTCATCAAGTTCAGTCCTGCTATCCGCTATATTCCATCTCGTAGAAAAAACGAGATGGGATACCGCTTCTATCAGGGCTATTCTACAGCTTTATATTTTCATAAGAAACTGTACCAACAACGTATAAAAATTCTTTATTTTTATACTTTCAAAATAAAAATCGAAGATGAAAAAAATATTTCTTTCACTGATTCTACTGCTTTCCGTAACATTAATTACTGCTCAAAAAACAGAATACACCACTGCTACAAATATTCCTTATTATAGCGAAGCTGAAGCCAAAACAGATCCATACATCAAAGAACGTTGCGTTCTCGATATCTATTACCCAAAAAACACCAAAGGATTTGCAACTGTAATTTGGTTTCACGGAGGAGGATTAACAGGTGGAAACAAAGAACTTCCAGAAGGGCTTAAAGACAAAGGATTTTGCGTCGTTTCAGTAAATTATCGATTATCTCCAAAAGTAAAAGCACAAAAATGCATTGAAGATGCAGCTGCGGCAGTTGCTTGGACATTCAAAAATATTGCTGCTTACGGAGGCGACAATTCCTTGATTATTGTTTCTGGACATTCGGCTGGAGCCTATCTAGCATTGATGGTTGGTTTAGATAAAAAATGGTTGAAAACAGATGGAATAGAAGCGAATTCTATTGCTGGGTTGATTCCGTTAAGTTCTCAAACTATTACGCATTTTGAAATCCGAAAAGAAAGAGGTATACCAGACACCCAACCCATCGTCGATGAGTTTGCCCCATTATATCACGTTCGTGCCGATGCCCCGCCTTTATTACTAATTACAGGCGACAGAGAGTTAGAAATGCTAGGACGCTATGAAGAAAACGCCTATATGGCGCGAATGATGAAACTTACTGGCCACAAACAAACGACTTTATATGAACTGCAAGGTTTTGGACATAATATGACTGAACCAGCTTTTCCATTGGTTGTCAAAGAAATTCAAAGAATTGTTTCCCTAAAAAAAGAACTCAAAAAATGACCCCTCACTTATTAATTATTCCAGGACTCGGAGATTCTGGCGAAAAACACTGGCAAAGCTTTTGGTTACAAAAATTCACCAATTCAACCAAAGTCATTCAAGACAATTGGGACGAACCTCAACTTCACGAATGGCTTGAAAGACTTTCTGAAACGATCCAAAAAATAGAGGAACCAACCATTTTGGTCGCTCATAGTCTGGCAGTTTCCTTAGTGATGCATTGGGTTTCCCAAAATAACAATCCAAACATTGTAGGCGCGATGCTTGTCGCTCCCGCCGATGTGGATTCACCAGCTCACACCCCAGATTTTTTAAGACACTTTTCCCCTATTCCAACACAAGCGGTCCCTTTCCCATCAATTGTTGTAGGAACCGAAAACGACACTTATATGTCACCCGAAAGAGCCAAAGAATTAGCCGAATATTGGGGCAGTGATTTTATAAACATTGGCCAAAAAGGACACATCAATTCTGATTCTAATCTCGAATATTGGGAAGAAGGCCAAGATTATTTACAACAATTAATATCAAAAATTAAGCTCTAAAAAATGACAAATCCAATAGTTTCCGCAGCTTGGCTCCAAGAACATCTAAACGATTCTAATCTAATTGTGCTTGAAGCAAGATTAGAGCAAAATCAATCTAATTTGGAAAATCAAAATCCAGATTTACAAATAAAAGGAGCCCGTTTATTTGATATAAAAAACAATTTTAGCGACACCAACAATCCATTGCCGAATACTTTTCCTTCGGAAGAAAAATTCACTGCTGAAGCTCAAAAATTAGGTATTAACTCAAACAGTACAATTGTTGTTTATGACACTTTGGGAATCTATTCTAGCCCAAGAGCTTGGTGGATGTTCAAAGCGATGGGGCATTCGAATGTTTTTGTATTGGATGGTGGACTTCCGGAATGGATTAAAGAAGGATATCCAACAGAAGAACAACAACAACAAACAACTTATTCAAAAGGAAATTTTACAGCAAAATTTCAGCCTGAATTAATCAAAAACAAAGAACAGATTCTGGAGAATATCACAACCAAAGAAGCTGTTCTTATGGACGCCAGATCAGCTGACCGATTCCACGCCACTCTCGAAGAACCAAGAGCAGGATTAAGAAGCGGACATATTCCAGGTTCTATAAACACTCCTTTCACCGAGCTGCAACAAGACGGAAAATTCAAATCGACAGAAGAATTAAAAGAAATCCTAAAACTAAACGATCAGCCTTTATTGTTTACTTGTGGTTCTGGAATTACCGCTTGCATCGTTTTATTGGCCACCGAATTGATTTCGGACAATCCAAAAGCTGTTTATGACGGTTCTTGGACCGAATGGGGTTCAACTGATTTACCTATTGAGTAGAAATAAGGGAATGCTTCGCCATACTATTATTATGGCTCGCCTCTAGATTTTGTAGGCGTCACCTTTGTTTTTGATAGGCGCGCCTATGATTTTTATAGGCACGCCTATCTACTTGGTAGGTGACGCCTACAATTTCTATAGGCCCACCTATCCTTTTGGTAGGCACGCCTATATTTTTGGAAGGCGCACCTATCTATTTAATAGGAGCTCCTATGATTTTTGTAGGCCTTCCTATCTATTTGGTAGGAGCTCCTATGATTTTGATAGGTTCTCCTATGTTTTGATTAGGCAAAAAATCAGTGACAATCTGTTTAATCCGTACAATCTGTGGGCTATTTTTTATCAAAATCCAACTTTACAGATCACTCCACTGCTACTTTATAAGTTGGATCTTCCAGAATATTTACATCAATAACAGCATCTGCATTTTGCAATAATTGTCTGCAATTTTCACTTAAATGACGTAACCGAATCGTTTTGTTTACATTGGCATATCGCACCGTAATTTTATTCAAGGCATCAATGGCACTCATGTCCATTACTTTACTTTCTTTGAAATCTATGACGACCTCATCGGGATCATTAGCAACATCAAATTTCTCTGCAAACGTAGTCGTCGATCCAAAGAAAAGCGGACCATATATCTCGTAATGTTTCACTCCGTTTTCGTCAATGTATTTTCTGGCTCGAATTCTTTTGGCACTTTCCCAAGCAAAAACCAAAGCTGAAATAATCACTCCTATCAATACAGCTAATGCCAAATTATGTAGAAAAACGGTTATCAAAGCAACGACTACCAATACAAAAATATCGTGTTTAGGCATTTTATTAAAGATTCGGAAACTAGCCCATTCAAAAGTCCCAATCGCCACCATCATCATTACCCCAACCAAAGCTGCAATAGGTAATTTTTCGATTACGGGTGCCCCAAATAATATGATTAACAAAATAGTTATCGCAGCAATAATTCCAGACAATCTCGCCCTAGAACCCGCAGATATATTAACTAGTGTTTGGGCTATCATAGGACATCCTCCCATTCCGAAGAAAAACCCGTTCAAAATATTCGCGCTTCCTTGGGCAATGCATTCTCTGTTACTATTCCCTTTGGTATCCGTCAGTTCATCGACCAAATTCAATGTCAATAATCCTTCCGTCAATCCTACTCCAGCCATAATTAAGGCATAAGGAAAAACAATCTGAAGGGTATTAAAATTCAAAGGAATACTTGGGATATGAAACGGAGGAAAACCACCGCTAACGAAAGCAATGTCTTTTACTGTTTTAGTGTCAATATTCAACACCAGAACGACTATAAAAACCACAAAAATAGCTACTAAGGAGGCTGGAATCTTTTTGGTCAATTTTGGAAAACCAATTACTATGGCTATTGTCAAAGCCACCAAACCCAGCATTACGTACAAAGAATTCCCAGAAAGCCAAACATTTTCACCATTGACAACAGTTTTAAATTGTTCTATCTGTGACATAAAAATAACAACTGCCAATCCATTTACAAAGCCATACATAACAGGCTGTGGCACTAACCGAATGAATTTTCCCAGTTTGAACAAACCCACTAAAATCTGAAAAACTCCTGCCAAGGCAACTGCGGCAAACACATAATCCAATCCATTCGATTTCATCAAGGCAATTAAAACGATAACAGTTGCTCCTGCCCCACCAGAAATTAAACCAGGTCTTCCTCCAAATATTGCAGTAACCAACCCCATTATAAATGCGGCATACAAACCCACCAAAGGCGGAAAACCAGCGAGTATAGCAAAAGACAGTGATTCTGGAATCATTGTCATTGCTACAGTAAGCCCTGCTAAAATTTCAATCTTATAATCTACTTTTTGATTGAAATTGAATAAATTAAAATATCGCTTCATAGATTGAAAATGGAATTATTTTTAGAAAGGTGTAAAAATACAGTTTTAAACATCAATCCAATTCGAAAATTCTGCTTCTGATCTTAATCTATTTTACTCTTTGAAATCGGATTCGGATAAAAAAAAACTCACTACCTTGCTGTCTGCAGCAACAAAAAACAACTATATCAACCTTTTCTTTCTTTTAAAATAAAAAACAATTAAAACACTAAAAAACAATTGATTGCATGATAAAAATCATTTAAAATTTAGTTTAAATCACTAACTTTGTTCATTGTTTTTATGTTGTTTTATTCCTCAAAAATTAAAGAAAGATAATTATGAAAAAGAGATATTCTTTGTCTTTTGAAGATTTTTTATGCTCTTCTGATTATCACTTTGCACCAAAGCGCAGGACTAGAAAACGTAAACTTCCATAGTTTCTTTTTACAAATCTTTCCTAAACTTCAATAAAATGTCACCACAAACATCCATTAAAGAAAACCCAAACATAAAAACCAACATTATGGAAAATATGAAATGGGAAATAGATCCCACACATTCCGAGATGTCATTCAAAATTAAACATCTTGAAATTGCTACTCTAACAGGAAGATTTAATAAAATAACCGGAACAGCTGAAGCAGAAGAAGATTTTGAAAATGCGGAATTTTCTTTTACTGCAAATGTTGATTCCATTAATACCAATGATCAAAAAAGAGATGCTCATTTAAAAAGTGCTGATTTCTTCGATGCCGAAAAGTTTCCAAAAATCACTTTCCAGTCCACTAAATTTAAAAGATTGGATGATGATATTTTTGAAATAATCGGTAAACTGACTATCAAAGAAATCACAAAACCAACCATTTTGGAAATAAAATATGGCGGTAGCAATGTCGATCCATGGGGAAATACAAAAGCAGGTTTAAAATTGAAAGGAAAAATAAACCGTAGAGATTTTGGCTTGGTATGGAATGCTGCAATAGAAACTGGCGGTTTCTTGATTAGCGATGAAGTAAAAATAGATGCCAATATTGAATTACTAAAAAAATAATCCAAAATGCAAAATCCTAACAACAGTCCATAATACTAACCTATTCGCAATCCATTTTCTATTTTGAAATCGGGTGCCAATAAAATTACATCGCCTTCCTCACCTACTGCCCCCAACACCAAACATTCACTCATAAACTTACCTATTTGCTTTTTAGGAAAATTAACTACGGCTACGATTTGTCTTCCTACAAGAACTTCTTTGGTATATCTTTTGGTGATTTGAGCAGATGTTTTACGGACTCCAATGACACTTCCAAAATCAATAGTGAGTTGGAATGCAGGTTTTCTAGCTTCGGGAAAATCATTGACTTCTAATATTGTTCCCACTCGCATTTCTACTCTTTCAAATTCTGACCACGTTAAATCCATTTTTTTTTAAGTTAGTGAGATACTAAGATACTAAGGTTCTAAGTTAAAAAAAAACTTAGTGTCTTAATATCATAGAAACTTAGCGTCTTTTCTACAATTAAATTTAATCTTTTCACTTAAAAACAAACCTTTTTCTTAATTTTAAGAATAAAAAATAAAATTTTAAACAAACCAGAAAAATGGCAAGGACTGAATCAAATATGGCTCCCCTTGGAACTTTGGCTCCAAAATTCAGACTAAAAGACACCAACTCAAATTTTGAATATTCCTATGATGACCTAAAAGGTGCCAAAGGAACTTTAGTAATTTTCATGTGCAATCACTGTCCTTTTGTAATACATGTGGTTAAAGAAATTGTAATGATTGCCAATGATTATCGTGTACAAGGACTTGGTTTAATTGCCATTTCGAGTAACGATATAGAGAAATATCCTCAGGATGCACCAGAATTAATGACCGAATTTGCCTTTCAAAACAGTGTAGAATTTCCCTATTTATTTGACGAAACTCAAGAAGTAGCCAAATCCTATGATGCAGCCTGCACACCAGACTTTTTCCTGTTTGATACAAATGACAAATTAGTCTATCGAGGCCAGTTAGACGACAGCCGACCTGGAAACGGAATTCCTTTAAGCGGCAGTGACTTAAGAGGAGCAATTGACAGTGTAATCTATAATAGAGTCATGATAGAACCGCAGAAACCTAGTATTGGATGCAATATTAAGTGGAAAACTGATTAAGATGGCAGAATATAGATTACAGAAAAAAGAAAATAAAACCGAAAAGAACATCCATATCCTAAAATGCAGAAATCCCAAAACGAAAGTTTTGGGATTTCCTATATATCACAATAATCACTGATTACTGTTTTCTGCTTTCTGCTTACTATTTTACGTCCATCAATTCAACGTCGAAAATCAAGATAGCATTTGGAGGAATAACACCACCTGCTCCTGCTGGTCCATATCCTAAATCAGATGGAATAACGAAACGAGCTTTATCGCCAACTTGCAATAAAGCAATACCTTCGTCCCAACCTTCAATTACTTGACCTTGACCTAATCTGAACACAATTGGTTTTTTTCTTGGATAAGAAGAATCAAAAACTTTACCGCTTTCTAATGAACCTTCATAATGAACAGCAACTGTTTTTCCGCTTTCTGCTTTTTTACCAGAACCTCTTTGGATGAATTGGTAACGTAAACCACTTTCTGTTTTTTCAAAACCAGCAGCTAATGTTTCCATTTTCGCTTCTGATTCCGCTTTCAAAGCTGCTTGTTTTTTCAAACGAGCTCCTTTTAAACCAACAAAAGCTTCAATAGCATTCCATTTTTGAGCTTCTTCACCTACTCTAACAATTTCAACAGATTCTAAAGCATCTCCTTGAGCAACAGCATCAACTACATCCTGACCTTCAACTACGTGACCAAAAACAGTATGCTTCCCATCTAACCAAGAAGTTGGTACATGCGTGATGTAAAATTGAGAACCATTAGAACCAGGACCAGAATTAGCCATTGCCAAAACTCCTGGACGGTCATGTTTCAAAGATGGGTGAAACTCATCATCAAACTTGTATCCCGGATCTCCAGTACCAGTTCCTTGAGGACAACCTCCTTGAATCATAAAATCAGGAATTACTCTGTGAAAATTTAAACCATCGTAGAATTTTTGCCCTTGAGGTTTAATTTTATTTTCCATGTTTCCTTCGGCAAGAGCCACAAAGTTCCCAACAGTTCCTGGTGTTAAATCGTGTGTTAATTTTACTAAAATCGCTCCTTTAGTGGTGTTGAATTTAGCGTATATTCCGTTTTCCATTTTGTTTATTTTTTATTGAGGTGCAAATTTACGAATAAAATTAGATAATCAGAAAATTTGAGGATTTGATTCCGGTATAATAGAACTCAAGTTAGTTTTAGCATTATCCAAATACTTTATGACTATTTGTAGTTTATTTCTAAGCTATACTTTATTTTGGCTCGTTTGCTTTCAAAACCCTTAAAAAGTTACCACCCAAAATTTTGGTCAAATCCTGTTTACTATATCCTTTTTCTAACAATGCTTTTGTAATGAGTGGATATTTTGTCACATCGTCTAATTGTAATGGAGGCGACTCAATACCATCAAAATCGGATCCGAGACCAACATAATCAACTCCAACTAATTTTATAATGTATTCTATATTGTCTATGAGCACAGAAAACGGCACACGTAAAGGTTGTACCTCGCTTTTATATTTATCGAATAAAAATGCTACACTTAAATCTGCTGACATTCCTGTTTTTATAAGAGAATCATTTTCCGCAGAATGCTTTTCTATAAAGGCTTCTTCACCTTTCATGTAGTTGTTATCCAAAAATCCTGAAAAAAAATTCACCTGAATGACACCACCATTTTTAGCAATCGCTTTTATTTGTTCGTCATTTAGATTACGTTGATGTTGGCACAAGGCATAAACTGAACTATGGGAAGCAATTACGGGTTTGGTAGTAGTTTGCAAAACATCATCAAAAGTTTGCACTCCGACATGACTGACATCCACTAACATTCCCATTTCGTTCATTTTTTGGACTACTTGTTTTCCAAAATCGGTCAGTCCTTTATGCGTTAATTTTTTATTAAAAGTTTCATCATAAGCACTTGTTGCCCATGGAGTAGAATTATTCCAAGTCAAGGTCATATATCTGGCACCGCGTTGATAGAAATAAGCTAATTTATCCAAATCATTTTCTATCATGTGACCGCCTTCAATCCCAAACATGGCTGCAATTTTATTTTGTTTTACTGCTTTGTACAATTGACTGCTATTAGCCACTTTTACTATTTTATTGGGATTGCGTTTTAGGACTGCATCCAATGAATCCATTTGACGATTAGCAAATGCATAAGGCTCTTTTTTATCACCATCACAAAACACTGAAAAAAGTTGTACATCAACACCTCCTTGTTTCAATCTTGCCAAATCGCTGTGGGTTTTCCCTTTTAAATCAGCATCAAAAAGATATCCATAATCAATAGTTTTAGAAAGAAAATCATTGTGTGTATCCACCATAATGGCATCCGAATGTATTTTCTCGTAAGATTGCGCCATGAGTTGTTGAGCTAATAAAATACTGATTATTGAAATTTTGATGTTCATTGTTATTATTTTAATTATGGGATTTTAAAGCCAATATACTATAAAGAAAGTAAATCATTAAACTTCCGATTTTAAAAGCGAATACAAATTCAAGTCAATGAATGTATCATAAAGCAATTCTCCTTGCCGAATCACACCTTCTTTTGTAAAATTTAATTTTTCGGGAATAGACTTACTTTTGAAATTTTCAGTTCCACATTTTATTTCGATTCTGTTCAACTGTAAATCCGAAAAGCAAAAATCGATAATGGCTTTACAGGATTTGGTTACGATTCCTTTTCCTTGCAATCCTTCGATAATCCAATATCCAATTTCACCAATTTTATTTTGGTTATCAATTTTATAAACACCAATTCGACCAATTACTTTTTTATTTTCAATAATTACAAAAGCATATTCGTTTCCGTCTTTGTTACGTTGCATCGCGCCTTTCACAAAATTATTCGCGAATTCTACAGTTTGCATTCTGTCTACAAAAGGTAGCCAAGGTCTCAAATGAGCTCTGTTGGCATCAACTATTTCAAAAATGGTTTGTGCATGATTTTCGGTAATTAATTCTAATTTAAGCGTATTATCTATCGTTATTATCATGTATTTTTCTTTTCAGGAAGTGCTTATTACTGTTTTTGTCTATACAAAATTAAACCCTTAACGATCCACGAAATCCCCTAACAGCGTAGTACGAAGAAGCACCGTTGTGATAAATAAAAACAGTATTATAACGAAAATCGGCAAAAATGGCACCGCCGAGTTTCCTAATATCCGAAGGTGTTATTATCCAGCTAGATGTTTTGGTGTCACACTTTCCAAGCTGTTGCAACTCTCGGTATTGTTCCTCCGTTAAAAGCTCAATACCCATTTCGGAGGCCATATCTATTGCTGTGCCTTCGGGTTTGAATTCTTTCCTCGCATCCCACGCTTCACCATCATAACAAAGACTTCTACGCCCTTTAGGACTTTCTGCTACACAATCATAAAAAATGTATTCGCCTGTCTTTTCATCATGACCTACAACATCCGGTTCACCGCCTGTTCTTTCCATTTCATTCAGCGACCATAGTTTTTCAACATTAGCTTCCAGTTTAGTCTGTACATTTTCCCAGTCAAGACCTATGTGGCGGTTTCTGTTTTTCTCAAAACGCGTTTTTAATATTTCTATCAGTTCATCACGTTGTTCTGGAGACAACTCTTTTTTAGTTTCCATTGTTATAATTTTTATTTATACACCTAATAGATTGATTCAAATCTCGTAAATATATTAAATTTCTCTTTAACCTATTTTTAGTTTTAAGTCCTTATCTAATGTAGAAACTGTTAAGAATTCTTAATTCCACTAAAGCTTAGTCCTGATCGAAGTGGAAAGTCTTGCGAAGGAGACTTACATTTTTTTCTGGGCGAAAAAGAGCGACCTGAGGAAGCTCCTTTTTTGCCCAAGAAAAAAACAAGGCTACGAGTAAGCTTGAAACGAAGAGCAGGAAGTTGCTCCTAATAATTATTTTCTTTATTCTTTTTGACAATACTCTTTTGACCGTATATTTGTTTATCACTTTTAAATCAAAAAATATGGGCTCAATATATGACAAAGTCGATAATGAAGCTATAATTGCCAGAATTAATTCGCTATCACCTGAGAGCAAAGCGCTGTGGGGTAAAATGACGGTGGACCAAATGTGTAAACATTGCAACGCAGTAATTCAGATTGGGTTTGGCAAACAAGTCCTTAAAACAAATTTCCTATTGCGACTATTGGGCAAATTGTTAAAAAACAAGGCTTTCAATAATGACTTTGGAAAAAACAGCCCAACGTCCAAAGAACTAAAATTTGAAGGTTTCTACGATTTTGAATCCAGCAGAAAAGAATTTGCCGAAAATTTTAGCCAATTTGCACAAGGCACTCAGGTCATCAAGGTTATGGACCACCCTTTTTGGGGTAAAATGACTTATGAAGATTGGGATAAATTGATGTGGAGACATACGGATCATCATTTGAAGCAGTTTGGAATTTAGGTCAAAACATTAAAAAAACATTCGTTTATGAGTATCATCCGACATAAGCATTTCTTTCTGTCGTATTCTGAAGAACACGAACAAGCAGAATGGGCTGCCTATTATTTGACAGCGGAGTCCCAACATCAGCACCATTTTGAAAGGCCATATTTTAAGCAAGACCCATTAGTTGATACTGATTCGGCACATTGGGGAAACTACAAAGACACTGGCTATGACAAAGGTCATCTGGTTCCCGCCGCTGATATGAAGTTTTCAAGGGAAGCTTACAAGGAAACTTTTTACACCTCGAATGTTTCTCCTCAAAACAAGGCTTTCAATGCTGGAATCTGGAACCGATTGGAACAGAAAATTCGATATTGGGCTGATAAATACACGGCTCTTTTTATAGTGACCGGAAGTATTTTACACGATAATTTGGTCACTATTGGCGAGGAAGAAGTCTCGGTTCCTGATTATTTTTTCAAAATCGTTGTTCGGGTACAGGACGAAGGTTTGGTAATGATTCCGTTTTTGGTTCCCAATGAAAAATCGGATGCGCCACTTTATACTTTTGCCACAACCATTGATGCAATTGAACAAATTACTGGAATTGATTTCAACCAGAAACTATCTGAAAAAATAGAGGAGAAAATAAAAAAAGAGTTGAGCTACAAGGAATGGAGTTTTAGTTAGAAACAAATATTTCCTTTTCCGATCTATGTTTATGATTAAAGCTGCAAACACCTCTTTAAATTTATTTGTACCTTTGCCGTTCTTAAAAAAGCAACATGAGAATTGATATTATAACTGTATTACCTGAATTATTAAGAAGTCCCTTTGAAGCTTCGATTATGAAACGCGCCATAGACAAAGGACTGGTGGAGGTTCATTTTCATAATTTAAGAGATTATACGACCAATAAACAAAAAAGTGTTGATGATTATCCTTTTGGCGGTGGAGCTGGAATGGTTATGACCGTTCAGCCCATAGATGCCTGTATCACTCACCTGAAAAGCGAAAGATCGTATGACGAAATCATATACATGTCTCCTGACGGCGAAACACTAAACCAAAAAATGGCTAACACCATGTCGATGTATGAAAACATTATCATTTTGTGTGGACATTATAAAGGTGTTGATCAACGCGTTCGCGACCATTTTATCACTAAGGAAATTTCGATAGGAGATTATGTTTTATCAGGAGGAGAATTGGGAGCTTTGGTTTTATCCGATGCATTAATCCGATTGATTCCTGGGGTTTTGAGTGACGAAACTTCGGCATTGACAGATAGTTTTCAGGATGGTTTACTTTCTGGCCCCATCTACACCCGCCCTGCCGATTACAAAGGCTGGAAAGTTCCAGATGTTTTATTAAGTGGTCATTTTGCTAAAATTGACAAATGGAGGGAAGACACAGCATATGAACACACAAAGAACAGAAGACCTGACTTATTAAACGATTAATTTTCATATATTTATACTTAAAATAAGAATTCGTTCACTTCTTAATAACCTTTAAAAGTATAAATCATGAAAAAAATAATCTTCAAAGTAATTTTAATTATTGCTTTTTTCATTTCATCTATTTCTTTTGCTCAAGGAATAAATAGAACATCCTTGCTGAATGAACTCAACAAAACTTACGGTGTCGCACTAAGTGAAGATGAAAAAACCTATTTCGGAAATGCGAATAACACATTAGTATTGGAATTGTTTGGTCTGGACGAAAAGAATTTATCAAAAGAAAATCGTAATAAAGAAATTGATAAATTATTTGATAAAAGAGATAAATCGTTGACTTCTTCATTGGGTATAAACAAATACAGTGATATTAAAGCAAGAACAGATGAGAAAATTGCAGAAACCATAAAAAAAGTAAAACAAGCAAAAATGGTTCCTTAATTTATATAGCATTAGAAATCACAAAAATAGCTCTTAATAACAATGTCTTTTTTCAAATAAACTAGCAAATAAATAATTTAAAATTTATAATTCACAATTCATAATTATTTTTTACATTTGCACCCTCATTAGACCAACCTCTGGCGAAAACCGCGAATGTTGCTCTTTTTAAACCATAATTAAACAAATTATCATGGCAGATTTAATGAAATTCGTTCAAGACGAATTCGTAACAAGAAAAGATTTCCCTGTATTCGGAGCTGGAGACACAATCACAGTTTACTACGAAATTAAAGAGGGTGAAAAAACAAGAACACAGTTTTTTAAAGGTGTTGTAATTCAAAGAAGAGGTTCTGCTAACACAGAAACTTTTACAATTCGTAAAATGTCAGGTGCAATTGGAGTTGAGCGTATCTTCCCAGTAAACTTGCCAGCTTTGCAAAAAATTGAAATCAACAAGAAAGGTGCTGTACGTAGAGCTAGAATTTTCTACTTCAGACAACTTACTGGTAAAAAAGCTAAGATTAGAGACAAAAGAAGATAGTTTACGCTATTTCTTTAATGATAAAAAAGTCCCAACCGATGAAAATCGCGATTGGGACTTTTTTTTGATAAATTTGTGGTAACAAAATTCATAATTTAAGAATAAAAGGGCCTAAAAAATATTAAATAAAAAATATCACAGAATATGTATTTAAATTTATTTTTTTATACATAAATTGAAACCCTATTACAAGAGTATTTCTTATCTTTGCCCGCCTTATCTCAATCGTTGTAATTTCATATAAGGCCTTTAATTAATTGTGATTTAGATTAAAAAAAATAAAAAAAAATGACTTCAAAAGCTAAAATTTTTTACACACTTACAGATGAGGCTCCTTTATTGGCAACCTACTCTTTTCTACCAATTGTTCAGGCATTTACTGCCACTTCTGATATCGAAATTGAGACCAGAGACATTTCGCTTGCCGGAAGAATCATCTCAAACTTTCCAGAATTTTTAAAGGAAGATCAAAAAACAAAAAATGCTTTATTGGAATTAGGTCAATTGGCTACTACTCCTGAAGCAAACATCATAAAATTACCGAATGTATCAGCGTCAATTCCACAATTGAAAGCGGCCATTGCAGAATTGCAATCTCACGGTTATGCTTTGCCTGATTTCCCAGAAGATCCACAAACTGAAGAAGAGAAAGCTGTTAAAGCTAAATATTCTAAAATCTTAGGATCTGCTGTAAATCCAGTTTTACGTGAAGGAAATTCAGATCGTAGAGCTCCAAAAGCAGTTAAGAATTACGCAAAAGCAAATCCACACTCTATGGGTGCTTGGACCGCTGATTCAAAAACTCACGTAGCTTCTATGGAAAGCGGTGACTTTTACGGAAGTGAAAAATCATTGACTTTGGCTAATGAAACAGATGTAAAAATCGAATTTGTTGCCAAAGACGGAACCGCTACCGTTCTTAAAGCAAGTACTCCTTTGAAATCAGGAGAAATCATTGACTCTTCAGTTTTAAGCCTAAATGCGTTAAAATCTTTTGTGGCCAAAACGATCATAGAAGCCAAAGAACAAAATTTATTGCTTTCTGTGCACTTGAAAGCAACGATGATGAAAGTTTCAGACCCACTTATTTTTGGTGCTATTGTTGAAGTATATTTTGCTGATGTATTCAAAAAATATGCTGCTTTATTTGAAGAATTAAACATTAATACCAGCAATGGTTTAGGTGATGTCTATGCAAAAATTACAGGACACCCTCAACAAGCCGAAGTGGAAACTGCCCTTGCACAAGCTATCGAAAACGGACCAGCTTTGGCAATGGTAAATTCAGATAAAGGAATCACCAATCTTCACGTTCCGTCGGATGTGATTGTAGATGCTTCTATGCCTGCAATGATTCGTACTTCTGGACAAATGTTCAACAAAGAAGGAAAACAACAAGATACTGTAGCAATTATCCCAGACAGATGTTATGCTGGTGTTTATACTGCTACTATCGATTTTTGTAAAAAACACGGTGCTTTTGTACCTACTACAATGGGAAGTGTACCAAACGTAGGTTTGATGGCACAACAAGCCGAAGAATACGGTTCTCATGACAAAACATTCCAAATGAAAGCTGATGGGGTTGTTCGCGTTGTCGATACAAACGGAACTGTTTTAATGGAGCAAAGTGTTGAAACAAACGATATTTTCAGAATGTGTCAAGCAAAAGACGCTCCTATTCAAGACTGGGTAAAACTAGCCGTAAACAGAGCCCGTTTGTCTAATACTCCTGCGGTTTTCTGGTTGGATAACAACAGAGCACACGATAAACAATTAATCGAAAAAGTAGAGAAATATTTAAAGGATTACGATACAACTGGTTTAGACATCAGAATCCTAAATCCTATTGAGGCTACCAACTTTACTTTGGAGCGTATCATCAAAGGACAGGATACTATCTCGGTAACCGGAAACGTATTACGTGATTACTTAACCGATTTATTCCCAATTCTGGAAGTAGGAACTTCAGCAAAAATGCTTTCTATCGTTCCATTAATGAATGGTGGTGGTTTATTTGAAACTGGCGCAGGAGGATCGGCACCAAAACACGTTGAGCAATTTATTCAAGAAGGATACTTACGTTGGGATTCACTTGGAGAGTTTTTGGCTTTAGGAGCTTCATTAGAGCATTTAGGACAAACTTTACGCAATCCTAAAGCAATTGTGCTAGCTGAAACTTTGGATTTAGCTACCGAGAAATTCTTAGCAACTGACAAATCGCCTACTCGTAAATTAGGTGGAATTGACAACCGTGGTTCACACTTCTATTTGGCAATGTACTGGGCAGAAGCTTTGGCAGCACAAGACAAAGACGCTGAATTGAAAGCAATCTTCACCCCTATCTCTGCTGAGTTTATTGCAAATGAATCTAAAATCAACGGAGAATTAATAGGATCTCAAGGTAAAGCTCAAGAGATTGGTGGTTATTACCAACCTAATCCAGCATTGACAGACAAAGCAATGCGTCCAAGTGGAACTTTCAATGGTATTTTAGCTAAACTAGCTTAATTCAAAAAAGGCTTCTATTTATATTCAAAAGACAACTCGAAAGGGTTGTCTTTTTTTTTACACTTGTTTAGTATCTTTGAAAAATATTCCGATTGATTTTTCAAAAAAGCAAAAACCGAATGTTTAACAACGAAATTGAACATAAAATAATTGAAGCCGAAGAATCCATTTCCGATTTTGTGGAAAGGTTTTGGATGCTTACTAATCATTCGGATATCGAAAAAGAAATTATGGTTATACCAGATGGGAGAATAGATATTTTCTTTTCTTACTCGGACACCGAGCCTTTCGATTCCGCTTTAAGGGGATTAGAAAGCGAACCAACACAAACGATACTTCCTCCCAAAACCGTCATTTTCGCAGTCAATTTAAAACTTTTAGCCATTGAATATTTACTAGGCACCAGCATTTCAACAATTTTGAATGATGGTCAGCAATTGCCAAATAGCTTTTGGGAAATTACCAAAGAAGACTTAAATGATTTTGAAGCACTTTGCATTAAAGTCACCAACAAAATAAAAACTCTTATACCGCAAGAAGTAGATGATAGAAAGCGAAAACTTTTCAACCTCATCTATTCATCAAATGGCTCGCTATCAGTTGTCGAATTATCCGAAAAAGTGTTTTGGAGCAGTCGCCAAATCAATCGGTATTTCAATCAAATGTTTGGACTTTCCTTGAAATCTTATTGTAATATCCTGCGATTTCGAGCTTCGGTGCAACACATCAAAGAAGGCATTTTATTTCCTGAACAAAACTTTACAGATCAAGCCCACTTCATCAAAGAAGTAAAAAAACTTTCGGGTGTTACACCAAAAGAATTATTTAAAAACAAAAACGACCGATTTTTACAATTTTCAACTTTGCCAAAGAAGTAGTTTTGCCTTATAATTTTAAACAAATAAAGCAATGTTACTACAAGACAAAAAAATAGCAATAATTGGTGGAGGTCCAGGTGGATTGACATTAGCAAGACTTTTACAACTTAAAGGAGCAAATGTAAAAGTATACGAAAGAGATTTCAACAGAGAAGTTAGAGCACAGGGCGCAACGCTTGACCTGCATTATGAATCGGGATTGAAAGCGCTTGAAGAAGCAGGTTTGATGGATGCTTTCAATGCAAATTACAGACCTGGCGCAGACCGACTTCGAATTCTAGACGAAAATGCAGAAATTTTCTTTGACGACCATAATGATGAATCTACAGGTAATTTTGGAGATGAATGGTTCAGACCTGAAATTGACCGCGGACCGCTAAGAACTATTTTATTGGATTCGTTACAACCAAATACAGTAGTTTGGAATAGTCATATTGTTTCCCTTGAAAGCATTAACGACAGCTGGAAAATCGTTTTTGAAAACGGCGAGACTGTTGTGGCTGATATTGTTATTGGAGCTGATGGAGCGAGATCTAAAATTCGTCCATTCGTGACACCAATTCAACCTTTTTATTCAGGTGTTACAGTATTAGAAGGCAATATTCCTGATTCTGAAAAGAACGTTCCAAAAATCCACAACTTATTAAAAGGCGGAAAAATTATGTCTTTTGGAGATTCAAAAACAATATCAGTAAGTGCAAAAGGCGATGGAAGCTTGGATTTTTATGCTGGTTGGAAAACAAATGCCGACTGGATTACAGAAAGTGGCATAGACTTTAAAAACAGTAAACAAGTTTTGGAATGGTTCAAAAAAGAGTACTTCAAATGGGATAGCGTTTGGCTAGAATTATTCGAATTTGATAATGTGACATATACTCCAAGACCATTATACTGCATGCCTTTAGATCAAAAATGGGAAGCTCAAGCAAACATCACAATTATTGGCGATGCTGCGCATTTGATGCCACCTTATGCTGGTGAAGGCGTTAATATGGCAATGCTTGATGCTTTGCAATTAAGCGAAAGCTTAACCAATGGAAAATTTACAGATTTAAAATCTGCAATTGCAGATTACGAAGAAGAAATGTTCACAAGATTTGCAAAAAAAGGAAAGGAAACAATGGACAATACCGAATTTATGCACTCTCCTGAAGGGCTAAAAAAATTATTGGAAATGTTTCAACAATTCTCATAATTCATTTTTGAAAAAAAATTTTAACCGCAAAGTGCGCAAAGGGAAACGCTAGGTACGCAAAGCTTTTAGAGCTTAGTCTAATTCTTTGCGAACTTTGCGGTTAATTTTTTAAAATTTTCATTCAATTATTTTTCATAAATAAGCGAACATTCATTTATAATCAATATTTTTGCTTCTTCAAAAAATTAAAAATGCGAACAAGAGATACAAACAAGGAAGAAATAGTCAAACAGAAAGCCATAGAAATGCTGGTAAAATTGGGCATTGAAGGCTTTGGAATGAATAGATTGGCAAAAGAATCTGGCGTGTCGGTGGCTACTTTATACATCTATTATACAGATAAGGAGGATTTGATAAAAAAAATCGGAATCGAAATTGGACAAGATTTCTTCAATGAAATGGTCAAAGATTTTTCTCCTGAAATGCCTTTTAAAGAAGGATTACGTAAACAATGGGAAAACAGAGCACGATTTGTAATCAAATATCCTTTGAGAACATCTTGCTGGGAACTTTTGTGTCATTCCAGTTATCGAGATTATATTATAAACGAAAGTCTGTCCGACTTTAAAACCATAATGACTGATTTTATAAAAAATTCTATTGATAAAAAAGAATTAATTCCCTTATCTAACGAGGTGTTTTGGAGTATTGCCTATGGACCATTATATTCTTTACTTCGTTTTCACAATGAAGAAAAAGGTATCGGAGGAACTCCTTTCAAACTTACCAAAGAAGCGACTGAAGAAGCATTTGAATTAGTGATAAAAGCATTGACACCTAAAACATCTTAATATGGAAAACCAAATAGAAAATGTATTGGTATTTGCAACCAATATTGCAACCGAAAACGATAAACAAAAAATAAGCAATATCCTTGATGGAAACACAGAAATCCAACAATGGACGCTAGACTTGGAAGATATTGATCGTGTTTTACGAATTGTAAGCGACACTTTATCCGAAGAACAAATAATAAAACTTTTAGACAATAAAAACTTCAACTGCTCAGCATTGGAATAAACAAAAGAAAATGAAAGAACAAAAACCAAAGGCAACCCCATTCACTTCTTATCAAAAATTTGCTGTTTTTATACTCGCAATTACTCAATTTACAGTAATACTCGATTTTATGGTAATGTCTCCTTTGGGCGATATACTAATGAAATCTCTTAGTTTAAAGCCAACTCATTTTGGCCTGGTTGTTTCCGCTTACGCTTTTAGCGCGGGTGTTTCAGGATTGCTAACAGCTGGTTTTGCCGATAAATTTGACCGTAAAAAACTATTGTTGTTTTTTTACGTTGGATTTATTTTGGGAACCTTTTTATGTGGAATTGTAAACTCCTACTATTTGCTTGTAGCGGCCAGAATCATTACTGGACTATTTGGAGGCGTTATTGGTTCGATTTCTATGGCTATTGTTGCCGATTTATTCACGCTTCAACAACGCGGACGTGTAATGGGTTTTATCCAAATGGGATTTGGTGCTAGTCAAATTTTAGGGATTCCAATTGGTTTGTATCTAGCCAATGCTTGGGGTTGGCATGCTCCATTTTTATGGGTGGGTGGAATGGCCGGAATTGTGGCGTTTTTTATCGCAGTTAAATTAAAACCCATCACAAAACATCTTGAACTCCGACAAGAAAAATCAGCTTTTGAACACTTAAAACACACTATTGCAAATAAAGACTACCGAATCGGGTTTACTGCTACAGCATTGCTATCTGTTGGAGGTTTTATGATGATGCCTTTTGGTAGTGCATTCGCTATTAACAATTTGCACATTACACAACATCAATTACCAATGCTATTTATGATAGCTGGCTTATCTACATTGTTAGTGATGCCTTTGATTGGAAAATTGAGTGACACTATAGACAAATACAAAATATTCGTTGGTGCCACAATATGGACAATCATAATGGTTACCATCTACACCAATCTTGGCGTTACTCCTTTTGTGTTGGTTGCTGTCGCAAATATACTTATGATGATGGGAATTATGGGACGTATGGTGCCCTCAACGGCTTTGGTAACCTCCATCCCCGAAATGCAAGACAGAGGTGCGTTTATGAGCATAAACTCGTCTTTACAACAAATTGCCGGTGGTATTGCTGCTGTGTTTGCAGGAACAATTGTCGTACAAAAAGACAAGATGAGTCCTCTTGAACATTACGACACCTTGGGAATCATAATCGTCTGTATTTCAATATTGACTATAGTTCTTATGTATCGTGTCAATAAAATGGTGAAAAGAAAAAACAAAGAAAAGAAAGAAGAATTTGCCATTTCTCTAGAAGCTCAAACCAAATCTTAACAATAGCCTATTCCAATTCTATCGATTTTCTAATCACAAGGAATATATATCCAATTCCTAGTATTTTATAAAAAAAATTACTGGGCTCTATAACCCTGACAAAAGCATTATTCCAATCAATTCTAAAACTAAAATAAACAACTGTTATTAACGATAGATTAACAATCTTACGCGTGATAATTAACCCTAATTTGATGACATTTGTATTTCAAAACCAAAACGATGATTCCAAACAAATTTTTTTGTTCATTCATACTACTTCTGTCGTCATTAGTCAGCTTTTCGCAAGAGAAACATACGATAAGTGGTGTTATTACAGACACTAACACTAATGAAACTCTGATTGGAGTAAATATTTATATCCCAGAGATAAAAGCCGGTGCAACAACAAATGAATATGGATTTTATTCGTTAACACTGCCCAAAGGGGATTATACATTGCAAATTGACTACGTCGGTTTCCAAAGTGTGGAAGAAAAAATTAGATTGGATCAAAATACCAAAAAGAATTTTAAACTGACTTCTAGCGAACAACAGCTGGATGAAATTGTGATTACAACCAACAAAAAAAGCACCAATATCAAATCCACCGAAATGAGTGTCAACAAACTCTCTATGGCGACTATTAAAAAAATGCCGGTGGTTATGGGCGAAGCTGATGTTTTAAAATCCATTTTGTTGCTTCCAGGTGTTACAAATGCCGGAGAAGGACAATCGGGTTTTAATGTTCGTGGTGGTGGGGCTGACCAGAATTTAATTTTACTGGACGAAGCAATGATATTCAACTCCTCCCACGTTTTTGGCTTTTTCTCAGTTTTCAACCCTGACGCCATTAAGGACCTAAAGCTGTACAAAGGTGGAATTCCTTCACGCTACGGAGGAAGAGCGTCGTCGGTTTTGGATATTTATCAAAAAGAAGGTAATAGTAATTCCTTTCATATGAACGGGGGAATTGGATTAATTTCTAGCAGATTGCTCGCAGAAGGACCTATTGTACAAGACAAAGGTTCCTTCCTGATTGGGGGAAGAGCTTCTTATGCACATTTGTTCCTGCAATTGGCAGACAACGAAAACTCGGCTTTCTTTTATGATCTGAACGCCAAATTGAATTACAAATTTAACGACAATAACAGCATTTATGCTTCGGGCTATTTTGGAAGGGATTTTTTCAATATTAGCGAAGAATTCAAGAATACTTACGGAAACAGTACTGTTAATTTAAGATGGAATCATTTATTTTCAGACCGTCATTTCTCGAATTTATCAGCCATTTTCAGTGATTATTATTATGGACTGACCTTTTCTGCAGTAGGTTTTGACTGGCGTTCAGGTATAAAAAACTTCAACCTCAAATACGATTTCAAATATTATTTGAACGACAAAATCAAATTGAACTACGGTATTAATTCCATCTATTACAAATTCAATCCAGGTACCATCAAGCCAATAGATGAAAATTCGAGTATTAATCCAAAACAATTAGACAAAAAAAATGCCTATGAGCCCTCAATTTATGTAGAGGCAGAACATCAACTCAATTCTAAATTATCGTTTTTATATGGAATGCGTTTCAGTATGTTTTACAGACTGGGAGCCTCTACGATCAATTTATATGAAAACAATCAGACCGTCACGTTCAATGACCAACTTAAAATTTACGAAAAAGGAGTCCCTATGGGTACCAAAACCTATGGGTATAATGATGTGATCACTTCATTTTCTAATTGGGAACCCCGTTTTTCAGCTACTTATATTTTGAACGAAGACAGTTCGATAAAGACAAGCTATAACCGTATGGTACAATACCTGCAATTGGTTTCAAATACGGCTTCACCTACTCCACTGGATATTTGGACACCCAGCGACCAATACATCAAACCCCAAATGGCTGACCAAATTGCCCTAGGCTACTTTAGAAATTTCAAAAATGATATGTATTCCTTGGAGGTTGAAGGTTTTTATAAAGAAGTAAAAAACAGAATCGACTACATAGATGGTGCCGATTTAATTGCCAACGATGCCATCGAACAGGTTATACTCAACGGTCAATTAAGGGCTTATGGACTGGAAGTTATGCTCCGCAAAAACAGTGGGAAACTAAACGGTTGGATTGCATATACACTGTCCAATTCAGAGCAACAGACTCCCGGCAGAACTCCAAATGAATTAGGAATCAACAATGGTAATTGGTACAAATCTGGTTACCACAAATTACACAACTTGGCTGTGACTTCAAATTATGCTTGGAATCAAAAATGGACGTTCGGTGGCAATTTTATTATACAGTCGGGTCAGCCTGTAACTTATCCAAACGGACAATATGTATATCAAGGCATCACAATACCTAGCTATGATTCCAGAAACAAAAATACTCTACCTCTATATCATCATTTAGACTTGTCTGCCACTTATATCCCTAAACCAGACAAAAGAAAAGGTTGGCAAAGTGAATGGGTTTTTAGCGTTTACAACATTTATAACCGAAAAAATGCCGCTTCCATCAGCTTCCGAGAAGACCAAATCACTGGTGCTAACGAAGCGGTAAGGCTATCAATATTTGGAATAGTTCCAGCAGTAAGTTATAATTTCAAATTCTAAAATCATGAACATAACAAGATATATCACAATAGTAATAGCCCTGTTTTTCTTCGTAAGCTGCGAGGATGTTGTCAATGTGGATTTGAACACAGCACCTCCTAGATTGGTAGTCGATGCCTCAATCAATTGGCAAAAAGGAACCGATGGGTCGATACAAAAAATCATTTTATCCAGCACAACAGACTATTACAGCAATGTCATTCCAAAAGTTTCTGGTGCCACAGTTTCCATAAAAAACAGTCAAAACACCACTTTTGTTTTTACCGAAATACCCAATACAGGTGAGTACGAAAGTATCGATTTCGATCCAATAATTGGAGAGACCTATACCTTAACCATTATCTACAACGGCGCAACCTATACAGCATCCGAAACCATGCAGTCTGTCACTCCCATCGAATCTGTTGCACAAAAAAATAATGCTGGTTTTTCCGGAGAGGATTATGAAGTTGTTGTTTATTACCAAGATCCGCTGGCCAAAAATTTCTACATGGCAAAATTCTTTCCTGACATTTATAAATCACCCACTTTTATGGCTATCGGGGACGAATTCTCTAACGGAAACCAAAAATCATGGAACTTTAGCGACGAAGATTTAAAACAAGGCACTGCCATTGCCATAACTCATTATGGTATTTCCGAAAATTATTATAATTACATGAACAAAATAATTGCTACAGTTGGCAGTTCAGGGCCTTTCGCTACAACACCGGCAGCTGTTCGTGGCAACATCGTCAACCAAACCAATATCGAAAATTATGCACTGGGCTACTTCTCATTAAACGAAGTCGATTCAGAAAATTATATCATCAAATAATAAGGAGCTAATCCAGCTGTACATTACAAGTCCTCACACCAAAAAACAATTTTTCTATACCCTAAAAGGAGCTTCTTTTAGTCGCTCTTTTAAGGCTAGAAAAAATAAGTTTTTGAAGTTCCGGTCTTTCCATTTCCATCTGGGCTAATCACAAGATTAAAATTACAGATTTCAGAAGGCAGGTTTTAGAAAGCAGATTTTAGATTTTTCATACCTTTACAAAAAATCTAGGTGAAATTTAAAAATCTAATTCAAAAATTATTTATTCTATTCTCTATATTTTAAAATCTGCCTTTTGAAATTTAAAATCTAACCTCAAAATGTCTTCACACCATATCGTTCGCGACGACCAAGAACCCGCTTTAATTATTGCCAATGGGGCCGCTTGCCATCCAGAGTTATTGGGGCAACTACTCGAATGGTCACCACTGGTAATTGTACTGGACTCGGCAATGGTAAGAGTTATGGAATTAGACATAAAAGTCGATGTGCTTTTAGGAGATTTTGACCGTGGCTTTGACCCTGAAAAATACCAAACCTCCCAATATCCTCTAGAAATAGTTCACACCCCAGATCAAAACAAAACCGATCTAGAGAAAGCTCTAGACTATTTAATCGAAAGAAAAATTCCTGCCGTAAATGTCGTTTGGGCTACAGGAAGAAGAGCCGATCACACCATTACGAATCTAACGAATATTGTTCGCTACCGAAATTTGATTAAAATTGTCATACTCGACGATCACTCGAAAATATTTTTGCTTCCAACTAAATTCGAAAAATGGTACACCGCAGGCACACCTATTTCGCTAATACCCATTGGAATCGTAAACGGAATCTATTCTGAAAATTTAGTGTACCCATTGGAAAACGACACCTTGACCATGGGTTATAGAACAGGAAGTAGCAATGCCGTTGCCAATGACGGAATAGTCACTATCAACCACTCTGATGGCGATTTGTTGCTAATGGAATGTATAGACTAGTCAACTTTTTCGGGACAAAACAAGTTGTAAATAAGTACAATATCGATTTCAAAAAAGGAATGACTATCTTTGCACCGAAATTTAGAAAATGAAATCTACAAAGAATACCGAAAAGACAACTTTACATCCGAAAAATCTTCATCGATTTGGATATAATTTTGAACTATTGACACTAAACCATCCCGAATTAGGGAATTTCGTTTTTGTCAATGAGCATAATATTGAAACAATTGACTTCAGTAATCCAAATGCTGTAAAAGCGCTTAATAATGCGTTATTGATTACCAATTACGATATTCAAAACTGGGATATTCCTGCTAATTTCCTATGTCCTCCAATTCCAGGTAGAGCAGATTATATTCATTACCTCGCCGATTTATTGGCAACCACAAACAATGGAGTAATTCCGCAAGGGGAAACAGTTATGGGTCTCGATATTGGTATTGGTGCCAATTGCATTTATCCCATTCTTGGAAACTCAATTTATGGTTGGTCTTTCGTAGGTACCGACATTGATGAAAATGCGATTCAGAATTGCAAAAAAATCATAAGCCATAATCCAAAACTAACCGAGGCAATCAGTTTACAATTACAAGTAAACTCTCGATTTATTTTTAAAAATATTATCTCCCCTGAAGATCGATTTACATTTACCATCTGTAATCCTCCTTTTCATTCTTCATCTGAAGAAGCAACTAAAAGCAGCATTCGAAAAGTAAATAATCTGGCTCCAAATGCTCCAAAAACAGAAAAACCTGTACTTAATTTTGGCGGTCACAATGCCGAATTGTGGTGTGAAGGTGGTGAATTGGGTTTTATCAAGCAAATGATTTACGAAAGTGCTAAGTATCCAATGCAATGTCTTTGGTTTACAACATTAGTATCCAAACAATCAAATTTGAATACAATATACAAAACCTTGAATAATGTGGCAGCTATTCATAAAACAATAGAAATGGCTCAAGGTCAAAAAACAAGTCGTATCGTTGCTTGGACTTTTATGAGTGATGCACAACAAAAAGCTTGGAAGTTTTAGGTTTTTAGTAGGCTATTTACTTTGTATCTTTACGACATAGTACTATAGAACTCTAAACAATGAATTTCCAAGTCATATCCGAATATCAGCCTAAAGGAGATCAACCGCAAGCCATTGAAAAATTAGCTCAAGGCATAGAAGCAGGAGAACAATTCCAAACTTTGCTTGGGGTAACCGGTTCCGGAAAAACATTCACTGTCGCCAATGTTATTCAGGAAATACAACGTCCCACTTTGATTTTGGCACACAACAAAACTTTGGCTGCCCAATTGTATTCGGAGTTCAAGCAATTTTTTCCCAATAATGCCGTAGAATATTTCGTATCCTATTACGATTACTACCAACCCGAAGCTTTTATGCCGGTTACAGGCGTTTTCATCGAGAAGGATCTATCCATCAATGAAGAGCTCGAAAAAATGCGTTTAAGCACTACTTCTTCCCTCCTTTCTGGTCGAAGAGATATAATAGTCGTAGCTTCTGTTTCCTGTATTTACGGTATTGGAAATCCAGTAGAATTTCAAAAAAACGTAATTGCCGTAGAGAGAAATCAAATGATTTCTCGAACCAAATTATTGAAAAGTTTGGTTCAAAGTCTGTATTCCAGAACCGAAGCCGATTTTACTCCTGGAAATTTTCGCATAAAAGGCGATACGGTTGAAGTGTATCCAAGTTATGCCGATGATGCTTTTAGAATTCATTTTTTTGGAGATGAGATAGAAGAAATAGAGAGCTTTGACACAAAAACATCCAAAGTCATTGAACGATACGAAAAACTCACGATATATCCCGCCAACATGTTTGTGACCTCCCCTGATGTGTTGAATGGTGCGATTTGGGAAATTCAACAAGATTTGGTCAAACAGGTTGATTATTTCAAAGAAATAGGTAAGCACCTTGAAGCCAAAAGACTTGAAGAACGCACCAATTTTGATTTGGAGATGATTCGGGAATTGGGTTATTGTTCTGGAATCGAAAACTATTCGCGTTATCTCGACGGAAGAGAAGCGGGATCGAGACCTTTCTGTTTATTGGACTATTTCCCAAAAGATTATCTGATGGTCGTGGATGAAAGTCACGTGACCCTATCACAAGTACAAGCTATGTATGGTGGAGACAGAAGTCGAAAAGAAAATTTAGTAGAATATGGCTTCCGCCTACCGGCCGCAATGGATAACCGACCATTGAAGTTTGACGAATTTGAGGCAATGCAAAACCAAGTTATCTATGTTTCTGCAACACCAGCCGATTATGAATTACAAAAATGTGATGGCGTTTACATTGAACAGGTGATCCGACCAACTGGATTATTAGATCCTATAATTGAAATTCGTCCGAGTCTAAACCAAATTGATGATTTGATTGAGGAAATTCAGCAGCGATGTGAATTGGACGAAAGGGTCTTGGTAACAACTCTAACTAAAAGAATGGCCGAAGAACTAGCCAAATACCTCACTAAAGTATCTATTCGTTGTCGTTACATCCACTCCGATGTTGATACGTTGGAACGCATTGAAATCATGCAGGATTTACGTAAAGGGATTTTTGATGTGTTGATTGGAGTGAACTTATTAAGAGAAGGATTGGACTTACCCGAAGTTTCGTTGGTGGCCATACTTGATGCTGATAAAGAAGGATTCTTGAGAAGCCATCGTTCGCTAACGCAAACCATAGGCCGTGCTGCAAGAAACCTAAATGGGAAAGCCATAATGTATGCTGATAAAATCACCAATAGCATGCAAAAAACTATTGATGAAACCAATTACAGAAGAACCAAGCAAATTAATTTCAATTTAGAAAACAATGTTGTTCCGCAAGCATTAAACAAAAAAATCGAAAGTGCATTTACCAACAACAAACTGGTTGAGTATGAATTGGGGCATATTATGAATACAGCTGCCGAACCAGAAACTGCCTATATGTCAAAACCCGATTTAGAAAAACTCATTCGCGAAAAAAGAAAAAATATGGAAAAAGCGGCAAAAGATCTGGACTTTATGCAAGCCGCAAAACTACGTGATGAGATTAAGGCTCTACAAACTAAAATCCATTAATTATGCTGTTCCTGAAAATGCTCCAATAATATATCGGGAGAAATCATAGTATTTGGAGACACTTTCATCAATTTAAGAATACGATTTGTGGCACTTGGATTCAATCCCATATTAATGGCAATTTGACGAATGGCTTCTTCCTCTTTTTGATGTAAAACACCATCAACATGCATCAATAATGCCAAACGATAAAATTGTTGAATCCTTTCAAATTCAGATTTTATAACACCGCTAGGCAATTCTTTATGAAATAAATCCTTAAAATCTTTTTTACTGATCCCTAATTCTTGAGCAACAATCCAAACAAATTGATATTCGCGCTCATGTAATCGGCCATCAACAACTGAAAATGCAATCATTTCAGACAACAAATTGATCTTTTCTACGTGTGTGTTCATCTAATTATTTATTTTAGCTAAAATATTCTTTTTTTCTAAATCTAAAAATAAAATCACCTTGAAGTTCATTTTCCTAATCCCGATATTTCTATTTCTTAGCAAAACAACTGCTCAAGAAAATACCGCTTCCAAGCAAGTTTCTACTTTTACAATGGAAGCTCCTCAACTGAAAACAAGCAGAAAAATTTGGTTGTACTTACCCAAAAATTACGAAACTTCAACCAAGAAATATCCTGTCATTTATATGCATGACGCTCAAAATTTATTTGATGCAAAGACTTCCTTTGCCGGAGAATGGAATGTCGATGAAAAACTGGACAGTTTAAGCGCGCAAGTAATTGTGGTGGGGATTGAGAACGGTGGTGAAAAACGATTAGAAGAATTGACCCCTTATAAAAATGCAAAATATGGTGGTGGAAATGCTGATAAATATCTAGAGTTTATAATTAATACTCTAAAACCAGAAATAGACAAAAAATACCGAACAAAACCAAACGCCAAAAACACAACTATTATGGGAAGTTCATTGGGAGGTTTAGTATCTTTTTATGCTGTCATAAGATATCCTGAAGTCTTTGGAAAAGCGGGTGTTTTTTCTCCTGCTTTTTGGATAAACCGAAAAGACATAAATGATTATATGACAAACAGTAAAAAAATAAAAGCCAAAATTTACTTTCTCTGTGGGGATTCTGAGGGGGATGATGATGACATGGTAAATGACCTGAATCACATGGAAAAACTATTAAACACAAACCGCTGTTATTGCCTACACCTCAACAAAAAAGTAATTGTAAAAGGCGGCCATCACAATGAAAAATTATGGAGAGATGGTTTTACAGATGCTTTTCTCTGGTTGGGATATAAATGATTTTGAATCTATTTTCTAAAAGATCTTGATTATACACACGTGAGGAATTTGATTACTTCACTATACATTTATTTCAATTGGAGTTCAGTGAATTTCATTTGAAGCTGGCTACCGAAGTAGCGCGAATAGGCATAAAAAAATGGACCAAATCACCACAATGCTGATTTGGTCCATTTTCTTAGAGGCATGCCCAAACTATTTCTTGGAATACTCTTTTTCCATTTGGCTAATGATACTTTTTATCGATTCGGAACCGATTCCTTTGGCCTTGATGACTTTATTTTTATCCAAAATATAAATCACGGGTGTTGTCACGACATCGTATTTATCCTTTAGATTATTGATATGAACTCCATCATAGACATTAATCCAATCGATTTTATTGTCAACAATGTACTTCTTGTATTTATCAAATTCATTTTGGGTGTAAACCCCAAAAACTTTGACATCCTTCTTTTCTTTTTGAAAATCGTGATACATTTCTAGAATTTTTGGCACTTCTTTTTGGCAATGCCCACAGTCCACATCCCAAAAAAGGAGTACTAAATAATCTGCTTTTATGCTCGATAAAGTCACATAGGATTTTTCGATTTCTAACTTGTTAGCATAATAAATTTTGGTGATTTCTTCACTCGTTTTGGCGGTATCAAAACCCATTTTGGCAATTTTATCATGACCCGGAATGTCTATCATATATAGCTCTGGAGCAGTTTTACCGAGTTGTAGTGGTGCTAAAACATTACCTCTGTTTATGATAAGTGTAATGACACTATCATCATAAACTCCTTTAGCTTTACCCGTTTTAAAATAATTATCCACCATATAGACAAACACCTTGTCCATTCCCATAATTTTTGGTATTTCATATGTCGAAGTAAAATAAGCCAACAAAAGCATGTTCATTTTGGTTCCTTGCTTTGTTTTCAACATCATACGATCAATCTCCACACAAATCGAATCAGGATGTTGCACCACAACGGTATTAAAATATTTCTTGATTTTCTCGGAGAAAAATGGATTTCTCAACGTAGCATCTTCTTGAAAATTAACACCATCCCAAAAATGCTTTTTATAGTAATGATAAGAAAAAATACTATCTGGCCTTCCGTTACTAGCTTTAGGAATATCCTTGGCTATTTTTTCGGTTTTCAAATTGATAATTTCAGCTAGATAATTTCCTTTGTTTTGAGCAATAGTATTCAAATCATTTTCAAGAATAGCCTCATTCAAGACTTTGAATTCTTTGGTTAAAAGAGATATAGAATCAGATTTTTTCTGTTCTTTTACGGATTTTTTAAAACTATCGAACTCTTTATTTTTGGCTGTAACAAAACGAATGTAATTGAAGAAATTTTCATTTTGTTTAGAGTCAACAGCCTTCAAATTCTCAAGTAAATTAGATTTATCCGAATCGATTTGTTGCTTTTGCGACTGTTCGTCTATAATGAAATCAAAATAATTTCCTTTTTCCTGACTTAGTAAAAAGTAAACTCCTTTGTCTAAATTTTTCTTTCCCTTGAAAACAATATTTCCGTTCACCACTTTTTTGCAAGTATCAGAAACATACAACTTGTCAAATTGATAAAAAGCTAGATAAGCGACAGTATCTTTACAATTCTTTAAATTAATCTTGATTTCATGACCCGACTGTGCTTGTGCGAACATTAAACAAAAAAAGAAAACGAAACTTAGTATGTTTTTTTTCATAATTAAAATAATCTTTGAAACACTTTATAATAGTTAAACTTTTTTTCAGAGAATAATTCTCATTAGTTCCCCAAAAATAATTGAATTTAAATCTAATTTCAAATAATTGACAAAGTGTTTTTTACTCACAAGATAACAATAGCAACAAATTCATTTTGTAAATGCTTATCTTTGCCCTTTAAATACTTAAAAATGACAAATAACGATATATTCAAAAAACTTCGAGTAGCCTTGATGTTACGCGATGATCAAATAGTGGAAATTTTAGAATTAGTAGATTTTAGAATTACAAAATCAGAATTGGGAGCGTTTTTTCGTGATGAAAAACACGAGAACTATATGGAATGCGGTGATCAAGTATTGCGTAATTTCTTAAACGGACTTGTGATTCACTTGAGAGGTACCAAAGAAAATCCTAAAAACCCGAATGATGTTTTGGCTAAACACAAAGCTCAAATTCCTTCAAAAGACGGAGATTCAAAAAGAGCCGAATTCAAACCAAAAGCGAAAGATGAAGAAAGAGCTAGAGGTGATCAAGCTCCAGGAAAATCTAGCACGGCAAAAAAGCCTGCCAAAAAACAATATCCAAAAGGCAATTCAAAAACACCAGTTGTAGAAAAAGTAAAATACAACTTTGGAAAAAATAAAAAATCGTAAACTACAAGTTTTACTTTTTGAGAGACTGATTCAACTCCAGGATTAGGCAACGACAACGAAACAACCTGAATGAAAGTTCAGGTTTTTTTTGTGTCTAAAATTAACGGTATTCAGACTACAACATAATAAACTCTTTTTTAAGCATATATAACAAAAAACTAATATTTTTTTGTTAAATTTGAATAGACTCAACTACCTACCTTTAATGGAAATAGAATGAGAACCTACCTTTTCAAGCAAAAACAATTGTATGAAACGTTTTTAAATTCCGGCAGAAACCCACTATAAGTTGCAAAAATTACACCATAATTAAACTTACTATAGCCCATGTTAAAATTCACTTTCCAACATATAAACAATGCCAAAAATAATAACGGCAATAGCTGGAAACCTATTTTCGTTTTTTTTGCTTTACTCTCATTTCTTTCGGTTTCCTCCCAAAATCTGAAGAAAGAAGTCGATTCTATCGTTAAAGAAATTGGAATCAATAATAGAGTTAACCAGCTCTTACTTGAAAGCAAAGCCGAAAATGAAAAGAAAGCAAGGCAGGAAAAATACATAAACTATCAAAGAGTTCAAAAACAAAATAGAATCTTCAATTTAATTGAATTAGAAGTCCAAAATGCAAAATTCCTTTTAAACAGAGGATTTGATTACAAAGACATTACTGAAGAAATCCATCAATTAAAAGAATGGGAAGAGTTTTCCGTAAAAGGAATTGTCGGAAAACAATTCAGGGTTTTAACCGACCGAAATCTTAGCTCCACTTCTATATTACTATACGAATTATTAAAACGCACCAACAATCGCTTAAAAAAAATAAGCATTGAAAATCAACAACTCGGCAGAACACGAGAAAAGATTGACTCATTGGTCGCTGAAAAAAACCTATATTATGTTCCAAAAGATTCCATTGCCAGAGAAATCTACCGCCTGCAATCATTAAAGATGAATACCGACATTGATATAATCTCAGAAAGATTAAAAAATGCGGTGGACAGTATCCAAACATTGGAAATTATGGGCGATCAATTGAGATTCAAAATTGAAACAGATATAATTATAAATGATAGACTCCGAAAAATAGAAGTTGATCAATTATTTACCAAAAAAGTTCCTGTTTTTGAGCGACCTAATATTAAAAAATTAATGATTGACGATCCTATGGCTTTTTCGATAAAAACCAACTATTTGGTCGTCTATTTCTATCTGATAAATAATAAAAATTCCATCCTCACGATGCTGATCCTAATTCTTGGAACAGCCATCTATTTCAAATTACAAAAAAGAAAATTTCTTGATTTTGGCTATAAAAAAGATATGCTAATTAATTTTTATATGCTAAACAATCCTTTAGCATCTGCAATCTTGGTAGTTCTAAATATATATCAATTCATTTTACCTATGCCTCCGCTTATTTTTTCAATTATAATTTGGACTATATCGACCATTGCATTAACTATAATAATGTGGAGATCAATTAATACATTTATTTGGAAAATCTGGACAGCAATTTTTCTACTGAATTTGCTAGCCTTTTTTGACCTAATAATTTTGATTCACTTTGTTGGAGAATCTTTTTTAATTTTAGGAATAAATTGTTTAGGAATTGCAATTGGTGTATATGCATTTATAAATAGATCCAAAATTCAAAGGAAAGTGTATTTATGGTATATCCTTGCAGCAACAATCCTTCAATTTCTTTCATTCTATTACTTGGTAAACGGTAATTATAATTTAAGCAAATTTTTAATGACTAAGTCAGTCTATACGATTGTAACAATATTTTCTCTTTATAGCACCTTTATTATAGTCAAAGAAATCAATCTGATATCCAAAATTTTAGAAGGAGTTGATGAAGATAAACGGAAGAAAACCCTAATTGGCATCCCACATAAATTTACTCTTGGTTATTATCTAATTCTATTTGTTTGCTGTTTTTTGTTGATGGTAAGAAACACTTATACTTTTCAAAATATAATTGATCCTTTTAGAAATACCTTATCCGAACCTCGAAGCCTCGGAAACATTACGTTCACATTTGAAAACATTATGATATTCATTATTGTGATCCTATTGTCGAGTTTCATTTCAAAAGTGGTCTCCTTTTTAGCTTCAGACGATCAAATCATCAGTACTAAAAACAAAACCAAAAATTTTGGAAGCATGTTATTCTTATCTCGAATAGCCATTGTGACTTTGGGAGTCCTAATTGCTTTTGCATCAGCAGGTATCCCAATGGATAAACTAACCTTAATCATTAGTGCTTTGGGAGTTGGTATTGGTTTTGGTATGCAAAACCTAGTCAATAATCTAATCAGTGGATTGATTATCGCCTTTGAAAAACCAGTGAGTTTAGATGATATTATTGAAGTTGGCACACAATCTGGAAAAATGAAATCAATTGGGATTAGAAGTAGCGTGGTTACCACATTTGATGGAGCCGATGTAATTATTCCAAACGGAGAATTATTAAACCAGAATTTAACCAATTGGACTCTAGGAAGCAGTACCCGAAGATCTGAAATACGATTTGGCGTCGCCTATGGAACTGATTTAGAATTAACCAAAAAATTAATTTTTGAAATCCTTGAAAACAATAAAAATGTCCTTATGAAACCATTACCCGCAATTTGGTTTACCAAGTTTGGTGACAGTTCAATTGACTTAGTTCTGAAATACTGGATTAGCCACTTTGATTTTGATAATGACACAAGGAGTGAATTGATAATTGCCATTGACAAAACACTAAAAGAAAACAATATTGTCATACCTTTTTCACAACAGGATATTCATATAATAACCAAAGAAATTGAAATTGAACCTGAGTCTGAACCAGAACCTAAGATCGAGCCTGAGGAATAAAAAACATTAGGAATTATTTAAAAGAAAAAGCAGTAGCAAATTTTTATTCACTACTGCTTTTTCTTTTAAATAATAATTCTTCCAGGTGCTAAATCAAAACATTTAAGAGCTACAGCTCAGCATAGAACAACCAACTTTATCTCTGGCCCAATCAGGTCTTTTTGCAAACCACTTTTGACTATCTGGCTGCTCATCATAAGGTTTTTTAAGCAATTCGAACAGTTCATTAAGTAATGAGTAATCTCCCTTATCGGCGGCGTCAATACACAATTGTGCCATATAATTTCGCAAAACATATTTGGGATTTATGGCATTCATTTGTTCTTTTCTTTCAACATCGTTTAGAGACTCTTCATTGATTCGGTCACTATAATGCTCTAGCCATGTATACCATTTACCCAGAATAGATTCATTAAGGTCTTTTTCATTATAAAAAGCTTCTTTAATTGTATCCAAAGCAATTTCGGTCGAATCTTCTTTTTTAACACTACTCAAGTTTCTAAAGAAAATAGTCATATCTGTTTCTATTAACTGAAGAAGTTCCGTTAAGCTTTCTATTAAAATAGCATCCTCGTCCTTACTTATTTTGAGGCCAAGCTTATTTCGCATCATATTCAAATATTCCTTTTGATAATCAGCACCAAAGGCATTTAAGATAGTTTCAAGCGGTTTGGCATCATTAATTAACGGATACAAAGCATTCGCTAATTGATATAAATTCCACAAAGCAATATCGGGTTGATTGCCAAAACGGTATCTTTTATATTGTCTATCGGTTGTATTTGGCGTCCAATTTGGATCGTAATCTTCCAGCCATCCATAAGGACCATAGTCAATCGTAATGCCGTGAATAGACATATTATCAGTATTCATAACCCCATGGACAAAACCAACACGTTGCCAATGCACAATCATTTCTAGGGTAGTTTGAGCCACCGTTTGAAAAAAGTCCAGATATTTATCTACTCCTTCACTCTTAATCTCTGGAAAATGATGCTTAATGGTATAATCCGTTAATAATTGTAGTGTAGCATGATCTTTTCTCGATGAAAACAATTCAAAATTACCAAAACGAATAAACGAAGGTGCTACTCTACAAACGATGGCTCCTTTCTCATAAGCAGGATTTCCATTATAAAGTATATCTCTTAAAACCTCATCACCGGAAAGCATTAGCGAAAGTGAACGAGTTGTTGGGACACCAAGATAATGCATCGCTTCGGCGCACAGATGCTCTCGGATCGAAGATCGCAAAACTGCAAAACCATCTGCTGTTCGGGAATATGGTGTAGGGCCTGCTCCTTTTAATTGTAATGTGGACAACTTATCATTATGGACAACTTCAGTTAGATTAATCGCACGTCCATCTCCCAACTGCCCTGCCCAATTTCCAAACTGGTGGCCAGCATAAGCCAAAGCGTATGGTTTGGTTTCTGGATAAACAGTATTTCCTGAAAAAGTATTTAAAAAATCTTCTGAAAGAATATCTTCCTCTGACAATCCTAAAGAATTGGCCACTTCGACTGAAGCATGAATCAAAGATGGATTTGTGGGCTTTTTCGGTTCTACAAAAGAAAAACAGGCTCCCTCTACCTGTCTCGGAACATTGATTTCACTTGTATCGGCAGGTAATTCGGCAGTAAAATTATTTTGTGTATGAAGTTTCATTTAGTAACAGATATATAAACTAGTATGATTACAACTAATACTGTAAAGGTATTCCATAGTTTACACTTAATTGATCTGTAATGATAATTTTATTTTATGACCAAAATCGTTTTGTTTATAAAATTAGGAAACAAAAAAATCCCGAGCTTTCACTCAGGATTTTAAATATATAGATTTTTTATCTAACTAAGAAAGCGCAGCTTGTACTTGATCAGCAGCCTCTTGAAATTGTACTGCAGATAAAATTGGCATTCCAGAATTATCAATTAATTCTTTTGCAATTTCAGCATTTGTACCTTGTAAACGAACAATGATTGGCACATTAATAGCGTCTCCCATATTTTTGTATGCATCAACAACTCCTTGTGCCACACGGTCACAACGAACGATTCCACCAAAAATATTGATTAAAATCGCTTTTACGTTTGGATCTTTCAAGATAATACGGAAAGCAGTTTCAACACGTTTTGCATCAGCAGTTCCACCTACGTCAAGGAAGTTTGCAGGCTCAAAACCAGCATACTTAATTAAGTCCATAGTTGCCATTGCAAGACCTGCACCGTTTACCATACATCCTACAGTACCGTCAAGATCTACATAGTTCAATCCTACTTCTTTTGCTTCAACTTCGATTGGATTTTCTTCACGAACGTCACGCATATCAGCATATTTCTTTTGTCTGTATAAAGCATTATCATCAATATTTACTTTAGCATCTACTGCCAAAATTTTATCATCCGAAGTTTTCAAAACTGGGTTGATTTCAAACATAGAAGCATCAGAACCAATGTAAGCATTGTATAATGAATCGATGAATTTTACCATTTCTTTGAAAGCATTTCCAGAAAGACCTAAGTTAAAAGCAATTCTTCTTGCTTGAAAACCTTGCAATCCAACTGATGGATCAATTTCTTCAGTAAAAATTAAGTGTGGAGTGTGTTCCGCCACTTCTTCAATATCCATTCCACCTTCAGTAGAATACATAATCATATTACGTCCTGTACCTCTATTCAAAAGAACAGAAACATAAAACTCAGAAGTTTCACTTTCACCTGGATAATAAACATCCTCAGCAATTAAAACTTTGTGTACTTTTTTACCTTCAGCAGAAGTTTGAGGTGTAATCAATTGCATTCCGATAATTTCTTCTGCAATTCCTTCCACTTTATCAATTCCTTTGGCAAGTTTTACTCCTCCACCTTTTCCACGACCACCTGCGTGTATTTGAGCTTTTACAACATACCAACTTGTACCTGTTTCGGCAGTTAATTGTTTTGCAGCAGCTACAGCTTCTACTGGACTATTAGCCACAATTCCGCGTTGAATGCGAACTCCATAGCTAGCTAAAATTTCTTTTCCTTGATATTCGTGTATGTTCATAATATAGAATTTGTCTGGATTCTGAATCTATTTCAGAATAAAAGTGGCACAAAAATAGCAAAATTTAATTTAATTGAAATTTTTTTTAATTATAATAACATATAAAAGTAAAAAATACCGAAACTTTCACCTCAATCGTTATAGTATGAAAAATTTAAATATTCTCAGTGTTTTTGTTAAAATAATCACCCTAAAAAAGTATAATCATATTATTATTACAAAAATCAATGGTTTTTAAAATATAAAAAAATATTTTTTGAAGATATATCAATTCAGAAAGGAAAATTCAACATTATTATCAAATATTCATACCTTTTTTAATTTTATAGCAAAAATATAACCCAAACGCCGTATTCATTAGTTATATGTTATGAAATCTTTAATTTTGTAGAAAAAAATATCAAGCATGAGAGTTAAAGAACAAGGCCTTTATTTGCCCGAATTTGAACATGACAACTGTGGCGCAGGATTTATATGTAATTTGAATGGAATTAAGTCTAATGATATTATTCATAAAGCGCTAGACATCCTTATAAAGTTAGAACATCGTGGAGCGGTTAGCTCAGATGGAAGAACTGGTGATGGTGCTGGAATCTTATTTGATATTCCACATGCATTCTTTAAGAAAGTATGTGATTTTGAAATTCCAGAAGTTAGAGAGTATGCTGTAGGAATGGTTTTTATGCCTAAAAGTCCAAACCAAGTAGCATTTTGCAAAACCACCTTTGAAGATGCCATAAAAGATCAAAATCTATCTGTATTAGGATGGAGAGATGTTCCTGTTGATGTTTCCAATTTAGGTCAAATTGCAGCAGAAAAAGAACCTACCGTTAAACAAGTATTTGTTGGTAAAAACGGTTTAGATATTACAGAACAACAATTCAACGCCAAATTATTCTTGGCTAGAAAAATTGCTGAACACACAATCCGTAATTCAAGAACTTCGGAAAGTCATATGTTTTACTTTTCAAGTTGTTCTACTACTACTATTATATATAAAGGTCTATTGATGCCGGAAGACATCAGCAGATACTATACTGACTTATTAGACTGTGACTTAGTGACCCGTTTAGCATTGGTTCACCAACGCTTCTCTACAAACACTTTCCCTTCTTGGGATTTAGCACAACCATTCAGATATATGTGTCACAATGGAGAAATTAATACTTTGAGAGGAAACGTAAGCAGAATGCGTGCTCGTGAAGAATTGATGAAAAGTGACGTTTTTGGAGAGGATCTAAAAAAATTATTCCCAATCATATTAGAAGGAAAATCAGATTCAGCTTCTATGGATATGGTTGTTGAGTTATTATTAATGACTGGTCGTTCTTTACCAGAAGTTATGATGATGGTTGTTCCTGAAGCTTGGGAAAAACACAAAACCATGTCGGATGAGAAAAAAGCGTTCTACGAATACAACGCTTGTATCATGGAACCATGGGATGGTCCTGCATCTATACCATTTACAGACGGAAATGTTATTGGAGCATTATTAGATAGAAATGGATTACGTCCTTCTCGCTATACATTAACCAAAAGCGGATTTGTAATCATGTCATCAGAAATTGGTGTTCTTGACATCAAACCAGAAGATGTAGTACAGCACGGAAGATTGGAACCAGGGAAAATGTTCCTTGTTGACATGAATGAAGGTCGTATTATTGAAGATGAAGAAATCAAACATTCAGTAGTAACAAAGCGTCCTTATAGAGAATGGTTGGATAACAATTTATTGCAATTAGCTAAAATTCCTTATACGAATAATCCAATTCCAACTGAAAAAATTGATTTTGAAACAAGACAACGTCTTTTTGGTTACACAATCGAGGATTTAAAAACGATCATCAATCCAATGGGTGCTCAAGGTAATGAAGCATTGAGTTCTATGGGTAATGACACTCCTCTTGCAGTATTATCAGATCAACCTCAATTATTATATAACTATTTCAAACAATTATTTGCACAAGTTACCAATCCTCCATTGGATGGTATTCGTGAAGAAATAATTACCGATACAAGTTTGGCAATTGGAGGAGATTACAACATCTTTGACATTACTGATATTCATTGTAAAAAAATTAAAATTCAAAATCCTGTTATATCAAATGAGGATTTGGATAAAATAAGAAGCATTGACCATTCCGATTTCAAATCGGTTACGATTTCTACTTTATATAAAATAGAAAAAGGAGTAAATGGACTTGAGCGTGCTTTAGAGAAATGTGTACAAGCTACTTTCAAAGCTGTTTCTGAAGGATGCAACATTGTTATCCTTTCAGATAGAGGTGTAAGTAAAGAATTGGCACCAATCCCAATGTTATTGGCCACATCTTATATTCACCACTCTTTGAACATTTTAAAAGTTCGTTCTAAATTTGGTATAATAATCGAATCTGCTGAACCACGCGAACCACATCATTTTGCTTTATTATTTGGATACGGTGCAAGTGCGATCAATCCTTATATGGTAAATGAAATCATTCATAACCAGGTAAATGAAGGGTTTATTACGGGTGTTAAAGCCGATTACGCTATTACCAACTATAATAAAGCCATTGCTAAAGGGATTCTAAAAATCATGAACAAAATTGGTATCTCTACTTTACATTCTTATAGAGCTGCACAGATTTTTGAAATTTTAGGTTTAAACAAAACATTCACTTCAAAATATTTCCCTTACACTCCTTCTAGAATTGAAGGTATTGGACTAATGGAAATTGAGAGAGAAGTTAAGAAAAGATACCAAAATGCATTTCCAAAAGCAGAAATTGCAAATCTATTGCCATTAGAAATTGGAGGTATTTACAGATGGAGAAGAAACGGTGAAAAACACATGTTCAATCCAACTACCATTTCAAAATTACAACAAGCTGTTCGATTGAATAGCCCAGAAAGCTATAAAGAATACTCTAAAATGGTAAATGATCAAAGTGAAAACTTGATGACCATAAGAGGTTTGTTCGAATTCAACAATCTTGACCCTATCTCTATTGACGAAGTAGAACCATGGACTGAAATTGTAAAAAAATTCAAAACTGGGGCTATGTCTTACGGATCTATCAGTCAAGAAGCTCATGAGAATCTAGCGATTGCCATGAACAGAATTGGAGGTAAATCTAACTCTGGAGAAGGTGGAGAAAACGCAAAACGTTTCCAAAAAGAAATGAATGGAGACTCTAAAAATAGCGCCATCAAACAAGTTGCTTCTGGAAGATTTGGAGTTTCGATTAACTATTTAACGAATGCCCAAGAGATTCAAATTAAAATGGCTCAAGGTGCAAAACCTGGAGAAGGTGGACAATTACCAGGTGAAAAAGTAGTGCCTTGGATTGCCGAAACAAGAAACTCTACACCTTATGTAGGTCTTATTTCTCCCCCTCCACACCACGATATTTATTCTATTGAAGATTTATCTCAATTGATATTTGACTTAAAAAATGCCAATAGAGAAGCTAGAGTCAATGTTAAATTAGTTGCTGAAGTTGGTGTTGGAACAATCGCTGCTGGTGTTGCAAAAGCAAAAGCCGATGTTATCTTGATTTCAGGATATGACGGAGGAACTGGTGCTGCACCATTGACATCATTACAACACACAGGTATTCCTTGGGAACTTGGTCTTGCCGAAGCGCAACAAACTTTAATCTTGAACGACTTAAGAAGTCGTGTGGTTTTAGAATGTGACGGTCAATTAAAAACAGGTCGTGACGTAGCTATCGCTGCTTTGCTAGGAGCTGAAGAATTTGGATTTGCAACAGCACCTCTTGTAGCTTCAGGTTGTATCATGATGAGAGCTTGTCACTTGAATACTTGCCCTGTAGGTATTGCAACACAAGATCCAGAATTGAGAAAAAATTTCAAAGGAACACCAGAACACGTTATTAACTTCATGTACTTTATCGCTGAAGAGTTAAGAGAGATTATGGCTCAACTTGGTTTTAGAACATTGAAAGAAATGGTTGGACAATCTCAAAAATTGAATGTTAACAAAGCAATTAAACATTATAAAGCAAATGGATTGGATTTATCTACAATTCTTTACAAACCAGAGAAAGCCAAAACAGTTCCAAACCATAATACTACTACTCAAGACCACGCATTAGAAAACGTACTTGACTTTGATATCATTAAAGCTGCTATTCCTTCTATTTACAGAAAAGAAAGAACAAGAGTTACTTTTGACATCAAAAATACAGACCGTTCTGTTGGTGCAATTTTGAGTAATGAGATTTCAAAAATATATGGTGCTCAAGGATTACCAGAAGATACAATTCTTGTTGACTTTACAGGTTCTGCCGGACAAAGTTTCGGAGCGTTTGCCACAAATGGATTATCATTCAAAATTCACGGAAACTGTAATGACTATTTAGGAAAAGGACTTTCTGGAGGAAAATTAATTATCAAAGTCCCTCCTACTGCTACTTTTAGCCCAGAAGACAACATTATCATTGGTAACGTGGCTCTTTATGGTGCAATTACTGGAGAAGCCTACATTAATGGTATGGCCGGAGAACGTTTTGCTGTTAGAAATTCTGGAGCAACAGCTGTTGTTGAAGGAATTGGAGACCACGGTTGTGAATACATGACCGGAGGAACAGTAGTTGTTCTTGGCAAAACAGGTAGAAACTTCGCAGCTGGTATGAGCGGTGGTGTTGCATATGTTTACGATGCCAAAAAGAAATTTGAAGACGGATTGTGCAATATGGAAATGGTTGCCTTAGAAACATTAGAAGAAGAAGATTTAGCTAAATTGAAACGCTTGATCAAAAATCATTCGATGTATACCAATAGCCCTTTGGCGAAACGCCTTTTAGCGGATTGGGAAAACGAAAGCAAACATTTCATTAAAGTGATGCCAACAGATTACAAAAAAGCATTACAAAGATTGGCAGAAGAAAAGCAAATTGAAGAATTAATAGCACAATAGTCATGGGGAAAATAGGTGGATTTAAAGAATATAATAGAGCCGACGAAAGTAACGTTGCTGTTCTAGAAAGAGTTACAAATTATAATGAATTTACAATTCCGTTATCAAAAGATAAAATCAAAGAGCAAGGTTCCAGATGTATGGATTGCGGAATCCCTTTTTGTCATAGCTCATGCCCTTTAGGAAATTTAATTCCTGATTTTAATGATATGGTGCACCAAGAAGAATGGGAAAGCGCATTGCAAATTTTACAATCTACAAATAACTTCCCTGAATTCACAGGCCGTTTATGTCCTGCTCCATGTGAAAAATCATGTGTATTGGGAATAATCAAAGAACCGGTTGCAATCGAAAATATTGAAAAAAATATTATCGAAAGAGGTTTTGCCGAAGGATGGATCAAACCACAAACACCAGAAAAAAGAACAGGAAAAACAGTTGCAGTCGTTGGATCTGGTCCAGCAGGATTAGCCGCTGCACAACAATTGAATCGTGCTGGTCATACAGTGACCGTTTTTGAAAGAGATAATGCAATTGGTGGTTTATTACGTTATGGAATTCCAAATTTCAAATTGGAAAAAGGAATTATCGACAGACGCGTAAAAGTATTGGAAGCCGAAGGAATTGTTTTCAAAACAAATGTAAACGTAGGAGTAAACTTTAGCGTAGAAGAATTAGAAGCTTTTGATTCTATCGTATTATGCGGTGGAGCAACTGAAAGAAGAGGATTACCTACTAAAGGCGCAGATAGCAAAGGTGTTGTTCAAGCTATGGATTTCTTGACTCAACAAACCAAAGTATTGTACGGAGAAAAAATTGAAGATCAAGTATTGGCAACTGGAAAAGATGTAATCGTTATTGGTGGTGGAGACACAGGATCAGATTGTGTTGGAACATCAAACAGACACGGTGCAAAATCAGTTACTAATTTTGAGATCATGCCAAAACCTCCAGTAGGAAGAAGCGAATCTACACCATGGCCATTTTGGCCGTTGCAATTAAAAACTTCTTCTTCACATGAAGAGGGTTGCAACAGAAACTGGTTGATTAATACTAAAGAATTTCTTGCCAATGAAAAAGGTGAACTAGTGGGATTAAAAACCGTTGAAGTACAATGGAAAATAACACCTGGTCAAAGACCTGAATTAATTGAAAAAGAAGGTTCAGAAAAGATTTGGCCTTGTGATTTAGCTTTGTTAGCTCTTGGATTTACAGGTCCAGAAAAAACTTTAGCTGAACAATTAGGAATAGAAGTTGATATTAGAACTAATTACAAAGCAACCAACTACAAAACTAATGTACCACATATATTCACAGCTGGTGATATGAGAAGAGGTCAATCTCTAATCGTGTGGGCCATCTCTGAAGGTCGTGAAGCTGCTAGAGAAGTTGATTTATACTTAATGGGCTTCACCAATTTACCAACAAAAGGCAATGGAGATTTACCCGCTTTATAATATTTAAAATAAAAAATTAAAATCCCTTGATATCATTTTTTGTCAAGGGATTTTAATTTTTAAACAAAAATCAGGATTTTGAATTAAAGTTAAAAAAAACCACAAATAAGAACTATTTGTTGCAATTTAAACAATTTGTTATAATTTGTTAAATAACCTCAAATAGTTTGGTCGTAATACCAAAGTATAATAAATTTGTCAAAAAATAATAAGCAAGATGCAAGCAAACGATTTACTACACTTAGCAGAACAATTTGGAAGTCCACTTTATGTGTATGATGCCGAAAAAATACAATCCCAGTATAATCGATTAACGAAGGCTTTTTCTAAGGTTCCTAATTTACGCATCAATTATGCAATGAAAGCATTGTCTAATGTTGCCATACTTCAATTATTGAGAGATATGGGATCTGGATTAGATACTGTTTCTATTCAAGAAGTACTGTTAGGTTTACATGCTGGTTATGCACCAGAAAAAATATTTTATACTCCAAATGGCGTTTCTCTTGAAGAAATTGAAGAAGTACATGCATTGGGAGTTCAAATCAATATTGACAACTTATCTATATTGGAGCAATTTGGTGCAAAACATCCTCACGTTCCAGTATGTATTCGTATCAATCCACACGTAATGGCAGGTGGAAATGCTAATATTTCAGTAGGTCATATCGACAGTAAATTTGGTATTTCAGTACATCAATTACCTCATTTGGTTCGTATCGTTGAGAATACAAATATGAACATAGTAGGTATTCACATGCATACAGGTTCTGACATATTAGATATTGAAGTGTTTTTATATGCTGCCGAAATTTTATTTGACGCTGCCAAAAACTTCAAAAACTTAGAATTTTTAGATTTCGGAAGTGGATTTAAAGTTCCTTACAAAAAAGACGATATCGCTACTGACATCGACGAATTAGGTAAAAAATTATCAAAAAGATTCAATGCTTTCTGCGTTGAGTATGGAAAAGATTTGACTTTGATTTTCGAACCAGGTAAATTTTTAGTAAGTGAAGCTGGATTCTTTTTGGCTAAAGTAAACGTAGTTAAACAAACAACTTCTACAGTATTTGCAGGTATTGACAGTGGTTTCAATCACTTGATTCGTCCAATGCTTTATGGTTCACAACACTTTATAGAAAACATATCAAACCCAAAAGGAAAAGAGCGTTTTTACTCAGTTGTAGGATACATTTGTGAAACAGATACGTTTGCAACCAACAGAAGAATTTCTGAAATAAAAGAGGGGGATATTTTAGCTTTTCGCAATGCAGGAGCTTATTGCTTCTCAATGTCTTCCAATTACAATTCAAGATACAAACCTGCAGAGGTTTTATGGATGAATGGTCAAGGACACTTAATTCGAGCTCATGAAAAATTTGAAGACTTACTTCAAAATCAAATTCCATTGCCTGTAGCCGCAGCCGCAACAGTTTAATATAAAAAATCCCGAAGCTTAAGGTTTCGGGATTTTTTTTATATATAACACTAAGGATTAGTGAACTTCTCAACGCTATTCTTTATAGGTTTTATCGTTTTCAAATAGGCATAAATTGCTTTTAAATCTTGCTCACTCATCCCAGCATACATTGTCCAAGGCATAACTGTATTAAAATTCCCTTTTAAAATTTTATTAGGTACATAAGTACTGTCTGAATAGGTTTTAAAGCGCTTAACAAAGTCAACTTCAGACCATTTACCAATACCAGTAATTTCGTCTTGCGTAATATTAGCCGAACGGGAAATACCACCTGTCACCATTGGGAACTCAAAACCACCGGCCAATTCCATACCTTCAATTGGTTTTCCTTTTTCTTGTTTCGAATGACATACAGCGCAAGAAGCAGCATTAAACAAATAACTTCCGTAAGCAACGGCATCGCTTTCATTTGGCATTGTCGAAAAATGAGGTTTCTCTGGGATAGTGTTAATTATAAAATTCATAGGGAAATCAGGTTTTGATTCTGGAACTATATTTTGAATAGGCTTCAAAGTTCTCACATACACAATGATAGATTCTAAATCTTCTTTATCCATCTTCCCAAAATGAGGATGCGGCATTATAGGAAACAATGCTTTACCATTTTTAGAAACACCACTGGCAATTGCTCTCAAAATTTCACCATCTGTCCAATTACCAATACCTGAAGGCGTAATATTTTTTGCATAAAAACTACCAGGAAAACCAAATCTTTGATCAAAAACTTCACCTCCTTTACCTAGAGTTCCATCTACCAAAGGTCCAGAAAACTCATTCCAATTTCGAGTAGAATGGCAATCAACGCAAACACAAACATGAGTAGCAAGATACTTTCCTCGTTCCAATCGACTTGCAGTTGGCTTAATACTGAGATATTCAATTTCTCCTACATTAGGCAAAGCCAATTTTACATATGATAAAATTGCAATTACCATGATGACAAGTAACAACAAAATTCCTTTGATAATTTTCTTCATATCTAATATTTTAGTAAATAAAACACTTCAAATTTAACAGTTTCATTTAAAACACAACATTATTAACAAGAAAATCGATAAAATAAAAAAAATCCCCATTCATCTACATGAATGGGGATTTAATCGCTCAGAAAAAATGATTATTTTTTAACAAATAATTCTTCTAAAACTTGCCCTTCTGTACCATTAGGCATAGTGATTCTTAGCATTTTAGAAAGCGTAGGAGCAATCTCTGTTATGTATTCTTTTTTACTTGATTCTCCTTGAGGAATGTGCCAACCGTAAAAAAGCAACGGCACATTAGTATCATAACTATTCGGCGTTCCGTGTGTTGTACCTGTTGCTGAATAGCTTTCCAAATACCCTGCTCCTTCAAGAATTACAAGATCTCCACTCTGCTTAGGGTCATATCCTTTGAAAATAAAATTCAGGTAATAATCCTGAGCTGATCCCGCCAAAATATCCTCTTGAGTATAAACTCTTTTTACATATGCCTGCAACAACAAAAAGTCCTTAAAACTTTGCTTTACCTTCGCTAATTCCAATCCTTTTTGCTTGATAAGATCCCTATTCAAGAAAATATTAAAATTAGAATAATCCAAGACTAAATTTTCACCAAAAGTTTCTGTTGAAAATTTATTCAACGAAGCAAAAATTTCTTTGGAAGGAATATTGTCCACATTTAATTTACGATCTTTCAAAAAAATCGCATTATCTGCAACAGCATGATCTGCAGTCAGGAAAACCAAGTAATTATCCTTACCGACAGTTTTATCCAAATACTCCAAAAAAGTAGCGATGGTAAGATCCAAACGCAAATAAGTGTCCTGAATCTCCATTGATCTTGGACCAAAAGTATGTCCTACATAATCGGTAGAAGAAAAACTTACCGCCAAGAAATCAGTAATATTATCTTTTCCCAATTCTTCTTTATCTATAGCTCTCATTGCCAATTCAGCCAAATAATCATTCCCAAACGGAGTCGTTTTCAAAACTTCCATTCCAGACTCATTATAAATTTTCTTCAAATTATAAGGAAATACAGGAGGCAACGATTTATCCAATCTTCCTTCGTATGGATTATTGTCAGGCAAACTTTCATTGTAGGTTTCAACCGGTTTCAATAAACTCCATCCTTTATCGATATACTTCATGTAATTCTTTTCACTGTTGAATTGAGTTACCCAATCCGGCATTTTATCGCCATAAAAAGTACTCGATATAAAAGCTCCAGATTTAGTGCTCCAAAAAGCCCAATTCGCAAAATGTCCTGCTGGCAAAATAGCCCCACGATCCTTAATGCTCAAACCGATTACTTTCCCTTGAAAGTTGGTTGCCAATCTCAATTCATCTGTGATTGTAGTCGTCAAAAGATTTTTTGGTGACATCGCCCCTTCCTTTTCAGTACCCGCCACAAGTGTTTTCACACTGGCATCATCCGTGCAATACATATCTTTTCCGGTAGCACGAATATACCAGTCGTTCCCAATAATTCCATGCACCGCAGGGGTTGTTCCCGTATAGATAGAAGCGTGTCCAGGAGCAGTAAATGTGGGCATATAATTATAATTCATGTTGTGAAAAGTAAACCCATTATCCATCAGCCTTTTAAAACCTTTTGCTGAATAATCATCCGAAAATCGGTATAGATACTCCATTTTCATTTGATCTACAACAATTCCAACAACCAATTTAGGACGCTGTTGTGCTTGACTACTAATAGAAAAAGCACATACTAAAAACAAAACAATTTTTCTCATAATAAATTTTTAATAGAACACAAAAATACACTTTATCTTGTAAAAAGAGTCAAAATCAAAATAACTAACACAATAAATTAACCTATAAATGACCAAAAAATAGTAAATCATCAAAATTTATATGGGCGTGACCCCATTACGGGAAGAGGCCTACTCAACTTTGCGAGTATTCGGCCCCTTCCCATAATGCTGTCGGGCTATCCACGCTACTTCGGTAGCTTATTCCTATCCCTCACGCTCACTGCGATCAAGAACTTTTGTAGAAATTAAGAACTTTTATTTTCATAATCTAAAAACAAAAAAATAATATTAAATTTGAGTGCCAAACCACTGACTATGAACATGTACGACAACGAAAATACTGTCCAAAAATCATTTGACGACCAATATCTATCCGAAGATTTATTACAAGCTCAATGGGCCGAATTTACGGAACTCAAAAAAGTCATCTCCGAAGTATATCTAAAAAAAGGAAGTCCACTTACAATTTTGGACATCGGAATAGGAAGTGCAAGAATAGCCAGACATTTAAGTGCCATTCCAGAAATGTGGCAGATGATTGAAATCTATGAAGGAACCGATAATGCCGAAGCCTGCATAAAACTATCACAGGCAACTGCCGAAGAATTACATATCGAAGACAAACTAAAAGTACATTTACTTGATGCTGTCAATTTAGATCAGTTGCAAAAAAAATACGATTTAATCATTTGCACTTGGTTTACACCTGGTAATTTTTATCCTGATAATTTCTCTTTCGATGAATATAATGATTCCAATGAAAGATTGGATTTATCAGAGAATGAAAAATTTACAACCATTTTTTCAAATGCTTATTCTTTATTGCAACCTAATGGCGAAATAATACTTGGCGCCTGCTATATAGACAACGACAACACCCGAAAAAAACAGGAGCAATCCTATCAAAAAATGGGAATGACGATAATCACAAATGACAAAGACAGCTTTACTGCCACCAAAGAACAATTCTGGTCACAAAGATTTACTCAAGAAAAAATTAGAGCTTACATGCCTTTTGTAAACCCCAAAAACATTCTCTTTACACCACTTGATCCTTATGATTATGCGATGCAAATCAGAATTAAAAAATCGTAAAAAGTAATGGCTGTCGTAAAAAATAGTCATTACTATTTACTCAAGAACAACAATATTATAAGCTAATACTCTGTCCTCGTATTTCACATACAGCTGTTTTCTGTTATCTTGATTTTTTCGAGTTATAAAAGAAAGTGTACAATCTTCCCCACTATTATCTTTACAAACAAATGGATAAACAAGATCATTTGAACTTTCTTCAGCAGGAAGAAACTCTATAATCTCAAACAACTGAATGACTTCAGAATAAATAACAATTCTATTTTTGTTGGTGTCTAAATTGACTATTATGCTTACTGGTTTCAATTCGCTCCAATTACTAAATTTACCGTTTCCTTCTTTTACAGAAACACTTAAACCCGTTGTCTTGAATTTATAGTTTTGACTAAATCCAAAATTCAATCCCAAAAAAAGAAACAACAATAGAAACCCTATTTTTAACTTACCCATTATCTAAAAATTTGTATAAAAAACAAAGGTAACAATTTTAAAAACCAAATGTTACTACTTCCAGCTTTGCATGTTCAAATTCGGCAATCATCTCATTTACTATATCTTCTGCTGGCAATATTTCTTTGATTAATCCCGCTATTTGACCAATTTCCAACTCCCCTTCGGTCAAATCACCTTCAAACATTCCTCTTTTAGCTCTTGCTCTTCCAAGCAAAGTGGCTAATTCTTCTTTAGTTGGACATTTTTCATATAATTCCTGAACGTCTTTGTAAAATTTATTTTTAATTAAACGAACTGGTGCCAATTCTTTCAAAGTCAACTGTGTATCACCTTCTTGAACCCCAATAATGGTTTCCTTAAAATTTTGATGAGAAGAAGATTCAAATGAAGCTGCAAATCTGCTACCAACTTGTACGCCATCAGCCCCAAGAGCCATTGCAGCAAGCATTCCACGACCAGTAGCGATTCCACCTGCAGCAATTAACGGAATAGAAATTTTATCTTTTACCATCGGAATCAAAGTGAAAGTCGTAGTTTCTTCTCTTCCATTGTGACCACCAGCTTCAAATCCTTCTGCTACAACAGCATCAACACCTGCATCTTGAGCTTTTAAAGCAAAAACAGAACTGCTCACTACATGCACTACCGTTATTCCGTTTTCTTTCAAAAAAGAAGTCCATGTTTTAGGATTTCCCGCCGATGTAAAAACAATTTTTACACCTTCGTCAACTATAATTTTTATTATTTCTTCAATATTTGGGTACAACATAGGAACATTGACACCAAATGGTTTATCTGTTGCTTTTTTACACTTTTGAATATGTTCTCTCAATACTTCTGGATACATAGAACCGGCGCCTATCAAGCCCAACCCTCCAGCATTACTCACAGCACTTGCTAATTTATAACCACTATTCCAAATCATTCCTCCTTGAATAATTGGGTATTTAATATTGAAAAGACTTGTAATTTTATTCATATAAAAAAATTGCTTTATTGTTTGATTAGTTTTCCGGTACTCACATTACCATTCCAATCTAATTCATAAATATACATTCCGGACTGCAATGCTTTTAACGAAATAGTTGGTGATTTTTTTGAAATTGTCTGTTCTGTTATTTTTTGTCCTAGGATAGAATAAATGCGTAGAATACCAGTATCAAAATTTCCATTAAAAGAAACAGTACTTATATCAGTTGTTGGATTAGGGTATAAAAAAATATCTTTTATTGAAAAATCATTAATTCCTAATCCATTCAAAGCAAATCTAAAATCTGGAATTCCATATCCATATTGATTGTCTGGAACAGTATACCTATCCGATGATTTTATAATTAAGTCTTTAATTTCTTTATTGGTTTTACTCGGAAACGCTTGCCATAAACAAGCCACCATTCCCGCTGTAATTGGACTCGAAAAAGAAGTTCCGTTTGCTGTTATAATATTCCCCGAGGAATCAGATAAAACTACCGATTGCCCTTGTGCCATAACATCTGGCTTTACTCTTCCATCAAATGAAGGACCGATGGAGCTAAAACCAGTTACCGTTTTGGAAGCTGTAACCGCACCAACAGTAAGTACTGAAATACCATCAGCAGGAGCTCCGATATGAGGATTTACTGTAGCCCCTTCATTTCCAGCAGAAGCAACCACTATCATACCACGCGAAAAAGCGATCTCTGCACCACGAGTGATAAAGGTAGTTTTACCATCCATATCATTATAGGTATGATTGTATGCTGCAGTATCAAATTCAGAATAACCCAATGAAGTATTGATAACATCTACTCCCAAACTATCTGCTTGCTCCGCCGCTTCCACCCAATACGATTCCTCAACAGGATTTTCGTTTGCACCATCTTCTGTTCTAAACAAATAAAAAGAAGCATCTGGAGCAGTTCCTACAAGAGCATTCTCTTTATATCCTCCCATAGAAGATAAAACCATCGAGCCATGTGAATCTCCTACATAAAAATTGGCATCTTTATTCACAAAATCATAACCTCCAAGTATTTGATTATTGTCTCGAAGCCTTTGAAATGGTTGCGCTGTATTAACCCCAGGAAAACCTGCATCCATAACCGCAATTATTATTCCAGAACCAGTATAATTCTGCTGATGCAATATATCACCATGAAGCATTTGGATTTGGTTTGCAGAACTGCCATAAGCAAAATCTACTAACTTTTCCATTCCCTTATTAACGGCTTTCATTTTATTTACAGCTGCTTTTTTTGCAGTCGTATTGAGTGATTTATTGGCAAAATCAATTTTATCTACAAACGAAAAAGATTTTAAAGAATTAATATCTGTCTGAGTTCCGCGAATATGCAAAGCATTCAACCACTTTGATTTGGCCATAACAGTAATGCCTGAAGCAGCTTTTATTTGGCTAATAAAACTAGCATCAATAGGAATATCTTTAGAATCTAAAGGAATACTTTGTTTAGTTCTGCGATCTAAGGCTCTTTGCGAAAGCATCAACAAAGGATTGTCATAATAACTTTGAGAATTATTTTTGATGTTAAAATATACCCAAGCATCTTCTTGAGAAAACCCAACAAAACAGGAAAAGAACAAAATAATAAAAAGTATTTTTTTCATGTTTTGAAAATAATTAAACTCTTGATTTAAGAAATAACCCCAGAGCCAATTAACTCATCATTATGATACCAAGCAGCAAATTGCCCTTCTGTAATAGCAGATTGTGACTCCTCGAATGAAATATACATACCATTCTCAAATTGATGTAAAGTCGCTTTCTGTAAAGGTTGTCTGTATCGAATGCGAGCCATAACTTCCATCGTTTCACCATTGGCCAAAGCCAAATCTTCACGAATCCAATGCACCTCAGATTTCTCTATAAACAAAGCTTTTTTGAACAATCCAGGATGCATACTTGACAATCCCGTATAAATTGTATTGGTTTCAACATCTGTAGCAATAACAAACAAAGGATCAGTTGTTCCTCCCACATTCAAACCTTTTCTTTGGCCAACCGTAAAATAATGAGCTCCTTGATGTTTTCCCATTACCTTACCCATTTTTGGTGTATAAGGCATTTTTTTGGAAGCAAAAAGTAATTGTTCTTCAACAGATAATTCGTCCTGCATTTCAGAGGAATATATGGGATCGTTTTTATCAATTTGAATAATTGTTCCTTCCTTCGGTTGCAGTTTTTGTTGCAAAAATTCTGGTAGACGTACTTTCCCGATAAAACAAAGTCCTTGCGAATCTTTCTTTTCGGCAGTCACCAATTCCATTTGAGCAGCTATTTCCCTGACTTCTGGCTTGGTCAATTCACCAATTGGAAACAACGCTTTGGACAATTGTTCCTGAGACAATTGACATAAAAAATACGATTGGTCTTTATTACCATCAACACCTGCAAGGAGTTGAAACGCTTTTTCTCCATTCACTTCGATTTCACCTTTTCGGCAATAATGTCCAGTAGCCACATAATCAGCACCAAGACTCAAAGCGATTTTCATAAAGACATCAAATTTTATTTCCCGATTACAAAGTACATCAGGATTTGGAGTTCTCCCTTTTTCATATTCACTGAACATATAATCAACGATTTTTTCTTGATATTGTTCGCTTAAATCAACCGTTTGAAAAGGAATACCTAATTTTTCAGCAACTAATAAAGCATCGTTACTGTCTTCCAACCAAGGGCATTCATTTGAAATTGTCACTGAATCATCGTGCCAATTCTTCATAAAAAGACCTATTACCTCATATCCTTGCTGTTGCAACAAATATGCTGCTACACTTGAATCCACACCACCAGAAAGACCTACAACTACACGTTTCATTACTAAACTATTGAATGTTTGAAAATTTAATCTTTTGCAAAAGTACAAATAATATACCTAGTTAAGACTATTTGAGATTGATGAAAACAATACTGTAATAGTCCGAATTAATACTATTTTTATCTTTAATGCAATATAAAAGTGCAAAACGAAAGATAAATTCAATTTAGTCATATATTCTATCAAACAAAAAAGGCCTAAACATAATTTAAAAAAAACTGAATTTATAATTTCTAAACTCTTAGTCTATTTTTACTTTGTCCCTTTTGAGTTGTGGCTTTTTAGGCTTATCCATATTTTCCTCACTTTCTAATTTTCCATTGATAAAAAACTGCCACTTCCCAACTTTCTTGCCATTTTTGAACTTTCCTCTTGCGATGACAAGATCATTCGGATCTTTATAAATAGCTTCACCTTCGTATTCTCCATTTTTAAAAAAGCTGTTTTCCAAAACAATTCCTTTCTCAGAATATTTTTTATAAACTCCTTCTTTTAATCCATTTTTATAAATCGTTTCATCCACAACTTTACCGCTTGGATAATATACAGTTCTGACTCCTTCGAGCTTTCCGTTTTTATAATTCTCCAAAGTCATAACAGATTTTGAAGCTTTATGATAGTATTTCCATTTACCTTCTCGTAATTTGTTTATCTCTTTGCCTTCACTCACTACGTTTTTATTCTGATCATAAAAAATAGTATAACAAGAGTTGTCATTTGAACTAAAAGTTCTGGTCGCTATTATTGACTTTGCTTTCGTGTCATCAAAAAAATTAAAAACACCAACTTCTTTTCCGTGCTCAAAAGTTCCTTCATAACGTTGTCTTCCTGATTCTTCATAAAATCCTTTCCAAACACCATGCTTTTTCCCATTCTCATCAACTGGATTGGAATCCGTTTGTGAAAAAACAACTTGGCAGCACAAAAAAAGGGTCAAAAATCTAAAAATATAAAACATAAAATTTTAATTAAATTATCTAAAAACCAATAGCATAACCTCAAAAATTAACTATTATTATGAGGCAACATTATTTTATAAAAGTACGTAAAACTTAATAATTCAAAATTATAAAAAGGCTTAATAATTGGTTTTATTATATATTGAAATACTATAAAAAAGCAACGATAAAAAATCGTTCTTCTAAGAAAAAATTAAAATCAAAAAAATTATATTTTGTTTACTTTTTTTGAATAAATATGAATCAAAAAAGAAGCATGAAAAAATCACAAACATCAATGATTAAAGACACTAAACATCAAAATAAATCAAATATAGGATTAAACAAAATATAAGGAAAACATAAATTTTCACTTTTTGTTTAATTATTTTTAAAATACATTAAACAAAATAAATAATTATAATTAGCTTTGTTAAGTAATAACCATTTAATAATCAACACTTAACAATTAGTATTATGAAAAATCTATTTAAATTCAAAAAGGCAATAGCTTTAGCACTTTTAATAATCATCGGTACCTCATGTAACAATGATGATGACACAACTACTACACCTGTTACGGATAATACTATTACAGGAATTGCTTCAAGTAAAGCCGATTTCTCAATATTAGTTGAAGCATTAACCAAAGCAGATTTAGCAACAACATTAAAAGGAGTTGGGCCATATACTGTATTTGCCCCAACAAATGCCGCATTTACAGCTTTTCTTAAAACCACACCTTATGCAACTATTAAAGACGTGCCAAAAGAAGCTTTGACACAAATATTACTAAATCACGTAGTAAGTGGCAAAGTAAAATCTACCGATTTAACATCGGGATACATTAAAACTCTTGCCAAAGGTGGAGCATCAACAACCAACACTCTAAGCATGTATGTCAATACTTCATCTGGCGTAAAACTAAATGGTGTAGCCAAAGTTGTCACCGCCGATATAATGGCAACAAATGGAGTTATTCATGTTATTGATGCAGTGATAGGGCTTCCCACTATTGTGGATCATGCAATTGCCAACCCAAACTTCACCACATTAGTAGCTGCATTGACTTATAACCCAGCCTCTGGCTTTGCGGGAATATTATCTGGAACAACAAGTTCTCCTTTTACCGTTTTCGCACCAACAAATGATGCATTTGGAGCTTTCTTGACAGAAACTGGTTATTCTGGATTATCTGCAATACCAGCCAATATATTGGAAAAAACATTAAAATATCATGTAGTAGCTGGCGCGAATGTAGAATCAAAACAATTGACAAACGACCAAGTTGTAACAACTTTTTCTGGGCAAAATGTTACCGTAAAATTTACCCCTACCCGTTTATTGGATGCAAGCGGAAGAAATTGCAATATCATTGCAGTTGATGTCCAATGTTCTAATGGAATAATTCACGTTTTAGATAAAGTTTTATTACCCACTTTTTAATAAATGAATTTAATTGGTTGTTAATTGTAATTTGTTAAAAACGAAAAAGCTCCTATTTTACAAGGAGCTTTTCTATTTACATTCGATTTCTTTTTTTATTTCTTTTTTGCTTTTTGAGCTTCAGCCTGATCCATAGCTTCTTGCAATCTCTGCTGGAATTTACCTGGCTTTTTAGGCTCTTTCAATTTATTCTCTTGAATTTGAGCATGGATTTTATCTGAATCTACAATGTAGTTTTTAATTACAAACATAATTCCGATAGTAATCAAGTTGGATATAAAGTTATACAAACTTAGTCCCGCACCATAAGTGTTAAAGAAAATCAACATCATGATTGGCGAAACGTAAATCATAATTTTCATCATCTTAGCCATATCCGGCATTCCTTCTTGCTGAGGAGCTGCCATTTGTTGATCGCCAGATGTCATTTTCATATAAAAGAAAATCGCAACAGCTGCCAAAATTGGAAACAAACTAATATGATCTCCATACAATGGAATATGGAAAGGCAATTTATAAATCGAGTCGAATGAAGATAAATCATCTGCCCAAAGGAAACCTTGTTGTCTCAATTCAAAAGCAGATGGAAAAAACTGAAACGAAGCATACATAAACGGAATCTGAATCAAAGCCGGAATACATCCTGCCATAGGATTTACACCCGCCTTATTATACAGCTTCATGGTTTCTTGCTGCTTTTTCATTGGGTCTTTTTTGAATTTTTCTCCCAATTCAGTAATATCAGGTCTTAATACTTTCATCTTTGCTTGAGACAAGAATGATTTATAAGTAATAGGCGACATTGCTATTTTAATAAGAATCGTAAAAATGATAATCGCTATTCCATAAGAAATCCCACCCGTTAAAAACCCGAATAACGGAATAAAGATAAATTTATTAATCCACCCAAAAATACCCCAACCCAACGGAACGATTTTTTCTATATCCTTATCATAAGCCTTCAAAGTAGCATAATCAGTCGGTCCAAAATACCAACTCATTTTATAATCTAGTTCTCCATTTTGGAAAGCCAAAGGAACATTTGCTCTAAGGTCTTTTGTAAAAATTGTATCTTTTGTTTCATCCACAACCAACTTATGTGATTTTAAAGATGCTTTCACAAAAGGAGTATTGGTCAACAAAATAGACGTGAAAAAATGTTGCTTAAACGCAATATAATCAACTTTTTCAGGTGATTCTTCCTTGTTTTCTCCATCGGCAACATAATCATGTTTGCCTTCTTCATATTGAAAACGAATCTCAGTATATCTATTTTCATATGAAATGCTTTTTTCGCTTCTGAACGTTTTCAAATCCCATTGCAAATCCAATGGTTTAGATGTATTCAAAACTTTGTTCAAACCTTGGGTACGAACATCAAAACCAACCATATAATCTTTTGGTTTCAAAATATATTTGTATTCCAAATACTCATTCGCACCAGCTTTCAATTTCATAGAAAGAATTTGATCTGCACCAACTTTCGTCAATGTAGGCTCAAAATACAAGTCTTTAGTATTTAAAACTCTATTGTCATTAGTTTGCAATTGAATATTCAAATCGGCATTGTTGTCTTTTATCAAAGAAACCAACTTTCCTGATTTTTTCTCGAATTTTTCAAAATTTTTCAAAGTGGCTTCAACAATGTAACCACCTTTGTTTGCGATTTTTAATAAAACAAAATCATTTTCGATTGTTGTAACATCATTTTTCGCTGAAGGTAAAGTCGCAGAATAAGCAAAACCACCCAATGTTTTTTGCAATCCGGCCAATTGAGTAGAATCACCGGCTACAATAGCCGCTGGAGTTTCAACAGATTTTACGGCTACTGCTTTAGCTTGCGCTTCTTTTGCAACCAATTCTTTTTTAGCCTTTTCTGCAGCAAGTTGTGCCTCTGAAGGTTTGTTTTGGTACATCATCCAAAGAAAAATACCAATAATCAACACAATACCTATAACCGAGTTAAGGTCTAATTTTTTGTCTTCCATTTTTATTTATTGTTGTTTACGTCTTTCTAATCTAGATAAATTAGAAACTGATTCCGTTAGTCATCAAAATATCTTAATGTTACACATTTAGACAACTATTATGCCAAATAATCTAATTCTAAACTTTTATTTCTTTTTTGCTTTAACAGCTGCAGCCACAAAACTCACAAAAATAGGATGCGGATTCGCTACAGTACTTTTATATTCTGGATGGTATTGTACACCAATAAAGAAAGGATGGTCTGCTAATTCGACAATCTCTACTAGACCCGTATCAGGATTAACACCTGAAGAAATCAATCCTGCTTTTTGCAATTGTTCAACATATTGACTGTTATATTCATAACGATGACGGTGACGTTCTGATATAGATGTCTTTCCGTAAATTTTGTACGCCAATGAATCTGGTGTAATTTCACATTTCCATGCTCCAAGACGCATTGTACCTCCTTTATCTGTAACTGTTTTTTGATCTTCCATCAAATTCACTACAGGATTTTTGGTTTTATCGTTCATTTCGGTAGAATTGGCATCCGCTAATCCTAATATATTTCTAGAATATTCGATAATTGACATTTGCATTCCCAAACAAATTCCAAAAAATGGAACTTTATTTTCACGAGCATAACGAATAGCTTCAATTTTACCTTCTATTCCCCTTTCCCCAAAACCAGGAGCTACAAGAATTCCATCTAATCCCGATAATTTTTCTTTAATATTCTCAGCATCTATAAATTCTGAATGTATCGAAATTACATTTACTTTGGTTTCATTAGCAGCACCTGAATGAATGAAAGCCTCAAGAATTGATTTGTAACAATCTTGCATTTCAACATATTTTCCAATCAAACCAATATTAACGGTATGTTTTGGAAATTTTAATCTACGTAAGAACGTATTCCAGTTTTTTAAATCTGGAGCTGCTTTTTTAGGTAAATCCAATTTTTTCAAAGCAACAACATCCAATCCTTCTTCCAACATTAAATTTGGCACTTCATAAATTGTAGAAGCATCAATAGATTGAATAACTGCTTCTCTTTTTACATTACAAAACAAAGCCAATTTATTACGAATTTCATCTGAAATCTCATGCTCTGTTCTACAAACTAAAATATCAGCTTTGATACCGCTTTCCATCAAAGTTTTAACTGAATGCTGAGTTGGTTTCGTTTTTAATTCACCCGCTGCAGCCAAATAAGGAACTAAAGTTAAATGAATAACAATTGCATTATTTTCACCTAAATCCCACACCAACTGACGAACTGATTCGATATAAGGTAACGATTCAATATCTCCAACAGTTCCTCCAATTTCAGTAATAATAATATCATAATCACCAGAATTACCTAGTAATTGCATTCTATCTTTGATTTCGTTGGTGATATGAGGTACAACTTGAACCGTTTTACCCAAAAATTCTCCTCTACGCTCTTTTTCTATTACAGAAAGATAAATTCTACCAGTAGTTACATTATTAGCCTGAGAAGTAGGCACATTCAAGAAACGTTCGTAGTGCCCTAAATCCAAATCTGTTTCTGCACCGTCATCCGTTACATAACACTCGCCGTGTTCGTAAGGATTCAAGGTTCCTGGATCAACATTTAAATAAGGGTCAAATTTTTGAATAGTCGTTCTATATCCTCTTGCCTGTAACAATTTTGCCAAAGATGCCGCTATAATTCCTTTTCCTAAAGAAGAAGTCACACCACCTGTAACAAAAATATATTTCGTTTGATTCATTCTGTTGTTGTTTGTATTGTAGTTATGTAAAAAACGTGGCAAAAGTACAAATTTAATTGGAATAGTAGACTGTCCAATTATTAGAATTTTAGACTTATTAGATTATTGGCTAATTAGCAAACAACTTTAATCTAACCATCTAAAATTCTAATAAATTAACACTCCAATTAAGGTTTTGGGTACTTCTTTTTTATGTTCCGAATTAATTCTTCGAGCCCGTTAAGTTTTAACTCATAAATTAATTTCAATTGTTCACCCAGTTCTCCTTTTGGGAAACCTTTATTACTGTACCACACAATGTAATACTCTGGAATATCAATAAGAAACCAGCCTTCATACTTACCAAAAGGCATTTTGGTGTGGGCTAATTTTATGAGTTGTTTTTGGTTTTGATCCATTTTTATAAGAGAATAAAAAATAGAGAATAGATGTAATGAAGAAATCTTTATTCTATACTCTGTTTTCTATTTTCTCAATTTTATTATTTCCAATTAAAAGTAATTCGTTTCTCAATATCCGTATTCAAACTTAAGAAAACTGGACAAGTCATTGCAGCTCTTTCCAGAATAGTTTTGTCTTTTTGTTCTGTCACACCTTGCATTTCAAAAACAATTTCGATCGCACCAATTTTTCTAGGCTCAGCATTCATAATTTTGGTAACTGCAGCAGTCGAACCTTTAAAATCAATACTCATATCTCTTGCTTTTATCCCCATTATTGTCATCATACAGGTAGCCAAAGCATTCGCAACCGAATCAGTTGGAGAGAAAGCTTCTCCTTTTCCGTTATTGTCAACTGGAGCATCTGACAAGATTTCACTGCCGGATTGTATATGAACAGATGAAGTTCGTAAATCTCCTAAATAAGTTACTTTTGAAGTCATTTTTTTTTCTAAATTATGGATTATGAGTTATCTGTATCTGCAATCTAGATTCTGCAGCCTAAACACTATTTCGCTTCTTTAATAGTCAAATCAGTGTCATAATACAGAATATAAACACCTTTATTAGCATATCCGCCTTCTTCATTTTTATGATATTCAAACTTGTTTTCAACTTGTTCAGTTATCATCGTTTCGGCAGTTTCCTGATAGGTTTTATCTTGTGACAAACGCATCATCGTATCAAAAGTAATATCAAAACCACGAATAGCATAGGTACTTGGATTGACTTTATTCTTTTTTCTGTAACTCTGCATGAATACTTGAGCTTCTGGAGAATTATTTTCACGAGTTGCAGAAGGATACATCAAATGCAGTTTAGTCAAATTTTCAAAACTGATTTCATCGGTATCCAAAGTTTCATTAGGCTCTAAAATAACCAATTGCACCTGATATCCGTTACCCATTGCCCAAAGCATCGTGTTTATAGTGTATTTAATCATACCAGTGTTGGCAGTTTCCAAAACAACATAATTCATTTGGTTTCTTACCAATAATGCTTTAAAACTTTCCACATTCAAACCGCCTGTAGGAGTCAATGGTGCTATTTTTACTGCTGCTTGATTATCCAAAATATACTTTCTGATTGTTTCTTTTTTCTTATCAATCACTGCTATTACATTACCTTGTTTAGCATTCATAAAATCAAACATGGCTGTTTTCATAACAGTTGTCGATACAATAGATTGATATAAGTTTGGAATTAGATCGCCCGCATCTTTTGACAATGGTGAAATCACCGGTACATTGTTTTGGACAAGTAAACTAGCTGTCCTTTCTACATTACTTTGATAAAATGGCCCAACTACCGCATCTGCATTGGCAAGATTATTATCACTAAAAACAGAAGAAACATTTGAAGTAGTTTTAGATTCATTAGAATCAAAAATTTTCACATCCATTGAAACACCAACTTGTTTAGCAGAATCTATTGCCATCATTGCACCCGAATAAAAATCTAAAGTCATATTTAGAAATTTATCATTATTCAATCGATTAACTGTTGAAGTGATGGTATCTCCTCCATTTTTGGCAATATTAAAAGGAAACAACAACACCAAAGTCTTCTTGTCCTGACTGCTTTTTTGAGTTAAAACCACCTTCTGTTTTGCAAAATTTGCCGCAATTTGATTTGATTTTGAAGGCACTTTCAAAACCATTCCTTCTTGAACACCTGCTGATAAAGTTGGATTCAATTCAATTAATTGCTGCTGTGTCAACCCAAACATTTTAGACAAACTATAAAAAGTTTCTTTAGGCTTCACTGTATAATCAATATATTGAACTGGTTCAGGAACACTAACTGCTACATGCTTTTCACTTACAACTTTTGTTTCAGCTGCAGCAACTTTAGCAACTGGTTTAGATCCGTTTCCTTTTATCAACAGCTCATAACCAACAGTCAAATTGCTCACAATCTCAGGGTTTTTTCTTTCTAATTCTTCAATAGTGATATCGTATTTCTTTGCTATCGAATACTTAGTTTCTTTTGACTGTACAGTATGATAAACTGCTACATTCTTTGCTGCAACTGGAACTTTTACGCTGCTTTTGGAAGGGATATTTAAAACTTGACCAATCTGTAAACCATATTTTTCAAGATCTGGATTAGCTTTTTTCAAAGCCTCATCAGTTACTTCGTATTTCTTTTCAATACTAAATAAAGTTTCCTTAGCAAGTACCAAGTGTGTTTTTGGTTGTTGTATAACTGTTTTCGGCTGTTGCGGTACAGGTTTTGTTGGAGCCACATAATTTTTCCCATTACTTACGGGAATCAACAATACACTATTGGGTTTCAATCCATTTTGTGCATCCGGATTTAGTTTATAAATTTGATAAGGAGTGATTTTAAACTTTTGGGCTATTTGAGCAACCGTTTCTCCTTTAACAACAACATACTTCTCTATTTTTTCTTGCGAAAAAGCGGAGGTCACTGAAAATAAAATAGTAAAAAAAAGTATTGAAAAATAATTCATATTAATAGACTTCATCTGTGTTTTAAATTTCAGTAAAAATACTGTGTTTACGGTAAAATACCCCTTCGGTAGTTGTTAATTTATTCCTTAATTGAATTCTCCGAAATTATATTAGCAAGAAACATTTTTTCAAAAAGTGGTTTTCCTTGTTTTTGTACAAACTCATATTGCGCCTCTTCTTTTGTCGCAAATGTTTTTGAATAGACATAATATGAAAGTATATTCATATTGTAGAAAAAATTAGCATCCAACGAACCCGAATCAGTTAATTTCCTAATAAAAGCATCTCTTTCGCTTGCCACTTGAAAATTCCCCAATACAACATAATATCCAGGCATAATATCTTTAATCCCTTCAACTTTTTCAATTTTGATTGCTTTAGCTTTAGCTGGATTCTTTGCTAATTCTTTTTTAATTTGATCCAAAGTAAGTGACTTAGAAGCTACTCCTGTTTTAGCCTTAGTTTGAGACTCATAAGCCTTATTCTGATAACTTTGATTTTTTAATTTAGCCAAATTATCATCAAACAATCGAGCTTGCTTGCTATAAAAAGTTGCCTTACTGATATGTAATTTCAATTCTGATTTACTCTCATTATTTAAGGAATCTAGTTTTGTGATCAACTTCATATTGTTCAAATCGCGAGTTTGCTGCTCCATTTCCATGTTTTTCAAATCAACTGGAGTAAATTTTACTTGCTTTTGATCGGCCTTTGCTTTACTGTTTTCTCTAATACTTTTCTTGTATTCTAGGTTCTCTTCCACAACAATTCGCTCCGCTTTGTCCATCAAACCAGAATATACTTTTCTATTTTCTGCCAATTGCTTTTTAAGCTGTAATGACAATTCATTTGTCTTTTGGATATTCTCATTGGATATTTTTTGCAAACGAATAGATTCATCAAGATCGACCAATTCTGTTTTTTTCAATTCATTCAAATCTTTACCCATCGTTTTTACCAATGAATCCAATTTAACCAAAAGAATTTCCTGAATATTTTTATTTGCCTCCAAAACCAATTTAAGTTTTTCGGCTGAACCTTCTTTTGTATTATCAATTTCTTTTAAATTCACCAAAAGACCATTAACATTAATCACCTTTTGATTTATTTCTTCTTGTAATACCAGTTTTTCTTTAAGGCTATTGATTTCTTTGGCATTCGCTTTGGATTTTTCAACAACAACTTGTTTTTCTGCCAAAGCAAGCATCAACTCTTCATTTTCGTTGGTTGGCTTCACTTCTTTTACATTGATTGCCAATTTATTTCCTTCTGTCAATCCGTTTACAATTTCTGGATTTTGAGATTCCAATTGTTGTACGGTAATTCCAAATTGTTTCGCTATCGAATACTTAGTTTCTTTGGCTTTTACCACATAAAAAACAGTTTCGGCATTGATAACTCTCACTCTACCATCAAGCGTTTTCTTTTTATTTGGGATTTTAATTTCTTGTCCAACCTGCAGACCGTCTTTTAAAATAGCCGAATTGGCTTTATCTAAATCTTCTACAGATACATTATAAATTCTGGCAATACTAAACAATGATTCTTTTGGCTGAACCAAATGAGTATTTTTTGCGACAGCGGAATCAATTTTCTGAGTATTATCTTGTGGAATAATCAATTGCTGTCCAACTTGTAAACCATTGGCAAGAACAACCGTATTGGCACTTTGAATGGCTTCAACTTTGACATTATACTTTGTTGCCAATCCAAACAATGTTTCTTTTGGCGCAACAGTATGTGTAATAGAATTTGGGGATTGGGGGAGTAATTCTGGAATATTCAGTATTTGGTTTTCTGAAATTCCGTTTTGTGCTTCTGGATTTAATCTATAAATTTCAGAAGGTGTAGTTTTGTAGTTTTGAGCGATTTGGGGGATTGTTTCGCCTTTTAAAACTGAATGCTTAGTTACAGATTGCTGTCCGAAAGAGACATTTGATACAAAAGCAACAAACAATAGAAATCTTGAAAATTCTTTCATAAATAAGTAGGTTTAAACAATTAAGTCGTTACAAATGTAACGACTTAATGTTAAAAAAATTACTATTCCCACTCAATTGTTGCAGGTGGTTTTGAACTAATATCGTAAACGACACGATTCACCCCTTTAACTTTATTGATAATATCATTAGAAACTTTCATTAAGAATTCATACGGAAGATGTACCCAGTCTGCGGTCATTCCGTCTGTAGATTCTACGGCTCTTAAGGCAACAACTTTTTCGTAAGTACGCTCATCACCCATTACTCCAACGCTGTTAACAGGTAACAAAATAGCTCCTGCTTGCCAAACTTTATCGTATAATCCCCAAGATTTCAATCCGTCAATAAAAACTTTATCTACATCTTGCAAAATTTGTACTTTCTCTAAAGTAATGTCTCCTAAAATACGAATAGACAATCCAGGTCCTGGAAAAGGATGTCTTCCCAATAATTCTGGATCAATTCCTAAAGTTGCTCCTACTCTACGTACTTCATCTTTGAAAAGCATACGCAAAGGTTCAACAATCTTCAATTTCATATAATCTGGCAAACCACCTACATTATGATGTGATTTAATAGTTGCCGATGGTCCTTTTACAGAAACCGATTCGATTACGTCAGGATATATAGTTCCTTGTGCTAACCAAGTAACATCTTCTATTTTGTGTGATTCGTCATCGAAAACTTCGATAAAGGCATTACCAATTGCTTTTCTTTTCAATTCTGGATCAGTAACTCCAGCCAAGGCATCATAAAAACGTTGAGAAGCATCAACTCCTTTTACGTTCAATCCCATTCCTTCGTATTGATCTAAAACGCTTTGAAATTCATTCTTACGTAGCAATCCGTTGTTTACAAAAATACAATACAGATTTTTGCCAATCGCTTTATGTAATAAAACAGCTGCTACTGTTGAATCAACACCTCCTGAAAGGCCTAAAACAACTTTGTCGTTTCCGATTTTTTCTTTCATTTCAGCCACGATTTCTTCAACGAAAGCACCTGGTGTAAAATTTTGAGGAACCTCTGCAATTTTTACCAAGAAATTCTCCAACATTTTTGATCCATCTGTAGAGTGAAAAACTTCTGGATGGTATTGAATAGCATAAGTTGTTTCTCCTTCGATTTTGTAAGCAGCAAATTCTACATCGTGAGTACTTGCTAATTTTACTCCATTAGTAGGCAATGCTTTGATACTATCACTGTGGCTCATCCAAACTTGACTGTTTTCAGAAACACCTTCAAAGAAAATTTCATTTTCTTTTATATAAGATAAATTGGCTCTACCATATTCTCTCGTATTAGAAGCTGCTACTTCGCCTCCACTAAAATGAGATAAATACTGTGCTCCGTAACATACGGCTAGCATAGGAAGCTTACCTCTAATTTGTGATAAATCTGGATGTGGTGCATCTTCTCCTCTAACAGAAAAAGGGCTTCCTCCAAGAATTACGGCTTTATAACTTGATAAATCACTCGGAAAATGATTGTAAGGAAAAATTTCGCAGAATATATTTAATTCGCGAACTCTACGCGCAATAAGCTGTGTATATTGCGATCCGAAATCTAAAATAAGTACGTTGTGTTGCATGCGCAAAAATACTTTATATATTCGGAATTGAAAAATTGTATTTTGAAAAAATTTTATTTTATTTTTATCGAATAACTTTTCTTTGTTTTAGAGAAAAGAGCTCAATAAATTCAAGAAAAAGCAACAAAAAACAAAGATTATCCAATTTACAACTAATTATAAAAAACCAAAACCTGCTATTAATTAAAACCAAATCTACACGCTATGGCAAAAAAAATCTATTATTTCGGCATACTCGGGTTATTATTATTTGAAATTGCAAATGTTTATTTTATTATGCCAATGCCTGGGAGTCAAGAAATGAACAGTATCGATTTGGCCTATTTTTTATATTCTTGGAGATGGATTTTTAGAATAGTTTTTATTCTGATGTTACTTTATGGTTTCAAAGCTGCTTTTCAAAAATCAAAAATTTTCTCCCTTATATTTTTAGTTATCGTTATTGGAATTGGATATGCTACAAATTATGTCATGGCAGCAGATTCAATGTTTCATCAAACAAATAATCTAAAAATGAGTGACGCTTCAAAAAGTAAAGTAGATACAAGTCGAATAGTAATTGGTATCACTTACAAAGGAGAATCCAGAGCTTATCCAATACAATTTTTAGGATACCACCACCAAGTGTTTGATACTATTGCACAACATCCTATACTTGTAACTTATTGCACCGTTTGCAGAACTGGCCGTGTTTTTGAACCGATTGTAAATGGTAAAAAAGAAACTTTTCGATTAGTGGGTATGGATCATTTTAACGCTATGTTTGAAGACAAAACAACCAAAAGCTGGTGGAGGCAAGCAACTGGAGAAGCAATTGCGGGTACATTAAAAGGCCAATCTTTACCAGAGTTACAAAGCAATCAAATGTCATTAAACAAATGGCTCGCCTTAAACCCAAAAAGTTTAATCATGCAGGTTGACAAAAACTTCAAAACGGAGTACGACAGCTTGAGTAATTATGAATCCGGAAAAAGAAAAGGAAATTTAACAAGAAGAGATACACTTTCATGGAAAGATAAATCATGGGTTGTTGGGATTACGTTTGATAATCAGAGTAAAGCTTATGACTGGAATGATTTTGTCAAAAAAAGAATCGTTTATGATGTAATCAACAACAAACCTATTGTATTGGTTTTAGCCGATGATAAAAAGAGTTTTATTGTATTAGAAAGAAACAACAAAGAACAAAAATTCACTTTGAAAGACAATCAGTTAAATGATGGACAAAACAGCTACACATTTCTTGGAAAATCAACAAACCCTTTAATCAATGAACTTAAATCCATAAAAGCGTATCAAGAATATTGGCATAGCTGGAAAACTTTTCATCCATTGACACTGAAATAATTTCTTGTTCCAACTCCTTTTGTTATACTAATTTAAGAGTTAAACCGTTAAAAGATGAGATTGTATATCCATTAGATTTGCAAAAAACTCCAAATCATAAACTTTTACCTTAAATGAAAACAAAGAAATTTTCAATTCTAGTTATTTTAGCCTTAATTATTACGGTTTCATGCAATGAAGTAGACAAATTATTAACCTTTACTATTTCAGATCAAACTACATTTACAGTAAATAGTGGATTGCCTTTTAACACTCCTTTTGAAGCTGCTACTCCAGATGTTACAACCAATTCTACCACAGAATTTAAGAATAACAACACAAATGTAGATCTAGTCAAAGATGTAAAACTGGAAGAATTAAAATTGACGATTACAAGTCCTGCCGATAAAACATTTAGCTTTCTAAAATCGGTTCACATGTTTATTTCCACGAATGCCAATGACGAAATAGAATTGGCATTTCTGGATAATATCAGTTCAACCACAAATGTGCTTAATCTAACGTGTACTTCTCAAAAATTAGACAAATACATCAAGGCTTCAAGCTATAAAATAAGAACATCTGTAACTACAAAAGAAACCTTGACACAAGAGACAACTATAAAAGCAGATATGAAATTTAAAGTTACAGCCGATCCTTTTTAATCTTTTCGCTAAAAAAAATAAAACTATTCTTTGACAATAATAATAGTAGCTTTAAAACCTGTCCCAAGATTCCATTCACTAGCCGAAACTAGATTTTTTTTATCATCATAAACTCTGAATTCGGCTGTATTGGGGCCAGAATCACCTTGATTTAATGCTTCAAAATCAATTTTATTGAACCCTTTTTGCAAAGCAATTTCAAAACCTTTAAAATTACTATCTAAATACACTTGGGATTGAATAACCTCTCCGTTTAAATATACCCTAATTAAATCACCATCTACATATTGAGCATCTCTATACATTACTTTGGCAGATTCTGAAGTAGATTTATAAGTACCTAAATTCTGATTGCGACGGTAAGCAACTCCTTCCTGACGGTCGGTCTTTTTATTCAATCTGTCTTTTACCTCATCCCCAGGATTAATGAACTCATTCTTTGGAATCATGGAAATCTCACTCTTAACTTTTAGTTTATAATCCGAAACAGCATTAGGAGGTGACTGCACATTTGGACTTTTATATACATTGGGAGGAATAATCACAGAAGAGTCTATTGGAGGGGTAGCCTTCTTTTCTTTTGGCTTTATATTTACTGGTGGAATCCCTTTGAACTTTGTACTGGACTCAAATTGAGCATACGTACAAGTTGAAAAACCTATCAGAAAAATAAATAAAAGTTGTTTCATAGTATCAAAAAAAGTAGGTTTTATATCTAAAAACATTTTCCTCAAAAATAAAAAAAGAGTGATTATAAAATCACAAAACTAACATAATTTATTCCCTTTGAGTTGTTAAGAAATTCTAAATTTGATATGTAATGGTGAGAAACTTAGGAATCATAAAAAATAAAGCTAAAATTATTCTTTAGATTCTACTAAGCCTTGACTTTCTTTTCATTTCATTCATCACTGAAAATAAAAATCGTTTTCACTTAGCAATAATAAAACTCCAATTGCATTTTTATCACATACCATCTAATTAACAGGCAATTGTGAAACTTTATCTAAAAATTATATAACACATTCTTTGAAATATAGTAGGAAATTTGAAATCATCCTAGTAAAGGAATTAAATCCATTATGAATGATTTTTAAAATACACAAATATATGAAAAGTATATACCTTACAGCAGGACAAACATCAGATGTCTTTAATGAATTAAAAGACATCCTCAATGGCACACTGACATTCGAGAATAATGAATATACTTTGACATTAGACTCTAATTTTGTAAAAGGAAAAATTCAAGGAACAGTCTTCGATGAAGGAATGATATATATGCAATTTGATATTGTATTTTTTAATGATGTCATACTTAGTATGGAATCCTTACAAACTTCGCCTCTTTTCTTTACCTATTGTTCAGAAGGATTTTTCAAACATAGTTTTGGATTGCAAGGAGATAAAAAAAAACTTGAAAAGAATAATTCAGGAGTTCTCAAAAGCACTGCAAAAGTAAACAGTATATTGTATTTTGAAAGAAACGTTTCTACTCAATTTTCTGTTATTGGAATTGGAACCAATAAAATTTCTAAGGATATAAACCATATGTTAATTAAAAGATTGAGAAATACATTTTTTAATAACAACTCAGACTATCTGCAAGTAAGAACTCAAAATCAAAAAATATCTCTAAAAATTAATGAATTGAATACGATACCCCAAGAAGTTCTTTTCCGTAATTTATCAAAAAAGCGAATTTTGGAAACGATTTTGGAAATGGAAATTAAACAAAACACTGATAGTTTCTCTGAAATATCTTATGCTATTCATTCTTCAGCAGTAAGACAAATTGATGAAATCAAAAGGATATCAAATCTTACTATAAATTACTCTCAACAGTTATTCACATCTGAATATTTTATGCCTAAAATAGCTGTAATCAACAACAAATTGCAAGAAGGATTTAAATCTATGTTTATCAGACCTGTACACGATTTTCAAAATTACATTAGAATTGAAAGACAGAGAATTTGATTCGAGTTAGCTGAAACAGCACGCAATAAATATATTCCAAATAAGAAAAGAAAACAGTTTTTTTGCCAAAAATTGTTTTCTTTTCTTGCTATTACAATGTTCGAACTAATGATTAAATCACAATAAAAACAAAGGATATATTGAAGATTTAATAAAAGCGAACTATTAAGAGTTAGAATCAAAAAGAATCTCTTTCTTTTTTCTCTCTATAATCAATGTCTTTTTCTTGAAAATCTCCTTCTTCCTCAAAATCTTCTTTAGTAAAATCATCATCATCCTCTTCATCATCATCGTCGTCTTCATCCTCTTCCTCTTCTTCCTCGAGTGGGTCAACAGAATTTAAATTTAATGAATTTCGATTTTGATCTCGAAACACATTAGATTCATCAGTATCTGAATCATTATCTTCCTGATCTTGATTGTTAATGAAATCAACATTGGAACCTCGATTTTGGTCAGGGTAAAGATGAGAGTCCTTTTCTAAATCGTCATTTTCCAGATCTGGATTGTAATTTGGATTTTGGTAATCTCTTATAAAAGATTCATTTTCTACATTATGGCTGTCCAGCTCATAATTTGTGATTTGATTTCCCATGATAATTTTATTTTTTTGAAGTTGTTTTAGAACTTTTTTCAGCCGTTTTAGAAGTGTTTTTTGTATTTTCTGGCTTTTTGGCTACTTTTTTTGTTGCGTCTTTTGAATTTAGCTTACTCATAATTATAAATTTAAGTTTTTAATAATATTTGTTGATATGTCAAAAGTAGAACTAAGAGTCAACCAAGGCATTATAGAATTCAGTCATATTTTTACTTAATTCACATAGCATCAAGATTTTAAACCAAACAAAAGAATTGAACTTATCAACTAAGATGACTTGTTAATGCCTTTTGATTAGGTTTTGGCACTATTGACTATCTCCTATTATAATTAACCTTCCATTTCAAAAATCTTTTCTTTTTTTATAAAACATAGCCATCTATAAATCAAACGTTTGAATATTACAACATTCAGAACTAATTGTATAAATCCTTATGGTTCAATACAATCTAATTTTGGTAAACAATTTTAAAAAAAGAAATCATGAATAATTCAGACAAACAAAGAGACGCAGTTAGCACTCCTAAAAGCAACAGTTCAAAAAAAGATGAAAAGAAAACGCCAAGTAAAAAATCTGCCGCTGATGGTTTAAGAGAACTATTTGTCGATTCACTAAAAGACATTTATTGGGCTGAAAAAGCGCTAACAAAAGCCTTACCAAAAATGGCAAAAAACGCAACTGCACAAAACTTGATCGATGCCATTAATGACCACCTTGCAGTAACCGAAAATCAAGTAACACGTTTAGAACAAGTTTTCGGAATAATGGGTGAAAAAGTAGTTGGAAAAAAATGCGATGCCATGGAAGGACTTATTAAAGAAGGAGAAAGCATTGTCGAAGAAACAGAAAGCGGACCGGTGCGAGATGCAGGTATTATTGCTGCTTCCCAAAAAATTGAACATTATGAAATTGCAACTTATGGGACACTTGCCGCTTTTGCCAAAACACTTGGTGAGAATGAAGCATCTGAATTGCTTCTTCAAACATTAGGAGAAGAAAAAGAGGCTGACGTCACTTTAACCGAAGCCGCATACAACACCATTAATTTTGATGCTGCTGAAGTAGAATAAACCAAAAATAAAGAATCTGCAGTTATAGTTATAAGCTGCAGATTTCTTTATTACACCTCACATCTATCACTGATTTTTTCTTATAAAATCATTCAAATTCACCTGAAGAGTAAAAATATAAAGACATGAAAAAGCCTAACACAGAAAAAGAAGAAAATGCAAAACAAGAGGACTTGGCTCTTAACAAATCACAAGCTGACGACCAATTTCTTACCACTAATCAGGGCGTCAAAATTAATGATAACAATAATTCATTAAAAGCTGGAGAACGAGGTCCATCATTATTGGAAGATTTTATTCTTAGGGAAAAAATTACCCATTTTGACCATGAGCGTATCCCGGAAAGAATAGTTCATGCAAGAGGATCTGCAGCACATGGTTATTTTGAACTTTATAAACCTTTAGATAAATATACCAAAGCAGGTTTTTTAAATGATACTGGTATAAAAACTCCTGTCTTTGTTCGCTTCTCCACCGTTGCGGGTTCCCGAGGTTCAACAGATCTTGCTAGAGATGTACGTGGATTTTCGGTTAAATTTTATACTCAAGAAGGAAATTATGATTTGGTTGGAAATAATATGCCCGTGTTTTTTATACAAGACGCAATGAAATTTCCAGATTTAATCCATGCTGTCAAACCAGAACCCCATAATGAAATACCACAAGCGGCATCGGCTCACGATACTTTCTGGGATTTTATCTCTCTAATGCCGGAGTCCATGCATATGATTATGTGGGTTATGAGTGACAGGGCAATTCCAAGAAGTCTGAGAATGATGGAAGGTTTTGGAGTGCATACTTTCCGATTTATCAATAAACAGAATGAATCTCATTTTGTAAAATTTCATTGGAAACCAAAATTAGGAACTCACGCTGTCGTATGGGATGAAGCTCAAAAAATATCAGGAAAAAACTCCGACTTCCACAGACAAGATTTATGGGAAGCCATTGAGTCCGGAAATTTTCCAGAATGGGAATTGGGCGTTCAGATAATCCCTGAAAGCGATGAACACAAATATGATTTTGATTTACTTGATCCAACAAAATTAGTTCCCGAAGAATTAGTTCCCGTGACGATTATTGGAAAAATAGTTTTAAATAAAAATCCTGATAACTTTTTTGCCGAAACAGAACAAGTTGCATTTCATCCGGGGCATATTGTGCCTGGGATTGATTTTACGAATGATCCGTTATTGCAAGGAAGATTATTTTCCTATACTGATACGCAATTATTGAGATTGGGAAGTCCAAATTTCCATGAAATACCGATTAATAGAACCGTTGCACCAATGCACAACAACCAACGTGACGGACATATGCGTCAGGAAATAGCCACCGGACGAGTGAGTTACCATCCAAATTCATTGGGAAATGGCTGTCCATTTCAGGCTAAAATTGATCAAGGAGGTTTTAGTAGTTTTAATGAGCGAATTGATGCCCAAAAAGTTCGAGACCGCAGTGCCAGTTTTTCAGATCATTTCAGTCAAGCGACTCTGTTTTATCAAAGCCAAACAAATATTGAACAAGAACACATAATTAATGCTCTACGTTTTGAATTAGGAAAGGTTGAAACTTTGACCATTAGAGAAAGAATGCTTGGATTATTGTCTAAAATAGACAAAATATTGGCGAACAGAGTTGCCAAAGGACTGGGAATGAGTGTGCCTCAAGTTCTTGAAAAACCAATTAATCAAGGAGTTGGTGCCGATGCTGATGAAAAAAAATATGAGCCTAGTTTCGTGGAGCCACCGATTCAAAAATCGGATGCATTAAGTATGCTGAAAAACAAAACAGGCATAGATACGATATCGACAAGACAAATTGCTTTTCTGTGTAATGATGGAGTCAATGCTACTTCTGTAAAAAACATGAAAAATGCCTTAAAAAATGCAGGAGCGGATGTAAAAATCATAGCGCCACATTTGGGAAGCATTGTTTCAGAAGATGGCAGCGAAATTCCGGTTGACCAAAGTTATCTCATTGCGGCTTCAGTTCTTTTTGACGGAGTATTTATTCCCGCCGGCAAAGGAATTTCAGATCTTAAAAATATGAAAGAGGTCAAAGATTTTCTAAATGACTCTTACACACATTGCAAATTTATTGCAGCTGAGGGTGAAGGAATCAAAGTGCTTCCATTTAATGACAAGAAAGAGAATAAGCCAAGCAAGGATGCAGGAATATTTACAAGTGAAAAAGCGGGTGATGCTGACTTAGCCGTCTCTTTTATCAAAGGATTGGAAAAACATCGCTTTTGGGACAGGGAAGCACAACTCTAAAACGACTGCAAGGGCGTAATTGTCTATCATAACACCTAATTTAAAAAAATGAAAACTAACAACAAAGTGCTGGACATTTTTGAAAAATTTTCGATGAGTGCATCAAAAGCCGTGGGAAGTTCCATGGCTTTTGGCCTTGCATTTTTGCTTGTGCTGGTATGGGCCATTTGCGGACCTATTTTTGACTATTCAGAAACTTGGCAACTCGTGATTAATACCACTACCACGATAATCACTTTTCTGATGGTTTTTTTAATCCAAAAAGCACAAAACAAAGATTCGCTTGCCATTCAATTAAAACTAAATGAACTGGTCGCATCGAATGAAAATTCAAGCAATCGGTTGGTTGATATTGAGAGCATGACCGAAGAAGAGATGATGATCGTGCAAAAGTATTATCATAAATTGGGCGAGCTTTCCAAAGTGGAAAACGTAAAGTCATCCCATTCGATTGAAGAAGCACAGGAGCAACACAAAATCAAAAATCAGCACCGAGGTAAAAGTGTCAAGAAAAAAAATGCGGTTACCAAAAAAAGTAAATCTGAGTCAACACAGAATAAAAAAACAAGTTTGTAAACTTTAGTTTTTAGACAGTTCTGTTCTAATTTAAACAAATCCATCATGAAAAAAATAAATCCTCTTATTGTAATTACATTACTCCTTGTTTCCGTTTTATTCTCCTCTTGTGAGGTGATAGAAGGAATTTTTAAGGCAGGAATGGGTTTTGGCATCTTTATAGTCATTGCTGTGATTGTTCTCATTGTAGGTATCATATTCAAATTAGGGAAACGCAATTAACACACAACTTTTAAAACAATGCATTATGGCAACCACAAATGAAACTACACTCAACTGAAACGTTTTGGCCATTAAAAAACAGTATGGCCAACGGCTATCCATCTCTTCAGGATTCTATTGCAACACCAATACTGATTATTGGCGGAGGAATAACCGGAGCGTTAATTGCTTATGAATTAATTCGGCAAGGAAAGAAAGCCGTATTGGTTGACAAACGTGATGTTTGTAATGGCAGCACGGCTGCAAGCACGGCATTGCTTCAGTACGAGATTGATGTTTCGCTACACGAACTCATTAAAAAAAGAGGATTGAAATGTGCCGTGGATAGCTATAAAAATTGTAAAAAAGCCATTTATGATTTAAAGGCCATTGTGGATCAAGTAAAAAGCGATTGCGGATTTGAATTTAAAAAAAGCATCTATTTCTGTGCTTTCAAAAAAGACATAAAGTTTCTGAGAACAGAATTCGAAACTCGCAAAGAACACGGTTTGGATGTAAAATGGCTGGAAGAAAATGACTTGAAAAAAATAGGTTTAAATGCATTGGCCGCCATTGAATCAAAGTCGGGAGCAGTTTTAGATCCATATCAGCTTGCCCAAGACCTTTTGCATTTTTGCAAAGAAAAAGGAATGCTTATTTTTGACCGAACCGATATCATTTCCATAAAAAAGAAAGCTGAAAAAATGTTGGCAATTACCAACAGTGATTACACAATTACTGCAGAAAATATCATTCATTGTACAGGCTATGAAAGTGTCGAAATGATTTCCAATGAAGTCGTTGATTTGAAAAGCACTTATGTGACCATTTCTGAATCCTACACAAAATTACCTCCCTTATTCAAAAATGCAATTTATTGGAATACCGCCGATCCTTACCATTATTTTAGAAGCACTCCAGATGGAAGAATCATAATTGGTGGTGGCGATGAAGAGTTCAAAGATGCTGAAAGAAGAGACAAACTAATGGATTTGAAAGAAAGCTATCTTTTAAAACAATTTAAAAAATATTTTCCGAAAATTGACTTTATCCCTGATTATTCATGGGCTGGGACTTTTGGTGAAACCAAAGACGGATTGCCTTACTTTGGAAAACTAAACCCTAAAAAGAACGAACATTTTGTTTTGGGTTTTGGTGGAAATGGAATCACCTTTAGTGTATTGGGAATGAATTCCATAATCTCCTCTTTGGAAAATCTTCCTCATCCGGATTTGGAATATTACAAATTTGGAAGATAATTTACCCAGCACAATCTTCAAACCAAGACGATAATTAGCTGTCAAAAAATAAAACATCTCGCCTATTTTGTGATAAAACACGAAAAAATACCACAAGGAGGCTCCTATGGCAAAAGTGCAACTCTTTTTAATTCTTATTTTTATAAATTGCGCGCTTTAAAGGAAACCTAGCGATTTCGCTCCCTTTAAACAGCAATTAACAAAACTAAATCATAAAATAATGAAAAGAGAAAACATCTTAACCGGTTCTCCTTGGGAAGACAAAATGGGATATTGTCGTGCAGTTCGCATTGGAAATATCATTGAAGTATCCGGAACTGTTGCAATCGTTGACGGCGAAAAAGTAAAAGCCGATGATGCTTATGCACAAACCCTAAATATATTGGAAAGAGTGGAGAAAGTATTGGAAGATCTTAAGGTTGGAATGAAAGACGTGATTCGTACTCGAATTTTCACTACCGATATTACTACATTTGAAGAAGTGGCTAGAGCCCATTCCAAATTTTTCAAAGATGTAAAACCAACAACAGGTTTTTACGGAATTAACCAATTGGTAGCTCCAGAATATTTGGTTGAAATCGAATTTACTGCAGTTGTATCAGAATAATTCAAAAAACACTACGTTTGTAATACTTTAAAAGTATTCTGAATTAATGGGTTTTAAAAATATAAAAGAAAAGATGCTTATCACGCTCAAATGGATTCTCATTTGTTGTTTGATAGGCATTTTTTCTGGATCGGCATCAGCCTTTTTTCTGGTTTCATTAGAGTTTGTTACCCAAGTCCGAAATCATCATAACTGGATTATTTGGTTCTTGCCACTTGGAGGTTTACTTATAGGATTTGGCTATTTTTATTGTGATTCCAAAATAGCAAAAGGCAACAACCTATTACTCGAAGAATACAACAAACCCGAAAAAAAGATTCCTTTCTTGATGGCTCCTTTGGTGCTGGTGAGCACGTTAATCACCCATCTTTTTGGAGGATCGGCAGGAAGAGAAGGAACAGCAGTCCAAATGGGCGGCACCATCGCAGATTTATGTACCAAGATTTTTAAACTCAATCATTCCGAAAGAAGAACCTTGATAATACTGGGAATAAGTGCCGGTTTTGCTTCTGTTTTTGGAACGCCTCTGGCAGGTGCATTGTTCGCCTTGGAAGTTGTTTTTTTTAGCAAACTTAAACTCAAAAGCGTTGTCTTTTCCTTTCTGGTAGCCTACATCGCTTATTTCACGGTTGAATTCTGGGAAATAAAACATACTCATTATAGTATTCCTGAAGTTCCCGAAATGAATTTTTCTATTCTATTCTGGATATTAGTCGTTGGGATTTCGTTTGGATTGGCAGCATTACTGTTTTCCAGAAGTACTCATTTTTGGGGTAAATTATTTTCACATAACATAAAATATCCACCATTAAGGCCTTTTATTGGCGGAATAGTTTTGGTTCTTGCGATCTATTTTATCGACGCCACAAAATATATCGGATTGGGAGTTCCTGTAATTGTTGACGCTTTTACGGTCCAAAATACCCCCTACGATTTCCTTCTAAAAATCCTTTTTACTGGATTTACGCTTGGTGCTGGATTCAAGGGAGGCGAAGTGACACCACTCTTTTTCGTTGGAGCCACATTGGGAAGCGCCTTGTCGGTTGTTGTCCCTTTGCCAATTGCACTATTGGCGGGAATGGGATTTGTAGCCGTTTTCTCGGGAGCGACCCACACTCCTATCGCTTGTACCGTTATGGGAATAGAACTTTTTGGTATCGAAAGCGGTGCTTACATTGGAATTGTCTGTATCATTGCTTACTTTTTTTCGGGTTCTATAGGGATTTACAAATCTCAAATTGTGAAAGGACCAAAATCCATTTTGTACCAAAGCATTAGAAAAAAAGGATTGAAATACCTCTAGTCTATATTTCTTTATAATTTCTTAAAATTTTTCAACTTTAAGTTTAAAAAATGTAATTTCGCAAACTATGAATATACAAGACATACAAGCGATACAGTTGTTATTATCAACTCCAAAAAAAATTGCCATAATTCCACATCGAGGTCCAGACGGAGACGCCATGGGCTCAACATTAGCGTTATATCATTTTTTGCTAAAAAACAATCACTATCCTACAGTGATTTCTCCTAATGATTTTCCTGATTTTCTAGCTTGGATGCCAGGCTCAGAAACAGTAAGAATATACGAAAAAGACAAAGAAATTTGCACTAAAATCTTAGACGAATCAGAGATAGTTTTTACTTTGGATTTTAACGCTCTTCACAGAGTTGGTGAAATGGAACAGGTTTTAGAAAAACTTACTGCTCCTTTTATCATGATTGACCACCATCAAAAACCAGACGATTATGCTACACATACTTATTCTGATGTTGCTTTTGGTTCTACTTGTGAAATGGTTTATAATTTCATTTCTTTCTTGGACAAAAAACAAGATTTAGACAAAACTATTGCAACATGTATTTACACAGGGATTTTGACTGATTCCGGCTCGTTTCGATTTCCAAAAACTACCGGAACAACCCATAGGATTATTGCCGAATTAATTGATCTTGGAGTAGAGAATACTTTGATTCCAACCCTATTATTCGACAATAGTTCTTATAATCGTTTGCAACTATTGGGTCGTGCTTTGCAAAACATGAAAGTAATGATCGATCATAAAACATCCTACACTTCATTGACACAAGAGGAATTAAACAGTTTTGATTATGTAAAAGGTGATACAGAGGGAATTGTTAATTATGGTTTAAGTATAAAAGGAATTGTTTTTACCGCTATTTTTATCGAAAATAAAGAAGAGGGAATCATCAAAATTTCTTTCCGTTCACAAGGTGATTTTGATGTAAATCAATTTGCCAGAGATTATTTCCAAGGCGGAGGACACAGCAATGCTGCTGGAGGAAAGTCAGAAATTTCGATGGAAGAAACACTACACAAATTTGAAAGTTTAGTACAAAATTTAAAAATACAATAGCCCATGAACTATTTTAAAATATTACTAATAGTATTTTTTGCTTCCATTTTATTTACAGGTTGCAAACAGCATCAAGAAGCCAGAAGACCTGTTTCACAATCATCTGGAAGCTTTATGAAACAATCTATTGCTCGAAATAAAAAAATGATTGCTGGAGAAGAAGACCAAATCGAAGCTATAATAAAGAGTGATCCTACTAAGAAATATATAGCTTCCAAAAAAGGATATTGGTATTATTACGAAACCAGAAACTTGACCGACAGTCTTACTCCGCAAAAAGGAGACATTGCTTTTTTTGATTATGAAATAAAAGATTTGAAGGGGAATATTATTTATTCTCAAGCAGAATTAGAACCTCAGATTTACAAAGTAGACAAACAAGAAATCATGATGGGATTGAGAGATGGAATAAAACTAATGCGAAAAACAGAAAAAGTACACTTTCTTTTCACTTCGCACATGGGATATGGATATCATGGTGACAACAACAAAATTGGCACCAATCAACCTTTATTTTGTACTGTTACACTTCGTGATTTTATGACTGAATCTAAGTATAATGAGCAAATTCAGTCAAAAACCGTTGCAAAAGCAAATACACCTATGCCTACAAAACCCAAATCAACCATAAAAGACACGTTAACAAATTAAAAAAAGTAGAATGAAAAAAAATATTTTATTTGCATTACTCCTCATTACAACTTTGATTTCTTGTAACAAAGAACACAACAATTTACCCGATGGTTTATATGCCGAAATAGAAACCAATAAAGGAAATATTTTATTGCAATTAGATTATAAAAAAGCACCTGTAACAGTTGCCAACTTTATTACATTGGCAGAAGGTGAAAATGAATTTGTTGTCAACGATACTTTGAAAGGAAAGCCTTTTTACACTGGATTAAAATTCCACAGAGTTATCAAAGATTTTATGGCACAAACTGGAGATCCATTAGGAACAGGATCTGGAGATACAGGATACAAATTCAAAGATGAATTTAGCAATTTAAAATTTGACAAAGGTGGGATTTTGGCAATGGCCAATAATGGGCCTGGAACCAATAGCAGTCAATTTTTCATCACTCACTTAGAGACACCTTGGTTAGATGGAAAACACACTATTTTTGGACATGTAGTAAATTACGACCTTGAAGTGGTGAATAAAATAGAGCAAGATGATTTTATAAAAAGTATAACTATCATCAGAAATGGTGAAGATGCCAAGAAGTTTAATGCAAAAAAAACTTTTTATGATTATTTCAAAATAGAATCTGAAAGCCAAAAACAAAAAGTAGCCGCAGAGGCCGCTGCAAAAAAAGAATATGAAGCCAAATACAAAGCTGTTTGTGATCAAAAAGTAGCTTCATTTACTGAACTAAAAAGTAAAGCTAGCAAAACAGCAACTGGACTTCAATATGTAATCACTAAAAAAAGTGGAGGTAAAAAGCCAGCAATGGGTTCAACCATTTATATTCATTATGCAGGATTTTTGGAAAATGGAACTTTATTTGACACAAGTATTGAAGACGTATCTAAAACTTTTGGAAAATTTGAACCAGCAAGAGCAGCAGCCAATCAATACATACCTATTCCATTTCAAGCAGGAAGAAAAGACGGTTTGATTCCTGGTTTTATCGAAGGAATAGAAAAAATGTCCATTGGAGACAAAGCGGTTCTTTTTATCCCATCACATCTTGCATACGGAGAAGCCGGTGCAGGTGATGTAATTCCACCAAATACCAATATCATTTTTGAGATTGAGTTAATAAAAAAAATGCCTAATTAATTTTAAAATAGTTGACACTAAAATTTTATACAATGAAATCTAAAATCACATTATTACTCTTTTTAGGGTTATTCAATTTACACGCACAAAACACAAAAAAACCAGTTACCACAAAAAAAACAGCAACAACTGTAAAAGCTCCTGCTGCTGTTACTCCCGAAGGTATTTATGCCACTATCGCAACCAATAAAGGAAATATCACTGTTGAATTATTTTACAAAAAAACTCCTGTTACAGTAGCTAATTTTATAAGTTTGGCTGAAGGAAAAAATCCATTTGTTGCCGTTGAAAGATTAAAAGGAAAACCTTTTTTTGATGGTCTAAAATTTCACAGGGTAATCAAAGATTTTATGATTCAAGGTGGTGATCCAGATGGTAATGGTTCTGGAGGACCTGGTTATGCTTTCAAAGATGAGTTTAATGATTCAAAATTTGACAAAGCAGGAATTCTTGCTATGGCAAATTCTGGACCTGCTACCAATGGAAGTCAATTTTTTATCACTCACAAAGATACGCCTTGGTTAAACGGAAAACATACTATTTACGGTCAAGTAACACAAGGAATGTCGGTAGTAAATACTATTGCACAAGATGATGTAATCACAAAGATTACAATTTCTAGAAAAGGAGAAACTGCCAAAAAATTTGATGCTGCAAAAGTATTCTCAGATTATTATTCAAATAAAGCGGTTGAAGAAAAATTAAAAGTTGAGAAAGAAGAAAGCGAAAGAGCAGCAGCAAATGCAATTGCTTTGAAAGAATTTGCCAATGGACAAACAACTGCAAGTGGTTTAAAATACATTGTTTTAAAAGAAGGCACTGGTGCAATTCCAGCATTAACGAGTAATGTTAAAGTACACTATACAGGAACTTTTAATAATGGAAAAATATTTGACAGTAGTGTTCAACGCGGAGAGCCAATTGATTTCAATTTAAACCAGGTAATTAAAGGTTGGACAGAAGGACTTCAATTGATGAAGGAAGGTGCAAAATACAAATTTTACATACCTTATACCTTAGCTTATGGAGAAAGAGGGTATCCAGGTGCCATTCCTCCAAAAAGTGATTTAATCTTTGAAGTGGAATTGATTAAAGTAAACCAGTAAATAGTATACTATTTTCAGTGTTCCGGAATTAGATTATTTTTTGGGTTTAGTTCCTGAAGATAAATACAAAATAAATTTTAGCCCAAATTTCACGGATAAATTCATGAAATTTGGGCTAATTCATAAAACAAACATTTATCATGAAAGACATCGAATTAATAAAAACAAAACAGCATTATGAAATCCTTGACGGACTTAGAGGTGTAGCCGCAATATCGGTGGTTATTTTTCACTTTTTAGAATGGGCATATGATCATCCCAGTAAAAATTTATTTGCACATAGCTATCTTGCGGTAGATTTTTTCTTTTGTCTTTCTGGTTTTGTAATTGCCTACGCATATGATGACCGAATTGAAAAAATGGGAGTTATTGAATTTTTTAAATCACGCCTTATCCGATTGCATCCTTTGGTCATTATTGGATCAATTCTGGGCTTAATTGGCTATTTCCTTATTCCTTATGGTGATATTACCAACAGAAGCGTATCTGAACTACTGCTTCTTTTTGTTTGTTCCCTCTTATTAATACCCCTCCCGATAATGAATGAGCGTTGGGGCAATAATTTTGGATTAAACGCACCTGCTTGGTCATTGTTTTGGGAATATATTGCTAATATCATTTATTCACTAATATTATGGCGTTTGTCCCGTCGTATTTTATTACTGTTGACACTTATAGCTGGAATTCTATTAGCATATGTTTCATACAGTAGTTACAGTATCATGGGAGGCTGGGATGGCATTACATTTTGGCATGGTTGCGCACGTGTTTCTTATTCCTTTTTAGCAGGTATTTTAGTCTACCGTTTCAAATGGATCATTCCATCAAAATTAGGCTTCCTCGGACTTACACTGCTTTTAATCCCTGCATTTTTATATCCTTTTAATCCAGAATGGAACTATTTGACAGAACCACATATTGTCCTTTTCTATTTCCCGTTTTTGATTGCCTTGGGAGCAGGAGTTGTAACTTCTCCAAAAACAAAAAAAATATGTGTTTTTTTAGGTAACATATCCTATCCGTTATATATGACACATTACTTTGCAATATGGATATTCGCAACATATCAAAATATCTATAAATTCAGTGGATTTTCACTCTTTGTAGTTGTTTCTTTGGGTACACTTGTTTTGATTGGATTTGCCTATCTGACGATGACTTATATAGATGTCCCAGTACGCAATTATTTGACAAAAAAAAGAAAATCAGGTTTAAGTCAAAAACAATAATCTTAAACAAATAACTTATTGTTACTTGTAAAAAAAAAATGGATTACCATTGGTAATCCATTTTTTTTTACACTGAATTGAATAAAACATTTATCACTCCATATTTACATAAAAACTCTGAGCATTACTTTTTAAACTTCCAATCAAATTCATCTTTGTCATTAATTATTGCTCCAATTTCGAATTTTACGACTTCGTCAAATTCAGTTTGAAGAATAATCCAATTTTCTTCATTAAAATAGTTTTCGAAAGTATCGAATTCTTCTTGGGTAAATTTGGTTATTCCCTTTTGAGCCAAATCCTTTTTAACATCCGATATTTTTCTATTAATTACTTTATTACCAAACAATTCCAAACTTGGATTCGATGCAACTAAATACCCTAATTTTAAATCTTCTTCTTCATAAAAAGTCAAACGAATTTTAAGTTCATTATAAACAAAAATCACATTTTCATCTTCGTCTTTGTAATTTTTATTTGGTTTACCGTAAACAGCAATAACATCATTTTGTTTCATTCCGAAAATGAGTTTATCAATTCCGTTTTTTGGATTTATTTTCATATAGATACTTTTAATTTATTTATTTTTTATAGTTCACAAAGGTATCCTTTTTTAAGGGAATTATGTTTTTGCTAGATAAAAACAAAGAACACTATTGAAAAAATGAAATAAATATCTAGTGGTAAATACAAATTTGTAACTTTATAATAAAATTTATTAGAAGTAATGTTTTTTATCACAACATAAGCTTAGTATTACAAAAAACATTTTACTTACATTTTGTCGATTAAAAATAGCCTCATATCGATATTTTTTTCAAAAATGGAACACTTTTTGAGAAATAATATTATAATATTTTCAATTTATTATTATTTTTAAAAAAATTATGCAAAAATACCGATGAATATTTTTTCACATAATAAATAAAACGTAAAATTATAATTATGGAATGTTATTAATATCATTCCCAAAATTCAAAATCAGTAGCTATATTAAAAATAAAACTCCAGAAAACAATTGTTTTCTCAATCAAAATCCCAACCGAAATTTGGTTAGAAAGTAAAGAAGAAAAGGATCTACATTTAATTTTAGTTTTCAAAAAAAAATACGCTCAATGTCATTTAGGACAGGACTAAATAAATATTAATGAAAAAATCAATCTTTTTACTTTGTCTACTTCTTACAAGTACTCTTTCTTTTTCTCAAACAAATATTGAGCAACATACACTTGATTCTTTAAAAATAGAACTAAAAAATGCTAAGGAAGACACATTAAAAATAAACATTCTTAATGATTTATCTTTTTCATACTATAATATTGATTCTAAAAAAAGTTATCAATATGCTGAAATAGCTCATAATCTTTCCAAAAAGAACAATTATGAAAAAGGAATAGCAAGATCTTACCTCAATTATGGCATATATTATTGGTTAAAAGCTGATTTTCCAAAAGCCTTAGATTATATCTATAAATCGCTTAATATCAGCGAAAATCTAAACGATAAAAAAGGAATTGCCAATGCCAATAATAGACTTGGCACAATCTATGCTGAATTTAAAAATTACAAATTAGCATTATCCTGTTATACAAAAGCATTAGAAACTAGCAAAGAAATTAATGATAGGAAATCCATTGCAACCTACTTAAATAACATTGGGGATGTCTATTTGAGAATGAAACAATATCAAAAAGCATTAGATTATTTTAATAAAGCAATTAAAATGAATGCTTATGAAAAGACCAGCTATAAATCTGGAATAAATTATACTAATATTGGTATTACTTTAAACTTTCTTAAGCAATATCGAAAATCTATTGAAGCTATTAACAAATCCATTTCTATTTACAATGATGACCCAAGTTTATTCAATGCTTATAATAAATTAGAATTAGGTAAATCTTATTATTATCTCGCTTTAGGCGAAAAAAACAAAATAAATCGAGATAGCTTTTTGCAAAAATCTTTGAACTATATCAATGAATCCTTGATCATTTTCACAAGAGAGGAATCATTAATGGACATGAGAGATTCCTATTCCTATTTGTCTAAAATTTATAAAACCCAAGAAAAACCAGAACTCGCCCTTCAACTTTTTGAAAAAAGTTCAAAGCTAAATGATTCCATTTTTTCTAATGAAAATAAAATACAAATTGAATTTCTAAAATCGCAAAGAGAAATCGAGTTGAGAGATGAAAAAATTGAAATTCAAAATCTTAAAATCAAGAATGAAGCTCGAAAAGTCTATCTATTATATACCATAACCATTGCGGTAATAATTCTTTTAACCCTCTTTTTTTGGCTGTATTTATCAAAGAGAAAAACGAACTTACAATTAGAAGAGAAAAACAAAGTAATATCCAACATCAACAAACAAAAAGACAAATTCTTCTCCATAATTGCACATGATCTTAGAGGACCTTTCAATGGTTTTCTAGGATTAACAGAACTATTGGCTCAAGATATTGACAATATGGATAAAGAAGAAATCCAATTTGCAGCAGTAAATATGAGAAGCTCTGCAGTCAATTTACATAGATTATTGGAAAACTTACTGGAATGGTCGAGAATGGAACAGGGATTAATTCCCTTTAACCCTCAAAAAAGCAAATTTCTTTCTTTAGTAAACGAAAGTATTAACGCGCTACAAGACGAAGCAAATAAAAAAAGAATTAAAATTCAAAGGTCAATACCGGAAGACTTAACTATTTATGCAGATCATCACATTCTGCAATCAGTTATTCGAAACTTATTGTCCAATGCCATAAAGTTTACACCAAAAGATGGAAGTGTAAAAATCGAAGCTCATGAAGATTCGAAAAATACAATCGTTTCAATATCCGATACTGGAATTGGAATGGATGCCAAAATACAGAATAATTTATTTAAACTAGATATTAAGACCAATAGAAATGGAACTGAAAACGAACCAAGTACTGGACTGGGATTAATCCTGTGCAAAGAATTTGTGGAGAAACATAATGGGAAAATTTGGGTAGAAAGTGAAGTAAACAAAGGCACTACTTTTTATTTTAGTTTTCCTCATGAATTAACATAAATTAGTGTATTTTTGAAAAAAATACCACATAAATGATTCGAAAAACTACTCTATTATTACTTTTTTTGATCTTTTCTACATTACAAGCACAAAATCCTATTTATAAGACTATTGACTCGTTAAAAATAGCATTAAAACAAGCAAAAGACGAATCAGAAAAAACAGTTTTACTAACAAATCTTTCCTCTTACTCAGAATATATTGGTCCTGATGAAGCAATAAATTATGCAAAAAAGGCGCTTCATTATGCTCAAAAAACAAAAAGCGACAAGCATATTGCTGATACCTATGGGAATCTGGGTACCGCTTATGAAATAAAATCAGACTATGCCCATGCTTTAAAAAATCTTTATAAAGCACTTGCAATCTATGAAAATCTAAATGACGCAAAAAGCCTAACTACTGCTTACAATAACATTGGATTAATTTATATTGATCTCAAAAATTACAAACAAGGACTTATTTTTTATAATAAAGCACTGAAACTAAGCTATCAATCCAAGAAAGAAAGAAATGTTTCGTTGCTTTTGAATAATATGGGAGATGTGTATTTGCAAAAAAAAGAATATCGGAGATCATTAAACTACTTTTACAAAGCACTGATAATAAACAAAAAACTTGACGACGCAGAAGGAATTGGTTTAAATCTTTCCAATATAGGTATTTGTTATATCAACTTAAAAAATTATGAAAAAGGCATAGAGTTTTTAAATAAGTCAATCGCAACTTATGATGATCATTCAAACCTTTATAATAATTATAACACTTATGACCTTGGAAGAGCATTTTACTTAATGTCACAAGATGAAAAATATAAAAAAGATAAAGAAACACTTATCGATAAATCAATCTATTTATTTGAAAATGCCTTACGTATTTTTGAGAAGTATAAATCTTTAAAAGACATCCAAGAAACCTATTTCTATCTTTCCAAAGCCAACAAATCAAAAGGTAATTATGAAGTAGCGTTGAAGTGTTTTGAAAAATATTCCCGCATAAAGGACTCTATATTTTCGAAAGAAAGTGAAAAAAAATTAGCCAATCTTGAATTTCAAAGAGAAATAGATTTAAGGGACAAACAAATAGAAATTCAAACCCTCAGAATAAATAGTGATTCACGAAAAGTCTATTTTCTAATTACGATATCTACTGCTGTTGCGGCATTATTGGGCTTATTCTTGTTCTTATACGATTCCAAAAGAAGAAATAATCTCTTGCTCAAAGAAAAAAACATTTTGATTTCGAATATAAATTCCCAAAAAGACAAATTTTATTCCATCATTGCACACGATTTAAGAGGCCCATTCAATGGCTTTTTGGGCTTAACAGAGTTAATGGCTGAAGACATAGACACAATGTCTACTGGGGATATAAAATTTGCTGCTGTTAATATGAGAAGTTCAGCCAAAAATCTTTTTGCCCTTTTGGAGAATCTATTGGATTGGTCAAGAATGGAACAAGATTTAATTCCATTTGTTCCAAAAGAATACCCGTTAAAAACAGCTGTATTGGATAGTATTGTCACATTACAGAATAATGCAGATAAAAAAGGAATAAGTATCAATACAACTATTTCAAATTCTACGACACTTTTTGCAGATAAAAATATGTTCCAAGCTGTAATTCGCAATATTGTTTTGAATGCTATAAAATTCACACCAAAAAGAGGATCAGTTGACATCCAAGAAAAAGAAGATTTTTACAACACTCTCATTACAGTCAAAGATACAGGAATAGGAATGAGTCCAGAAATGGTTCTAGATTTATTCAAAATAGATGTTCAAAATAACCGAATTGGAACTGAAGATGAACCTAGTACAGGATTAGGATTGATTTTGTGCAAAGAATTCATCGAAAAACATAAAGGTAAAATATGGGTTGAAAGTGAAGAAGGCAAAGGAAGTACATTTTACATTAGTTTCCCTAACAAAGACTCTGGTCTTATTTAATTCCTTGCCTTTTTTATAAATGCATGTTCTATTTATTTAATGTTTATTTAAAAAAAGAATTATAATTTTGAGTTTAAATTTTCTCTAACAGTATCGAACCATTCGTTTTTAAGGATACTTAATACAATACTATCCCTACGAACATCACTATCTGCTGTTGGCATGTGGCTACGCATAACTCCTTCAACTTTACATCCAATGCTTTTCATTGCAGCAATGCTTCGCTGGTTGTTGTTGTCGGCACGGAACTCTACACGCTCCATACCAAGTGTTCCAAATGCAAATTGCAATAAAAGATACTTACAGTGTTTATTGAGTCCTGTCCCTCTAAAATCTTTCCCATACCAAGTATATCCCAATTGTACCGTTTTGAACGGCATATTGATGTCATAAAAGCGAGTACTTCCAGCATATTTACCTGATTTTTTATCCATAACTATAAATGGAAATTCGGTTTGATTTTCTCTTGCTTTAAGCGCAATTTGAATATACTTTTCCAAATTTTCTTTTCCATTGGCGCGAACTAATGAATATTCCCAGGTTTCTGGTTCATTAATTGAAATATCAAGTAGGTTTTCGATATCGGTAAGTTGTAAAGGACGAAGTAAAACCATTTCATCTTGAAGTACAACATCTTGAGGGAATTGAGAAATAGACATTATTTTTTTTTACTAATTTATAAAAAAAAGACAAATCTCTGCAGTTTGATAAATAATTACTGATCTCATAGCCCAGATAGAAGTGAAAAGCCCACAGTATAAAACATTAACTTTCTTGTTATGAAAGAGCGACCAGTAGAAGCTCCTTTTATCACTTAGAAAATTAATGTTTTATGCGAGGACTTGTAACGGATAGCTGGAATAGCTCCTGAAAAAACTATTCACTCATTTCGTCATAACGCTCAGGAACTTGAGGGTCATATAACGGACATTTGAATTCAGCCATTGTATCAACAAGTAAATTCATGGTCTTGCCTTCGGTGCCATAACAATCTATTTTGATACTTTGTGGGGTTGTTCTTATTTGAAAAGCGCCTTTGCCGTTGGTGTTTTTCCAACTGTTATTATCGACTTTCTCCCATTTTGTAAAAACGGTATTAAATCTATTTAGGATTACCTCAACTGGAAGTATTTCTAGGCCTTCCACAAGTTGCTGCTCATCGATTGCTTCATACACTTCGTGATGATTTAAATAAACACCTTCCAAGTATTTCCAGAATATTAATTCGTACATTTTAAAAAATTAAAAGATTGAAAGATTGCATAATTAAACGATTGAGCAACGGAGCGTTTTAACAATTTTTAATACTCGAAAGTACCGTATTCGCTAGTGATTGTTAGTCTTTTGGAATCAGAGGCTTCTACTCTACCCACAATTTGGGCATCAACATTGAATGATTTTGAGATTGCGATAATGTCCTGTGCGATAGCTTCGGGCACGTATATTTCCATACGATGTCCACAGTTGAAAACTTGATACATTTCTTTCCAATCGGTTTTGGATTGCTCCTGTATCAATTGAAACAAAGGCGGAACCGGAAATAAATTGTCTTTTATAATATGTAAGTTTTGAACAAAATGTAAAATCTTTGTCTGTGCTCCTCCACTGCAATGCACCATTCCGTGAACATCTTGTGAAGTATATTTGTCTAAAATTTTCTTGATTATTGGCGCATAAGTTCTTGTTGGCGAAAGTACCAATTGCCCAGCATCTATAGGCGAATTTTCTACGGCATCAGTCAATTTTACTTGTCCAGAATAAATCAATTCATTAGGAACAGCCGCATCAAAGCTTTCTGGATATTTATTGGCTAAATATTTTTCAAAAACATCATGACGTGCAGAAGTAAGTCCGTTACTTCCCATTCCTCCGTTATAACCTTTTTCATAAGTCGCTTGTCCAAAAGAAGCTAATCCAACGATGACATCACCTGCTTTTATATTGGCATTATCGATTACTTTGGAACGTTTCATTCTAGCCGTTACTGTAGAATCTACAATAATGGTTCTTACTAAATCACCAACATCGGCAGTTTCTCCTCCAGTTGAATGAATAGTAACACCAAACGAATCAAGCTCTTTTATTAGTTCTTCGGTTCCATTAATAATGGCAGATAAAACTTCGCCAGGAATAACGTTTTTGTTTCTTCCAATAGTTGAAGAAAGCAAAATATTATCGGTTGCACCTACACACAATAAATCGTCAATATTCATGATCAACGCATCTTGAGCGATTCCCTTCCAAACCGAAATATCCCCTGTTTCTTTCCAATACATATAGGCCAATGATGATTTTGTACCAGCACCATCTGCATGCATTATCAAGCAATAGTCTTCGTCCTGTGTCAAATAATCAGGAACAATTTTACAAAATGCTTGAGGAAATAAACCTTTGTCTATATTTTTAATGGCGTTATGCACATCTTCCTTTGATGCCGAAACACCACGTTGTGCATATCTTTTTGAAGTATCTGAACTCATTTTTTAGTTGTGTGTATGTTGGGCAAAGATAATTTTAATGTAACAATTATACAATTAAATTTCAATGGCAATGGCAATGGCAAATTTCAAATTCTAGAACCTGAATTCCGATTTCTGTAAACTACTTTTAATTGGCTATAATTTCAATTTCTACACGACGATTTGCTTCTCGTTCCGCTTCTGTTTTTTCGGGTAAAGTATATAATGGTTTCGAACTACCGAATCCAACAAAAGTCATTCTGTTCTTCTCTATACCATTATATTCCAAAAATTTGCAAATCGCTTTGGCTCGTTGGGTGCTTAAATCCCGAACATCTTTTTTAACACAACAAATATGCCCTTGAATTTGTATTTTTAAATCTGGACAGCTTTGCATAACTGTCAACAATTCAAACATTACCGATCTGGATTGTGGCATTATCGCAAAAGTATCAACGAAAAAATTCATGCTCTCCAATTTTAGCTTCTCACCAATATTGGCAAGGCTTACTTTTTTCATAAAGACAGTATCAATTTTAATGTTCACTGAAGATCCATCTGGATTTTCATAAACATAAACATCAGAAAATTTAACTTTTGGCTTTTTCTTTTCTACCACAACTACTTTTTTGGGTGCTATAATTTTTTCCTCATTTACAAAATCTTTTGGCAAAATATAATACAAAGTAACTTTTCTGTTTTCAGCTTTAATTGGAGAGGAAGTATGTAATTCTCCAAAATTTCTTGTTTTGAAATCCTCTCTAATTTTTATTTTATTCTTTATGGTGTTGAACACGTAATTGATCCTCTTTTTCGCTAAAGTATCATTATAACCAACAGATCCTTCTTCATCACAAAAACCATAAACTCCAACAACTTTTACATCCTTATTTACGCTCAACCATTTATTCAATTTCAATAACTCTTCTTTTTGTAAAACAAACTTGTTGCTTTCAAAAAAAAACGAAACTTGTTCCTGTGCAAAAACACAAGAAACCATAAAACTAAATAGTAGGGTGGCAAAAAACTTCATGATTTGGGTTTTATTGTTCAAATTTACAATAAAACTTAATTAATAATTCTATGAAAGAAAGAAAAGACAAATGGCAGTTTAAAATATCTCTTACAAACAAAGTTATCGATTTGGAAAAATTCACTAAATCAAATATAAAAACCTAAAAAAGAAAAACGCCTAAACTCTTCTATAAATAGCAAGAAAAGTTTAAACGTATTTCAACCTTTATATTATAACCCTTATTACATCCTTATTTCCATTCGGGCATTGAACCACCCGAAAATAGTAATGTTCTAGCACTACCCGTAGTACCCGTACCTGTGTTTGTTACAGATGTTTTATAAACATTTTTAACTGATATTCCATCATTGGAAGTGTTTGTAAAAATGATTTCAGCTTCATTTGGAGAAAATTTTGCATCCAAATCATTAAAGCCATTATCTTTAGTTGTATTCAGCTGTGTTATGGTATTTGCAACCCTATCATAAATAAAAATTCTCGAATCAAATCTTCTATATGTCGAATTTTCGTTTCCAGAAACATCTCTGGTAAATACAATTTTTTGTGTATCGAAGGACATATTCAAACCGCTAACCGCTCCCGTCTGCCCAGAAAGCACATTATACAACACCTGACCATTCCCTTTAATTACATAAATCTCAACATTATAACCTGATATATCATTTACTTTTAATACAATTTGATTTGCACTCTGATTCCAATCACATTCAGAAATAAATTTACCATTTGGAGTTTTAAATATTTCTATTAAACCACCGCCATCACTATTTATTCGATATAATTTATCAAAATTTGGGTAGAGAATCTGACTTCCATTAGTGCTCCAACAAAAATTGATATTTTCCATATTGAATCCAGCTATAGGCACAGTATTCGTGATTTTTTTGATGTTCGACCCATCAAGATTCATCATATAAATTTGGTTCTGTGAACCATCAGAACTGATGTAAGCAATTTTATTAGATTGCAAATTCTTTCTTGGTCTATAACTATTAATAGACGAAGATGTTAATTGCAATTCATTACCTGCCTCATCAGCTGTATAAATTACATTATTGTTATTTACCTTTTTGATATATAAAAATCTTGGATTAGGAAAAGGCAAAGTAGTAAAAGAACTGACCAAACTATTGACCGGTATATTAATTCCGTCAGAAGAAGCAACTTGCCAATAATATTTGGTACTATATTTTAAGTCTTTCAAATCCAAACTTCTTGTCTTTAAATCCTTGTATGTTGTGATTTCATCTGTAGTTCCATTTTTAACAGTTACAACATATGTTAATGAATCTTTATCAATATCGGTAGCTGTCCAAGTCAACTGTAGATTTATAGCTTGATTTTTGGCAAGATCAGCAGGAGAAGTTAATACAGGAACATCTGGTGGTCTGTTATCGGCAGTTGAGACTTTCAATTCAAAAATAATTTGAGTGGTTTCATTCAGCTTAACAGTTGCCGCTTCAAACTTAGCAACATATTTATCTTTTCTCGCTTCAAAAGTATACTTTCCAATTGTAATTCCTTCAAAAGTAAAATATCCATCTTTATCTGTAAAATAGGTATCAGTAGAAGGATTTGAAGAAACCTTTGCATTTTCAATTGGTGCAAAAGTAACAGCATCAACAACTCTTCCCTTTACAGTACCAGTTCCGCCATCAGTTATCTTTTCTTCAGAACATGAAAATAAGATAATTAAGCACATTAAAATTCCGATTCTTAACTTTTCCATTTGTAGGTTTTTTATAAATAACTTTATTTATTTGCAAAATTTAAGCATTCAAATCACTGAAATTATTTGACTGCTTTTTTACCAAATCGTTGTGGTATATAATAACTCACCCCCAGTCCAAAACAATAAAAATAATCGTCTCTTTTTCCAGCAGCTATATAATCGAGTCTATCTGAGAAACTCATATTAAACTCACTGTAAACTTTTATTCCAAAATTATTTGACACTAAATACTCTAAACCTACACCACCTTGAATTTTGTTTTGTATGTTATCGTAAGCTTTATTAAAATAAGTACCAGTCCCTATGTAAACAAAAGGGCTAAAATAGTCATACGGGAGAATCGTAAAATCTAGATTCACGTCAATAGAGCCATAACCGACATCTAACATATCTTTATTCCCGACTCGAAAAACACTAAATGAACCACTTATATCAAAATAGGGTGTAAAAAAATACCTCATTCCAGCTTTAAACATTGGTTTAGGAGTTGGGTTTATATAATCGCCATCAATATAAGCTGCACCTCCAGCTAAGTCAAATCCTGCTTTACCTCTTTTTTCATTTCTATCTCTACCGTAAAGCAATGCTAAATCAGCTTCTTCTTTTTCTTTAGCATAATTATCCAAAAATGCTTTAACTTCGTCATTTGTTGCCTTTACCTCCCAAATTTTATCCTTAATCCCATCAACAACCAAACCTTCAACCGCTTTTTCTATAGCTTCGGTAACGGCAAGCTGAATTGGTTCATTTCGAGTATAACCAGTTTCTACTTCTAAAAGTCTATTTATGTTAACATATCGAAACAAACTAGCATCGATACTTTGTGAAAGTATCGTTTTGGATACATAAACTGTATTTAGAATTTTACCGTTTGAAGTAGAGACTAACCTCAGATATATAGAAATTCGATCTTGTCGGTATTGAGTTGAAGCACCCGCACCAAAATATCGAGCTCCATACCCACCCGTAATAATATTGGAATCATAGGATATAATACCTCCTTCTAATAAAACCCCGGCAAATAATAATGGGGTCAAAGGAGTATCCTTGGTATTGGAATCAGTAGCATACTCTTGTCTTGTAGAACGAATTATATTTCTTTCGTTCAAAAGATTACTAAGATTTTCTCGCTCAATAGGCACAAACCATTTAGAGTCTTGAAGAGCTTTTATTAATATAGAAGTGGCACCTTGTGTGACTGCGGTACTAAAGGTGCTTCCTATTTCAGTAGGTTTATATTGACCAGTTTGATCTTTAAATTTATAAACACCTACTACTACTTGCTCTTTAGGTAGAGGTAAACTTCTTAAAGTTATAGTTGCAGGTGTATTCTCACCAAAAACAGCCTTTTGAACTCCAACTGGCTGATTAAAGTACGCACCACAACTCGTCAAAAGAAGCGCAAGTAAAAACGCAATGATTAATTTTCGATTCATGAATAAGGTTATTTAACAAAAAATGAGGCAAAATATAGTCTATTACTCTAAATTAACTTCCAGGAACTATTACTTGTGTTTGTTCACCAGTTTCTATATCTAATATATCCACCGTTAAACCAAGATTTGAAGGGTAAACATCAACCGATAATGTTCCAAAATTATAGGTTCCTTCTGATATACCATTACTTCCAAACTGATCTTCGAATAATGAATTAGAAATTTTATTCAACAATTGATTATTTAAATTTTCTTTAAAACGTTCCAATTGTGAGGGTTGTTTAAAAGCATTTGACTGATCTTCCTTAAAATCATTTTGTGCATCAGCAGAACTAAGCAACATCTGATAACCAAAAGTATCACCACCAAAATTTGGATTCATGGGTTTATATATTAATGCCTGAGCATTAGTATTCAAAAAAAGACCAAGCATACAAATTAAAATTAGATATGATTTCATTTCTTTTTTTATTTAATTATTAAAACAATTAATTATTATATGTTTAATATCTCAGTATAGACTTATTTTGCTTTTCAATATTTTTAAAATATTTAAAAACATTATCAGAGACTGTCTCTGCCATATATTTCATAAAATCCTCATCGGGTCTTGAAATAAATTCATTAATCAACTCTCCATCAACCGACACCATTATTTTTGTCGTTCTACCAAAAGTCATTTCTTCTTGAACCGAAACAATTTTATTAGATTTAATTTTTAATTTGGAATATTCCTTATAAAACAGTTCGTAGAAATCATTTCCTAATTTTGTCTTGGTATCATTCGACACTATATTCATCATTTCCAAACCATCATTGGGTTTTGATTCATCAACTTTTGACTCGTCATCAACTCCCATTTCTATTCTATCTTTACCAATTATCACATTATTCTCATCAGAGATAATCAACAATAGAATAATTTGATCGTCCTTACCCTCATTTATTTGAGTTTTGGACAAGGTGACTTTTTGCTGAGGATCTAAAATAACTCTTCCATCTTGAGCATTCTTAGAGCTATTAGAATTGCTTTTATTCTTTTTGAAAACTGTCAGTTTATAAGAGATGCTTTTATACTCTGCTTTTAAATTTTCAACTGTACCTCTTACGGATAGCATATTTTCAACTTTTTCAACTTCAATTTTTGCTTTTACCTCTTTATAAATAGCTTGAGAATTCATTTTTTGAAAACTAAAAAACAAACACAAACAAAGCCATTTTAGCACAAAGCCTTTCATGATCTAACGATTATAGATATAAACAGTACCTGAATTTCCAGTTTGGTTGATTTGCAAATTTTTGGAAATGGAATTCGAACCATTACTAATTATTGTCAAATTATTTCCATATTGATTGAAAGAGGTATTTACAGGTTCATCCGAATACACAGAAAAATCACTAATAAAATTGTTATTTCCTGTTTGGTTGATATTTTCGTTCAGTGTATAAGCGTTTCTATAGACATTTGCATAATTGTTATCTCCATTCTGATTCACCTGAACATCTGCTTGATAACTCCTCACATAAACACTAGAATAATTATAATTCCCTATTTGCTTAATTTGAATCAAATTATTGTTCTGAAGATATTGATTGGTACTTTGTGAATTTTCAACATTTACTTTATCATTCCTAATCAACAATTCTTTTGTAATTAACTTAGACGCATCAAGCGAATTATTATCAACCTCTTCTTGCCCAATAACTACTAACGGAGAAGCGAGTAGCATAACGAATAAAAATATTTTATCTTTTATAATCATGGCTTTTGGATTTAAAAAAAAGAACTTCTAAAACAAACTTTAAAAATGCTTATCCCAATAATTTCAGCTAACAGCTTTCAATTTTAATTGTTTATAAAAAAAGAAAACATCAGAAACCAAAATTTTACAAATTCAGTAAAAAAGTAATACTTTAAAACTTTAAATTCAATTATACTATCAAATTTATAAAATGTTTTCAAAAGATAACTAACTGAAATAAGCTATTTTAAGTCTTCATGTCACTTATTCGATAAAAAGCGAAACTAAGTCGTTGAAGGGTAAATCATGAAAAAAATAAAAATAGGAAATATCTCTCATTATTTAAATAACAGTAAAACCATATCCATATAAAAAAAGGTAAGACACTCAAAAAATAAAATAAAACATTAAAAAAGGGGAACTGAATTTTTAATTCAGTTCCCCTTTTATTTTTAGGATGCTTTTTTTAAAACCTAATTAGTTAGATTGAAAAACAATAGCTCCGTTTGCATAACCGTTTTGGCTTATTACACTAGAATGAGAATCACCCAATTGAATAGTCAAAGCAGCATTAGATTCTCCAGTTTGCCAAGTTTGAGCTTCATTTAAGAACCCTAATTGTATAGTACCACTAATATTGCCAGTACCATTTTGAACAGTTAAAGCATCATTTGCAAATCCTAATTGGAACACTGCTGCGCCGTTAAATTCTCCTTCTTGAGAAATTTCAGAATTGTTTCCAGCCAAAACTTGTACTGTAAGTGCATTGTTATCATTTCCTTCTTGAATAGTAGACGCAGTATTTAAAGCTCCTAATTGTATAGTTGCAGCATTATTACTTTCACCTATTTGAGAAGTGCTTGCAAAGTTAAATGCTCCAAGCTGTCCTACATAAGCTTGATTACCATTACCTTCTTGACTAACAGTCGAAATATTCAAAAGACCTATTTGATCAGTGTCTGCTTCATTGAAACCCCCATCTTGAGCTACAACAGAAATATTCAAAACTCCAAGTTGAAAAACATCGGAATCATTTTCATTTCCTACTTGAACAACTAATGCTCCATTTAAAGCACCCCACTGATCCACATTACTTACGTTTGCTTGTGCAAAACCTACTACTGACAATAGCATCGCTGAGATGCTCAAAATAACTTTTTTCATAATAAATATATTTAATTGGTTGTTAATACAAATTATTATGTAGGCTAAAATAACATAACAGGGTAATTATATTATCATAATCGTAGGTTTAATAAAAGTACAAACGAGGGGTAAGTTGTACTATTTTGCAGGTTTTTAAAAATTGAAATTTGGGAATTTCTTATTTAAAATTTCATCTAAATAATATGCTTAATGAAATATTATGTGTCAAATTTATAAATTAATTTTTATAAAAAAAACTTATAACAACCTAATTTATAGACATTTCAATGTTTTTCGATGAAGTGTAAAAGTAAATCGACAAAGAACAAAAAAGCGAATAAAAATACCATCTACAATCTCAACACTATATAAAGACTATTATAATTTTAATACTTTAAACCAATTTTTATAAATCAAAATTTTTGAAAACACCTCCAAATAATCATTTCATCATATTTTTATACAAAAGAGAATCTTATTAGAATTAACTTTTATACTTAATCACGTTTCCAATTAAATAAAAAAAGCAGAACCGACTAATCAGCTCTGCTTCTTGAACATTAATTTTTAATAAATTAATTGGATTGGAATACCAAGGCAACATTACCTAAACCTCCCTGAGTTATATTACTTACATGATCATAACCAATCTGAAGCGTTCCAGCTATATTACCTAGACCATATTGAGTAATGTTAGAGGTATTGTCCCAACCAAGTTGAATCGATTCCGCAAAATTTCCAATTCCAATTTGAGTTAACCCTACAGCATTTCCCCAAAATCCTTGTACAACAACACCTGCGTTATCATCCCCGTCTTGAGCAATAGCAGAAGTATTTCCAACTCCTAATTGTATATTTCCTGCACTATTGTTATCTCCCTCTTGATTAATTGAAGAAAAATTGAATGCACCAATTTGAATAATCCCCGCATTGTTTGAAGAACCATTTTGAGTTATTAACGCTCCATTTGCAATTCCCAACTGCCCAATAAAAGCTTCATTTGAATCTCCCAATTGACCTACTACAGCTAAGTTAGCTAATCCTCCTTGAATAACATCAGATTCATTGGATTCCCCCACTTGAACAACTAATGCTCCATTTAGCCATCCATACTGGCCTACATCACTTACGTTTGCCTGCGCAAATCCTACCATTGTCAATAACGTTGTCGAGACGCTCAAAAAAATTTTTTTCATAATACATATATTTAATTGGTTGTTAATACAAACATATATGTAGGTTTTAATAATATAATGGGGAAATTTATATTATAATTTTGTAGGTTTTACTTTTAATGAAAATGGGGTATCTTTCATTATTGTGACATCGTAAAAAAGCTTTATTTCGTTACTTCTCATTTTTTCACCGAACAAATTTAAAATAATGTTTTGAACATTCAAAAAAAGACAATTATCTATTTATTAACTAATTAGGTATTTCCGACAAACTGTAAAACTAAACCGATAAAGTGTCAAATCGATAAAATATAAATCTATATTTATCCTACTAATTTTACAATTTAATTCATAAAAAAAAGAGACTTTCTTACGAATAGTCTCTTTTCAATAACTTTAATAATTTATTTTGTCAAAAGTAATTCTCTGTATTTAGTTAAAGTCCAAAGTTCATTATCGACCAATAATTCTAATTTGTCGCAATGATTTCTAATGATTTCAAAATATGGTTTTACATGATTACAATACGCTTCAGCCATTGCATGAGCATCAGTTAAATTATTGGCTTTCTTTCTTTCTTCAGTCATCTCTTCTACTTTAGAATTGATACCTTCAATATGTCCAGAAATCTCTTTTATCAATATGATTTGTTCTTTGGCAATAGATTCAAACTCAGATCCAAAAATATCTTTCAATCCTTTAACATTCTCAATCAAAGTATTTTGATATTTAATAGCTGTAGGAATTACATGATTCTTTGAAATATCACCAAGAACTCTACCTTCAATCTGTATTTTTTTGGTGTATTCCTCTAATTCTATTTCATAACGAGCTTCCACCTCAATTTGATTCATAATTCCCATCTCTGAAAACAAATCTATCGCTTGTTTTGAGGCTCTTGCTTTCAAAGCTTCTGGAGTAGTTTTAAAATTACTTAATCCTCTTTTTGCTGCCTCTTTTTGCCAAGCCTCACTATAACCATCTCCTTCAAAAAGTATTTTTTTTGATTGTTTGATGTACTCTCTTAAGACGTTGAAAATAGCATCATCTTTCTTCATGTCTTTTGATTCAATTAAATCATCAACAGCTGTTTTAAAATCTCTAAGCTGTTTAGCCACAATGGTATTCAAAGTAGTCATCGCATTTGAGCAATTTGCAGAAGAACCAACTGCTCTAAATTCAAATTTATTTCCAGTAAAAGCAAATGGTGAAGTTCTATTTCTATCAGTGTTATCCAAAAGGACATCTGGAATTTTACCTACAACATTTAGTTTCAAATCGGTTTTTTCTTCCGGAGACAATTTCCCAGTAGAAACTCCTTCCAATTCAGCTAAAACTTTGGTTAGTTGCTCCCCAATAAACACCGAAATAATTGCCGGAGGTGCTTCATTGGCTCCTAATCTATGATCGTTGCTAGCAGTGGCAATAGAACCCCTCAATAAAGCCTCATAATCATTCACCGCTTTTATAGTATTGATAAAGAAAGTCAAAAACTGCAAATTTGTCATTGGTGTTTTACTTGGACTCAACAAGTTCACACCTGTATCAGTTGCCAACGACCAGTTGTTATGCTTACCAGAACCATTTACTCCTTTAAAAGGTTTTTCATGAAGCAATACTTTCAAATCATGACGCTCAGCCACTTTCTGCATAACATCCATCAATAAACAGTTATGATCAACTGCTAAATTTGTTTCTTCAAAAATAGGAGCGAATTCAAATTGATTCGGAGCAACTTCATTATGACGTGTTTTAACCGGTATTCCCAACAACATACATTCTTGTTCCAAATCTCTCATATATGTTAAAGCACGAGTTGGAATTGAACCAAAATAATGATCGTCCAACTGTTGTCCCTTAGCAGAAGTATGTCCCAACAAGGTCCTTCCTGTCATAATAAGATCTGGGCGAGAATTGGCCAATGATCTGTCAATCAAGAAATACTCTTGTTCCCAGCCTAAAGTAGCTGTTACCTTCTTAACATTCTTATCAAAATATTTACAAACTTCTGTAGCTGCTTCATCCATAGCCGACAATGCTCTCAATAATGGAATCTTATTATCCAATGCTTCTCCGGTGTAAGAAATAAAAATCGTTGGAATACACAAAGTTGTTCCAAATATAAAAGCTGGAGAAGTTGGATCCCAAGCGGTATAACCACGAGCTTCAAATGTATTCCTTATTCCGCCATTAGGGAAACTAGATGCATCTGGTTCTTGTTGAACCAATTGAGCACCGCCAAACTTTTCCAGTGGATCACTTCCGTCATAAGAAGTTTCAAAAAAAGCGTCATGCTTCTCTGCGGTTGTTCCTGTAAGAGGCTGAAACCAATGCGTATAGTGAGTTACACCCTTGGACAAAGCCCATTCTTTCATTCCCATGGCAATATAGTCTGCCAATTTTCTGTCGATTTTAGTTCCGTGTTGAACCGCACCCTGTACACCTTTAAAAGCATCTGAAGTCAAATATTGCTTCATGGCCTTATCGTTGAAAACATTAGCTCCAAAGAGAACCGATTTTCTTCCTGACTCTTGAAACTCTACTAACTTTCTATTTGAAGCTTCTTTTAAAGCTTGAAAACGAATTGATGACATATGATAAATCTTAAATTAATAATCACTAATAAACATATACAAATATAAATTATTCTGTTAAACAAATAATTAAAGCATTCATTTATAAATTGTATTCTAATGGGTTAGATGTAATATCAAAAAAAATGTATTAACAACTTAATTTTCAAATTATAGTACTAAAAATCTTAATTTAAATTTACCTTTTAAAATCAGTAAATTACGAATTCAATCATTTTACAGCTTAAAAATCATAATTTTTCAATTACACCCCTCTAAAATTGCAGTAATATTAAAAATTAAAAGCACTCAAATAAAAAATACCCCCCAATTTTACGACATAAACAAATTATTTTATATTTGCATCAGAAAAAAAATCAAAAAACAAATTATTATATTATGGCTAAAATTAAATTAGAGTATATCTGGTTAGACGGATACGAACCAACACAAAATTTAAGAAGCAAAACTAAAGTTGAAGAACATGAAAACTTCAAAGGTACATTAGAAGAAATAGGTAACTGGTCATTTGACGGTTCATCTACAAAACAAGCTGAAGGTGGTTCATCTGATTGCTTACTAGTACCAGTTGCTATTTATCCAGATCCAACTCGTATCAACGGATATTTGGTAATGTCTGAAGTTATGTATGCTGATGGAAGACCACACCCTTCAAATGGTAGAGCTACAATTGATGACGATAACGATGATTTTTGGTTTGGATTCGAGCAAGAATACTTTATCATGGATACAAAAACATTACTACCACTAGGATTCCCTGTAGGTGGTTACCCTGCTCCACAAGGAATGTACTACTGTTCAGTAGGTGGAAAAAATACACACGGAAGAAAACTAGTTGAAGAGCATGCAGATTTATGTATTGCTGCCGGACTTAACTTTGAAGGAATCAATCAAGAAGTTGCTTGTGGACAATGGGAATTCCAATTGTTTGCAAAAGGAGCTAAAAAAGCAGGTGATGAAATCTGGGTTGCCCGTTACTTACTAGATCGTTTGACTGAAAAATACGGTTACTATATCGAATACCACCCAAAACCACTAGGGGATACAGACTGGAATGGTTCTGGTATGCACGCTAACTTCTCAAACGAAGTTCTAAGAACATGTGGTTCTAAAGAAACTTACGAAAAAATATGTGAAGCTTTCCGTCCAGTTGTTGAAGAACACATCGCGGTATACGGAGCTTACAATGAACAACGTTTGACAGGTAAACACGAAACTGCTTCTATCCACGACTTCTCTTATGGAGTATCTGATAGAGGAGCTTCAATTAGAATTCCTTTATACACTGTACAAAAAGGATGGAAAGGATACCTTGAAGACAGAAGACCAGCATCTAACGGTGATCCATACAAAATTGCTGCAAGAATTATCAAAACTGTTAAATCAGCATTGTAATCATAAGCATATAAAAACTAGAAAGTGCCTTCGCAATGAAGGCACTTTTTTTATTTAAACAAATTACAGTATCTTTAGTTATTAATAACCATAGATTAAAAAATCAAATTTTATATTTGCAAAACATTTAAAACAGATAGCATTATGATCGTTTGGATATTATTTCTTACACTAATATTTATATTTCTTGCCCTAGATTTGGGCGTATTCAACAAAAACCCTCATGTAATCACCACCAAAGAAGCAAGTAAATGGACAGCCATCTGGTTTACTTTATCCATGCTATTCTCTGGAGTTGTTTATTGGTTATATTCTACCGATTATGTTTTAAATCCAGATCACCTAAAACCTTCAGTTGCTTCAATGAAATTCATTACAGGTTACCTGATTGAATTATCATTAAGCATTGACAATATATTTGTAATTGCCTTGATTTTCGCTTCTTTCAAAATACCTAAAAAACACCAACACCGAGTTTTATTTTGGGGCATACTTGGAGCAATTGTTTTCAGAGGGGTAATGATTTACTTTGGTGTATTATTGATCCAAAAATTTAGCTGGACGTCTTATGTTTTTGGCGCATTCCTATTATTTACAGCTATAAAAATGCTATTCAAATCGGAAGATGAAGAAGAATTTAATCCAAAAAAATCTTTAATCTATAAAATTTTAGGCAAAATAATTCCAATCTCTACTCTTACCGACAAAGAACATTTTTTCATCAAAACCGAAAAAGGTAATGCTGCCACTCCATTATTTGTGGCATTAATCATTATTGAAGTAATGGATGTCGTTTTTGCGGTTGATAGTGTTCCAGCCATATTAGCCATTACTGCTGATCCTTTTTTAGTATTTAGTTCCAATATTTTTGCCATATTAGGATTGCGTTCCCTTTACTTTTTCCTAGCCAATATGCTAGAGAAATTCAGCCATTTAGAATATAGCCTAATTGCTATTCTGAGTTTTGTAGGACTAAAAATGTTATTACATGATTACATAGAAATTCCCGAATGGGCTTCATTGGGATTTATTGCTTTATCTCTTATTATTGGCGTTATTGTCTCTTTGCAAATAAGCAAAAAAGATGAAGCTAAAAAGCATAAAAACAAACATTGATATACTTTCATGGATTACATATACACTAACCATACTTTATCAACATTAAGCATAAAAAAAAGGAAATCTCACGATTTCCTTTTTTTTATATACTCTCAAAAGTTATATTTATTACTGTACTTCAATTTTCTGAATTTGACTTTCATTAATATTTAGTTCACGTACCACGGCATTATAATTACTTTTATCAACTGTTGTTGAAAAATAACCCGGTATGATAACAATTCTAAACGTTTGATTATTTAAAAACTCTGGAGTCAACGATAAATTATAAGTCCCTCCAGCATATATGGTAAAATCCTCTTTGCTAAAATCAAAATCATAATCCAATTCTCCTTGTTGCAAAAATAACGTTCTAGGAATCGATTGCCATATTGGAGTAGCAGCATCAATTGTACCCGCCAATCTATAAATTAAAATTTGATCTGAATCTAATATTTTTGGCTCCAATTTTCGATAAATAAAATAACCCATATCAGGACTATCTAACGGATCATTAACAAAGCTAACATCATTAAGCTCAAAAACTTCTGCAATCAAACCATCTTGTCCATCTTGTCCGGGATTACCCGGGATACCTGGAGGTCCTTCTGGCCCTTCACAACTCTGAAAACCAAACATCCCTATAACAGCCAAAAGTGTAATTATTTTTTTCATCTTATTTGTATTTTAAAGTTCTACAAAGGTATCTCAAAAATTAAGCCAAAAAAATTATCAAATGCAATTTTATTCAATATTCTTTAAATATTTTTTATTTATAAAATCAATAATGATACAAAATCAAGAATTCGTTATTAAAAATTCATTTCCACTCAAAGCCAATTTCTTTATATAAAATTAAAAATCAATACTTTAAAACAAAAAAAATTTTCAACCAAAAGCTCTTTTTCAATTTTAGACACAACCTAATTGATTAAAACCCCATTGCTTTTTAATATTTTACTAAAAAACAACACCTGATAAGGCAATGCATTCTCCCAATATTCCCATGTATGTGCCCCTGGACGTTCTGTATATTCATGAGAAACTTTAGCATATACTAATCTTCTGTGTAATTCTCTATTCGGTTCAATAAGAAAATCATCAACACCACAATCTATAATTAATGCTAGTTTATTGGTTTTTATTTTATCAACCATTCCAATTACTGCATTTTGTGTATACAAATCAGGATTAGTACTTTGATCGCCAAAAACAGGCTGCATTAATTTTAAAACTTGGTCATTTGGTTCTCGGCCTAACATTATTCCCATATCCACAGCACCACTCATACTACCAGCGGCACAGAACAATTCGGGATGTTTTGTTGAAAGATATAAAGCACCATGACCTCCCATAGAAAGTCCAGCTATGACGCGCCCTTTTTTGTCATTTATCGTTCGATAGGTTTTATCAATCTTCTGGATTACTTCTTCAGTTATATAAGTTTCAAACTGACTGCCTTTATTTACAGGACTATTGAGATAAAAACTAAACGTTTCACCTTCTGGCATTACAATTATAATATTATATTGATCTGCTAAATTCTTAACCGTATTTTTATTGGGAGTACTTGACAACCAATCCGAAAAATGCCCATAAGCACCATGCAAAAGATAAAGCACAGGATAAACAGCTTTTCCTTTTGCGTACGAATTAGGCAAAACTACAGCTGCTTTGTAGGTTTTATTCATAGCTACACTGGGAACTTGCAATGTATCAACAGTTGAAGCGAAAGACAAAATCGTATTACCGAATAAAAATGCAATACATAGTATTAGTAATTTTTTCATATTATTCTTTTTTTGATGAAATGTAAATATACAATTTCCAAAAACAAAAACAGAAAACTCTTTATTTGGTTAAATAACAAAAAAAACAACACATTCATATAGACCAAATTACATTTAAATTGATTTGTTTTTGTAGTATAAAAACGAATAAAGAATCAAAATCAAGCATTCATTATCAAAAAATCATTCTTACACAATCTTAATATTTCTTTGTGTCAAATTAAAAATAAATACTTTAAAAATATAAAGCATAAAAAAAGAGCTTCTCTTACCGAAAAGCTCTTTCTTCATTTTTAACCAATGTTTAATTGATTAGAACTCCATTATTTTTTAATATTTTACTAAAAAATAAAACCTGATAAGGCAATGCATTTTCCCAATATTCCCAAGTATGTGCTCCTGGACGTTCGGTATAGTCATGAGGAACCTTAGCATACACTAATCTCCTATGCAATTCTCTATTGGCTTCAGTAAGAAAATCATCAACCCCACAATCCATAATCAAAGCCAGTTTATTGTTTTTCATTTTTTCTACCATATTCAATACAGCATAAGACGCATACACTTCCTGCGGAGCACCCCCAGCCCCAAAAACGGGCTCCATCATTTTGTTAATATTATTTTTCCATTCCAGAGTCGGTAAACTACCCATATCAACCGCTCCACTCATACTACCAGCTGCACAAAACAATTCCGGATGTTTGGCAGAAAGATACAAAGCTCCATGTCCTCCCATAGAAAGCCCAGCGATGACACGCCCTTTTTTATCATTTACCGTTCGATACGTTTTATCAACCTTTTGGATTACTTCTTCTGTTATATAAGTTTCAAACTGACTGCCTTTATTTACAGGACTATTGAGATAAAAACTAAACGTCTCTCCTTCTGGCATCACTATTATAATATTATATTGATCTGCTAAATTCTTAACTGTATTTTTATTGGGTGTACTTGACAACCAATCCGAAAAATGACCATAAGCACCATGTAAAAGATAAAGCACTGGATAAACAGCTTTCCCTTTGGCGTACGAATTAGGCAACACTACAGCTGCTTTATAGGTCTTACTCATGGCAACACTGGGAACTTGCAAAGTATCAACAGTTGAAGCGAAAGAAAAAATGGTATTACCTAATAAAAATGCAATACATAGTATTTGTATTTTTTTCATATTATTCTTTTTTTATGAAATGTAAATATACAATTTCCAAAAACAAAAACAGGAGACTCTTTATTTGATTAATGAACACAAACGACAAGACACTCATATCCTGTTACTTAAAATAATCTATTTTAATAGCAGTAATGAGTTAAAAACTACTCCATAAAAGACTTTAATTCATGTCTGTATTGCGAAGCGCTTTTTCCGGTAAAAGCTTTAAAGGACTTATTAAAATGGCTAAAATTATTAAATCCACTTTCATAACAAATTTCGGTAATGCTTTTGGTATTCTCCGACAAGAGTTTTGAAGCGTGAACCAAACGATAATCATTTACGAAAGTGGTGAAGGTTTTGTTGGTGATTTTTTTAAAATACCTACAAAATGAAGGAGTTGTCATACTTACCATGTTCGAAACAGTATCAAGTTGAATAGGTTCCTGAAAATGATCTTTTACATGATTGAAAACTACATTGATTCTGTCATTATCCTGAACATGCAATTCTAACGAAAAACCATCTGCATTCAAAATAGTATATTCATTATTGGTTTCCAAAGTATTTAAAATACGGATTATTCTTAACAACCGATCAAAACTCGATTGATTTTCCATATCTTCAATCATGCACGCAATTAACTTCTTGGTTTCAGAGCCGAAAGCTAAGCCTCCTTTTGCTTTATGTAAAAGATGTTGAATATTTTTCAACTCAGGAATTTCCAAAAAATCATTTCCCAAAAAATCTGGACGCATCTGGATTACTGTTTCATTCTTATTCCCAGTTTGTTCATTTGTAAATCCACAATGAGGCAAATTGCTACCTATAAGAACTAAATCACCATCTGAATAATATGATATATGGCTCCCAATCTGTCTTTTCCCAGAACCTCCATTAACAAAGACCAATTCAATTTCGGGATGGTAATGCCAGAGATCTGATTTACAATTTGCATTCTCAACAAATCTGGTAAAAGTAAAAGAACTCCCAAAAGAAGGAGTAATAATTTCAAGTGTTGGACTCATTTTTTTCATTAGACCCAATTTTAAAGCTATTCAAATTTAACACAAAAGAATCCTATATTATCAAAAATTAACATACATCGTTTTCGTGAAGTTAAAATAGCATACAAATAAGAGAATACTGTTGTACAATAAAATTGAATATCGTTCTAAATTAGCTATAGAAATTTAATTACTAATTTAAAACAACAGTATTATGAAAACGATTTTAAAATTTAGTCTGGTAGTTTTAGTAGCAATGACTACAATGAGTAGTTATGCAATCGATGGTGATTTTTTACTAAATGTAAAAAAAGGAACTGGTAAAAAAATTAGTTTTTCTGTAAATGAAATTCCAAAAGCTAGTGTAACAATTTATGATAAAGACCATACCGCAATCTATTCTGAGGTTGCGACTGGAAAAGGGGGTATTTTAAGAACTTACAGCCTTGAAGACTTTCCTGACGGTGTTTATTTTTTGGAAGTGGAAACCAATTTGAAAAAAGTAACACATGAAATTGTTATTTCAAAAGAAATTTCAAGTTTATCCAGAAGATCAATTGCTGAAGTTTATAAAGGAGAATTGAAAATGAAAAACCAAAATGTAGCCTCAACTAACTAATTGGGCTAGTTCGTTTAACAACAAATACTTCGAAATTTTCTAAAAGCAGCTCTTCATTGGGCTGTTTTTTTATATAATAATCAATCAATCCTCAAAACAATTATTTCTCATCATACAATTGTATCACTTTTTCCAGTTCCGTACAATAAAGTAATTTATCATTTTGAAAGTTTCTTTTACTTTCATGGGCAGATTCATAAACCAATCCTTTGATCATAAATTGAATCCTGTCGACCATATTTTTAATAGCAACATCATTGCTTTTTGCCTTTCTGTTTTCAAGTTTTTTCAATTCTGTCCTCCAAAATTTAAAATCATCTTCACTTTTGGCAACTTTCAATTCTTTATCAAATTGATCCAAAATTAAACTGGTAATTTCATTTTCTAAAACCGCTATTTGATCTCTTTTCGTAATTTGAGACTTATATTCTTTGGATTTTTTTATTGACTCAATAGTTGTTTTTATTTTCTCACCCTCCCTATTATCATTAATCACATTACATCTCTCATACTCGGTAACAGCAGAAATCATTTCATTATTTGCTTTTAAACTATCAGCTATTTTTAAATTCTCATCATAGATTCTTTTGATGGTGGTTTCATTGGATTTTCTAATACTATTTTTATAAGCTTGTATTTCTAACCAATCAAAAGCACGAAGCATTTCTTTTTGTGATGGCCAAGTATGAACTTGATGACTAATAAACAAAGTGTTTTTTACCTCCATTTTATTTAACCATTCTTCATTTTGAATCATTTCATGATAATTCATATCCTTGTCTCCTACCATGCCCACATATGAAAAACTAGCTTCTTGCAAATTAAACTTATCCATTTCATTAAAAGAAGCCCCACAAGCAATTACACCTTGAAAAGCAACTGAATTAACCGCTATATTACTCGCCAATCTTGCTCCTCCTGAAAAACCTGAAATATAAAGTTCTGAAGGATTTAAATTAAATTCTGTTGATACACTTTCAAACAGACGGTTTGCAATTTCTAAATTCACATCAATTGGCCCGTTTTTCGAATTATTAGAACATACCAAAATATATTTATAAGTTTCTGCAGCCAAAATAAAAGGCTCAACACCAGCTTTCCCTCTCCCTCCTGGATCAAAAATAAAAACAATCGCAGAAGGCACTTCTCTTCTATATAGACTTGGCAAATAAACCGCATAAGATTCATTATCAGTATTTGCTATTTTAACCGAATCAACAATTACTCCTTTTGGCAATAATTGCTTTTCTTGTGAATAACTACAAATGCTAATGAGAAGTATAAAAAGATTTAAAAAAGTTTTTTTCATAATACTAATTTATAAAAATAAAATCAAAAAAGACCCTTTAATGCTAAAGGGTCTTTTTGACTTGCTATTAAAATATATCACATTCTCTAAAAATAGAAACAAATGTTTTTTTACATATTTCTTCTATACTGACCGCCAACTTCAAACAAAGCTTCTGTGATTTGTCCCAAAGAACAAACTTTTGTTGCTTCCATCAAATGACCAAATAGATTTTCACCTTTGATAGCAGCTTCTTGAAGTGTATTCAAATGCTCTTTTACCAAAACAGCATGACACTGATGTAAATTATCCAACATGGTAATTTGATACTGTTTTTCTTCTTCGGTGGCGCGAATAACTTCGGCTGGAATTACCGTTGGAGAACCTTTAGAACTTAAGAATGTATTTACCCCTACAATTGGGAATTCACCAGTGTGTTTCAATGTTTCATAATACAAACTTTCTTCTTGAATTTTAGAACGTTGGTACATAGTTTCCATCGCTCCAAGAACACCACCACGTTCTGTAATTCTGTCAAATTCTTGCAAAACAGCAGCTTCAACTAAATCTGTTAATTCTTCAATGATGAAAGAACCTTGGATAGGGTTTTCATTTTTAGCAAGACCTAATTCTTTATTTATAATCAACTGAATTGCCATTGCTCTACGAACCGATTCTTCAGTTGGTGTTGTAATTGCTTCGTCATACGCATTGGTATGTAATGAATTACAATTATCATAAATCGCATATAAAGCCTGCAAAGTTGTACGAATATCATTAAAATCAATTTCCTGTGCGTGTAATGAACGTCCAGAAGTTTGAATATGGTATTTCAACATTTGGGCTCTTTCATTCGCTCCATATTTATTTTTCATGGCTTTCGCCCAAATTTTACGAGCAACACGACCAATTACTGCATATTCTGGATCGACACCATTCGAGAAAAAGAACGATAAATTTGGTCCAAAATCATTGATATCCATTCCACGGCTCAAATAATATTCCACATAAGTGAAACCGTTTGAAAGCGTAAAAGCCAATTGGGTAATTGGATTAGCACCAGCCTCAGCAATATGGTATCCTGATATAGAAACCGAATAAAAGTTCCTTACATTTTTAGCAATAAAATATTCCTGAACATCCCCCATCAATCGCAAAGCGAATTCAGTCGAGAAAATACAGGTGTTTTGTGCTTGATCTTCTTTTAAAATATCTGCTTGAACTGTCCCACGAACTTGCGAAAGTGTTTTTTCTTTAATTTCATTATACACCTCCAAAGGCAATACTTGATCTCCAGTTACTCCCAAAAGGAATAATCCCAAACCATTATTTCCTTCAGGCAAATCACCTTGATAATGTGGGCGCTCTACTCCTTTTTGCTTGTAGATTTTGTTGATTTTATCAGCAACCTCATCTTCAAGATTATTTTCTTTTATATAATATTCACATTGCTGATCTATAGCGGCATTCATAAAGAATCCAAGCAACATAGGAGCTGGTCCATTAATCGTCATACTTACCGAAGTCATAGCATGAACTAAATCGAAACCAGAGTATAATTTTTTGGCATCATCCAAACAGCAAATAGAAACTCCAGCATTTCCAATTTTTCCGTAAATATCAGGTCGAATGTGAGGATCATTTCCGTATAAAGTCACACTGTCAAAAGCAGTAGAAAGCCTTTTGGCAGGCAAACCTGCACTTACATAATGGAAACGCTTATTTGTTCTTTCCGGTCCACCTTCACCAGCAAACATTCTTGATGGATCTTCTCCTTCACGTTTAAACGGATACAAACCAGAGGTAAAAGGAAATTCTCCAGGAACATTCTCCTGCAAACACCAACGCAGAACATCACCCCAAGCTTGATACTTTGGCATCGCTACTTTAGGAATTTGAGTATGTGAAAGTGACTCCGTATGCGTAGCCATTTTTATTTCTTTATGACGTACTTTAAACGTGTAAACTGGATCTTTATACTTATTTACTTTTTCATCCCAATGCAAAATCATTTTCCAATTGTGAGGATCCAAATCCATTTTTACTTTATCAAATTGATTCAGCAAAAGATTCAAAAAGATTTTATTATCTGCACCACCTGGTTTTTCTAACTCTAAAGCACTTGGCAATACCGAATCTTCATCAATTCCTGCTTTATTTATTACCGGAATTTTTCCAGAAACACTTTCTATAGTTTTGAATACTCCGTATAACTTTTGAGCCACTTGTTCTTGACTCAAAGCCGTAGCATCGTATTTTCTGTTGTTCTCCGCGATTTCAGACAAATAACGTGTTCTATGAGGTGGAATCACAAAAATCTTCTCGCTCATTTCACGAGTGATTTGGAAAGTCGATTTCAAATCAGAATCCGTTTTCTCCACAATTTTATCCATAATGGATTTATACAACGTATTCATCCCTGGGTCATTGAACTGAGATGCAATAGTTCCATAAACCGGCATTTCATCAGGATTAACATCCCACAGATTATGGTTACGTTGGTATTGTTTTTTTACATCGCGAATTGCATCCAAAGCACCGCGTTTGTCGAATTTATTTAAGGCTACCAAATCGGCAAAATCAAGCATGTCGATTTTTTCCAATTGGGTTGCTGCACCAAATTCTGGTGTCATTACATATAATGAAACATCCGAATGATCCATAATCTCCGTATCGGACTGACCAATTCCAGAAGTTTCAAGGATTATAATATCATATTTTGCAGCTTTTAAAACCTCAATGGCTTCGGCTACATATTTTGATAATGCTAAATTGGATTGACGAGTTGCCAATGAACGCATATAAACTCTAGAGTTATTAATGGCATTCATACGAATTCTATCTCCCAATAACGCTCCACCCGTTTTACGTTTGGATGGATCAACAGAAATCAATCCGATGGTTTTTTCTGGAAAATCGATTAAGAATCGGCGCACTAATTCATCTACCAATGATGATTTTCCTGCTCCACCCGTTCCTGTAATTCCAAGAACAGGAATCTTTGAAGATTCATTCTTAGTATGGATTTTATCAAAAAATGGTTTGGCTATTTCTGGAAAATTCTCTGCTGCAGAAATTAAACGGGCAATAGCCGTTGGCGTTTTATTTTCTATTAAATCCAGTTCATTCGTCAATTTATCTCCGATAGGAAAATCCGAACGTTGAACCAAATCATTAATCATCCCTTGCAATCCCATCGCACGTCCATCATCTGGAGCATAAATTCGGGTAATGCCGTAGGCTTGTAATTCGGCTATTTCCGAAGGTAGGATTACACCTCCACCTCCACCGAAAATCTTGATATGACCCGCTCCTTTTTCTTGAAGCAAATCATACATATACTTAAAGTATTCGTTGTGCCCACCTTGATAGGAAGTCATTGCAATAGCATTGGCATCTTCTTGGATGGCGGTATTCACCACTTCCTCTACACTTCTATCATGTCCTAAATGAATTACCTCAACTCCTGTGGACTGAATAATCCTTCTCATTATATTAATTGCTGCATCATGACCATCAAAAAGTGATGCTGCAGTTACAATTCGAACTTTATTTACTGGTACGTACGGTTTAACTAATTCCATTTTGTGAATATGATAATTTAAGGGTGCAATTTACATAAATTTTAAAATAAAAATCATTAAAAATAACACAAAACACAAAATATGATAACATTATTTTTTTATTAAGAAAAACGAACTTAGTTTTCGTGAAAAATTGGTATTTTCGATGTCTAGCCCCGATGGAAACGAAAAGCCCGGAATGAATGAAACTAGTTTTTCTTGCTCCAAAAAAGCGACTGAAAGAAGCTCTTTTTTGAGCTTAGAAAAACAGTTTTATCAATGAGGACTTGCAGTGTACAGTGGAACACGAGCGATAGTGAACTGACGAAGTATTGGCTCCTAATTATTTTTAGAAAATTTTAAACAAATGCAAAAAATTACCATACTTATCCATTGCGAAGACAAAAAGGCGATTATTGCCTCGGTGACGAATTATATTGCTTCGATTGATGGAAATATTATTTACCTGGATCAGCATGTTGATGCCGATGAGAATGTGTTTTTCATGCGACTGGAATGTGAATTTAGCAGAGACATTTGGGATCTTGAAGCTATAAAAAATCATTTTCAGACGAATCTTGCCACGCCATTCAATATGACTTGGGCAATGTATCCACAGGATGAAAAACCAAAAATGGCATTGTTTATTTCAAAATACGATCATTGTTTGTATGATCTTTTGGGACGTTTTTCTGCTGGTGAATTACCCCTAGAAATTCCTTTAATAATCAGCAATCACGAAGATTTGAAACCGGTTGCCGAGCGATTCAACATTCCGTTTTTTCATGTTCCGTTTACCAAAGAAAATAAGGAAGAAGGCGAAAAAGCACAGATTGAATTATTGAAAAAGTTCGATATTGATTTTATTGTTTTGGCTCGCTATATGCAAATTATCACCCCGAATCTAATTGCGCTTTACAAAAACAAAATCATTAATATTCATCATTCCTTTTTACCAGCATTTCCGGGAGCCAAACCGTATCATTCAGCTTTCAAGCGCGGGGTAAAAATTATTGGTGCCACGAGTCATTACGTTACCGAGGAACTGGATGAAGGGCCAATTATTGAGCAGGATATTTCGAGAGTTTCCCACAGCCATTCGATTGAGGATTTCATTATGAAAGGGCGTGATCTGGAACGTATGGTGCTCGCCAGAGCCGTCACCCTGCATGCCCAACGAAAAACGATGGTCTATAACAACAAAACGGTTGTGTTTTCTTAGGAAATGCAATCATGTCTAGTCCTGAAAAAATGATACAGGGTTAATAAAAATAAAAGTACAATTTTTAGACAGTAGTAAGCTTAGGTTTACTACTGTTTTTTTTGTTTTATCAGTTCTGATTTTAATATTTTTTTTGCCTTTTTCTAACCTAAATAAAAACATAATTCATAAAAAAAGCATCAAATACTTTTGAGTTGTACCAAACAAATCCAACAAGCAATATCACTAATGTGCTTACAAAAACTGCAATTCATTTCCTTAATCTAAGATTATACATCAAATACAATTAGTTTTTCTATATGCATTTCGATTTAAAAAAAATACTAAAAAGTAATTCAAATATTACAAAAAACAATAAAAGATGTAATTTGTCGATTTTTATTGCGCTATATGGATTTTGGCACTACTTTTGTTTTACTTAGCCCAATAAAGAATACTATGAAAAATATCTTAACATTATTTCTTACTGTTGCTTTTTCAATTTCATTATCGGCACATGCCATTCCGAATTCTGAAAAGAATGTTTTAATAAAATTATATCAAAGCACAAATGGCAACCAATGGAGAGTGAAATGGGATTTGAAAGCTCCAATTTCCACATGGCACGGTATTAAAATTCAAAACGATCATGTGGTAGGAATCAACCTTTCCAATAATAACCTTGTCGGCACATTACCTGTGGAGATAACTGAATTAAAATATTTAGAAGTATTAGATCTGTTTATAAATCAGATTTCAGGAACGATTCCTGAAACGATTGGGAATTTAAAAAGTCTAAAAGAATTAAATTTGTCATTTAATATGCTGTCGGGCACGATCCCAAATTCTATTTGTGAAATACCTAACTTAAGGGTATTATGTATTTTTACGAATAGGCTTTCTGGTGAATTGCCAAGCGAAATAGGTAATTTAAAAAAGTTAGAAATTCTTTCTCTACTCTATAATGGATTATCGGGTCAACTCCCTGTTTCTTTATATCAATTAATAAATTTAAAAGAATTATTATTAAGCAATAATAAATTTTCAGGAAAAATCAGTCCGAGTATTGAAAACATGAAAGAATTAGAAACTTTAACTCTTTCCGATAATAAAATGAATGGTCAAATTCCTTTAAGTATGGGTGAAATGGAAAAATTGCAAAATGTTAATTTATCTTTTAATTCATTTTCGGGAACAGTGCCTAAAGCCTTAGCAGAAAAAAAAGATTTTAATCCTACTATGAAAAATGAATCAGGTGTTCCATATTACTTGGAAGTAATCGATAATTCAAAAGAAGGAGTGGCAGCAGATGAATAAGTTACAAAGATCAAATAGAGTTTTCCAGCTAGTTATAAAAAGTTTCAGAATTGCCAAAGCACAGTAACTTAGGTTCTAAGTTATTTATTTTTAATAGAGATAAACATCTAGTGATTATTGCATTAAGAAATAAAAATCATAAAAAAGTGCAATCAAAATAAACTATACTTACATCGGCTAATAATAGCATAGGTCTTTATCCGTTTTATTAACGTTGTAATGTACCAAAAACAACCATACTAAATTAGGTGCGATAAAAAGATTCCTAATGTTTGTTTCTCTTAGGAAACATGACCGTTTTGGCATTTCACAACAATCTACTTATAAGCAATTGCTGCGCTTGCAGGACCTGTGAGCGGAACAATCGAGGTCGATTTGAAGCCCACGCTTTTTGTCCATTTATTGAAACTGGAAAAAGTATAATCAAAACCAGTTCCAGTTTCAATCAACATATTTAGACTCATCATCATTCCGAAAACATTTTTGGATCGATCATCATCAATTACGTTCTCTATAGCCACAAAGGCACCGCCATCTGGAAGAGCATCGTATGCTTTTTGTAGAAGTGCTAATTTCTTTGGTTCATCCCAATCGTGAAGTATATTTCCCATCACCACAATATCTGCTTTTGGAAACGGGTCAGCAAAAAAATCGCCGCTTGCTGTTGTAACTCTATCCGAAAAAAGTGTTTTTGCTATTTTTTCTTTTGCAATAGGTTCGACAACTGGAAGATCAAAACTTGTACATTTCATATGAGGTTGGTGCTTGGCTACCGTAGCAGACAATGCCGCACCGCATCCTCCAACGTCGGTTAAGGTTTTGTATTTTGAAAAATCAAACTGTTGAGCAAATGCATTAAAATTTCCTATCTGAATGCTTCCCATCGCATTAATAAATTCCAATAATCTTTCTGGTGATTTATAGAGTTCATCAAATAAATTATCATCTCCTGCCTTAATTTCATTTTGTGGTAAACCTGTAAGCAAACCTTCCTCCAAATTTCCCCAAAATTGATACAAACGATTATTCAGCATATCGAGCATTCCACCTATATAAGCCGGCTTGTCAATAACCAAAAAAGCATCGGCATTGACGCTATTGGAATAAACCGCCGATTCCAAAATCCCTTTTCGATTAAGAAAACCAAAACCCGTTAAGGCATCCAAAAAATCAAACAAATGAATATCATTACACTTCAGATTCAACATCGTCTTTATTTGCTGTGCCGACATTGATTGCTTTTCGGCAAGCTTGGTGAATAATTGAAATTTTACTGCGGCCAGCAATAATTTTGATGCCCAAAACCCAGATCCAATTTGCATAATACTAGCCGGTGATGGTTGATTGTCTTGATTTTCCATTTTTTTGTTTGATTTAATATTACATTTATTTTGATTTAATTTATTCTAAAACTTCCAATACTCTAATTTCTCCTTCCTGATTAAAAACCACTTTTGTCCAAAATGATTTCGATTTTTTATCCGTTGGATACCAATCCCTGTTTTCTTCAACAAGGATAAAAAGTCCAGTCACGTTTCCCAAAACAATAAATTTGGGCAATTTTGGTTGTTTTGAATATGGAGTTAATCCATACTTATCAAATAGTACATCACATTGTTCTGCTACATTCTTGGAAACCAATCCAATCTCACTTACTGACAGAATGGAATTACCATCAAATGAATTTTGTGCGGCGTTATTCAAATCGTTTCTCGCAATGAACTCCAGAATATTTCCATTATTGTCATAAAAATAAAAGGACTTAGCATTCCAGTTATAGAAATCGGCAATTTTATCGGGCCGAATTACATACATGATTTCGGTTTTGCTTTCTATCAAAGAAAAAGCTTCCAATAACTTATTATTGGGCACATCAAAAGCAAAATGATAGACTGGTTTTACATTTTGGGAAGAATGAAAAGTCAGTTTCGTGGCACCTGCATTAAATGAAATACTGGAATCATCTCTATATAAAATATCCAATCCTAAAACTTGCTTATAAAAAGCTTCTGTTTTTGGAATATCATCAGAGAGTAATTCCAATTCCTGTATTTTCATTTTTTAAAATTGCAATTGTTTTAATCTTAAAAATACTCAAATATCTATTTTTCAATATATTACAAATATAACAAATAAAATCAAGCGATTATTACGAACGAAGCCGATCATTTTTTTAGCATTTCATTGGGAAATTGCTCTTCATTAGTAAATATTGTTTGTCTACTTTTGGAAAAAAATTAAATCTAAAAATGAAAAAAGTTATATTTCTCCTCCTTATTCTACCTGCAATCAGTAATGCACAATGGAAAAGCATATTCACAAAAGCATCCGAAAAAATCAATGCAGCAACAAAAACAAACAGCAGTCTAGACATTGCTGCTGGACTAAAAGAAGCCCTCAACAAAGGAGTTACCGTTCAAGTATCAAAACTTACTGCTACCGATGGTTTTTATAAAAATGAAGCTGTTAAAATTCTTATGCCCGAAGAATTAGCCAAACTGGACAGAACACTTCGAAAAATGGGAATGTCAAAATTGGCAGACGAAGGAATATTAGCCATGAACAGAGCCGCCGAAGATGCCGTAAAAGAAGCAACACCAATATTCGTATCGGCTATCAAAAACATCACTATAACGGATGCCAAAAGTATTTTGTTGGGCAAAGAAAATGCAGCGACGGTTTATTTACAATCAACAACAGAAACACCGCTCTATTCTAAGTTTAGCCCAGTGGTTCAACAATCGATAGGTAAGGTTGGGGCCGACGTGATTTGGGCGAATATAATTAAGCAATACAACACCATACCTTTTGTAACCAAAGTAAATCCAGACCTTACGGATTACATAACCAAAAAAGCTTTGGACGGGGTATTTAAAATGATTACAGTTGAAGAAAAAAACATCAGAACCGATTTGAATGCCAGAACTTCTGATGTATTAAAAAAGGTTTTTGCTCTACAGGATAAGAAATAAAAAATGTCAATGGCAATTAAAATAACAATTCCGTGTCAAATCAAAAAATACTGATTGTTAATTATTTAACTCTTAAAAACTTCTAAATATTGATGTGTTAAATTTTAATATCAAAACTTAACTTTTCATCATTAAGTAATAACAATTCATTAACAACAAAACCTAAACTTAATGCTGATCTTTGCAATGTAATAAACTGGTTATTTATTACATTGGTTTTGGTTAGTTATAAAATTGCCTGCATCTATATGGTGCAGGCATTTTTTATTTGGTACGGTTTGATTTTATTTAACGGTATGTATAAAAGATAAAACAGCTGAATTAAAAGCATTGGGTTGTTCGACATTGACGACATGACCGCAATTTTCTATTACAAATAACTGCGATGATTTATAATGGTTTTCCACCACTTTTCTCACCGAAGGCAAAAACATATAATCTTCCTCTCCCATTACATAAAGCGTAGGGATATTCAATTCAACTTGACGAAACCACTTCAGTACAGGGTTTATCTCAGCTGTCAATTTAAACCATTTAATAAATTCCTTTTGGTACAATTTCTTGGCTTCATTTATAAAAAGTGATCGAGATTGTTTGTGACTTTTTTTAGGCATTATTACAAAAGCGAAGAATTTGTATAAAACCAAATAAGGCAATACATACTTAAAAGTGTTTCCCAAACGCATTAATATTTGGGAACGGAAATTCATTTTCAAAATAGCTCCACCAAGAATCATAGTTTGCACTCTATCTGGGTACATTTCTGCTAATTGTCTGATGAGAATTGTTCCCAATGAAATTCCAACAAAATGCGATTTTTCAATTTTAAGATGATCCAAAACCTCTAGAATATCATTGGCCAAAGCCGAAAAAGTATATTTCTGTTTGAAAGCGGTTTTTAAAGTCGATTTAGAATCGCCATGACCTCGCAAATCTAACAACAAAATATTGTAGTCTTTTTTGAAATCCCTGATTTGTTTGAACCAAATAGATGAACTTCCCCCAGCGCCATGCACAAATGTGACCCATTCAGTACTGTTCTCGCTCTTATATATTGTATAGTTAATCACTTAGCTTTTTTTTGTTTGGCAAATATAGTTCTTTTTTGGATTTTTGGATTGTTAGAGTTTTTCAGATGCTGCTATGCAGATATTTAAAATAATCCAAAGCTTTAAGCAATCTACTTCCGTGCCAAGAAAACATTTCACCGTCAACCAAAATGGCTTGAGCATTATGTGTAGCTTTGGCTATTTCATAACCATCTTCTGCCTTAAATGGAAACGGTTCTGAAGAGAGTAAAATCAAATCCAAATCGCCTACTTCTTCTATTTTATTAAGTTCAATTTCAGGATACCGCTCTTTGGTAGCAAAATGATTTTGAAAACGATTCAACTTTAATAATTCATCAATAAAAGTCCCAGAACCAGCTACCATATATGGATTTTTCCAAATAAAATAAGCCACTCTCCTAACCGGAATTTCTTTGATGAAATTTTTAAAATCGCTCAAGGCAAAAGTCAATTTGTCGTTCCATTTACGAGCTTCTGTTCTCTTATCAAATATCCGACCAAAGTCCGTAATCATCTGACAGTTATCGTCCAATGTAGCAATATTGGTTACCCAAACTGGACAAATTTTCCGCAACTCATCAACCATTTCTTGGGTATTCTCCTCTTTGTTGCAAATGACAATGTCCGGTTCCAATAAACGAATTTTATCATAATGCACGTTTTTGGTTCCTCCAACTATTTTTTTTGTCGATTTGAAATGATAGGGATGTACACAAAACTTGGTGATTCCCACTATGCTGTTTTCCAAACCCAAATCATATAACAATTCGGTTTGCGAAGGCACAAGAGAAACGATTCGCTTGGGAGAAGAATTAAAAGTGTGAGTAATACCGATTTGGTCTGTGAATTGTTTCATTTATTGAACCTCAAAGTATGCAAGGGTTTTAAAACACCGATTTCACAGATTTTTACAAATCAATCTGTGTTAATCTGTGACTAAAAAAATATATTATTTTGTGCTTAATATCTCTTCCATCTCCTGTTGCATTTTCAAAGCTTCGGCTCTCGCAACTTCAGCAAAATCAGTTCCATTCGAAGCATAAATAATAGCTCTGGAAGAATTGATAAGCAATCCAACATTGTCATTCATTCCGTATTTACACACTTCAGAAAGACTTCCGCCTTGTGCACCAACACCAGGAACTAGCAAGAAACTATCTGGTACAATTTTACGAACTTCTGTAAAATATTCGGCTTTGGTAGCGCCAACAACATACATCAGATTTTCGGAGTTTTTCCAAGTTTTTGAAGTCTCCAATACTTTTTTGTACAATTCTTTTCCATCAACTTGTAATGTCTGAAAATCAAAAGCACCTTCATTCGACGTCAAAGCCAACATAATCGTATGTTTATTTTCGAAAGCCAAAAATGGCTCAACCGAATCTTTTCCCATATAAGGAGCCACAGTCACGCTATCAAAATTTAAATCTTCAAAAAAAGCTTTGGCATACATTGATGACGTATTTCCAATATCGCCTCTTTTGGCATCGGCAATCGTGAAAATTTCGGGATGATTTTCATTGATATAGTTGATGGTCTTTTGCAATGAAATCCATCCTTTTAATCCATAGGCTTCAAAAAAAGCAATATTCGGTTTATAAGCCACAGCCAAATCATGTGTAGCATCAATAATGGCTTTGTTGAATTCAAAAATAGGATCTTCCAATTCCAATAAATGCTTTGGAATTTTGTTCAAATCAACATCTAATCCTACGCATAGAAATGATTTTTTGATTTTAATTTGGTCGTGAAGTTGTTGTGTAGTCATTTGAAATTTTGTTGTGTGGCAAATTTACAAACTTGAAACTAAAAATCTTGAAATTTTGTAATAATCCTAAATAATTGTGTAAGGGATTTACGGGAGTGCTTAAATATCTTTGTAAAGTTGATTATTAAGACGATTCATTAGATAATCAAAGTTAAATTATTAATTCAAAATAAATTATTATGAATACTACAGAAATCAAAGGAAATTGGAACGAAATTAAAGGTAAATTGAAGCAACAGTATGCAGATCTAACGGATGATGATTTACTGTACGAAGAAGGAAAAGAAGATGAATTGTACGGAAAAATTCAAAAAAAAATCGGCAAAACAAAAGATGAAATTACAAAATGGATTGCTGAATTGTAAAGAATTCATCCTAAAAAATTGAGCTGTCTATTCTTTTACTAATTTCTAATTTTTAGAGGTTATTAATTTATAGACAGTTCTTTACTTTAAAAAAAATTCAGATGAATACAACAGATAAAAAAGACCATATTGCACTGGATTTATTAGCCTTTATTTCAATCGTATTCATAGCATACATGATACAGGATTTTTTAATTCCGCTATTTTTCGCCATCATTCTTAGCATCCTAATTTATCCTATTGCACACTATTTCGAATCCCGATTATGTTTTAACCGAATTGTTTCCATAACCATTGCCATCACTATTTTCACTAGCTTAGTTTTTACTGTTTTTATTTTAATAGGTCTTCAATTTGAAGAAATTGTTAGCAAAAGCGATAAATATTATGTCCAGATTGAACAAAAAATAATTCCTCTATTAACTCAAACAGAAAAATCAACAGGAATTAGTAGTAAAGACATCATAGGAAGCAACGATTTGGAAATAAAAGAAATAGCAAAACAAAATTCAACCAATATCATGGATTTTGTAGCCACTTCAGGTAGTATTTTGGGGGATTTCGTTTTATCCCCATTATATATGTTTTTGTTTTTATTATATCGAAACTTTTTAGTCAGCTTTATATATAAAGCAACAGCAAGAGTATGCAATAAAACCAAAATGAGATTTATTCTAAACGGAATTTATAAAGTACAACAAAACTATCTGTCAGGGTTAATTATGGTAATGGCTATAGTTGGTATCCTGAATAGTTTAGGTCTGTTTTTATTAGGAATCGAACACGCTCTTTTCTTTGGATTTTTAGCTGCTTTACTCTTACTCATACCCTATATTGGTATCATAATTGGCTCTCTTTTGCCAGCATTAATTGCTTTTGCAACAAAAGATTCTTATTGGTATGCGGTTGGGGTTATTGCAATATTTGGATTTATCCAGTTTTTAGAAGGAAATCTTATAACTCCTAAGATCACTGGATCAAAAGTTTCATTAAATGCATTTGTTTCTATCTTGTCTATAATTTTATTTTCGATGTTATGGGGAATTCCAGGTATGATTTTGGCTTTGCCAATCACCGCTTCGTTAAAAGTGATTTTTGACAATTCCGAAAAAATGAAACCAATGGGTATTTTATTAGGCGAAGCAAAAGAAAAATACTTTAATAATAAAGCAAAAAACAGATTAAAAATTTGGAAAAAAATAAGACTTGAAAACCGCGTAAAATATAGTTAACTTTTAATTTTGTACCTTTTAAAACTTATTTGGTAAAACAACATCAGTAATTTTCAAATCAAATTTGCGTTAATCCTATAATAATTTTTCATTAAAGAAACATAATTTAGCATTTTTAACTACCAATAAACTAACAATTTAGCATATGAAGGTATTTGTAAAATTTGATCTCAACACCACCTGCAAAAAAATTCTTGAAGAAAAACTAGACGAATGTCTAATAAAATTCAGGACTTTGGGATTTGGTGAAGTTGAATTCCTAGAAAAAGTACCCGAAGAAAAACTGAAGTTGTTTACTGAATCGATACGCCCTTACGGAATTGAGATTGTAGAAAATCAAAAAACGGTTTTAATTCAAAAAATAAAAGACACAATTGTGGATATGGTTTTTAATGAAGATACAGATGTAAACGTAAAAAGCTCTGTGTATTTATCCGAAAAACTAAACCACTCTTATGGCTATCTATCTAATCTTTTTTCTGAAATAACATATACATCTATTGAAAATTTCATCATTCTTCAGAAAATTGAATACACTAAACAATTAATTATCAACAATCAATTATCTTTAACAGAAATAGCCTTTAAGCTAAATTACTCTAGCGTTGCACATTTAAGTACACAGTTTAAAAACACTACTGGTATAACGCCTTCAACCTTTCAGAGAATAATAAAAAGACGAAGAGAAATTGCCTCTAAAAATATAAACTAAAAAATATGCAACACGACCATATACTTATCACCTTGGCAGACGACGATGAAGACGACAGATTATTTTTTACCGATGCTTTTGAGGAATTAAAAATTAATACAGTCGTCAATACCGTAAATAATGGTAAGGAATTATTGAATTTCTTAAATCATCCGGAAACAATTTTACCGAATATTATTTTTTTGGATTTGAACATGCCAATTTTAAATGGAATAGATTGTTTGAAAGAAATAAAACAGAACGATAAATTTAATGACATTGCTATTGCAATATATTCGACTTCATCATCTGATCAGGATATAGAAAACACCTTTGTTTTGGGGGCTAATATTTACATCAAAAAGCCAAGTAGTTTTAATGATTTAAAAAAAATACTGTCAGATGTTGTTATCATCAATTGGCAATATCACACTAACGGACTAAATAAAGATAATTTTTTACTTCGATTATAATTCATGAGAAACATTAGCTATAAATCTTCTATTTATCATAAAATTATATTTACAATAAGTTTGTTTATATTATTTTTTATTGGAATTCTTACAGTAAAACACATCAACAACATTTCTGATTCTTCAAAATTACTGATACGTACCTATGAAGTAAATTTAGAATTAGAACATTTATATTCCCACATAAAAGGCTCGGAAAGCAGTATGAGAGGTTATTTGATTTCAAAAGATTCAATCTATTTGAAACCATATCAAACTGATATAAAAAATGTCAATAACTCTTTTTTATTACTTAAAAAACTAACCCAGGATAATCCTGAACAACAAAAAAATTTAGAAACACTGTATAAGATTATCAACATAAGATATGAGTATATAGCCAGTTATTCAAACTTTAACAACAATTTTGATGTAAACAATAATGACATCTTCAAAAAAAATTTTAATGAAAGCAGTATATTATTAGTTAAAATCAGGAATAAAGTTAACGAAATGGTGAATATTGAAAAAGCCTTTTTAAAACAACGAAACACCGTATATAATAATCAAACATTCCTTACTCCTATTTTAACTTTAAGCATTTTGTTTATAACGCTTTTACTTTTGATTTTCACTTATTACCAAATCACAAAAGATATAAGCAAATTCCAAGCAGCAAACATTAATTTAAACAAATCTCATTTTTTAAGCTATCAAGCCGAAATTCTTTCTGAATTTGGAACTTGGGAATGGAATTTAAACACCAATATAATATCCTATTCCGATAATTTGTATCGAATTTTAGGAACTGAACCTCAATCTTTTGAAGCAGGACAAACAAATTTCATGAAATTTGTTCACCCTGAAGATACAGCAATTGTAAATACTATTTTTGAAAAAATTACCAATGATGAAAATTTACCCCACACCTACTTTAGAATTATAAGACCCAATGGCAGCATTCGTGTTTTAAGATCTTTTGGAAAATTATTTGTGGATAAACTAGGCAACAAAACTGTTTTGGGCGTAACTGGTGATATTACTGATGAGCATGTTAAAAACGAATTATTAAACAGCAACTATGAAGATCTTATTAAGGTAAACAACCAACTCAAAATTTTTGACGAATCAAGCAAACAGGCAGAAATACTTGGAAAATATGGTAGCTGGGTTTTAAACTATGACACCTTAAATTTCACTTATTCAGACAACAATTTTAGATTATTAGGTTTCGAACCTCAGTCATTTGAACCAAATATTGAAAACCTTTTGGAACATGTCCATCCCGAAGACAAACAAATTGTAGACAAAGCATTTAAAAAAGCTTTATCTACAATGGAAATTCCTGCCATAAATTATAGAATCATCAGAAAAGATGGAAAAATCAAGCAATTTAAAACTATTGCAAAGCCTTTTACTGATTTGGGAGGCACCCAAAGTATGATTGGAACAACCCAAGATGTTTCTGAAGATTATAACAAAAGCTTACAATTAAGACATCGAAATTCGGAATTAGAAAAACACATCAAAGAGCTAAATGATTTTAACCAGGTAGCGAGTCATGATTTACAGGAACCCTTACGAAAAATTCAAACTTTTATTTCTCGAATTAATGAGAAAGACAAAGAAAACTTGACGGATCTTGGCAAAGAATATCTATCTAGAATGGAAAGAGCTTCTGACAGAATGCGGGTGCTAATCAACGACTTATTACAATATTCAAAAGCCAACAGATCTGAAAAAAATCTTGTCGAAACTGATTTAAATGAATCCTTAAGCAATAGTTTATTGGAATTATCCCAAAATATTGAAGACAAAAAAGCAATTATAAATTACACTGAATTACCTATAATAAACGGAATTAGCTTTCAGATGCAACAGCTTTTCTCCAACTTATTGAGTAATTCACTGAAATATTCAGAAGAAAACAGTATTCCAATAATTGATATTAATTGCAGCGAAATTGTTGCCAATACAGAACCAATTCTGAAAGACAGAAGTTTAAAAAAATATTACAAAATAAACTTTACAGACAATGGAATAGGCTTTGAACAGGAATATGCCGAAAAAATATTTTTACTATTCAACCGTCTTCACGGCAAAACCGAATACCAGGGAACTGGTGTAGGACTCGCTATTTGCAAAAAAATAGTGGAAAACCACAAAGGGTATATTTTTGCCAGCAGTAGTCCAAATCAAGGAGCGATATTTACAATTTACCTTCCTGTTCCTCTTGCTACATAATACAATAATTTACATGTAAATAATATAAGCTTAAAAGCAAATAGTATAATTACTTATATCTGTTTATCATGAACTTTGTAGTAAAACAAAGGCAATGAAAAAGCTTTTTTTTCCCCGATATATTATTTACAATCTATTGCTATTTATTGTAAACATCAGTGTGATTTCTTGTACTGACAAAGAAAACAACGATACCATTTTTAAAGTTGAACCTACCAAGGCTGAGTCTACAATTGATTTTAATTTAATTGATTGCTTAAACGAATCAAATAAAAAAACTATTTCACTCGCAACCATTACATTCTACCAAACTAAAGATGTAAAAACACTTCAGTTGCTTTTGAAGATAAAAAAAGACCATCAAAAAATTGATTCTGAATTAAAAAGACTGACCGAAAATAATCTGATAATCGTTCCTAAACTGTCTTATCATTTTAATATAAACTCTGATTCTTTAAAAGGAAAAAATCCCAATTTATACCTTTTAAAAGCATTACGAACAGAAATCAAAAATCAAACTGCAATATTTAAAAACATAGAAAACACTTCTCAAAATATTGATTTTAAAATATTTGCCAAAAATTCAAAAAAAACAATACAAAGTAATAATGCTGCACTTGAGAACACTTTAAGTATTTAAAATGGACAATTACAAAAACTATATTATTTCATTAGGTCAGGTGATTAAAAAAGCCGCTAACAGTTTTTTGGAACATAAAGTTTTAAAAATGAGTGCCGCTTTGGCCTACACGACCATGTTTTCGATGGGTCCATTACTATTGGTTATTTTATTTCTATCTGACATATTCTGGGGAAGCGGCAGAGAAGTAACCGAAGGAACGATTTACAGTCAAATTAAAAACTTTGTTGGACCATCAAGTGCAGCACAGATTCAGACGATAATTAAAAATTTGTCCATATCAGACAAAGGCAATTTAGCTGGAATAATTGGTGGAATCACCTTGTTGATAGGTGCAACATCCGTTTTTGCAGAAATTCAAGATTCGATAAATACTATTTGGGGCATTAAACCGAAAAAGCAATCAGGGTTTTGGTTATACGTTAAAGCACGATTGTTGTCCTTTGGTGTAATCGGCAGTTTTGGATTTATTTTATTAGTGTCATTAGGAATTTCAACAATAATGGATACATTGAGCGATCGGTTTTTTTCTCAATTTCCAGACTCCTTATTTTATATAGTTTATATAACTAACAGCCTGATGACTTTTATTATAATCTCATTATTATTCGGTTCCATTTTCACAATTCTTCCAGATGCCGAAATAAAATGGAGGCAAGTTCGACTGGCTTCTTTTACCACGGCAATATTATTCATGGCTGGTAAATTTTTGATTTCCTTTTATATTACCAACTCTGATATTCAAAACATTTATGGAACTGCGGGATCATTTGTAGTTTTAATGATTTGGGTTTATTATTCCTCCGTTATACTGTATTTTGGAGCGGAATTTGCCAAAAGTTATGCTATAAAATTCTCAAGTGCTATTGTTCCTTCAAAATTTGCTGAGCTAGTTCAATCTGTTGAAATAGTATCTGAAAAACAAACAATTCAAAAAGCAGATAAAGAACTTCAGGCACTTAAAAAGGAACAACCTACCCGATAAAACATCACTTTGTTTCTTTATTTCTACATACATCTAGAAAAAAATGTGAATTATATAAAATATAGAAAATATATCATAACATAAATAGGTCTATTCCTGCGCAACTTTGTAATGTAGAAACCAAGTAGTAATATTTTAAAAACAGAAGCCATGTCTAATTTATTGTATTTAATCGCAGTTATCTTATTACTATCATGGGCCTTAGGCGTATTTGTTTATAGTGCAGGATCCATAATCCATGTTTTATTGGTAATCGCCGTAGTCTCCATTTTACTAAGATTTATAAGTGGAAAAAAAGTTTAAAAATTAATATAAAAATAAATAAAATGAAAACTAAACAAGCAGTAATTGGGGTTTTAGGCGGAGTTGCAGTAGGAACAGCCTTAGGAATATTATTTGCACCAGATAAAGGTTCAAATACTAGAAAAAAAATTATCAAAAAAAGTTCAGACGTAACAAATGATTTGAAAGAAAAGGCAAGTAACATTGTGAATTCTGCCTCTGAAAAATACAATTCATTTACAAACAAAGGAGAAGAATTAATCAAACAAGGAATGAACGATATTGAGCTTAAAAATATCAAAAGTATCAATAAAGAGTTAGGATATTAAAATCATTCCTTACTACATAAATAAGAGTTTCAAATAATAATAATTTAGTCTTAAAAATTTAGAAAAAATGAAAAACGTAAAATTAACATTCGTACTACTTGTGATTGGAATAGCTTTTACATCTTGTAAAGATGAAAAACAGGAAACAGCACAAAAATCATTGGATGCATATAGCAAATATGTGGATTCTGTAAGCAATATTACAAAAGAAGAAGCCACCGAAAATTGGGATGCAATCGAAAATGATTATTCCCGATTGAAAACAGATGCTGAAACCTCATTGGCCAATGCAACTGACAAAGCAAAATTGGAAACCAATTTGAATAATTCTGAAGCGAAATATGAAGAATTCAAAAATAATATTTTAGCAGAAAAAGAGGCTACAGACGCAGATGATCCTAAAACTGTGAAGTACCGAATCTTGTTTGGTTCAGGTTATGTTAATGATGACATGAAATTTAATTGGGTAAACAAAGACAATATATTAAGTGTATATGAAAATTTTGTAAACACTGTAGAGAAAAACAAAGACTCCTATTCTCGTGAAGATTGGGATGAAATTAAACTTGTATATGAAGCATTGGATACTCGAAAAAACACTGTTGAAAATGAAGGATTAACTAGTCATGATAATAATAAAATTGCAGGACTTAAACTTAAATTTTCTCCAATGTACACTCTAAATAGAATGGGTGCAAAATCAGATGAAAATAGCCAAGCAAAAAAATAAGTCGTATTCTTAACCTAAAGGATTATTCTATATAAAAAAAATGAGGTCTGCAGAGACCTCATTTTTTTTATATAGAATAAAATTATAATTTTCCTTCGTATATAGTCCCTACGTGAATCACTTCGGTTCTTCTGTTTTCAGCTCTTCCTTTTGCCGTTTTATTACTAGCAACAGGTTTCGAAGCTCCATAACCTTTATACGTTAAATTATCTGGATTAACACCTTTAGCAATTAAAGCATCCATAACTACTTTGGCTCTAGCCTCAGAAAGTTTTTGATTGGCATTAGGCTTTCCAACATTATCTGTGTGCCCTTCAATAGAGAATTTGGCATTTGGATAATTTTTGATTATTTCTTTAATAGCATCAAGTCTTCCGTCCGTTTGTCCTTTATCTGCTGTTTGCAAAACTGCTTTTCCAGTAACAAAAAACACAGCTCTTGCTTGAACTTTTAATTCTTTTAATACTTCTGCAGTTACTTCAGGACAACCTTTATTACTTGCTGGTCCAGCAACAGTAGGACAAGCATCTTCTTTATCAGTAACACCATCTTTATCGGCATCCATCTCAGGACAACCTGCATTAGCAACCAATCCTTTTTCGTTTGGACATTTATCATCTTTATCTAGCACTGAATCTCCATCAGTATCTGGCCAAGGACAACCTTTGTTTTCAACAGGGCCTGCAACAGAAGGGCAAGCATCAACATTATCCAAAACAGTATCTTTGTCAGCATCTCCCCATGGACATCCATTATTTTCTACTGGACCTGCAATTGTTGGGCATTTATCATCTTTATCAAAAACTGTATCTGCATCACTGTCTGGCCAAGGGCATCCTTTGTTTTCTATAGGCCCCACAACTGTTGGACATTTATCATCACTATCTAAGATTCCATCCTCATCGGTATCTTTAAATTTATGTTGATATACTGGAATTTTAAAACCAAAATAAACATCTGCCGCTCTAGATTCTTTTGAAAGAACATTAGTAATTAATGAACTAGAACCAACGAACAAAGGTCCAAAACGCAATCCAGTACCTACTTGCATTCCGCTATATTCCATATAATTTATAGGTAAAGAGAATGTAAACCATTTTGTTTCGTAACGTGGAGTCAAAATCCAAGTGTTAGCTGAACTCGTTTTTCCAAGAGATGATTTGTCAACTAAACTAAGATTTCCATTTAAGTTCAAATAGAATTTCTTGTACATATTCCAATCGGCATCCAAGTGCATTACGGTAGGCAAATTGGCTTTTTTAGAAAAATATCTTGTCGTAGGCTTTCCATAATGAGTCTCCAAAAATTCGCCTAAGTCTTCGGCATCATCAATATCTTGTTGAGAAACCACACCATTAATATTATAAAAATCTTCTTTTAAATTATTGTATTTAATAGATCCTAAATCTGTGATAGACATTCCAAAGCGCAATTTATATTTATTCAAGTCCTTGAAATTATTGTCAGCGGCTTTGGCATTCTTCAAATCATAAGACTCATAATCAGGTCTCCACTCATATACTAACCCAAAATCAGCTCCATATCCTTTTGAGTCAGGGTTAAATTCAAAATCCTCATCTCCAGTAATGAAATCCGGATTACTTCCAATTGTAAGTGTACCGGTAGTTACCAAAGTACTTGTCATTGGATCGTTTGTCTGATTAAAAGCTGAAGTTACATTATCTCCTTGCATATAAGAATTTGCTCCTCCAACTAAATATTTAGCAGTAAAACCTCCTTTAAGAAAATGTTGTTTACTTTGCCATAAAACAGCAGCATAAGATGCTCCTACTTCTCCCCAGGTATGTCCAACTACATTTGGATTACCCACAAGAATATTAAAATCAGATGCATCATCCAAACCATCTTTCAATTGATCGTATAATTCTCCGTTTATATCATTTGCATTTATTATAGCTCTGGCTCTTGTATAAATAGCAATTGCGTGTTTTGGAGCAATATTGAACATAAATGAAGGTCCCATCACATCAGAATATACAATTCCTCCATTATTTTTAGTTGGTGTTCTTTTACCTTCTGTACCCGCATCATAAGAGCTTTTTGTTAAATCAAACAAACTTATACCATAGTAATCATTGTTTAAAGAGCTACTGGTAGAAAAAAGATTGATATCTGCTCTAAAACGAGAATCAACGATAGAGGCTGGATTAAAAAGTACTCCTTGAATTCCTGCATAATTATCCGGAATATATCCCATATAGGACTGGGCATTTGCTGTAAAAGCACTAGCAAAAACTAGTAAAAAAAGTAATGATTTTTTCATCAAATTGGTTTAAGATTAATATTAAAAAGGGGGATAATTTATTTCATTTAAAATGCGGACGACAAAAAAAAACACTTAATTGGTTTATTATCCAATTAAGTGTTTATAAAATAAACAGGGTGAATTTTAGAAAACTTCGCTTGCTTCTTTTAATTTTTCCATATTGTTAACTAATGCTAGCTCGTCTACAATTTTCTGGATATCACCATTCATGATGTTACCCAAATCATATAATGTCAAGCCAACACGGTGATCGGTTACACGCCCTTGAGCATAATTGTAAGTACGAATCTTAGCCGAACGGTCACCAGAACTTACTTGAGATGTACGTTTTGTAGCATCCTCAGCTTGTTTTTTGGCCAATTCCATCTCGTATAAACGAGAACGTAAAACCGTCAAAGCTTTATCTTTATTCTTGTGTTGTGATTTTTGATCCTGACATTGTGCCACCAATCCGGTTGGAATGTGCGTCAAACGAACTGCCGATTTCGTAGTATTTACCGATTGTCCTCCAGGTCCTGATGAACAGAAGAAATCCACACGAACATCGTTCATATCAATTTGAACGTCAAATTCTTCCGCTTCCGGAAGTACCATAACCGTTGCTGCCGATGTATGCACACGTCCTTGAGTTTCCGTTTGTGGTACACGCTGCACACGGTGAACTCCCGCCTCAAACTTCAAAGTTCCATAAACATCTTCTCCAGTAACCTCAAAAATCACCTCTTTGAACCCCCCCGAAGTACCTTCGTTCATATCCACAACCGAAGTTCTCCATCCTTGTCCTTCACAGTATTTAGTATACATACGAAACAAATCACCTGCAAAAATACTGGCCTCGTCCCCACCTGTACCGGCACGAATCTCTACCATCACGTTTTTCGCGTCTTCTGGATCTTTAGGAATCAACATGAATTTGATCTCATCTTCTAATTGTGGTAATCTTTCTTTCGCTTCATCAAGTTGCATTTTGGCCATTTCCACCATATCGGCATCACTTCCGTCAGCGATAATTTCGTTGGCTTCCTCAATGTTGGCCAATACCAAAATATATTCTTCACGCTTTTCAACCAAGTTTTTAATGCTTTTGTACTCTTGGTTAAGCAGCACATACCGTTTTTGATCAGCAATAACATCCGGTTGAATAATCAAATCCGAAATCTCGTCAAAACGCTGTTTTACATATTGAAGTCTATCTAACATCTGTATATATCTTTATTTTTTTTCTATTTTATTTTTGCCAAAAGGCATACTAAACCTTTGATAACTGTTTTTTAACTTCCTAAAAAACATTCACTCAGTTCGGAGTGCAAAAGTACAAAAAAACTATTCAGTTTACAATTTACAGGAACCAGAATATAATTAAGCTAATTTAAGGGTGCTTTTCATTTTTTTAGAAGCTGTTTCCTGCTATTCGCTATATCTTTTTATCCGCAAAAAGGATGCCGTTTCACACGAGCGAAGCAAACAGGCAAAGCAATTAGGACTAGGGAATTTGTACTAAAAAACAGTATTTACATTTTCTCATAAATAACTGAATCAAAAGAAGTTATTTTAAATAAATATACAAAAACAGAATATTTTAATCAGCATTTTCGTCATTAAGTTATATATTTGAAAAGATAACACGTCTGAAACTGAACTTTATATATAAAACTTAATTTAGGAAAATTAGTTAAACAAAGTTTTGCACATAGAAGTTAGCACCAAAAGATAAGTTGTCACAACTTCAATATCACACCTTCAGACACTATTAATTAACAATATATCTATGCTAAGAAACATACTTAATCTAAGAACCTCATTAATGGTTTTGTTCATCATGTTCGCGACACTCTCAGCCATCGGGCAAAATAAAGCAGCAGAAAAATTTATTCATCAGTTAGAAAACATAAAAACTGACAGCTTACAAACTGATGCAGTTATTGCCTGGAATGATATGGATCAAGGTAAAAGTGGCGTTTATGACTCAGGTACTTTTTATCCCTATCAAATCATAGCAATAGGTCAAAAAAATAAAAATAAGGATGTTGAAGCCCTTGGACATAAGCTTGTGGGGTATTATTTCTATATAAATGGCAACAATCTTCAAGCACTGAGCCATTTCATAAAAGCAATGAAATTAGGCGAACAGCACAATAACCCAAGGGTCATGATTCGTTTGTATAATTGTTTATCATTTTGCGATGATAATATTGCGAACAAAATCAAAATACAAAAGAAAGTTAGAGTGCTTGCAAAAAAAACAAAAGAACTCGATTGGGAAATATTGGCCACATTGCAAATCGGACAAATTTACCGTCGTAGTTTGAAACAGTATGATTTGGCTTTAACCTATTTACAACAGGCTTATCAAATGAACCTACGTCAAAAACAAATAGGTATCAAAGCCTTTGATTTGGATGTCTCAATTTTGACAGAGCTCGGCAATACATACAACCAATTACATAACCCTACTTTAGCATTGGCTTATTTCCATCTTGGATTAAAAGCAGCCTCCAAAAAAACTGATCAATTTTCGATTGCAAATAAATATATGAATGTATACCAAGGGTTAGCAACCTACTATAAAAGTATCCATAACAGAGACTCTACCTTTTATTATTCCGCCATGTTCTACAAGTTCGCAGAAAAAAGTCCCCAATTTTCTAAAAAAGCGGCTGCTTCACAAATGATCTACGAAATTTATAAGGAAAGAGAAAATACCGCCGACGCGTTGAAATACCTCGAAATTTATACTGTTGCAACTGACAGCATTAATAGCATTACCAAAACAAAGAAAATAGAAAGTATGCTCATGCAAGAAAAAGAGCGACAAAAAGAACTCACTGAAAAAAGAGAGCAGGAAAATGAAGAACACAATAACAATCTGCAGTATGCTGCAATTGCCTTAGGACTAATCAGTTTTGCAATTTTGTTTTTACTACTCAGCCATACCATTATAGCCAATCAAAAACTGATTGACTCTTTAGGTGTTATTGCACTTCTTATTGTCTTTGAATTTTTAAATCTACTCCTGCATCCTTATTTAGGTGAGCTAACACATCATTCTCCAATACTTATGCTAATTGCAATGGTCTGTATTGCTGCAATACTCGTTCCATTACATCACAAAATAGAACACTGGACAGTACATAAACTGGTAGAAAAAAATAAAAGAATCCGATTAGCAGCTGCTAAAAAAACAATTGAACAACTAGGAACTAAACCACAGAATTAATCCAGATTGCAATCTTTGACGCTCTTTTGGTACGAGCGTTAATTTTAATTTATTACTCAATCGTTGCGTTTACAACACGGATACTCAAAAACAACAACAAACTAACAATAACCTTAAAACACCATAATGACAACAAAAATTAAAATTACCTTATTACTTGTAATTTCAACTTTAGGATTTCATGCTCAAAACACTGTAATTAAAGCAGGGCATTTTTTTGATTCCAGAAATGGCAAAATGTTGGATAACCAAATGATAATAGTACAGAAGGGAAAAATAAAAGAAGTTGGAACAAATCTAAAAATCAATGAAAAAGACACGATCATTGACCTTTCTAACTCATGGGTATTACCAGGACTTATGGACTGCCATGTTCATATAACGGCTAACCTTCCCTACAGAAACGTAGAGACAAAACTGATGTATGTAGAAGAAAGCACCTCTCTCCGCGCCATAAGGGGTGTAGTTGTTGCTAAACAATTTTTAGACAATGGCTTTACAACAATCAAGGAAATTGGCAATGATGCGAACTATGCCACTGCCGACATTATAAAATCAATTAAAAAAGGATGGATACAAGGCCCGACAATTATCTATGCTGGAAAAATTATAGCTCCATATGGTGGACAAACCAGAGGTATTAATACAGAACATGAGCACTTTTGGGACTTTGAGTACCTAGACGCTGACACTCCTGACGAAATCAAAAAAGCCGTAAGAAAAAACATTTACAATGGGGCAACGGTAATTAAAATGGTAACAGGAGATAATGGAATTTATAATACCGAAGATATAAAAGCTGCCGTTGACGAAGCAAAAAAATATGGATTAAAAGTTACCGTGCATACAAATAATGATACAAAATCAGCAACAAATGTAATCTTGGGCGGTGCAGCAGCTATTGAGCATGGCTTTGAACTTGATGACACACAATTGAAACTAATGAAAGACAAGGGAACTTTTTTAGTAGGCACAGATTTTTCATATGACAATTGGTACGCTTATGGCATGGACTCGGAAATGGCTACTACATACTCAGGCATGGTTACAGACAGACTAAAAAGAGCTTATAAAATTGGGACAAAAATGGCTTTTGGAACAGATATAATTGTAGATATCCAAGGCCTAAACCGCGTACAATCGAACCTCAAAGTATTAAATACATGGAAAGCAGCAGCAATTCCTTCCTCTTACATCTTACAAACAATGACAATCAATGCCGCTGAATTATTGGGTATAGAAAAAGAAAGAGGTGTACTGGAACAATCCTACTACGCTGATATTATTGCACTTAAAAACAATCCTATCGACGATATTGAAGCAATCAAAACAGTTCAGTTTGTGATGAAAGAAGGGAAAGTGATAAGACGAGATTAATGTAATCACAAACTAAATGTAATTGTATTGACTTCAACAAACAGCTCATTCCTCATGATGCCCACTCCACCACTACTTGTCCCCGTTTATAACTCCATAAAATTTCTTTTTAACCAATTTCTAAATTCCTAATTTGCCCCGCTTTGCAAACTCTCATGACTTTGCAAAGCGTGGAAATAGCTAATTATTTCAAAGCATTGATTTACCATTTATTGGAAATGATAACATTCTTTATTTTAATAATTACAAGTAGAAATAACAATTGACATAATAATAAAACATTAAAAAACATGGAAAATAAAAAAATACCTTCATTTGCTTTTGGTGTAGTAGCAATCATTTTAGGGTGGACATTGGTAAAGCATTTCGATTTTGAAGATTTTAGCTTTCAAAAACCGCTGTTAGACGCGCTATATCTGATAGTTTTTGTGTTCTCAATTTATGCACTGATAAAAAACAAAAAAAATAGAGCTGAAAAGTAAAAGGGCAGTCAGTTTTAATGAAGGATATATGAAGCAACCGTTCATAACTCCATAAAATTTCTTTTCAATACCAAATTCTAAATTCCTAATTTGCGCCTTCAAATCAGTAGAAGAAATGAAGGTCTGTATTGCCGAAAAACCAAGTGTAGCACGCGAAATCGCATCCGTTCTGGGAGCCAATACCAAACACGATGGATATTTTGAAGGCAATGGCTATCAGGTTACTTATACCTTTGGGCATTTATGCACCTTAAAAGAACCTAACGATTACAAGCCTAATTGGAAAAGTTGGGACTTGAACAACCTACCTATGCTTCCCGAAAAATTTGAGACCAAAGTGGTTCAAAATTCGGGAATTCAAAAGCAGTTTAGAATCGTAAAAGGTTTATTTGACAAAGCAGAATTGGTCATCAACTGCGGGGATGCCGGGCAAGAAGGAGAACTCATTCAGCGCTGGGTGATGAATGAAGCCAATTATAAAGGTGAAGTACAGCGTCTATGGATTTCGTCCCTAACCACCGAAGCAATCAAAGAGGGTTTTGAAAACCTAAAACCATCCGCTAACTACGATAATTTATACTACGCAGGATTTTCCAGAGCCATTGGCGACTGGCTACTCGGCATGAATGCTACCCGCTTGTACACCGTAAAACATGGCGGTTACAAACAGGTATTATCTATTGGTCGGGTGCAAACTCCAACCCTTGCCATGGTGGTGGATCGATTCAAGGAAATTGAGAATTTCAAACCGCAGCCTTATTGGGAACTGCAAACCTTGTACAGAGAAACGCTTTTCAGCTATGAGGAAGGACGCTTTTTGAAAAAAGAAGATGGAGAAATTTTGGCCAATAAAGTCAAAGAAAGTGAATTCGAAATTGTTTCTGTCGAAAAAAAGAACGGCAATGAATATGCCCCAAAACTGTTTGACTTAACAGGTTTACAGGTGTATTGCAATCAAAAATTTGGTTTTTCGGCAGATGAAACACTTAAAATTGTGCAGACATTGTACGAACAAAAAGTAGTAACTTATCCGAGAGTCGATACTACATTTCTACCAAACGATATCTACCCGAAAGTTCCGGGGATTCTGCAAAAGCTGACCAATTATTCAGAGTTGACGCAACCGCTTTTAGAAAAAAAAATAAAAAAATCACCAAAGGTTTTCAACGATAAAAAAGTAACTGATCACCATGCTATTATTCCAACGGGAGTACAAAACAATTTGCAGTACAATCAGCAACAAGTGTATGACATCATAGTGAAACGCTTTATTGCCGTATTTTATGACGATTGTTTGGTGGCCAATACCACGGTAATTGGAAAAGCTGCCGATGTAATGTTTAAAACCACTGGAAAAGAAATCCTGAAAAAGGGATTTCGCGTAGTCTTTGAAGACCCAAATGCCAAAGAAAAAGAAGCTGATATCTTGCCGAGTTTTGTTGTAGGCGAAAAAGGACCGCATGTACCCTCCTTTTTAGAAAAAGAAACCAAACCACCCAATCAGTTTACTGAAGCAACCTTATTACGTGCTATGGAAACTGCAGGTAAGCAAATAGACGATGAAGATTTACGGGAATTGATGAAAGAAAACGGTATTGGCCGTCCGTCAACGCGAGCCAATATTATTGAAACCCTTTTCAAACGCCAATACATCGTTCGAAACAAAAAACAGGTTTTGCCTACTCCAACGGGAATTCAACTGATTGACACCATTCAGAATGAATTAATAAAATCGGCTGAATTGACGGGTTCTTGGGAAAAGCAATTGAAAGACATTGAAAAAGGTGAATTTACTGCCGGTGCATTTATCGGCAATATGAAACGGATGGTAGAAGCTTTGGTTTATGAAGTACGAAGCGAAACCAGACGAGCCAATATTTCGCACGCCGGAAGCATTCAAAAACAAGAAGTCGCCGTTGAAAAAAAGAAAATCGCCGGAATTTTGGCAGAAGTATGTCCGAAATGCAAAAAAGGTACGCTACTAAAAGGAAAATCCGCCTATGGATGTACTGATTATAAAGCAGGCTGTAATTTTGTGTTACCTTATGCTTTTGCCGAGAAAAAAATATCGGAGAATCAATACTTGCGCTTACTGCAAAAAGGATCTACTGTAAATTTGAAAGACTTCAAAACCGATTCTGGCACTGTGGAAGGATTACTCCGTTTTGACGAAAATTTCAAACTCAAATTAGAACCAAAGAAAACTGAAAAGACAGCCGGAAAAACAACATCCGATTCATTATCCTGTCCGAAATGTAAAAAAGGAACTGTTCTAAAAGGAAAAACTGCTTACGGTTGTGGCGACTATAAATTGGGCTGTGATTTTAAAGTGACTTTTGATGTGGTTCGAGAAAAACTCAAAGATCAAAAGCCTACTAAGGAACTGGTTTATTCTATTTTGAATGAAAGTATTTAAGAGCATTAAATCATTATTATTGAAAGCTTCAAAAAAAAATAAGTTTTTTTTACCGCAGATTCACAGATTTCTTTTAAATATCTATCTTTAAATTAATTGCTTTCAGCAGCATTTGCGCTAATTTGATTTTCTAAAATTACAAAACACACATCTTTTAAAAATATTAAATCTGCGAATCTCCGGTTGCTTTTAAAACACTATTCTATTTTTTCATAAATTAGCTTATTCAAAATAACACCAAATATTCACGCAAATGTTTCAAAAAACGACTCTTATACTGCTTTTGTTAACCATTGTTTCTTGTAAAAAAACTGAAACAAACGAAAAAGACCAAATAAAATCCGCCAAATGGTTATTGGGACAATGGAGTACCAAAACAGCTGACGGAAATCTTTCCGAGAGTTGGAAACAACTTAACGACAGTACTTTTCAAGGAGAATCCTTTTTCATAAAGGCCAAAGACACTTTGCATTTTGAATCCATTATATTACAGCAAAAGGGAGAAGATTTATTTTATAACGCTACCGTTAAAGGACAAAACGAGAATAAAGCCGTTCCTTTTAAACTTACTACAAAAACCGAAAAACAATTGGTTTTTGAAAACCCAAAACACGATTATCCACAAAAAATCACCTATACGCTAGTTAACAAAGACAGCCTTGTCGCATCCATATCTGGAGTCCAGCTCGGGAAACCAAGCTCAGAAAAATTCGGAATGAAGAAAGATTCAATAGCAAAATAACTATATTTTACTTACAAATAACAAACCTTGCCCTAAACCAGCAAGGTTTTTTTCATTTTCTAAAACTAGCTAAATCATCGATTTATGATTTTTATTTGTAATTAATCTAAATAAACATTGTTAAATTAAGTATAATTTTTACATTTGCACTATTCTTATTTGTTCTAAATAATAACAGAAAGGTTTTAAAAACATTTACATTTTAATCTATGAAATATTTGAATCAACAATTACCCCCATTTAAATTGTTCTTATGTCTCTTTATTCTTTTTACAGCTACCACATTTGCCCAAAGCAATGGAAGCCTAAAAGGAACCGTTCAAACGAGTGACAACAAACCCGCAGAAGGAGTTTCTGTTACTGTAAAAGAATTAAACAGAACAACTATCGCTGATAATAATGGTGTTTATACTATCAAAAGCATACCAGCTGGCAGCTATACTTTAATACTGACATTAGTTGGTAACTCCGATGTTCAACAAAACGTAACAATAGTGGCTGGTGAAACAGCAACCGTAGACATCAATCTTTCTTTATCCAATAATCAATTGAATCAAGTGGTTGTTTTAAGTAACAAAAGTGTTTTTAAAACAAACCGTGTTTCTTCTTCACTTCGTTTACAATCTCCTATTATAGAGATCCCACAAAACATACAAGTTGTAACAGGAAAACTAATTCAAGATCAACAAATTAATAATATGCTTGAAGGTGTTACTCGTAACGTGAGTGGTGCTACAAGAGTAGAGCATTGGGATAATTACGCTAATATTACTATGAGAGGTAGCCAAGTTGCTGCTTTTAGAAATGGTATGAACGTAAGTACAACTTGGGGTCCATTGACGGAAGACATGAGTTTGGTAGAGCGTATCGAATTTGTTAAAGGTCCTGCAGGATTTATGTTATCTAACGGAAATCCAAGTGGATTTTATAACGTGGTAACAAAAAAACCAAGCGGAAGAAACAAAGCAGAAGCTAGTTTATCTCTAGGTAGTAATGAAATGTATAGAGGTACATTAGATTTAGACGGTAAATTAACTAAAAATGGAAAACTTTTGTACCGTTTCAATGCAATGGGAGAAAAGAAAGACAGTTACCGTGATTTTGACTTTAATGACCGTTATACTTTTGCACCTGTGTTGAAATATTTATTTTCAGATAAAACTTCTGCAACACTTGAATATACTCAACAATTTTCTAAAGTAAATGCAATTGGTAGCAACTATGTTTATGCAAAACATGGTTATGAAGAATTACCTAGAAGCTTTACTACATCAGAGAAAGAATTAGATCCTACTCAAATGTTAGAAAGAAGTCTTTTGGGTATTTTTGAACACAATTTTAATGACAAATGGAAAATTACTGCCCAAGGTTCGTACTTAAATTACGAACAAGAAGGAATGTCTTTATGGCCTGGTGGTTTTGATCCTGCAAATGATGCTATCCTTAAAAGAGCTGGTAACAACTGGGATATTTTAGGAAAAATATATGTTGGACAAGCTTATGTAAATGGTCAGGCTCAAACCGGATCTGTTTCTCACAAAATATTAGGAGGACTGGACATGAGTGACAAAACTTATTATCACGACTGGTCACAATATTTCACTTTACCTGATTTAGATATTTATAATCCAGTTCATGGTATCCCTTCTTCTCCAAAATTTGACAGAAGTAAAGACATTGAAGATAGAGGCGTAAAATATTATAATAATTACAAAGGTTTTTATGTACAGGATGAATTAGGATTCTTAGATAATGATCTACGTTTAACATTGGCTGGAAGATATACTGTTCTAAAAGCTGGTGATGTATATTCTGGTGGTTCAAAAAACGAAAAATTTACTCCCCGTATTGGATTGAGCTACTCAATTGACAAAAACACATCTGCTTATTTTGTAAGAGATGAATCTTTTACAGAAAATTATGGTAGTGATTGGCAAGGTAAAAGTTTTGACCCACAAACTGGAACGAACTTAGAATTAGGTTTCAAAAGAGACTGGTTAAACGGAAAATGGAATTCTACGTTCGCTGCCTACCAAATTACCACAGACAATGTTCTAACATTGGATGCTGAGCATTCTAATGGTTCAATGCAATATAGCAAAGAAGGTGGACAACAAAAAGTAAAAGGATTTGAAGTTGACATTAGAGGTGAAATCTTTAAAAACTTAGACGTTGTTGTAAATTATGCTTTCACAGAAGGAAAAATCACCAAAGATACCGACCCAAATATAGTAGGAAATCAAATTCCAGGAAGTACAAAACATATTCAAAACACTTGGTTAAATTACAAAGTAGACAACGGAGTACTGAACGGATTAGGACTTTCATTAGGATATCAATATCAAGTTGATAGAGCTCCTTGGTATATTTCACCTGACAATACTACTTCACTACCTGATTATTTCCGTTTGGATGGTGGTGTATCTTATCAAATTAAGAAAGTATATATAAACCTTATTGTTAACAATATACTTAACAAATACTTGTATTCTGGAGGATATTATAGCTATACAGATATGTATTACTGGCAAGCTGAAGCAGGAACTAATGCAAGAGTAACTGTTAGTTATAAATTTTAATTTATTTTTGTTCCTTTTAACTAAACTCCTCCTTAATGTGAGGAGTTTTATCCTTTTTTAATGAAAAAATATAGCTTAAAAAAACTTATTGGGCAACTACATTTATGGCTCGGATTGTCTTCGGGGATAATTGTATTTATTATTGCCATCACTGGCTGTTTGTATGCATTTCAAGAAGAAATCCAAAACATCACTGAAGAATACCGTTTTGTCGAAAAACAAGACAAACCTTTCCTACCTCCTTCTCAATTGGAAGAAATTGCTAAAAAAGAACTTCCGAACAAAGCCTTACATGCCATCAAATACAATGGAAGCGAAAAATCAGTAGAAGCTATATTTTTCCATTATGAACCCACTTATTATCATATTGTCTATCTAAATCCCTATTCGGGAAAAGTGATAGAAACTATAAATATGGAGGATGGTTTTTTTAGATTCATACTCGACGGGCATTTCTATCTTTGGCTTCCTCCTGAAATTGGGCAACCCGTTGTTGCTTCGTTTACTTTAGTTTTTCTTACGCTTCTGCTTTCTGGATTGTATCTTTGGTATCCTCGAAATAAAAACGCTACCAAACAACGCTTTAAATTCAAATGGAAAAAAGGCACAAAGTGGAAACGCAAAAACTATGATTTACATAATATCACTGGTTTTTACATCCTTTTGATTGCACTTATATTTGCCATAACAGGACTAGTTTGGGGTTTTCAATGGTTTGCCTACTCCTATTACACGGGACTTGGAGGCGAAAAATCATTAGTCTATGTAGATCCAATCTCTAAGAAAACCAAACTCGCTACAGAAAATCCTGTGGATAAAGTTTGGGAATTAATGAAAAAAGAATATCCAACAGCAAAATCCATTGAAGTGCATCCGCCAGAAAATGACAGCACAGCCATTGCTGCCAATGCCAATCCGGAAGAAGGAACTTTTTGGAAAATGGATTACCGCTATTATGACCAATATACTTTGGAAGAGAAAGAAGTCGATCACATTTACGGAAAATACGGTAATGCCAACAATGCCGATAAATTAATGCGTATGAACTATGACCTCCACACTGGAGCAGTATTCGGACTAGCTGGAAAGATTTTTGCCTTTTTATTCAGTCTTCTTATTGCAACCCTTCCCATATCTGGATTTTATATTTGGTGGGGACGAAATAAGAAACAGAAAAACAAAGTCACTTAGACACCTTAAATAATTTACAGATTCCGAAAGGTTTAAAGCAATTGCTTTAAACCTTTCAATGTTTTTACTATCTAAGTTCAAGCACACTTCAACTAATAATACAGACTCCATCTAAAATGAAGTTCAATTATTATTTGGAGCAGAAAGATTAGGCTTTATCAGCAAACAGTGTTCCTGCTATCCGCTATATTCCATCTCGTAAAAAAACGAGCTGGGATGCCGCTTCTATCAGGGCTAAAAGCAAGCATATTGCATTTTTGTATTCACCCAAAAAAAAAGAAAACAATAATAATCGAACTCACTTTAAAAGAAGAAAATTAATGTGAATTTGTAATATTAATTTTTATATTTGCATTATTTTTATTTAATCTAAATAATGAAAGAGAATAAAAATATACAAACCAACTAATACACACAACCTTTATAAAAGAATTTATGAAAAAGAATTTCTTTATTTCATTTGCCCTAATGGGTGCTTTTTTTGTCAGCGCTCAACAAAAAAACTCGCTTCTTGAACAATCTTTCTGGAAAACAAAACCAGATGTTACCGCTCTCCAAGCCGAAATAGCAAAAGGCAACAGCCCATCGGAATACAACGATAGATCGTTTGACCCGGTTGTTTTGGCCATAAATAACGATGCTCCAAACGCCACCATAAAATTCCTTTTGGAGCAACCTGGAAATGATGTAAATAAATCTACTCACGACAATCGTATTTACCTACACTGGGCTTCGGGTAAAGGGAATACAGAAATTGTAGAATATCTTATAGCCAAAGGATCAAACATCAATCTGGAAGACAGCCATGGCAGTTTCCCAATTATGGCAGCAGCGAGTAGCGGACAAAAAAGCACAGCAATTTACGATGCTTTTTTTAAAGCAGGAATTGACCCAAAAAGAAAATATCAGGACGGCGTAAACTTACTGCTTATGGCAATCCCATACGACAAAGACCTTACGCTTTCCAACTATTTTGTTTCCAAAGGGATGTCACTAAAAGACGTTGATAACGAAGGTAATACTGCAATTAACTATGCTGCTAAAACAGGTAATGTTACTTTGATAAAAACACTTTTAGAAAAAGGAGTAAAACCAACTGACAATGCACTTATTTTTGCTGCACAAGGTTCCCGAAGAGAAACAAACTCAATTGAGACTTACAAATACTTGGTTGAGGATTTAAAATTGAAACCAACCGTAACTAATAAAGAAGGACAAACAGTTCTTCATTATTTAGCAAATAAATCGAATCAAACTGAAATCATAAACTATTTTCTGGCTAAAGGAGTAGATGTTAATAAAGCTGACAACGAAGGAAATACAGCTTTGATGGTTGCGGCTTCAGCTAAAGAAATCGCTACATTGGAGCAACTTTTACCGCTTGTAAAAAACAATAATACACAGAATACAAAAGGAGAATCTGCATTAACTATCGCTGTTAAATCAGGAAGTCCTGAAGCAGTAGCACTACTTTTGGAGAAAGGTGCAGATGTTAAAGTTACCAACAAAGACGGAAACAACTTAGGGTTTTATCTAATCGAATCTTACCGTCCTCAAGCGGGAGGAATGGCTCGTGGCCCAGAAGCTGGCAATGGACCAAAACAAGATCCTTTTGCCGCTAAAGCAAAGTTACTTCAAGAGAAAGGATTGAATCTTGCGACTCCACAAAAAGACGGAAATACCCTTTATCACTTAGCAGTAGCCAAAAATGATTTGGCTTTGCTAAAAAAGATCGCCGATTTAAACATTGACATCAATGCAAAAAACAATGATGGTCTTACCGCTTTACACAGAGCTACAATGATTGCAAAAGACGATAAAATTTTGAAATATCTAATTTCTATTGGAGCAAAAAAAGAAATTACCACCGATTTTAAAGAAAGTACTTTTGACTTAGCAAAAGAGAATGAGTCATTAGCAAAAAACAAAACTGATCTAGAATTTTTGAAATAACAATTCTTACTCAATCAAACTTATAATTCATAACTAACAATTCATAATTCAACATGAAATCAGCATTAAAAATAAGCCTAACTGCTGCACTAATCTGCCTTTTATCATTTCAAGCAACGGCACAAAGCAGTAAATACAAATGCATGCTACAAATGTCTAACTATGCTGGAGAAGGCGCTTATGTAGTGGTATCACTTATCAATCCTAAAGGAGAATATGAAAAAACACTTTATGTGATGGGTGATGACAAAAAATGGTACAAGACTATAAAAGAGTGGCATAAATTTTATTCTAAAAAGCCTACAGATATCAGTGCCAAAACTGGAGCTTCTGTTACTGGTGGTGATCGCAGTATGACAACTTTGGAAATTGATGATTCCAAAATTAACAAAGGATATAAATTAAGATTTGAAACTGCCGTAGAAGATCAAAAATATTATGTAACTGATATTGAAGTTCCTCTGACTACACAAGGAATTGCAGACAAAACTGAAGGAAAAGGATATATCCGTTATGTGAGATTAAGCAAAATCTAAAAAACATCATTTTTTAACTACATAAGGCATATAAGAACCTAATAATCAAGTTCTTTTATGCCTTATCTGGTAAATATTTTAAAAAATAATTCATCAATGACTCTTTCTTTTTGGCGTTATTCACACTTGGCTTTGGCTTTGTTTTCTTCCCTATTTTTAATATTGGCATCCGTAACGGGTACAATATTGGCAGTTGATGCCATACAAGAAAAAACACCACCGTACAAAGTAGAAAATTTTAACGCAATAACGCTTGGGGAAACCTTACCGATTCTAAAAAAGAACTATCCAGAAATAACACAAGTTACCATTGACCACAATCAGTTTGTAACCTTAGAAGGCTTGGATCAAGACGACAATGATGTCAATGCTTATATTGACGTAAGAACTGGTAAAATATTAGGCACACCCATCAAAAAAGGTGAGTTCATTAATTGGACTATAGCTCTTCATCGTTCTTTATTTCTCAAAGAAACAGGGCGTTTTATAGTAGGTTTTATTTCTTTTCTTTTAGTATTAATTTCTATTTCTGGCTTTGTTCTTGTTTTAAAAAGACAAAGAGGCATTCGAAATTTCTTTTCTAAAGTAATTAAAGAATATTTTGCTCAATATTATCATGTGGTTTTGGGGAGATTGGCTTTAATTCCAATTCTGATTATTGCTGTCTCTGGAACGTATTTGACCTTAGAAAAATTTAATTTTTTTATACCAAAAACAGACTCAAAAGAAAATACCGAAATTGTAAAAACCACACCAATTGAAAAAAATGGTGCTGTTACTTCTGTATTAAAAAATACGCTTCTAACTGATATTAAAAAAATAGAATTTCCTTTTTCAGACGATCCCGAAGAATATTATATCATCACTTTAAATGACCGAGAAATTGAAGTCAATCAAGTTACAGGTGCTGTCGAAAGCGAAAAACTTTTTCCGATGACAACACTTTTGTCTGACTTAAGTCTTGATTTACATACAGGAAGAACCAATATTTTATGGGCTATAATCTTAGGAATAGCGAGTTTAAATATTCTGTTTTTTATCTACTCGGGTTTTGCAATGACCTTGAAACGCAGATCAACTCGAATCAAAAACAAATTCAAAGCCGAAGAAAGTAAATTCATTTTATTGGTCGGTTCCGAAAACGGCAGTACACTTCGATTTGCCAATGCCATTCACAAACAACTGATGGCACATGGAGAAAAAGTATTTATTACAGAAATGAATAATTATTCGGTTTACCCAAAAGCAGAACACCTTATTATATTTGCTTCAACACACGGATTAGGCGATCCACCATCGAATGCAACAAAATTCATTTCACTTCTTAACTCAATCCAACAACAGCAAAAAATCAACGTTTCGGTAGTAGGTTTTGGTTCGACAGCCTATCCTGATTTTTGCGGATATGCCCGTGAGATTGACACTTTATTAGTAAAACAAAAATGGGCTAAACCTATTTTAGAATTGCAAACTATAAACGATAAATCAGCTGAAGAGTTTGTAGATTGGATAAAATTATGGACTGCGAAAACTGGAATTCCTCTTTCTGCCACTCCATCTTTATACAATCATGTTCCAAAAGGACTGCAAAAACTTATGGTACTGGACAAAACTGCAGTTTCTGATACTGAGCATACTTTTATACTCACGCTTCGCGCAAATGCAAGAGCTAAATTTCAATCAGGAGATTTACTGGCCATTTATCCCGCGAACGACACTCGGGAACGCCTCTACTCTATCGGAAATCATTCTGGAAACATACAATTGGTTGTAAAACTTCACCCTAACGGATTGGGTTCAGAATTTTTAAATAGTCTAGAAACGGGTCAAGTTATAAAAGCTCGAATCATCAAGAACGCTACATTTCATTTTCCGAAAAAAGCATCTAAAGTCGCACTAATTTCTAACGGAACTGGGATTGCTCCTTTCCTTGGAATGATAGAACAAAATAAGACAAAAACAGAAACTCATTTTTATTGCGGATTTAGAACCGAAACCAAAACAGTTTCCGGCTATAAAGAATTCACCAATGAAATGATAGAAAAGCAACAGCTCCAAAGTTTTCATTTGGCATTATCAAGAGAAGCTGACCATAATTATGTTATGAACCTCATCAAACGAGATGCTGAATTCTTTATTGATTTACTAACTCATGGAGGAGTAGTCATGATTTGTGGTTCTCTTGCTATGCAAAAAGACGTAGAATTTTCCCTTGATGAATTACTTGCCAAAACATCCTTAACAATCTCCGATTATAAAGCCAAAGGACAAATATTAACTGATTGTTACTAATCATTGCTATTTGCTGCAAGGTCTTTTTTGACCTTGTAGTTATTTAAAAAAACACCTACAAAGTTTGGGAAACCTTGCAGGAATAAAACAAAAATTATGTCTTCCAAATTCCTTTTCCTTCTTTTAATAATATGCTCCTTCACAGGCAACAGCCAAGTCTTGCGAAAAAGAACCACCATGCTTATGGGAGGTCGCTTTGATATAACCATTGTAGCAAAGGATTCACTTTCAGCAGAACAAAGCATAGACGAAGTCATTGCCGAAATTACCCGAATCGAATATCTAATTTCTGACTGGAAACCTACCACACAAATTTCGGAAGTGAATCAAAATGCAGGAATCCGACCTGTAAAAGTGGATAAAGAAGTTTTTGAATTAACTAAAAGAGCACTGCAGTTTTCAGAAATTACGAATGGAGGTTTTGATATTAGTTTTGCCGCTATGGATCGAATCTGGAAATTTGACGGTTCCATGACCGAAATGCCTTCTGCGGAAGCCATAAAAAAATCGGTAGAAAAAGTAGGCTACAAAAATATCATTTTGGATAGCGTAAATTCGACCATTTTCTTGAAACTAAAAGGCATGAAAATTGGATTTGGGGCGCTGGGAGAAGGTTATGCTACCAACAAATGCAAAGAAATGATGCTTGCAAAAGGAATCAAAGCCGGAATTGTAAATGGTACTGGAGATATGAGTACTTGGGGAAAACAGCCCAATGGAAAACCTTGGAATATTGGCGTTACGAATCCTTTTCATCCTGATGATTTATTAGGCGTAATTCCGCTTACACAAGGTGCGATTACAACATCTGGTTCTTATGAAAAATTTGTAGTTTTTGACGGAAAACGCTATTCGCACATTATCAATCCTGCAACTGGATATCCCGTAACCGGTCTTTGCAGTGTTACTGTTTTAGGTCCAAATGCCGAAACCGCCAATGGATTGAGTACTTCATTAATGGTATTAGGAAAAAAAGCTGGACTAGAATTGCTCATTCAATTCCCTGAATACAGTTGCTTAATGATTACAGACGATGGAAAAATCGTGAAATCGAAAAACTTTAGAATCAAAAAATTCCATCCACATCTTTAAAATTCCTTTAGTTGATTTACTAAAAAAATAATCAACCTATTTTTAGTAACTATAAAATACGTTTTCGATTTATAGACTTTTTTTTTAAAACTCGTCAATTAGACAATAATTTTCAGAGATTAATTGTTTAAACAAAAAAAGGAGTCCTACTCATATTTCTGTACAAAATCTCACAAATTTAGAAGTAAAAACAGATTAGTTTTAATGAAAAATCTGCTCAAAAATGACATTTTTTATAGAAACAAAAGCTTTTTAGATATATCAAAAGACTGAATAACAATAAGTTAAATGATTACAAAAATATTATTAATATTTAATCTAAATAAGTTTTGTAAATCCGAACTTGAGACTTACATTTGCATCGTTATTTTTAATTATTCCAAATAAACGACATGAAAAAGTTTTTACTCCCCCTAACGTTTCTTGCATTCTGCTACAACAGTCAAGCACAAGACGTTGCAAGTAACTCAAATAATACAAAAGACAATAGCCTTTATTATTTTTCTTCTGATAGCATAAAATCAGTAAATGACACTGTTAAGAAAAGAAAAGGAGAAGAATTGAATGAAGTGATTGTTACTGGAAATAAATTACCTAAAGTTACTGCATTGCGTTCTGGGTTAAAACCAATGGATACTCCGCAAAGTGTACAAGTAATAGGCTCTGAAGTAATCGAACAGCAGCAAGCTATCCGCTTGAGCGAAGTACTAAAAAATGCCAATGGTATTAACGTAAGTTCTGCACGTGGTGGAGCTCAAGAGTCTTTCTCTTCAAGAGGATACGGAATGGGAGCAAGTAATATGCTAAAAAATGGTTTCCGTTATAATTCTGGCTCTATTCCTGATGTTTCTGGGTTAGAAAAAGTAGAATTCCTTAAAGGAGGTTCGGCATTATTATACGGTAACGTTGCTCCTGGAGGAATCTTAAATTTAGTAACAAAAGCGCCTTCTTTCACACAAGGAGGATCGGTATCAATGCAAGCCGGAAGCTATGCTTACTACAAACCTTCTATCGATTTTTACGGGCCTTTGAGTAAATCAATAGCTTATAGAATCAATGGATCTTACGAAAATTCAGAAAGCTTTAGAGATGTTGTAAAAAATGAGCGTTTATACGTTAATCCTTCATTTCTTTTTAATGTAAGTGATAAAACACAAATTACATTACAAGGAGATTATTTGGATGCTGATTGGACTCCAGATTTTGGAACTGGAGCGATTACTTATCCTTTATATTCAGAAATTGTTGATGTACCTCGTAGTAATTTTTATGGTGCTCTTTGGTCAACTGGAACAACAAAATCGGCTAGTGCTTCGGTATTCGTTAACCATGATTTCAACAAAAACTGGAAATTGAATTTCAATTCTTCTTTCCAAAATTATGATCGTTATTCAAAATCAACTGCCCAATTATCAACTGTTCAACCAAATGGTGATTGGAAAAGAGGATTAACTGAAGGAAAGAATTTAGAAAAAATCTATGGAGACCAATTAAGTTTACAAGGAAACTTTAATACTGGAAGCATCAAACATCAAATATTTACAGGTGCAGATTGGGAAAATTCATTTGCTGCTTCTTATACTTATGTATTTTTTGATCCTACAAATGGAAAAACTGTAACTACCGAAAAAGATCCTATTAATCTTTATGACTATGAAGCCCTTAGCAATCAAAGTACTGAATCACCTTACCCTACTAGAAATACTCAAATAGCAAATACAGATACCAACCGTTTTGGTGTTTATTTTCAAGATTTGATTTCAGTAACAAATCAAATTAAAGTACTAGCTGGAATACGTTGGTCTTGGCAAGAATCAGAAGTTACAACTTACAAAGAAACAGTTGCAGGAGCAGGAAATCCAGAAGATGGTATTCCAGTGGTGGGTGCCAAAAAATTAGACAATGCTTTTTCTCCAAAACTTGGAATTGTTTACCAACCTTCAACTGATGTATCATTATTTGCTAGTTATTCTAATTCATTTTCACCAAACACAGGAACAACTGTAGATTTACAACCAATTGAACCGTCAATCATTGACCAATACGAAGCTGGTATTAAAACCGATTTCTTGAAAGGGTTGTTTAGCACAAATGTTACTGTTTACCAAATTACCAATACAAATTTGGCTCAAACAGCAGAATTCAAAGCCGATGGATCTCCTAACACTGACACAAGCATAAAAGTTTTAAATGGAGAAACAAAAAGTAAAGGTGTTGAAGTTGATCTTACAGCAAGACCAGTCGATGGTTTAAGCATCATTGCAGGATACAGTTATAATGATATGCGTTACAGCAAAACATCAGGTTTAAACGGTAGTCCTGTAGAAGGTGATCGTTTGGTTGGAACACCAGCAAACACTGCTAACTTAAGCTTTTTCTATACAGTGCAATCTGGATTCCTAAAAGGAGTTTCTGTAGGAGCAATAGGAAATTATATTGGTGAAAGAATTGCAGGATGGAATAACCAAAACAGTACTGATCCTAAGTACCCTGACGGAATCTACCACAGAGAAATTCCATTGGACGGATATACCACTATTGATGCATCTGTAGGTTATACTTGGGAAAAATTATCTTTCCTATTTAAATTATCAAACATTACAGACGAGTTGAATTATACAGTACACGAAAATTATAGTGTTAACCCAATCGCTCCACGTCAGGTAATGGCTAGTATAAAATATAGGTTGTAAAATCTTAAGTTTAGTTATATTTTTTTTCCAAAACTTTTTCTGTCACTTTCATCTTTTTGAAATACAGAAAAAGTTTTTGGTTTTTTAATAATAAAATCAGTAAGCATCTTTAAAACCTCATTTAGAAATAAATGAGGTTTTTCATTTGATAAAAACACCATATTATTTAATTACATTTACTCATCAACAATCATAAAAAACAAATCCAATGACAGAAACCAAGAAGAACCAATTGACAAAAACTCTAGGATTAAGTTTTAATATTGCTGTTTTGATTGGAGGCACAATTGGGGTTGGTATTCTTCGTACGCCAGGAGCTATTGCTGGAATGCTAGATAATTATTGGCTTATAATAATGTGCTGGATTTTTGGAGGATTATATATTTTAATTGGCGCCAATTCCTATGCCGAATTAGCAACAATGTTACCAAAAGCTGGTGGCTCATACAATTATATCAAAAGAGCTTTTGGAGATTATGCAGGTTTTATATCGGGATGGTTTGATTACATAACCAATGTAGTTCCACCTGCTTTTTACTGTATTGTGATTAGCGAATATATTGTTATTTTATTTCCTAATTTGGAAAGCTACTCAACAATCATTGCAATCGCCTTTTTAATTGGTTTTGTACTTATACATGCAAGCGGTGTAAAAAACGGTAGTCTTATTCAGCAGATAACCAGTTTGATTAAAGTCATTTGTTTTGTCGCATTAATTGTGGCTTGCTTTATGTATTCGGGGATAAAATTAAATCCCATCGAAAAAAACAGTTCTTTTTTTGAAATTGGAATTTTGTTTGGTTTTTTCAAATCACTACAGCTTATTGTTGGCACTTATGATGGTTGGTATTCCGTTTGTTTTTTCGCCGAAGAAGACAAAAACCCAAGCAAAAACATTCCGAAATCTTTATACACTGGAGCCATACTTGTCATATTGATTTATGTCTTAATCAACATGGCATTTTTCCACGTCTTACCAATCGGGTCATTGGCCAATTCCCATTTGGCAGCCGCAGATGTATCCAATGTGGTTTTTGGAAATAAAGGTGCCGTTATAGTAACCGTCATTGCCATACTATCTTTAATTAGCATTCTTAATGCCTATATGATGATACCAGCAAGAATATTGTATGGTTTGAGCCGAGATGGTTTTTTTATTAAAAAAGGAACAACTATCAACAAAGGTGGTACTCCAATAGTAACACTTTTAATTTCTTCTTTATTTAGTTTATTCCTAATTAGTATCGGTTCATTTGAGGTATTGTTTTCATTTGGAACCTTTATGTCTGTTATTGTTTGGGGATTGGCTTACTGCTCACTGATAAAATTAAGAAACAAAGAGCCTGATTTACTTAGACCCTATCGCTCTCGGTGGTACCCTTGGTCAACTGTAATTGCAATTACAGCAACATTCGGATTATTGATTGGTTTCATTTATAGCGACACCAAAAACTTTGCAATCATATTAATCCTATCGTTAATTTCCTATCCGTTGTTTTTGGTTTTAAATCGTAGAAATAAAAAGAATAAATAGTAAAACTAAAAAATCCCAATGCTGAAAATTTCAGCATTGGGATTTTACATTTTAGAAAAAAGAAGTTATTATTTCAAACTCACTAAACTCTGCTCAATCGTAGCAATTTTAGAAAGTGCATCAGCTTCTTTTTGTCGTTCGTTTGCCAAAACTTTCTCCGGCGCTCCGTTCACAAATTTCTCGTTAGACAATTTGCTTTGAACTGATTTCAAGAAACCTTGGGTATAAACCAACTCAGCAGTAAGTTTCGCAATTTCTTCTTCCACGTTGATACTTCCTGTGATTGGTATAAAATACTCATTCGATTTTACTCTAAATGACAACGCTCCATCCACTTTGTCCGAAACATATTCTAATGAAGTAATGTTCCCTAATTTGGTTACAACCGAATCAAAATAAGCAGAAGTTTTATCATTGTTTACCACCTTCAATTCAATCGTATCCTTGAACGGAATGTTCTTGTCTTTACGAATAGTTCTAATTCCAGAAATCACGTCGATTGTATTTTCAAAATCAGTAATTAATTGCGCATTAAAAGGTTTCATTTCTGGCCAAGTCGAAACAATCAAAGCTTCCTCTGCCGTTCTTTCAGCCAATATTTGCCAAATTTCTTCTGTCAAGAAAGGCATAAATGGATGCAATAATTTCATGTTGTTTTCCAACATTTCTATCGCTTTCGCAAAAGTCACGCTGTCAATTGGTTGTTGGTAAGCTGGTTTAATCATCTCCAAGAACCAAGAACAGAAATCGTCCCAAACCAATTTGTAAATTCCCATCAAGGCATCTGAGATTCTGTATTTTTCAAAATTATCCTCAATTTCAAGAAGTGTTTGTTGCAATTTGGCTTCGTACCATTCAATCGCCACTTTTGATGATTCCGGTTGTGGAATTGCATCAGATACTTCCCAACCTTTAATCAATTTGAAGGCATTCCATATTTTATTAGAAAATGCTTTTCCTTGATTGCATAATTCTTCATCAAACATGATATCGTTCCCCGCAGAAGCGCTCAAAAGCAATCCCACACGAACTCCATCGGCACCAAACTTTTCAATTAATTCTAAAGGTTCAGGTGAATTTCCTAAAGATTTAGACATTTTACGACGTTGTTTATCACGAACCAATCCTGTCAAATACACATTCGTAAAAGGTTTTTTTCCAGTATATTCATAACCCGCAATAATCATTCTCGCAACCCAGAAAAACAAAATATCTGGTCCAGTAACTAAATCATTGGTTGGATAATAGTATTTAAAATCTTCACTTTCTGGATCCATAATTCCACCAAAAACCGACATTGGCCACAGCCAAGAAGAAAACCAGGTATCAAGTGCATCAGCATCTTGCTTTAAGTCCTTAGTCAAAAGTCCAAAGTCCTTAGTTTTGGCTTGTGCTAATTTTAACGCCTCTTCTATGTTTTCTGCAACTACAAAATCTTCTTTTCCATCTCCGTAGAAATAAGCAGGAATTTGTTGACCCCACCACAATTGACGGGAAATATTCCAATCACGAATATTGTTTAACCAATGCGCATAAGTATTATCAAAACGTTTTGGGTGCAATTTAATATCCCCGTCTTCCAATACCGATTTGATAGCTGGTTTTACTAAATCCTCCATTTTTAAAAACCATTGGTCAGACAAACGAGGTTCAATCACCGCTTTCGTTCTTTCCGAGGTTCCTACTTTATTCAGATGAGTTTCAGTTTTAGTCAAAGCACCATCCGATTCCAATTCTTTAACAATCTCGCCACGAACTACAAAACGATCCTTCCCTTGATAATGCAATCCAAAACTATTTAGCGTAGCATCATCATTGAAAATATCAATAATTTCCAAATTGTGTTTCTCCCCTAGCGTTTTATCATTCATATCGTGAGCTGGAGTCACTTTCAAACAACCCGTTCCAAATTCAACATCTACATATTCATCTTCGATAATCGGAATCACTCTACCACAAATAGGGATTATCGCTTTTTTTCCTTTTAAATGTGTAAAACGTTCATCATTTGGATTGATACAAATAGCCGTATCTCCAAAAATAGTTTCTGGACGTGTTGTTGCTATTGTTAAGAAATCTTCACTTCCTTCAATTTTATATTTCAGGAAATATAATTTCCCTTGTTGCTCTTCATAAATTACTTCTTCGTCAGACAAAGTCGTTTTTGCTTCTGGATCCCAGTTTACCATTCGGTATCCACGATAAATCAAACCTTTGTTGTATAAATCCACAAAAGATCGAATTACAGAAGCTGACATGTCCGGATCCATAGTAAACTTAGTGCGTTCCCAATCACAAGAACAGCCCAACTGCTTCAATTGGTCAAGAATAACTCCACCATACTTGTCAGTCCACTCCCAAGCATGTTTCAAGAACTCTTCGCGAGTCAAGTCATTTTTATTAATCCCTTCCGCTTTCAATTTAGCAACCACCTTAGCTTCTGTAGCAATAGAAGCATGATCCGTTCCCGGAACCCAACAAGCGTTAAAACCTTTTAAGCGTGCTCTTCGAATCAATACATCTTGAATCGTATTATTAAGCATGTGCCCCATATGCAACACTCCAGTTACATTGGGTGGTGGAATTACGATGGAATAAGGTGTTCTATGATCTGGCTCCGAATGAAAATAATTATTTTTCATCCAATACTCATACCATTTATTCTCAATAGTTTTAGCGTCAAATTGTGCGGGAATTGTCATAAAAAAGCAACTGTTAAAACCAAAATTAGACTTTGGTTTGATTTTTGATATTCATATAAAGGACAAAAGTAAATAATTAAGCACAGTATAAAAAGAGAAATAAAAAATTGTGCATTAATTAAAAGATACTATATTTACTAAGCCTACTAAAAAAACAAGGAAATGAAAAATATTACAGCTTTTATCGTATTGCTATTTTTAAGCAACGTCGGCTTTGCACAAAGTGGTCCAAAAATCAAAATTCTTCAGGCAGAAAACACTGTTGACTATGGAAAAGTGTACAAATCTAGCGACAATGGTGTTCGAAGTTTTACATTTACCAATAATGGTGATGCTCCGCTAAACATAAATGGAATCCAATCTACAGCAAGTTGCACCATATTGTACAAACCTAGCCAGGCAATTGCTCCAGGAAAATCGGACCGAATTGATATAAAATACAACATGGTTCCTGGGCCAATTCGTAAAACCATTACTTTAGAAACAAATGCGGTAAATTACGAAGAAGGTCGAGTACCGTTGAAAATTAAAGGAGAAATACTCACAAATTAAAATATTATTAAAAAACGCTTTTATTTCAAAAGCGTTTTTTTTTTATAAAATATCTTCAAGTTGGAAAGAAAATTTTAATATTTGATTGTTTCGTTCAACTTCCAAATAAATCCATTTATCTTCTTCTGATTTAAACATTTCATTCAATTTTTGCAATGAGTATCGATAAGCTGGTGATTTATTAACAGAAATGATTACGTCTCCTTCCCGCAAACCAGAATTAGCTGCTGGTGATTTTTTTCGAATGTTGGCAATCTCGTATATAGGTTTGAGTTGAAACTTATATTTAAAATCATTGGTAATATTCTTTCCACTACTATCAAATGTAACTGCACCAGAGATAGGAACCGTTTCCAACTTTACCGTTTCTTGCACCCATTGCAAACCATTGTGTTTTATTTCAATACCACTCTTATTATAGTTAAATGGCTCACTGAAATAAGAATTTTTCCTTAAATACATTTTTTTATTTTTATAATCAAAAATTACCGAAAACCGTTTTAAAATTTCGCCTCCAATAGACCCAATTCTGTTTTGAACCATACGAACACTTTTTATGGAACTGGAATCTGGAAATGAAACAATCGGATATTTAAAATCATATTTATCAAATGAGAACTCTGAAATTCTGGCTCTTTTACCTTCTATATCACCGCTAAAACCTTTTCCTAAAAAATCCTCAAAATTTTTTGCTGGAACTTTAATTTGATCCGATAAATTTTGAAAAAGCCAAATCGAATCACTATTCCCAATATCGATCAATAATTTCACGTCCACATTTGATTTATTTATAACAACGTTACCCATCAAATAAGGTTTAAACTTCTCAATTGTAATGGGGATTGCAGTATACTTTTTTTCGATTTTTTCCCTTTTTTCCGTATCATTTTTATAAATGATTACCTTTTTACTGGCGTAATCGACACGAACCAAATTATCTTTGAAAAATTGGTAACCTATAATACCATTTACAGGAATTCCAATTTGAGAAGACAGATTAAAACTCTGATCCAAAATAACATAAATAAGCTGATGATCAGATGTCAAACCATCTAATTCTAGAATATTATTGGTAGTTTTCAAACCTTCTATAGCCTCTTCGCTACCCAAACCTCTCAATGTTATTTTTTCAGTATTATAAAAATTAACTTCCGGATTATCTTCCAAACTAAAAAGAATAGTTTCCTCTACACCAGTATCCAAAAGAAAATTCAACTCTACCCCGTTAACTTTTATCGGGATAAAAACTAAATTATTAATTAAGACCATGGGTACAGTTACTTTTTCAATTCCTTTGTCAAATACAAAATCACCCTGGGCAAAAACAGGTATTATTGATATTAATAAAAGAAAAAATGCACATTTTTTTTTCATTTAGTTATATTTCTATATTATTATCCAATTTACGATAATAATACACTAAAAACAACAAAATACATATATTGTTTACAATGATTTTCGAAAATAAATCGCAAATTTGCACCTCAAATTTTACAATCATGCCTGAAATTTCAATCAGAGGTCGAAGAATGCCGGAATCGCCAATCCGAAAATTGGCACCTTATGCAGATACCGCAAAAAAAAATGGCCGTAAGGTTTATCATTTAAACATTGGACAACCAGATATAAAAAGCCCTGAAATTGCCATCCAAGCAATAAAAAACATTGATTTAACTATCATCGAATATGGCCCTTCTGCGGGATATGAAAGTTACCGAAAAAAACTAGCTCAATTTTACACAAAACAGGATGTAAAAGTCAGCTATGAAGATATAATGATAACTACAGGAGGTTCTGAAGCACTTTTATTTGCTCTTGGAAGTATCATGGATCCAGGAGATGAAGTTATAATTCCTGAACCTTTTTACGCCAATTACAGTGCTTTTTCGGAAGAATCAAGTGCAAAAGTTGTACCTGTAATTTCTAATATTGAAAGCGGATTTACACTGCCGACGATTGAGGAATTTGAAAAAGCAATTACGTCTAAGACAAAAGCTATCTTAATTTGCAACCCAAATAATCCAACCGGATATTTATATTCAGAATCTGAAATTAATCAACTCGGAGAACTGGTTAAAAAACATGATTTATTTTTAATCGCAGACGAAGTATATCGTGAATTCATATATGACGAAAGAGACAAACACTTTTCTGTGATGAACTTACAAGGAATCGAACAAAATGTGATTATGATTGATTCGGTTTCTAAAAGATACAGTATGTGTGGCGCACGAATTGGCTGTATGGTAACTAAAAACAGAGAAGTTATTGCTGCTGCAATGAAATTTGCACAAGCTCGCTTATGCCCGCCAACAATTGAGCAAATTGCCTGTGAAGCTGCAATTGACACTCCTCAAAGTTATTTTGACGAAGTTATAGTTGAATACAAAGAACGAAGAGATATTTTAATCAGTGAATTGAACAAAATAGATGGCGTGATCGTAAAGAGTCCAAAAGCTGCATTTTATTGCATCGCTCAATTACCTATTGATAATGCCGATAATTTTGCACAATGGCTTTTGGAAAAATACGATCTAAATGGTGAAACGGTAATGATTGCGCCTGCTGCAGGGTTCTATTCAACTCCGGGAGTAGGACTAAATCAAGTTCGTATAGCTTATGTTTTGAAAAAAGAAGATTTAATCAGTGCCGTTCATATTTTGAAAGAAGCAATTACTGTTTATAATTCGAAATAAAGAATAAATTCACAATTCTCAAAAGGCAATACCATTCAGATGGTATTGCCTTTTTTGTTTTGATATCAAATTAATCAATCTTTTCATCACTTTTTGCTATAATTAAAAGCCAAAACGATAGAAAATGTTTCCTTTTTATTAATTATCTTTACCCCTTAAAAATAGACACTCATAATAATAGTACCTTTTAATGATAAACAACGAAGAATTTCAAGACGAAATAGGAAACAATCATATTAGTACCAATGCCAAAAATCCAGTAAGAGAGGACGCCTTTGCCATTACAGATGAAGAAAAGATTGAAAAAATAAAAAAAGATGTTGAAAACATTCTATTGACATTGGGGATGGACTTGACAGATGATAGCATGAAAGGAACTCCCAATCGTGTAGCCAAAATGTTTGTAAAAGAAATTTTTGGTGGATTAAATCCTGACAAAAAACCAAAAGCCTCCACTTTTGAAAACAATTACAAATACGGAGAAATGTTAGTCGAAAAGAACATTACACTCTACTCTACATGCGAACATCACTTATTACCTATCATTGGAAGAGCACATGTCGCTTACATTTCTAGTGGAAGAGTAATTGGTCTTTCAAAAATGAATCGTATTGTAGAACATTACGCGAAAAGACCCCAAGTACAAGAACGTTTAACAATGCAAATTGTTCAAGAACTTCAACAAGCCCTTGGCACAGAAGATGTTGCATGTGTGATTGACGCTAAACACCTTTGCGTGAATTCAAGAGGAATCAAAGATATCGAAAGTAGTACTGTAACTTCTGAATTTGGCGGAAAATTCAAAGACCCACAAACAAAAAGAGAGTTTTTGGACTATATCAAATTAGATACTAAATTCTAAATTATTGTTTAATCGTTAATTTGTTTAATTGTTAAATCGGATTAAATATGTATATTTTTTCATTCGAAAAACTTGATGTTTGGCAAAATTCTAGAGATTTTGTTTTAACAATTTATAAACTAACTAATAATTTTCCATCAAGTGAAATTTATGGCATAACTTCTCAAATAAAAAGAAGTTCGTCATCTATTGCGACAAATATAGCAGAAGGAACTTCTAGAAACACAAATAAAGATAAAGCTCATTTTCTTACTATTTCATATTCTTCAGCCACAGAAACATTAAATCATTTAATAATTTCAAAAGACCTTGATTACATTTCTGAGGAAGAATATTTACTTTGTAGAGAAAAACTTGAAAAAATTTGCAATCAAATTAATAGCTTAAAAAAATATTATCTTTCACAAGAATCAACATCAACCAATAAAATTTTAAATCAATAAGCCTACACGGATTAACGATTAAACAAATTAACGATTAAACAAATTAACGATTAAACAAAACTTCATGTCCTTATATAAAAGTCAGACCTTAAAAATATACAATTCTCTTTCGGGAGAAAAAGAAACATTTACGCCAATTAACGAAGGAAATGTGGGGATGTATGTGTGCGGACCGACAGTTTACAGTAATGTGCATCTAGGAAATGTGAGAACTTTTATGTCTTTTGATGTAATCTTTAGGTATTTATTGCATTTGGATTATAAAGTTCGTTATGTTCGAAATATTACGGATGTGGGACATATAGTGGACGATGTGGATGAGGGGGAAGATAAAATCGCCAAAAAAGCACGTTTGGAACAATTGGAACCTATGGAAGTGGTACAACGCTATACGGTAGATTTTCATGATATTTTGAATGCTTTTAACTTTTTACCTCCAAGTATCGAACCAACAGCAACGGGTCATATTATTGAGCAAATTGAAATCATAAAAACTATTATTGACAAAGGCATTGGCTACGAAGCTAACGGCTCTGTTTATTTTGATGTGGTCAAATTCAATGAAACCAATCATTACGGAATATTAAGCGGTCGCAATATTGAAGATATGCTGGCAAATACCCGTGATCTTGACGGACAATCGGATAAAAGAAACCCTCAGGATTTTGCACTTTGGAAAAAAGCCGAGCCACAACATATTATGCGTTGGCCTTCACCTTGGAGCGATGGTTTTCCGGGTTGGCACTTAGAATGTACTGCTATGAGTACGAAATATTTGGGCAATCATTTTGATATTCACGGTGGCGGAATGGATTTGAAATTCCCACATCATGAATGTGAAATTGCACAAAATGAAGCTTGTACTGGACATACTCCCGTAAATTATTGGATGCATGCCAATATGCTTACTTTGAATGGCAAAAAAATGGCAAAATCTACTGGGAATAATATTTTGCCTGGAGAGATTTTGACGGGAGACAATGCTTTTTTAAGTAAAGCTTTTTCAGCATCAGTAGCACGTTTTTTTATGCTACAAGCCCATTATAGAAGTATTCTTGATTTCTCTGACGAAGCCATCATTGCAGCCGAAAAAGGATATAAAAGATTGATGGAAGCGATGGAATCTTTAAAAAGTATTTCTGCAAACGCAACTAGCTCAATAGATATTGCCGGTTGGAAACAATTGTGTTACGACGCCATGAATGACGATTTCAATTCGCCAATTCTTATTGCGCAATTATTTGAAGGAGTTCGTTTTATTAATTTATTAAAAGACGAAAAAGAGACTTTAAATACAGCCGATTTAAAATTGTTCACGGTAACTATGCAAGCTTTTGTATTTGATGTTTTGGGATTGGAAGAAGAAAAAGCGAATGGCAACACTGATAAATTAGAAGGTGTAGTAAATATGCTTATCGGTATGCGTAAACAAGCCAGAGACAATAAAGATTTTGCATTATCGGATCAAATTCGTGATCAATTAATAGCTTTGGGTATTCAATTGAAAGACGGAAAAGAAGGCACTAGTTTTAGTATTCAGTAGGCAGAAAACAGATTGCAAGGCGTTTAGAATTTCGATAATAACATTTCAAATGTTTTCAAAAATAATAGTTTATCCCTTTATTTTACTCGTTCGATTTTATCAGGGAGCCATCTCCCCTTTTACTCCCGCTGCTTGCCGATTTGAACCGACTTGTTCAAGCTATATGATTCAAGCTTTGCAAATTCATGGATTATTTTATGGAGGTTATTTAGGAATAAAAAGAATATTGAGATGTCACCCTTGGGGTGGAAAAGGCTATGATCCAGTCCCTGAAAAAAAATGCGATCACACTCACTAAAAAAGAAAAATTCTTACCTTTTAATTAACACAATCAATCAAATCAAAATAGTATTTTCACATAAAATAAAAAAATAAATGACACACGCTTTAAACATTGTATGGAATCCTTCCGAAGGTATTGATTTAGGTTTTTTCATTATTCGCTTTTATAGTTTAATGTTTGTAATCGCTTTTGGATTGGGTTGGTACATCATGAAACATATTTTTGAAAGGGAAAATATTTCTATTGAAAAATTAGATTCTTTGTTTGTTTGGACTGTACTAGCGACATTAGTTGGTGCGCGATTGGGACACGTTTTCTTTTACGATTGGGAGTATTACCGTAATAATTTGGCCGAAATCATTTTACCATTCCGATTCAGCCCCAAATTTGAATTTACAGGATACCAAGGATTAGCGAGTCATGGAGCAGCAATTTCGATTATAGTTGCCATGTATTTCTTTAGCAAAAAAGTGCTTCAAAAACCATTATTATGGATATTGGACAGAGTAGTAATTCCTGTTGCCAGTGGAGCAATTTTTGTAAGATTGGGGAATTTTTTCAATTCGGAAATTGTAGGTAAAGAAACAACTTCGTCGTTTGGGATTCGTTTTATTAGAGATCAATTTACCCCAAGAGAAGCTGTAAATACGACTCAACTTCCTACGCCAAAAGAAGCTTACAACGCTATTGCAACAAATCCTCAGTATGCCAACTTATTGGAACAGGTTCCTGCCAAACACCCAGCCCAATTATATGAAGCTTTCTGCTACATATTTGTATTTTCGGTATTATTTTTCCTTTATTGGAAGACAGATACTCGTAAAAAATCAGGATTTTTATTCGGTTTGTTCTTAGTATTATTATTCTCTGTACGTATAGTTGTGGAATCGGTAAAAGAAAGTCAAGGTGGTTTCGAAAGCGATTTAGGAAACATATTATCAACCGGACAATGGTTGAGCATTCCATTTATAATAGTGGGATTATATTTTGTAATTACTGCTAAGAAGACAAATGAAATATAAATTGAATATTATCAAAAACAAAAAAAAGCCACTGAAAAATTCAGTGGCTTTTTTTTGATTACCCAATTCTTGAAGTCTTAAAAACTGTTATTTTTTCTTCTAAAAAAAGTTCAGAAACCTCATTAAATTTCAAGAAATGCGATTGTTCTTTATGCAAATCCAATCCTTCGTGATTTTTCCAAACTTCGTGAAGAATAAATAAATTCGGGTCTTCTAAATTTTGATGTAAATCATATTGAAGACAGGCAGCTTCTTCATTAGAATTTTTTGATAAATCTATCAAGATTGCCTTCAATTCTTCTCTATATTCAGGTTTACTTTTGATAATTACTGTCAAATTTATTTCCATAATTAGTTCAAAAATAATTGAGTCAAATGATTTCGGTACATTTCTAAATCACTATCTACGTTAGCCCCTTTCATAACATCATGAAAATGCAAGCTTTCTAAAGGTTTCATTCCAGTAAAAGCATTCATTCTGTGAAATCCAAATAACACTCCATCGTCAACGCTTGTTTCTCCAAAGAATTCACCAGGCAAGGTGAAAGCTTCTTTCGGCGCATTCCAAGAAGAAGTAACCATGTATTTTCTCCCGTGCAACATCCCTCCTGTACCGTAATTGATCGCAGGATTTTTAGAAGAACGCCCGTCACTTTTGTAAATACCATTAGCATGGCCTTCAGTAAAAACTACATCAATATATTTCTTGAAAGCATGTGGCAATTGAAACCACCAAATTGGTGTATGATAAATAACGACATCAGCCCAAACAAATTTTTCTACTTCTTGCGCTGGATCATACTCATCATTTACATCTGTGCTTTTCACTTCAAAATTTTTATTGTTTAAAAAAAAATCTGCAGTGGTATTGGCTATTGTTTGATTAAATTTCCCGCCTGAATGTCCGAACTTTTGTCCCCCATTTATTATAAATATTTTTTTCATCTTATCTTCTTTTAATTTGATAGTGCAAATTTACAACCAATTAACTCATTATTAAAATAACATAATTCATACCTTTGCATCATAATTATAATACTTAATGAAATGGTAAATCTAGAATGGTATAGAACTTTCAAATATATTTACAAAACTGGGACCCTAACTGGTGCGGCCGACACATTGTATATTTCACAACCTGGAGTCAGTTTGCATTTAAGTTCGCTCGAAAATTATGTTGGTTATAAATTATTCGATAGAACCAGCAGAAAAATGATTCCTACCGAAAAAGGGAAAGTGCTCTATAATTTTATAACAGATGCATTATCAAAATTAGAAGAAGCAGAAAAAAACTTTCAACGAAGTACAGAAAAAAATACACCAACCATTAGCATTGGAATGTGTTTTGAAACCTTTCAGATTACTTTAGAACCGTATTTAGCAACTTTTCCATTTAATGTGATTATCCAATTTGGTGAATATCCTGAAATGGTTGAAAACTTGGACAAAGGAATTTTAGACTTAATCATCACGCCACAAATGATTGTCAAGAATAATATCGATTATCAAGCCTTCTCATCGGAAACGATTGTTCTCATTGGTGGCAACGAAACCGATTCGGAAAGCTTTGACACTTTAAAAAAACTAAGTGATATGGGAGAAATAGAACTATGGCTAAAACAACAAAGATGGTATGGAACTACTGGCGACATGGAGCATTTGAGACGCTTTTGGCAGCTTAATTTCAATAAACATGCCGATTTTAGACCCAACTACATTGTTCCAAATTTAAACTCCATAGTGCGTTGTTTAAGCAATAGTAGTGGCCTAGCAGTAATTCCAGATTTCTTATGCAAAACAGAACTAGAAAGTGGAAAAATAAAGCTTTTGTGGGAAGGAAAAACTCCTTTAAAAAACACCCTTTACTTTGCAAATAAAAAGAAAACCATTTACTCAGATGAAATACAATTAATAAAAGAAACCTTTATGAAGATTATGTAACTGGGATTGTATACAGAAAAAACAACTATTTATTAGAACAAAAAAAAAGATTCAACTTTCGTTGAATCTTTTTTTTTAAATATATTTTGCTATTAATTAAGCTTCTTGATGCTTAATTTCAACATTTTTCTTCTCTTCTCTAGAAATGGTATCAACCAATACTGGAGTAGCAATAAACAATGAAGAGTAAGTACCGATAACTATACCAACAAGCATTGCGAAAATAAATCCTCTAATAGATTCTCCTCCGAAAACAAACATGATTAACAACACCAAAATCATTGCCAATGAAGTATTTATGGTTCTTGACATTGTAGAATTAATAGATTTATTTACAATTTCAGAGAATGATCCTTTTGTTTTACCATCCAAGAACTCACGAACCCTATCAAATACAATTACGGTATCATTCATAGAATAACCAATAACGGTAAGGATAGCTGCAATAAAGTGCTGATCAATTTCCATTCCGAAAGGCATGTACTTCCAAAGTAATGAGTACACTCCCAATACGAATATAACGTCATGTGCTACCGCTGCGATTGCACCTAAACTATATTGCCATTTTCTGAAACTTATCATTAAGTACAAGAACACAATTGCCATTGCACCAAGTACAGCCCAATAAGCATTTGTTTTGATATCCTCTGCTACTGTAGGTCCAACTTTTGATGCTTGAACAACACCAAGTTTTTTACCTTCATAAGTATTTACAAATTTATCATAAGTCATATCAGCAGCATAGTGCTTTTTCAAACTTTGGAATAATATTTTATTTACCTCTTCGTCAACACCAGTACCCGTTTCTTGGATTTTGTATTTAGTGGTAATTTTCAACTGATCATCTTTACCAAATATTTTAACCTCGGCACTTCCAAATACAGCAGTCAATTCTTCTTTAATTTCTTCTGGCTTCATTGATTTGTCAAAACGAACTTGGAAAGTTCTTCCTCCAACAAAATCCACACCCTGGTCAAAACCATGAGTTGCAATCGATGCGATACTTACAATAGTCACAACGATAGAGAAAAGGTAAGTCCATTTTTTAATTCCCAAGAAATCAAAGTGGAAATTAGTAAAGAAATTTTTAGAGAATTTTGTCACAAAAGACAAATCGTTTTTACCTGCAATATTTCTATCAATGAAGATTCTAGCAATGAAGATAGAAGTAAACAAAGAGGTTACAATACCGATTAATAAAGTAGTAGCAAATCCTTTGATTGGTCCAGATCCGAAAATAAACAATACAGCACCTGTCAAAACGTGAGTTACGTTTGCATCAACGATAGAACGCATAGCTCCTGTCCAACTATAAGAAGCTTTTACAGCTTCGTCCAAATTTTTACCAGCCCTTAATTCTTCTTTAGCTCTTTCATATATAATGATATTAGCATCTACCGCAGTACCCATTGTCAAAACGATACCTGCAATACCAGGTAAAGTAAGCACAGCACCTAAACTTGCCAAAATACCAAACATAAATAATAAGTTAACTAGCAAAGCAATATTTGCATACCAACCAGCTTTACCATAATAGATCATCATCCAAAGAGATACTAAAAGCAATCCAATTACAGCAGAATTCGTACCATTATCAATAGCTTCTTGACCTAAGGATGGTCCAACAACTTCAGATGAAATTATTTCAGCCGCTGCAGGTAATTTACCAGCTCTTAATACGTTTGCTAAATCTTTAGTTTCTGTTACATCAAAATTACCAGAAATCTCAGATCTACCTCCTGCAATCGGTCCACTAGAAACCCCAGGTGCAGAATATACAATATCATCAAGAACAATAGCAATAAAACCTTTTTGAGTATAAGCTCTTCCTGTTAATTCTTCCCATTCCTTTGCTCCTTTGCTATTCATTTGCATAGAAACAGCTGGTTTACCCATTTGATCAAAAGTATCGCTGGCATCAGTTACAACACCACCACCCATTGAGGCTGCATTATCTCTGTTTCCTTTTAAGGCATACAACTCAACAACTTCAACATCTTTTTCTTTAGCATCTTTAATTGTTGTTGGTTTACCCCATACAAATTTTGCATAACGTTGTTCACCTGCCAATAAAATTCTAATATCAGCTCTTTTAAAATAAGAATTGATTGTAGCTGTATCTTTTGGAGCGAAAAGACCCAAAACAGCTCCACCACCTTGAGCTACAATTTTATCAATGATAGGATTATTACCTTTTTTAGTTGCTGTAGAATCTTTTGCATCTGTCAATAAAGCACTCAATGAATCTTTTGCAACTGATTTAGTTTCAACTTTAGCAATTTCAGTTTTTTTCAAAGCTTCGTTAGCAGCCATGATGAAATTACCGATTTCTTCAACTTTATAAGTTTCCCAAAACTCCAATTGAGCAGTACTTTGCAATAATCTTTTAATTCTATCTACATCCTTTGCTCCAGGAAGTTCCACAAGAATTCTTCCAGTTTCACCAAGTTTTTGAATATTAGGTTGAGTTACACCAAACTTGTCGATACGCTCTCTCAAAACTCCAAAAGCACTATCAACAGATTCATCAACTTTTCTTCTGATCACTTTTTTAGCTTCAGAATCAGTCATGCGGAAATCAATTCCTCCTTCGCCTTGCAAAGTTTTATTAGCAAAAATATCAGGAGAAGCTAATTTTATAGTTCCATTAGAATTTGCTTCAAAAGCTTCGAAGAATGCATCAATATAAGTTTGATTTCCTTTTTGATTTGCAGTAGCATCCGCTAAAGATTTATTAAAAATAGGATTTTTCGAATTATTTGATAATCCTTTCAAAATGTCTTTAACAGAGATTTGAAGAGTCACATTGATTCCACCTTCTAAGTCAAGTCCTTTATTGATTTGTTTATCTTTTACTTCATTGAATGTAAAATCAGTAAAACCTAAGCTAAACACTTTTTCTTTACCAATTGAATCCAAATATTTTACTTCTTTTTCCGGATTTCCTCCAGCAAAAGATTTTGCATCACTTTTAACTTTACTTGAGACAAAAGTGAAAGAAAGTTGGTAAATACTTACCAATGCAAATAGAATTGCGAAAAATTTAATAAGTCCTTTATTCTGCATTATTACTAAAAATTAATTATTTTTATTTATTTATTTTTTGTTTTAAACCCTATAAAATAAGCCATTACGTCATTTTTGAAAAACAAAAAAGAACACCACGATTTATGTCATTTTTTTTAAACCGAGCAAATATATAATTAACGGAAAGATTAACCAATTTATTTATTAATTAAAATCAAAAAAAAGACTGCAGAAATTGCAGCCTTCTTTTTTTATACGTAAATTATTATGCCAAAACAGTTTTCAAATCAGCATTCATGCTTCTTACAGCATCTGCACTTTTTGCAAAAGCAGCTTTTTCAGCATCATTTAATTTAATATCAACAATTTGTTCTATTCCGTTTTTACCTATAATACAAGGTACACCGATACAAATATCGTTTTGTCCGTATTCTCCGTCCACCATAACTGAACAAGCAATCATTTTCTTTTGGTCATTCAAAATACTATCTACCAAATAGGCAACAGAAGCACCTGGTGCATACCAAGCTGAAGTTCCCAATAAACCTGTCAGTGTAGCTCCACCTACCATAGTAGCAGCTGCAACTTTATCCAACTCCTCTTGAGATAAAAACTCAGAAACCGGAATACCATTATAAGCAGCCAATCTTGTCAAAGGAATCATAGTAGTATCACCATGTCCTCCAATAACCATAGCAGAAATATCATTAGATGGTTTATCCAATGCCTTAGACAAATAATATCTAAAACGAGAGCTATCCAAAGCTCCACCCATTCCGATAATTCTATTTTTAGGCAATCCCGTAGATTTCAATGCCAAATAAGTCATTGTATCCATTGGATTAGAAACTACTACTACAATACAATTTGGCGAATGTGCCAATACATTCTCTGCAACAGTCTTAACAATCCCAGCATTGATTCCTATTAATTCCTCTCTAGTCATTCCAGGCTTTCTAGGAATTCCTGAAGTAATCACAACCACATCGCTGTTTGCTGTTTTAGAATAATCATTAGTAACCCCAGAAACATTAGTATTAAAACCAGTATTTGTAGCACATTGCATAATATCCATCGCTTTACCTTCAGCAAAACCTTCTCTAATATCCAACAATACTACTTCACTTGCAATTCCTCTATAAGAAATTGAATCCGCACAGGATGCTCCCACATTCCCTGCTCCTACAATGGTAACTTTCATTTTATATTTATTTTTTTATTAATAGCAAACCAAAAAAGAAAAATACAGTTACTCTAAAAACTACGCATCGATATTTGCGTAAACTGCATTTTTCTCAATAAACTCTCTTCTTGGTGGCACTTCGTCTCCCATTAACATAGAAAAAACTCTATCTGCTTCCACCAAACTATCTATTGTAACCTGCCTCAATGTTCTGAAACTTGGATCCATTGTAGTTTCCCACAATTGCTCTGCATTCATCTCTCCAAGACCTTTATAACGCTGAATTCCTGCGCTTCCACCCATTCTTTCATTTGCTTGATCACGTTGAACATCATTCCAAGCATATTCTTTTTTATTACCTTTTTTAACTAAATATAAAGGAGGAGCTGCGATATATACGTGCCCTTCTTCAATTAGTTCTTTCATAAATCGGAAAAAGAATGTCAAAATCAAAGTTGAAATATGACTACCATCGACATCGGCATCACACATGATGATTACTTTATGGTATCTTAATTTTGAAATATTCAAAGCTTTACTATCCTCTTCTGTACCAACAGTTACTCCAAGTGCAGTAAATATATTTCGAATCTCTTCGTTTTCGAATACTTTGTGATGCATTGCTTTTTCAACGTTCAAAATCTTACCACGTAATGGTAATATAGCTTGAAAAGCTCTGTCACGACCTTGCTTAGCCGTTCCCCCTGCCGAATCTCCCTCGACAAGATACACCTCACATTTTGCAGGATCTTGCTCGGAACAATCCGATAATTTCCCTGGTAATCCACCGCCACCCATAACAGTTTTGCGCTGTACCATTTCACGCGCTTTTTTAGCTGCATGACGTGCTTGAGCTGCAAGTATTACTTTTTGAACAATAATTCGAGCATCATTTGGATTTTCTTCCAAATAATTTTCAATCATTTCACTCACCGCTTGACTTACAGGAGAAACTACTTCACGATTTCCTAATTTAGTTTTGGTTTGCCCCTCAAACTGAGGTTCAGCCACTTTTACTGAAATAATTGCAGTAAGTCCTTCACGGAAATCATCTCCAGCGATATCAAACTTCAATTTATCCAACATTCCAGAAGCATCTGCATATTTCTTCAGAGATCTCGTAAGACCAGTTCTAAAACCTTGCAGGTGCGTTCCACCTTCGTGTGTATTGATATTATTTACATAAGAAAAAATATTCTCAGAGTAACTTGTATTATAAATCAAAGCTACTTCAACAGGAATTTCTCCTTTTTCGTTATCCATAGAAATTACGTGTGCAATAATTGGCTCACGATTTCCATCTAAATATCTAATATATTCTTTTAATCCTTCAGAAGAATGGAATATTTCAGAAAGAAAGTTTCCGTCTTTATCAAGTTCTCTTTTATCTGTAAATGTAATCGTGATTCCTTTATTCAAAAAGGACAACTCACGCATACGAGCAGATAAAGTATCATAAGAATATTCTATTGTTTGGGTAAAAATGGAAGGATCTGGATAAAAGGTAACAATCGTACCTCTTTTAGTGGTTTCTCCAATTTGTTTTACCGGATAAAGCGCTTTTCCTTTTTCGTATTCTTGTTCGTAGACTTTTCCATCACTACTGTGAACTGTTGCTCTTAAATGATTTGACAATGCATTTACGACAGAAACCCCAACACCGTGAAGACCTCCAGAAACTTTGTAAGAATCTTTATCGAATTTACCTCCTGCACCAATTTTGGTCATTACGACCTCTAATGCAGAAACACCTTCTTTTTTGTGAATACCAACTGGAATACCACGTCCGTTGTCTTCAACAGAAATAGATCCATCTTCATTGATATCCACTCTAATCGTATCGCAATGACCTCCCATTGCCTCATCGATAGAGTTATCTACGACTTCATAAACTAAATGATGTAACCCTCTTACACCAACATCTCCAATGTACATCGATGGACGCATTCTCACGTGCTCCATTCCTTCTAATGCCTGAATACTATCTGCTGAATAATTGTCCTTCTTGATTTCTTCGCTCATATAATTTAATCTAAAAAAAATGTGATTTTCGTCTAACACGCAAATATATAAAAATGTAATCTATATAAGCACTTTATTCCATTTATAAGCATTTAAGTTATTAACAAATAACATCAATTTCAATGGCAATTTCAATAGAAAAATCAATTTTCTAAAATATGATTATCAGTACTTCATACCATCGAAATTCGATTATAAATTTTAAGCAGAAAGATTAGACTTTTTAACAACATCGGTCCCGCTATCCGTTGCAATCTTTTTATTTTTAAAGAAAAAACAAAAAGGATTTCCACTGCTATCGGGGCTAAAAGGGAAGATTTTGCTTTTTTACCGAGAATGGAATAAAAAAGCGGATTTATATTTTTCAATACAAATCCGCTTTTTAAATGTTTTAGATTATAAAATCTAATTCTTAATAATTCTCACATTCATTTCTTCTACCTTTTTATCAGATAAAAGAGATGGTGCTCCAAATAATAAATCTTCACTAGAACCTGTTTTAGGGAAAGCCATAACTTCACGAATCGATGCTTTTTTCTCTAAAATCATCATCAAACGATCGATCCCCCAAGCAATTCCTCCGTGTGGTGGTGCACCGTATTGAAAGGCCTTATGCATGGTTCCAACGCTTTTTATCATTTCTTCTCTATTGTAACCCATATTTCTATAAGTAGCTTCTAGAATTTCTGATTTATGTGCACGAACTGATCCTCCTCCAATTTCGTAACCGTTTAAGATTATATCGTATTGCTGTGCAATGATAGTTCCGATTTCTTCATCATCACCTTTCATATGCTTTTGCAAATCGTAAATCGCAGGCATTGAGAACGGATTGTGTGTAAATGTCCATCTTCCTTCATCTGTTCTTTCAAACATAGGGAAATCAACCACCCAAGCCGGACATAATTCCTTTGGATTAATCAAGTGCAACATTTTACCCATTTCTTGACGAACAGCATCTAAAGCTTTGTTAGCCGTAGCATAATCTGCCGCCGAGAAGAAAACAATATCCCCAACTTGTGCATCAGTCGCTTTTATAATTCCTGCTGCAATTTCTTCACCTAAGAATTTAATAATTGGCGATTGCAGTTCATCTTCATTTACAATAATATAAGCCAATCCACCTAGACCGTGCTGTTGAGCAATAGCCGTAAGGTTTTCGATTTGACCTTTAGACATACGTTTGTTTCCTTGTTCTTTGGCCGAAACCTTGATACATTTCACAATTCCTCCGTCTTCAATAGGCTTGCTAAATACTTGAAAAGTCGTGTCTTTTACAATATCGGTAATGTCTTGCATTTTCAATCCGTAACGCAAATCAGGTCGGTCACAGCCATAAAAATCCATTGCATCTTTATAGGTAATCACTTCAAACGGACGTAAAATCCACTTGTTGCCATATATTTTTTTAACTACCTCATTAAACATTTTGGTGTTCAAATCTATAATCTGCTGCATACTTGCGTAGGCCATTTCCATATCCAACTGCGTAAATTCAGGCTGACGATCTCCACGAGAATCTTCATCTCTAAAACAACGCGCAATTTGGAAATACTTTTCATAACCACTCACCATCAACATCTGTTTAAACTGCTGTGGTGCTTGCGGAAGTGTGTAAAACATACCTGAACCTTTACGTGTAGGAACAATAAATTCACGTGCTCCTTCGTCGGTTCCAGCACTTAAAATCGGAGTTTCAATTTCTAAAAATTCTTCTTCATCTAAAATGTCACGCAATAACTTAATTACTTTATGACGGTTTACGATTGCTCTTCTAACTTCTTCGTTTCTGTGATCCAAGAACTTATATTGAAAACGAATTGCTTCGTTCGTTTTAGCCGCTCTTTTAATTTCGAAAGGCAATGTTTTAGATAAATTCAAAATTTCTAAAACCGAAGTTTCTAATTCTATTTTACCTGTACGCAAACCTGCATTATAATCATCTTCATTACGACCTACTACAATACCTTTTACAGAAATTACCGATTCTGGTTTCAATTTCACCAACTCATCGATGTTAGGAAATGATTCTCTACTGATTCGTACTTGAAAAATCTCATAACTTGAATCACGCAAATCAATAAACATTAATTCACCGTGGTCACGCACACTCGCAATCCAACCAGACAGCAACACTTCTTCACTGATACTTTCTTCTGATAGCTGTGAAATTTTATGCGTTCTATAAGTATCTTTTATAATAATTGGAATTTCAGGAAGTGATTCTTCTTGAGCCTCTTTATTCTCTACAACTGTTTCATTAGAAACTTTTTCAGCAGCTTCTTTATTTTCTAAAACAGCAGCAGCTCCTAATTTATCTAAAATAATTTGACGAATTACTTTACCATTAGCGCCTTTTCCTATAACACCTAAAACCTTACCAACTAAAATACCTGCTTTTCCTTGGTCTCCTGCTTTAATATCATTGGCAACAGCCTCATTTTCTGAAAGCACTTTAGCAATAACTTCTTGGATTTTATCCTCAGAAATGGTATTTTCTTCAAAGTACTTGTTGTAATCAAAAGCTCTATCTTTTAAATAACCAACAATCGCATTTTGAACTAAAACCGCTGTGATTTTTTCAGCTTTAAACAATTGAAAAATTTCAGTTAAATGAGCAATGCTATGGATTTCAGAATAATCTTCAGCCTTAATATTGTTCGCCAAAGTTTTGGCAACAAATGAAGGGTCTTTAATTTCGTTATTTATCTCTACAAATGTTTGCGAACGCAACTTATCAGCTGTGAAAAATTTAGCATCTTGTGGCAAAACTCCACCATTAATCAAAATAGATTCAACAGCGTAAGGCAAAGCGCTTGTATCTACTTTAATTGCTTCAATTTCAGCTTTAATATTTACAAAAGGTAAATCTGGCTCAGAAATAAAACGATAATCCGCTTCAAATTCTTTTTTACGCATTACTTTGGTCTGCTTTAAATCAGCATCCCATAATACAGTCGTTTGATCAGGTCTGAACTCTTTGTGCTCAATAAAATAATTGAACTGTTTCTCTACTTCTTCTTTCAAAGCTTCCACCATAAACTTAAACGAGTTCAAGTTTTTGATTTCCGTTCTTGGATTTAAATCATAACTATGTTTTTTGCGCAAAGACACAGAAACATCCGATTTAAATTCCCCTTTTTCAAGATTCGCTTCAGAGATTCCTAAGTTTTGAACAATACGTTGAATATATTGCGCGTAGGTTGAAGCATCTTCAATATTTCTGATACAAGGTTCTGTAACAATTTCAATCAATGGCACACCAGCTTTGTTAAAATCGACTAAAGAAATCTTCTTTTCGTGCATCAATTTCGCAGCATCCTCCTCAATATGAACCTGAGTTAAATTCACAGTAAATTGAGAACCGTCATTTCGGTAACAAGAAACGTGTCCGTCAGGAATTATTGGATTGTGATATTGCGTAATTTGAATATTTTTTGGGTTATCTGGATATTCGTAATGCTTTCTATCCCAAGATATCACTTCGTTGCTAAATGACGAATCTACCGCTTTTCCAAAATAAATTGCTTTTGTAATTGCTTCTTTATTTAAGGCAGGCAAAACGCCCATTTGTCCCGTACAAACAGAACATATATTTTCGTTAGGTGTTTCAATTTCTTGATTTGGACAAGAACAAAACAACTTGGTTTTGGTATTCAATCGGACGTGAGTTTCAAGTCCAATTACCAATTCTAAATCGTGGGCTTTAATAGCCGCAGTTAATTGCTCCAATTCCATTATATTGTATCTTTTAAGAAGTTTGCAAACTTCAACACTAATTCATCATTATTTTTGGCCGCAGAAATTTGCAGTCCAGTACTTGTTCCTTGAGGCGCTGTTAAAGTTGGTAATTGTCCCAAACTAAATCCAACCGTATAAGCATCGGATAAATACATCGCCAACGGATCTTTTAAACTGTCTCCAATTTTAGGAGGAGTACTTGGTGTAACTGGTGACAAAATGATATCCACTTCTTTAAAATCTTTACTGAAGTTTTCAGAAATCTGATCTCTTAAAGCCAATCCTTTTAAATATATTTCATCTGAAAAACCTTGAGACAACACTTGGTTTCCTCCTATAATTCTGCGTTTTGTTTCTTCCGAAAAGTTTTCAGAACGCGTTACTGCATAGGTTTCAATTAAATTTTCAGCTTCGATACGGTTTCCGTAATTTGTTCCGTCAAGACGAGATAAATTAGAAGCCGTTTCTGCCATTGCCAATGTATAATACGTTGAAACTAAAATGTCAGATTTGAAAAAATCCAACTCTTTTACTTCAATTCCTTTCGCTTTTATTTTTTCAATACTCGCTAAAAAATCAGCTTTTATTTGAGCATCAATAGCATCACTTTCAATAAAGTTTTTAAAATACCCTATTGTCTTTACAGCCGAAGTTGCAATTGCCTCTTCACTAATTTCTGATGATGGAATTGAAGTTTGATCTTTTGGATCTTTCCCACTCATTACATTCAGCACAATTCGAATATCTTCAATTGATTTTGCCAATGGACCAACGCAATCCGTAGAAGATGCATAAGCCATCAATCCATATCTTGAAACTCTTCCGTAAGTTGGTTTAAAACCGTAAATATGATTATAACCCGCAGGCTGACGAATCGAACCTCCTGTATCTCCACCAATAGAAAACACAGTGTAATCTTTGGCAACATTTACCGCAGAACCTCCACTTGAACCACCGGCAACTAATGTCGGATCGATAGCGTTTTTTACTGCTCCAAAAATAGTGTTTTCACTAGAAGATCCATGACCAAAGCTATCGCAATTTTCTTTTACTAATGGAATTGCACCTGCATCCAATAATTTTTGAATCGCTGTAGCGGTATAAGGCGATTTATAATTTTTCAACAAATCAGAACTTGCAGTAGTGTAAGTTCCCTGAACCATATATACATCTTTAATTCCAAAAGGAATTCCTTCCAACAAACCTATTACTTCTCCTTTTTCAATTTTAGCATCAACCTTAGCCGCTAAATCAAGAGCCAAAGTATCTAATAAAGAATTTACTGAATTATAAGTATTTTGTTTAAGTAAGTCTAATTTTTCTTGTACCAAAGCAGTACAAGTTATTTGTTTTGACACCAATTGTTGGTGTATTTTTTTTATTTGAGAATCCATTTTTTATCCTTCTATAACTTTAGCAACAACTAAAAAACCATTTTTCTTGTTCGGGAAGTTTTCCAAAATTATTTGTTTCTCAATAGCCGAACTCTCTATCACAACATCTTCTCTTAAATTACTTACAGACACACAATTTCGATTGACAGTATTTGCAGCATTATTATTTGTTGGGATTGCATTTTTAATTACATCAAATAATTGGTTCACAGACTCTGAGGGCTGTGCTCCTTTAATACTCGACAAGATGTCGACTGTCATTGTTTTGCTCATAATTTCATTTAGTTTTAAAGTCAAACTTTTAAGGTGGCGAATTTACAAAAGTTTTATTAGGGAATCACGTTTATTTTAATGATTTCGACGGTTCTCAACAGAAAAGAACAACATTTTAACATTATGTTAAATTTAATTATAATATATAACAGTATTTCAAAATAGTTAACGTACAATATAGAATTTAGCAAAATTTCAAAAGAATCAAATCCAGTTTTTGAGTTAAAAATTGCAAATTTTCACTTTTTGCTAAAAAAATTATTTCACTTTATCTCCTTTCAAAAACACTTGTGTAGGTATTAATTTAACCATTTCATTTTCTTCAACTTTCATCAAATCTTGATCAAAAATCACAAAATCTGCCCATTTACCTACTTCTAGACTTCCTTTTTCTTTTTCTTCAAAATTAGAATAGGCTGCCCAAATAGTCATTCCTTTTAAAGTTTCCTCTCTTGTCAATGCATTTTCCATTTGAAAACCTTCTTTAGGATAATTTTTAACATCCTTTCTGGCTACAGCTGCATGAAAAGTAAGCATCGGATTTACCTCTTCTACAGGGAAGTCCGTTCCCAAAGCAACAATTCCTGCTTTTTGAAGTAATTTTTTATACGCATAAGAATTTTTCAATCGTTCTTTACCTAATCTTTCACCTGCCCAATACATATCAGATGTGGCATGAGTAGGTTGTACAGAAGGAATTATTCCTGTTGCAAAATAATCAAAATCAACTTCTTGAATCACTTGAGCATGTTCAATTTTCCATCTTCTATCTTTCTTACTGGTTAATACGTCTTTGTATATTTTCAACAAAACAGTATTTGCCGAATCTCCGATAGCATGTGAGTTCAACTGAAAAGGAGAATTGGCAATTTGTTTGGCGACCTTTTTCAATTCTTCCACAGAAGAAAGCAATGCTCCATATTGTTTATGACTATCTGAATATGGCTTATGCAAACAAGCACCACGTGAGCCCAATGCGCCATCTCCATACATTTTAAAAGAACATACATTTAAATTATCCGTTTTGTAAATTCCTTTTTTCAAGTATAAACCGATATTTTTTTGGTTTGCCGTAATCATAGCATACACATTAATTTTTAAGGCTTTTGCTTTTTGCAAACTATCTATCAAATTAATAACATCTGGATCTAAGCCAGCATCATTGACAGTTGTCAATCCATATTGAAACATCACTTTTTCGGCATCCAATAATCCAGCAATTTGTTTTTTACGATTGGGTTTGGGTATTATTTTAAAAACCAACTCCATTGGATTGTCAATTAAAATTCCATTAGGTTCTCCATTTTCCAAAACAATCTCTCCACCAGAGACTTTTGTAGATTTTGTAATTCCTGCCAATTTCAAAGCAACACTATTCACAACAATTGCATGACCATCTATACGATTTAAAACTACAGGAATAGTTGGAAAAGCTTCATCCAAATCTTTTTTGGTTGGAAATTTAGCTACTTGCCAATCATTTTGATCCCATCCATTTCCAATAATAAAAGTAGATTTTCTTTCTTTTTGATATTCCTTGATTCTATCAATTACTTCCGCCATGCTTTTGGTTCCTCGTAAATCTACTTCTTGCAGACTCAATCCATAACTATAAAAATGACAATGTGCATCATACAAACCCGGGTAAATAAATTTCCCTTTTGCATCAATAGTATTATTGGATTCATACAAATTTACTATTTCATCATTGGAACCAATAGCCACAATTTTACCAGATTGAATCGCCATAGCCGAGGCTTTACCAAAATCTTTATTTACGGTATAAATATTAGCATTCGCAACAATAATATCTACAGCAATTTTATTTTTTTGATTACAAGAAACCAATAAAATCAGTGAAAGCAAAAAAGTAATTTTCTTCATAATAAATAGTTTAATTATTGTAGCTAATATAAAAAAAGAGCTCCAATAAACCTTGTAAATTATAAAATGAATTATGTGAAAGAGTAGGACTATAAAACTTTTTCTATTATGTATTTAGTTGTATTAATCTCAAAAGTAAATCCCACCTTATTTCCCATCAATTTATTTCCAAGCGGAGATTGTGGAGACAAAGCTATAACATTAATACCATCAACATTGATTTTAGGAAGAGCAAGACTTAAGTATAAATATATTCCATTTGCCTTGACCAAACTACCCAAAATAATAGTTTCTGCCACAACAGAAGAGTCTAACTTATCTAAAACTGCTTTTTGAATCAATACTTCTTTGAGTTTCGCATTGAATTTTTCCTGTTCAATATGCATCATAGACAAGGCTGTTTCATGCTTATCGCCTGCCGAACCTTTGGCATCATTTTTAGAATCTTCCGTCAAAGCCGCAATCATGTCTCTGAAAGCATCTATTCTATCTTGAACTAATTGATTGTAATGCTGGTATATTTTTTGTTTGAAAGTCATTTTGTTTTAAAGAAGCTAAAAAATTATGAATTGCTAATATACAAAGGATCAAAGAAACTAAAATAGTGATTTGAACAGGAATTTTAATAAAATTAAAATTATTTACAATATCTATTTTAAAATTTAACACGCTATTATCTAATTTTAGTATTACAATCTATATTTTTAACTTCTTAATTAATTCAATAACTTATTATGAAAAAAACTTCGATTATTGCAACTATGGCATTTGGAATTATGATGGTTTGCACATCTAACGCAAATGCGCAAAAATTTCCTGGTTTAGATAAAAGCCCAATGGATATGGCTGCTTATCCTAATGATTACAAAGATGCTAACAAAACTGCAAGAATTATTTATGGAAGACCACAACTTAAAGGTCGTGCTTTGAGCGAATTGACTCCAACAGGAAAGCTTTGGAGAACGGGTGCTAATGAAGCTCCTGAAATTACTTTTTACAAGGATGTAAAATTAGGCAAAACAACAATTAAAGCAGGATCTTACTCTTTATTCACAATTCCAGAAAAAGATTCTTATACTATAATTATTAACAAAGACATAAACGTTTCGGGAAGTTCTACTTACAAAGAAGCGAATGATGTGGCTCGTTTAAAAGTTCCGGTAACAGAAGGTGATGAAGCTCTTGAAGCTTTCTCAATGGTTTTCACCAAAGGGGATACTGGTATTATTTTAAATTTAGGCTGGGATAAAGTACGTGTAGCTGTACCTTTTACAGAATAATATTTTCTTTTAAAGCAAAAAACGCTAAGGTTTCGTAGGAAAAGCAATAAAACAATATTGCCAACTCTGCTAAACTTAGCGTTTTTTTATTTTAAAACTATTTCCTTAAAAATCAAATTTATAATTTCCTCCCAACATCACTTGAAAACCTTGAACCGGAAAATTCATCCATTTTTGATTTTCGTTATTCAAAATGTTGTTGGCTTTTAAAAAGGCGGAAAACCTTTCGTTGTGTTTATATCTAATATTAGCATTCAAATCGAAATAACCATCCAATGTGATTGGCCCAGGATATGTAACATAAACAATATCAGTATTCAACTGTTGGTCTTTGCGTTCTCCTACATAAAACAAATTTATACCAGCAAACCATTTCTCCGTAATCGTAAAATCAGCTTTAGAGTTCAATTGAATCGTTGGCAAATTCCAAGCTTCTTCCTGAAATTTATTGGTATAACTGCTAATGGTCGCATCTGCTTCCACAGTAATGCCTTTGGCTAAATCTGCTTTGATTTCTCCATAAAGATGCATAATATTCATATCATCATAAACAACCTGAAATGAATTTCCGTATGCGTAATTTGCATTCGTGTTTATTTCTGTGTAGTCATTGCTTTTAAACAAGGCTTTGTTTTCGTCCTGCAAAAATGAAGCTTTGACGTCATAACTTACTGTACTCGCTAATTTCCCCTTTAAACCAATATGAACATCATACATCTCATTCGTCGGTTTAATCTCCAATGTAGGAGAAAGGAAAGGATTTCCATCAACAAAATCTTTATAGGTATTTTGTTCCAAATTCCCAATGGCACCTGTATAAAACACCATCAAATCACCTACTAAATTATAGGAAGCCGTAACCGATGGATAGACATAAAACTTGTTGCTGGAGTTATCCTTACCCATACTATAAACCAAGCCTGCTCCAATATCAATTGTCCAATCATCTCTTCTCATTACAAAACTTGGCACTATCCCCAAATTTGTAAAGCCATACTTAATGTCTGTAGTATTGGTCCCTGAATAATCTTTCTTAAAACTGCCATCAACATAATCTACAAATACTTTTGTTTTTATTGCTTCATCCAAAACATCAAACTTAAAAGTTGGCGCTAATAAAAATCGATTCTCAGCCGAACTATATGCATCCGAAAAATGAGTCAACTCAAGTTTAACATCTTTAACAAAAGCTTCTTCAAAAGCCAGAGCCCCACCGGCAGTAATTGTATTGTAAGATTGTTGCGGATCAATTCCGTTAATCAATGTAATACTTTCCTCAAATGTCACTGTACTTCCAAAGTTAGCGGGCAATCCATACCAATTGTAAATTTGATTTTGATACCCAAGCTTAACATTCCAAGACATTTCCTGTTCGTTTGACCCATAAATCAAATCGATTTTCGTATCATAATAAAAGTTGTCCAGCGTAATATCTTTTATATCTCCTTGAGAAGAATTATGTCGAAACATTCCTCCTATATATTCATTATTATTAAGATCTTCGTTCACATACAATTCTGCATTCAAAGACCCATAATTACCAATTCCGAATGTTGCATAATTTTTAAACAGGCGTTCTTGCTTAGCTTTATCAACTCCTTGAGCATTTCCTTTTGAAGGAGAAAAAGTGGAAGCCACAGGAAAAGGCAAAATTGAATATTTCACACTTTCTTTTTTGGCATTTTCATCATTCGTAATTACTGGAACTTCTTTTACTTTGAAAGCATCAGAAATTGTCGGTGTATAAGGTTTCACAACATTTACTACTTCCGTTCCTATATTGTCTTTTTTGTCTTGTGCAAAAGACAATTGCGAAAGTAATAAGAGAAAAATCCCCATTGTAATCTGCCCTCTAATCCCTTCAATCGAGGATATTGATTGTTTATTTATGAATGCTTTTATGTTTTTGATTATCATCTTTCTGTTTTTTGAACTTCTATTTCTGATTTCTATTTTCTGCCATCTGCACTATACTTCCCATTCTCCTTTTGCTATGAATTGTGTCTTTCCTCCTATTTTGATATCAAAATAATCTTCTGACAATTTCCCTTCAAAATAAATTCTCGAAGGTCTATTGATAAAATCCCCTTGATGATTGACTGTTTTAATTTCTGAGGAATGGTATTTCAAAAGAAAAGCTTGCAGGCAAGTACTTGCACTACCGGTAGCAGCATCTTCTATAATCTGATTATGTTCAATGCACAACATTCTGCTATAAAGTTTCCCTTCATCAAAACAATAGAAATACAATGCTCTATGATTTGTTCTACAATGAGCCTCTAACCATTCTTTCATTTTTACCAAATCAAGATTTAAATTCTCTAATGCTTTTTTACTTTTAAGCGGAACAATCACAAATGCACTTCCTGTGGTCACTTCCTGAATCGGAAATTTATCATCAAAATCGTCCGTCTTTAAATTACTGAAAGACAAAAAATCTTCCTTTGAAAAAACATCCCAAAATTGAGGTTGAGCCGCCTGTAACCAAACTAAATCTCCCGATTGCTGAATTGGAATTTCACCAACTGGAACCGATAATTTAAAATTTTGAGGTTGACTTTCAACTATTTTATTCATCAAAACCCAAGATGTCCCTATAATTGGATGACCTGCGAACCGCATTTCATGTTCTGCGGTAAAAATTCGAATTGATGCGCTCTTATTTTCTGCTTTAATGGCAGTAATAAAAGTACTTTCTGCAAAGTTAATTTCGCGTGCAATTTTTTGCATCTGTTCTGTATTCAGTCCATCAGCATCTAGAAAAACTGCCAGTTGATTTCCAGCATATTTTTCCTCTGCAAAAACATCGACTATATAAAAAGGTAATTTCATTCTGCTTTTTTATTTAGTTACTGATGAATTTGTTTTGGCTTCTTCCGTTTTTATTCTGTTCAGTTCTGTTTTCGCTTCTTCAACCACATCCGAATAATCGGTGAAGTTTTCGATTACATTTTCCAAAACATAAGTGGCCTGATAACTGTCTTTCAAACCATAATAATTCTTTGCCATTAGAATCAAACCTTTGGCTCCAAAATAGCGATAGCTTGAATAGTTTTTGGCTAATTTTTGAATCGCAGTATTTGAAATCTCGAATTTTCCGTCTTTATTTTTAAAATAAGCATCATAATACAACGCTTCCGCAGCCAATTCTCCTTTACTTACACTTAGCAATTTTGCGTAAGCGACTTTGGCTTTGGCTTCATCTCCAGATTGCATCGCAGAACGTGCAACAATTATTTGGGCATCACTTTTTACATTTTCTTCCGCTTTTGGATTCGCCAAAACCTTATCGGCATAAATCACAGAATTTGGATAATCCTTTGCTTCGTAATAACATTTCATCAAATTCGCTTGCGCAAAAGTCTTATTCTGTGGAAAATCGGCTTCATTTTCTATTCGAACCAAAACTGGAATTCCTTTGTCGCAATTTTTATCTTTCAAAAATATTTGAGCCAATCGAACCAAAGACTGCTCCGTATATTCACAACGAGGTTGACTTATTACATACTCATAATTAGTAACCGATTTACTTTCCGAACCTTCGGCGTAAAGCAATTGTGCCAATTGAAAATTAGCTTTAAGGATATGAACTCCATTTGGAAATTTTGAAACATAACTACTATATCCCGAAATAGCCTGTTTATTGTTACCCTGCCCCAACTGTTTTTCGGCGGCCTCAAAAGTGTCATTATCTAATTCCAAATCAGTAACTGCCACAAAATCTAATGTTCTTACCCAAGTGGCGTATTCATCTACTTTTCCGTTATCTACATAAATTAATCGAGCTGTAGAAACTGCTTCATAAGCTTCTGGAGTTTTAGGAAAATCGGAAGCCACTTTTTTAAATTTGGCTAAAGCCAAATCATCACGATCCGAATTATAGTAAATCAATCCTTGACGCAAAATAGCTCTTGAGGTATACGAACTGTTTTTTAGAGTTGTCACTAATTTATCATAGGATTTTATGGCTAAATCCTGTTTGTTATCGGCCACGTAGGTATTTCCTAATTCAAACAAAGCATCATCTTGGTAATCTGATTTTGGATACAATGTCAAAAATGAATTGAGTTCTTCTATCTTTTTGCTGTTTTTCGAAAGAAATCCGTAGCAAAGTGCTTTTTGAAAATAAGCATAATCAGCATCTACACTTTTGGATTCAATTACCTTAAGATAAGCATCAAGAGCTGATTGATATTTGGTCGTCACGAATCGGCAATCGGCAAGACGCAAATAGGAATCATTCAAACGAAACTTGTCTTCTTTATTATTGTCGATTTGGCTTTGAAAAGAATTCCCCGCAGCATCATATTCTTTCAACTTAAAATTAGCGTAAGCGATATTGTAATTGATGTTTTTAAACTCAAGAGTTTCTTTGGCTTTTGCCAAATCAGAAAACTGCTGATAACTCGATAAGGCTTCTTTATAATTTTCTAAACTATAATCTGACTCCGCTTTCCAAAAAGTGGCACGTGCTGTAATAGTCGCATCCTTTTGTTCTTTTAATGCTTTTTCAAACATCGATAAAGATTCAAAATAATTTCCTTCGTTGTATAATTCCAATCCTCTATAAAAAACTACTTTTTGATAAGCAATTCTATTTTCTGGAGTTTTATTTTTTTCTAATAAAACCAATGCTTCTTTATAGTTCTTGGATGAAATATAAGAGTCAACCAATAATTTCTCAATAATCTCATTATTTGGATTCGTTGGATATTTATTGATAAACCCTAATAAAACTTCAGGAACACTTTGATACGAATTTCCAATTTCATAACTCAATTTTGCATAATTAAAACTGGCGTCTTCTTGTAATTTTAAATTAAAATTCATTTCGGAAGCATTCTTGAAAGCATTCAAAGCCTGTTGTTTTTTACCCGATTCCAAATAACTTTCTCCCAAATGGTAATAAGCATTTTGGGCTATAAAATCATTTCCATCAATAATTTTATTGAATTGCGAAATCGCATTTTCATAATCCTTTTGCACATAATAGGCATAGCCCAATTGATAGAAATCGGTATTATTCCATTTCCCTTTTTTTCCTTTATATCCAACTAAATAAGGAATTGCTTTGTCGTATTGCTTTAGATTAAAATAGCTTTCACCAATAATTTTATTCAATTCTGATTTTTCTTCAGGAGTAGAATTCGGCATTGCTTTGATTCCTAAATCGATGGCTTTTTGAAAATCTCCCGATTTGAAACTCATATCCGATTTGTAGTAAGATAATTTCTCAGAGTATTTTTCATTACCCGAAACTTGGTCAAATTGTTTATTGGCCTCTACATAATCATCAGATTCGTAGGCCATAAAACCCATATAATACTTGCTTTGTGTTCCGTATTCATCGGTATTGGCAACTTTACTAAAATATTTTTGGGCTTCTTTTGTTTTTTTTGAATCAAAATAAGCATATCCTTTTTGAAAATTATACTTATTACGTTCACTGTCTCTCAGAACACTTTCATCTACCCTATTAAACCACAACAAGGCTTCTTTATAATCCCTATGATCGAAATAATAATAAGCAACATCAATAAAAGCTTGATTTTGCTTGCGACTTGCAGGATATTCCTCCACGAAACGATTAATCAGTTCCTCCGCATTATCCTGATCGGTACGAATCGCACAATTTGCAATGTAATAAGCGCAATCAGATTCCAATCCTTCGGTCGTGGCAACATCTTGAACATTCTTGAAAATGATTTGCGCCGAAGCATATTGTTTGTCCTCATATAAAGAAAGTGCTTTATCGAAGTCTTTTAATGGGTAAGTATAAATGGTCGATTCTTGTGAATAAAGGGACGTTATTTGAACAGTAAAAAGGATTAAAAAAAGTCCGGGAAGTTTACGCATTGTCGTTTTTTTTATAAGTCAAATATATTGTTTATGTCTTTTATAACGGAAGCCCTGAGGTTTTTATTATAAACTATTTTTAAACAAAAACCCACAGCCGGTCTATCTCCTTTGTGGTGAAGCGCTTTGTTGGAATTTGAATTTTGTTTTATTTTGGAAACTGAGTTCGATTTTTAATTTTTCCTTTTTTGAAATGATGAAAAAAAAACAAAATATCACCTTTTAGCCCCGGTTGAAGTGAAAATCCTTATAAGCCAGGGTTTGGCTTATAAGATTAAAACGGAAAACGGGACGATGCTGATAAAAATGCAAAATGTTTCTGCTCCAAAAATTAATAATATAGAATACAGGTTTGAAACTTAATTTTTGCATTTTACTTTTGTATTTGGATTTTATCTTTTTACTTTTACCCAATAAACAAATTCTATTATGTCACAATCTGTACTGTCTTTAAAAAACGTAAACATATATCAAGAAGGAAAAATCATTTTATCTGATGTTAATCTGGAAGTCAATCACGGCGAATTCATTTACATCATTGGAAAAACTGGTTCTGGAAAGAGTAGTTTATTAAAAACATTATACGCCGATTTGCCATTAACGGAAGGAGAAGGTAAAATTGTAGAATTTGATTTGGCTACTTTAAAAGAAGATGACATACCGTTTTTGAGAAGAAAATTTGGTATTGTTTTCCAAGATTTTAAATTACTTCCAGACCGTAGCGTTAAAGACAATATGCTTTTTGTTTTGAAAGCTACCGGATGGACGGATGTAAACGAAATGGATGCCAAAATAAACGAAGTACTTGACAAGGTAAATATGAAAGACTTTGCAAGCAAAATGCCGCACCAACTTTCAGGTGGAGAACAACAACGAATTGCTATCGCAAGAGCATTATTGAATGATCCTGAATTTATCCTTGCCGATGAACCTACAGGGAATTTGGATCCACAAACTAGCACTGAAGTTCTTGAAGTTTTAAGAAAAATCAATGCCAACGGTAAAACAGTCATTATGGCTACCCACGATTATGCCTTATTGATGAAATACCCATACAAAACCTTAAAATGTGAGGATGCAACCATTTTTGAAGTGGTACAAAGAACGGTGTAATGTTATCTATTCTTATTCCTGCTTACAATTACAATACATTTCCGCTTGTTTTAGAATTACATAAGCAATGTTTGGATTGTAAAATTCAATATGAAATTTTGTGTCAAGATGATGCTTCAAATTCAAAATGGAATATTGAGAATCAAAAAATAAATTCCCTAGATAATTGTACTTTTTTCATAAATAATTCCAACCTCGGAAGGGGAAATAACATCAATTCATTAGTAGAAAAATCAAAATATGAGGTTTTACTCCTAATGGATTGTGATACTTTTCCAACCCAAAATGATTTTATTCAAAAATATTGTGATGTAATTCCAACAGTATCAGTCGTATTTGGAGGCATTCAATACGAAAAAAAAACACCTAACAAGAAACAACTTTTACGTTGGGTTTATGGAAATAAAAGAGAAGCTATTTCGCTGGAAAATAGGAATAAAAACCCAAACAACAATACACTGACTTCCAATTTATTAATTAAAAAAGAAATCATCACGCAATATCCTTTTGACACAACTATTACAAAATATGGTTATGAAGATTTATGCTTTTTATCTTTATTAAAAACCAAAAACATTAAAGTTTCTCATATTGATAACCCAACCTATCATTTGAATTTGGAAACTTCTATTCTTTTTTTAGAAAAAACAAAAACAGCTATAGAGAATCTAGTTTACATTATCAATTCTGGAAAGTTTCCTACTATCGAAAGTAAAATCAATTCCGCTTATGTTGTTTTAAAAAAACTAAAACTAGTTGTGATATCAGCTTACATTTTCAATAAAACAGAATCAAAGATAATTTCTAATCTACTTTCTAAAAAACCTTCTCTTTTCCTTTTTGATCTTTACAAATTGGGTTATTATTGTAAAATTCAATCCAAATAATTATTTGTTTACCAAGGTTTCAAAAAGTGATTTCCATTGTTGCATTATGCTATCCAAATCATATTTTTTCACACTCTCTTGAGCATTTTGACCCATTTTTATTCTCAAATTTTCATCTTCAATAAGCAATTCCAGTTTTTGAACAAATAAATCTACATTTCCATCTTCAATCAAAAAACCATTCTCCCCTTCTTCAATAATGGCTCTTGGACCAGTCGGGCAATCATAGGCAACACAAGGCAGACCAGAAGCCATCGCCTCAAGCAATACCATTGGAAATCCTTCGGAACGAGAAGTCATAACATATACAGATGAAGCCAAATATTTTTCAGAAATATTTTTTTCAGGTTCGCTTAAATTCACATTGGATTCCATTCCCAACTCAAGAACTTCTTTTTTCAAATTTGTCACCGATTCTCCATAAATATCTAAAGTCCAATCTGGGTATTTCACACTCACTTTCTGCCAAATTACCAATAATCTGTCTAGTCCTTTTTCATAAGAATTTCGAGCAACTGCGATTACTTTTTTGGATTTTAAATCAGCTCTATTATCACTTTTTATCCAAGTAGGATTTGATATTACCAAACCGTTTTCTACATTCCATTCATTCAAACTTTCATTGGACAAAGCCACTAATTTTGAAAATTTATTTGCTCCAAAATCTTTGAATTTATATTTAAGTGAGCTTTTGAATTTTAAAATAAAATCCGATTTCAATTGTTTTTCTTCAATATATTTTGAACCGTGGCATTCAAAAATAATCGGAATCACATCAGACAGAACAAAAGGAATTGTATAGGCTTTCAAACCATTATCACAAACAATAATAACATCTGGTTGAATGCTTTCTATTTTACTTTTTAAAGACTTACGAAAAGAGCTGAAAAAATTAAAAACCGATCCTTCCAGAATCATATCATGGAAAACAATCTTTTCATGAAAAGAATAGAACAACGGAAAGTTTCCTTGATTTTGAGTAAGAATATGAACTTCATAACCAAGCATTTCGACAAGGTAATTCAGCTTTAGTGATAGAGCTCTAGCAACTCCACCTTCATTATTCAGTTTAGGAACTATATAAAATAATTTCATTTTTTGGTGCTCAGGAATTCATCAAAATCTCTTATATAATCTTCTTCCAAAAAATCATCAGAAGCCAAAACCAAACAAACAGCACCCGAAGAAAAATTTTCCAATTCACGCCAAATACCAGTGGGAATAAGCAACCCGACATTCGGTTTGTTTAACAAATAACGTTTTTTTTCAGTTCCGTTATTTACGGTTACTTCAAAACTTCCGCTTAAAGCAATTAGAACTTCCTGCTGATCGACATGAGCATGTCCACCTCTAAATGCACTACTTGGGACATCAAAAAGATAATAGACACGCTTGAATTCAAAGGGTAAAAAATCACTTTGAATAATTCCTAAATTCCCTCTTACATCTTCAACGACAGGTATTTTTAATAACTGAATAGCATTTAGTGTCCCCATTCTTAAATCGTATTAATCTGCATTAAATCCAACCATTGTTTTCCAATTGTATCCAACAAAAATGGAGTAACACTTTCTTTTGCATTTTGCTTGCAATATTGATATAATTTTTCATCTTCAACCAATGTGTTCATCGCTTCAGTCAGTTTTTCTATATTCTGATCTTCAACCAGAATTCCATTTTTTAAATTACTGATAATTTCTTTTGGGCCACAAGGACAATCGAATGAAACTACTGGAGTACCACAAGCCAATGACTCTAAAATAACATTTGGCAATCCTTCATTTTTACTGCTCAAAACTAAAAATCGAGCATTTTTTAAATATTTGAAAGGATTATTTTGATACCCTAAAAAATGCACAAAATCAATGGCATTACACTCTTTTGCTACTTTTTTTAATTCTTTGCTATCGCCTTCTCCTACTATCACAAGATGAATTTGTTTATCCATTAAAACAGCATTGGCATAACTCAAAATCAATTTATCAAACTGTTTTATACTATTTTCATATTGCCCGATTGCAATTATGTATTCGAAATCAATAGTAATTGGTTCATCACACTTTTCATAAATCTCCTCTAAATTAACAGGATTTGAAATTGTCACCACATTATTCAATTGATGCTTTTTGACAATCAATTCTTCCATTTGCTTCGTTATTGCGACATTGGCATAACAGTGACTGTACATTAATCGTGTCAACCAAGAATTATTTGGCATATAATGATCAATCAAAAAACTATGGATTGTAAAAATTGTTTTAGTGTTATAAATAAATCTGGCTAAAATTAATTCTTGAATGACTTTGGTTCGAAAACGAAAATCAATTATAAAATCAAAATCATTATCATTTAGATACTTTCGCAACGAAATCAGCCGCTTAATTTTATTGAATATTCCGTTAGTTTTATTCTTCAACAAACCTAAATTAATCAGTTTTCCGGAATAAGGATAAGAGACCTCATCCAAAACAATAATAATATGAACATCGATATTATTTTTTGCAAAGAAAATAGATAAATTGGCCATTACTTTATCACTGCCACCACCACTTAATCGATAACCGACTAATGCAATTTTATATTTTTTGTGGGGCAATATCATTTTCGTTTTGTTATTTTCGTCTCAAATATAGCTATTTTAAAAAATAATGCAGAACAATCCACTCGTTACTATTATTTGTTTGTGCTACAACCACGAAGCCTACGTAGTTGAGAGTTTAAATTCTGTTATTAATCAATCATACCCATTTATTGAACTCATCATCGTTGATGATTTCAGCATTGATTCTTCGAAGACAATTATTAGAACTTGGCTAGAAAAAAATCCTCAAATTCAGTTTATAACCAATGAAACCAATTTAGGCAATACTAAATCCTTTAACAAAGCACTAAAAATAGCCAAAGGAGAATATATAATCGACTTGGCTGCAGATGATATTTTATTACCCAATTGCGTGACATTACAACTTGAAGGCTTCAAAAACAGCCACCATAAAAACCTTGGTGTGGTTTATGGCAATGTTGAATTAATTTCAGAAAATGGTGTGTTCGAATCTTATTATTTCCCTGTAAACGATCAAAAAAAAATAATCGAAAATAGAATTACAGGAGACATTTATCAATCTGTTCTTTCTGGTGGCAATAGTATTTGTTCCGTATCTGCAATAATAAAGAAAACGGTATTCGATCATTTACAAGGTTATGATGAAACACTGGCTTATGAAGATTTGGATTTTTGGATTCGAGCTTCCCGCCAATATGAGTTTGACTTTATAGATGAACCTTTAGTTCAAAAAAGAACAGTTACTAATTCCTTAGGAAGTGACTTCTTCAAAAAAAAGGATAGCCGAGCAAAGAAAATAAATCACTCAACTTACTTAATTCTAAAAAAAGCAATCGAATTAAACCGAACGAGAAACGAAGATTTAGCTATTCAAAAAAGAATACATAATGAAATTATTCACACGTTAAAAATAAATGATTTTGGTTTGTTTTTGAAGCTTATCGGATTGCGGGTTTTGTTGATTAAGAGAAAGTTCTTTAAAAATTAATTATCGATTTAATCCTAAAACTGAACAATCAAGTATTTCATTAAAGGCTCTTTTTCATTTTCCCAATCACGGCTATAATTATTTTTCAAGAGTTTGGCTGGGATTCCTCCCAATAAAATATTACTTCCAAAATTTGTGTAATCTTTATTGCACAAAGAATTTGAAGCAATAACACAATAATCAGGGGTTTTAGTATTCGGCATTATCGAAATTCTATTAGAAAATGAATTATAACTACCTATATGAATTGGGCCTTTTAGCGGATACTGTTCACCTGTTAATGTGTTTATCATAGGGTGAAAATTTGTGTCCATTATTTGCGATTCATGCCCTATTCTAGACCATTCTCCAACAAGAAGTTTATGAGTACAAATAACCTTAACGCTAGACCCCAAACAAGTCATATACCCAAACTCACAGTCTGCATTTTGACCAACATACAAAATAACATCTTTCCCCATATGTGCATATCCATTAAATGTTAGCTTCCCATAAAGTGAAAGTTGCGCAATTCCTTTAGACTTAATTTCTATTTCAAATTGTTGCCCAAAGCCAATCATCGCTGTTTTAATTGGTCCGTTTATTATGATTTCACCTTGAATACTTTGAAAATGAACTTTCCCATAAAAAAAGACAGGAAGCTTTTTTGCTGTTTGAAAAGGAAATTTTTTAAAATTAAAATAAATTGTTTTTATCCAATTTACAGAATAATAAAACTTGATTTTATGATAAATCGTTCTCAGTTTTCTATATTTATTTTTCGCAAAATCAATCATTTCTTCTCTTTCTTATTGAATTAAATAAAAATTTCAAACCTATCTTTTCATTCAAATGATACAAAACAAATCCTAAAGACAAAGCTATCATTACCGCCATCAAACTGTATTTTAAAAATGGATTTGGAATGTATCGCATAAAAAAAGTGGCAACACACATCAATATGCAAATCATATAAGCACGATAAAATGCAATATCGAAGTAAAAATCATACCTCCTCTTTGTAATTATTTTTATCACCACTAAATGTATCAAATAGTAAATCAAAAAACTAAAACCGAGTCCTTCTAATCCATAAAAATAATACCCAAGTATATTCAAAACCACTGATAAAAAGTTAAATCCAAAAGCCGTTTTAATAAATATATTCGAATCTCCTTTGGCTATCAATATAAATCCCATTGACCATGAAACTGCCCGAAACAACATCGCCAATATTCCAAAACACACCATTGGAATTATCGAAATGAATTTGATTGTGTACAAGATTTTTATAATAAGCGGAACAAACGTTAAAAATAAAATTATTATTGGAGTTATAATAAAAATAGACATATAGGATTGCTCCATAACACTTATTCTGATTTTCTTGTTATCATTGCAAATAGAGGACAATTTTGGAAAATAGTCGGTACTCATTACTGTAAAAACAATTCCGACATACGAATTCAGTAATGTAAAACCCGCATTATAAAATCCTACTTCTTTTAATCCTCCAGTTTTTCCAACATAAATCTGAATGATATAAGATGCTAACAATGTCAGTAATCCACTTAACGTCAGCATTAATCCGAGTTTGATTATGCTTTTTCCTTCACCGAATAATTCAGAATTTGAAATAGTACTTTTTTCAATTTTAATTTTTCTCGAATAATAAAAAGACACCAACAAAGAAGAAACTGAGATTACCAGAATTGTTGGTACAATGGCGTCAATTCGATAAAAGTAATACAAGGGAATGGAAAATAATAATCCTATCAAATTTCCATAAAAATTAGCTTTGGCTAATATTTTCAGCTTTCGCAAACCTTGAAAAACTACCATTTGCCCAACAGACAACTGCTTAAACAATAAAGTTATTGACAGGTAAATAAACAGATAGGTATAATCTGAATTACCAAAAGTAAGTTCACTCAACCAACTTGAAAATAATGCAACAATCAATGTTCCAAAAATCCCCGTTACAAATGCTATTTTTTTAACAATGGTAATTATTGGAGAAACCGCTTTTAAATCTTCCTCGTTATACTGTTCTGAAATGTGTTTTATGGCACTGGTTTCAATTCCTAAACCCGTAATTCCGCTAACCGTATTCAGTGCCGAATTCAATAGCGAAATAATCCCCATCCCTGCAGGTCCAATAAAAATCGCGATCAATTTTGTTCTGACAATTGAAATAAGAATATTAAAAAATTGAACTCCACCAAAAATAGATGTTGCTCTTACAATTTGCAGGTATGAAGATTTGCTTTCGGTCACTATTTCAATATTTATTTAAAATTGAAATTACATAACTTACCTCATCCATTGTCATAACAGGACTTATAGGCAAACTCAATACTTCATTGTGTATTTTTTCAGTTATTGGGAAAGACAAATCATTCCAGGATTCCAAAGCTTTTTGCTTATGTGGTGGGATCGGATAATGAATTACAGTTTCGATATTGTTTGCTTCTAAATAATTTTGCAAATCATTTCTGTTTTTGGTGCGAATAACAAAAAGATGAAAGACGTGATTATTAGACAAATCCCAAAAAGGCAATATAATTTTATCATTTTTTATCTCGGACAAATAACGTTTGGCAATAGCTTTTCGCTTTTCATTATCAGCATTCAAGGTGGGTAATTTTAGATTCAAAAATGCAGCTTGCAACTCATCCAATCTAGAGTTGACACCTATAAAATCATTCTGATATTTTGTTTCCGAACCGTAATTACGAAGGGACCGAATCGTTTTGGCGAGTTCGAAATCATTTGTAACTACAGCACCTCCATCACCAAGAGCACCAAGATTTTTTGTTGGATAAAAACTATATGCTACTGCGTTTGACTTTAGATTGCTGATTGCACCAGCCGATTGGGCTGCATCTTCAACCACAATCAAATTATTTTGCTTTGCTATATCATGAATTATATCCATTTCGGCCAATTGACCGTAAAGATGCACTGCTAGAATAGCTTTGGTTTTAGATGTTATTTTACTTTGAATTAAACCTGGATTAATATTGTAGGTTTCCAACTTTGGCTCCACTAAAACAGGCACTAAATCAGCTTGAAGTATTGCAAGGATACTGGCGATATAAGTATTCGCAGGTACAATAACTTCATCTCCTCTTTGTAGTTTCCCTAATTGAATATATCCTTTAAAAATAAGTGTTAGGGCATCCAAACCATTCCCAACTCCTACACAATAATTATAAGCACAATATTTAGCAAAATTGTTTTCAAACTCTTGAACCTCCTTGCCTAAAATATACCAACCACTGGACAAAACCGATTTCAATTTCTCTTGAAAAGCAGTTTCGTAAGGTTCGTTTATTTTTTTTAAGTCTAAGAATTTTATCATTGAATAAGCTAATGAATTATGAGTTAGCAGTTACTACTTGAAAACGGAATCCAGTTTTGAATAATTAATTGTTTCCACTTCATAAAAATCCTGTACAAAAGTACTTGCACCAAAACTTTCTTTCCAAAAAGACAATCCTCTATTGAGTAATCTTCCTTGATTTTCATTGGAAGTTCCAAAATCAAAGAAGCGTTTATTTTTGAAAACATCAGTAATTAAATGATGAAATAGAAAATCTATTCCTCCCAATTCGTTTTTACCTTCTATACCAGAAATATATTGGCAATGAGCTACATTCAAACTTTCAAAAATAGTAGTTCCAGCAACAATAGTTCCATTTTCATAAACGTTAAATTGTCTAATTTCATCAGAAAACAAAACTTTCAATTTTGTAATTTCTTCTAAGTTATGTACCGGTTTCGCTTGATGTTTAGAAGCTAAATTTGGAATTAAAATATCATTCCAGAATAACTCAAAATCATCAACTTCTTTTATTTGTAATTTATTCTTTTTCCCTTTCACAATCCCCTCTTTTCTTCCAGATGCAATAAATACATTTTCAGACAAATTAATAGTAGCTAAAGCATCTCGTCTAATTAACTGGGCTTCTGCCAAAAACAAAGTATAATTTAATTCTTCGGCAGGCTTTTGATGGTAAATCGGAGGAATCAATTTCAACTGCATTTTTTGAATTTTATTTTCATTCAAAAAAAACAATATACTCCTAAAAATTTCAATAACTGATGCTAATTTTATTTTCTCATTATAAACCAAACCACCATACGTTAGCCCCTGATGTGAATAGACACATTCATCAACTTTATTTGCAGGTAATATTGCGACTAACTTTTCACCTTCAAAAACCATCAAAGAATAATCATCAAACCGGTCTTTGTGGTATTCTATAAAATCACGATGAAACAAGAAAGTAGCATTTTTGGCTACGCTTATAAAAGCATTCCAATTTGCATAATCCTTTTCTTGATATCGTTTTACGGTGTAGTTTTTCAAAATTGAGTATTAAGGACTGGAAAAGTACACAATTAGAGTAATATTCTAAATACGAATGGCGAAAAACTTAAAAACCAAAAATTGCTTTTATTTTCCATGCTCTATTGGAGACAGATGCCAATTGTATCGTTTGGCTAATATGCGAACCACAATAATAACTAAAGAGGTAATTAGGTATAAAACATCGTCCTCGACATTCCATTTTTTTAGGATAAAAAATACGATTCCACCCAGAATACAGATGGTCGCATAAATTTCTTCGCGAAAAATCACGGGGATTTCGGTGCATAAAATATCTCGAGTGACACCTCCAAAACAAGCTGTCATAGTTCCCAAAGCGATACAAATAACTGGATGAAGTTGGTAATCTATTCCTTTTTGAATTCCGATTAAGGTAAAAACACCTAATCCAATAGTGTCAAATAATGCTAATGAAGTGCGAAGTTTATCTAATCTTTTTCTAAATAATATTGTTAAAACAAAACCTAAAATAATCACATAAACATAAGTCAGATCCTGCATCCAACCTACCGGTGTGCGGCCAATCATTACATCACGCAGGGTTCCACCTCCAACTGCGGTCACAAATGCAATGATAAAAACGCCAAACGGGTCTAGCTTTTTACTCATCGCTGTTAATGCGCCAGACATTGCAAAAGCCATAGTTCCAATAATGTCGAGTAGGTGAAACATTGAGATTGTAGATTTTTAGACTGCAGATTTTAAATTGCAGATTACGGTTAGGATTTCGTGCTCAAAATTAAATAAAATAAGGACTTACTGTTGATTATTTTAAGAATTTAAAAAATGGTAGTACCTTAGCACTTTAGCAACTTTGTATTTTTTCCTTTGAAATTCCCATGAAACAAATCACTTCCATCCAAAATCCTTTTATTAAATCCTTGGTATTATTACAGGAAAAATCAAAAGCCCGCAAACAATCGGGAACGTTCTTGATTGAAGGAAAACGCGAAATTTCACTTGCCTTAAAAGGAGGATATGAAATAGAAACGATTTTGTTTTTACCAGAAGTTTGTTCGGAAACGGAAACCCGTAAATTATCAAATAACGCTGAATTGATAGAAATCAACAAAGATGTCTATCAAAAACTAGCGTATCGAGACACTACTGAAGGGATTTTGGCAATAGCCAAAGCCAAATCGATGCAGTTATCGGATTTACAATTATCCGAAAATCCATTAATTATTATTGCAGAAGCTCCCGAAAAACCAGGAAATATTGGCGCTTTATTACGCACTGCCGATGCAGCAAATCTAGACGCCGTGATTATTGCTAATCCAAAAAGTGATTTATACAATCCTAATGTAGTCCGCTCGAGCGTAGGTTGTTTGTTTACCAATCAGATTGCAACGGGAACAACTACTGAGATCATCATGTTTTTGAAAGAAAGAAACATCAATTTTTATTGCGCCACTCTCCAAAACTCTACTTCCTATCACACCCAAAATTACACTTCGCCGACAGCTTTGGTTGTAGGAACTGAAGCCACAGGACTTACACAGGAATGGCGTGATGCTGCCACCCAAAACATTATCATCCCAATGCAAGGAGAAATAGACAGCATGAATGTATCAGTAGCCGCAGCAATTTTGATATTTGAAGCCAAAAGACAAAGGGGGTTTTAGATTGCAGATTTTGGAATTAAAAATATCACCTACCTAACATTTTTTTTCACCAATTACGAATGAAATTCATATTATTAAAAAAATTGAATAAAAAACATCATTTCATTTTATTTAATTGACATATCAATTATATTTGCATCAATATTTTAAATAAAAATACATGGAAAAGCTAAATGACATCATTTTTTATTCAATTGAAAAATCAATAAAAGCTTATCGGCAATTCGCACAAAAAAATATATCTAAAGCAGGTATTGAAATAACCATTGACCAATGGCTTGTTTTGAAAACTATTGAAGAAGACAATTCAATATCGCAAAAAGATATTGCTCATAAAACATTTAAAGATGTTGCTTCTATAACCCGAATCATTGAATTATTAGTACAGAAAGGGTATTTATCAAGAAATTTAAAGTCTGAAGACAGAAGAAGATTTGATTTGACTTTAACAAATGAGGGAAATGTAATTATTGAAAAAATGCAGCCTTATATCCAAATAAATAGATCTCAAGCGCTAAAAAATATAACCAATGAGGAAATAATGAATCTCCAATCAACTCTTCTAAAAATAATCTCAAACATCAATTAAATCACAAAAAATGAACAAAAAAACAATCTTAATTATTTTTTATTTTTTGCTAATGATTCCGATAAAATCAATGTCGCAATCTGTAATGAATCAAAAAAACAATCCTGATCCAGTAACAGCAGCAGAACAAGAGCAGGTCATTGATTCAATCAGTTTATTATTGAATAAAAAATACGTTTTTCCAGAAGTGGCAAAAAAAATGAGTGAATTGATTTTATCAAATTTCAAAAGCGGCTTATATTCCTCTATCACAGACCCCGTTTTATTTTCCGAAAGATTAACCACAGATCTATTGTCCATAAGCAAGGATAAACACATACACGTTAAATTTAATCCCACACTTATTAAAGAATTAAAAGAAACAAATAAAAATCCAGGTCAAGATGAACTTCCTGCATCTGTTCTTGAACAATGGAAAGCAAACAACTACGGTTTTAAAGAAGTCAAAATACTTGAAGGTAATATTGGGTATCTTGATTTGCGTAACTTTAGCGATCCTTCACTTGGAGGTGAAACTGCAGTTGCTGCAATGAATTTTCTTTCTAACACCAATGCTCTAATTATTGATCTAAGAAAAAACGGTGGTGGATCATCAGAAATGATTCAGCTGATCATCAGTTACCTTTATAATTCAGAACCTGTTCATTTAAATAATTTTTATTACAGACCAACTGACTCAAATACGCAAACATGGACTTTGCCTTATATAAGCGGAAAACGTATGCCTAATGTAGATGTTTATGTTTTAACAAGTAAACGAACTTTTTCGGCTGCAGAAGAATTTAGCTATGATTTAAAAAACTTGCATCGTGCCACAATTATAGGCGAGAATACAGGCGGCGGCGCTAATCCCGGTGGAGAAGAAATAGCAACAGACCGTTTCACAATCTTTGTCCCATTTGGAAGAGCAATTAATCCAATAACTAAAACAAATTGGGAAGGAACAGGTGTACAGCCTGATATTGAAGTACCAGCAGATGATGCACTATTAACTGCACAAATAAAAGCTTTGGAAAAATTGACAGCAAAAGAATATCAAAATTCAAATAAAAAATATACATGGCTATTGACTTCAATAAAAGCAAAACAACATCCTTTGGTATTAAAACCGAAGGAATCCGAAAATTATATTGGTAAATTTGGTTCAAGAATCATAACTTATGAAAACGGTAATTTATATTATCAAGTGGATTCAATTCGTAAATCCAAGATGCTGCCTCTTGAAAAAGACATTTTTGACTTAGAAGATAACATGATACGAGTAGAATTTAAAAAAGTAAATAACAAAATCTCAGGCATCACAGTTGTTAATGCAAACGGAACTACAAAAAGTTACGAGAAGAATTAAACGTTAATCCTTATTTGAATTTAACGAGAAAACATAGATTAAAGAATCCAAATTATAGTATTAAATTTCAGATTTTTAAACCAAAACAAATTAACATCGAATAGCATGAAAAAACTTAGTATTTCCCTTTTAGCCCTTCTTGCATTTAGTATCCATTCTTTTGCACAAATAACCGAAAAAGAAGTGGACAATGTAGTTAATCGAACTCTAACCGCCTTTAATGTTCCTGGAATTGCGATAGCAATTGTAAAAGATGGGAAAGTGGTTCTAACAAAAGGCTACGGAGTAAAATCTATTCTAACCAATGAAAAAGTAGATGCAAATTCACTTTTTGGAATCGCTTCCAACAGTAAAGCTTTTACAAGCGCTGCTTTGGCTATGCTAGTAGACGAAGGCAAACTAAAATGGGATGATAAAGTCATTACCTATCTGCCGAATTTCAAAATGTACAATGATTATGTAACCAATGAATTCACCATTCGAGACTTATTGACTCATAGAAGCGGATTAGGACTTGGCGCTGGAGATTTGATGATTTGGCCTGATGGAAGCAATTTTACGGCGCAGGATATCACCCAAAATTTGCAGTATCTGAAACCAGTTTCTGCTTTTAGAACGCAATATGATTATGATAATTTATTATACATCGTTGCTGGAGAAGTAGTCCACAAAGTAAGCGGTATGAGTTGGTGTGATTTTATTGAAAGCCGAATTATGAAACCACTAGAAATGAATAACAGTGCAGCTTCGTTTGTTCGTTTGAAAGACACTAGCAATGTAATAGCTCCTCACGTACCTATTAACGGAAAACTAAAGGTAATTTCGAGATATAAAAATCAATTATTCGATGCGGCAGCAGGGATTTACTCAAGTGTAAACGATTTGAGCAAATGGGCAATCATGCAATTGAACAATGGAAAATATAGTTCTGAAAACAAGCAATTATTCTCTGAAAAAGAGCATACCGAAATGTGGACTCCACAGACTATAATTCCTGCAAAGACAAAACCACCTTATAATACTCATTTTAGTTCTTATGGATTGGGTTGGTTTTTAAGTGATGTAAAAGGATACAAGCAAGCAACTCACACTGGTGGTTTAGAAGGAATAGTTACTCAGACAACCTTAATTCCTGAGCTGAATTTAGGAATTATAGTATTGACTAACCAGCAATCAGGTGCTGCTTTTAATGCGATAACTAACACCATAAAAGACAGCTATCTTGGAATCAAATCGGAGGATTATGTTACGATTTACAGCAATAGAGTAAAAGCCACTGAAGAATCAGCAGATAAAATAACCGACGAAGTTTGGGCATTGGTTGCAAAAAATAAAAAGGATAACATCAAAATTGACTTCAATAATTACGTTGGCACATACAAAGACAATTGGTTTGGACAAATTGTAATCAGCGAAAAGAAAGGAAAATTGTATTTTGCTTCCAAACGTTCACCACAACTTTCAGGAGAATTATTCCTTCACAAAGACAAAAATTTGGTCGCAAAATGGAATAATGCTTATTTCCATGCCGACGCACATTTGTTTTTTGAATTTGACGCAAACGGAAAAGCAATTGCAATCAAAATGAAACCCATTTCTGAGCTGACCGATTTTAGTTACGATTTTCAGGATTTAGATTTCAAGAGAGAAATGTAGATTTTAGAATATAAAAATGCAGGTTTAGATTTTAATACAAATTCAATAAAATAGTATGAAGAAATTCAGCATTTCCCTTTTAGCCCTACTTACATTTAGTTTTCATTCTTTTGCTCAAATTACAGAAAAAGAAGTGGATAATTTAGTCAATCGAACTTTAACCGCCTTTAATGTTCCCGGAATTGCAGTAGCAATAGTAAAAGATGGAAAAGTGGTCTTAGCAAAAGGATATGGAGTAAAATCTATCCTAACAAACGAAAAAGTAGATGCTAATACTCTTTATGGGATTGCTTCCAACAGCAAGGCTTTTACATCTGCTGCTTTGGCAATCTTAGTGGACGAAGGCAAACTAAAATGGGATGATAAAGTCATTACGTATCTGCCGAATTTCAAAATGTACAACGACTATGTAACCAATGAATTTACGATTCGGGATTTGTTGACTCACAGAAGTGGATTGGGTCTTGGCGCAGGAGATTTGATGTTTATACCCGACGGAAACGATTTTACAAGACAGGATATTATACAAAACTTGCAGTATTTGAAACCAGTTTCAGGTTTTAGAACGAAATATGACTACGACAATTTATTATATATGGTTGCTGGAGAAGTAGTTCATAAAATAAGTGGTGTTGATTGGTGCGATTTTGTTGAAAACCGAATCATGAAACCATTGGAAATGAATAACAGTGCTGCTTCGTTTGTCCGATTAAAAGACACCAGTAATGTCATTGTTCCCCACGTACCCATTGATGGAAAATTGAAAGTGATTTCGAGAGACAAAAGTCAAATATTGGATGCGGCTGGTGGTATCTGTTCAAGTGTTAACGATATGAGCAAGTGGATAATAATGCAACTAAACAATGGAAAATACGGTTCTGAAAACAAACAATTATTCTCCGAAAAAGAACATAACGAAATGTGGACTCCACAAACTATAATTCCTGTAACTACAAAGCCACCTTATAACACACACTTCGGTTCTTATGGATTGGGTTGGTTTTTGAGTGATATAAAAGGATACAAACAAGTAACTCACACGGGAGGTTTAGAAGGAAACGTTACCCAGGTTACCTTATTTCCTGAACTTAATTTAGGTATTATAGTTTTGACTAATCAACAATCTGGTTATGCTTTTTATGCAATATCTAATACTATAAAAGACAGTTATCTGGGAATCAAATCAGATGATTATGTATCGATTTACCGGGATTTTGAAAAAGAGGATGAAAAATCGGGAGATGAAACTACTAATGAAGTCTGGGCATTGGTAACCAAAAACAAAAAAGACAATATTAAAATCAACTTTAATAATTACGTGGGGACATACAAAGACGTATGGTTCGGTGAAATTGTAATTAGCGAAAAGAAAGGAAAATTGTTTTTTGCTTCAAAACGCTCTCCGAAACTTGCAGGAGAATTATTTCTTTACAAAGATAAAAACTTGGTCGTAAAATGGAATAATGCTTATTTCCATGCAGATTCACATTTGTTCTTTGAATTTGATGCAAACGGAAAAGCAATTGCAATTAAAATGAAACCGATTTCTGAGATAACTGATTTTAGTTATGATTTTCAGGATTTGGATTTCAAGAGAGAAATGTAGATTACAGATTTTAGAATAGAAACAAATCAAATCCAATAGTATGAAAAAAATCAGCATTTCCCTTTTAGTTTTTCTTGCATTTAGCATCCATTCTTTTGCTCAAATTACAGAACAGGAAGTGGACAATTTAGTCAATAGAACTTTGACCACTTTTAATGTTCCCGGAATTGCAGTAGCAATAGTTAAAGACGGAAAAGTGGTACTGGCAAAAGGTTACGGAGTAAAATCTATACTAACCAATGAAAAAGTAGATGCAAACACTCTTTATGCGATTGCTTCCAACACCAAGGCTTTTACATCTGCCGCTTTAGCAATCTTAGTGGACGAAGGCAAAGTAAAATGGGATGATAAAGTCATTACATATCTGCCAAATTTTAAAATGTATAATGATTATGTAACCAATGAATTTACGATTCGTGATTTGTTGACTCACAGAAGCGGATTGGGGCTTGGCGCAGGTGATTTGATGGTTTGGCCTGGTGGCACCGATTTTACAACTCAGGATATCATAGAAAATTTAAAATATCTAAAACCGGTTTCGGCTTTTAGAACCAAATATGATTATGACAATTTATTATACATCGTTGCCGGCGAAGTAGTCCATAAAGTAAGCGGTATGAGTTGGTGTGATTTTGTCGAAACCCGAATTATGAAACCATTGGAGATGAAAAATACTGCCGCTTCCTTTGTCCGATTAAAAGACACCAGCAATATTATTGTTCCCCACATTCCCGTCAATGGAAAACTAATAGTAACCACAAGAGGCAAAAGTCAAGTATTGGATGCTGCGGGTGGTATTTATTCGAGTGTGAACGATATGAGTAAATGGCTGCTAATGCAATTGAACAATGGAAAATACGGAACAGAAAACAAACAATTATTTTCAGAGAAAGAACACAATGAAATGTGGACTCCACAAACTATAATGCCTGCAACAACAAGACCACCGTACAATGTCCATTTTAGTTCTTATGGATTGGGTTGGTATCTAACTGATGTAAAAGGATACAAACAAGTGAGACATTCTGGAGCCTTGGAAGGAATTGTCACTTTAGTTACTCTACTTCCAGAGCTTAATTTAGGAATTATAGTTTTGACTAATCAGCAATCTGGCGATGCTTTTTACGCGATATCTAACACTATAAAAGACAGTTATCTGGGTGTAAAATCGGATGATTATGTTACTATTTACAGAAAATGGGAAAAAGAAGATGAGGAAGCAGGGGATAAAACCACTGACGAAGTTTGGGCATTGGTTGCTAAAAACAAAAAAGAAAATACTAAAATCGATTTCAACAATTACGTTGGTACTTACAAAGATGTATGGTTTGGAGAAATTGTTATTAGTGAAAAGAAAGGGAAGTTATTTTTTGCTTCCAAACGTTCTCCTGGACTTACAGGAGAATTATTTCTTCACAAAGACAAAAACCTTGTTGTAAAATGGAATAATGCCTATTTCCATGCCGATGCACATCTGTTTTTTGAATTTGATTCAAACGGAAAAGCAATTGCAATCAAAATGAAACCAATTTCTGAGTTAACCGATTTTAGTTACGATTTTCAGGATTTGGATTTAAAAAAAGTATTTTAAGATACAGAAGGCAGAATTCAAATTACTGAATTCTGCCTTCTAAAATCTACAATCTAAATTCTAAAATCCCTTTCTCTCCCTTGCACATCTCCTGAAAAATTGTTATTTTTAGGACTTGAACCATGCCGCTATGATAGAAATCGATATAGAAAAAGAAAATAAAGCAATTGCACAAGAATATAAAGAGTTACTGCGCATCAGTTACCAAACCCTAACCGCAGAAGATAAAAAACTGATACGCAAGGCATTTGATGTAGCCGTTGATGCCCACAAAGATCAACGTCGCAAATCGGGTGAAGCCTATATCTTCCACCCTATTGCGGTTGCCAAAATTGTAGCTTCTGACATTGGCTTGGGAGCAACATCTATAGCAGCAGCCTTAATGCACGACGTTGTTGAGGATACTCCAATCACCGTCAAAGACATTGAAAAAATGTTTAATCCCAAAATTGCCCAATTGGTTGAAGGATTAACTAAAATTTCATTGGTACAAAAAGACCTTAATGTATCGATGCAGGCAGAGAATTTCCGTAGAATGCTTTTGACCCTCAATGATGATGTTCGGGTAATCCTTATAAAAATAGCCGATAGATTGCATAATATGCTCACTATGGACTCGATGGAAGACCACAAACAAGTCAAACTCGCATCTGAGACCTTATACATTTACGCTCCATTAGCACATCGATTAGGGCTTTATAAAATCAAAAACAAACTTGAGGATTTAGGACTAAAATATACTGAACCAGAAAGATACAACTCTATTGTTAGCAAAATAAGAGAAACCAAGGAAGAACAAGATCTTTACATAAAAGACATTTCCGAAGTACTCCAAAAAGCATTAGATGAAGAAAATGTAGATTACATCATCAAAGGCCGACCAAAGTCTATTTATTCGATTAATAGAAAAATGTTGGCACAAAATGTAAGCTTTGACGAAGTCTACGATAAATTTGCTTTACGCATCGTCTATAAATCAAATCCACATGATGAGAAATTTCTAGCATGGAAAATTTACTCCATAGTAACCGATCATTACAGACCCAGCCCAAGTCGTTTGCGTGACTGGATTTCCTCACCAAAATCAACTGGTTACGAGGCATTGCACATAACCGTCATGGGACCAAAAGGTCGTTGGGTAGAAGTACAGGTTCGAAGCGAGCGTATGGATGAAATCGCCGAAAAAGGATATGCAGCACATTACAAATACAAAAACGGAGCCACCGAAGAAAATGGTCTCGACGTTTGGTTAAATCTTTTGAAAGAAGCCCTTGAAAACTCAGAAGCGAGTGCAGTCGATTTTGTAGAAGATTTCAAAATGAACTTGTATTCCAAAGAGATTTATATTTTTACCCCAAAAGGAGAAATCAAATCCCTACCAAAAGGCGCCACATCACTGGACTTTGCTTTTAGCATTCACTCCGAGATTGGAATAAAAACAAGAGGAACAAGAGTCAACGGAAAATTAGTCCCATTAAATTATGAACTAAAAAGCGGGGATCAGGTAGAAATCATCACCTCTCCCAACCAAAAACCAACAATCAACTGGCTTGATTACGTAACCACTTCAAGAGCAAAAAACAAAATTAGAAATGTCCTCAACGAGAACACTAAGAAAATTGCCGAAGACGGAAAAGAACTGCTTACTCGTAAATTAAAACACCTTAAAGTCACACTAAACGAGCAAAGCATCAACGAACTGGTCAACTTTTTTAGACTAAAAACAAGTTTGGATTTGTTTTATAGAGTCGGTGTGGGCTCCATTGACAACCAACAATTAAAAGATTATGCTGCCCAAAAAAGCAACACTTTAATCAACTTTTTCAAAAACAAAATCAAGCGTTCACATAGCACTGCCGACGAAGATATTCACAAACAAGTTATCAGCAGCAATTACGACATGCTCGTTTTTGGAAAAACACACGACAAACTCGATTACAAACTCTCCAGTTGCTGCAACCCAATCCCTGGGGACGAAGTTTTTGGTTTTGTAACCATAAATGACGGTATCAAAATCCATAAAAAAGACTGTCCAAACGCAATTTCCCTTCAATCCAATTATGCGTACCGAATCATGCAGGCCAAATGGATCGATTCCACTCAGCAAGACTTCAAAGCAACCATTAACATTATGGGAATGGACACTTTGGGACTTACAAACGAATTGACAAAAGTGATTTCCAACAACATGAATGTCAACATTCAAAGCATTTCTCTTAACGGTGAAGCAGGTATTTTCAAAGGTCAAGTATCAGTAATTGTACCCAACATCACCATTCTGAAAAAGTTAATGGACAACATCAAAAAAATTGACGGAATTGACAAAGTAACTCGAGTTTATAAAAACTAACAAAAAACATCGAATACAAAAACAAACTTTAAAAGTCAAAATTGTGATAATCGCATCCAAAAGACAAAAATAAATAGTTTCAAAAATCTTTTGGGCGTGCCACCATTAAGAAAAGAGGCCAACTTAACAAACCGTCGATTCGGCCTCTTTCCCTAATGCTGTCGGGCTATTCGCGCTACCTCGGTAGCTAGTTCCTATCCCTCACGCAAACCACAAGATCTTTATGTTTTCATAAAAACAGCATCTATTTTCCGTCGTTAAAGCCTAAAAAATAAAATACTAGATTCAGAATTAAAACTCTAAATTTTTATACTTTTAAAATAATAATTTATCTTTGCAAGATATGACACTCATTTCCACAGATAACAACAAAAATCAGGAGATTGTAAAAAATGTTTTTACAATGTATCTCGAAAACAAAGGACACCGCAAAACCCCAGAACGGTATGCTATCCTTCAAGAAATATACGACAGTGAGGAACATTTTGATATAGAAAATCTATACCTCAAAATGAAAAACAAAAACTACCGTGTCAGTAGAGCCACCCTTTACAATACAATCGAATTATTATTGGATTGTGCCTTGGTTCGTAAACATCAGTTTGGACAAAATCAAGCACACTACGAGAAGTCTTATTTCGACAAACAGCACGATCATATCATCATGACCGATACTGGTGAAGTAATTGAATTTTGTGACCCACGAATTCAAACCATCAAAAAAACAATCGAAGAGATTTTTGATATCGAAATCACCAATCATTCCCTATACTTATACGGAAACAAGAAAAAAACAAACACAGAAAATACAATAGAAAATTAACTGCAAATAAAACTTAGAATGACTGTAGATTTATTATTAGGATTACAATGGGGAGATGAAGGAAAAGGAAAAATTGTTGACGTTCTTACATCAAATTATGATATAATTGCTCGTTTTCAAGGAGGTCCAAACGCAGGACACACTTTAGAATTTGATGGAATAAAGCACGTTCTTAGAACTATTCCTTCTGGAATTTTTCATAAAACAGCCATAAACATTATCGGAAACGGAGTGGTAATTGACCCAGTAGTTTTTCAAAAAGAAATTGAAGGTCTTGAAAAATTTAATTTGGACATAAAAAGCAAATTAATAATTTCTAGAAAAGCACATTTAATTTTACCAACACACCGCTTACTTGACGCAGCTTCTGAAGCTTCAAAAGGAAAAGCAAAAATTGGTTCTACACTTAAAGGAATTGGTCCAACTTACATGGACAAAACTGGTAGAAACGGATTGCGTGTTGGAGATACTGAATTAGAAGACTTCAAAGAACGTTACAGAGCTTTGGCTGACAAACATGAAGAAATGATTAAATTTCACGATGTTAACATTCAGTACAATTTGGCTGAAATGGAAAAAGAATTTTTCGAATCTATCGAAGTTTTAAAAACATTAGATTTTATTGACAGCGAAGAATACTTAAACCAAGCTCAAAGAGCAGGGAAATCAATTCTTTGCGAAGGTGCACAAGGTTCATTATTAGACGTTGATTTTGGAACTTATCCATTTGTAACTTCTTCTAACACTACTGCTGCTGGTGCTTGTACAGGTTTAGGAATTGCGCCTAATAAAATCAAAGAAGTTTACGGAATTTTCAAAGCTTACGTAACTCGTGTTGGTAGCGGACCTTTCCCTACTGAACTTTTTGACGAAGATGGAGCTACAATGGCCAAAGTAGGAAACGAATTTGGATCGGTTACAGGAAGACAAAGACGTTGTGGATGGTTGGATTTAGTAGCATTAAAATATGCTGTTCAAATCAACGGAGTTACACAATTAATGATGATGAAAGGTGATGTTCTTTCAGGTTTTGAAACGTTGAAAGTTTGTACTGAGTACAACTACAAAGGAAAAACAATTTCACATTTCCCTTATAACATCGAACCAGAAAATGTGACTCCTGTATTCAAAGAATTCAAAGGATGGCACCAAGATTTAACAGGTATGACTACTTATGATCAATTGCCTATTGAGTTAAAAGAGTACATCGAATTTATAGAGAAGGAAGTAGAAGTTCCTATAAAAATTGTTTCTGTCGGACCAGACAGAAAACAAACAATTCTTAAATAATAAACTAACGTCCCGATAAACCGGGACGTTTCTTTTTAATATTAATTAGCTAATACTATGTCAAATCCTAAATACAAAATTCAGAAAACAGAATTACTATCCGACAATTGGTACATCCTAAATAAAGTAACCGTTGACTATCAAAAAAAAGATGGTTCTTGGGACACTCAACAGCGAGAAGTATATGACAGAGGTAATGGAGCGGCAATTTTGCTATACAATAAAACCAAAGGGACTGTCATTTTAACCAAACAATTTAGATTACCAACCTATTTAAACGGAAATAAAAGTGGCTTATTAATTGAAGTTTGCGCAGGATTGCTAGACGAAGACAACCCTGAAGCCTGTATCATCCGTGAAACTGAAGAAGAAACGGGATATCGCTTGGATTCGGTTAAAAAAGTTTTTGAAGCCTATATGTCTCCTGGAGCTGTAACCGAAATTCTGCATTACTTTGTAGGAGAATATGATTCTAGCATGAAAGTAAGTTCTGGTGGCGGATTAGCAAATGAACACGAAGAGATAGACGTTATCGAAATCCCTTTTGTCCAAGCTTATGTTATGATAGAATCCGGCGAGATAAAAGATGCCAAGACCATCATGTTATTGCAGTATGCCAAAATCCATAATTTGGTTTAACACAAAGAGAAATAATAAAAAATAAAAAAGAGCACTATAACTAAATGGTGCTCTTTCAATTTTTAATTGTAAACTTATAAATTAGGCTGTGGTGTCAGTCGCAAATACGGTTTTACGCGAGTATGTCCTTTAGGAAATTTAGTTGGAATATCACTATCCGGAATAGCTGGAATTATAACAACATCTTCACCACTTTTCCAGTTGGCTGGTGTAGCAACACTATAATTAGCTGTCAATTGTAAACTGTCAATAACTCTTAGCAATTCTTCAAAATTCCTTCCGGTTGATGCAGGATAAGTCAGCGTCAATTTAATTTTCTTGTCCGCACCAATAACAAAAACCGAACGTACAGTAAATTTTTCGCTTGCATTAGGATGAATCATATCATAAAGCACTGCCACTTCCCTATTTTCATCTGCTATAATTGGAAAATTAACTGTAGTATTTTGAGTTTCATTTATATCTTTTATCCATTCCTTATGAGACTCTAATCCATCAACACTCAAAGCAATGACTTTTACATTTCTCTTTACAAATTCAGGATAATAATTCGCCACTGTACCTAATTCAGTAGTACAAACAGGCGTAAAATCTGCAGGATGCGAAAATAATACTCCCCACGAATCGCCTAACCATTCATGAAATTGTACAGTACCCAATGATGTTTCTGCCTTGAAGTCTGGAGCTAAGTCTCCTAATCGTAATGTTCCCATAATTCTATAGTTTTAATATATTTTAGTTTTTTTTAAAATTAAATAAAAAAACAACTAGTTCAACAAAGAATATATATCAAAGTCTTATTAGATAAAACGCATCAAAAAAATCCAAAAAATCAAGGTTATAAATGAAATGGGAATTCCAAAACCAATCATCATGCTACACAATCTAGGTTTCAAACCATAAGTCGAAGTCAAAATGCAACCTGTAATCATTGGTGCCATTGCTGATTCCAAAATAGCCACTTCAATATCCTTTCCATGCTGATGAAACACCACCACATAAAGAAAACAGATAATAGCAGGAAATAAAATTAATTTATAGAATAAACCCAGTCCTAGAAAACTCCAGTGCATACTTCGTTTTTCAAAACGCAATTGCAAACCCACCGAAAGTAATGCCAAAGGTGTCACAGCACTACCCATCGATTTCAAGAACAATTGTCCCCACTCAAAAAAATCAATTTGGAAAACATTCATCAAACAAGCAATACAAAAAGTAACGAAAGGAGGAAAAAAAACAATCTTTTTAGCAATTTGTACACTATTCAAATTCCCCTTAGAATATACTGTTGCTACTAAAACACCTAAAGTAGAAAGCACCACAAATGTTCCAGGCTGATCCACTATAATTGCAGTTTTCAAGCCTTCCTCTCCATACAAAGCTTCAATTATTGGAAACCCTAAAAAAGAAGTATTACTGAGTCCCGCACAAATAATCAAACAACCAATTAGTTTTCTGGGCCAACCTCTTTTTTTACCCAAGTAACTAAAAAAGAAATATGAAATTACAAATCCAATCCAAGCCACTCCAATAGGAAACAACAATTGATTGTCCCATTTAATCTTCGGAATATAATATAATGCTAATGCGGGAAGGCAAATATAAACGACAATCCAATTTAAAATCTTATGAGTATTCTTAGGGATTTGCTTTATCCTTTGTAAAACAAGACCTAAAAACAAGAAAACAAAAATGAGAATAAAGTTGTTCATCACATGAAATAGAATACAAAAATACTACTAAAAACATTTTTAACCCAAAACCGAGTAATTTATATTTGACAAAAAAAGTTTCAGCAATAAAAACAGTTTCAAGAATTCGTCTTTTGAAACTGTTATTGTTTTGATTACTTTTACTTTCAAAAGAAATATTTTGTCCATCAAAAAAAACAACCCAAGCGCCTTAAATGAAAAAGATGGTATTTCACCTCCTGAAATCATCAGCACAAGTGCTATACAACAAATCAAAGTATCCAGGAAGAAACAACCTTCTGAAAAAGAACTAATCGATGGGATATTGGAGGGAAATATAACGGCGCTCAGCCGTGCAATCACATTAATTGAAAGTACAAGTATTACCCATCTAGAGAAAGCAAACAATGTTATAAACGGATGTTTGCCTCATGCCAACAAATCAATTCGAATAGGAATCACAGGAGTACCGGGTGTTGGTAAAAGTACTTTTGTTGAAGCTTTCGGTAAACACTTAACAAGTTTAGGAAAGAAAGTAGCCGTTCTAGCAGTCGATCCAAGCAGTACTATTTCACATGGAAGTATTCTGGGAGACAAAACCCGAATGGAAGAATTGGTAAAAGACAAAAATGCATTTATTCGACCTTCGGCATCTGGAGAAACTTTGGGAGGCGTTGCTCGTAAAACCCGAGAAACAATTACACTTTGCGAAGCATGTGGGTTTGATATTATACTAATTGAAACTGTAGGTGTAGGTCAAAGTGAAACGGCTGTTCACAGCATGGTCGATTTCTTTTTACTTCTAAAAATTGCAGGTGCGGGTGACGAACTTCAAGGCATCAAGCGTGGTATTATGGAAATGGCCGATGCAATTATTATCAATAAAGCCGATGGTGACAACATTAAAAAAACACAATTGGCAAAAGTGGAATTCAACAGAGCATTGCATCTTTTTCCAGCAAAAAAATCAGGATGGATTCCAACTACAGCAACCTGTAGTGCTTTGACCCAAGAAGGAATTGACTCAGTTTGGCAAACAATTTTAAATTATCTTGAATTAGTAAATTCAAACCATTATTTCGTAGAAAAACGGAAGGAACAAAATCAATTTTGGATGATGGAAAGCATTGACGAAAAATTGAAAAATCATTTCTACAATCAACCAAACATTATCCAGTTATTAGATTCCACTAAAAAAGCAGTTCAAAATAATGAGATATCTCCTTTTGCAGCAGCACAAATTTTATTAGATAGTTATTTTAAAAAATAACATTTTCAGTCTTATTCAAAAAAATAAAAAATGCAAAAGCCGATTGACAACTTTTGCAGTTTTAATTTTTATTCAACAGATATTTTATTTCTAAAAAAATAAGCAATTATTAAAAGAAATAATTATTCTTTCTCGTAGCGATCCATTTCTCTATCATAAAATTCATTAGCAAGAACAATAAGTCCTTCCATTTCGGCGTTCAATTCTGCTTCATCCAAGTCTTCAGCTTCTTCCATAAATTCAACCTCATCGTCTTTTAGATTGATGATGAATCTTGGGTAATCCAAGTGGATGATAAAAATATCATCTGGAAAATCAGTATTGTCTCCTAGTAAAAATTTTGGTAATTCCATGTTTGTATATTTGATCGCAAAGTTCGCAAAGTTTTATGCAAAGTCCGCAAGTTATTATTTATTTTCTATTTGTCTGACAAAATTACTTCGTTTTTATCACCTGAATGCTCCATAACCAACTTTCTTGTCAAACGCGCAAACCGAATATACAAAAACAAAGCTGCAGCAGTCAGTCCAGCCAATAGACCAATCCAAACGCCAACCGCTTTTAATTCTGTATATTTCCCCAAATAAAAAGAAATCGGGAAACCTACAATCCAATATGCCACAAAAGTAATATACATTGGAACTTTCACGTCCTGCAAGCCTCTCAAAGCACCCAAAACGACCACCTGAATTCCATCAGAAATTTGAAAAATTGCAGCTATCAATAACAACTTTGAAGCAATCATAATGATTTCATTGTTATCCACAACCTGCGTTGGATCATGCATATTTAAAAATAAATGAGGCAGAAAATTATGAAAAACCACAAAGATCAATGCAAAAAATGCCTCGGTAATTACTGCTAACAAAAAGATAGACCGTGCTACGACAATTAAATTTTTATAATCTGCCACTCCTCGAGAATGCCCAACCCTAATCATCGCAGTAACACTCAATCCCATAGCAACCATAAATGTTGACGAGGCCAATATAAGAGCAATTTGATTGGCCGCTTGGCTATTTTTTCCCAAAGATCCCGAAAGCCATATTGCTGCCGTAAACAAAGTTACCTCAAACAGCATTTGCATAGCCGAAGGAATTCCTAGATCAACGATCTTTTTAATTATTGATTTTTTGATTTCTTTAAAGGTGAAATTTTTAAAATACTTTTTCATAACAGGATTGTGCTTCATCAAATAATGCATGAAAGCCACCATAAAAATTCTAGAAATTACAGTTCCTAATGCTGCACCTGTTACTCCTAATTTTGGAAAAATCCAAAAACCATAAATCAATATATAATTAAAAATCACATGCACGATATTCGTCAAAATTATAGAATACATTGAATATTTAGTCAAAGACAACCCATCTGCAAATTGTTTATACCCCTGATACATCACAACTGGAATCAAAGAAAAAGCAACCCAATCAATATAAGGAGCTGCCAATAACACAACTGCCTCTGGCTGATCCATAAAATACATCAATTGCTTGGACAGCACCGTTACCAAAAACAGCGACACTCCAAGAATAGTACACAATAACAACCCATGATGAAACGTAGTTCGGATTTTTTTATCATTTTTCTCAGCATCTGCTTCTGCTACCAAAGGTGTAATCGCTGTAGAAAATCCAATTCCAACAGCCATAGCCAAAAAAATAAAACTATTGCCTAGGGAAACTGCAGCCAACTCGGTAGAACCCAAATTTCCAATCATATAATTGTCCACAATCCCTATTAAAGTATGTCCAAGCATTCCTAAGATTACTGGATAAGCCAATTTAATATTATACGAGAATTCTTTGGTGTACTGGGAAAAGTTCATTTTAATTTATTAAGTCAGCAAATATAAATAGAAGCTTTCAATTGCATCAATACTATTAAAAATATAACACCCTTTTATTCGATATTTTTTACGTAAATGAAGTAATTCTGCAACAGTCCATCATAATTCTATAACAATTTCGGCAAGTCATGACCCTACATTTGCCCTGTTGTTCTGAAACAAATAAACAGAACAATCAAAAAACATCAACCTAAATTCAATTATGAAAACTACATTAAAAATTAAAATGTTATCTGTATTCGCAATCGCATTATTATTTACAAACAATTCACAAGCTCAAGAAGCAAAAAGCTTCGACCAAGGATTCCGATTAGGAATTGGTCTTAACGGAGGGATGCCTACAAACAATGACACATACGACTGGTCGCTAGGTGGAGATGTTCGTCTTCAATATGATTTAACTCCAAAAGCGTCTTTAACTCTTACAACGGGATTCACCAATTTATTTATTGATCAAAATATTAAAGATTTAGGTTTTATTCCTGCAAAAATTGGATTTAAAGCATTCGTTTGGGAAGATCAATTTTATGTATTAGGTGAAGTAGGTGGTGGTTTTGCTGTAACAAACGGTTATGACCAAAACACATATATCTGGTCTCCTGGAATTGGATATGCACACGACAATATTGATGTAAGTTTACGCTATGAAGCTTACACTGATTATGATACCAATCAAATTGCATTGCGTGTAGCCTATGGATTTGATTTGTAATAGAATTAGTACCTCTAAAAAAAGCCCTGAAATTCAGGGCTTTTTTTTTGTTCTTTAGTATTGCTTTTTATCGGTTAAAGTCTTCATAAAAGCAATTAGCTGTTTCTTTTCCATTGGCGTTAAATTTAATTTATCGATTGGCAACGTTTGATTTGGCAAATTAAATCCCAAACCATTTCCACCACCGCAATCATAGAAATCTACAACTTCTTCCAAAGTTTTAAAAACACCATTGTGCATATAAGGAGCTGTTAATTCAATGTTTCGAATCGTAGGTGTTTTAAACGAATAGCGATTCACTTCAGCTTTAGTCAAATCAAATTTTCCTAAATCTCCATCTATCTTTTTGTCTTTTCCGGGAACTCCCAGAACTTCGCTCTCTGATCTGTCAAAATTCGGAGGAATCGTTCCGTTTGTTAGCGGAATAAAATGGCAAGTTGCACATTTGGCTTTGCCAGCAAAAAGATTAAACCCTGCTATTTCATCGAGATTAAATTTTTCTTCTCCTCTCATAAAACCATCAAATCTAGAATCATAATTACTCAAAGACCGAATATAAGATGCCAAAACATTTTTAATCTCAAAAGCGGTAATTTCTTTGCTTGGAAAGGCTTTATCAAAATAAGCTGCATATTTTTTGCTCTTTTTTAAATCCGAAGCTGATTTCTCCAAAGATCCGTGCATTTCGTTCTCATTTGTGATAACGGCAACTGCTTGGTCTTCGAGATAATTCACTCTCGAATCATAAAAAAAGTTACGCTGAAAAGCAATATTGGAAAGCGTCGGCGTATTCCTTTTTATCATTTGTTTCCCATCCAATGTGACTGCTTTTTCCAAACCATCGGCAAAAGCCTTGTCGGCATAATGACAGGAAGCACAAGAACGGGTATTATTGCCCGATAAAACAGGATCATTAAACAACAATTTACCCAATTCTATTTTCTCTTTTGTTGTTTTGTAATCTGGAAAACCCGAAAAAGCTTCTGTATCAAAAGCATTTTTATCAAATAATGTTTGAGCTGAAACTTTCAATCCTCGGCTTTCCTTAAAAAAAGGAATTTTTAAATCTGATTGCGTTTCATAAATGGCTTTACTCAAAGGATTCAAATAATTTTTAATAAAATAGGCTCGGTCAAATTCATTAAACTTCAAATTCTTTTTCAAATAATCCTTCCCTCCTTCAAGTATTGCGAAAGTTTTGGGACTTTCTTCGTCTTCCTGATAAATAATAAGCTGCTCTTCGATAATTTCCAATGAAGTTATGGCTTCCGCTAAAGAATTTTGAGCAATCGGAGAATCAAATCCCGTTATCCCCAAAGTAATTATTCTAAAAACCTCCAGTCGCATCGCATCAAAAACAGAAGAATCTGTTAGTTCATTGTTTTTTGAAACCATTTCCAAACGGTATAAATTAGCGTTGAGAATCCCAATTTCTTTTAAGATTTCTTTTTTGGAATTCTTATCATACACTGGAAAAAAATATTCCTCAATTACCTGAAGACCTGCAGGAGGAACCGTAATTCCATCATCATACTCATACTCATCAAGAGCAGGTCCGTTTATGGCTTTGGAAACTGTCGGAAAATAATATTCGCTAATAGACTCGACCCTTTTATAACTTTGATGTGCTTTTAAAAATTGATTTTTCAGTTGTTTTTGAGTTGCTCCGTCTTCAACAAAACGCTGCAATTGGATAACATCTTCTCGCAAAACAACCAAATCCGAAAGGTACAAATCATTAATTTTCTCAGCCTTGGATTTAAAATCGGAACAAGAAAACAGTAAGAAACAAATTAAAAGGAAAACAATATTTTTCATATAAAAGTGTAAGAATAAAAAACAGAAATCACGGCTTCAAAAAATGAAACCGTGAGCTTCTGAAAAAAAATAAAAAAACTACAAATTATCTAGCTAATCCTTTGATTAATACAATTTGGCTTGCTTGCTTTTCATTTGGACGACCTCCGCCTCCATCAATATTCTTGTATTTATCTCCAGTCCAAGTATGAGGCTGAACACTTAATAAAAAAGTATCATCTATACCCAACTGCTCAGACACATCTATTAAAGCTCCATATTCCCAATCACCAAATTTAGAAGTCCCACCAACATTATATTTGTCAGCATCAGTTGCTGTACGACGGTGGTCTAATTCCACTACTACTTTTAACTGTTTTGTGGCAATACTGTACTGATAAATATAAGCATCATGTGTTTCATCACCATAACCATTGGCATCTTCTTCTACATAAACATAGTTTTTAGTTACACAAATATTATCTGGGTTTTGAAATTTTCCGGCAATCCCTGTACGGTCATCTCCATCAAGCAACACCTGCAAAGTACCAACCAAAGGATTTGCAGCATCCAAATTCAATTTATAAACTCTACCGTATTTTGTTCTGGAAGCATCTGCATTTGTTCCAGTCATATTTTGACCTGTAACATTAAAGTAAATTTCACGATCGGCAGCATCACCACCTTTTCTGTAATCAAGGTCTTCTACTCTACCAAATTTTATGGCAGATAAAGTATTTACAGCAGCATTAATTTGAGCTCCAGTCAAAGTAGTATGATTTTCAATTTTCACAAAAGAAACAGCATAATCCTTCCCGGTAACCATATCTTTTTCTCTTTGGTTACCATCCGTTCTTTTCATCATGTACAAAGAACCGTTTGTAAGATCACCAACAGTATTAGCCACATACATAAATACCTGACCTCCATAAGTTCCAGAATCGTCATCACCAATAACTACCACAGTTTTTCCAGCAAAAGCTGTTTTTCTCAAAGGCAAAGCATTTTCGGCGCTTAAACGTCCAAAACCAGCCAATTCCTTAGAAACACTTGCTGTTCCAACATCTCCATATGGATTCAAAGCATGAGTACGAGACTCTTCACCAGATTCACCAGAAGTCAAGTAAGTTGGCCCAAAACCATGCTCAGCTGGAGTAGCCATTGTTGCTCCACATAATCTCCAAGTACCCCCTTTTGAATTCAATAAATACTCTCCTTTTACTGGCTTGAATGTTTTGTCCAATGTTATTCTAGATACCGAAAAGTTATCTTCTTGATTTACTAAAAATGTAAAAGTCCCGTCTTCATTTTTTAATAATCCAGAACCATCTGCAGAACCTCCAAAAACATAATTTGGACTTCCCGCTAAAACATCGTCAGAACTAATAACAGAAAATAATTCAAGTTTTTCAAAACCTGCTTGTTTTTTCAACAAAACTGGAGTTACTGATTGATTGGTTGCCAAAACAGTACTATTGATTGGATTTTCTTCTGCACTTTTATCATTGTTACATGATACTAATGATGCAACTGCAAGCATCGATAGGATAATTTTTTTCATTTGGTTATTTGTTTAAATTCAACACAAAGAAACCTCCATATTTTTAACTGAAAATGAACTAAATATTAACAAAACTTCAATAAAAATCAATTTAAACATACTAAATGTCAATTATTTTACACAAACAGTCAAAATACACAAGAAAACAAAGCTGCAAAAAACCATCAGTTTCCGCTGTAATCCCTTTCAAAACAAAGATTCCATTTTCCTCTCCCATCAAAAAAGACTATTTTTGACGAGCTAATCCAGCTGTTCGCTACAAACGAAGTTCATCGAACTCCAATTGAAACAAATATAATGTGAGATAATCTTTTTCAAGAACTGCTTTTTTCAAAGCACTTGCAAGAGCTTCCTCTGGTCGCTTTGCCTGTACAAAAAAAAATAGTTGTTCTTTTCAAAAGGATTTCCACTTCCATCTGGGCTAGAGCATTCATTTTCAAAACAACTTTTCATGGAAAAATTCACACTTGAAATCCTTTTTCACATTATCGGAATTGGTTCAGCATCGGGACTCATTTACAAGGACAACAATTTATTTATCATAGGCGACAACAGCGGATTTCTATATGAATACAACATAGAATCCAAAAACCTTCAACGTCATGAAATCATAGAAAACGCAACCGAAAATATTACCAAAAGTGAAAAACCCGATTTTGAGGCCATCACTCATTTTGGTGAGAATCTTTATGTTTTTGGTTCTGGGTCAACTGTAAAAAGGAATAATATGGTTGAAATCAACACGCTTGAAAAAGAAATAAGAACAAATGACCTCACTGATTTGTATTCAGTTATGCAAAGTTTTGGCGAAATAAAACCCGAAGATTTCAATATAGAAGGCGCTATTTACACTGGTGAAGAATGGTATTTATTCAATCGCGGCAACGGAAAATCAGCTAAAAATGTATTGTTTACCATCCAAGGAAAAAACTTGGTTAACGAATTCAACATTCTTTCCAATAATTATAAATTACCAAAAATAAAAGGAGTCCGCAGTAGTTTCACAGATGCTGTTGCTCTAGATGATAAAATTTACTTTTTGTCCACTGCCGAAGACACTGATTCCACTTATAACGATGGTGAAATTCTGGGAAGTTTCATTGGTTGTATTGACACTAAAACCATGAAAATTGATTTCACCAAAAAAATCAGTGACACTCACAAATTTGAAGGACTAACAGTTTATAAAAATTCATCAGAAACAATCGAATTTCTCCTTTGTGAGGATAATGATACCGAACTATTGGAAACAAGAATCTATAAATTGAGCTTGCGTAAATAATCAATTCCAATACTCATTGTCCACAATTTGGAAACATAAAGTTAGGCACGCCGATTTTATCTTTAGAATATATTAGACCTAAAAAAAGCTGCTCAGTTAAAACAACCAAGCAGCTTTTCTTATTTTTATTTTTTTATTAGACTAAACTAATTGTGTATTAAATTCCATTCTCACACTACCGTCCTCATCAATTTTTGTCAAATTAATTTCGTGCAAAGTGTTTACTAATTCTGGATTCCAAGGTGTTTTCACTTTTATGTAATTCTCGGTAAAACCGTGAATGTAACCTTCTTTATTTTCGCTTTCAAAAAGTACAGTTCTATTAGTTCCCAACTGGCTTTCATAAAAAGCACGACGTTTTTTAACCGATAAACCTCTTAGCATTTTGCTTCGCTTTGCACGAACATTGGCTGGAACAACACCATCCATTTCGGCAGCCTCTGTATTATCACGCTCTGAATAAGTGAAAACATGTAAATACGAAATATCCATTTCATTCAGGAAATGATAGGTTTCCAAGAAATGCTCATCAGTTTCGCCGGGAAAACCAACAATAACATCCACACCAATACAGGCATGAGGCATTACTTCGCGAATCTTATTCACTCGTTCCGTATATACTTCACGCAAATAACGACGTTTCATCAATTTCAATATATCATTGCTTCCCGATTGCAACGGAATATGGAAATGCGGTACAAAAGTTCTGCTTTTCGAAACAAATTCTATTGTTTCATTTTTCAATAGATTAGGCTCAATCGAAGAAATACGCAACCTTTCAATTCCCTCCACTTCGTCTAATGCCTTAACCAATTCCAAAAAAGTATGTTCGTGTTTTTTATTCCCGAATTCCCCTTTACCATAATCTCCAATATTGACACCTGTCAGTACAATTTCTTTGATATTTTGTTTCGAGATTTCGTAAGCATTTTTTAATACATTTTCCAATTCATCACTTCTCGAAATTCCACGAGCAAGCGGAATTGTACAATAAGTACATTTATAATCACACCCATCCTGAACTTTCAAGAAGGCTCGAGTTCTATCTCCAATCGAATAACTGCCAACATAGAAATCGGCTTCGGCTATTTCACATGAATGAACTTCACCGAAATCATTTTTCGATAAATCATTGATATAATCAGCCAGTTTGAATTTCTCTGTAGCTCCAAGAACCAAATCCACTCCATCAACATTGGCCAATTCCTCTGGTTTCAGCTGTGCATAACAACCTACTGCAGCGACAAAAGCCTTATCATTCAATTTCATCGCCTTGCGCACCACTTGTTTGAATTGCTTATCTGCATTCTCTGTAACCGAACAAGTATTGATTACATACATATCAGCTACATCCTCAAAATCAACTCGATCAAAACCTTCATCTTCCAAATTACGTGCAATGGTCGATGTTTCCGAAAAATTCAGTTTGCAACCAAGCGTGTAAAAAGCAACTTTTTTTCTATTCTCCATAATTAACCTTAAATTAATGAAATCGTTGTCAAAAAATTTAAGTGCGCAAATTTACGAACAAAAATTTACACTATAAAGCTGATGATTATTTATATTCATATCATTCCCAACCTTTAGGATCAATACCGTAACATTATTATTTAAACAGACGATGTTATGTACTTTAAAAAAGCTTTATTTTTCTCTTCAAGGTTTTGTTCTTATTTATATAAATACTATTTTCACACTTCCAAAAACAATTCAACAGCACTAACTTTATCTTATACCAAATAAAGTTGCTGTGATCCATCATTCGAAATATCAAAAACTAATTATTTCAAAAAAATAATTCAGTGGAAAAGTAATAATACATGATTTTATCTGTTTAAAAATGGATTAAATTAATGACATTACATTTCTTGCATTTGATGTTTCCTTAATCTTTCAAAAAATCATATTATTAATAACAGTAAATGGGATCGCCGAAAACCATAAAGAGTAGGTCAATAATAAACAAACAAAAACTAAATGAAATCATTCTACCTCACAATCTCCCTACTATTTATTACACTTTGCTTACAAGCTCAAAATGCACCGTCAATAGCGACAAAAAATCCTTTCCCAACTATAAGTACTTTAACTGCTTGGGCAAGCTATAATTCACAAGAGAAATTCAATCTTGACATCAGAGGTCTTGGTTTCAAATTTGAAGAAAAATCAGTTGAAACGGCTTCAACTTCTTATACTTATATCAGAAAAGTTTCAGTGGATAACATCAACTATACAGACAGAATCGTTTACAGAATTGCAAATGATAACTCTGCAAGCATCATTTCATTAGTAACAGCTTCAACGGATTTGGTATCTTTTTATACTCCACAATTGGCAGGTTATAAAACAGGAAAATGTGACAACGAAATGTCAAAAGACAAGAAAACAACTTGTACTTGTTATGACAATAACAAATTCGTAATCGATGTGTGTGATGAAAGAGTAAAACTTACGATGGGTGATGGAAATAATTATTTCATTTCGGTTGCCAAAAAATAATCTAGAATTAACAAAAAAATCCGTCTCATTCAACAACGAGACGGATTTTTTATTTTACAAAAAAAGGAAAATTATAGATTTAGATTTTTCATTTCATACCAAACTTCTTCTCCTCCATCGTATTCAAAGGAATTGACATAATGCATTCCCAGTTTTTCTAGAATATTTCTTGAACCTTCATTTCGAGCATCTGCGTAAGCATAAAGTGCTTCTACTTTCATTTCATTAAAGGCAAAATCTACAAAAGCCAATCCAGCTTCGGTAGCATACCCTTTTCCCCAATGCTTTTGTATAAAACGATACCCTATCTCGTAAAAATTTTGATGATTATTGATAGATTCCTTAATTAATTTTATACCAGACCAACCAATAAATTCATTAGTTTCTTTTAGAATTACAGCCCAACGACCAGTTCCATTATCTACATATTGCTGCCTTAAACTTTCTATATATAATCTACTTTCATCAATATGCTTTACAGGCTTATTTCCTAAAAAACGATGAACTTCGGGATTCGAATCCAATTCGAACATTCCTTCATCATCTGATGGAATCATTTCCCTTAAAATCAATCTTTCGGTTTCTATATAGGATTCCATTAATTCAAAATATAACGTTTGATTACTTCGGCAACGCCATGATCATTATTCGAAGCCACAATTAAATCCGCTTTGTCTCTTAATTCAGGGGTTACATTGTCAACCCAAACACCTAAACCAGCGTATTCTACCATTGTCAAATCATTACCTGCATTTCCTACAGCAATAATTTCACTTTGATGGATAGCTAGCTTCTCGGCCAATTTTTTCAAGCTATAGGCTTTATCAATTCCTTGCTGGGCTACTTCTAAAAAGAAAGGCTTTGACATTGACACACTCAAATGTGGCATAGCCAGCTTCAAATCGTCTTCAACTGTTTTGAGATAAGAGGGCTCTTCAAGCAAAATACATTTCACAGCATTCGATTGTACAGCATCTTTGAAGCTCTCTACTTTATTATGTACCAAACCTGTAATATGTTTTTCAACATCAATGTATTCCGAATCGGTTTCACTAACAATTTCATCATTTACATAAGTAATTATATGTGTATTACTTTTCAGACTGTAATCATACAATTCATGAATTTGCTCCTTAGTTAAGGTTTGCTCAAAAATAATTTTATCTTCTTTCAGATCAGTAATTACTGCTCCATTATAAGAAAGCATAAATGAATTATAGTAGTCCATTTTCAATTCCTTGGCGTAAGCTGTCATTGCAGAAGTAGGCCTTCCAGAAGCCAAAACCACATAAACTCCCATTTCTTGGGCTTTAAAAATCATTTCCTTATTTTCATCAGATATGATATGGTCGTCGGTTAACAACGTGTCATCCATATCTAAAACAATCATTTTGTATTTCACTTCTTTCATTATATAAATTTTCAGCTAATAACTTTTCATTCAATAAATTACAATTATTATGCCATTAAAAAACCTTGACACTAATAAGTCTCAAGGTTTAAAAAAAATCCTTTATTTTAACTAGATATTCAACCTAAATTCCTCGATAACCGGATTTGCTTTTGCAAAATCAGTTTCTTGTATAAAAACCTCAACAGCTGAGTCCAAATTTGGAAAACCTGACATTCTAGCCGATTGGATATTATTTTTAACTGTAGTTTCTACTCCTGCAGCCTCTATTTTTTCCTGTAACGCCAATGCCAAAATTTCACTTCCCGAAAACACTTTCATTAATCCCATGATGCCTTTATTTTTTAAATTATTGTTATCTCAATCATTAAACTAAAAAGCACCTTGAATATTGTTCGTAATGAATCTTGCTTCCTGTCTTCTGATTTCTTTTTAAATTTTATTCTTCTTCATCACCATCAATTTCCTCATCTTCCTCTTCGAAATCGTCAACATCTGGGTTAACTGATTCTTCCTCGTATAAATCTTCTTCATCCTCATCATATTCTTCTTCAAAATCAAAAACATAAGGTTCTAATAACATTTTATCAGCCAAAATTTCAATTCGTTCGGTCAATTGGTCAGTAAAAATAATGCGTTGCGTTTTGGCAATACTATTTGAAATTCGCATGATTTTTGTTTCATGACGCAGTTTCAAAATCGGATCTGCATCATCTAGAATGAACATTCTCAATCGGTTTACATTATAACCCGCAGTAGTAAACATATCACTCAATTTATTTGGAGTCCCAATAAGAACATCAATACCTGTTGAAATGTAATTTTTATCATATTCCATATCACCTTTATCGTGAACACCATACACTCTCAGGTTGGTAAATTTTCCAAACTTTTCGAAAAGTTCTTCCATTTCAAGAACCTTAGTTTTGTCTTCAACAATAATTAAGGCTCGAGGTGATTCTTCACCTTCGCAAACCAATTGCTGAATAACATTCAGTACAATAGTTGTAGATTTTCCAGAACCTTTTGGGGAAACAACAATTGCATCTGCACCACTTTTTATAGTCGAAAAAGTTTCTTTTTGCATCTCATTCGCTTCCGTCAACCCACTATCGATTAAGGCTTCTTGCAATACTTGATTTATTTTCTTTAGTTTCATTATAAATTTTAGATTTCTGATTACAGTTTTACTGCAAATCAATTCCTAATTTGTGTTTAATTTTTATTTGCTTGCAAAAGCGGTAACATCACTTTCGGAAATTTCGTTTCCTCCAAGGATTATCAAGCGCTCTACTACATTGCGTAATTCTCTAATATTTCCTGTCCAATCATACTCTTGCAATAAACGAATGGCTTCTACCGAAAAGTGCTTTACTGCATTACCTTGTTCGCTTGCAATTTTATTTGTAAAATGCTCAATCAAAGAAGGTATATCTTCTCTCCTGTCGTTTAAGGAAGGAACTTTTATGAGAATAACCGCCAAACGATGGTATAAATCTTCCCTGAAACGGCCTTCTGCGATTTCTGTTTTTAAATCTTTATTGGTGGCTGCGATAACACGCACATCAATTTTTATATCACTGTCTGCTCCTACTCTTGTTATGATTCCTTCTTGTAAAGCTCTCAAAACTTTGGCTTGGGCTGACAAACTCATATCTCCAATTTCATCCAGAAAAATAGTTCCTTTATTGGCCACTTCAAATTTCCCTGCGCGATCTTTTACCGCCGATGTAAAGGCTCCTTTTGTGTGTCCAAACAATTCGCTTTCTATCAATTCACTTGGAATGGCAGCGCAATTCACTTCAACCATTGGAGCACTAGAACGATCACTTTTGTCATGCAATTGATGAGCAACCAATTCTTTTCCAGTTCCATTTGGACCAGTAATTAAAACTCTTGCATCAGTTTTAGCCACTTTATCAATCATGACTTTCACCAGATTGATCGATTCGCTATCCCCAACAATTTCATATTTTTTGCTAACTTTCTTCTTTAGAATTTTATTTTCAACGGCCAGTTTTTTTCTGTCTAATGCATTTCGAACAGTATTTAGCAATCTATTCAAATCAGGCGGTTTTGAGATATAGTCAAAAGCTCCAAGACGCATAGTATTGATTGCTGTCTCCATATCACCATGACCAGATATCATTACAATAGGAATTTCTGTATCAATCTTTTTTACGGCTTCGAGCAATTCAACACCATCCATTTTTGGCATTTTTATGTCACACAAAACCAAATCATAGTCGTTTTCCTTTATTTTCCCAAGCCCTATAACACCATCTTCGGCTACATCAACTTCATAAGACTCATTTTCTTCGCAAAGTATTTTGGCTAATACTCTTCTAATAGCTTCTTCGTCTTCGATAATCAGAATTTTCGACATAAATAACTTTTTTATTTTGGCTTTATAACTTAACTATTCAAATAACCTTTAATATTTCAACCATTTATACAACTCTTTCCAACTCGGCTTTTTTCCATACATCAAAATTCCAACACGGTAGATTTTGGCAGCAAACCAAACTACACCAAAAAACGTGGCGAACAACAAAGATACGGAAATTGCAATTTGCCACCACGGTACTCCAAAAGGAATACGCATTAACATTACAATTGGTGATGTCAAAGGAATCATTGAAAAAACCACGGCGATTGTTCCGTGCGGATCATTAATAACCGTAAAAAAACCAATATAAACACTAAGCATTAACGGCATTATGATAGGCAAAAGAAATTGTTGCGAATCTGTTTGATTATCAACAGCAGCTCCAATTGCGGCATAAAAAGAACTATAAAGAAAATATCCTCCGATAAAATAAACCACAAAACTAATCAAAATACTTGCGATAGGCAGACTCCATATTTCTTTGATATACATTTGGGCTGTCCCCGAAAATTCTTGCTCAGCAACATGCATCATTTCAGGAGAAACTCTGGATGTAGGCCCAATATTCACACCAAAAAATGCAGAAGCTGCAAACATTAACGACAAACCGATAATGGTCCAAATTAAAAACTGCAGTAAACCTGCCAATGAAGTTCCGATAATTTTCCCCATCATAAGTTGGAACGGTTTTACCGAAGAAATTATAATCTCTACAATACGGTTCGTTTTTTCTTCGATTACTGATCGCATAACCATATTTCCATAAATGATTATAAACATCATAATAAGGTAACCAAAAGCACCGCCTATCGCAATTTTTATTTCATTTAACCCCCTAACACTTTCTTCTCCAGAGGTCTTGCTCAAATTCAAAACCACTTGGGCTTGGGCATTTTTTATGGCCAAAGTATCCAAATGTGCTGCTTCAAGATTATTCTCAGTCAACTTATTTGCAATTATTCCCTGAGTTTTTTCGATAAAAATAATGCTTGGGCTGTCATTGGATATCAGTTCAATATTATGTTCCAAATCTTTGTTAGTATTGCTTTTTGGAACATAAAGTAAGGCTTCAAAATTTTCTTTAGCAATACTATCTTTAAGAGCTTGGACATCAATTGCAGTCAAATCCAAATATCTGTATTCACTGTCTTTATTATTTTGAGCTACAAATTCGTTGACAAACAAACCTGATTCATCATGAATTGCAATACGTTTTGTTTCGGCTTTCATAGAACTCAAATACGCTACAAAACCCGCAATCGCCACAAACAACAACGGACTTAAAAAAGTCATAACAACAAATGACTTGTTGCGGACTTTGGCAATAAACTCTCTTTTTATGATTAATGAAATAATACTCATTTATATAGATTATTCGATTTTTAGATTATTTGTTCATTCGATTGTTGGTTGGATTGTTGGATTTTTATTCGAAAAGGTATAAAAATCCAACAATTCAATTAATCTATCATGTTACTGTTTGTATAAAAATATCATTCACACTAGGGATTTTTTCGACAAAATGCATTACCTGACCGCGTTGCGTCAAAACATTTAGCAATTCGTTTGGTGTTGCATTTCCAAGTTGAATCTCCAGTTTTATTTCATCATTTAATGATTTAAAATTGGCCTGTCCCACTTTGAATTTTTGGGTAATATCAAACATCAAACCTTCAACATTGTCAGATAGGATTCCTACTTCAAAACTATTAGTCTTGAATTGTCTTTTGACATCAATCAGTTTGCCCTCTATCAGCTTATTCGATTTGTGGATAAGTGCAATATGATCACACAATTCCTCCACACTTTCCATTCTATGGGTAGAAAAAATAATAGTGGCACCATCATCTTTCAATGCCAAAATTTCGTCTTTGATGACATTGGCATTTACAGGGTCAAATCCAGAAAAAGGTTCATCAAAAATCAACAATTTTGGTTTATGTAAAACACAAACCACAAACTGGATTTTCTGTGCCATTCCTTTGGATAACTCTTGGATTTTTTTATTCCACCAACCTTGAATCCCCAAGCGGTCGAACCAATATTCCAGTTGTTTTTTAGCTTCGGCTTTGGACAATCCTTTCATTTGTGCCAAATACAAACATTGCTCGCCTACTTTCATAGAGCTATACAATCCTCTTTCTTCTGGGAGATATCCAATGTATTGTATGTGTTTGGGCTGAAGTTTTTCACCATCAAGGATGATTTCGCCACTATCGGGCATCGTAATTTGGTTGATAATTCGAATTAGTGAAGTTTTCCCTGCTCCATTTGGACCTAAAAGCCCATATATGCTTCCTTTGGGAACGGTCAATGACACTTCGTTAAGCGCTACATAATCACCATATTGCTTTACGACTTTACTTACTTCAAGTATATTACTCATGCTACTTTTTTAATTGGCGTAAAAGTAAAAAATTTCAAGCCTAATTTCTCTTAATTATACATTAAAAAACCCATCCTTAACGAATAAAGGATGGGTTTGTATTTTATTGTTTATAAAAGTTATGAAAACATATCTTTTACTTTTTCAAAAAATGATTTCTCTGATTTCTCTGGATTCGGAATAAAGTTTTCATCTGTCAACGCTTTTTCAAAAAACAGTTTTTGTTCTTTGTTTAAGGTTTTTGGAGTCCAAACATTTACGTGAACCAATAAATCTCCACTTCCGTAACCATTGATACTTGGAATACCTTTACCTTTTAATCTCAGAATTTTCCCTGATTGAATTCCTTCTTCCAGTTTGATTCTCACTTTTCCATTTACGGCATCAATATCTTTTGAAATTCCAAGAACGGCTTCTGCAAAACTAATATATAAATCGTAGTGCAAGTTTTCACCTTCACGTTTCAAGAATTCATGTTCAATTTCTTCAATAACTACAATCAAATCTCCCGGAACGCTGTTTCCTGGAGCATCGTTTCCTTTACCAGAAACTTTCAATTGCATTCCATCCACAACACCTGCAGGAATTTTTATAGAAACTGTTTCATCTTCCACAACCATTCCTTGAGAATCTGCATTACTTGGTTTTTTGTCCAAAATTTGACCAGAACCACCACAAGTAGGACAAGTTGAAGCCGATTGCATTCTACCCAAAATCGTGTTTGTAACTCTCATTACCTGACCTTGACCATTACAGGTAGAACAGGTTTTGTACGATACACCGTGAGCTTGAACTTTACGTTTTACTTTTACTTTTTTCTCAACACCATTAGCGATTTCTTCCAGAGTCAATTTTACTTTAATACGCAAATTGCTTCCTTTTACGCGACGAGGACCTCCGCCTCCGCCAAATCCACCAAAACCACCACCGAAGATATCTCCAAATTGACTAAAGATATCGTCCATATTCATTCCGCCATGACCACCACCGCCAAATCCTCCAGATCCGTCAAATGCTTGATGTCCATATTGATCGTATTTTGCTTTTTTGGCAGGATCACTCAATACTTCATATGCTTCGGCAGCCAATTTAAACTTTTCTTCTGCCTCTTTGTCGCCAGGATTCTTGTCAGGATGGTATTTCAATGCACTTTTTCTGTATGCCTTTTTAATTTCGGCAGCATCTGCACCTTTTGAAATGCCTAATATTTCGTAAAAATCTTTTTTCATAATTAAAATAAATTCCAAATAATCGAATTATAAACTCCAAATGTTCAACACATTAAAATTTATGATTTGCAATTTGATTTTTTAGTTACCAATTACCACTTTTGGGAAACGAATAATTTTATCCCCTAGTTTGTATCCTTTTTCAAGAACATCCACAATTTTCCCTTTCATCTTATCTGATGCTGCTGGAATTTGAGTAATTGCTTCAGCAAAATCAGCATCAAATGCATCTCCCGCTTTCACATCAACTTGCTCCAATCCTTTGGCAACCAATGTACCTTTCAATTTTTCGAAAATCAATTCCACACCTTTAACCAACGATTCATCTTCCGATTTGCTGATTTCAATGATCGCTCTGTCAAAATCATCTAGTACAGGTAACATTGCAAGCAATACTTCTTGATTGGCAGTTTTAAACAACTCGATTCTTTCCTTTGTAGTACGTCTTTTGTAATTTTCAAATTCAGCAAATAGTCTCAAAAACTTGTCTTTTTCTTTGGCTAAGTCTTGTGTTAATTGCTCTTCAACACTTAATTCTTCAATAATAAGTTGCTCACCATTTGCATTATTCTCTAATGTCACATCATCTATTTCTTGATCGAATTCTGTATTTTCTGTAGTCATATTACTTTTATTTTTAAAAAAATTCTTAAACATAGTTTTATTCATTAGATTCGATTGCAAAAGTACTGCCAAAACTTATAAAATGTCAAATTGTCATCTTTTTTTAAGAATAAAAATTTACCAGAGAAAACATCCTCCTTTCTTAGACAAAACTTTAATATAATTTTAAGACTATAACGTTATGGTTTTGTTTAATTTTGGGAACAGATTTTTATTCGTTCCCCCAAGGATACAACTCTAAAATATTGAAAGTAAGGTTGTTTTCTATATAATTATTAATTCACTATTGCCTTATATTAAAAAAAGCTTCGTTTCTAGTTAACGAAGCTTTTTTTTATTTTTTTAAACAGCCTTATTTTATTCGAATACTCCATTCAAAATCCATTTCGGAAACCTGCACACCTTCCTCATTGGTTCCAATAGATTTCATCCAAAATGTTTGTCCTTCGCCAGTAGCAATTGTCTTTTGAATCGCATCCTCTATCAAATGACCGTCTTTACACTCAAAAGTAATTCGACCTGTAGCTTTTTTGGAGAAATTAGATTTATTATTAGCAACAAGCATCGATATTTTCTTCCCGCTTTGTTGGATTTTAGCAATTACCATCGCTCCTGTTGTCAACTCGGCGGCCATTGCTTGAACGGCAAAATACATAGAATTAAAAGGATTTTGGTTAATCCATCTGTGTTTTACTGTGACCACACATTTATCTTTGTCTATAGATTTCACCCTAACCCCACATATAAATGCAGAAGGTAATTTGAAAAATACGAATCGATTTAATTTAGATACTGTTAATTCCATTAGGTATATTTTTTTGCTAAAATACAAAAAATACTATGCGTACATATAAAAATAAATAATTACTTTATCACACATCTTTTCCTCTTCAATAAAAAACAATTTTCTCAAATCTCTGGGCGTGCCACCACTAGAAAAAGGGGCTAAACAATAGTCACGCATATACAGCCCCTTTCTCTATTGCTGTCAGGCTATCCGCACTACTTTGGTAGCTAGCTTCTATCCTTCACGCTCACTGCACATTAACATCATAGAGTAAACCAAAGTAGCAATTTATCACTAAAAAGAAGTGTTTTTCTTTCAAAATAGATTATTTTGTTAATATTGTGTTAATATATACTACTATGCGATACAAGATACTCTCTTTTGAACATATATTTGTATAAGAAATTACTAGGTAAGTCATTTTATCAATTTCTGTCATCAATCATCAATCAAAAAACGTAATCAAAAAATCAAAAAAAATGGAAACTTCAACCGAAAGAAACTTTGCAGCATTTACACACTTGAGCACTTTTAGCCAATATATCATTCCGTTTGGGAATTATATATTTCCAATTATCCTTTGGACATCCAAAAAAGAGCAATCGGAATTTGTAGATCACAATGGTAAGCAAGCTTTGAACTTTCAATTGAGTATTTTAATTTACTCTTTGATATTGGCCATGATAGCCATTCCAATATTTTTATATACCGTTTTGAAAAACATCTCATTCAATGATTTGATAAACAACGATGAAATTATTTTAAATAATTTTGATTACGGCAACAGCATTGGAATTTTGACAGTAGGTGTTTTAACACTTTTGGTATTTGCTTGTATGAAAATAGCAGAATTCTTTTTGGTTATTTACGCTTCAATCAAAGCGTCTAATGGAGAAGAATACAGTTATCCTTTGACAATACCTTTCCTTAAATAAGGAAATCATCATGATCAAATCAATTTTAAATAAAATATAAAAAACATAATATCACAAAATTAATTAATCATTCAATCATCAATCAAAAATGAACAGTATCATCAACAAATCTAATCAACTCAAATTAAAAAATTATGAACATTGAAAACACAAAAGCCCAGATGCGTAAAGGTGTTCTTGAGTTTTGTATCTTATCAGTATTAAAAGAGAAAGACGCTTATACCTCAGAAATATTAGACACTTTGAAAAACGCTAAATTGTTGGTCGTAGAGGGAACCATTTATCCGCTCTTAACTCGATTAAAAAATGATGGATTGCTCAACTATCGTTGGGAAGAGTCTACATCGGGACCACCTAGAAAATATTACGGTTTGACTGAAATTGGACAAACCTTTTTAAAAGAACTAGATGGCACATGGACGGAATTGTCTGATGCCGTAAACCTAATAACCAACCAAAAATAATAGTCATGAACAAAACTGTAAATATAAATCTAGGCGGAATGTTCTTCCATATTGACGAAGATGCATACCAAAAATTAACACGTTATTTTGACGCCATAAAACGATCACTGTCAAAATCATCTGGACAAGAAGAAATTATCAAGGATATCGAAATGAGAGTTTCGGAATTATTGACAGAGAAACAAAAAACAGAGAAACATGTAGTTACTCTTAGAGAAGTAGACGAAGTTATTACCGTTATGGGACAACCTGAGGATTACATTATCGAAGAAGATGGTCCAAATACAACAAATAATTATAATAATTATTCTGCGCCAACAAGTTCTAGAAAACTATACCGTGATAAAGACAACGGAATGGTGGGAGGTGTATTAGCTGGACTAGGACATTATTTTGGAATTGATAAAGTTTGGTTGCGAATATTTCTTTTAATCCTAGTACTTGCTTGGGGAACTGGAGTTCTTGCTTACATTATTCTTTGGATAGTGATGCCAGAAGCTATAACTACATCCGAAAAACTAGAAATGACTGGAGAACCTGTTACAATTTCAAATATCGAAAAAAAAGTTCGTGAGGAATTTGAAAACGTTTCTGGAAAAATAAAAAATGCTGATTACGATAAATTTGGTAATCAAGTAAAAACAGGAGCCGAAAGATTAGGTAGTGGCTTTAGTGATTTTATCACGACAGTTTTCAAGATTTTCGCAAAATTCTTAGGAGTGATTCTAATAATGGGAGGCTTAACGGTATTAGTTTTACTGTTCATTGGAGTATTCACATTGGGAACTAGCGTGTCTATGGATTTTCCTTGGCAAAGTTTTATTGAAGCAGGAAATTTTACCGATTATCCAATCTGGTCTTTTGGTTTGTTAATGTTCTTAGCTGTTGGTATCCCTTTCTTTTTCATGACTTTATTAGGTTTTAAATTATTAGCTCCTAATATGAACTCTATCGGAAATATTGCAAAATATACTCTTTTAGCCCTTTGGTTGATCGCTGTTTCAATTGCAATTTCTATTGGAATAAAACAAGCCACAGCATTTGCTGTAAACGGTAGAACAGTTCAAAAAGAAACGCTGAACTTAAAACCAACAGATACACTTTTGATTAAATTCAAGCACAATGATTATTTTGCAAAGGATGTAAATGATCGAAATGAATTCATGGTTACAAAAGATTCTTTGAATAACGATATTATTTATTCTAATGATGTTCATATTAGAATTGAAAAATCAGACGAAAAATATGCGTACATTCAAATCGACAAAGAAGCAAAAGGAAAATCATTGACTGAAGCCAAAAAAAGATCGGAAGCAATTCGTTACGGATATAAAATCATCGGAAACCAATTAATTTTAGACAATTATTTTATTACAGATGCTAAAAACAAATTCCGCGATCAAGAAATTGAAATAACTTTGTACTTACCAGAGGGAACTTTGTTTAAAACAGACTCTAGCGTACAAGATTATGATTGGTCCAATGATGAATTTTTCAACCTGCACTATAGCTCAGACAACTACACTTACAAAGTAGAAGGTTCTAAAGTAAAATGTCTGGATTGTCCAGCCGATGAAAATGAACACAATGATGTAGATGAGAGTGATAATGAAAGTAATATAACTATTAATGAAAATGGTGTTACTATAGAAAGTGATTCAGTAGTAAAAACTAAAAAGAATTTTAAGGAATTAAAAATTAACAAAGACGGTATAATCATTAAAACTGAATAGCCATGATAAAAGTCATCACATTAATCACTAAATTCATTGTCATTACTTTAATGGCGCTATTTTTTGGATCTTGTAATCAGATAGGAAACATTAATGCAATAACTGGAAGTGGTCATGTAACTATCGAAAACAGAACGGTTACCGGCGATTTTAAAAGTGTAGAAGTAAGTAATGCTTTAGACCTTGTTATTGAACAATCTGACAAAACAGAAATCATTGTAGAAGCTGATGATAATTTACAAAAAGAAATAACGACAAAAGTAGAAAATGGTGTATTGGTTATTTCCTGTAAGTTTGGTAACTTCAACAATATTTCTTCCAAAAAAATTACTGTAAAAATGCCTGTTATTGAAGGAATTGAAGCTTCATCAGCATCAACTGTTAATTCGAACACGACACTAAAAGGGAGTAACCTAACTTTGGAGTCATCAAGTGCAGCGAATGTTAATCTGACTGTAGAATACGAAACTGTACAATTAACTGGCAGTAGTGCAAGTAACCAAATCATCAATGGAAAGGCACTGCAATTAGAAGCGTCTACCTCCAGTGCAAGTGTAATCAACACTACTGACTTACTGGCAAACGATGTGGTAGCCAGTTCATCTAGCGGTGGATCGATAAAGGTCCATCCTATCGTAAGTCTTAAAGCTGAAGCTTCCAGCGGTGGAAATATTACCTATAATGGAACACCGAAATCGATTCAAAAAGAAGAGAGTTCTGGAGGAAGTATCAGTCAAGAATAAGTAATTCAAAATTAAAATTTTCAAAAATCATCCATCAAAAATGGGTGATTTTTTTATATTTGTGCTCAACCAAATTCTATAAAATGAAATACTCATTCCTAGTTGTATTGTTCTTACTAACAACAACTATGACCATTGGTCAAAATAAAGAAAAAATAAAAGGCTCGAAAATCGTGGTCGAAAAATCAAAAGAAATAGGTGATTTTACTGCATTGGAAATTGAAGACAACCTCACTATTTTCTTGGAAAAAGGCACAAAAAACGAAATAAAAATTGATGCTGACGATAATCTTCACGACAATATTTCTTTTGACATAAAAGAAAAAACACTTCGTATCTACACTTCTAAAGAAATCAGTAGTTTCAAAAAATTGGTCGTAAAAATTATATATACAAATGATTTAAAATCTATTATTGCCAAAAATGTAACTATTGTAAATGCCCTCGAAGCTGTAATGCTAGATGACATCACTTTTAGCTCATTGGATTTTGCAAAATTATACTTGAATGTCAATTCAAAAAACTTCACATTAATATCTGATGACAAATCTAAGATTGAATTGAATTTAAAAGCTGACAAAGCTAAAATTCAATTAAGTAAAAATACTCAAATCAAAGCTCTAGTTACAACAACGGATATTGAATTTGATTTGGACCAAAAAGCGACAGCAATAATAGAGGGAGATGCTACCAACGCAGTTATTAGACAAGACAATAACAGTGTTTTTACAGGTTTTAATTTTACTATAAAAAATGCTGATGTAACCGCAGAAAGCAGCGCAATATGCAATCTAATGGCGGATACCTCACTTATTGTTGATGCAGATAATACATCCAAAATCTACTTGCTTGGAACTCCCAAAATAGAAGTTAGAAAATTTCTAGGCGAAGCTCAATTGATAAAAAAACCGAAGTAATCCCAAAATTGAGTTTTCAATCAAAGTTTTAAGATTTCAGTACATAAAAAAAGTCCCAACTTAAAAAATTGGGACTTTTCATTTTATAAAGAAAAATTTAATCTTTAGAAGCCAAATATCTTTCGGCATCAAGAGCAGCCATACAACCAGTACCTGCAGCTGTAATTGCTTGACGATACACATGATCTGCAGCATCACCTGCTACGAATACACCATTTACATTAGTTTTTGAAGTTCCTGGTGTATTTACAATATAACCAGTTTCATCTAATGTTAAATAGTCTTTGAAAATTTCAGTATTTGGTTGGTGTCCAATCGCGACAAAGAAACCTGTAGCTGGAATATCAAACACCTCTCCAGTAGTTTTGTTTCTTGCTTTTACAGCAGTTACCACTTGCTCATCTCCTAATACATCTACTGTATCGTGGTTCATCAAAATGGTAATATTTTCCGTTTTACGAACACGCGCTTCCATAATTTTAGAAGCTCTAAACTTTTCGCTACGAACTAACATTGTTACTTTAGAACATAATTTAGACAAATAATGTGCTTCTTCACAAGCTGAATCTCCTGCTCCAACAATAACAACTTCTTGATTTCTATAAAAGAATCCGTCACAAACGGCACAAGCCGAAACTCCACCTCCCATTTTCAAATAATGTTGTTCTGATGCAATATTCAAATATTTAGCAGAAGCCCCCGTAGAAATAATCACAGTTTCGCAATGCAATTCTATTTTATCATTGATCCAAACTTTGTGAATATCTCCTGAGAAATCTACTTTGGTAGCCCAACCATCACGGATATCAGCACCAAAACGTTGAGCTTGGCTTTGCAACTGAACCATCATTTCTGGCCCGGTAACTCCATCAACATAACCAGGAAAATTTTCTACTTCATTCGTTGTTGTCAATTGACCTCCTGGTTGCATTCCTTGGTATAGCACAGGATTCATGTTAGCTCTTGCTGCATATATGGCCGCAGTATAACCTGCTGGGCCAGAACCTATAATAAGGCATTTTATTTTTTCTATTGTATCTGACATATTTTTGATTTTTGAATTGCAAATGTAATCTTTATTATAAAAAATACACACTCAAATAAATTCAAAAAACTGATGCCTAAATAAATTTTAATTATTTCCCTAAAATGTTTTGAAAAGCAGAATTAAACCTTATATTTGCACTCGATTTACGGGGTGTAGCGTAGCTCGGTTATCGCGCCTGCTTTGGGAGCAGGAGGCCGCAGGTTCGAATCCTGCCACCCCGACAAAAAGCCGAACAGCAATGTTCGGCTTTTTTTGTTTAAAAAATTAAAATCAAGTTTAGATCATAATTATCCAATATTTTAAAACAACAAAGCCATCCCAATTAAATGAGATAGCTTTGTTTTAACAATTACTAATCAAATTATTTAAATTACTTTTTAATAAGTTTGAGTGCTTTTCGGTTGGATCCTTGATTTACTATTGTAAGATAAGTACCCGCCGGCAATTCCTCTCCAAACACAATTGGTTGGTTGAAGTCACTTTCAATATGTTTGATATGTCTACCAACCATATCATATACCTCAACTTCAACTTTTTCAACGCTGCCGCCTTCCACTTCAAGAGTAAATTGATAATTACTTGGATTAGGATATGCTTTCACATCGAAAAGAACTTGGTCAACTGTTGGCTCTATTTCTTTGGCTATAATATTCTCTATCTCACCAGTTTTAGCACTAGGATTTGAACAATCGAATTGGTTCCAAAAAACATTTTTATTTGTAGAAGTAACATAATTAGCTATATAAGCACCTTTCATATTGGTGTTTTTAGCAGCATCACCATCAACTTTGATTGTTCCATTCGGTGCAAATACACTGGCATTTACTGTTACATTACCACCAGGTAATACATGGAATTCATTACCACTGACAAAGAATACCGCTTTATAACCTCCTGTTGGGTTTACCAAGGACGATTTACCAATATTCACCGTCTCTTTCACTCTCACTGATATATTGGAAGCGAAGAGCAATTTCGTAGGCAAAGCATCTGTTCCATCTGCCATATTTATACTTACAACATTCAAAACACCTGTGTTGTTAGCATTAAACTTAACCTGACTACTTTTACCGATAGATATCTTACCAAAAATTGTTCCCGTAGTAAAGGTCACATTACAATTGGTACCAATTGTCACATTTTTCCAATTGCCAGTCACAGTCGTCGTGGTATTATTTGGAATACTCTTATCTTGTAATCCTGTCGTACTGGTGTTATTTACCAACATGTTAGGCAATACTACTACAGCTGGATTAAATATTCTCACTGGAACATTAGACATAGGCTGAACTGTAATAAACCTTGCTTTCACAAATGCTCCTGGCGCTGCCACTGTACTATTTGTTCCAATTTTCGCATAACCCAAAGGTTTTGTAACACCGACGCTTCCAGATTGAACATAGTTTCCGTTACCCAAATCCACTTGATTAAAACCAAGAATAGTGTAGTCATTAATAAGGTTTTGCGGTTGGAAATTATAATTAGCCTGAGCAGTTTCACCACAACCTCCTTGTTTAGTCATTGTAACTGTATATGTACCAACGCTAGCTGAATTATACAAGGTAATGCTTGGCGTTGTTGCCCCTCCAGGACTCCACAAATAAGTGTAAGTTCCCGCTACAGAAGGATTCGCTGTTAGTATCAAACCACTGCAGAATGCATCAGGACTACTAGTAGCTATCGATGCCGCAAATGAAGCTCCTCCTCCATTGTTCGTTAGTTTCACATCATCATAAGCAGTACAAGAACCACTTCCAACTGTCCATCTTACTGTTACATTTGTTCCCACAGCCACTCCAGTTATTGTTGTTGTTGGAGAACTTGGCGTTGTAATAATTGCGCTTCCACTACTACCCACAAATGTCCATGTACCTAAACCACTTTGTGTCATCGTAAAGGTTGATGTGCTACATAAAGTTTGGTCTTGCTGATTACTTACAGTTGGAGCTGTAGTATTATTAGTTAGTATTACATCATCAGACGCAGTACAAGAACCAGTGCCGGCTGTCCATCTTACTGTTACACTTGTTCCAGCTGCCACTCCTGTTATCGTTGTGATTGGAGAACTTGGTGTTGTAATCATTGCGCTTCCAAAGGCGCCTACAAATGCCCATGTGCCTGAACCACTTTGTGACATTGTAAAGGTTGATGTATTACATTGTATCTGATCTTGCTGATTACTAACTGTTGGTGGCGCTGTGTTAGATACTACTATGTCATCATAAGAAGAACAAGAACCACTAGTTACTGTCCATCTAACAGTTGCACTTGCCCCTATTGCCACTCCAGTTACCGTTGTACTTGGAGAATTTGATGATGTAATATTCGCACTTCCTGCTATTAAACTCCACGATCCGCTTCCGATGGTTGGCGAGTTTTGTGATATCGGAAAGCTAGAAGTATTACATAAAGTTTGATTTGGCTGATCAGTAACAGGAAGCAATTGAGTATTAGTTACTATTACATCGTCATAATTACTACAATTCACATTCGTAACCGTCCATCTTACCGTTGCACTAGTTCCCACTGGCACTCCTGTAATAGTTGTTGTTGGTGAATTTTCATTTGTAATAATAGCAGTTCCATTTTCTACAGTCCATTTACCTGTTCCTGCCGATGGTGTATTTTGTACCATCGTAAAACTTGATGTATTACATAAAGATTGATCTGGCTTATTACTTACAAATGGTAATATGGTATTTATTACCGTTACCTCATCAGAAGCACTGCAAGAGCCATTTGTTACTGTCCATCTTACTTTTGCACTTGTTCCTACTGCCACTGCTGTAATGGTTGTGGTTGGAGAGTTTTCATCTGTAATACTTCCACTTCCGCTTACTAAAGTCCATTTTCCTGTTCCAACTGATGGTGTAGTTTGTGTCATTGTAAAACTTGAAGTGTTACACAAGTTTTGATCTGCCTGATCACTTACTATTGGCATACTATATACCGTTAATGCCACTTCGTTAGAAGTTGTATTACCACATGAACCGTTGACAATCACTCTGTACAGATTTCCATTCATCGCATTTGTAACTGAAGTAATATTTAAACTGCTACTAGTCTCTGAGACAAGATTTTCCCATCCACTGCCAGAATTAACTTCCCATTGATATCCAATTCCCGAAGCACTAACACTAAATGTTGCTGACTGTCCTTCACACTTAGTCAAAGTAACCGGTTGGCTATTGATAATAGGCGGTGTCGCAGTAACATTAACTATTTGGCTTTGAGACGAACTATTTCCATTATTGTCATTGTAAGTCCACAAAATAGTGTGCTCTCCAGGAGTATTGAAAGTTGTAACGCCATCTGGCTCTCCTGTAACAGTTCCGAAGCAGTTATCCAAAGCTGTTGGTGCTGTCACTGATACCGAACATTCACCGCTTACTGTTGGCAAAGAAGCAACATTTGGAACTGGAGCCTGATGGTCTTCAACAGTTACTGTAAAGCTACAAGAACTTTGGTTATGGTTAGGTGATGTATCAGTCGCAGTCCAAATTACCGTAGTAGTTCCTAAAGGGAAGATATTGCCGGATAAGTACGCCACATTGTTAATGCTTAAGCTTGCGCCATTACAATCATTTACATTTGGCTGTACGTAGAACACTCTCGCTCCGCAAATGTTGTTTTCTGTATTAACTGTTACATTACTTGGACAATTGGTTATAGTAGGCACTATTTGATCAATCACTGTTACGGTAAAGCTAGCTGTGTCGAAATTGTTATTCACGTCAGTAGCTGTATACACAATTGTATGTACTCCTACACCCAACAATACAGGGTCTCCTGGATCATTTCCTTCACTGCTTACTAGGCTTAACATTCCACAATTATCTGTTGCTGTTGGAGCAATCCACTTAACTAAAGCAGAACAATTACTTCCAGAAATATAAACCGTTTTATTCGCTGGCATGCCACTAATTACTGGTTTAATAAGATCTTTTACGGTTACAGTAGCTGTTCCTGTATTTACATTACCATTGGTATCCGTTACGGTTAAGGTCACTATATTCGGACCTACATTAAGACAAGTGAATTCATTCGGTGAAACACTCATCGATTGAATAGCACAATTATCATGCGAACCATTGTCAACATCCGAAGCTTCAATACTTACACTGGTTGGATTCAACTCAACTTCGATATTTTTTGTAATAACGGTAGGCAGTTCAGTGTCTGCTACTATAATATTTGCAGTGGCAGTTGTTGTACAGCCATGTCCATCGGTTACGGTTACACTATAATTACCGGCGACTAAATTACTAGCTGTAGCAGTAGTTTGCCCAATACTCTGATTACTTCCATCTTTCCATTCGTAAGTATAATCAAGAGTTCCTCCTATAGGAGTTACTGTTGCAGAACCATTACTGTTACCAAAACAATCCACATTTTCCTGTGCTGTTATGGATGCCGTTAATTCGTCTGGTTCTGTAATGGTTACTTCATCAGTTACTGTACAATATCCATCGGCATTCCCGTTTGGTGCGGATGCAGTGATTAAATAAGTACCAGGCCCAAAAGTATCCTGAGCACTTAAATCATCTCCTATACCATCTAACTGGATTTTAGCGCTGGCTCCCGGACTCAAATTGGTGATTGTTATAGTTCCATCAGCCTCTCCATGACAGGATACATCGGTTGATGAGGCATCAACAGTCACCTCTACCGGTTCTGCAATGGTTACCTCAGCAGTTGCTGTACAGTTTCCATCATTATTCCAATTTGGTGCCGAAGCTGTGATTATATAAGTACCTGGCGCAAAAGAGGTCTGAGCACTTAAATCATCACCTACACCATTTAACTGAATTATTGTGGTAGCTCCTGCACTCACATCACTAATGGTAATAGTTCCTGGAGCCGATCCAGAACAAACCGGATTAGTCGCAGAAGCGCTTACTGTAACTTTTATTGGTTCTTCAATTGTAACCTCCTCAGTTGAAACACAACCAAGCCCATCTGCATCTGTTACGGTTACGGTATAGTTTCCGGCTGCTAAACCACTAGCTGTCGCGGTGGTTTGTCCAATACTATTTCCATCCCCATCTTTCCACAAATAAGTATATCCAGGAGTTCCCCCCGTGGCCTCAACTGTAGCCGAACCGGTGTGGTTGCCAAAACAATCCACATTTGTACTCGCTGTTATGTTTGTTTCTAATGGATTTACTGGTTCTGTAATTGTAAATTCTATTTTGCCATCAATCGTACCTGCTACAGTACAACCATTAGATTCGGTTATTGTTACGGTATAAGGAATCGCACTCGCAGCCAATCCAGTACGATCTGCATCTGTGCTTCCGTTATCGTCCCATAAATAAGTGTATGTACCGCTTCCGCCAGTAACGGTTAAATCTATAGAACCAGTTGAGGTTCCATTACATAAGACATTTACTGGTGTACCACTGGCAATTACTTCATCTGGTTCTCCTATTGTAAAGCTGGTAGTGCCTGTTACCACACAACTATTGGCAACAGAATTAATATCGGTTATCGTTACGCTATAAGGAATCACACTCGCAGCTAATCCACTAATATCCTCTGTGGTTTCACCATTACTCCATAAATAGGTGTAAGAGCCACTTCCTCCGGTAACACTCAAGTCGATTGATCCGTTTGAAGCCCCTTTACACAATGCATCTATTTTGGTTCCGCTGGCAACTACTGTTGCATTCACTGTAATTGTAAATGTACACGTGTTACTACAACCATTGCCATCTGTATAGGAATATGTTATAAGATGAGGACCAACACCTGCTGTAGCCGGATCGAAAGTGCTAGCAGTAACACCAGTCCCACTGTAAGTTCCACCTGCGGGAGTGGCTGTTAAAGTATATGCAGGAGTATCTATACACACTGCTGAATCAGACGGACAGCTTAAAGTTGGCAAAGGATACACGACAAAATCAGTTGCAGTACGACAACCCGGAACCGAAGTACATTCTGCATAGAAAGTAGTGGTACCGGCAGTATTCGTATCAGGCAAGCCTGAATTCAAAACCCCAACTGGGTTAAAAGGTGAACCTGAACCAATTGATGGTTCCGGTCCTGACGCTACTGTATACCAATTGAGAGTACCATTCGCTAGATAGTAAATCTTAATTTTCATATTATCTACAGAAGCTGTACTGGTGTTAAAACCAGATTTACTGACAAATGCAGTTAAAGCGACTCCAAAATTTATTGCTTTAATCTCGGCTGGAGTCCAAGTTGTTCCCCACAAATCTAAAGCTCCACCATAAGAAACAACGGTCGTATTCGCTATCGGCCAGTTAGTTGTTGTAACTGCATAATTACTTCCTGTTGCAACTCCTGCTTTCAACAAACTAACTATATTATCCTTTACGTTATCGCTTGGAGTATCTACGCTAGAAAATCGATTAATAGTAACCTCAATCCCTAGAATAGTAGCACTATTTGGAATTGCTGAAAAATCAAAATTTGTTGCGTGAAGACTATTTGTTAGTATATTACCCCCTAAAGCAGTAGTACTTGCAGTTGAATAACTGGCATCATCTAAAACAACCCTAGTTGGGTTAGCCCAAACCGTTCCAGTTCCAGTTGCACTAGCGCCAGTTCCTGGATCTTTTGGTCCTGCACTTAACGTTGGGTTAGGGCAAGAAGAAATCAACTCCCCGCTTCCTTCTGGGCAAATAGTAACGCCTGTTGTTTCAGGCACTGGATTCACAGTGATGGTAACCGATCCAGTCATATTCGAATTACAATTTGTAGTAATATCATATGTTGCAGTTGCAACTACAGTGTAAGTACCTGCTGCAGTTTTGTTTCCAAAAGTAATTGCAGATCCTGTTCCTACTATTGGATCTCCATCGGCAATTCCTCCTAAAAGCAATTGATAATTCACATCGATTTGTGATCCACTTAAATCAATAGGCAAACCTACTCCTCCTGCACAATAAGCACCACCGCCTGTAACTGTAAATACTGTTGGTAATGGATTAACTGTTATTTTGACTGCTGGTGAAGTATCGGCAGCACATGCGTCTGATGATACTGTTCTTCTATACCACATGGTTTGGGTTAATGATGGTGGTGTATAGGTTTGAGCTGTTCTTGAACCATTAGCTGTGCTAGCATTAGCATTGTTGACTACAAAATTGTCCGTACTTTGAAACCAGCCATAAGTATAAGTTCCGTTACCTCCATGAGGTTCTCCGGTCAAAGCCGCAGGTGTTGAACCGCTACAAATAGATTGATTTCCACTGATTATATTGTCGGAAATTAGAGGATTTACAGTTACTGCTTTTGTTATGGCCATTTGGGCAGTACAACCTGTTGCTGTAATAGTTGCCAACACATTGTAGGTTATAACAATTGGATCATCAGTTATATTAGTCAAAATACCTGTAGGCAAATTGATAGTACCTCCCGTACCCGTAACTGGAAGCCCCACAGGACTGTCATCTGCATCATTTCTCAATTGATAGGTGGTGGTTGCATTGGTAGATGTTGCCACAGTAATATTTGTTGATGATCCCGAACATATTGGAGTAATAGTGGCAGGACCAACTGTTCTATCAAGTGGTGCCGGATTCACGCTAATTGTAATTGTTCCCGACATTTGTACAAAACAATTCGTTGTCAAATTAGTCGCCAATACATTAAATGTGGTCGTACTTGTCAAGGCACCAGTAGGTAAATCAATTGTTGATCCAGTACCTGCCAAGGGAGCTCCTACAAGTGCATTATTAGCATTATTCCTCAATTGGTAGCTAATCCCAAAATTCCCCTCATACTCAGAATCGATAACTTGAATATTTGTACTGAATCCTGAACAAATTGTCCCTGTTCCAAGCAAACTCCTATTTATTGGCAATGGATTAACCACTACAGTATAGGTTGCTATAGCATCTGGACAAGGGCTGTTAGAAACGGTCAAAGTTAAAGTAACTGTGTTGCCTGCATCACCTGCCACCGATGTATATGTTGGTGTCAAAGTATCTGCATTGCTTAATGAGCCACTTCCGTTGTGAGTCCATACTATCGTTCCATTACTGGATGATGCTCCGTTCACCATTGCACTGCCTCCTGGACATATACCTATATTTCCACCTGCAGTTGCTGTGGGTGCTTTCTTGAAAGTAATGGTTCTAGACTTTGCTACTGCTCCAGGACATGGCCCTCCTGGATCTTCAGAAGTCAAAGTCAAAATCACTGAACCGGAATCTATTTCGGATTGAGTTGGTGTATAACTTGATGCCATATCTGTATTATTTGGCAAAAATTGTCCGCTTCCACCTGACCATGTTCCTGATGAAGCACCTCCCCCAACTATACCTGATAATGGCACCTGTTCCGGAGTTGACATACAAACTGTAACATCAGCTCCTTGATCTACGGTAGCAGCACCGCCATTTACAATTACAACAGACGTTACGGAAACTGCTGTACAACCCGCATTGGTAACGGTCATGGTTAAAGTAGCTGTCCCTTCAAAGTATTGATCTGGTGTAAATACAGGCGATTCTATATTTGGATTATCAAGTGTACCTACAGTTGCTCCTCCATCTACTGTCCAGACTATAGTCCCATTTGTTGCTGTTCCGTTTATAATAGCAGTTTTATTTGAGCATATCGTTTGAGTTACTCCTGCTGATGCTGTGGGTTGGATATTTACTACTTGAGTTTTTGAAGCTGTTTTAGTACCACATAACCCTCCACTTGATGTCAGAGTCAATGTTGCAGTACCACTATATCCGGGAGGTGGTGTCCATGTAGCATTCAAATCAGTATCTCCTGGGCTAAATGCTCCTCCAATTCCACCATCTGACCATGTTCCACCAGTGGCGGTACCTCCTACGGAACCTCCTAATGCAGCTGAGGTTCCTCCTTGACATATGGGACTTAGAGAAGAGCCGGCATTAGCAGTAGGTAATGCATTTACAGTAACACTTATTGGATTCGTAGAAGAACAACCACCAGCATTGATGGTAAGGATTCCATTATAAGTACCTGCAGCTGTTGAAGCAGGTATATTAATACCTGTGATTGTACCGCCTCCTGCACTAAAAGCAAATGGAGTTGAACCTTGATTAGCCATTCCTGTCCATGCAATACTATAAGATGTTGGGCTATTTGTAGTTGCCGTATATGGTAAAGTCGTAGTTTGTAAACTAGCGCTAAAACAAACAGCTGTAGCTGCCCCAGTAGTTATAATAGTCGGTGATGTACAATAATAAACCTTTACTAGAACCTGATCCAAGTTTATAGATCCACCACCTGTTGTTGAAGTAATTCTTACGAAAAAACTAGTATTAGCAAATTCATTAACTGCCCAAGTACGTCCCCAAGTATCTGTTGGAGTACCGACAGTACGAAGAGCATCGGTCGTTGCAAATACTGCCATTGTTTTATTAGCCGAAAAGGTGGTTTTATTGTTCCAAGTAAGTTGAACATTTAAATCCCTACCACCACCAGCAGGACGATTACCTTCCAATTGTACTTCTATACCCAAAATAATAGATCCTGCAGGTATACTAACATTAAATCCTCCATAATCTGCTTGATCTCCACTTGAGTCGAAAACAGCATAAGCATTATTAGATGTCAAACCATTTGCGACAGTAGTTACACTACTTACACTTAAACTAGTTGATGGAGGCAAAAGTCCTGTATCTTGTCCAAATGAACTACTAATAAAAAACAAATTTGCAATTAAAAAAACAACGGTAAAAATTCCGGTTTTAGGTAGAAATGCTTTCATATTTTATCAAATTAAATTTATTAATAACGAATACGATATGCTTAACGAAATAGACTAAAATCGGCAGAATGGGGTATCTGTGAGTAATCAAATAAATCGATAGAATTTGGGGTATCTATCAGAATAAAAAAATATAGATTTGGGGTTTCTATTTCGTAAATTCTTGTAATTGATTTTTTTTAGAAAAAAATAGGCTTTTTAAAATCTAAAAAAATGTTAAATCAATTATAAATTTACAGCACTAAGTTATATTATTCTTAAAATATAAACACTGTTTTAATGGTATTTTCGACATAAGTGTTAAAAAAAACTATAAACTACACTTTCTTAAAATTTAAATGAATCAAAAACTATTTTTTTAATCTAGTTATTCAATTTTTTCTTACATAGTTAATTTTAAACCACTTAAGTATTAAATTATAGCTGTAATTTATGAAATTATAATTTATACATAGGAGTCGCTAAAAAATTGCTTCCCCTTTTATGAGAAAAATTAAAGATTAACTCGTACGAGTGAAAGTGAATTGGCAATTCTATCACAACAAAAATCTACAAACAAAGTCTTATAAAGTCCAGAATAGTGCTGTGGAGATGCTTCCTCCGTCAGCAGGACAAGATTGAAAAATAGGATTTTTTCGCCGAAATCTAGTCATTCCAAATAAAAGAGGACACGGGCGATATAGAACTTGCGAAGCAATCTCCGTTGGTATATTCAAAAACAAAGTCATATTTAATGAAGAGTTTACTTCATTCGAATATATCGATCAGAGGTTTTCTTTTAAAAGTAACATAACTTATTTCATACTAAAAATCACTGTTTATAGTGATTTTATTTACGTTTTAAATTATCTAGATTTGAAAACTAAACAATATTAACAAATAAAAACTTAATTATGCCATTAGAAAATTTAAATGGACTGCATTACACAGCTGCCGAAAAAACTGCGGTAGGAACTAGCTTAACGGCAATTGAAACAGCTCTTGCAACAAAATTCAGAAATCTTTCGCCTGAAGAAAGAAGTAAATTTGGAAGCGTTCAGGAACAAAACAAACTCATCATCAACAAAGTAAAAGATTTTAGAAACAGTCAACCTGCTTTAAGCAGCCCCGATATCGATTGGACTGAGTTCCAGAGCGATGTGGATTCCCGTGATTTTATTCAAGCTGTTATTGCCCGCTTGGAAAGTTTGGTTCAAAGCCTGAATAACAACAAAATCATGCACGATTACGATTGCTACCAAGCGGCATTGACTGATTATGATTACAGCAAATACAAAGTAGGCACCAAAGTTGCAGGCTTTGAGACCAAAGTAAATGATCTGTCCCAATTTTTTAACAGAACAGGAACTACCAAAGAGGTATCAACATCTACTGTATCGGCAGAATAATTGTCAATATCCTTTTGGAATCCCTTTTGGAAGTCAAATTCCGAAAGGGATTTTTTTTGCAAATAGGCCAAAACGTCATTTTTGGGAAAAGGAACGTCATTTTTGGCATCGTTTACGTCAAAAATGACGTCTTGAGGGTCAAATTTGACGTCAACAACGTCAAATTTGAGGTCAACAACCTCATATATGAGGCAAACAACGTCATGTATGACGTTAATACCTATAATTTTGGCCAATCTCTTTTTTTAACAATTATCCCCAAACTTGTCAGAAATGACAATATTGCGCACAGACACTGTGTCATCAGCTATTCATACTCCATTATATTTCTTTTTTGTTTAAAAAATGAGGCCTCGCAAAGACACAAACTCAATTTTAAAATATTCGATTCTTAATATGGATTACCTATAGTTACATACTATAATTTACAGGTCTTATGCAGTAAAAATCAATTCGTATCGTTAGTACTTTATCTATACCTAAATTAGGATTACCCCCATCAATCATTAAAAAAATACGAGGTGTAATTTTTAAGGAAAATCCGCTTTAAAAAAAACAATACCAATTTAACCCATAAAAACTTCTATTAAAAATAGGTGTTTAAAAAAAGCATCACAACAACGGATAAAACTGAATTTCAACGACTTAATTTATTTTTTGATAATTCTATTTGTATATTTATCTGTTAATTTAGCGCAATAAAAATCAATATTTTACCCCCTGATAATATTGATTATCAAATAATTGACCCCTTACCCAAAATCTTCTTTTTAACCTACACTCTACAATTAAAATTAAGGATAAGTAATTCCCTTTTTTAATTTAACCAAACAATCCTAAAAAAAGTGTAGCATGAAAAAATTCTATCTTAACTTGGAACAATATGTATCAAAAACAGTCGTTCAACTTTGGACTGTTTTACTTGTTTTTGCTTTTGGAAATTCTGTTTCTGCCCAAACAACAACTGTAAATCTTACAACTCCTGGTGCGAGTACTTGGACAGTTCCTTGTGGCGTTACTTCGCTCACCGTTGAGGCTTGGGGAGGTGGTGGTGCTGGCGGTGCTGCTACAATAATCCCAAGTGGAGGTTCCGGCGGCGGCGGCGGCGGATATAGTTCCTATGTTGTCACAGTTACTTCAGGCCAAATTATAAATTACACCATTGGATCTGGAGCAGCAGGAGGAATAGGAAATGGTGGCAATGGCGGTACAACTACAATTCTTGCATTGACTGCCAATGGCGGAGATGGTGGTGGTCAAAACATGGGTACAGTCGGCGCTGGTGGAGCTTCTACCGGCGGAACTACGAATACTACTGGTGGCAATGGTACATTAGGAACTACAACTACAGGTCAAGCCGGAGGAAATAGCACCGTCGCTGGAACTGGTGGCCCAGCAGTCATTGCAGAATCAAATGGAAACAACGGAATAGTTCCTGGAGGCGGAGGCGGAGGCGGCTTACTGCTTTCTGGAGTTGGTCCCTCTCTGGGCGGAAACGGAGCCGATGGCCAAATTAAAATAACCTATACCCAGCCTGTTGTCATTGCTCCCTCTCTGGTTACCCCTTCAAGTGCCGTATCTATATGTAGCGGCAAAAGCACCAACTTGAGTGCAACTTCTGCTGGAAATACGATTAATTGGTACACAGTCTCTACTGGAGGCACCACTATCGGATCATCAGCAAGTGCAGCTTTTTTTTCGGTATCTCCTACGGCTGACACAACTTATTATGCTGAAGCGGTATCACCCGCAGGCTGTGTTAGTGTCACCCGAACTGCAACTGCTTTAGTAACCGTAAATCCTTTGCCTGCAACTGCTATAATAGCTACACCTAGTGTTCCTACAAATATTTGCAACGGATCGAATATCAACTTAAACGCTACTTCCGCAGGAAATCAAATTTATTGGTACACAGCAGCTACAGCAGGAACTAACCTTGGAAATGTTCCAAGTGGTATCGATTTCCTAAGAACACCAACAATAAATAGCACTACAACGTATTATGCTGATGCGCGAAACACAACAACAGGCTGTTTTGCTGCTACACGAACAGCAACCGGTGCAATAACTACAAGTGCTCCCCCTACTATAAATACCCAACCCGCTATAACTCCTTCTAATACCGTTTGCGAAGGATCTGGGACAAGAACTATTACTATAACAGCTAGTGGGGTCAATACATATCAATGGAGAAGAAATGGCGTGGACTTAAATAATAGCGCCACCTTTAGCGGGGTTAATACGGTAACTTTAACCATTACTAATCCTGCCACTACAGACAGTGGAGATTATAGTGTAATGCTAAATGGTTCAACATGCGGACTTGTTTCAAACAATGCAACCTTAACAGTAAACGCCCTTCCTACACCTCCTTCAGTTACACCAAATGGTGCAGCAGTAGTAGTATGCACAACAAACGGAAGTACCCCTTTGAATGCAACATCAGCTGGCAATACGATTTATTGGTACACAGTACCAACTGGAGGTACTTCTCTTGGATCAGTAGGAAGTGGAGGCAGTTTTCCAGTATCTGCACCAACAGCAACAATTTATTATGCCGAATCCCGTAATGCAGCAACTGGCTGTATCAGTTCGAGTCGAACCGCCACTGCCTCAGTCACATCAAATGTTCTTCCTGTCATTACTACGCAACCAGCACCTACTGCTACTGCTTGTGTTGGAATTGGAACAATAGCTATTAATGTAGTCGCAACAGGAGTAACTACTTTCCAATGGAGAAAAAATGGAGCAAATTTTACCATTGCACCTCCATATTCAACAAGCGTTGTTGGAAACACCTTAACCCTTACCATAACCAATCCACCTATAGGTGATAATAACGCCACTTTTGATGTGGTACTCAATAATGCTAACGCAACCTGCCCAGTTACCTCTAGCCTAGTTACCTTAACGGTAAATGCGATACCCTCAGCACCAACTGCAGTAACACCCAGCAGTGCAGCTTCATTTTGCGATAGTTCAGGAACTATTAATCTGAATGCCACTTCTGCGGGCAATACAATATATTGGTACACGGTTGCCACAGGAGGTACTAGTTTTGGAAACTCTGCAAGCGGCGCTAATTTATCAGTGACATCTACAAGCACAGTTACTTATTATGCGGAAGCACGCGCCGCAGGCTGTAATAGCACTACCCGAACAGCAACAGCAACAATAACTGTAACCCAAACACCAGTTCCTAATATTGAATTTACAGAAGGTCGAAATGATGATAATTATACCATAAATATTTGTGGTCATATTGCTACAGGAGAAAATGATATTGATGTCTTTTCTGGCAATCCCAATCCCGTTGGCGGATCAAATGCCACATCATTTTCCCCCGGAACAGGACAATGGCAGGTAAGTTATGATAATCAAGTAACTTGGGTGGATGCCCCCGGTCCTTCAAGCACTAAACCACAATATATATTTGAACCTGCTTACACCACTTTTGAGTCCGTTCCAGGAACTTACCATTTCCGATTAATCATTACTGTTAATGGATGTCCTGGCATCAGTGATGTCATTACATTAACCGTAGTTGGTAACCCTACTCTAACCCCAGGTTCTGTTGCCGGGAACCAAAGTTCCTGTACAGCACCTTTTGACCCTGCAGGATTTACCCAGACAGCTGCTGCAGCGGTTGGAACTCCAATAGGTGGATATGGCTTTTCTTATCAATGGCAATCTTCAACAGATAATATCAACTTCACTAATATTACTGGTGCTACTGGAACTACTTACAATGTCCCGGCCCCAGGAATTAGTGTAACAACATACTACCGCCGCTATGCAATTTATGGATCCGCAGGCGGTGGCTGTAGTGAGGTCAGCAATACCATTACTGTCTTGGTTGGGGCTCTGGCACCTCCAACGGTAGGACTCATTACACAACCCACTTGTACAGTAGCTACTGGCGATGTGGAGTTAAGCAGCTTACCTTCAGGAACATCGACCATTAACCCAGGAGGAATTACAAGCACTACCACGACTAAGACACTTACTGGACTTGCTCCCGGAACTTATAATTTTACGGTGACTGCGCCGGGATGTGCTTCGCCTTCGGGACCATCAGCTAATGTGGTTATTAATCCACAGCCAGTGACACCTGCTACACCTGTGGCAAGTACAACCGCACAGCCTACCTGTCCCACTCCAAAAGGTACAATAGTGGTAACTGTCCCAGCACCAGCAGCTAACATCACTTATACCCTAAACAAAACAACTGCGCCAGTATCTACAGTAACGCAAGCGGTGACAACATTCCCAAACTTAGATCCGGGAGCATATTCACTAACCGCAACCAATACGACCTCAGGATGTACTACAACCTCAATACCCCTATCCGTAGGTCCAGTACCAGCACCTCCGCCAATTGCAGCCAGTGTAACTGTTCAACCTACCTGCACGGTGACAACAGGAACAATAGTAATAACATCCCCTGCTCCAGCAGCTAATGTTACGTATACCTTAACAGGAATATCTCCACCAGTAACTGCAGTACCGCAAGGGGGAGTAACATTCGCTAACTTAAATCCGGGAACATATTCGGTAACTGCCACCAATGCTACTACAGGATGTACTTCAAGCGTATTAACAGCAGGCCTAACGGTAAATGCAGTACCACTACCCCCTGCCGTTCCAACCGCCAGTGTCACTGTACAGCCTAATTGTACAGTGACAACAGGAACCATAGTAATCACTGCTCCGGTTCCGGCAGGAAATGTTACTTATACCGTAACAGGAACTTTACCAGTTGTAGCTGCCGTAACACAGGGGACAACATCATTTGCTAATTTAGCTCCCGGGAATTATTCGGTAACAACCACTAATTCAACTACAGGCTGTACTTCAAGTGCATTAGCTCTAACGGTAAATACAATACCAGCAAATCCAGCATTACCTACTGCCAGTGTAAATCCACAACCAACCTGTACCACACCAACAGGAACAATAGTGGTAACGATGCCTGCACCAGCAGCTAATATTACTTATACTGTAATAGGACCTTCTCCTGCAGTGACTGCGGTAACACACCTGGGAGCTACATTCGCAAACTTAGCTCCTGGAGATTATTCGGTAAAAACAACCGATACTGCTACAGGATGTGTTTCAGGTGCATTAGGCCTAACGGTAAATCCACAACCGACCGTCCCAGCAGTTCCCTCACTTACAGCCGGAACAATTACCTGTAATAATGCTACAGCAAATTGGACGACAATACCTAATGTAACAGGTTATCGTATAGACGTTGCAAGAGATAATATTTTTACAGATATTTTACCTGCCTACAATGATTTATTACTGGGTAGTGGAGCCGCCACTCAAAATGTAACTGGATTAGCATCTGGACTAACTTTCTATATAAGGGTACGTGCAGAAAACAGCTGTGGTCCAAGTAATGATTCTAATATAATTACAATAACAACCGGTGCAAGCCCTACTGCTTTCAGTACTACTTTAGTGCAACCAAATTGTGTAACAGCAACTGGACAAATAACCGTTAACGAATCAGCTGTTGACCCTGCCGACCAATATAGTTTTGATGATGGCGTAACGTATCAAGCATCGAATACGAAAAATTTATTGGCTGCGGGAACTTATAAAGTAAGAGTGAAAAATACTAATGGCTGCGAAACTTTAGCGACAACAGTTATTTTAGATCCTGCTACTACAACTACTTATTCCTCAATAGGTTGGTCCAATGGAACCCCAACTCCACTTACAAAAGCAATTTTTGCATATAACTACACACTTACGGGAGACCTACATGCCTGTTCCTGTGAAGTGAATTCTGGAACAGTAACCGTTAATTCAGGAATTTCTTTATTCCTAGAAAATGGTTTGGATATTACAGGATCTGGATCAATAATTTTTGAAGACAGTTCAAGCTTGATCCAAACCAATGATGTAGACAATACAGGAAATATAACTTATAAAAGAAATACTACTGAAGTGGGTAAATTTGATTTTACCTATTGGTCTTCACCTGTTTCCCCACAAACATTATTGAATCTTTCTCCTACGACATTATCCGATAAATATGTTTCTTGGGATGCCGTTAATAAGGTCTGGATAAAAGAAACTCCAGGAAATACAATGAAAGAAGGGATTGGATATGCTATTCGTGGTCCACAAGGGAATTTGTCTCCAGCAGTTTATAATGCCAGTTTTATTGGTGTTCCAAACAATGGCTCCGTTCCTATTTCAATAGCTGGCCCAGGATTGGATTACCTTATTGGAAACCCATATCCATCGGCCTTGAGTGCAGATGCTTTCTTAGAGGCAAATCCTATTTTAGACGGAACTATTTATTTTTGGACGCATAACACCCCTATTACTCAAAGCGGTGCTTTTTATGTTTATGATTCTGATGATTATGCCTCTTATAATGGAGTGGGCGGTACTGCAACCCAAGCCGCATTAAATCCTGGTATTAACGAATCTATTCCGTCAGGAAAAATTGCAGCTGGACAATCATTTTTTACAACATCAAACGCTGCAGGTACAGTTACTTTTGAAAATACGATGCGATTAGGTCCTGTAGGGGAAATACTCGATAATTCTCAGTTTTTCAAAGGAACGAAAACAAAATCAAACATTTCAGCAATTAAAAAACATCGAATTTGGCTAAATTTTTCAAATACTGAAGGTGCTTTCAAACAATTGCTCGTTGGATATGTTACCGATGCTACCAATGGATTAGACAATCGTTTTGATGGTGCAAATATGGATTCAAATTCATATGTCAATTTTTATAGTATTAATGACAATAAGAAATTTTCAATTCAAGGACGCGCATTACCCTTTGACATAATGGATCAGGTACCTTTGGGATTCAGAACAACCATAGAAGGAACTTTTTCGATAAATATTGACCAAGTTGATGGGATTTTAGCCAGTCTGCCTGTTTATTTAGAAGACAAATTGACAGGAACTACTGTTAATCTTAAAAATGGAGCCTATAGTTTTACTACAGCTATAGGTACATTTGATGATCGTTTTGTCCTACGATACATTAATAGTTCTATTAAAATAAGTGATTATGCACATATTTTAAATGAAATAAATAAAAAAGTGCTGGTCTCTGTCAAAAACCATCATATAAAAATCAATTCTTTTGACCAAACTATTGAAAATGTGACAATTTATGATTTGAGTAGAAGAAAACTTTATGAAAGGGAAAACATCAATAGTAATGAATTTAATGTTCCTAGTTTTAGTTCGACCAATCAATTTTTAATGGTGCAAATCCGTTTAAAAAATGGCAAATGGGTTACAGAAAAAATTGTTTTTTAGTCGATAAAAAAGTAATACTCCCATTTATCTTAAAAACGTGAGGTTGTCCAAAAAAGGACAACCTCACGTTTTTTTGAAAGATACTATTCTCAAGCAGCCACTGGTTATTTGATTCAAGTACTGGTTAATTGATTTATCTATGAAAAACTATTCAGGACAAATCAATTCTATTTTTAAAAATATAAATTCCTATTTTTGCACCTTAAAACAAAATAAAACTATTTTATGCTCATCATAGGAATCGCAGGAGGAACAGGATCAGGAAAAACAACCGTGGTACATCAAATCATGAACGAATTGCCGGAAGCGGAAGTTGGGATTATTGCTCAAGACTCTTACTATAAACAAACGCACGACCTGAGTTACGAAGACCGTTCCAATATCAATTTTGACCATCCGAGAGCTATTGATTTTGAATTATTGGTAGAACACCTCAAAGAATTAAAGGCTGGAAACACAATTAATCAACCTGTATACTCTTTTGTACAACACAACAGAACAGATGACATCGTTGTTACGCATCCCAGAAAAGTAATGATAGTGGAAGGAATATTAATCCTGACAAATCCCGAATTAAGAAACCTTTTTGATATTAAAATATTTGTTCATGCCGATTCAGACGAACGATTAATTCGTCGTATGAAAAGAGACATTGCAGAGCGTGGAAGAGATATGCACGAAGTGCTAAACCGCTATCAAAGCACTCTAAAACCAATGCATGAGCAATTTATTGAACCTTCAAAAGCCTTTGCGGATATTATAATTCCAAATGACAAATTCAACACTGTTGCAATTGATGTGGTTCGTGCCGTAATTAATCAACGTATTTTATAATTTTGTTGTAATTTTATCGTGTTTAATTCTCAATATTCTTTAATGCATTTTTGTAAAATGTAAATTAAGAAGTTATAAAAATAAATAGTCGTTCCCATTAAATTTGGATTAAAAAATATTCCCAATGAAAAACCCCTTTAAAGACAAATCTTGGTTTAAATTTTTAAGTAACAAGTACGTTTGGGTCTCGTTATCATTTTTAACTTGGATGATTTTTTTAGACAACTATTCTTATTTTGAACATCGCTTTTTGGATAAACAAATCAACGAATTGGAAGATAATGCCACTTATTATCAAGGCGAAATAAAAAAAGACGAAGAAAACATCAAACAGCTAAAAAATCCTCTTCAAATCGAAAAGTATGCTCGAGAAAAATACTATATGAAAAAAGATAGTGAAGATATTTATATCATCGAATTCGATGGTGATACTGTCAAAAAAAAATAATCCTATCGCATTTCAAATCTAATTACAATTAAAAAATGGCCAAGAATTTATTCGACGATTTCAGCCCCGTTTCTGCAAAACTTTGGAAACAAAAAATTCAATTTGAACTCAAGGGAGCCGATTATAATGAAACCGTAATCTGGAATTCTCCCGAAGACATCAAAGTAAAACCATTTTACGATAAAGAAGATGTTGCCAAAAAGCATAGTGTTGTCACAAAAGCTTCGCAATTCAAAATTTGCCAAAACATTTATGTCTTTGATATAGAAAAATCAATTGAAAAAGCGTTGGATTCCATTAATCGTGGTGCCGAAAGTCTACGTTTTACTATTCCAGAAGAAGCCGTAAACATTGGAAAACTATTGGAAAAACTTCCCTTAGAAAAAATTTCCGTTTACTTTCATTTCAATTTTATTTCAATCGATTTCGTTAAAAAGGTTAATGTTATTGCAAAAGAAAAAAAAGCGACCATCTACTGCCTTTTGGATCCAATCGGACAATTGGCCAAAGACGGAAATTGGTACAAAACCCCAGAAAAAAACAACTTTGATACCTTAAATATACTTTCCAAAGAAACCTCATCCATTTCGATCATAAGTATTAACGGTGGATTGTATCAAAATGCAGGTGCCACTATGGTACAGCAAATCGCTTACAGTCTGGCTCACGCCAATGAATATTTCAACAGAATCCCAGATATAGATCAACCTATCGTTTTTCAAATTTCGGTTGGAGGAAATTATTTTTTCGAAATCGCAAAACTTCGTGCTTTTCGAATCCTTTTCAAAACTATAGCCAAAGAATATAATCACAATCTGGATTGTCATTTACTAGTTACCCCAACAAAGCGCAACAAAACTATCTACGATTACAATGTAAATATGTTGCGAACAACAACCGAATGTATGAGTGCTATTCTTGGTGGAGCAAATGCAATTGCAAATTTACCCTATGATGCTTTATATCATAAAGACAATGAATTTGGCGACAGAATTGCCAGAAACCAATTGCTGATTCTAAAAGAGGAAAGTTATTTTGACAAAGTGGATAATCCTGGCGATGGAAGTTATTATATCGAAAGCCTAACCAATCAATTAGCTGAAAAAGCATTAGTATTATTCAAAGACATCGAAGCCAACGGAGGTTTTTTAAAGCAGCTGAATGAAGGTCTAATTAAAAGAAAAATACAGGAAAGTGCGGATGCTGAACAAAGCTTGTTTGATTCTGGAAAAGAAACGCTTTTGGGAACCAACAAATATCCCAACAAGAACGATAAAATGAAACATGATTTAGAGTTATTTCCTTTTGTAAAAATTAAACCTAGAAAAACTTTAATCACACCAATAATTGAAAAAAGATTGGCAGAAAAATTAGAGCAAGAACGACTTTCAGGAGAGTAATCAGATTGCAGAATTCAGTCTTCACCAAACAATAAAAATCAATTTGGTAATAAAATTACAAATTGATTAAAGGCAAAAAAATGAAAAGAAAAGATTTACAACATATAACACTTAAAGAAGACTTCCAGACTGCAGTCTGCAGTCTGCAGTCTGAAAACTTCCTAACCGCTGAAGGAATTGAACTCCACAAAACATATGCTGAAAAAGATATAGAATCTATCGAGCATCTTGATTTTGGTGCAGGATTCGCTCCTAATTTAAGAGGCCCTTACGCTACAATGTATGTTCGCAGACCTTGGACAATACGTCAATATGCAGGATTTTCTACTGCCGAAGAAAGTAATGCTTTTTACAGACGAAATTTGGCTGCAGGCCAAAAAGGGCTTTCAATCGCTTTTGATTTACCTACACACAGAGGTTATGATTCGGATCACGAACGTGTTGTTGGCGATGTCGGAAAAGCGGGGGTAGCCATAGACTCTGTTGAAGATATGAAAGTATTATTCAATCAGATTCCGCTTGATGAAATGTCGGTTTCAATGACTATGAATGGTGCCGTTTTACCAATTATGGCCTTTTATATTGTTGCTGCCGAAGAACAGGGTGTAAAACCGGAACAACTTTCAGGAACCATTCAGAATGACATCTTGAAAGAATTTATGGTGCGTAATACTTATATCTATCCACCTACTCCGTCGATGAAAATCATCGCCGACATATTTGAATTCACCAGCAACAAAATGCCAAAATTCAATTCCATTTCCATCTCGGGATATCATATGCAGGAAGCGGGAGCAACGGCTGATATCGAATTGGCCTACACTTTAGCCGATGGATTGGAATATATTAGAACAGGATTGGCCACGGGAATGAAAATTGATGATTTTGCTCCTCGCCTTTCTTTTTTCTGGGCTATTGGGATGAACCATTTTATGGAAATTGCCAAAATGAGAGCTGGAAGAATGATTTGGGCCAAATTGATTAAACAATTCAACCCAACAGACGATAAATCATTAGCCCTGAGAACTCACTGCCAAACATCTGGCTGGAGTTTAACTGAGCAAGATCCTTTCAATAATGTGGCACGTACTTGTATCGAAGCTACTGCAGCAGCTTTTGGAGGGACACAATCTTTACACACTAATGCACTGGATGAAGCGATTGCTTTGCCAACTGATTTTTCGGCTCGAATTGCCCGAAACACCCAAATCTATCTACAGGAAGAAACCAAAATCACCAAAACCGTAGATCCTTGGGCAGGCAGTTATTATGTAGAAAGCCTAACCAATGAAATTGCCGAAAAAGCTTGGAAACTCATAGAAGAAGTTGAAGAATTGGGTGGAATGACCAAAGCCATTGAAACCGGAATTCCTAAGATTCGAATTGAGGAAGCCGCAGCACGCAAACAAGCTCGAATTGACAGTAGTCAAGATATTATTGTTGGGGTCAACAAATACCGTTTGGAAAAAGAAGATCCATTACAAATTCTTGATGTGGACAATCAAATGGTTCGACAACAACAACTCGAACAATTAGACAGAATTAAAGCATCCAGAGATTCCAATAAAGTACAGGCATCCCTTCAAAAATTGAAGCTTTGTGCCGCAACAGGAGAAGGAAATCTACTGGAATTTGCAGTCGAAGCAGCTAGAAATCGCTGTACATTAGGAGAAATTAGCGATGCATTGGAAACTGTTTTCGGAAGATATAAAGCACAAATTAAATCTTTTAGCGGAGTGTATAGCAAAGAAATGAAAGACGACAAAAGCTTTGAAAAAGCAAAACAACTGGCAGACACCTTCGCCAAACAAGAAGGGCGTCGACCAAGAATCATGATTGCCAAAATGGGACAGGACGGACACGATCGTGGTGCCAAAGTAGTGGCCACAGGTTATGCTGATGTGGGTTTTGACGTGGATATTGGCCCACTATTTCAAACACCAGCCGAAGCAGCCAAACAAGCCGTAGAAAACGATGTGCACATTCTTGGTGTTTCCTCGCTTGCAGCAGGTCATAAAACATTGGTTCCACAAGTAATTGAAGAACTAAAAAAATACGGAAGGGAAGATATTATGGTCATCGTTGGCGGAGTAATACCTACACAAGATTATCAGTTTTTATTTGATGCTGGAGCAGTAGCAGTTTTTGGACCAGGAACGAAAATAAGTGAGGCCGCTATTCAAATTTTAGAAATTTTAATTGATTAATAAGTACTCCATTTAAAGAATTTATCGTCATCATTATTGACACTTCTTTTCCTATAGTTATTCAGGCTTTAGCTACTTATTAAAGTGCTGAATAACTATATTAAAAATCTTCTGTTTGCTTTTCTAAAAGCAATATCAACATGTATATTCAGTCTCTTCATTTTTACCGAAAAGTTATTTTTTCTTTTTTTATTAAATGTTTTCCATCTACACAAACAAAAATCCAATCATCCAAAAAAAACTATTCCTATAGAATATATAGTCTTAATTTATTTTTTAAAATAATTCTCCAATTTTCTACCTTAAAATTTAAAATTTGGAGGTACTTGCTTAATAATTAAAATTTTATAACTCTCAATCTGAATAAAAAAGGCTCCTTTAAATTAACACCTATTAAGCAAGTTGTTAACAATCATAGTTTTATAATTAACCTACTTTTATAACAGTCTTTAAAATAAATAAAATAACAAAAAGGGGGAGCAACAATGAACAAGCCTTGACATTTGTTTTAAAAATAAAATTTCAAAATATAATATTAACTTAAATAGAATATTATGAAAACAGTTTTAATTATTGCATTAGTTTTTGGGATTCATATTGCCTCATATTCGCAAAATAAAATAGAAGAAGGTAATGACGAAGGAAACATGAACACAGTAAATCTACCTGAGATTGTCATTAAAAATGCAGGAAAAGATTTTTCCTATTATTTACCAGACAAAAGTTCAGACCCTACAGTTACTAAACTTGAAAAAGAATTTATAGCTTATGATTTAGGGAAAGACTATGAAGGATATGAAAACTATCTTGTCATTTTAACAGCTGGAAAAGGAACATTATCTGCAACTTATGACGTGAATGGTAAACTTACTAGTGTTGTTGAAAAATATACTGACACTACATTACCTCATGCTGTTATTTACTCTGTATACAAAGCATATCCTGGTTGGCAAATTGTAAATGATAAATATCTCTACACACAAGAAAACGGAGATGTTACAAAAAAAGAATACAATTTAAAACTCAAAAAAGACAAAGAAACAATTAAATTAAAAGTAGATCCGAAAGGAGAAATTATTGGAAAAAGCTAAATAAAAAAATTTAAGAGGCGGTTTGGAAAATAATCCCAAACCGCCTCTTAATAATAAAATTCAAGGTTCAATACAATTTAAATCACTTTTGCAGTACTGTCAGCAACAATAAAGGAAGTATCATAACCACCAAATCTTTTCAGATAGCTTCTTAACGAAGTTCCGTACGCGTCCTTAATAAAACGCTTCCCTTTGTATCTGAAATACTTTTTAACAGATCCCACACCAGCAAGATGCGCCGCTGCCAAAATTCCTGACTCAGTAATACGGATTCCGTTCAAAACAGTTCCATCATACCTTTCAATAACTGCCCTTAATTCCCATTTGTTTTTTGACAAAAGGGCAATAAAAGCTTTTTCTTGCATTCTGGGGCTGTTCAAGAATGCGTCGCAATTGTGAACCCCAATAGTTTTTAAAGTTTCAATACCAAATTGGTATTTTCCTAAATAGCCAAGAGAATTAATTTTTCTGTATTTTCCTTGTGATTCTTTGAAGCCGATTGCTTCTTTATATCCAATAAAAAAGGTTCCAGTATAGGGAATCTCAGAATTGGTATAATCGCTCACATTTAATGATGGTAATAAGTAGGATGTATCATCTGTTTCGTTAATTAGAAACCATGGGGTAGATTCTAATTTGGAGGGTTTAAAACCTAAGCTTAAAAAAGCTACTACAACAATCAAACTTGTGTAAAAATACCATTTTTTTATCATATTTGGGTTTTCTTCAAAACGCTGTCCCGTTATGAAATTTCTATGCTCAAAGATACGACTTAAAAAATAAAGCTGAAAATCAAGGCTTTAAACTTATCAACTTTTTAAATTTTCACCCACTTAAGTTACTAATTGTGCGGGCGTTCGAGTTTTGAAAATAAATTGAAATAATTTAAAAAACATAACTTATTCAGCATTAAAACATAAGCTTATTCTTGTTTAAAAAAAGCAAAAACGTCTTTAAAAAGCAAAATAACAATGAATTAATTACAAAATCCTCATTTTACGATAACGTTTGAAACAAAAAAATAAGAATTATCAAGTATTATTTCCATTTTGGACGAATTCGATATATAAAAAAACTTCAAAACTGTTCTTAAAACAATTTTGAAGCTTTTTTAAAATACTATTTATGTATTAAACCCTAACGTTTCACTCCTTGACTAACAATCCAATCTGAATATTTTTTGGCATTTACATTATGCTCAGCCAAAGTAGCCGCAAATTCATGGTATCCAAAACGATCTACACTTGCACAGAAATAGATAAAATTATTTTTTTCAGGATTTAAAACTGCTTCTAGCGCCGTAATATCAGGCATTGCAATTGGTCCTGGAGGAAGTCCAATATTCTTATAAGTGTTATAAGGACTATTCAAAAACAAATCATTGTAGAATACTCTTTTGATAACTTGATCAAAGTCATTAGACTTCTTTTTTATTGCAAAAATTACGGTTGGATCAGCCTGCAATGGCATTTCCAATTTCATTCTGTTCAAATAAACACCTGCAATTCTTGGTCGCTCATCTTTCTTAACTGATTCTTTATGCACTATCGAAGCCAAAATCGTAGCTTGAATCGGAGTCAGACCTTGTGCTAAAGCTTTAGCAGTACGTTCTTTGTTCCAAAATTTATTATACTCTTTAATCATTTTATCTCGAAACTTCTCTGCCGAAATATTCCAGTAAATATCATATGTATTAGGAATAAACATCACTAGAACATTCTCATCGGTAAATCCATTTTCTTTCAAGAAAACAGTGTCTTTAAAAGTATTTAATAATTCTAAACTATCAGGTTCAATCTGAGAACCAACTCGCCCAGCAAAATTCTCTAGACGCTCCTGATTATTAAAAGCCAAACTTACGGGATCATTAAATCGCAATGCTTTGACCAATTCGTAGCTGTTCATATCTTTTTTAAACAAAAAACGTCCAGGTTTTATATTTTCTGAATAGCTTGCTTTACTTGCTACCATTTCAAAACGATCCATATTATTTACATAAGGAGCAATTATTTTCTTTACTTGCTCATAATCGGATCCTGTAGGTACATAGACGTACATCTCTTTTTCTGAAAATTTAGTGTTACCACTAAAAATTTGATATATTAAAACAAAACCGTAAACAATTAATATTGAGATCAATGCTACGGATACTAATGATACTATTTTTTTTAGATTCAAAATAAAAAAATTTAAATTACTGCGCCAGTTCGCTGTCGCTCGTATGATTATTAATTAATTGAAAAATTGCTTCGTCTTTGTAAACTCCATTTATCAAAATCCAATCTTTCTTTACGCCTATTTTTTGGAAACCAAATTTAGTAAAAAGAGCAATACTAGCCTTATTTTCACATCCAATATTTGCATATAATTGATGTAAATTAAGATTATAAAATGCATACTGAATAAGTAAGTCCAATGCTTCAGACCCAATATTCTGATTTCTATTATCTTCGCCCTGAATAACAATCCCAACACCTGCTCTATTGTTTTTTGGATCAAAATCAAACAAATCAATCAGTCCCAAAGCTGGAAAATCTTCATCTTGACAAATTGCCAATCGCAATTGTTTGGCTTCATAAATATCCTGATGTGCATTTTCCAAATACTGCTTCACCAAAAACCTACTATAAGGCGTATGTGTATTACTCACTTCCCAAATAGTCTGGTCATTTTCTATGCAATAAATAAACTCCAAATCATTGGGTTCAAGTGCTCGGATATAAATGTTGTCGCCTTTTAATGTCCTCATATTAGAATTACGAATTTGAAATTATGAATTACGAATTGATTTTTGAATTGAACCTATTATTTTTAAAAGCTCTTCAACATCTTTTAATAAATCATCCGACTGTTCTATCGTTAAATAATCAGAATCTCTCAAAAGTCTTATCCAATATTTTGACTCTCTAGCCTCTTTATAAGCAATTGTTAATTTCGCAAAAAAATCAGCTTTTGATTGACCTCCTATAGCTTCTTCAATATTAGCTCCAACTGAAGTTCCACTTCTCAACAACTGTTTAGACAAAACAAATTCTTTTTTCTCCTGACTTAAGTATCTATAAACTTTAACAATCCTCAAAGCAAAATCATAACTTTTATTTTGAACTACATTGTCTGACTTCATTTATATAATTATTTTATGGATTTGAAATGACAAATTATGAATTACATAATTTCATAATTCATAATTGACAATTCGTAATTATACTTCTATTGTTCCTTTAAACACAAATTCAGCAGGACCTTTCAGGAAAACATTCGTAAAACCAGTTTGATCTTTATCAAAAGAAACAACCAGTTTTCCGCCTTCGACATTTATATTAATAGCTGTGGCGTTTGTTTGTCCTGTGGCATTCATAGCAATTGCAACTGCTGTAGCTCCAGTTCCGCAAGCCAAAGTCTCGTCTTCAACTCCTCTTTCGTAGGTTCGAAGTCTAAAAGTAGTATTATCAATTTTTTTTACAAAATTAATGTTGCTTCCTGCCGCACCGTACAGTTCGCCATAACGAATCGCAGCGCCTTTCTCTTTTATATTGTAATGCTCTAAATCCTCCACCATTTGAACATGATGTGGGGAACCTGTATTCAAGAAAGAGTGGTCTTTTTTAATATCAATAGTCGGAACATCAATCATCTGTAAAGAAACCAATCCATTATCTTCAAATGAAGCATGATGCAAACCATCGGTCGCTATAAATGTGGTTTCGTTGGTAATCACATTTAAATCTTTGGCGAAAGCCACCAAACAACGCCCTCCATTACCACACATCGAACTTTGATTCCCATCTGAATTATAATAAACCATTTTAAAATCAGTATCTGAGTCATTTTCCAACAAAATAAGGCCGTCTCCGCCTATTCCAAAACGTCTGTCACACAAATGAGCAATCAATTGCGTATTCTCTTTTGGAAAAAATCCAGAACGATTGTCAATCATAACAAAATCGTTTCCAGCACCTTGGTATTTATAAAATTCTAATCGCATTTTTAGTTCCATTTTATCACACAAAAGTACAAACTATTAATGAATTGTTAATCATTGTTAAAGAGCGTTAAACCATATTGTTCGAAAAAAAAATTCTGTTAAATTCGTTATCAAATAACTAAGTAAAACACGTTTTTATTATGAGACAAATTTCAAAATTATTCTTGGTATCCTTGTTGAGTGGCGCTACAACCCTTGGCGCATACAAATTATTATTTGACAACAACGGTTATTTTTCTTCCAACAAAAATGGAATTACTACACTTGCTCCCGAATCCTATGCCAGACAAACTAGTTTCGGTGCCGAAAACGTAGACTTCACTGTAGCTGCAAACAAAACAATTCACACTGTGGTACACGTAAAAAATGTATCCGTGAGAACGATTTCTAACCCCATAATGGAATACTTTTATGGCTATGGAGGACAACAACAGCAAGAACAGATTGGAACAGGATCAGGCGTTATTATTTCTGAAGACGGTTATATCGTGACCAACAATCACGTAGTAAAAGATGCCAGTGATGTAGAAATCACTCTAAACAACAAAAAAACATACAAAGCAAAAATCATCGGAACTGATTCTAAAATGGACATTGCTTTACTGAAAATTGATGCCGACGAAAAATTACCGTATTCCACATTTGCCAATTCCGATTCGGTTAAAGTGGGTGAATGGGTATTGGCAGTAGGCAATCCATACAATCTGACATCCACCGTAACAGCAGGAATTGTTTCGGCCAAAGCAAGAAATCTGGATACTAGAGGAATTCAGTCTTTCATACAAACTGATGCTGCAGTAAATCCAGGAAATAGTGGTGGTGCATTGGTAAACACTCGTGGAGAATTGATAGGAATCAATACCATGATTTCGTCAATGACAGGTTCTTATGTAGGCTATTCGTTTGCAGTCCCTTCCAATAATGCTCGAAAAATAATCGAGGACATCATGGAATTTGGAAATGTACAAAGAGGAATTCTGGGCGTTGAAGGCGGAGAACTTAACGGAACCGCTTCCAAAGAATTGGGAGTTACACAAACTCAAGGCTTTTACATTAACAAAGTCTCCAAAAATTCTGGTGCAGAAAAAGCCAAATTGCAAAAAGGAGATATTATCATCAAATTAGACAATCAGGACATTTCCACTTTTGCAGATCTTTCGGGTTATGTAAATACCAAAAGACCAAATGACAAAGTACAGGTTACTATCATTAGAGATGGCAAAAATTTAATTGTACCTGTTGTATTAAGCAAAACAGAAAATTTCAATACCGAATTCAAAGGAATCGAACTAGAAAATATTGATGTATCGGACAAAAAGAGATTCAAATTAGATTATGGAGTGAAAATCAAATCCATTTCCAATGAAAACTTGGCTCAATATAGCGATGAACTTGTCGGAAATATCATTTTAAGCATTGACAATGTCAAAGCAACAAATGTAGAAGCTGTTACCAAACTTTTGAATAATAAAGATGAAAAACAAAGCATCCGTATCGAAATGATAAATAAAAACGGAGAGGTCATGAGAATCATTATCTAAAAAGTTAAAACGATAAATTTAAAGCCGACCTGCAAATGCAAGTCGGCTTTTTTTATTCCAAAAAACTTATAAAAAAAGTTACGAAATCGATTGAAATAATTACTTTTGCACAAAATTTACAAAAAACCCCATTAATTTAACACACAAATCTTCAACATGAATAACATGGATTTATACGAAAAAGAGGTTTCGTTTCAAGCCGACAGAAGACGTTCAGGAGTAGAATTAATTAAAATTATTAGTGATTTATGGTATGACAAATCAATCGAATTGGTTTTGTTCCGAAATCAATTAATAGATAGAAACGTAAGCGAAATTATCAACTTACATGAATACGCAGGTAAATTTGTTGGCAAACCGATTTCAGTTTCAGATTCAGTTGAAATTGCCAATGTAATTCTTACTTTGGATTTACCACCATCAAAATTGGATATTGGAAAACTTACTTACGAGTACCGTCTAGAAGATGAAAAATACCCAGATGCAAGACATTTTGTTTTAGACAAATTAAAAGAAGCTAAATTCTCTGAAGAAATCCAACCCAAAGATGTAATTCTTTATGGTTTTGGTCGTATTGGACGCTTATTGGCACGAGAGCTAATGTCTAAAACAGGAAAAGGAGAGCAAATGCGTTTGAGAGCTATCGTTACTAGAGATAAAAACGATGCTACAAGCCTAGAAAAAAGAGCTTCATTATTGCGTTACGATTCCATTCACGGGAATTTCCAAGGTTCTGTTGTTGCCGATACTAAAAACAATGCCTTAATCATCAACGGTACTACCGTTCATATCATCACAGCAAACACTCCAGAGGAAATTGACTATACTAAATACGGAATTGACAATGCCCTAGTGATTGACAATACAGGTGCTTTCACAACTAAAGAAGCATTAAGCCGTCATTTAGTTTCAAAAGGAGTTGATAAAGTATTACTTACTGCACCAGGAAAAGGTATTCCAAACATCGTTCATGGTGTTAATCAAAACGAATATAACCCAGACGAAATCGACATTTTCTCGGCTGCTTCATGCACTACCAATGCGATTACTCCAATCCTAAAAGCAATCGAAGACACTTTGGGAGTCGTAAAAGGTCACCTAGAAACAATTCACGCTTATACAAATGACCAAAATTTGGTTGACAATATGCACAATAAATACCGTCGTGGTAGAGCGGCAGCGCTCAATATGGTCATCACAGAAACTGGTGCCGGAACTGCAGTTGCCAAAGCATTGCCATCTCTTGAAGGTAAATTAACTTCAAATGCAATTCGTGTACCAGTTCCAAATGGTTCTTTGGTTGTATTGAATCTTGAAGTAAACAAAGAAACTTCTGTAGAAGCAATCAACACTATCATGAAAAAGTATGCCCTTGAAGGTGAATTGGTTGAACAAATCAAATATTCATTGAATAACGAATTAGTATCTTCAGACATCGTAGGAACTTCGGCGCCTTCAATTTATGATAGCAATGCGACCATTGTTTCCAAAGATGGAAAAAACATAGTGCTTTACATTTGGTACGACAACGAATACGGTTACAGTCACCAAGTAATAAGACTAGCTAAATATATTGCCAAAGTAAGACGTTTCACTTACTACTAGCACTTCCATTTACAGGTTGGGAAAGCTTTTTTAGTTTTAGTTTTAGTTTTTTAGATAATAAATTGCCCCCAGCCTGAATTCAACAGAAATCCGCCTCGTTTTACAACTTGGCGGATTTTTTTATTTTCTAAAATCTGAATTCTTAAATCTAAAACCGAACAATCCAATAATCTAAATTGGTAAAACCGTCGTACTCTTCACTTCCGAAATAATAAAAAAACTATTTATCAAAGACACCTCTGGCAAAATCGACAATTTCATTTGATGAAAATGATGATAACTTTCCATATCGGGCAATACAATTTTGAGCATATAATCAAAACTTCCCGAAACAAAATTACACTCCACCACTTCAGGCAAATTCAATATCGCTTGATTGAAACTATCCGAAATATCAAAAGTTTGTTTCACCAAGGTCACTTGACAGTAAACTGTGAGGTTTTTACCTAATTTTTTCTTATTCAAAATAGAAACATATCTCTCTATAATACCCTCTTTTTCAAGACGTTTCACCCGATCATGAACCGGAGTTAGCGAAAGATTTATACGATTTGAAATGTCTTTTAATGTTAAATGGGCATCTTCCTGCAGGAGGCGCAATATTTTTCTGTCGTTTTCATCTAAAATCATAACAAAAAGAGGTTTTATAAAATTGTTTTATAACAAAGTAATCCGATTAATTTTCTTTTTACAAATAAAAAAAGCACTAAAAAAAGAATTATTTCATGCTAAATTACTAAATAAAAATAATATTTTCCTATTTTGATTTACAATGAACAAAATTTTTCTTTATCTGCTAAATTTGTAATTGAATTTTAAATCAATCACTAAATACAACAGTTATGATAATCGGTGTACCAAAAGAAATTAAGAATAACGAAAATCGTGTTGCTCTAACTCCAGCAGGTGTTGCTGAGTTGAAAAACAACGGCCATAGTGTTTATGTTCAAGCAACTGCAGGTGAAGGAAGTGGTTTCGCTGATGAAGAATATACTGCAGCCGGAGCTGTAATCTTACCTACTATTGAAGAGGTATACGGTATTGCCGAAATGATTATCAAAGTAAAAGAACCAATCGCTTCAGAATACCCACTTATTAAAAAAGATCAATTACTTTTCACATACTTTCACTTTGCATCATCAGAGCCATTAACTCATGCAATGATTGAGCGTCAAGCTATCTGTTTGGCTTACGAAACTGTTGAAAAAACAGACCGTAGCTTACCATTATTAGTTCCAATGTCTGAAGTAGCAGGTCGTATGTCTATTCAAGAAGGTGCAAAATACTTAGAAAAACCATTAAAAGGAAGAGGAATTCTTCTTGGCGGTGTTCCAGGTGTTCCTCCAGCTAAAGTATTAGTACTTGGTGGTGGAATCGTAGGAACTCAAGCTGCAAAAATGGCTGCTGGTCTAGGAGCTCAAGTAACTATCATGGATGTTAGTTTGCCACGTTTACGTCAATTAGACGATATTATGCCTGCTAACGTTATGACGCAAATGTCTAACGATTACAACATCAGAAAAGCAATTTTAGACACTGATTTAATTATTGGAGCTGTATTAATCCCAGGAGCAAAAGCACCTCACTTAATTAAACGTGATATGCTAAAAGCAATGCGTCCAGGAACAGTTCTTGTTGACGTTGCAGTTGACCAAGGAGGATGCATCGAAACTTGTACTCCTACAACTCACGAAAACCCAACTTTTATCATTGACGATATCGTACATTACTGTGTGGCTAATATGCCAGGAGCAGTTCCTTATACTTCAACTTTAGCGCTTACAAATGCTACATTACCTTATGCTGTACAATTGGCAAACAAAGGATGGCAAAAAGCTTGTGCTGATAACGAAGAATTAAAAAAAGGATTAAACATAGCCAACGGAAAAATCCTTTACAAAGGAGTAGCCGAAGCTTGGAACCTTCCTTTTAATGAAGAGTTAGTATTAGAAAACGCTGTTTGCTAATATTAAATAAGTGCTTACTACACTAGAAAAACCCGTTTTGTTCATCAAAACGGGTTTTCTGTTTTATACCAAGAACAAAAAAATCCGTCTCATGAATCGAGACGGATTTTTAAAAAACCTTTTTTAAACTATAATCTTTATCCTAATTCAGAATTCTCGAAACAATCTAAGTTCTGAAATCTGCAATCTGAACACTTATTCCTTCGATTTAGTCAAATAATAAATTGGAATCCCAATCAACATTATAAAAACACCCCAACCACAAGTGCTAGGCTTTGTATACAAAAGAGCAGCACAAATAGCACTCGCAATTAAAATGTAAAGTGCTGGCAAAAAAGGATAACCAAAAGCCTTATACGGTCTTTCTGCATCTGGCATTCTCTTGCGAAGAATAAAAATCCCGTAAATGGTCAGGATATAAAACACCATAACAATAATTACAACGAAGTCCAATAAATCGCCATACTTCCCAGTCAAACACAAGGCCGAAGCCCAAAAGCATTGTGCCCATAATGCCCAAGCCGGAACGCTTGCCTTATTCAAAAGAGAAGCTTTTTTAAAAAACAAACCGTCTTGTGCCATCGTATAATAAACTCTTGCTCCAGACATAATCAAACCATTATTGCAAGCAAAAGTAGAAATCATAATCATCAAGGCGATAATTAAAGTTCCAATATTTCCGAAAATATTTTGTGAGGCCACAACAGCCACTCTATCCGATTCTGCCGTAGCAATATCCTGCAAAGGAACCACAGCTAAATACATCACATTGGTCAAAATATAAATACAACTAACAATCAAGGTACCTAGAAACAAACTCAATCCTACATTACGTTTTGGATTTTTGATTTCACCAGCGATAAAAGTCACACCTTCCCAAGCCACGCTCGAAAACAATGAACCCACCAATGCCGCTGACATTGCCGAAATTAAAGCCACTCCACTGATTGGAAGCCAAGAACCCGTATCAGTATTCAATGATTGAGAAGTCCAAGCATTTGCCCAGTTGGCATCCCAAACTTCAGATTTAGCAGCAAAGAATCCAAAAATAATCAATCCAAAAATCGAGGCAATTTTAATAACCGTCAAGACCGTTTGCAAAATTTTGCTGTTTTTTACACCACGACTATTGATATAACTCAATAAAACAATAGTGATTATCGAAACAATTTGGGCAGCACTGAGTTTGAAATCACCTAGTTCATAAATAATATTTTTTTCGCTCACAACAGGACACAAATAAGCAGTAAATTTAGAAAAAGCCACACCAACAGCAGCAATCGTACCTGTTTGAATCACGGCAAAAAAGCTCCAACCGTACAAAAAACCAATCAGTTTTCCGTAAGCTTCTTTTATGTAAACATATTGTCCGCCCGCTTTGGGAAACATCGCGCTCAACTCGCCATAACTTACTGCAGCAATCACGGTTACTAATCCGGTAAGCACCCACATAGCAATCAGCCAGCCAGCAGAACCCAATTGTCGCACCATATCGGAGCTCACAATAAATATCCCTGATCCTATCATCGATCCCACAACAAGCATCGTTCCGTCTAGTAATCCGAGTTCCCTTTTAAATTCTTCAGGTTTATTTTCTTCCATTTTATAGGTTTATTTTTTTGGTTGGCTAAAGATATACTTTTTTTTGAAAATGACTAATAATACTCTTTACACGGAAAAAATAAATTAAGAAAAACAAAAAACTCTTAAGTTTCCTTAAGAGTTCAATTAAATTATTATTTTAGAGTCTATTTGACAACACGATTCACCTGTGCAAAATTACGTTGGTAATATGGCTCTTTAGTTGAAGAAACAATCACTCCTGAATGCGTCGAAGAATGGATAAATTTTATTTCATCTTCAGCTACTTCAATAACCACTCCAACATGATTAATATGACGTCTGCCATTAGTTTTAAAGAAAATCAAATCTCCTTTTTGAGCATTCTCATCATCAATTTTTTCTCCTATCGAAGATTGTTCAATAGACGATCTAGGTAATTTTATATCAAAAGCGCCAAAAGCAGTATACATCAAACCCGAACAATCAAACCCAGCGGTTGATGTGCCACCACTTCTATACCTTGTTCCTATTTTATCTGATGCGAATTCAATAATCTGATCAATCAAATTAGAATTTTCTCCACTTACAGAAGCGTTTACTATCTCTACTTTCTTTTCTGCTTGAGCTTCATCTTTGACTTCAATAACTTTAGTTTCTACAACTTCAGTTTTGGTTGCAATTTCAATTTTATCAGTTGGAACTTGAATAGTCAGTTTTGAACCAACCAATAATTTTTGTTGAATAGCCTGATTTTGCTTTTCTAATTCTGCGACAGTAATTCCATATTTTTTGGCAATTCCATATTTGGTTTCTTTAGTCAAAACCTCATGAATAATTTCTGATGTCTGAATTTGAGAATCTGTTTTTACATCTTTTGCTTTAACTACGGTTTCAGCAACAGGAACAGTTTCTTTATTTTCTGCAACTTCTTTTATTTCGGTATTTTTTCCTTCTATGACAACTTCCTTTTCAGCTATTTTACCATTACTTGGAATCTCAATTGTCTGTCCAATACTTAACCCTTTCTTTCCTATTTTTGGATTGGCACTTTGCAATTCTTTTAACGAAACACCATACATTTTAGCAATGACATACAAAGACTCTTTAGGTTCCACTTCGTGCGTCAAAGGAATCGTTTGAGCTACTGCTGTCTCAACAACTTCTTGAGTCTTTGAATTTGATAAATTTGCTATTTCTTTTTTAGTCAAAGTCGAAGGAATAATAATCGTCTGACCAACTTTTAACCCTTCAGCTTCTAATTTTGGATTGGCTTTATAAAGCAACTCTGTAGTCGTTTTGAATTGCTTAGTAATTCCGTATAATGTTTCTTTTGTTAATACTTGGTGATTAATTTCTATTGTTTTTTCAGAATTGGCAGTTTCCAAATCATTCATTTTTTTAGATTCAGAATTTGGAATCAGCAAAACTTGATTAAGCTGCAAGGTTTTTTTAGCATTAGGATTTAGCTTGTAAATAGAAGCAATCGAAACATTGTATTTTTGAGCAATACTAGAAATTGTTTCTCCTTTTACAATGGCATGTTTGATGTTATTCTCTTGCGAAAAAACACTAATACTGCATAAAAAAAGTGCTATAACAGTTAATCTAAAATACTTCATCCTTTTTTATTTTTTCCTCATCTCTAACAATACACGCATTTTTGAGGGGTTTATTAAATTTGCTGTGTTTGTGTTTCAAAAATAATTTTTTGAAGAATTGCAAATATAGCTCATTAAGTAGAAACGAAAACTAAAATATCGCTAAAATTCTTAAAAAAATCACAATTACCTTCCTTTCATCGTTTATATTAACTTTTTATTAGACTTTTAAAGCCATTCATAAACTTTCCAAAATGGCTACATAATGGAATATCGTACCAAAAAGTACAAAGAAATGCCAAATGACATGAAAGTAACTTTTATAACTTTTTACATAAAAAAAGACTCCGACAGTATAACTTAATCCTCCAGCAAGAATCCACAAAAAAACAGATAAAGGAATTACTCCCCACAAAGGTTTAATCACAAAAACAATCATCCAACCCATCAATAAATAAAGGGCGACAGAAACAAATTTAAAACGATCAACATAAAAAACTTTAAAAAAAGTTCCCAACAAAACGATGGTCCACATTATCCCCAAAAAAATCAATGCTGTTTCTTTATCCAAATAAATAACCATCAGTGGCGAGTAGGTTCCTGCAATGAGGTAATAAATACTGATGTGATCTGCAATTTTAAGAAGTTGTTTTATTTTCTCTTTTTGCACCAAATGATACAATGACGAAAACGAATACACTAATAACATTCCTATTCCAAAAGTAATAACGGCTGATTCAGTGATTAAATTGTATTCCTCACTTGTTTTTGCAATAAGAAAAGGCATTGCCATCAAACAAAAAAGTACCCCAAGAATATGTGAAATTCCATTGGCCAATTCTTCGTTACGCGTTTGAATTCTACTTGTCATATTTATTCAGTTATATAAATCTTTAATATCAAACTAAAGATATCATTTCAATGATGACTTTATTTATACTTTTCAACATTTTTTTGATTTTTTAAATCGAATTAAAACCACAAAATATCATTAATATTAATACTACAAAATAGCTCAATAAAATTGTTCTTAAGCCCGAAAAACAATACTTTTATATCATCAACTAGCCATAAAAAAGCTTATGCCTTTAAAAAACTTAATATTAGCCCTAGTTTTATTTCCTTTTTTTGCATTTGCACAAAACATTAAAGGCTCCATTTTAGACAAAAAAAGCAATCTTCCTATTTCAGATGTTAATATATCTCTGAGTCCAATTAATGTTAGCACCACAACCGACGAAAAAGGCAAATTCAATTTAAAGACTTCAAGAGAATTTCAAAAAAATGATTCTTTAAATATTTCCCATATTAGATATACTTCAAAAAAAATCAGTCTCACAGAATTAAACAAAAGTGATTGTTTGATTTTTCTTGATGAAAAAACAGAAAATTTAAATGGCTTAACCCTTACATCTGTAACTAAAGAATTAAAATCAAAACTAGCTTTTACAAAATTAGCTCCATTAAAATACGCAATTTCTTCTTTTGGTTCTATCTTAAATAATAACAAAATATATGTAATAGGTGGTGACGGTTCATTCAAAACAGATGCTTGGAAAAAGTTACAATATGAGAAAGTAGACTTTACTTTGAATGATTATCTTAAAGAGCTTCAATTTCAATTTTCCGGTCAATTTTACAAAGGTGATTTACTGATTTATGACATAAAAACAAATCAATGGACAACTTCTAAATTAAAATTCAGAAAAAGAGCCAATCATAATTTAAATATTTACAACAATATCATTTATGTTTTAGGAGGAAAAAGAGTTTCTGTAAATGGCAAATTCGAATATTTGGATGATAAAATTGAAGTATTTGATACAAGTAAAGAAACTATAACTATAGACAACACAAATCCACATCAAGCCGCCGATTTTGCTTCCTTCAATTATAAAAATACAATAATAGCAATTGGAGGATCAACAAAAAAGAGTGAAAACGGATCAAAAGAATATACCAACAAAGTTCATTCTTACGATTTAAATACTGGTTATTGGTATGAATTAACAAATATGCCTACGGCAAAAGAAGTTAATGGAATTTTGATTAAAGACAAAATATATTTAATTGGAGGTTTTAATGGAAAACCTCTCTCCTCTTTTGAAAGTTTTGATTTAGTAACAGAAACTTGGAAAAACGAAGGTGAATTATTCAACACCTTGGGCTACCCGGCAATTACCCATAAAGATGATGTGATATATATTTTTGAAAACGAAAAAATATACACACTAAACACAAACACAAAAGAACTAAAAGAATACCTAATCAATTTGCCTTTTAAAGGTTCAAAACTGTATTATTGTGACGAGAAATTATATTTAATTGGCGGTTACATAGAGAACTGTTTTTCCCAATATCCTTCACCGAATCTCTTTAGCATTGAAATCAGTGAATTTGAAAACACAAAACCAAACAGAGTCAAAATTTTATAACTCATTTTCTTTCTAAACAAAAAACTCCCAAGTTTCCTTGAGAGTTTTGATTCATAAATTTTAAAAGTTTATGCGTTAGCTTCAGCTGCGATTAAGTTCAATGCAGAGCCTGCAACAAACCAACCAATTTGACTTGCGTTGTAAGTGTGGTTAGCCAAGATGATATCTTTACTACCATCAGCGTGAACGAATTCTATACTTAATGGTTTCCCTGGAGCAAAATCAACTAAATCAGTGAAGTTGATTGTGTCGTCTTCTTGGATTTTGTCATAATCTGCTTCGTTTGCAAATGTCAATCCTAACAATCCCTGTTTTTTAAGATTCGTTTCGTGGATACGGGCGAATGATTTTACTAACACTGCTTTTACGCCCAAGAAACGAGGTTCCATAGCGGCATGCTCGCGAGAAGATCCTTCACCATAATTGTGATCTCCAATAACTACTGAAGGTATTCCAGCAGCTTTGTAGGCACGTGCCACAGCAGGAACTGCGTCATAAGCGCCTGTCAACTGGTTTTTAACAGAATTTGCCTTTTGGTTGAATGCATTGATTGCTCCAATCAGCATATTATTTGAAATATTATCTAAATGTCCACGGAAACGCAACCATGGTCCCGCCATAGAAATGTGGTCTGTAGTGCATTTTCCGAAAGCTTTGATCAACAATTTAGCCCCAGTAATGTTTTTACCATCCCAAGGTTCAAATGGCGCCAATAATTGCAAACGATCTGAAGTTTCGCTTACCACAATCTTAACGCTTGAACCATCTTCGGCTGGTGCTTGAAAACCTGCATCTTCCACATCAAAACCTCTTTTTGGCAATTCGTCGCCATAAGGAGCGTTTAATTTTACGGCTTCTCCATTATCATTTAATAAAGTATCAGTCAATGGATTGAAATCCAATCTTCCTGAAATAGCCAACGCAGCCACCATTTCTGGCGAAGTTACAAAAGCGTGTGTGTTTGGGTTTCCGTCTGCCCTTTTAGAGAAGTTACGGTTGAATGAATGCACGATGGTGTTTTTCTCTTCTTTATCTGCACCTGCTCTATCCCATTGCCCGATACATGGTCCACAAGCATTGGTAAACACTTTAGTTCCCATTTTTTCGAAAGTAGCGATGATACCGTCTCTCTCGATAGTGTAACGAATCTGTTCCGAGCCTGGATTGATTCCGAATTCTGCTTTTGGGGTAATTCCATGCTCAACAGCTTGATTTACGATTGACGCGGCACGCGCCATATCTTCGTAAGAAGAGTTAGTACAGGAACCAATTAATCCCCATTCAATTTTAATTGGCCATCCATTTGCAGCGGCTTCCGCTTTCATTTTTGAAACTGGAGTTCCGCGGTCTGGCGTGAAAGGTCCGTTGATATGTGGCTCTAATTCTGATAAATTAATTTCGATAAGCTGATCAAAATATTGTTCTGGATTAGCATATACTTCTGGATCTGCCGTCAAATATGAAGCCACTTTATCAGCAGCAGCAACCACATCCTGGCGATCTGTGGCCGTTAAATATCTACGCATAGAATCATCATAACCAAATGTTGAAGTTGTGGCTCCAATTTCGGCACCCATATTACAGATAGTTCCTTTTCCAGTACAAGACATCGAAGTGGCTCCTTCACCAAAATATTCTACAATAGCTCCGGTTCCTCCTTTTACGGTAAGAATATCGGCTACTTTTAGAATAACATCTTTTGGAGCTGTCCAACCCGATAATTTTCCTGTCAATTTTACACCGATTAATTTAGGAAATTTCAATTCCCATGACATTCCGGACATTACATCTACCGCATCAGCACCACCAACACCAATAGCCAACATTCCCAATCCGCCTGCATTTACAGTATGTGAATCGGTACCAATCATCATTCCTCCTGGGAAAGCGTAATTCTCCAAAACGATTTGGTGAATAATTCCTGATCCCGGTTTCCAGAAACCAATTCCATACTTATCAGATACAGAAGACAAGAAATCAAAAACTTCTTTTGATTGTGTATTTGCCACAGCCAAATCTGATTCAGCGCCGTTTTTAGCTAAAATTAAGTGATCACAATGAACGGTAGTTGGAACCGCAACTGTTTTCTTTCCAGCATGCATAAATTGCAACAATGCCATTTGGGCAGTTGCATCCTGGCAAGCAACTCTGTCCGGAGCAAAGTCAACATAATCAACTCCTCTTCCATAAGCTTTCTTGGCAGTTCCATCCCAAAGATGGCTGTATAAAATTTTCTCCGTTAAAGTAAGTGGACGACCAACTATCTCACGTGCTGCGTCAACACGAGTTTTCATGTTGTCATACACTTTTTTAATCATTTCAATATCAAAAGCCATAATGTCCTAAGTTATTTGTTATTAATAATTTAAACACTACAAGTTACAAAAAAATAGAGTATAAAAAAAAGCCTGAATCATAAGACTCAGGCTTTTAAACTATAATTAACTAAATATGTAAATTATTTAACTAATAACTTATGTGATGGCGCAAACTTAGTTAGATTGATACCTTCTACCGCAGTTTTATATTCTTCAATAGTTGGAGTTCTACCAAGGATTGTAGATAATACCACAACTGGTGTAGAAGAAAGTAATGACTCTCCTTTTTTACCTTCAGTATCCTCAACAACTCTTCCTTGGAAAAGACGTGTAGATGTTGCCATTACAGTATCTCCTTTGGCAGCTTTTTCCTGGTTACCCATACAAAGGTTACAACCTGGACGCTCTAGATATAGCATGTTTTCGTATGATGTACGTGCCGCAGCTTTAGGAACATTATCGTCGAATTCGAAACCAGAGTATTTTTGTAAAATTTCCCAATCACCTTCTGCTTTTAATTCATCAACAATATTATAAGTAGGAGGAGCTACAACTAGTGGCGCTTTGAACTCTACTTTACCTTCTTGCTCATCAATATTTTTAAGCATATGAGCTAGAATTTTCATATCTCCCTTGTGAACCATACAAGATCCGATAAATCCAAGATCTACTTTTTTAACTCCTCCATAGAAAGAAAGAGGTCTGATGGTATCGTGAGTATATCTTTTAGAAACATCTGCATTATTAACATCTGGATCTGCAATCATTGGCTCAGCAATCACATCAAGATCTACAACAACTTCTGCATAATACTTAGCATTTGCATCTGGTCTTAAGGCTGGTTTCTCACCTGAAATGATCTCAGCTATTCTCTTATCAGCTATGGCAATCAATCCTTTAAGAACTTCATTTTTGTTATCCATTCCTTTGTCGATCATGATCTGAATTCTACCTTTAGCCATCTCTAATGATTCAATCAAAGTATAATCTTCAGAAATACAGATAGAAGCTTTCGCTTTCATTTCTGCAGTCCAGTCTGTAAACGTAAACGCTTGATCCGCATTAAGAGTTCCTAAGTGAACCTCAATAATTCTTCCTTGGAATACATTCTCTCCACCAAATGTTTTAAGCATTTGAGCTTGTGTAGCATGAACCACATCACGGAAATCCATGTATCCTTTCATGTCTCCTTTGAAAGTTACTTTCACAGATTCTGGAATCGGCATTGAAGCTTCACCAGTAGCCAATGCAAGAGCAACAGTTCCTGAGTCAGCACCAAAAGCAACACCTTTAGACATTCTTGTATGAGAGTCACCACCAATGATGATAGCCCACTCGTTTACAGTAATATCATTAAGTACTTTATGAATTACATCTGTCATTGAATGATAAACGCCTTTCGGGTCACGAGCTGTGATCAATCCGAAGTCGTTCATAAATTTCATCAATCTAGGAATATTTGCCTTAGATTTATTATCCCAAACTGAAGCTGTATGACAACCCGATTGGTACGCACCATCAACAATTGGAGAAATCACAGTAGCAGCCATAGACTCTAACTCCTGAGAAGTCATCAAACCAGTGGTATCTTGTGAACCAACAATATTTACGGTAACACGAACATCTGAACCAGCGTGTAAAATTTTACCTGGAGTTGTACCAACCGCGTTTTTATTAAATATTTTTTCTACAGCTGTAAGACCTTGCCCTTCAACAGAAACCTCTTTTGAAGGAGCATAAACAGGAACAATAGGAATACCAAGAGTCTTTGAAGCAAATGTTTGTAATTTCTTTCCAAACACAATTGCATAAGATCCACCCGCTTTTATAAATTCAATTTTCTGAGGTGTGAATGCCTTAGAAATATCAATTAATTCTTTATCGCCGTTATAAAGCTTCTTAGTCTTTGTGTTGATTGTAAGAACTGTACCAGTAGCAACAGAGTATACTTCTTCTAAAATAGGGTCACCGCTTTCATTACGAAGAACGTTACCATTTTCATCTAATTTTTTTACCCAGTTTTTAAGATCAAGACCAATACCACCAGTAACATCAACAGTTGTTAGGAAAATCGGAGAAATACCATTTGTTCCCGCAACGATTGGAGCAATATTAATAAATGGAACATATGGACTTGCTTGTTTACCACTCCAAAGTGCCACGTTGTTTACACCTGACATTCTTGAAGAACCAACACCCATAGTACCTTTTTCAGCAATTAACATCACGCTCTTATCAGGATTAGCAGTTGCTAACGCTTTGATTTCAGCTTGTGCTTCAGGAGAGATTAAACATTTTCCATGCAATTCACGATCTGAACGAGAGTGCGCTTGGTTTCCTGGAGAAAGTAAATCAGTTGAGATATCTCCTTCACCAGCAATAAAAGTAACTACCTTAATTTCTTCTGCAATTTCAGGTAATTTAGTAAAGAACTCAGCTTTAGCATAACTCTCTAAAATAGCTGCAGCAATTTCATTACCACTTTTGAAAGCTTCAGCTAAACGATCTGTATCAGCCTCATAAAGATAAACTTGTGTTTTTAAAACTTCCGCAGCTTGTTTAGCAATTGCAGCATCATTACCTAAAGCTAAATCAAGTAAAACTTTTATAGAAGTTCCACCTTTCATATGAGATAATAATTCTAAAGCAAAAGCCGGTGTAATTTCAGCAACTACTGATTGACCTAGAACAATTTCCTTTAAAAAATTAGCTTTCACAGTAGCCGCAGGAGTCGTTCCTGGAACAACATTATAAATAAAGAAGTTCAAAGAATCTGCTCTGTACTCGTTATTCAAATCTTTAATTTGTTCAATGATTTCGCTTAACAATTCAGCTCCATCAATTGGTTTTGGGTTAAGCCCTTGACCTTTTCTTTCTTCAATTTCTTGAATATAATCCTTATAAGTATTCATAGCAGAAGTCTTTTGTAATGTAATTTTATTTTTTTTGTACGCAAATTTAGGAATTAAAGCCGATAATTTGAAATAATTTAATGGATGTCCGTTTTCAAAAAATTATTATTGCAAAATAAAAGATTTCAATGCGTTAAAATGATAAATAAGCATATTTAGCATGCTAATTTTAAATATTTAGCAATTCGTAAATTAGATTTTAACAAAAATAAAAACTAATGTTAAAACAAAAAGTGCTACATTCCCATTAGAACATAACACTTTTCAATAATTTATTATTTTTTTCTTTTAAATCAACTTATCAATTATCATTTCCTCAGAAATTCCTTCAGCATCAGCTTTGTAATTTTTGATGATTCTGTGTCGCAATATTCCAGTTGCAACAGCTTTTACATCTTCTATATCTGGAGAAAACTTACCATGAAAAGCTGCATTAGCTTTAGCTGCCAAAATTAAATTCTGCGATGCTCTTGGACCTGCACCCCAATCCAAATAGTTTTTCACAAACCCATTAGAAAGAGCATTATCGGGACGTGTTTTACTAACCAATGACACAGCATATTCCACCACATTATCTGCAACAGGAATACGACGAATCAAATGCTGAAAATCTATAATTTCTTGAGCAGTAAACAATGCATTGACTTTTGTATCAGAATCTGCAGTTGTTCGTTTCACCACTTGTACCTCTTCCTCAAAAGAAGGATATTCTAATTTTATGGCAAACATGAATCGGTCTAATTGTGCTTCAGGCAAAGGGTAAGTCCCTTCTTGCTCAATTGGATTTTGAGTAGCCAATACAAAATAAGGCAAGCTTAATTTATGATTAACGCCAGCAATAGTAACCGATCTCTCCTGCATTGCTTCCAATAAAGCAGCTTGAGTTTTTGGCGGAGTTCTATTAATTTCATCAGCCAAAATAATATTGGAAAATATAGGACCTTTTATAAATTTAAATTGCCTGCTTTCATCTAATATTTCACTTCCTAATATATCCGATGGCATTAAATCTGGCGTAAATTGAATTCTTTTAAAATCCAATCCTAAAGCCTGCGCCAATGTATTTACCAACAAAGTCTTAGCAAGTCCAGGAACTCCAACTAATAAAGCATGACCTCCCGAAAAAACACATAGCAAAATTTGATCAACAACGGCATCTTGACCAACAATTATTTTGGCTATTTCTTTCTTTAATTCGTTACGTTTTTCAACTAAATTCTGTATCGCTGTTACATCCGACATTTTCTATTTTTTTTAAAATTAAAAAAGAGTTAGCTCTATGAAAACATAAAACTAACTCTTTTTATCTATTTAATGAAAATTATTTTTTAACCCAATTATTAGTAAAAGGACAATCTTTATACTCATCAACAATCTTAATATAAGTATCCTTTATTTTTGCGTCAAACCATTTTCCAATAGCTCTAAATTGTTTTTCTTTTAAAGCCAAATCTTTAATTTTGATATAATCTTTAGCATAATCAGCAGTATGAGAATCTATTCTATTGGTTACAATCATAATTTTATAATCTTTTTTCCCTTGAACATCTTCTAAAAACGGCATCGAAATTTCGTTATCTTTCAAATTAGAAACCTGACTGTAAATAGAAGGATCCATTTTAGTTAATTCAAAACGTGTATCTTGTGTTTTTGGATTCACCAAAGTTCCTCCATTAGCTCTTGTTTCTTTTTCATCCGACATTGTTCTTGCCGCTTCCGCAAAAGTAATTTCTTTATCCTCAATCTTCTTTCTGATCAAAGTAATTTTCTCTTTAGCTTCCTTTAATGATTCCTGACTAACAACAGGCGATATAATTATATGTCTTAATTCTATTTCCTGACCTTTAATTTTTTCTACGTAAATAATATGATAACCAAAAATAGTCTCAAAAGGTTCCGAAATTTCACCTTCAGCAAGACTAAATGCTACATCTTTAAACTCTTTTACAAAAGCTGTTTTACGGGTCATTTTATAATATCCCCCATTTTTACTGGATCCTGGATCTTCTGAGTACAATACAGCTTTGGTCGCAAAACTCGAGCCTTCAAGACATTCTTTTCTAAAACCATTCAGTTTATCAATAACCTTTTTCTTATCCTCATCAGTAATCTTAGGCTTTATTACTATTTGAGCAACTTCTAATTCTGCACCAAAAACAGGCAAATCCGAAGTTGGTATTTTTTTAAAAAATTCACGAACTTCCTCTGGTGTTATTTCAACCTTTTCGACAATTTTCTTTTGCATTTCTTTAGTAAGCTGTTGCTCTTTCAATACATCAAAGAAATAAGTCCTAAATTCTTCCTCTGAATCTTTCTGATAATATTTAATCAACTTATCCATTGATCCTATTTGCTCCAGCATATAGCCTAACCTTTCATCCATCTGCCCTTTTACTTCGGAATCACTTACTATAATACTATCCTGAACAGCTTGATGCGCATACAATTTATCCTCTAACAATTTACCCAAGATTTGACATCTAGTTACATCTTTTGCAGATCCTCCTGAAGCTGTAATTTCAAGAAATCCTTTATCAATATCAGAATCAAGAATAATATAATCCCCAACAGTACCCACTACTCCATCAATCTTAAGTTTTTTTCCAGAAGGAGCAGTCGGATTTGCAACAGCAACAACACTATCTTTTATAACTTCTTGAGCATTTACAACAGTTAAAGTAGAAAACAAAAGAAAAAAAGTCAACATAACTTTATTAGTTATGGATTTCATTTGTACATTTTTTAAAGGCATTTTTTATATTTTATATTATTATTATTTCAAATAGAATTTGTTTCAAATAAAACGCATCCTACTTAAATAGAACACTTTAAAGCAAATCAAGTTTATTTAATTTAAAGTCCTAAGAATTAAAACGCATTAATTCAACAAAATACTTACAATTTTCCGAATTTAAACCGAACAAAAATAACAATTCGAATGCATTAAACAAGTTTCCGCAATACTATTAACAAAAAATTATTAAGTTCATTAAATAAGATAAGTCCCAAACAAAAAAGCGTATCTTTTTATAACTATATATTTTTTCATATAGAATTTATAAATAGTACTTTTGCAAACTATTGATATAAAAATATGAGTTTTTTAAAAGAAATACAAAGACGACGCACTTTTGGGATTATTTCACATCCCGATGCTGGAAAAACGACACTAACTGAAAAATTACTTCTTTTTGGAGGAGCTATTCAAGAAGCTGGTGCAGTTAAAAATAATAAAATAAAAAAAGGAGCGACGAGCGATTTCATGGAAATTGAACGTCAGAGAGGAATCTCGGTTTCTACTTCTGTTCTAGCCTTTAATTACAAAGAAAAAAAAATAAATATTCTTGATACGCCTGGTCACAAGGATTTTGCCGAAGACACTTTTAGAACCTTAACCGCAGTAGACAGTGTAATTGTTGTTATAGATGTTGCCAAAGGGGTCGAAGAACAGACTGAAAAGCTTGTTGCCGTATGTAGAATGCGTAAAATTCCAATCATTGTTTTCATCAATAAATTAGACAGAGAGGGAAAAGACGCTTTTGACTTAATGGACGAAGTGGAACAAAAACTTGGATTAACAGTTACTCCACTAAGTTTCCCAATCGGAATGGGATATGATTTCCAGGGTATTTACAATCTTTGGGAACAAAACATCAACTTATTTAGTGGTGATAGCCGCAAAAACATTGAAGAAACAATTGCTTTCTCAGATGTACAAAATCCTGAATTAGAAAAAATAATCGGCCAAAAACCAGCTGACCGTTTACGTGAGGAACTGGAATTAATAGACGAAGTTTATCCTAAATTTGACCGCCAAGATTATTTGGACGGAAAATTACAACCTGTCTTTTTTGGTTCTGCATTAAATAATTTTGGAGTTAGAGAATTGCTAGATTGTTTCGTAGCTATAGCACCATCTCCTAGACCAAAAGATTCTGAAACTAGACTAGTAGACCCGAAAGAAGAAAAAATGTCTGGTTTTGTATTCAAAATACACGCCAATATGGATCCAAAACATAGAGATCGTTTGGCTTTCATAAAAATTGTTTCTGGAACTTTCGAAAGAAACAAACCGTATTATCACGTACGCCAAAAAAAGAACTTGAAATTCTCAAGTCCAAATGCATTCTTTGCGGAGAAAAAAGAGATAGTTGACATTTCATATCCTGGCGACATCGTTGGATTACATGATACCGGAAATTTCAAAATTGGTGATACTTTGACTGAAGGTGAATTAATGAGTTTCAAAGGAATTCCAAGTTTTTCTCCAGAACACTTTAGATACATTAATAATGCTGACCCAATGAAAGCCAAACAGCTTGACAAAGGAGTTGATCAATTGATGGATGAAGGTGTGGCCCAATTATTCACATTAGAGATGAACAACCGAAAAGTTATTGGAACTGTAGGTGCGTTACAATATGAAGTTATTCAATACCGATTGGAGCACGAATATGGCGCAAAATGTACTTACGAGAACTTCCCAGTTCACAAAGCTTGTTGGGTAAAACCAGACGATGCAAAAAATGAAGAGTTTAAAGAATTCAAACGTATAAAGCAAAAATTCCTCGCTAAAGACAAATACAATCAATTAGTATTTTTAGCAGATTCTGATTTTACAATTCAAATGACACAGAGTAAATACCCAAGTGTCAAATTATTTTTCACTTCTGAATTTGATTAAATTCAAAATGGAAATACACAAAAAAACGCCAACTTTAAGTTGGCGTTTTTTATATATACAAATTAAATTTAACCTTAAATATTAACAAGCTTTACTATTAATAGCTTTTTTCAAAAGCGTTTTAAGCAACAAATGATTTGGTTCTCTACCAGAAGTTATAATACTTTTTTTAGAATAAAATGATTCTTTAGACTTATTATTACTGTTCAAATCTTCTTTAGTTCCCATAAACCACAAAATGAAATTCATATTTGAATTCAATTCTGAAGTTGATACTTTCACAGGAGGTGTGTCAATAGTATAATCATTTTGATTAATAGAAACTTCATTTAAAGAAATCTCAACATCTGACTTTTGAGCAAAAGCAACTGAACTTGTAAAAAAAGCAAACATAACCAAAACCCAAAAATGCATTTTGCTATTATTCGTTTTTACAATTTTAATTACTCTATTCATTTTTCCGTGTGCGATGAATTAAGGTTCATCAACTGAGCGCGAAACTAATTGAATAGATAAGCTAGAAAAAAAATAGTCGTTAAATGGTAAAAAAAGTCGTTTAACTGCAAGAATGACGAAGTTGAATTCAACAAGCAAAAACAACCAAAATTTAGATATAAAAATTCAACATGAAATTCGAATGCTTATTTTTAATTTAATGGTAAAAACATTCATTCTAAATAAAAAAAGACTCCATTTTTGGAGTCTTCTTTTTTAAATTATGCTTGCCCTGTGGGACCAAAATTAATGGGAATTGCAGGTTGTTCAACCTCTTTAATTTCACCATGAGTTACTTCAAAACGATGAATATTTTCACCTAAAGCTTTGAGTAATCTTTTAGCATGTTGCGGAGTCAAAACAATTCTTGATTTCACTTTTGCTTTTGGAACACCTGGCATAATACATACAAAATCTAATACAAATTCAGATGAAGAATGATTAATTATAGCCAAGTTGGAATAAATCCCTTCAGCTATGGTTTCATCTAATTCTATGTTAATCTGTTCTTGTTGTGGTTTAGAATTGCTCATAAAAATTTATGTTTTTTCAACATTCTCTCCTTACCTACGCAAAGAGAGAAATATTGTAAAAAGAATTAATAAATGTATTCTTCTTTATTAGCCATCATATCATTATAATCTTCTCTAGATCCTACAATTGCATTATCATATTCTCTCATACCAGTACCGGCAGGGATTCTATGTCCTACAATTACATTTTCTTTCAATCCTTCTAATAAATCAACTTTTCCTGCAACAGCAGCTTCGTTTAATACTTTTGTTGTTTCTTGGAAAGAAGCAGCAGAAATAAATGATTTAGTTTGAAGAGAAGCTCTAGTAATACCTTGTAATACAGGTGTTGCAGTTGCTGTAATTACATCACGTGCAACAACAAGGTTTTTATCTGTACGCTTCAATAATGAATTCTCATCACGCAACTGACGTGGTGTTATGATTTGACCTGGTTTTAAAATACTTGAATCTCCAGCATCTTCAACTACTTTCATTCCATATAAATTATCGTTTTGAACGATAAAATCCTTAGTATGAATTAATTGATCTTCTAAGAATAAAGTATCTCCTGGATCTTGAACTCTAACTTTACGCATCATTTGACGTATTACTACTTCAAAGTGCTTGTCGTTGATTTTTACCCCTTGAAGACGGTATACCTCTTGAATTTCATTTACCAAATACTGTTGAACAGCAGCAGGTCCTTGAATTCTCAAAATATCATCTGGAGTGATTGCACCATCAGACAAAGGAACACCAGCTCTTACGAAGTCATTTTCCTGAACTAGAATTTGGCTTGACAATTTAACCAAGTATTTTCTAACATCACCAAATTTAGACTCAATAACGATTTCACGGTTACCTCTTTTGATTTTTCCAAAAGAAACAACACCATCAATCTCAGAAACTACAGCTGGATTCGAAGGATTACGAGCCTCTAACAACTCTGTAATTCTTGGTAAACCTCCTGTAATATCCCCAGATTTAGATGAACGACGTGGAATTTTCACCAAAACTTTACCAGCTTTAATTTTCTCCCCGTTGTCAACCATCAAGTGAGCACCAACTGGCAAGTTGTAAGAACGGATTAACTCTCCTTCTTTACCGTAAACCAATAAAGTTGGAATTAATTTTTTGTTTCTTGATTCAGAAATTACTTTTTCTTGGAAACCAGTTTGCTCATCAATTTCTACCATGAACGATTGTCCTTGCTCTAAATCTTCATAAGCAATTTTACCGGTAAACTCAGAAACAATAACCCCGTTATATGGATCCCATTTACAGATTACATCTCCTTTTCCTACTGATTGTCCATCACCAACAAAAATACTTGAACCGTAAGGAATGTTGTGAGTACTCAATAAAATACCTGTTTTTTCGTCAATTAATTTTAATTCTGTTGAACGAGAAACTACAATATCAACTGCATTACCTTCACTGTCTTCACCTTTTACAGTTTTCAAATCTTCAATTTCTAGTTTACCTGCAAAACGAGTTACAATACTAGACTCTTCAGAAATACCTCCCGCAACCCCTCCAACGTGGAAAGTACGTAATGTCAACTGTGTACCTGGCTCCCCAATAGATTGTGCTGCAATTACACCAACTGCTTCACCTCTTTGAGTCATTTTACCAGTAGCTAAGTTTCTACCGTAACATTTAGCACAAATACCTTTAGTAGCCTCACAAACTAATGGTGAACGCACTTCCACTTTCTCAACTGGAGAAGCTTCAATACCTTTCACTAATGCTTCAGTGATTTGAGTACCAGCATGAACTAAAATTTCACTTGTTAAAGGATTAATTACATCTTGCAATGCAACACGTCCTAAGATTCTCTCTCCTAATGATTCAACAATTTCCTCATTTTTCTTCAAAGCAGAAACTTCAATACCTCTAAGAGTACCACAATCCTCGATGTTAACAATAACATCTTGAGAAACGTCATGTAACCTTCTAGTCAAGTATCCAGCATCAGCCGTTTTCAAAGCCGTATCCGCAAGACCTTTACGAGCACCGTGAGTAGAGATAAAGTACTCAAGGATAGAAAGACCTTCCTTAAAGTTGGAAAGAATCGGGTTTTCAATAATTTCACCACCACCAGCAGTAGATTTTTTAGGCTTAGCCATCAAACCACGCATACCGGTTAACTGACGAATTTGTTCTTTGGAACCCCTCGCTCCAGAATCAAGCATCATATACACAGAGTTGAAACCTTGTTGGTCTTCTCTAATGTTTTTCATTGCCAACTCTGTCAATTGAGCATTTGCTGAAGTCCATACGTCAATAACTTGGTTGTAACGTTCGTTATTGGTAATAAGACCCATATTATAATTCGCAGAAATACCTTCAACTTGCTCTCTAGCATCTGCAATTAATTGTGGTTTTTGTTCTGGGATTCTAATATCACCTAGAGAGAATGATAATCCTCCTTTGAATGCAAATTTATAACCCATATCTTTCATATTGTCTAAGAAAGCCGCTGTTTCAGGAACACTAGTAGAACTCAATACGTGTCCAATAATGTCTCTAAGGTTTTTCTTAGTCAATACGTCATTGATATATCCAGCTGCTTCCGGTACTACTTCATTAAATAATACACGTCCAGCAGTAGTTTGAATAATTTTATATACTAATTGACCCTCTTCATTAAAATCTTTTGCTCTAATTTTTACTTGAGCATTCAATTCTAATCTTCCTTCATTTAAAGCAATATTAACCTCTTCTGCAGAGTAGAAAGTAATTCCTTGCCCTAAAATAGTTTTTTCAGGTGTAGACAAACGCTCTTTGGTCATATAATAAAGACCAAGTACCATGTCTTGAGAAGGTACAGTAATCGGAGCACCATTCGCAGGGTTCAAGATATTGTGAGAAGCCAACATTAATAATTGTGCTTCCAAAATAGCTTCTGGTCCTAATGGTAAGTGAACCGCCATCTGATCCCCATCAAAATCCGCGTTAAACGCCGTACAAACTAAAGGGTGCAATTGGATTGCTTTTCCTTCAATTAATTTTGGTTGGAAAGCTTGAATACCTAATCTGTGCAAAGTAGGAGCACGGTTAAGTAATACTGGATGTCCTTTAATAACATTTTCAAGGATATCCCAAACTACAGGCTCTTTTTTGTCAATTATTTTCTTAGCAGATTTTACTGTTTTTACAATTCCTCTTTCTATCAATTTACGGATAACGAAAGGTTTGTATAATTCAGCGGCCATATCTTTTGGCAAACCACATTCAAACAATTTCAATTCAGGTCCAACAACAATTACCGAACGAGCAGAATAATCCACACGTTTTCCAAGTAAGTTTTGACGGAAACGTCCTTGTTTACCTTTTAACGAATCAGATAATGATTTCAAAGGTCTGTTTGATTCTGTTTTTACTGCAGAAGCTTTACGAGTATTATCGAAAAGTGAATCTACAGATTCTTGCAACATACGTTTTTCGTTACGAAGGATTACTTCAGGAGCTTTAATCTCGATTAATCTTTTCAAACGGTTATTACGGATGATTACACGACGGTATAAATCATTTAAATCCGAAGTTGCAAAACGACCTCCATCAAGAGGCACAAGAGGGCGCAATTCTGGTGGAATTACCGGAATTACTTTCATGATCATCCATTCAGGACGATTCTCTCTGTTTAACGTAGACTCACGGAAAGATTCTACAACTTGCAGTCTCTTTAACGCTTCAGTTTTACGTTGTTTAGATGTTTCATTATTAGCTTTATGTCTTAAATCATATGACAATTCGTCAAGATTAATACGAGCCAATAAATCCATAATACACTCTGCTCCCATTTTGGCAACAAATTTGTTAGGATCAAAATCATCTAAATATTGATTATCTGCAGGAAGAGTATCTAAGATATTCAAATATTCTTCTTCTGTCAAGAAATCTAATCTTTGTATAGATTCACCTTCTGCATTTTTGGCGATACCCGGCTGAATAACTACATATCTTTCGTAGTAGATAATCATATCTAATTTCTTAGATGGAAGACCAAGTATATAACCAATTTTATTAGGAAGTGAACGGAAATACCAGATATGAGCAATAGGCACAACAAGGTTGATGTGTCCTACTCTATCTCTACGTACTTTCTTCTCAGTAACTTCAACACCACAACGGTCACAGATGATCCCTTTGTAACGTATTCTTTTATATTTACCACAAGCACATTCAAAATCTTTTACTGGTCCAAAAATTCTTTCGCAGAAAAGACCATCGCGCTCTGGTTTGTGAGTTCTGTAATTGATAGTTTCAGGTTTCAAAACTTCACCTCTTGACTCTTTCAAGATCGATTCAGGAGAAGCTAGACCTATTGAAATTTTATCAAATCTTTTTACAGGATTCTTATCTTTATTATTATTTCTATTATTCATCATAGTTTTTACTATTGATTTATTTGCAATTAAAAATTGATTTTTGTTTAAGTCGAAATTTTCACTTGCGACTATTAACACTACCTCGAATTACTTCTCTAAACTTCAAATTAAATTCTGAAGTGCTAATCACGAAACCTTAAAGGTTAAATGAAAAATCGGAACGGGTGACGGGCATAAATCCTAAAAACTCGTAAAAATGAGTAATCAGTCTCGAAAAAAATCGGACTGATTACTACTAAACTTTAATTTATTCTTCTAAACGAATATCAAGTCCAAGACCTTTCAATTCATGCATCAATACGTTGAATGATTCTGGTAATCCTGGTTCTGGCATAGACTCACCTTTTACGATTGCCTCGTAAGTTTTGGCTCTACCTATAACATCATCAGATTTAACAGTCAAGATTTCACGAAGTGTACTTGATGCTCCATAAGCCTCAAGTGCCCAAACCTCCATCTCTCCAAAACGCTGACCTCCAAATTGAGCTTTACCTCCAAGTGGTTGTTGAGTAATCAACGAGTATGGACCGATAGAACGTGCGTGCATCTTATCATCAACCATGTGTCCTAATTTAAGCATGTAAATTACACCCACAGTTGCAGCTTGATGGAAACGCTCTCCAGTACCACCATCATAAAGATGTGTATGTCCAAAACGTGGCACTCCAGCTTCATCAGTCAATTCATTGATTTGATCAAGAGTTGCTCCATCAAAAATTGGTGTAGCAAATTTTCTACCCAAATTCATACCAGCCCAACCTAAAACTGTCTCATAGATTTGTCCAATGTTCATACGAGAAGGTACCCCAAGTGGGTTCAACACGATATCAACTGGTGTTCCATCTTCAAGGAAAGGCATATCTTCATGACGAACGATACGAGCAACAATACCTTTGTTACCGTGACGACCCGCCATTTTATCCCCAACTTTCAGTTTACGTTTTTTAGCGATATATACTTTAGCTAATTTTAAAATTCCTGATGGTAATTCATCACCAACAGTAATTGTGAATTTCTCTCTACGTAAAGCACCTTGTAAATCGTTCAATTTAATTTTATAGTTATGAATCAAATCATTAACCATTTTATTAGTCACATCATCAGCAACCCATTGACCTTTACTTAAGTGAGCGAAATCTTCAACAGCATAAAGCATTTTTTGAGTATATTTTTTACCTTTTGGTAAAACTTCTTCACCCAAATCATTCATTACACCTTGAGAAGTTTTTCCATTTACAATATTGAAAAGTTTCTCAATCAATTTATCTTTAAGCTCAACAAACTTCACTTCAAACTCCATTTCAAGTGCTCCTAAAGCATCTTTATCTTGAGTACGTTTACGTTTGTCTTTTACTGCTCTTGCAAATAATTTTTTATCTAAAACAACACCATGTAAAGAAGGAGAAGCTTTTAATGAAGCATCTTTTACATCACCTGCTTTATCCCCGAAGATTGCGCGAAGCAATTTCTCTTCTGGAGTAGGATCTGATTCCCCTTTTGGAGTAATTTTACCGATAAGAATATCACCAGGTTTAACCTCGGCACCAATTCTAATCATACCATTTTCATCCAAATCTTTAGTAGCTTCTTCAGAAACGTTTGGTATATCATTCGTTAACTCTTCGTTACCTAATTTAGTATCTCTAACTTCTAATGAATAATCATCAACGTGAATAGAGGTAAAGATATCGTCACGAACCACTTTCTCAGAAATAACAATCGCATCCTCGAAGTTGTAACCCTTCCATGGCATAAATGCAACTTTAAGGTTTCTACCTAAAGCTAATTCTCCATTTTGAGTAGCATATCCTTCAGACAATACTTGACCAGGAATCACTCTGTCCCCTTTTCTTACGATAGGTTTAAGGTTGATACTTGTTCCTTGATTGGTTTTTCTAAATTTAATTAAGTTGTATGTTTTCTCATCAGATTCAAAACTTACCATTCTTTCTTCCTCAGAACGATCGTATTTGATAGTGATGATATTTGCATCCACGTATTCTACAACTCCATTTCCTTCTGCGTTAATTAAAACTCTAGAATCTGAAGCCACTTGACGCTCTAATCCGGTACCAACAATTGGAGCTTCAGGGCGTATCAATGGTACGGCCTGACGCATCATGTTAGATCCCATCAAGGCTCTATTCGCATCATCATGTTCCAAGAAAGGAATCAAAGATGCAGAAATCGAAGCAATTTGGTTCGGAGCAACGTCTGTATAATGTACTTGAGCAGGGTCAATTACAGGGAAATCACCTTCTTGACGCGCAATTACGTTTTCGGCAGTGATTTTACCAGTAGCATCCATTTTAATGTTTGCTTGTGCAATTAACATTCCTTCTTCTTCTTCAGCACTTAAATAAATAGGAGTAGCATCTAAATCAACAACACCATTATTTACTTTACGGTAAGGTGTTTCAATGAATCCCATTCCGTTTACTTTAGCATAAACACCAAGAGAAGATATCAAACCAATGTTTGGTCCCTCAGGAGTTTCAATTGGACATAAACGACCATAGTGCGTATAGTGAACGTCACGAACCTCAAATCCAGCTCTTTCTCTCGAAAGTCCACCTGGTCCAAGTGCAGATAATCTTCTTTTGTGCGTAATCTCAGCCAATGGATTCGTTTGATCCATAAATTGAGACAACTGGTTTGTTCCAAAGAAAGAGTTGATAACAGATGATAATGTTTTAGCATTAATCAAATCTATTGGTGTAAACACCTCGTTATCTCTAACGTTCATTCTCTCACGAATGGTTCTAGCCATACGAGCCAAACCAACACCGAATTGTTGAGACAATTGTTCTCCAACTGTTCTAACACGACGGTTTGATAAGTGGTCAATATCATCAATCTCCGCTTTAGAGTTGATCAATTCGATCAAATACTTAACAATAGTAATGATATCTTCTTTGGTAAGCACTTGCTTTTCCATTGGAGTATCAAGACCAAGTTTTTTATTAATTCTATAACGACCTACTTCACCTAAGTTGTAACGTTGGTCAGAGAAGAACAATTTATCGATAATACCACGAGCAGTTTCTTCATCAGGCGGTTCTGCATTACGCAATTGTCTGTAGATATGCTCAACAGCTTCTTTTTCAGAGTTTGTTGGATCTTTTTGTAGTGTATTATGAATGATAGAATAATCAACTAGATTATTATCTTCTTTATGCAACAAAATAGATTTAACGTTAGAATCAATGATTTCTTCCACATTATCTTTGTCGATAATAGTATCTCTATCAAGGATTATTTCGTTACGTTCAATAGAAACAACTTCGCCAGTATCTTCATCAACGAAATCTTCATGCCAAGTGTTCAAAACACGAGCAGCCAATTTTCTACCAATATATTTTTTAAGACCTGTTTTAGAAACTTTAATTTCTTCAGCTAAGTCGAAAATTTCAAGGATATCCTTATCTCTTTCGAACCCAATAGCACGGAATAAAGTTGTAACAGGTAATTTTTTCTTTCTATCGATATAAGCATACATTACGCTATTAATATCTGTAGAAAATTCTATCCAAGATCCCTTAAAAGGAATAACTCTCGCAGAATATAATTTTGTTCCATTAGCATGGAATGATTGTCCAAAGAAAACCCCAGGAGAACGGTGCAATTGAGAAACAACAACACGCTCAGCGCCATTGATTACAAAAGTACCACTAGGAGTCATATAAGGTATAGTACCTAAATAAACATCTTGAACAATAGTTTCAAAATCTTCGTGTTCTGGATCTGTACAATATAGCTTCAACCTTGCTTTTAAAGGCACACTATAAGTAAGTCCCCTTTCAATACATTCTTGAATTGTGTAACGTGGTGGATCTACAAAATAATCGAGGAACTCCAATACAAAATTATTTCTTGTATCTGTAATTGGAAAATTTTCCATGAAGGTGTTATATAAACCTTCGTCGCCTCTTTCGTCAGATTTAGTTTCCAATTGGAAGAAATCTTTAAACGATTTAACCTGAACATCCAAGAAATCCGGATAGTCAGGAATGTTTTTTGTAGAGGCAAAATTCAATCTTTCAGTCTGATTAGTTATCATCTATGGATAAAATTTTGATTAAAAAGTATTTTTTGTGTATAAATACAATTTTATTTATACTTTTATTTTACGACCATTACATCTTTAAAAATCAATTTAAGATAACTACTTTCTTATTATCTGTTAATTTTTTTTCCTCGTAAATGGGTAAAAAGGAATTAGTTTATAAGGCTATTTTATGCTAAACAAAAATAAACATTTATAATACTAAAAATGGTTTAGGTCTTTGGGCGACTAAACCCAAGACCTAAACCTAGTTTTTAAAACTGAGTTTTATTATTTAAGCTCAACAACAGCTCCAGCTTCTTCTAAAGATTTTTTAAGACCTTCAGCCTCTTCTTTAGTTACACCTTCTTTAACGTTACTTGGAGCGCTATCAACTACATCTTTAGCTTCTTTCAAACCTAAACCTGTAAGTTCTTTAACTAATTTTACTACAGCTAATTTAGAAGCTCCAGCTTCTTTCAATACAACTGTGAATTCTGTTTGAGCTTCTTCAGCAGCAGCTTCTCCACCACCTGAAACTACTACAGCTGCAGCAGCTGGTTCGATTCCGTACTCATCTTTTAATATTGTTGCTAATTCGTTAACTTCTTTTACAGTTAAATTAACTAATTGTTCTGCGAATTGTTTCAAATCTGCCATTTTTTCTATCGTTTTAAAATGATTTGTAAAAATATAATTTATTTATTGTGCGCTATTTAAGCAACAAGGAAACTAAATTCCCTGTTTTGAGTATTATGCTTCAGCCTCTTCGCTACCAGCGAATTGGTTTTGTAAAGCAGAAATAACTCTTTGTGCAGGTGATTGCAATAATCCAATGATTTCGCCGATAAGCTCTTCTTTAGATTTAATAGTAGCTAATGCTTCTAATTGATTATCACCAATGTAAATTTCAGAATTAATATAAGCACCTTTTAATACAGGCTTATCAGATTTTTTTCTGAAATCTTTAATGATTTTTCCAGGTGCATTAGCAACATCAGCAATAAAGATTGCAGAATTTCCAGCCAATACCGTTGGTAAATCACCAAAATCTTTATCAGAAGCTTCCATTGCTTTTGCAAGCAAAGTATTTTTAACTACTTCTAATTTTATACCTGCTTTAAAGCAAGCTCTTCTCAAGTTTGAAGTAGTTTCTGCGTTCAGTCCAGAAATATCAGATACATAAACAATATTTGTACCAGCTAACTGTGCAGTTAAATCTTCAATCGCGATTGATTTTTCTTCTCTAGTCATACTAAAAATTATTAACTACCAATTATACTGCTTTAGGGTCCAATGCAATTGCAGGACTCATAGTGCTTGTAAGGTGAATACCTTTAATGTAGGTACCTTTAGCAGCAGTTGGTTTAAGTTTGATTAATGTTTGAATAATTTCGTGTGCATTGTCATAAATTTGCTCAGCTCCAAAAGAAACTTTACCAATTCCTGCATGTACAATACCAGTTTTATCAACTTTAAAGTCAATTTTACCAGCTTTTACCTCTGCAACAGCTTTTGCAACATCCATAGTTACAGTACCTGTTTTAGGGTTAGGCATTAAACCTCTAGGTCCTAAAATACGACCTAATGGACCTAATTTACCCATAACAGCAGGCATAGTGATAATTACATCAACATCTGTCCAACCGTCTTTAATTTTTTGTAAATAATCGTCAAGACCTACATAGTCTGCACCAGCTGCCAAAGCTTCCGCTTCTTTATCTGGAGTAACCAATGCTAATACTTTAACATCTTTACCTGTACCGTGAGGTAACGTTACAACACCTCTCACCATTTGATTCGCTTTTCTTGGATCTACACCCAATCTAACAGCGATATCAACAGACTCATCAAATTTTGCAGAAGCAATAACTTTGATTAATGCAGCAGCATCTTTCAAAGAGTATAATTTGTTCTTTTCAATTTTTGAAGCAGCCTCTTTTTGCTTTTTTGTCAATTTTGCCATGTCTTTCTCTTAATTAAAAAGGAGAATCTCCTGATACAGTTATACCCATAGATCTAGCTGTTCCAGCAATCATGCTCATAGCAGATTCGATTGTGAATGCATTTAAATCTACCATTTTATCTTCAGCAATTGCTTTGATAACATCCCAAGTAACGCTAGCTACTTTTTTACGATTTGGTTCACCTGATCCGGACTTTAGCTTTGCAGCTTCCAATAACTGGACAGCCGCCGGAGGAGTTTTTACAACAAAATCAAATGATTTGTCTTTATACACAGTAATTTGTACTGGGCATATTTTGCCAGGTTTATCCTGAGTTCTAGCATTAAATTGCTTACAGAACTCCATGATGTTTACCCCAGCAGCTCCTAAAGCAGGTCCAACCGGTGGCGACGGGTTCGCAGCACCTCCCTTAACTTGTAGTTTAACTACCTTACTAATTTCTTTAGCCATTTTTAAAAAATTTAACACGACAATCATTGGAAGCGATTGCAGTGGTTATTATAGATGTAACAAAAATTATACTTTTTCAACTTGCATAAAACTCAATTCCAAAGGTGTTTTTCTTCCGAAAATTTTCACCATCACCTCAAGTTTACGCTTTTCTTCATTAATTTTTTCAACCGTTCCATTAAAGCCATTAAAAGGACCATCGATCACTTTAATAGTTTCACCTAAGTTGAAAGGAATAGAACGAGTATCTGTATTAACAGCCAACTCATCCACTTTACCTAGCATTCTATTTACCTCAGACATTCTTAACGGAACAGGCTCTCCACCTTTGGTTTCCCCCAAGAATCCGATAACACTTGTAATAGACTTAATAATATGAGGAATCTCTCCAACTAAATTGGCTTCCAACATAACATATCCCGGAAAGTAAACCTTATCTTTCGATAGTTTTTTACCCTCTTTCACAGTAACTACTTTTTCAGTTGGCACAAGAACTTGTGAAACATAATCACTCATACCCAAACGAGCAATTTCCGTTTCGATATAAGCTTTTACCTTATTTTCTTGTCCGCTTACTGCACGAACGACATACCACTTTTTTATATTATTATCTGCCATTAGAAAAAATTATGCTTTTATCCAGGTGAAAAATTTCTCTAATAGATTTGCAAATACCTCATCTACTCCCCATGTTGCTAAAGCGAATACCACTGAAAATACAGCAACAACAATCGTAAGACGTTGTACTTCAGCCCAAGCTGGCCAAGTTACATTTGATTTTAATTCTTCAAATGATTCTGATATGTAATTAACAACTTTTGTCATAGTGATTAGTTTATTTTGCACGGGCGGAGGGATTCGAACCCCCATCAACGGTTTTGGAGACCGCTATTCTACCCTTGAACTACGCCCGTAGTTAATAAAAACCAGCGTCGTCAAAACGACACTGGTTTTGGTATTTATTATAGTATTAAGCTACAATTTCAGTTACCTGACCTGCACCTACAGTTCTACCACCTTCACGGATAGCAAAACGTAAACCAACGCTCATTGCGATTGGGCTTAACAAAGTAACATTGATTGTTAAGTTGTCACCTGGCATTACCATCTCTACACCTTCTGGCAAAGTAATAACTCCTGTTACGTCAGTTGTACGTACGTAGAACTGTGGACGGTAGTTATTATGGAATGGAGTGTGACGTCCACCTTCTTCTTTTTTCAAGATATAAACCTCAGCTTTGAAAGTAGCGTGTGGTTTTACTGATCCTGGCTTAATGATAACCATTCCTCTTTTGATAGATTCTTTATCAATACCTCTTAACAATAAACCTACGTTATCTCCAGCTTCACCTCTATCAAGGATTTTACGGAACATCTCAACTCCTGTAATAGTAGAAGTTAATTTTTCAGCTCCCATACCAATGATTTCAACAGCATCTCCTGTATTAGCAATACCAGTTTCGATACGACCTGTAGCAACAGTTCCACGACCTGTAATTGTAAATACATCTTCAACTGGCATCAAGAATGGTTTTTCAGTATCACGAATTGGCTCTTCGATCCAAGCATCAACAGCTTCCATCAATTCAAGAATTTTTGGTACCCATGCAGCATCATTATTCAATCCACCTAAAGCAGAACCTTGAATAACTGGACAGTTGTCACCATCATATTCGTAGAAAGACAACAAGTCTCTAATTTCCATTTCAACTAATTCCAATAACTCAGCATCATCAACCATATCCACTTTGTTCATGAAAACTACCATTCTAGGAATACCTACTTGGCGACCTAAAAGGATGTGCTCACGTGTTTGTGGCATTGGTCCGTCAGTTGCAGCTACAACAAGGATAGCACCGTCCATTTGAGCAGCACCAGTAACCATGTTTTTTACGTAATCCGCGTGACCAGGACAGTCAACGTGTGCATAGTGACGGTTAGCCGTTTCATACTCTACGTGTGATGTATTAATTGTAATACCTCTTTCTTTTTCTTCAGGAGCATTATCAATTTGATCAAATGATTTTGCTTGACAGTAACCAGCATCAGATAACACTTTTGTGATTGCTGCTGTTAAAGTAGTTTTACCGTGATCTACGTGTCCGATCGTACCAATATTTAAGTGTGGTTTCGAACGGTTAAAGGTTTCTTTTGCCATTTTACTTAATTTTTAATCTAGTTTATATATTTATTTCAATTTCCTACTTACTTGAGCCAACTACGGGAATTGAACCCGTGACCTCTTCCTTACCAAGGAAGCACTCTACCTCTGAGCTAAGTCGGCAGTTTTTTTGACTACAGATCGCAGACTTTAAAAATCTGCTAACTAAAATCTGCCATCTAGCTTTAGTGGGGAGAGCAGGATTCGAACCTGCGAAGTTCACACAGCAGATTTACAGTCTGCCCTCGTTGGCCGCTTGAGTATCTCCCCAACTTTTTATATCAAAACTTTCGCCTTTTGAGCCGGCGGAGGGACTCGAACCCACGACCTGCTGATTACAAATCAGCTGCTCTAGCCAACTGAGCTACGCTGGCAATATCAATAAAAAAAGTCCGCTATTTCTAACGGACTGCAAATGTAGAGATTTTATCTTTTAATCAAAACATTTTTTGAAAAAAAATTTAATTAAATATGTGTTCTTAACTTTTCTTTACGTTTTACCAGTAATCGCTCTAAAGATTCGGCCGATTGTTCCACTGCTTCCTCAAAGGACTTGCACTGCTTTTTAACCAAAAAATCATCTCCAGGAACATTAATCTTTATTTCGACGATTTTATTTTCCTTCTCACTTGTCTTTTCCACCTTCAAAAAAACATCCGAAGAAACAACCCTGTCATAATACTTTTCCAATTTATCCATTCTCTCTTGAACGAAATCAACCAGCTTTTTGTCAACAGTAAAGTTAACTGCATGAACATTTACCTTCATAATCAATCTATTTAATGGTTAAACATTTCAGAATTATTTTTTATTCCTAGGATGCGCCTCATGATACACCTTTTTGAGTTCAGACAAACTACTATGGGTATAAATTTGCGTAGAAGCCAAACTAGAATGTCCTAATAACTCTTTAACTGAATTCAAATCAGCTCCGTTATTTAATAAGTGAGTCGCAAACGTATGTCTTAATATATGAGGACTTTTTTTTACCTTCTCGGAGACACTACTAAAGTATGAATTTATTAAACGATACACAAAAGAATCACTCAATTTTAACCCTTTTTTTGTTAGAAATAAATAATCCTCATCCACTATTGCTTCCAATAAGGAACGCTCCTTAATATACAACAACAACTGCTGAACTACTATAGGCAAAACCGGAAGAATACGCTCTTTATTTCTTTTCCCCAACACCTTTAAAGTACTCCCAACTATATTAACATTAGAATATTTCAAATGAATAAGTTCTGTCCTCCGTATACCTGAAGTATAAAACAACTCTACTATAAGCTTATCTCTTATTTCCTGAAACCCTTCAGAATGTAAATTTTGAGACAACACCTCAGTAAGTTCTTTTTCGGAAAAGGGAATTTGAAGTTTTTTTTCTGTTTTTAAAGCCTTATGCTTCAACAACGGATTAATCTGGATTTGTTTTATTTTTAAGAGAAACCTATAAAAAGCTTTTAAGGAAGCTATCTTTCTATTTACAGTACCATTTGAAACACCATCTTCAACAAGAGAAATAATCCAACTTCTAATCTGACTATAATTAACCTGCTCAATTGAATCTTGTTCAAAACACCCCTTATTAAATGACTCAAAATAAGCAACATCATTTAAGTAAGCATTTATGGTATGTGGGGAATATTTTTTTTCTAATTGCAGATAATCTCTAAATGCATCTTTATTATTTGTAGCCATAAAAAAACCGTTAGCATCAAAGTTAAGAAACTTTAATTACTAACGGTAATTTTATTTTAATAGAATTCGACTAGATATTCTCTAAACCATCTTTCATGTTTTGAATATAAGCTGCTTTTTGAAACTTCATTCTATTGATAACTGATGGCTTAATAAAAGCAGTACGTGCTCTTAGTTGTCTTACAGTTCCAGTTTTATCGAATTTTCTTTTGTAGCGCTTAAGTGCTCTATCGATATTTTCTCCGTCTTTAATTGGTATAATTAACATAATTTTATCACCCCCTTTCGTTAAGTGCGCAAAAGTAAACATTATTTTGAATTTTGAGCGCTTTATTTTTATTTTTTTTTAGTTTATTTCACAACAACAACCAAGTTTGATTCAAACCAAAAATACTCTTGGTCACATGTGAAGAGCAAAAGCTAGCTATCAAAGTAAAGGCGAACGACTTGCCACCATACTATTTATTTCAATAAATTTCTAGAAATTACTACTTTTTGAATTTCGGTAGTTCCTTCCCCTATGGTACATAATTTCGAATCTCTATAGAATTTTTCTACTGGATAATCTTTAGTATAACCATAACCTCCGTGTATTTGCACAGCTTCGTTAGCCACTTTTACACAAACCTCTGATGAATACATTTTGGCCATAGCACCTAATGTGGTTACAGGTCGATGTTGCTCTTTAAGGAAAGCCGCTTTGTGCAACAATAATTCTGAAGCTTCAATCTCGGTAGCCATATCAGCTAATTTAAAAGATATTCCTTGAAATTCAGAAATAGGCTGACCAAACTGATGCCTTTCTTGAGAATACTTCAAAGCCGCTTCATAAGCCCCTTTTGCAATCCCTAATGACAAAGCTCCAATTGAAATACGTCCGCCATCAAGAATTTTCATAGCTTGTATGAATCCCTGCCCAACTTCACCTAATCTATTAGCATCCGGAATACGACAATTATCGAAAATCAATTCGGCAGTTTCACTAGCACGCATTCCTAATTTATTTTCTTTTTTACCCGATGTAAATCCAGGCATTCCTTTTTCGAACACAAATGCGGTCATCCCTTTGGAATCCCCCTTGTCACCAGTACGAACAATTACCACTGCAATATCTCCAGAAATAGCATGCGTAATGAAGTTTTTAGCTCCATTTACCACCCAAAAATCTCCATCACGAACAGCAGTTGTATTCATTCCCCCTGCATCAGATCCTGTATTGTGTTCCGTCAAACCCCAAGCACCAATATGTTCGGCGGTGGCTAATTTTGGAATCCATCTTTTCTTTTGCTCTTCATTTCCAAAAGTCAAAATATGATTAGTACATAAAGAATTGTGAGCTGCAACTGACAATCCTATAGAAGGATCAACTTTTGAAATTTCCTCCACAATCGTGATATATTCATGATATCCTAATCCTGAGCCTCCTAATTCAGTTGGAACCAAAACCCCCATAAATCCCATTTCTCCCAGCTTTTTGAAAAGCGGAATTGGAAAGATTTGAGCTTCATCCCACTCCATTATATAAGGTCTTATATTTTTTTCGGCAAAATCTTTTATAGATTGAGCTATTAAAGATTGCGTTTCGTTGTAATCAAAATTCATCATAAATGTCTTTTATATTAAAAGTCCAAATATAAGGCAATAAAATTTGATTTTTCAACAGGAAAGCCGTTAATTTTTATCAAATCCTCAATATTTTCAAAATCACCATTCATACTTCTATATTTTACAATTTGTCTTGCTAAGTCATATTTGAAATAAAAAAACTGAGAAAGCTCCTTTATTGAAGCATTATTGATATCAATTTTATTCAAATTTGAAAGTTTTCCAATCTGAAAATGGGTATTTAAATTCAGAATTACTTCAGGAGACAATCCCCAAACATCTTTAAGCTGTTCCATGGAAACAAATCCACCTAATTTTTCTTTTTGAGTTAAAATCCGAAGCGAAATCACCTCTCCTATCCCATTTATTTTAATCAAATCTTCTTTCGTTGCTTGATTAATATCGATTAAAGCTATTTTTTCTTTTTTAGAGAAAGCCGAATTCTGATCATATTTATAATCCTTAAATTCTTTTTTACGATTTACCCAATCTGGAAACTTAAAGAATGGTGCAATCATATTCAACAACGAATCTGAAACTTTTGTTACAACTTGAAATTCTTTGGCAGAATTTACAAATTTATTTTGTTTTCTAAAATCTAGAAGCCGGTCAATTTCCTGAACAGACATCCCGATTTTGTAGCCTTTGTAATCAGAAATAAAATTGGGATTAAAAGGGTACATTTTAGGTTTATCATCCCAATCATTCATTTTAGCAACATCAACTTCCGATTGTAGAGAAAGCCATTTTTGTTTGTCTGGATATTCTTTTTCAATTGCATTAAAATCAAGAAAGAAAAATACTGACTGAAGGATTATTATAATTCCAAACAAGAAAACAATACCCGTTCGCTGTTCACGAGAAAATTTAAAACAATCTTTAATCTGTTTGAGAGTCATAGGTGAAATTACATGCTTTTGAGCAAAATATTTGAATTCTAAAAATATAAAAATTATTTGATACCAAAAATTTTTTATAAGAAAAATATTAATTTAAATTATTATTTAAATTACTCAGAATACATTCCTTGCATTTTTTTTCAAAATAAAAAAACCAAATTCATAATTAATTTGTTAGTTAAATGAAATTATAGTTTTTATTTTTTATAAAAAACAATACATTTGGCACTTAATAACAATTAACCAATATTATAGTATGTCAATTTGGAAAACTAAACCACTTTCGGTATTGCTTGATGAAGCATCCGAATCTGAAAAAGGATTAAAAAGAACCTTATCTTCAAGATCACTTGTTGCACTGGGAGTTGGCGCCATTATTGGAGCCGGATTATTCTCATTAACAGGTATTGCAGCGGCAGAACATGCTGGGCCGGCAGTTACTTTATCATTTATTTTAGCAGCCGTTGGATGTGCCTTTGCAGGACTTTGTTATGCAGAATTTGCTTCAATGATTCCTGTTGCAGGTAGTGCTTACACTTATTCGTATGCTACTATGGGTGAATTTATGGCTTGGATTATTGGTTGGGATTTAGTTTTAGAATACGCATTAGGGGCCGCAACAGTCGGTGTGAGCTGGTCGCGTTATTTACTAGAGTTATTAAATAAATACGGTATACATCTCCCACATGATTATATATGTTCGCCTTGGGAAACATTAAAACTTAGTGATGGTACAATAATAGAGGGTGGAATTGTAAACTTGCCAGCGATCTTCATTGTATCGATGTTATCTTTATTATTAATTAGAGGAACAAAAGAATCAGCATCATTAAATAATTTCTTAGTTGTTGTAAAAGTAGCCGTAGTTATTGTTTTCATCGTTTTAGGATGGAGTTTTATTGACACTGCAAACTATACTCCTTATATTCCTGAAAACACTGGTGTTTTTGGAGAATTCGGATGGACAGGAATTGCTGCAGGTGCAGGAACAGTATTTTTTGCTTTTATTGGTTTTGACGCTGTATCTACAGCGGCTCAAGAAGCAAAAAACCCTCAAAAAGGAATGCCAATTGGTATTTTAGGTTCATTAGTAATTTGTACTATATTGTATGTATTATTTGCTCACGTAATGACAGGTCTAGTAAACTATTCAGAATTTGCTGGTGATGCAAAACCTGCTGCAACTGCTTTTGCAAAAACAGGATATGACTTTTTACAAACTGGTTTAATCGTAGCCATTTTAGCTGGTTATACTTCAGTAATGTTAGTAATGCTTATGGGACAAAGCCGTGTATTTTATACAATGAGTAAAGATGGTTTATTACCTCCTTTTTTCAGCTCTATCCACCCTAAATTCCGTACACCTTGGAAAACAAATCTTTTCTTTTTACTTTTCGTAAGCATATTTGCGGGTCTTGTACCTGTAAGTGATTTAGGTCATATGGTAAGTATTGGAACTTTATTAGCTTTCGTATTAGTATGTATTGGTGTTATGGTTATGCGTAAAAAAATGCCAGATGCTCCAAGATCATTCAAAACTCCATTAGTTCCGTTTGTTCCTATTGCTGGAATCGTAATTTGTTTAGCATTAATGTATTCATTACCAAACGAAAGCTGGGTTAGACTTGTAGTTTGGATGGCATTAGGAGTTGCAATCTACTTCATATATGGAAAGAAAAACAGTAAATTGAACAATCCAGAAAAATAATTTTTTTTTCTGGGAATAAAAAAAGGGATTTTAAAGTGTTTAAGCTTTAAAATCCCTTTTTTGTTATATTATTTTCTACAAATCGAAGACTGAAGTCCTTTTTGCTCTTATTAAATCTTTTAGCTTAATCCAGAAAGCTAATGTTAAATAAGCTCCGAATCCCAAACCCACCGTTACAAAAGAAATATAGATAAAGAACAAACGAACACTTGTAACACGCATCCCTAATTTGTCAGCCAAACGGGAAGACACATGGAAACCGTATTTTTCTAAAAAGAATTTCAATCGCATTATTCCTCGCATAGTTTTTGTCATTTATGAGTTAGGACAAATTTACATAAACTTTTAATACAATCAATTAATGTAAAGAAGTTCAAAACAATTGCTTTCTTCGATTAATTATTCTTCAGCAACTCCATTCCGATAGCGCAATCCAAACATTTGTTTTTATTACAATATTCATTTTTGAGTTGTAATAAGGATTGAGTTTCAAATGCATTTTTAGCTTTTAATCCAAAAGAACTAAATTTATCTATAATTGAATTCTTTTCAGACTCAACATCATTTAAAATAGCGATTAAAGCTTCAGAGATTTCCTTTCCCTGACTTTTGGCAAATGCAAATTGAAGTGGAATAACCGTATTCAAAATAATCAAATCCATAAACGATTTGGTCAATGCTTTCTTTTTCTTCGGACTTTCTTTGTCAAATTGATAATGCGTTTCCCAATAGGAAGCTACTGAAACACTAAAAACCTCATAAATAGCTTCAACAGAATTCAAGTCGTTTATTTTCGAAAATAGATTTTGATGTTTGTTGTACAAATTGGCTAATTGCGAAAGCCTAATCGTGGGGAAATTATCCGGACGATGTTTGAAAAACTGAACGGATTCAATACACCCCTTCTCCATTTGGTATTTATGAAGCAGATAAAAAAACCTGAATTTTAAATCTTTGAAATATCTATCTTCTTTATCTGCATCCAACAGTCCAGCAAAGCCAAATAATAATGCTTCCAAATTTTCTTCTTCAAAACATTCTTTCCGAATCACAGAAAAAGGAATAGACTGAGCGATTTTCAGAAATATTCCTCCATTCGTATTCAGACCAAAGTTCTTCGCCAAAAGACAAAACAAAACTGCTTCCCAATCATTATTAGTTGACTCCAACAAATCCAAAATAGGCTTTGATTTTCTTTCTAAACGTTCAAAAAATAAACGCTCCTGCCAATTTATCAGTACAAAATTAGGAATCTCTTTAAGTTGCTTTTCGCAAAAAATCCAAGATTTAGGAGAGAGCAACTTTTGATAATTGCTTAGGATATCAGTACTGACATAGTTTTTGAGTTCGAGTACTGGAATTTTGGTGTTATTACTTCTGAAAATTTCGGAATCATGTTCCCAAACTACATGCAAAATTACATTTTCATAACCCGCATCTTTCTCATGATGATGCACATACCAATCGGAAGATTTGACATGAATTTCGACATTACCGGCCCATTTTTGATTGCCAATAGTAATTTGGGCATTAAAAAAATCTGGTCCAGCTAATTCTAAATATTGCCCCACATTACTGATCGTAATTTCCTCTTGATTACAAGTTTTAAGATTTAAAGCATCGAATTTCTTGAACTTCCAAAGATAGTGGAGAAAATCTTCTTTCATAATTCAGATTTCTTAGATTATTAGACATTTAGACTAAAGTAATAAAAAAAATCAACAACTTAACTTACAAAACAAAAAAGAAAGATATTTCTACTATATTAAAAAAATTATCTCAATAAATACAATTTGGCGCACGCACGAGCATCTGATAAAGCTTCGTGATGATTTAGTTGGATTTTCATGGCTCTACAACAATCACTTAAAGTTGTAGGTTTTAAACCCTTGGATTTATATATTTTCACGGTACATTCCCAACGAGAACCAATATTCAAATCTTCGTAGTTCAACCCATAAAGTGCCATTGATTTGGACAAAACATTACGGTCGAAGCTTTCGTTATGAGCCACCACGACTCTGTTTTCAAGTCTTTTCCGAATTTCGGGAAATACTTCCACAAACGTTTTGGCGTTTACAGTGTCTCTTGGATATATCCCGTGAACCCGAATAGTGAAAGGATTATATTCATTATTAGGTGGCTTGATTAAAGTCACAAACTCATCTACAATAACACCGTTTTCAACGGTAACGATACCTACCGAACACGGATGATAAGCAGTTGCAGTTTCAAAATCTATAGCAGTGAAAGTCATGTGGAATTTAGATTGCAGATTATAGATTGCAGATTTCATGATTAATATAAAATCTGCAATCCTTATAAAGTTATTTCATCAATCTAATAATATCAGACTTCGTAATGATTTGATGATTTCCATTTTCAAGATCCACCAAAACGGCATCATTATCTTTAGAGAAAAATCTGGATACTTCTTCGATAGAAGTACTTAATTTCACAATAGGAAAGGGTTTCCCCATTACTTCTTTGATAGGTTTATCTATTACATTTTTATCGACCATATAACTTCTAAACAAATCGGTTTCGTCAACAGAACCAACAAATCCAGTGATATCAACTACAGGGATTTGTGAAATATCGTGCTTACGCATACGGTCTATTGCATGCGAAACCAATTCCTCTGTACGAACCACAACCAATTGTTTATCCACATGATCTTTGACAACATCTTCGGCTTTAGCGAAGTCTTCCTCAAGAAATCCTCTTTCACGCATCCAGTCGTCATTGAACATTTTACCCACATAACGACTTCCAGAATCATGAAACAACACTACAACCACATCTTCCGGTTTGAAGTGTTCTTTAAGTTGCAACAATCCTTTTATGGCCGCTCCTGCTGAATTCCCAACGAATATTCCTTCTTCTAGAGCAATTTTTCGAGTATATACAGCAGCATCTTTATCGGTTACTTTAGTGAATCCATCAATTAGAGAGAAGTCCACATTCTTTGGTAAAATATCTTCCCCAATACCTTCTGTGATATAGGAATAAATTTCATTTTCGTCAAAAATTCCTGTTTCATGATATTTCTTGAACACAGAACCATAGGTATCAATTCCCCAAATTTTGATGTTTGGGTTTTTCTCTTTTAAGTATTTCCCAACTCCAGAAATCGTTCCTCCTGTACCTACTCCAACTACAAAATGAGTAATCTTCCCTTCTGTTTGTTTCCAAATTTCTGGACCCGTTTGTTCGTAATGCGCCAGTGAATTAGATAAATTATCATATTGGTTCACATACCAAGAGTTGGGTGTTTCTTCGGCCAATCTTTTGGAAACCGAATAGTATGAACGTGGATCTGTTGGTTCCACGTCAGTAGGGCAAACCACTACTTTGGCTCCAACTGCACGAAGAATATCCATTTTTTCTTTGGATTGTTTGTCGGATATCACACAGATCAATTTGTATCCTTTGATGATTGCAACTAATGCAAGTCCCATCCCAGTATTTCCAGAAGTTCCTTCGATTATAGTCCCACCTGGTTGCAAACGTCCGTCAGCTTCGGCATCTTCAATCATTTTTACAGCCATACGGTCTTTAACCGAATTACCAGGATTGAATGTCTCAACTTTGGCCAAAACCAAAGCATCTACTTCTGCTGTTACTTTATTGAGTTTCACTAATGGAGTATTCCCAATAGTTCCTAATATATTCTCTGAATATTCCATTTTGTGTTTTTTTGGGGGTTATTTTTAAACCACACTATTCCTATATAGTTTATTATAAAAGCGAAATTAGTTATTTTTTCAGTTTTAAACTTAAATTTTAAATGACTAATTTCTAAATTAATTGAAGAAGTTCCAAACTATTCCAAAACGAATCAAGAAATCACGATACGGATAATCTGGTGCTGAAAGATAATTGTTTTTTGAAAACAACGAATTGAAATGTTCTGCTTTTAAATAAAATCGAGTGCGTTGAATTTTTGCATTTATAAAGAAATCTACAAGTGGAAAATTCCCAATTTCTACTTTGTCTTGAACAAAAAACTCACCAATCAATGGGTTGTAGCTATTACTGTAGTAACTAGTGAAATAATTCAGTTCAAATCCTGTTTGGATAAAAAGTCTTTTTGAAAACATATAATCCGAAAAATACAATGTGTTTCGGGTTACAAATTCAGGAACATTCAAAATAAGATCTGATTGATCCACTTTTTGGAATAACAAAGTATTATCCAATGCAAATTTACCCACCACAAACTCTTTTGCAATCTTAAGCGATGCATAATTAATCGCTTTACCATATTGAGCTGGAGCCACAATTTGAGTTCCTGCAGCACTTTCAGCATCTGTTGAAATATCAGCAAAATGCAAATAGTCATTAATCGAATTTAACTGCACAGACAACGAAACCCACTTAGTATCGGCATTAACACTGATCGAGTTTATTTTTTCATTTACAAAATCATTCGACCAATTGTACTTTCTATAACTACTTTGGTACAAATTATAATTATTGTTAGGCAGTTTATTCATGTTTTGATATCGGAAAGAGATTTGATTCTCATCATTAATATCATACACCGCCGAAGCATCAAGGTTGGATAAATTTTGATCCGTTATTGATTTTGAATATAAAAACTTCCCATTCCATTTGCCCTTGCGATAATTATATTGTCCTCCTATGGTGTTTATAGCTTGACTTAACAAATTAGGAACAGTTTCCGAATCTAAATACAAAATATTATTGTAGAAATAATTGGAATGCAAGTCATCTATAAAAAAAGTAAAAGCCCCTAAAGTCATATTCTCATAAACCAATCCCGCTTTGTTGTACATTTTATTATAAGAAGTTCTGTCGTTGATCCCACTGGTAACAAAAGATTCTCCATAACGATCCACTATTTCTCCTCCAACGGAAGAAGGCACCGTTTCTTGCGTATAATTAAAATAAGTATCCTCGTAATTGAATTGTTCCGTAACGTATAAATTATTGTCACCTTTTTTTGGATTTATTCTAAAAGTTTGATCCACAAAAAAACGCTTTCCTTTTAACACAGACATCGCATCTTCAAAATAAACGCCCAAACGATCTCTATTATCAAACTCAGGATCATCACTTTCAAATTCACTTACATTGCTAATTCCTCCATTTTCTTCGTTCTGAATCTTCTGACCAACATAATGTGCATTGACAACATAACGTCCATCTTTGGTATTATAACTAGTGGTAAATCTAAAATTACTCGTTTTGGATTCCTGATTAATGTATCTACCTTCCGAACGCAACCCTTTGTAGGCAATAGAAAAATTCAGTCTTGGAGACGTATTTACGGTAAAATAAACATCAGTCGATTGACCTCGCTGTATTGTAGTTTTAAAATACAACTCTGATACTGGAGTGGCAACATTGGCATATCTTATTTCCTCTGCCTTGCTATAATTAAATTGTTTTGCAGTAAATCCAAATCCAGGATAAGGTGAAAACCCATTAAGTCCATATTGTAGTGTATTATAAGTTTGGCCAATGTTAGTAAAACTCAAAAGACCAAAGTTATCTTTTCTTAAATAATTATGGCCATATGCCTTTCGGATAGACTGCGTTGTATCAATATAAGTTGTATCCTTATTCAACGAAATAATCTGATACATATCAATAGTTGCCTCTGGCGCTTTTTTCTTCTTTATGGAATCCGAAGAATTGTATTTAGTATTATAATCAATTTCTTTAGCACTATTTACTTGAGAAAATAGGAGAATTGGAAAAGCTAAAAAAAGTAACGAAAAGTAAATTCTCATTTGAAAAGGTTATAATTAGGCAATTATTTTACTGATATACCGAGCAAAGGTAAAGGATAAAAACTTATAAATAAAAAAACACCTCAATTTATAGAACAAACAACAAAACATAATTTAGTTACAAACCACAACATATCTATTCCACATAACTTGGGCGAGCCACCAGTAGAAAAAGGGGCAAACTCACAGTACAGTTCATACGCCCCTTTTTCTATTGCTGTCGGGCTATACACGCTACTTCGGTAGCTTGCTGCAAACGAAGTTCACTGAACTCCTATGAAAATAAATATATAGTGAAGTAATCCCTCTCGCGCTCGCAACAACCTTAAAGCAATTTCAACATCTTTTATTTTCCACGAAATCAATTTACCACACAAAAAGAAAATCAAGAAAAAATCACAATATTTGCCATACGAAAAGATTTCAATATGCTTCTTAATAATTTCTCCACTTTCCAGCTCGAAACCGGCACCGACGAAGCCGGACGAGGTTGTCTTGCCGGCCCAGTTACTGCAGCAGCAGTGATTTTACCATTTGATTTTAAAAATACTATCCTAAATGATAGCAAGCAATTATCCGAAAAAGCAAGAGAAAAACTAAGACCTATTATCGAACAGGAAGCCATTACATTTGCCGTAACCCATTTACATCCCAATGAAATTGACGAAATAAATATTCTAAATGCTTCGATGAAAGGAATGCAGGAATGCGTCTTGAAATTAACACAAACTCCCGAATTTATTATTGTTGATGGTAATAGAGCATTGAACGCCAAATTGGGTTTGAAGAACAGTCATGGAAAAAAATTCTCCAAAGCCGAAATAGAATTATTGAAATCAATTCCGAATCAAAGTATTATAAAAGGAGATTCAAAATATTTAAGCATTGCTGCCGCATCGATATTAGCAAAAACATATCGTGATGAATATATGGACAAAATTCATGAAGAATTCCCCATGTACAATTGGAAGAAAAACAAAGGCTATCCCACCCAAGAACACCGTGATGCCATCCGAAAATACGGTACCACAAAATACCACAGAATGAGTTTCAGGTTATTGCCAGAGCAGTTGAAATTGGATATTTAGATTTTTAGAAGCATCCAATTATCGAACAATCGAGCATTCAAACAAATTAGAGAAATGCTTTAAGATTTTTTCTTTCACTTCTTGTTCATCCACTTTGTCGACACCAAGTTCTACCTGCAATGAAGTAACCGCTTTGCCACGGATTCCGCAAGGAATGATGTTGTCAAAATACCCCAAGTCAGCATTGACATTTAGTGCAAAACCATGCATGGTTACCCAACGGGAAGCACGAACTCCAAGAGCGCAAATTTTTCGGGCGAAAGGTGTTCCTACTCCAAGCCAAACTCCAGTTTCTCCATCACTTCGGCCACATTCCAAGCCGTATTCTTGTAAAGTCAGAATAATAGCTTCCTCCAGAAAACGCAAGTATTTATGAATATCCGAAAAGAAATTTTCTAAATCCAAAATAGGATAACCCACAATTTGTCCTGGCCCGTGATAGGTAATATCACCACCGCGATTGATTTTATAGAAAGTGGCTCCTTTAGCTTCCAACTGTTTTTCGGATAAAAGCAAATTACTCAAATCACCGCTTTTACCTAAAGTATAAACGTGAGGGTGTTCTACAAACAGAAAATAATTGGGCGTTTCAACAGAAGTTTCCTCTCTCCTATTTTGAATCTTCAAATCCACAATTCCCTTGAATAATTCCTCTTGGTATTTCCAAGTTTCTTGGTAATCTTTATTTCCTAATTCCTGAAAGATAATTTTCTTATTCATATATAGAATTTATTCTTTTTTATTGGCTACATCCATTCTTCATTCTTCATCAAGATTTGTCGTTTTGAATCATCCCAATTCCATTTTTCCAATTTTAATGGCAAAGTTACAAAGTAAAAAGGGTTAAAATTTCTGATATGAAAAATAATTCAGATCAAAAGGCGTTAAGACTTTACTACTAACAATCTTAAACTTTTAAATACTTATATTCAAAAAAACTACCCTCCTCTAGAATTAATTCTAGCCAAACTCTCAAAAAGAAATAAGTATATTCGCATTTTAAAATCTAAAAACAATTCCCCCTAAAATTTCAAACAACCTATTTAAATCCTACTTATAATGACTCCAAACATTAAAAGACGGTTCTTTTCCAACCTACTGTTAGCTACTTTTATCATTCTTACAAGCTGTGAAAACGAAACCCAAACCATAGACTACGAACCCAATTATGCATCAAGTCTTGATGCAACAAATTTACCCTCAGGAAATCGACCGATGACCATGTTTGAAGATGCTGAAAGCCCTTCAAAAATGTATAACAAAAATGATCGTTGGTTTCGGGTAAATCAACCGTTACAAATAATCCAAAAAGGAAAAGATTCAGTTCAAATATCTCTTTATTCGCCAGTTGGACTTACTGATGTAAAAATCTATGCTAAATTAGGTAACTATGACAAACGATTTGTACTCTATCATTTTACAAAAATCCCTGCGTTTCATCGTTCCACTCATCAAATTCCGTTAGTAGCCGGGAAAAATGATTATTTACTGGAAACAGGCAATACGGTTACAATTGATAAAATTGATGGCTTCTCTACTGGAGCAATCGAATTTTCGATAGAATCAACCGATCCTTTATTTTCAAAATTTAAAAAAATAAAATCTTCGCAGTTAGTTCAATTTAACGATGGGTATCATTTGAATGAACCTAATAAGTTTTTACCAATGAACCCCGTTTTGGCCAAAGAGGCAATTACAATGATCATAAATTATTCCTATGCTCTGAGCCATCCTATGTATTACGATACTTTTATACATTTTGACAGATACAAACAAGAACAAGCCACTCTAGCCGGAACTCCAGTAAGCGGAGCAACTGATTGGCATGGAAATACTGCTGACTCCAACGGAGTTTATGATTATTTTTCGAAATCCGAAATTGAGCAACAATATTTGAAATATGTTGACAACAGAACACTCTGGATGGCAATGGTAACTGGAGCTTCTGCATTGGGAGGCGGGAATTTAGCCTCGCAATGGGAATCCGATTATATTACAGGACACTGGAAAGGTGAAATGTCTGTTTGGTCACACGAATATTCACATCACACCGGCTACAATCATGACAGCAATTTAGCCAATAGCGGAGAAGGCGGCGGTCAACAAGGAATGCTTACCGATTTCTATAAATACCTAATATATCTAAACGATCTCCCTTTTACCGATCCTGAAATATTAAAAGGATGGACAAAAACCAGTTACCTCTCAAAAATTTACTCAAAACCAGTTTTTAAAATTGATCCAAAAAACCCTTTCTTATTAAAATATAAAGGAGAAGGAAAATGGAACTAACAAAATATACCTACATGAAAAAAATCACTTTTTTTATACTGTTTCTATGTGTTTTTACAAATTGCAGTAAAGATTCTTATGAGACAGTCGAGCCAACAAATTATGACTATTACTATCCATCAGATGAAGCAATTATAACAGCCAAGCAAATTGGGGACGGAACCGGAACACTAGATCCCAGAGGAATAGCAATTGCAAATGATAAATTATACATCTGCAATGGTGATGTTCTGGAGGTTTTTAATGCTAAAACTTTGGCTTACATAAAAACAATTAAAGATTATACCAAAGGAACCACCACGATTCCATTAACCAGACTTTCATCAGTATGCATTGACAATGGACGTATATATCTAGGAAGCGTTGATTCTAGAATTTTTGTAATCGATGAGATCACCAACTTAGGAATAAATACTGTAGGGAATGGCAAATGGTGGGATACTTTTGTTCATGTCTTTGCGGTTGTAGTAAAAGACGGACTCGTATTTGTCAAAGAAAAAGAAACGACTATTAAAATTTTTGAGACATCTCAAATCACCGAAACTAGCAATTGGAATTTGGCTCCCATTGCCAAATTAAATACGTTAAAAGGTTTTGACGAAATCTATTCGATGGATGTAGCTTCCGGGAATTTAGTTATTGCAGGAAGAGATGCAAAAGGTTATTTATATTACAACATTGCAGACATCCGAAAAAACGCCACAAGCTCGCTGACTACCCCAATAACCCCAACAACAACGCCTTTTACAAACACAAAACCTATTGCTATAACTTTTAGCACTGATTGGGCTGTTACCGCAGAAAACGACGGAAGCTTAAATTCTCTCCGTATATATCCTAAAGAAGAGTTTATCAACAAAACCTACAATGCAAGAATAAATGCTTCAGATATTATGGGTGCAAATCCTTTTGGAAGTATTGTCAGCGTTGTACAACTGGAGGATCGTGTTTTTTTGGTGGATAACACAAACCAAAAAATTAGAATTATTAAACTTAATAAAGCAACAATCGCTGAACAAAAATAAAACTGAAAATAATAGCTAGACTCGTCTGTGCCTAATTCGATCAATAAAAATACCTAACAAGTTATTGAAACCTGTTAGGTGTTTTTTTTTAATCGACTTCCTCAGGTTCTAAAACCACTTCCAAGTTTGTGCTCAATGGATTTTGCAGACAATCGGTTAATAGAAATTGTATTGACAGTGATTTACGGTCATCACTTATTTTTGCTAGTGGATTGGAAACTGATTGAATTTTTCGAGGAAAATTATAATTCAAAACGTAATTCTGAACTAGTTTATACCCTTTGTATTTTGCTTTTATTTCTTCAATTTTATCAAATTCCTTTTTTAGATGCAATGTATCAATAATCGCTACGGTCCTATTGAAACGATTTCCGGCGTAATTGTAGCTTACTTTATAATAATGTTCTTCGGCACTTAAGGCATAATTATTTTTTATATCGTCTAGATAATGATCGGTTTTTGAAAGATCAACAATATCGGATGCTTTTTGAAAATTCTGGGTATAAGTAGTTCGGAATTCCTTATCGTAGGAACTGGCTTTCCTATGAACTTTCACATCTGAATATCTCAAAAACACTTTTTGGTCAGCAACTGGTGTTCTGGAAAATGTTTCCTGATGTTTCTTGATATAATCTCCAAAGACATAAGTTGTGTCTCTGTAGATATCTTCCTTCGAATAGTTTTCTTTCACAATTTGCATATAACTATTTTCGTCCCTTAGCTTAGCTACTTCAATTGTTCCGCTTCCATCAGTGTTGAGATGAATGGTTTCCGTGACCTGACAGCTTACGTTTAGGAGAATTGAGAGCAGGAAGAAATATCTTTTCATTTTTAAAGGTTTCTAAGTTTTGAAAAACGAAGTTAATTACTTTTCTTACATCTGTTATTGTTGTTTTTAAATAATTAACAGTTATACATCAAAATGCAGCTTTGGTAAAGATCTTATGAAAAACTAAAATTGTAAACTAGCCCCGATTGAAGTGGAAATCCTTTTGTGTCACGCCTTTTCGGCGTGACACAAAAGATTGCAGCGGAAAGCGGGAGAAATGCTCTTGAAAACACGTGAATTTTCTGCTCCAAAAAATCTAAAATCTGCTTTCTGAAATCTGCAATCTATTTGTTATCTTTGCGCACTTAAAAAACAGAACATAATGGCCTTATCAGAACAAGAAATCATCCGAAGAGAAAAACTTCAATCTTTACGCAATTTGGGAATCAATCCTTATCCTGCCAATCTTTTTCCTGTAAATCATACTTCGAAGCAAATAAAGGAGTCTTTTGAAGAAGGTAAAAAGGTGATTGTTGCTGGGCGTTTGATGAGTGTGAGAGATCAAGGAAAAGCTTGTTTTGCTGAATTACAGGATAGCGAAGGGCGTATTCAATTGTACGTGAATCGTGATGTTTTGTGTGAAGGTGATGATAAAACTTTATACAATCAAGTATTCAAGAAATTAACCGATTTGGGAGATTTCATTGGTATTGAAGGGGAATTGTTTACTACCCAAGTTGGTGCGAAATGTATCCGTGTGAGTGGTTTTACTTTTCTGAGTAAAACGTTGCGTCCGTTGCCATTGCCAAAAGTGGATGAAGACGGAAAAGTGCACGATGCTTTCAACGACGCTGAATTGCGTTACAGAATGCGTTATGTGGATTTGACGGTGAACCAAAACGTGAAAGAAACTTTCATCAAACGTACAAAGTTATTCACCGCAATGCGAGGTTATTTTAACGATGCAGGTTATCTTGAAGTTGACACTCCGGTTTTGCAGTCAATTCCTGGTGGTGCTTCGGCAAGACCTTTTATTACACATCATAATTCGCTTGACATTCCGCTTTATATGCGTATTGCAAACGAATTGTATTTAAAAAGATTAATTGTTGGTGGATTTGACGGTGTGTATGAGTTTTCCAGAAACTTCCGTAATGAAGGAATGGACAGAACGCATAATCCTGAATTTACCGCAATGGAAATATATGTAGCCTACAAAGACTACAACTGGATGATGGAATTCGCGGAAGGTTTACTTGAGCATTGTGCAATTGCCGTAAATGGAACTAGCGAAGTTACTTTTGGCGAGCATCAAATCAACTTTAAAGCGCCTTACGCTCGTGTTACAATGACAGATTCTATCAAACATTTTACTGGTTTTGATATTTCCGGAAAAAGTGAAGAAGAGCTTTTTGAAGCTGCAAGAGGAATGGGAATCGACGTTGATAATACAATGGGTAAAGGAAAATTGATTGATGAAATTTTTGGTGCGAAATGCGAAGGAAATTATATTCAGCCAACTTTCATTACAGATTATCCTAAAGAAATGTCTCCTTTGTGTAAAGAACACCGCGATAATCCAGATTTGACTGAGCGTTTTGAATTAATGGTTTGCGGTAAAGAAATCGCAAATGCTTATTCTGAATTGAATGACCCGATTGATCAGCGTGAGCGTTTTGAAGACCAAATGCGTTTGGCTGCAAAAGGTGATGATGAAGCAAACGGAATTATCGATGAAGATTTCTTAAGAGCTTTGGAATACGGTATGCCTCCAACATCTGGAATGGGAATTGGAATGGATCGTTTGATTATGTATTTGACTAACAATGCATCGATTCAGGAAGTTTTATTGTTCCCGCAAATGCGTCCAGAAAAGAAACAGGTTCAACTTGAAGAAGATGAAAAATTAATTGTTACTCTTTTGCAGCTAAATGAAAACCAAATGGAATTTGGTTCATTAAAAATCAAATCGGAATTGAGTGGAAAAAAATGGGACAAAGCGATGAAGAACCTTTCGGCTCTTGGCTTGACTGAGGTTGTTGTTGATGGGGATGTAAAAGCTTGTCGATTGAAAGGGTAATTTTTATTCTAAATATATTTTAAAAAAGGAGCTTCAAAACTGAAGCTCCTTTTTTATATATAATTATTTTATTATCAAGATTATAAAAAATTGGTGTGATTTTTGGTAAACAATAAATTATAAGTAAAACCATATTTTCATAAAGAATCTGCAACAAAAACACACTCTGCATAACTTTTAAATCATGAGAAAACTAATTATAATTTCAGCTCTAGCTTTATCATTTCAAATTCAGGCTCAGATCTATTACCCACCTCCAACTAAATTTACTCAAACCCAAATCGATATGATGTCTGATTCATATCTTAATGGTTTACGAAAAGCCTATCCTGATTATATAATTCAGAGATCTTCATATTACAAAGACAAAAGCAAACATTACACTAGGAGACCAGCAAAGACTGTCAACTGGCAACAAATGTCTGAAGTTGAAATGTACAGAAAGATTACAGAAGAAAACTCTAAGAAAGCTTCTACTAAAAAAGCTACAACAAAGAAAACTCAAACCAAGACAATAAATAAAACATACAAAAGCAAAACCAATCCTACAAAAGAGAAACAAGATAGTATTGCATCTTCTAAAGCTCATGAACGATGGTTAAAAGAACAGTACGAGGAGGAAAAAATAGAACGTCCTACATGGTATTGGGAGCTAACACCTAGCGACAAAAAGAAATTCGATGCTGGGGACTTTGATAACATGGACTACTTCAAAAAACACGATAATGAGTAAACACATAAAAATAGACATCGATACTAGAAAAAATATATTTTGCCCTAAATGTTACACCGATCTTGGTCTTCCTGTTGGTGTAGAAAATTTGCAATTCTTTGAGTGTTACAATTGTGATAAAAAATTTAAAAACCCACATTGTAAAATTAAGAACAAAACTAACAGAGCAACACAATATCCAAAAAAATCAAAACAAACAACAATATTAGATTCTATTATTTCCTATTCACTTATAATAATATTATTTTTAGCTATGACAGGATGCACTATATGGTTTCTCCGATGGTCTGACTCAAATCAATCCAGCAATTCCAAATATAATAGCAATCGATCAGAATCATCAAATACCTATCAGGTTACTCAAGTTACATACGCCGCAACTAGTGAAGAAACCTTTCATAATATGTTTAAATATTTTAGAGTAAACGATCAAGAAGTAATTAATCAATTATTGTATAATGAGGACTTAATAATTCTGCCTGAAGGCACCAAATTATATTTATTAGGAGGCAATGGTATCACTTATGCCATCGTTAGAGAAAAAGGCTCTACACAAAAACTATGGGTTGTTCCACAACATATATCAAAAAATTAAATTATAAAATAAAAAAGAAACAAAACGACGACGAATCTTTCGGCTCTTGGCTTGACTGAGGTTGTTGTTGATGGGGATGTAAAAGCTTGTCGATTGAAAGGGTAATTTTTATTCTAAATATATTTTAAAAAAGGAGCTTCAATATGAAGCTCCTTTTTTTATACTATAACAAACTATTTTTTAGAAATTTCAATCCAATTATTTATTTTTCCTTCTAATAAATACAATGGAATACAACCTGTAGATAAAACTTGGTTATGAAATTGCTTGATTTCAAATTTATTTCCCAATTCTTTTGTTGCTTTTGCTCGAAGTTCTAAAATTTTTAATTGCCCAATTTTATAGGAAAGCGCTTGTCCTGGATTTGCCATATAACGTTCCACCTCTGAAATAACTCCTTCCTCGCTTTGGGCTTCATTGTCTAATGAATATTGAATAGCTTTTTCTCTTGTCCATCCTTTAGAGTGCAGTCCTGTATCAACAACCAATCGTATGGCACGATGCATCTCCATGCTTAACATTCCAAAATATTGATATGGATTTGTATATAAACCCAATTCTTTACCTAGTGATTCTGTATATAATCCCCAACCTTCGGCATAAGCACTATAAGTCAATGTTTTTCTAAAATCAGGCAGTTCTGGATTTTCTTGTTGCAAGGAACCTTGATAATGATGACCAGGTATGGCTTCGTGCAAAAACAATGCTTCATCGCTTACAGTATTATATGTTTTTACATCAGGAATCGGAACATAAAACACACCTGGTCGCTTCCCGTCAATTGATCCCAAATTATATTCTGCACTCGATGAATTTTCTCTAAAAGCTTCGGTTCGTTTTACCTCAAATTTTGATTTTGGCACAACATCAAATAATTTTTCCAGTTGTGGTTTCATTTTTTCATAAATCGCATAAAAATTGTCAATTACCTGTTGCGGCTTTGTAAAAGGCATTAATTCCTTATTAGTTCTTACATAATTAAAAAATGATTTTAAGTCTCCTTTATAACCAACTTCACTTTTAACTTTTTCCATTTCTGATAGAATTCTGGCAACTTCTTTTAATCCGAGTTGATGAATTTCATCAGCAGTCATAGTGGTGGTGGTATATTTTTTAATTTGATAATCGTAAAATTCCTTTCCATTCGGAATTCCTTCTATACCGCTTGATGTTCTTCCTTTTTTGATATAATCATTCTTTAAAAACAAATACATATCGGCATATGCTGGAATTATTTGATTTTGAATTTGATTTGAATATGCCTCGGTCAATGCTTTTTTATCTTTTTCCGAAAAGGATTCTGGCATTAATTTTATAGGGCTATAAAACAAATTTGATGTTACAGTTCCTTCTGCAATGGCTTCAAATTGCGGAATCATTTTCACAATTAATGATTTAGGCAAAACATATCCTAAAGCCATTCCTTCATTCATTTTTTCTTTAGCTGTTGCTAGCCAAACAAGATATTCATTTACTCTTTGCAACCAGTTTTGGTAATCTTTAACTGTTTTGAATGGCTGTGCTGCTGATCCGCTTGCCAATTGCCCCATTACTAAATTAACAGTCCACATTTGGTCTAATGGTAAATATTCTTGTTTAAAATCATAACCTTTTAAGTTTATTTCGCATTCCCATTTTAAAACTTCTTTACTCATTTTTTCGCTTTCACTTAAATCTGAATCATCATATTCATTTAATTGATTTAAATATTTGGCATAATGAGCCTTTCTTTGATTTATATATTCATTTGATAAGAAATTTGGAAAAGAATTATTATACCTTTCATCTCCTCGATAGGTAGCGTCAATTGGATTTAACTTCAACTCTTCCTCAGAATACGCCGTTAGCATTTTATTGAAGTTTACACTTATTGGACTTTTACTTTCATTTGTTTTATTTGGTTCGTTCTTGCAAGAAACTAAAATTAGAAACAGGGTAAACGTTAGTAGTGTTTTTTTCATATTTTATTTTTATTTTTATTTAAATTAATATTGCCGCTTTATTTTCAATTTCCTTATTCTCTAATAAAACTTGAATATTTCCAAATGTTACCAAAGCAATCTGCGTTAATGCTTCATTCGTAAAAAACGCCTGATGCGCAGTAACCAAAACATTTGGAAAACTCATCAAACGCTGGATTGCATCATCCTGAATAATATCAGCTGAAAGATCTCTGAAGAAAAGTTTCTCTTCCTGTTCGTAAACATCAATTCCCAAATAACCTATTTTTCCTTCTTTCAAACCTTCAATAGCACTCGCTGTTTCAATTAATCCACCACGACTCGTATTGATAATCATTACGCGATCTTTCATCAACGCAATTGATTTTTTGTTGATAATGTGTTTGGTTTGTTCATTTAAAGGACAGTGCAGCGAAATGATCTCCGATTCTTTGAAAATAGTCTCTAATGAAACAAAAGTTACTCCATCCTTCTCCATTTCAGAATCTGTAACAATATCATAAGCCAAGATATTACAGCCAAAACCTTTCACTATCTTAGCAAACGCTTTCCCTATATTTCCTGTTCCAATAATCCCAACTGTTTTTCCGCGTAAATCAAAACCTAATAATCCGTTTAAAGAAAAATTTTGTTCCCGAACACGATTATAGGCTTTATGTGTTTTACGATTTAAAGTCAAAATCATCGCAATAGCATGTTCAGCAACAGCTTCAGGCGAATAGGCTGGAACACGACAAACTTTAATTCCAAATCTTTTAGCCGCTTCCAAATCAACATTATTGAAACCTGCACATCTCAAAGCAATAATTTTTACATTTTTTTTAGCTAATTTTTTAATTACAGATTCGTTAACAACATCATTTACAAAAACACAAACAACATCTGTGTCCTGAATTAATTTTGCCGTTTGCTCATTTAATTGAGTGTCAAAAAATTCTAATTTGTAACCAAAATCAATGTTGTGTTTTTCAAAAAAGACTTTGTCGTAAGCCTGGGTTGAAAAAAAAGCAACTTTAGCGGTAACTGATATTTCCTTCGTAGACATAATAATAAGTTTGTTTTTTTATGATTCTAAAATTACAAATTACAATTGAATCAAGTGTTCTTAAAATACTAAAATCACCAATAAAACAATTACTTATAATTTTACAAGTCAATTAATAACGACATTAAACAAACAATCTTGAAAGCCAACTGAAACTAACAAAAGTACATACCTATAAAATAAAAAAGAGGCTGTCTAATACTAGACAGCCTCTTACTATTTTCAGCCTAAAGCTAATTTATTATTTCAATTTACCTTCATTTCTATCATCAATGAAATTTCCTGTGATCTCAACACCACTATTTTTTGTTACAGTTCCAGTAATTATCATGTGCCCGCCTGTACCTAAAAATTTAATTTTGGCTCCACTATTCAAAATCACATTACCATAAACCATTAAATCACCTTCTATGATAAGAGTTCCATTAACAATTAACGTAGATGAATTTCTTGTAGTACCAATAAATAAACCTCCTTTTATAGAAAAAACACCATTACTGTTTACTGTCACTCCTTGAGCAGCAGCAAGAACTCCACACCAATTAAGATTTTGGTTAACATTCACATTATAAAGTGACTGATCACCTTTATAATTAAATGTTTCTCCTGAGTTTACGTTCAAATAAGCAGAACCTGGATAAGCAATAAAACCATCACAAGCAAGTGATTGAGGGCCACTGCTAATTTTCTTGATAATTTTTAATCCTCCATTTCCAGAAGCTACAAAAATATAGTCTCCAACACTCTTCACATAGTTTGCAGAACCTCCTAATTGAATTGACCCTAAAAAAGATAAACTGCTATTTACATTTTTATAAACAGAAACACCCGCAGCTCCATTGGCAACATATACAAAATCACCGTTTACAGATACCGCATTAGTAACTACATCACCAGCATCAACATCAGCTAAATTAGTTGGCAATGACAAACTCTGAAGTAAACTTCCTGAGTTTAAATTATATACTTTTAGACCCTGATATCCTTCAGAAACCAACAAATTATTTCCTTGAAAATCAATTGTTCTTTTAGCATCTGCAACATCTTTAGAAGTTGAAAATGATAAAAGCGGACTTAAATTATCAGCATTAAATACTTTCACACCATCGGTACCACTTAAAACTACAATTTTATTATCGATACGTCTCAATGCACGTAAATCGGCAATATGAATGGTTGTCTCTATAGTATTTGTGGCTTTGTCAATTTTTGCAACAACACCATTACTTCCAGAAATGCCATAATATTTAGAATCTGCAACCGCAACTCCAGTACCAACATTACTTTCTAAAAAAACTGTATTATAGGTATCAGTCAACTTTCCAGCTTGAAGCGGCATTTTTCCAACAAATGCTGGACTGCTTAACTTTGCATCTTTATCAACATCCATTGCTCCAGCCAAGAAAAGATTTCCATTATCGTAAACAACAGTGCTAATATCAACATTCGGCAAAATCGCCTGTACAATCAACTGTGGATTATTAGGTTGAGAAATATCGATTACATCTATACCTCCTAAATAAGTTTCCCCTTGTGTGTTATAAGAAACATACACATAATTGTCCTTAACATCAACATGCGTCGCTTTCAAAGTCAAGCCGTTATAAGTAGGAGGATTAAACTCTGCCAATAGTGCCATTGGGAAATCAGAAGAAGTTTCATTTGCTTTACCAGTAATTTTACCTGTAACCAAACCGATAACACCAAGATTATCGTTATTCATTCTGCTTGACAAATTTTGAGAATTTGTGTTTAAAATAACTTTTTCATTTTGATCTTCATTAACGTTATCACCATCATTTTGACAACTTTGAAAAACCAAAAAAGAACAGGCAAGCAGCCCAAAAATACTTTTTTTCATAAATTAAACTATTGTAAATTATTATTTTTTTGGGGGGTGCAAATGTACGCCTTTTTTAATTAAAATCGATATATCAATAATGTTATTTAACAAATAAGCATAAAACCATCTACGAAATCGATTTTTATTACCATATTCACAAAAAAAGGAGCCCCAAGTGAAGCCCCTTTTTCAATACAAGAAATTAATAATTATTTAAAAGAAAAAATCTGGGGATTCACATTAATCATGACCCAAGCCCAATTGTTGGTGTGATCAACATCACCGCCTTTCAGTCTCTGCATGGTATCTGTGGCAAACATTTGTGAATATCCACCAGTAATATTGATAAACTTGTGAACGGCATAACCGGCCGTAAAATCAATTTCCGTCCCAAGATAACTGTCCATTTCATTTCCTGTGGCATCCAATACAGTATTGGCGGCAGTAAAAGCATGTGGCAATAACCCAAACTGCCATTTATTAACCACGTATCCAAATTTCAGAAAAGCGTCTTGTAAGCCAACCGAATTTTTATGATTCCCCACATAGAAATAATCCATATACCCATTGAATCCATGATTCGTCCCAAAAAGAGGACTAAACGATTTTATGTCGGTGCTGGTATTGGCTTGGCTTTTTCCGGACAGAAATTCATAACCAAAACCCACTTTGAATTTATCAGTTAATACAAAATTAAAATTAATTGCGGCATCAAAAGCACTTACTGTATTAGTCGCGCTTTTCCCTGTTTGACCATAGAACCATAGATTCCCATCCCATGATTTTCCTTTGGTATTCATATACGTTCCAAAAGTCTGCATATAATCTACTTTTAATTCTGGTGTTGGTGTTGGAATTGGAGCAACAAGTTTATTTTCGTAACCCGTGTTTAAAAACAGTAAACTCATATTTATTTTACCCAACTCAGTATGATACCAAGCATATTGCATCGTTTTGTAATTAGGAACCGTATAAGGTGTTGCGATGTCTGTTTCTCCATTGGCATTATAGGCAAATGCTAGATCTAATTGACTTTTTTTAGTTTTATAGGTAACCATAACTGCATCATGACTTTGTCCTTGTTGAGCCCAATCAACTTCACCAAGGATACGCTGATTGTCATACGAAATCACTTGACGTCCCAAACGGGAGCTCCAATTTTCATTAAAATTGTATTGTGCCCAAGCTTCATACAATTGGATTCCGTTCACATCCGATTTGGTATTTGTCGCAACATCGCCCCAAACACGGACATTTTGTATTGTAAGTTTTGTAACAAATTTCTCTTGCTTGAAGTTCAAGTTCAAACGTGTCCTGCCTGATATGAACTGACCTGGCGTTTCTCCGTAAGGAATTGGTGCTTTATAACCATTTCTGAATTCGTAACGGGGCCTAATTTGCAAATTGGCATCAAATTCTTGGGCAAAAATATTCCCACTGGCCATTAGCAAAACTGCCAATGCCGTTAATTTAAATATTTTCATTTGGTATTTTTTTGGGTTAGGTTAGTTTAATTTAACCGCTTCTTCGGTTATTTTTTTGATGGTTGCGTCTGAGTTTACTCCCAATCCTTCTTGCTGATAAGCTAATTCTCCTTCGGCGTTAAAAACACTTATGATGTTGGAATGTGAAAAATCCATCGGAGATATTTTTTTATAATTCACAGCCAAAACTGCTGCAAATTCTCTTGTATTTTCTTCTGTAGATCTCAAAAACTCCCATTGGTCTCCTTCCATTTTATTTTCAATTGAAAAGGCTTTGAGTCGTTTTGGAGTATCCACTTCAGGATCAATGCTCACCAATACCAATTTTACATTTTCCTTAATATTATCCGGCAAACGAGATTCAATATTACGCATATCTGCCACCAGTCTAGGACAAGCAGATTTGCAGGAAGTATAAATCATGACCATTACAAGCACTTTACCTCTCAAATCTACCATTTCAATATGCTGACCATTTTGATTGGTCCATTTGGAAGGCAAATTATAAATAGACAATTCCGAAATTGGTTTGTCCTTATCTACAGCTTCTTTTTTATTGCATCCTTGGAGAGCAAAAAGCAAAACAAATACTGGCAAAACAAGTAAATAAGACCATCCTTTTTTCAGGATCTCTTTTTGGTTTTGGTTGAATTTTGATTTCATGTTTTTAAATTTTGGTAAGGCTTAAACTGCCATTAATCTTTGGCACATCGAAAACCTAAGTTTTTTGTAGTATAGTTGGCTTTCAGGCTACCTCTAAAAGCATAGCGCATAAAAGCGGCATAATTCATTAAATCGGTGGCATTTACTGATCCGCTTCCGCAAAAGAGATTCTTATCGGTGTCCTTATCTTTTCTGGATTCGCCCGAAAGAAAAATGCTGTTGAAATCAGAAGTCCATTCCCAAACGAGTCCATGCATATCATAAACACCCCAATAATTTTTGAAGGTCTTTCCTATCGGATTCGCATAGGCTTTTGGCTTTTCATACCAAGACATGATGTATTTATTAAATTCTTCTTTGGTACGGGCATCTACTCTTTTTTCATCGGCCATAGCCACATATTCCCATTCGTCCATCGATGGTAAACGTTTACCTTGGCACTCGCAATATTTTTTAGCTGCAAACCAAGAAACATTGGTTATGGGAGCATCGCTTAGATTATTTTTTCCGTAACTGAAATCACTTTCCCATTGGGACAAATAACTTTTATCAGCAAAAAGGCCTTTCATTTTCGAACGGCTGTATGCTGGATACTTTTTTACAAAAACAAGATATTGCGCATTGGTAACCGGATAAACATCCAATTTAAAAAGCTCAACTTTGACTGGCTTTTTGTTGGTAGCACCATAAAGGGGGACAAAAGTCCCCCCATTAATAGATGCCATCTTAACTTCTTGAGCACAAAGAACACTGCTTATAAATAATAAAAAGAAAGTCGTTATTTTTATTTGTGTAAACATTACTGTTCTTTTTGCTTTAGTAATTATTATTTTCTTTGGGCTTTCACCATTGCTAGTGTCACTACTTTTTTGGTATTTCCCCAATTTGCATAAACATAAGTAAGCACGTCAGCAACTTGTTGATCACTCAAAGCCTGAGGAGGCATAGCCGTAGTATATTTTTTTCCATTTACGGTCATTGGAATATTTGACCCTTTGATTACTTGCTTAATGGCACGATTCACATCTGCATTCAAATAATCCGATTTTGCCAATGGAGGAAATGCTCCCGGAATTCCTGCACCTGTAGCTTGGTGACAAGCGATACAAGTTTTTGTATAAACACTTTTTCCTTTATTTACATCTTGACTAAAGCCTTTCAAACCTAATCCAATCATTGCGATGCAAAGAATATACTTTTTCATTATTATTTTAAATTATTGATTATTATTTATTGTTTTTATTCTAATATTAATGACTTGCTGTTGCTTTTGGAGCTGGTTTTGCTCTAACTGCTTTTACCATAGCTGGCGTTACGACAGTTTTATTATTACCCCAACTGTTATAAACATAAGTCAATACATCAGCAACTTCGTCGTCTGTCAAATTTTGACTGGTCATCACGTTGTTAAATTTCTTGCCGTTTACGGTAACTTCTCCGCTTAATCCGTGTAATACAGCACCAATGGCTCTATCTGGGTTAGCATTCAAGAAATCTGACTTCGCCAATGGAGGGAAAGCGTTTGGAACCCCTTGTCCTTCTGATTGGTGACAGGCAAAACAGGTTCTTCCGTATAATTCCTTACCTGATTTAATCGATTCTGGAACCGTTTTGGCAACCGTACTTTTTACTACGCCGTTCTCTTTTGGCATGTTTTGAATAGTTCCTCCTTCAGGCAAATAAATTCCTTCTTGAGTTGTACCAGAATATACTTTTTTGTTTTCTTCTCCTTCTACTTTCAACATTCCAAGAGCCCCTTTGTTGAATGCTCTAAAGATAGAGTGATCCACCAAAATAAAAGTGCCAGGAACATCCACTTTAAACTCTACTATGGCTGAACCACCTGCAGGAATCAAAGTTGTTTGAACATTTTTGTTAATCATGTCACCTCCTTCAATATGGACTTTATCAAAAATCTCACCAATTACGTGGAATGAAGAAACCAAGTTTGGTCCACCGTTACCCATATAGATACGCACTGTTTCCCCCACTTTTGCAGTGATCGCTTTATCTCCAGCCACAGCACCAACTTTTCCGTTGAAAACCACATAATCAGGTTGTTCTTTAATTGCTTTATTCATGTCAAACGGTTGGGAACCTTGTTCTCCGTATGCTCCTTTGGTATAAAAATCCCCTTGCATGATGTAGTATTCTTTATCCACTGGAGGTAATCCTCCTTCTGGTTCAACCAAAATCAAACCATACATTCCGTTTGCAATGTGCATTCCAACTGGAGCGGTAGCACAATGATATACGTATAAACCTGGATTTAAAGTTTTGAAATTAAATACTTTTTCGTGTCCTGGCGCTACCAAAGATGATGTCGCTCCACCTCCTGGTCCTGTTACCGCATGCAAATCGATATTGTGGGGCATTTTGTTATCTGGGTGGTTTTTCAAATGAAATTCCACTTCATCACCAGCCCTAGTTCTGATGAAACTTCCGGGAACTGACCCTCCAAATGTCCAATAGGTGTATTTTACTCCATCGACCATTTCACCTTCCTGCTCTTTGATTTCCATATTCACAACTAGTTTCATTGGTGGACGATCTCCAACTGGTTTTGGAACAAGTGGCGGAGCAGTCAATTCGGCTTCTTTTTGGCCTACCATTTTAATGTTCTCGTAATAATCGGCATCATGTGCTTCTTCTTTTTTGGCACAAGAAAAAATAGTAACAGCCACAAATAATGCAAAAGCAATAATTTTATAAGGCTTGCTAAAATGGAATGGTTTTTTCATAATTGGTTCGTTTTAAAAGTGGTTTTTTATATAAAGGATATTTTTATCTTTTTTAATTGTCCTGTAAAATTAAAATATGAGCTCTTAAAAAATACTGATAAATATCATGTTTCTTAACTATTTTTTAAGAATTATGTCTTTTGAATTTTTAAAGACTATAAATAACTGATATTCAATCTCAAATATAAAACATTTAAATCTTTCTTCAATACTTATACGATTAATTATACTACAAAATATTGCTTCGTCATCTTAGAATCCTAGTGCTTCATATATACCTTTATTTTATCCCGATAATCAAAATCACAATCAGTCCCAAAGTAAGCGCCAAACTGATTTTCCAAAACGAATGAGCCTTTTTTAATTCCATAAATTGGAAAGCAACCAAAAGAAATTTAAATGTGGCCAAAATCATTATCAAAGCAACTACACTTTCACGAAAAACAGAAGAATTGGCAATAAAAGATGTCGCCATAGTTGCAATTAGCAACAATCCATAAATTAAAATGAGTGATTTTTTCATCGGTCTATATTATTAAAACAATAAATAAAGAATTGGAAACAACAACAGCCAAATCAAATCACACATGTGCCAAAAAGCAGCACAGGCTTCGACGTCTTCAACAGCGGTATCAGAGTTTTTCTTTTTCATTCCGTAGTTTGTCCAAGCCAGAATAACCAATCCCATAATCACATGGATTACGTGAAATCCTGTCAACAGCCAATAAAAAGTGTAAAACATATTGGTGTCCAATGAAATGCCACTTTCTATTTTATGGTAATATTCAACGCTTTTGAGTGCCAAGAATAGAAATCCTCCCAACATAGCCAATTTAAAATATACCGATGATTTCTTGACTTCGTTTTCTTTAAACAGATGCACTGCATTGGCCATAAAAAGTCCGCTTGTCAATAAGAAAACAGTATTTACGGCGCCAAACGCTGTATTCAATTCCATTCTGGATTGGTGAAATACTTCTGTGTTTTCACTTCCGTAATACACGAATGCAACTAACGCCATTCCGAAAGTAATGAGTTCGAGAAAAATGATAATCCACATCAGGATTCCTCCCGGCGGATAGTAGATACTTTTATAATTTATTTTTAGAGTTTCCATTTTTTAAATTTTAGATTGCAGATTGCAGATTTTAGATTTATGAAGCAAGACATTTTAGATGTTGAAAACTTATGTTTGATTATTATTGCTTTCTTTTTATATTATGGCAAAAAAGCAAAATTTTTCCGCTCCAAAATCTGAAATCTGCAATCTTAATTCTATTTACTCCCAATCCAACAATCGTTTTTCGCCCTCAATTTTCTTGATATCCGTAATATCCTGAGACATTTCGATCACGCCTTTGTAATTTTTATCGGCATCCCTTACTGCGAAATAACGGATGTAAATCAGGCGTTCTTTGTAGTTGATCCAAAAAGAAGATTCGTTTTGGGTTCCTTTTCTGAATTCTTCCAAGATTTTGAGAACCGTTCCCACGCTTTTTGGAGGATGACAAAATTTAACTTCACGGCCAATAATTCCGGCACTTCTAGGAAACACGCGCTCTTCACCCCTATTATAAAAAATCACTCTGTCGTTTTCGTCCACATAAGTCAAATCCAACGGCATCGTTCTGAAAAGCAAGTTCACCTGATCCACCGTCATGTATCCTTCATCAAAATGAGAAGTGTTTTCTAATGAAAAAGGCATTTCCCTAATGGTGAAATCCTCGCTCGGATGTATGTATTCAACTTTTGGGAAAGGCGGTGGCGTTTGGGACAGCATCCAACCGATTTCTTCTTCCCCTTTTCGCATTTCTATCCAATCATTTTCGGTAAGGATGTCCAATGCATTTGGGAACAAAACGCTTTCTTCAACTCCCATTAATCTGTAAATTCCATCCACTAAAAATGGAGTGTTTGTTGCAGCATTATTGGGGTTATCCATTTTGAGATAATACTGAATCAAGCGAAATTGCTCTCTCAAATTGTCATGAAACGACCACATTCCCTGAGATGGTCCAACCCAGCCTTTCTTTTCCAAAAAAGGAAAAAGCTGATTTTCTTTGCGGGCAAATCGTTTCTCTATTGTAAGCAATTGATTGAATATGTTGGTGTATTTTGGCAAATCAATCGATGGGTCAACATTTTTTATCTCTTCTAAAAGAGACACTATTAATTCTTTTTCCTGAAAGTAATTCCAAACTGGATGACCTTCTTGTAATTCGGGTATTTGAATTGTTTCTGTCATTTCAATTAAATTTTAAAACCATTAAAAATGGCTTATTCATTCTTATTTCTGGTGTTTTATCTTTTCGTATAATTTCACTAACGATTGCAGCAACTTAACAGGAGTGGTCAAAATTTGATAGTGGTTTTGCCCAAACATTTGAGGCAAATAATATTTGGCTTCGGCCTCGATGGCCAATGCATAGGAATTGATGTTTTTCGAATTGAGTTCGCGAAGGGCTTGCTTCACATCATTCACTCCATATTTCCCTTCGTATTTATCGTAATCGTTGGGTTTTCCGTCCGAAATGAGGATCACCCATTTGTTTTTTGTGCTTCGTTTGTCGAGGCGAACTCCTGCGTGCCGCAGTGCTGCTCCAATTCTTGTGTAACCACTTGGTTCCACTGCGCCTACTTTATGTTTGGCAACATTCCAATTTTCATCAAAATCTTTGATGGTTAGGTAAGTCGAATAATTTCTGGTTTTGGAATAAAAGCTGTCAATCGAAAAATCAATATTGAACTCGTTAAGAATTTCCCCAAACAAAATGGAAACTTCTTTCTCCACATCAATCACTCGATTTCCGGCAGCATACCCGTCGCTTGAAAGGCTTATATCAAGCAGAATCAGAATCGACAAATCTTTTTCCTTTTTCCGATTCGAAACATAAATTTTATCCGAAGGCGTTCTGCGGGAATGCACATCGACATACAAATCGGTTATCGCATCGATGTCAAATTCATCGCCTTGGGTTTGTCTTTTTTGCTGCAGCATTTTGTTGTCGACATTCGTCAGCATTTTGCGCAATCCCATCAACGTAGATGCATTTTTTGTTATTGTTTTTTTGTAATAATCAGGATCAGTTTTTAATTGCAACTTTGGATAGACTTTACAAAAATTTTCTTTGTAGCTGTTTTTACTGCAGTCCCATTCATCATAACTGTGATGAAAACCTTTGTCATCCACAGAAGCACTTTCGGAAATGGTGGTGTTTTCCATAAAATCGGATTGGTAAACGGAATGTGCCGTATCGTCAACGCGAACGGTGTATTTCATATTCAACTCTTCCAACGCGTCTTGATGGTCTTCCAATTCATCCGAACCGTCAAAATCTCGCCAGTTTCCGTTGAATTCTTCGGCGGTTTCCACTTTTTCAAAATTATGCAGCATCACATAATCCTCCTGTTGCTTTTTGTCGAGTTCGACTGTGATTACTTCCTCAACGGCTTTTGCTTTAAGCGTTGTTAAAGGCTGAATCTCATTTGGTTTTTTGGTCTTGTCCGAGAAGTTTTGCAACACATTGTCACTATCGATTTGCGGTTCATTTTTCATCCATTTGCCAAAAAGCCAAGAGAAGTCAGGGCCTTTTTTAGCATCAGATTTTTGGATAAAATGATTTTTTGCATTTGCCAAAAAAGGTTCGCCAATAGAAAACTCTTTAAACAAAATGGCAAGAACATCATCGGATGTTTCCAATGCTTTTTGCTGTGAAAAAGATAATTCCGGTTCAACATCTTCGGAAGTCCAATTGTAATTTAAGCGCTGTTGCACGCTGAGATACAACATTCGAAAATGATAAAAAGTAAGATTCTCTTCCAGAGTAGGGAATTCGGCAAACGAAATCGGAAGGAAAAAATTATTGTTTTTGTATCCTCCTTCCCTTTCGGCAGGAAATATCTCGATTGGATTTCCAGTCAAAGCACGCGCCATAATAGTCAGACGCGGTTTTATATCAGCAAGCGTAACCGTTCTGGCTTCAATTTCGGGATTTATTTTTTTTCGGCTTTTTAAATGCTTGAAAAACTTCCCAACTAAGTATTCATCTATCTCGAAACCCATAATTTTTCAGTTTACAGTTTTCAGATTTCAGAATTCAGTCTCAGAGCTAACTGATAACTGCAAACTGATAACTGACAACTATTTTCTTATATCATCAAATTGCACAAATCTTTCAGTGCTTCGATTGTTTGCAGATCATCAGTCAGCGGTTCTACAACGGCCACGTGAACGGCCAATCGTTTTGGTAAACCGCTGTGGATGATTTTGGCGGCATCAACTAAAAGTCTTGTTGAAACCGTTTCGGTCAATCCCAATTCGGTTAAATTTCTAATTTTATTACCAATAGCTACAAGTTTTTTGGCTGTGTCATGGTCAATATTGGTCTCTTTAACCAAAACTTCAGTTTCAATTTTTGGTTCTGGATAATCAAAAGAAAAAGCTATAAATCGTTGGCGTGTGGAAGGTTTCAATTCCTTAAAACCTCTTTGGTAGCCAGGATTAAAAGAAGCAACCAACATAAAATTTTCGTGCGCTTTGATGGTTTCGCCCAACTTATCAATATACAGTATACGTCGGTGATCGGTCAGGGAGTGAATCGCCACAATCACATCGGGACGGGCTTCTGCAACCTCATCTAGATAGATCATCGCACCTTCTTTTACGGCAGTGGTCAACGGTCCGTCAAGCCAAACTGTTTCTGCTCCTTTGATGATAAATCGGCCAATTAAATCCGTTGAAGATGTTTCTTCATGACAACTGATCGTAATAAGATTTCTTTCCAATTGATGCGCCATATACTCCACGAAACGGGATTTCCCTGTTCCAGTAGGACCTTTCAACAAAAAGGGAATTTTATTTTTATAGGAATGTTCAAAGACTTCTATTTCTTTGCCTACGGCGTGGTAATAGGGTACGGGTATTAAAGTATCTACTAACATATTTTTAGATTTTTTGAAAAAAACCGAAACGTAAAACAATAGTTTTTATGGAAATGGAAATTCAAAAACTGTTGTCTAAACGTTCCGGTTTAAAAAAAGGGCTCGGTTAGTTTTTTTTTATTTCTAAAGCTTCGTCGGTTGGTCGTCCATATTTAAAGAAATCAAATATGAACATACCTATTCCTGTGGCGAACATCGTGGCGCAGATCAACAATACCACAAAGTGAATACTGATTTCGTTTTGCACGACCATAAATTCCATTTTCATTTTTCGTTCCAAATAAACCTGCACCACTCCGGCTACTCCAAAAGCAACTGTCATTCCTAACATTCCGATGTTGGATAGCCAGAAAGCGGCCATTCCTGTTGCACTTTGGTATCTTTTTCGTCCAGTTAAATTCGGCAATGCATAGCTGATTATTGCCAAAACAATCATTGCATAAGCACCCCAGAAAGCGTAGTGTCCGTGCATCGCAGTTACTAAAGTTCCGTGAGTATAAAGATTAGTTTGTGGTAAAGTGTGTGCGAATCCTAGTAATCCTGCTCCAACAAATGACACTATCGAAGAACCGATTGTCCAGAATAAAGCGATTTTATTAGGATGGCTTTTTTCGCCTTTGCGGTACATATTGACAGCAAACAATGCCATTGCCAAGAAAGCCAATGGCTCCAACGCAGAGAAAATACCGCCTACGATTAACCAAATTTTATTTACTCCTATATAATAATAATGGTGTCCTGTTCCTAAAACTCCTGAAAGGAATGTCAATCCAACGATTACGTATAACCATTTTTCGATTACTTCTCTGTCAACACCAGTCAATTTGATCAATAAATATGAAAGAATACCTCCCATAATTAACTCCCAAACACCTTCAACCCACAAGTGAACTACCCACCAACGGAAGAACGAGTCCATTACCTGACTGTCAAACCAAATCATTCCTGGAAGATATAACAAGGCCGCAAATAGCAATCCCATTGTCAGTACCAAAGCCGTTGTCGTTCTGCGTTTTCCTTTGTAAAGCGTTCCTAAAATCAATCCTAAGAACAGCAATACATTGATAACTACCAGAAAATCCAGTTCTCTCGGGATTTCAAGAAATTTTCTTCCTTCCCAGTGGTTCAAGTGGAAGCCTATAATGGCTACAACTCCAACAACGGCAAGGGAAATTAATTGTACATAAGCCCATTTTACGCTTATCAGTTCGCGTTGCGCTTCTTCGGGGATAATGTAATAGGCGGCTCCCATAAAACCTGTCAGCAGCCAAACGACCAACAAATTGGTATGCACCGCTCGGGCAACGTTAAAAGGGATAATATCGTGTAATCCTTGGATACCTATTCGGTCAAAACCCATGATAAAACCATAGACAATCTGCAGTGAGAACAATAGCATGCACAGTGCAAAAAACCAATAGGCTACTTTTTGTGATTTATATTTCATTTTTGTATAATTTAATTATTCTTCTTTAGCTAATGGCGAAACGATACGGTCAAACCCATTCAGATCGATTTTTCCGATCCATTTGAAGTAGGCAACCATCGCATCTGCATCTTGCTCGCTCATATTATAGGCGACCATTTTTCGTCCGTTTGGTGCCCAGGGAATTGGTGACATCAACGCAGCCTTGACATAGCCTTCGCCTCTGCGGTCGAGTACTTTTGTCAGTTCTGGAGCATAATAGCCTCCTTCGCCCATAATGGAATGACATCCCATACAATTGTTCTGTTCCCAAATTTCTTTTCCTCTCACTATTTGTTTGTCAATAGCCTTGTAGTTGGTTTGATCATTTCTGGGCATAAACGAATAAATAGTCAATCCTATAAAGATTAAAAAGGTGACCAAAGTTCCTCCCAGAAAAAATGCTCGTGCTTGTGATTTTGAAAGCATAATAATCTGATTTTTGTTAGTTAATAAATTTCATTTTTAAATAAAGGACAAGTTTGTCTTTTATTTAAATGCAAATATAAAAGATGTTTTTGTCTTTTATGTAATTTTTGATCATTTTTTTCAAATAAAACATTAAATATTTTTCGACCTATACTATATATAAGTGAACTATGAAAATTGATAACTCGATAAGTTTTCAACAATAGAATGTTCTTAAGTCATACCTGAAATATGATTTATATCATGTTCCTACTTTTCAATTAATCGTAAAATTACAAAGACAAAAACAGCAGACCCACCAAGCCTCATTCATTTCTTATTCAAATATTTACACAAATAAAAAAATAACATATTTAATTAAGGATAAACTTGTCTTTTATTAAAAAACCACTTAAATTTGTATTCTAAATTTTAATTATTAAAAACAACATTATGGAAACTTTAGAGAAAATTACAATAGGTGAATACGTAGCAAAAGACTTTAGAACAGCAGCTTTATTTTCAAAATATGGTATTGATTTTTGTTGCAATGGCAATAGAAGTATTGAAGAAGCTTGCGAGAAAAAAGCAGTAAATTCTAATGATTTATTAAAAGAAATTGAAACAGTATTAGCATTAAAAAGTGATTCTGGAATTGATTTTAATTCATGGCCAATCGATTTATTAGCCGATTATATAGAGAAAACGCACCACCGTTATGTAGTGGAAAAAACACCCGTATTGCTTCAATTTTTGGACAAATTAAGCAGAGTGCATGGAGCCAATCATCCAGAATTATTGGAAATAAACGAACTTTTCAAAGGATGTGCAGGAGAATTGGCACAACATATGAAAAAAGAAGAGCTGATTTTGTTCCCTTTTGTCAAAAAAATGGTCAATGCCACTATCACTGATGGCGTAATTGAGCAACCACATTTTGGAACGGTAGAAAACCCGATTGCAATGATGATGCACGAACATGATGCCGAAGGTGAACGTTTTAGAACAATAGCTTCATTAAGCAACAATTACACACCACCTGCAGATGGATGCAATACTTATAAAGTAACATTTGCTATGTTACAGGAATTTGAACAGGATTTGCACAAACACATCCATTTGGAAAACAACATTTTGTTTCCAAAAGCAACTACGCTCGAAAAAGAATTTTCGGCACAATTATAAACAATGTAAAAACACAAAAATCAACAACTATGGGGAATTATGTTATCAAAAGAAATGGAAAGTACAGACCATTTGAAACTTATAAAATCAAAGATGCAATTGAAAAAAGTTTCAAAAGTGTCTCGGTAGTTGTTGATGAAAGTGTTTTTCAAAGTATTATTATTCAGCTGGAAGAGCAGGAAGTATGGTCAGTTGAGGAGATTCAGGACATGATTGAAAAGAAACTTTACGAAAAGGAATACTTTGACGTAATGCGTTCTTTCATGTTGTATCGTCACACCCGAAAATTGCAGCGCGAGCATATTGAAGGCCTAAATGATGACACCACTTATGTAGACAGTACGCAGACAATTGAAGAATACATAGAACAAACTGACTGGCGCATCAATGCCAATGCCAATACTTCTTATTCTAATGCGGGATTGGTAAACAATGTGGCAGGAAAGATTATTGCTAATTATTGGTTGGATAAAGTGTATACCAAAGAAGAAGGCTTTGCGCACCGAAATGGCGATATCCACATTCACGATTTGGATTGTCTAACTGGTTACTGTGCAGGCTGGAGTTTGCGCGTGTTGCTCAACGAAGGTTTCAATGGTGTGAGAGGCCGTGTGGAAAGTAAGGCGCCTTCTCATTTTAGAGAAGCACTTGGTCAAATGGCTAATTTCTTGGGAATTCTACAAAGCGAATGGGCAGGAGCCCAGGCTTTCAGTTCTTTCGATACCTATTTGGCACCTTACGTTTTCAAGGATAATTTAAGTTTTGACGATGTTCTAAAAGCGGTAAGAAGCTTTGTTTATAACCTGAATGTTCCAGCACGATGGGGTCAATCGCCATTTACCAATATCACTTTGGACTGGATTGCGCCAGAGGATTTAAAAACACAAATTCCAACCAAAAATGATCATCATATCTTCGAAGACTGCATTACTTCCGATTTATTGGTCAGAGCTAAAAAAAGAGGGGTATCTAAAGTAACCGACCTTCGTTATGAGCATTTCCAAAAAGAAATGAATCTCATAAACAAGGCATATTATACTGTAATGACTGAAGGCGATGCCAACGGACAGCCATTCACCTTTCCAATTCCAACGGTTAACATCACCGAAGAATTTAATTGGGATGGAGAAAATACCGATTTGCTTTTTGAAAACACCGCCAAAATAGGTTCTTCTTATTTCCAGAATTTCATCGGAAGCCAATATGTTTTGGACGAAAACGGCAATCAGGTTGAAAACGAGAATGCCTATAAACCTAATGCGGTTCGCAGTATGTGCTGTCGTCTGCAATTGGATTTACGAGAATTATTGAAACGCGGTAATGGACTTTTTGGAAGTGCCGAGATGACTGGAAGCATTGGTGTGGTAACCATCAACATGGCTCGATTGGGCTATTTGAATAAAGGAAATAAAGGAAAATTATATAGTGAGCTAGATACTCTTTTATATATCGCAAAATCGACTTTGGAGAAAAAAAGAGTATTTATTCAAGATATGTATGACCGTGGATTGTATCCGTACACCAAACGTTATCTACAACATTTCAGAAACCACTTTTCGACTATCGGCGTGAACGGAATGAATGAAATGATTGAAAATTTCAGCAATGACGATGACAATGTAACCTCAGAAACCGGTATTGAATTTGCTTCTGAAATCTTGGATCATATTCGAAACAGAATGAAAGAATTCCAAGAAGAAACTGGAAATCTTTACAATCTGGAAGCAACACCAGCCGAAGGAACTACATACCGTTTTGCAAAAGAAGACAGAAAACGTTTTGATGACATAATACAAGCTGGACAAGATGAAAATGTTTATTACACAAACAGCTCACAAATCCCAGTGGATTTCACACAAGATCCATTTGAAGCCTTAATGCTTCAGGATCAATTGCAATGCAAATACACGGGAGGAACTGTCTTACACTTGTATATGAGCGAAAAAATAAGCTCTCCAGAAGCCTGCAAACAGTTCGTCAAAAAAGTGATCACCAATTTCAGACTGCCATACATTACCGTTACACCAGTATTTAGCGTATGTCCAGTGCACGGTTATTTAAACGGAGAACACGAATATTGCCCGAAATGCGACGAAATTATAATTGAAGAGAAAGCGAAATTTATAGAATCTTAGAAATTCATTTAACCGAAAAGTTCAAATAATTAATAACTAAAAATCCGAAATATATGAAACTAACGACAAACCAGATTCTGGAACAAAATCAAGAATTGCGCACCAAATGTTTGGTGTACACAAGAGTAATGGGCTATCACAGACCCGTGGAAAGTTTTAACATAGGAAAAAAAGGTGAACACAAACAACGAACTCATTTTACTGAAGGAAAGTGCTGTTAAGCCAATTTATAGCTTAACCCCATTTACATTATTGGATTACCCGCATAAATCAGCTTGCATACTTTGGTTTGCAGGCTGTAATATGCGTTGTCTTTATTGTTACAATCCCGAAATAGTTTTTGGGAAAGGAATCATCTCATTTGAAAATGTCCTTCAATTTTTGAAAGGCAGAAGCCATTTGCTGGATGCTGTTGTTTTTAGCGGAGGCGAATGTTTACTTCATAAAAAGAGTATTTTATTTATTGCCGAAGTCAAAAAAATGGGCTTTTTAGTTAAAATTGACACCAATGGTTCCCAACCCAAAGTATTGGAAGAACTTATCACGAAAGAACTTATCGATTATGTGGCACTGGATTTTAAGGCAATGCCAACGAATTTCGAGAAGATAACCCAGTCAAAACTTTTTATTCCCTTCGAAAAGTCATTACATTTATTGCTCCAAAGCAAAATTCAATTTGAAGTTCGCACAACGGTGCATTCTGAATTATTAAAGAAAAATGATATTCAACAGATGATTTCCTATTTGGAGAAAATCGGTTATATCGGAAATTATTATATCCAACATTTTGTGAATGGAGTTCCAACCATAGAAAAACTGGGGCATTCATTCAAGGAATTGGAAAACGAAAATCTTTCGACAGAAAAAATAAAAGTGCATTTTAGAGGATAGTTCCTAAAACCAAATGCATTATTTTGAAACTATTAAATGCATAAATTTTAATCAAATGAAACCAACTACGCCATTAAAAAGAGCTCCTGAGTTAAAAGCATTTAGTCACGATCACCACCATGGTTTACTTCTCTGTTGGAAAATTAAAACCGGAATGGCGAAAAACATCGAACTGAAACGAATCAAGGAATATGTAAATTGGTTTTATCAAAGCCATCTGCAAACGCATTTTGAATTGGAAGAAAAATACATTTTCTCTATTCTGGATGCAGATAATGAACACATTCAACAAGCATTGAAAGAACACAAACGTTTAAATGATTTATTCAAAGCCACATCAGATTTGGAAACAAATTTAAAATCCATCGAGAAAGAACTTGAAGCACATATTCGTTTTGAGGAACGTATTTTATTTGCCGAAATTCAAAAATCGGCTACAAAAGCACAATTGGAAACAATTGAAGAAGTTCATTCAAAAGAAGCTTTTTTAGAAAATGAAGATGCTAATTTTTGGAGCTAATGAGGAAATATTGGATATTAATTTGTTTCGTTAATTTTTTCATTGCTTCGCTAATGGGACTGTTGCTTCGATGGATGTATGTCGCCCCGATTGAAGGAGTCAACTTTCAGTTTTTGATGCATGGACATTCGCACGTTGCGATGTTGGGTTGGGTATATTTGATGTTGTACTGTTTGATTTTTCATTTTTTTATTCCAAAAGAAGCGCAACAAAAAACTATTTACAACCGATTGTTTTGGGTGACCCAACTGGCCGTAGTCGGGATGATGATCGATTTTCCAGCACAGGGATACGCTTTTGTGTCTATACTCTTTTCGACTTTACATATTTTTTGCAGTTACTATTTCTGCTACTTAATTTGGAAAGATGCCAAACCTGCCACTTTCCCTGAAAAAAAAATGTTGCGAACGTCTTTGTTTTTTATGATGTTCTCCACATTGGGAGTTTGGTGCCTTGGGCCTGCAGTAGGATTATTGGGAAAAGCAAGTGCATTTTATCAAATTGCGATTCAGTTTTTCCTTCACTTTCAATTTAACGGATGGTTTCTATTTGCGATTTTAGCTCTGTTTTTCAAACAAGTCAAGTTAAATATCAATGAGAAAAAATTCAACATGTTCTATAATTTATTTGTTATAGGAACGGTATTGACATTGGCATTACCGGTGAGCTGGTATCTTCAAAATGCAATTTTTTATTGGATAAATGCAGTTGGGGTTGTAATTCAATTGCTTTCGGCCGTGCTTTTTATTCAGCTTATTCAACCTCAATTTCAAGCGTTTTTTGCTCCGCTTTCTTCATTGGAAAAAACGGTTTACCAATTTGCTTTCTTTTCATTAGCCTTAAAAATAGTTATTCAGTTGGTTGTTTTAGTTCCTGAGTTAGCACATGTTTCACATCAGATTCGGAATTTTGTGATTGGATACATCCATTTGACGATGTTAGGAATTATTACTGGTTTTTTGTTTGGTTTTGCTTTTCAAAATGGTTTTATAGACTCGAAAAGCGTGATTCAAAAATGGGGAACACTCTTGTTTTTATTAGGATTTGTGGCTACCGAAATCCTTTTGTTCCTTCAGGGGATTTGGCTATTTTTGAACAAAGGATCATTCCCAGATTATTATTTAAATTTATTTCTGTCAAGCATCTTTTTACCAACGGGACTTTTGCTATTGACAATTGGTATTTCTAAACTTAAATCAAAAATTATATGAGCCATCATTTATTGTTAATCATTCATCTTTTGTGTGCGAGCATTTGGGTTGGAGGACATGTATTGCTTGTCTTTGGCCATTTGCCACAGGCTCTTAGGGAAAAAAATCAAAATATAATCCTCGACTATGAGCGAAAATACGAACCGGTTGGAATGACTGCATTGGTTTTGCTAGTAGTTACCGGAATTATGATGGCTTATAAATATGGTGTTAGCATTGAATATTGGTTTCATTTTGAAACGCCAATCGAAAAAGTGGTTTCAACAAAATTGCTTTTGCTTTTGCTGACCGTGCTTTTTGCATTGAGCGCTCAATTCCGCGTATTGCCAAAACTTAAAAACAATCCCGGTAAACTTCCCGAAATGACTTTCCATATTATATCTGTTACTTTGATTGGAGTTTTGATGCTTGTTTTTGGATCTTTTGTGCGTTTTGGAGGGTTTTGATTTTGCAAAGTTCTTTGGTTACGATAATTTTTTTTCAGCTGTTGCTTGCGTGAGGGATTGAAGTGGAGCTCTTTTTTTATACCATTTTTTTATGGGATAAAAAAAAGCGGGAACGTAAAACCCGACCCGTAGTTTTTACGGAGGGACACGCCCAAAAAAAGAAAAATTTGATTAAAAACACAGACATTTAAAGTCATTCATATTAATAGAATAAAACTTATTCCTTAAATTTGTAAAAAACGAATTATGTTTTCAAAAACTTGTGAATACGGCATTAGAGCCACCATTTTTATCGCTTCTGAATCTTATCAGAACAAAAGAGTCGGACTCAAAGACATTGCCAAAAAGATTGATTCCCCTGAGGCTTTTACTGCCAAAATTCTTCAAATTTTATCGAAAGACAACATTATAAATTCCATAAAAGGTGTTGGTGGTGGTTTCGAAATTCCAAGGGAGACAATGAAAGAAATCAAACTCGCACAAATAGTGAATGCTCTGGAGGGCGACCGTGTTTTTACTGGTTGTGGTTTGGGTCTCGCCCATTGCTCCGAAGATCATCCCTGTCCCATGCATGAAAAGTTCAAGTCTATCCGAAACGAATTGGCCTTTATGCTCGAAAACACCAATCTCGAGGAATTGGCTTTGGGAATTAAGACTGGGGATACTTTTTTAAGATATTGATAGATCGTAATTATCGAGTTCCATAACACGAAAAACATCCCTTATAAACTAATTTACTGTCAGTTATCCTTACTTTTTTAAAACTATGTAAAAATCTAGTATATTTACTTGATAAAAATTTTGCTTCCATTTTTTTACAAAAGCTAAAAAACAAAAAAAATGACTACCATTTGCAAAAACTGCCATCAAACATATAAGGGTCATTATTGTAGTAACTGCGGACAAACTGCAGAGACTCATCCTATAAACTTACACTTTTTATGGCATGATATTCAGCATGGATTATTCCATTTTGACAATGGAATAACTTACACAGGCAAGCAACTTTTCACCAGACCAGGTCATTCGATTCGAGAATTTATAGAGGGAAAAAGGGTAAAACATTTCAAACCCCTTTCGCTGGTGATGGTATTGGCAACAGCTTATGTGGCTTTAATTCATTTGCTTCACATTGAGTTAATTGTAAAAACAAATGCCCCAGTCGACCCCAATGTCCATATTGATCCTGTAAAAATTGGGGAATGGATACAATCCCATTTTGCTTGGATCACGATAGCGTTTATACCCATACATACTATCGGCACTGTTATTACTTTTAGAAAACAAGGCTATAACTTTTTTGAATATTTTATCCTCAACACTTACAAGGCTGCACAAAAATTATATATTTCCTTATTATTTATCCCGGTATTCTATTATTATAGTGGAACTCCAGCAATCAATACAATAACCAAAATAATAGTTCTCATAGATTTTGTCTTGTATTTTTGGACCAATGTGCAGTTTTTTAATCATTTGTCAAAAACTAAAACGTTCTTTTTAACACTATTAACCCATATCATATTCTGGTTTATTGTTTTTTTTATTGCTATCTGTGTACTATTCATTATGGGTAAGGTTTAAACTAAAATCCATAAAAAAAAGACTTGATTTTCATCAAGCCTTTTTTTTAATTTCAAATAGTTTTTAAACCGCTACTGCTACTACTTGTTCAGGAATACAAAGATCAATCAGTTCATCTTTATATTGTTTCAATTGTTTTTCGATGTTTTGCTTACCTTTCACAAACCAATTATTCGAAGCAATTAATGATTGATAATATTCGATTCCCTCATTCAGATTACTTTTGAAAGTTTTCAGTTTTTTGGCTTGAGGCGCAGTGATTTGTTCTGAAAATTCATTGATTTCTTTTTTCAAATAATCCATGTACATTTTCAATTCATTGATAATTACATTTGGACGCTCTTTGTTTCCAAGAACGGAAGCATTCCCATAAATGTGTTTTACCATATCAGAAAGTGAAACTTCTTTATCGAAATAAGCCAAATTTGGACCTGGACAAATAACAACTCCTTGAGGCTGCCCTTTTATTTTTATGTTATTTTCAAGATATGAGGCATTCGCCAAACCTACGCAAAGACAAGATTTCTCGGTAATGCTATTTTTTCTTCTATCAAAAGCTTCATTGGTCAATGTATCCTTTATGGCATCCAACTCTTCCAATTTTAAATCTTGATAACTTTTAGAAGCTGGACACATTCCTTTTGGTCCATATTCTTTACTCAAAGCCAAGAATTTTTTAGGGCAAGAACTTCCCGCTTTTTCTTCCTCGATACGTTTTTGCTTGTAATACTCATTCGTGGTTCCTTTCACCGCATTGAAAGGAATTCCAAGAGGCGAAATATGGCTCAAATAAAAATCGTCTTCTTTGGCTTTTTCCAATAATGCTCTAGTTTCGGCATCTACAGAAGTAGCTTCGGGAACCAATAAAAATGGTGAACCCCAACCCACAGAATCCACTTGATAGTGTTCTAACAAAAAGTCATGTTCTTCGGCAGTTCCGATACCACCTTGAACAGTAATTTTTAATTCAAATGGTGTTTCAGGAACTGGCAATCCTTTTATTTCCAAAGCTTTTATCATCAACTCATGTGCTGATTGGATTAATTGCTCTTTCTTTTGTTTGAATTCTTCCAAAATAGGTCCCAACAAATATCCATCGGTAGCAAAGGCGTGTCCTCCACAGTTTAGACCTGATTCGATTCTATATTCAGAAACCCAAAGCCCTTTTTTGGCTAAGAAGTTTCCTTGTATCATTGCCGAGCGAAAATCACTTACTTTCAAGATAATTTTCTTTTGCAATTTATTATTGGCATCCGGATAAAAAACAGGGAAATTTTCAAAATAAGCATACAGTCTAGGATTCATCCCTGCAGAAAGTACTACTGATGATGACAAATTACTGTTTGCAAAACCACGAAGAGAAGCATGAGCATCATTAAACTCAACTGGTAATTGTTCGTTTTTAACAAAATTGTCTTTATCGACTTTCGTCATGATATTAACATCAATTTCACCAGGAGAAAGATTCTCTTCAAGATAATTTTTGATAGTATCTTTAAATGCGATTCCGTTGTCGATTAAATCTTGAAGTCCTTTTTTTATTTCGGATTTATTTGGTAACATCGCGATATAATTATCCAAAGCTTGTTTGCTTTCTGTCAATTCAGCTTTGAATTTTTCGAATTTATCTTTCACGATAGTGTCCATCAAATTCAAATAAGATGTAACACGTTCTGCACGATAATCATGGATCTTTTCTGTGATTTCCTGATACGGCATTTTGAATTTTTCGCTGTAAAAAGCGTTCATTCTTTCAATCAAATCATCATCAATGATAGATACGACAGATGAAATTCCATATTGAGCCACACGTATCGGACTGTCAATAGTATAAGCCAATCCCATCACTGGAATATGGAAAGTGTGTAGTTGTTTTTTAGCAGTAGTCATAAGCTTAATAATTGGTTTAAAAACTTTATGCAAAGATCACTATACTAATTCGCTCAAAACCTGATAAATATCATATTCCTATGAAACATATTCCGTTAAATTTGCAGGTTGCAAAAACCACAAGGCCAGTTTTTTAACAAAAACATTATTTTTGAGACTTTTAGAAAGCTTTCAGAAACGTGTAGCTTCAAAGTTTTACCTTATATTTGCATAGAAATTAATCTTCAATTAAAAAAACACCATTAAAGTTTTTAAAAAATGAAAAGTCTTAAAGAACGTATATTGGAATTAAAAAAAGAGAAAAATGCGGTAATCTTAGCGCATTATTATCAAGAATCCGATATTCAAGATGTGGCAGATTATGTAGGAGACAGTTTGGGTCTATCCCAAGAAGCAATGAAAGTAGATGCCGATATTATCCTTTTCGCAGGAGTTCATTTTATGGCCGAAACTGCCAAAATATTAAACCCCACCAAAAAAGTAATTTTGCCAGATTTGAAAGCCGGCTGTTCACTAGCCGAGTCTTGCCCTGCAGATTCATTCAAAGAATTTACAGAAGCACATCCCGATCATATCGTAATCACTTACGTAAACTGTTCTGCCGAAGTGAAAGCATTGACAGACATTGTAGTTACCTCTTCAAATGCTGTTAAAATTGTACAATCGATCCCATTAGACAAACCCATCATTTTTGCTCCCGATAAAAATTTAGGAAAATATGTAATGGAACAAACGGGTAGAGAAATGCTGCTTTGGGATGGTTCTTGTGTGGTTCACGAAGCTTTTTCATTGGACAAACTTGTGGCTTTGTACAAACAAAATCCAGATGCCGAAATCATTGCGCACCCAGAATCTGAAACACATATCCTAAAAACGGCCAACTACATTGGTTCTACCGCAGGAATGATCAATCATGTAAAAACCAGTCCAAGTAACAAATTTATTGTTGCCACCGAAGCGGGTATTTTGCACAAAATGAAACAAGAGGTTCCTAATAAAATACTGATACCGGCACCTTCAAACGAGGATAACACTTGTGCTTGCAGCGAATGTGGGTATATGAAAATGAACACTCTTCAAAAAGTATATGATTGCTTGCTGAATGAAACTCCGGAAATCAATGTTCCAGACGACATTAGAGAAAAAGCACTAATCCCCATCGAACGCATGCTCGAATTATCATAATCAATGATTACAACCAACTATTTAATTATAGGTTCCGGAGTGGCAGGCTTAACTTTTGCACTCAAAATGGCCAATCGTTTTCCTGAGAGAACTGTTACCATTATCACTAAAGCAACCGCAGACGAATCCAATACCAAATACGCACAAGGAGGTATCGCTATTGTTACCGATAAAACCGAAGATTCGTATCAAAAACACATTGAAGATACTTTGATTTGCGGTGATGGATTATGCGACGAAACCGTAGTTAAAATGGTTGTTACCGAAGGTCCCAAACGATTGAAAGAACTTGTTGAATGGGGCGCTCAATTTGATAAAAATGCCAAAGGAACTTTTGATTTAGGTAAAGAAGGAGGCCATTCTGAAAATAGAGTGGTACATCATAAAGACCAAACTGGTCATGAGATCCAACGTGCCATTTTGGAACAGGTAATGCAAAAAGAAAACATTACAGTTCTTGATCATCACTTTGCATTAGAATTAATTACAAACGAAAATCGTTGCATAGGCGCCTATGCCCTTGACGAAAAAACAAACGAGGTAATCACCTACCAATCCGATTTTACATTACTGGCCACTGGCGGTATTGGACATATATACGGACACACTACTAACCCAATTATTGCCACTGGAGATGGAATTGCGATGGCTTATCGTGCCAATGCTACCATTCAGGATATGGAATTTATCCAATTTCACCCAACGGCTTTATTTGACAAAAGTGTTGGTTCCAAATTTTTAATATCCGAGGCTGTTCGTGGTTTTGGAGCTCGTTTGAGAACCAAAAAAGGAGAATTTTTCATGCTCAATTATGACTCAAGAGGCGATTTAGCATCAAGAGATATTGTTTCGCAGAGCATTGATTTGGAACTCAAAAAATCGGGTGACGAATGTGTGTATTTGGATTGCACGGATTTAGACATGGAAGGGTTCAAAAATCATTTTCCAATGATCTATCAACACTGTAAAAATATTGGTATTGATCTTGAAAAAGATTGGATTCCTGTTGTTCCTGCCCAACATTATTTGTGTGGCGGAATAGCAGTTGACATCAACGGAAAAACATCCATAGAAAATTTATTTGCTTGTGGCGAATGTTCTAGAACAGGTTTGCACGGCGCCAACAGACTGGCTTCAAACTCACTTTTGGAAGCTTTGGTATATTCGGATAAAATATATCATTACTTGGCAGAAAATCCTTTTATTGAACCAAAAACTACTAGTACCATACCAGCTTGGCCGTTCCAAAACAAAACAAAAATCGATCCTGAATACGTTGCCCAAACCAAGGCTAAACTACAATTGTTGATGCGTCAGAACGCAGGAATCGTTCGATTTGATTCAGATTTATTGAAAGCAAAAGAAGCACTCAAAAACCTCCAAAACGAAATTGACGAGAAGATACAAAATTATCTTCCTTGCACCGATTTATACGAATTGAATAATATGATTGATATTGGAAACCTTATTGTTCAGCAATCGATTGACCGTAATGGCAATGCTGGTGGATTTGTGAAATTTGAATCTAAGGATATTAAACAATAAACGTTTAAAAATAAATTTTAAAAAGTCCCTTGACAGTTTATGTTTAGGGACTTTTTAGCTTTTAATTTGCTATTCAATGACAAATAGTAAAGCAATAGCTATCTATTAACTATTGCAAAAACTATATTGAGTTATAAATAATTTTGAAGTTGACTGAAATCAGAAATTTTACCATTTTTTAAGTCCAAGAAGTTTTTCTCCAAGTTCCGAAAGCTCCGCAACTGGTTGTTTACTCTCTCGTTTCAAAGGATCACCTGGAAAAGCATAACCTTCTGGCACGTGTTTATTTTTCCATGCATTTATTCTCCATTCACGCATTTCTTCATTGTCTTCTTCAGCGGGTATCATAGCAATATATTGAGCAATACGAACTGTATTTTCGCTATTATTTGGCCTAATACCATGAGGTTGTGAGCTATTGAAAATCAACAGATCACCTGCATTCATTTTGACTTTTACCATTTCAAAACCAGTCGTATCAGGTTTGAAATGATCACGATCTTCAGGTTGTGTTAATTTCCAGGTATCATAAGTTCTAAAGAGTTCTGGAATACATTGAAAACCTCCCATGTTTTCGTCATTTTGATCTGCCAATGCCAATACACCCTGAACATTTTGTGGTTTCGTTTCTGGATCATAATCCCAATGAATAAAACCTTTATATTCATGACCTGGTCGAATAGGTAAGTTAAGGTTGGCACGATCAATAGTGACCCACAATTTTTCGGTTCCCCAGATATCAGCAAAAGCCTGATGAACTTTAGGAAATTGACGGTTGTCCCACAAATACTGATGATTATATATCTCTACCATCCCAGTATTGTTGAGTTCTGACATTTTCATTGAAAGTGTAGGCTTATACCAAGTTTCAGGATCATTAGCCTTTTTCCCTTCATATTCCCATAGATAATCAGCCAGCTTTTCTGCTTGCTCCCTTGGCACTGCATTTTTAACCACTACATAGCCATTATGAATCCAGAAAGTCCATTCTTCTTCCGTTAATACGCGCAGTTTTTCGCCATTACTACGATCGCTTAATTTTACTTTACTGCTTGTTGCAACTGATGGGTTTCCAGGAATTTCTTTATGTGCTTCATTCAACCCATTATTCATTGTCATTGTTTCCATTTTTTTATTATTTAAAATTGATAAAGCAAAGTTCAGCGTAATATCGGCAGTGAATAAATTCTAAAATGATCGATATGCGCTCTATATTGACATTTTTAACTAATTTTACACCAACATATAGTTAACGTGAAGCTACAATGAAAATAAAGAAAGAAGAAATTACAATCCAACCAGGAAAATCATTTCGTGTTTTTACACCTAGTTTACGGAATTTTTTTTTCTGGCATTATCACCCAGAGTTCGAATTGGTCTATGTTGAAGCTATTGCGGGTATTCGTCATGTCGGCAAAAACATTTCAAGTTTTGTAGAAAGTGATCTCGTGTTAATTGGCTCTAATGTTCCTCATCTAAATTTCGACTATGGATTGCAAACGGAGTACAAACAAATTGTAGTTCAGCTCAAAGAAGATTTTTTATCAAATCTGATTGTCCCTACCGCCGAGTTTACTGACATCCGTACTCTTTTTGACAAAGCCTATTTAGGTCTGTCTTTTTATGGAAAGACAAAAGAACAAGTGGTAGCCAAACTCAAAGAAATGCAGTCTCAGAATAATTTCAATTCTTTACTGGTCCTTTTTGAAATATTGAACATAATGGCTGGATCTTCTGAAGTGCATCAATTGAATACCGAAGACACGAGAATAAAGATGTTCATGAATGATAAAATCAGAATGGGAACCATATACGATTACATTCATAAGAATTATGACAAAAAACCAGATGTTAATGACATTGCCTCTATTACAAATTTGAGTACAGCTGCTTTTTGCCGTTATTTCAAAAAGCAGACGAACATGACATTCACTGAATTTGTAAATCAATACCGAATTACTCAAGCCAAAACTTTACTTTTAAAAGATCATAATGTATCAGAAGTAGGATATGCCGTTGGGTTTGAAAGTATGTCATACTTTAATAAACTTTTTAAATCATTGGTTGGACAAACTCCTTCATCATTCAAAAAAACAATTCTTGTTCCGGCGAATTAGGTAATTATTACAGACAGTTTATAAAACAAAAAAGCCCTGAAATATTTATAGTTCAGAGCTTCCTATTTTTCATACTCGTTGAAAAATTTGCCTATAGCTAATTACTTCGTAGCACTAAATTTCTTTTCATCTTCTGTTGTTGGTTTTCCAGTGGCATTTGGTTGCCCTTTTCCAGTAGTAATTAAGTTCTTTAAACTTTGTTGAATGTATTGGGTCCAGGCATTACTGCAAATATTGTAACACTCAAATTCTGGAACCAACCCATGATGCGTAACACGAATCTCTGTTTTATTGTCTTTTTCAGAAATTTCAAAACTCATTTTCGTCCCTGTCCACTCACTTCTATCTTTGGTAAACTTAAAATAGTTGTACTTCACAAACCAAACCACTTTTTTGTTTGGAATGACTTCAGTCAATTTGATTTGGCAATAATGAACATCTTCATAATGGTATGTAAATTCATCATCAAGTTTCTCTGTACTGCCTTCAATTTCTTCGGACCACCATCCACGAACATTAGTGATGGCATTGAATGCCTCTTCGGGAGTTTGGTCAACTAATATGGTTGTGATAAAATCTGTTGTCTCCATTGGTAAATGATTTTAAAAATTTCGGACAATAAATTTAAATACTAATTATCAAATAGTTACACAACCTAAGAACATTTTAACAGATTGATTTCAATCGAATATTTTTTATTTATAATTTTTCTTCTCTTCCATTTCGACCTTTATCCTTTTGCTGATATCTATTTTTGCTCCTCGCAAAACATAAATGGAAATTTCGGGCTCTCTGGCATATTTATTAATTCTTTTGCCTGCCAAATACACAGTGTCGAATATTGGAATTTCTCTTGATCTACCTTTGTCATCATCGTCATCCTCTTTTACCAAAATCACATCTTTAATTTCTTTGTCCAAAGGAAGCCAATTTATATAATCGGCATTAAAAGAATGGGCAACCACTTTCTTATTGGTTGTATAATAATTGATGGCGCCGGCTTGTCCATAATTGTCACAAAGAATTAATGTGTGTTCCAAATCTGGCAGTGTTGCTGCAACAGAATCTACTTTTATAGCCAATTCTTTCCAGCCCAGCATATCGGCAAAATCTTGTGGCAACAAATGATCCTTGCCGTCTTCCCATCGAAGCAAGCCAAATTTTTGATATGCTTTTGCATGATTTACTATGTATTCAGGGCTTTTGTTTGGAAAAAAAGCTTTGTACATCGGAATAAAAAGCAATATTGGCAATAGGATTAAAACTGGTTGCAAGTATCTTTTCCAACCTTCTTTTAATTGCTCTGCCAAATAAACGGAACCAAAGGAAATGTAAATAGGATAAAGTCCAATAGCATAATAATCTTTGGCTTTGAAATACATAAAAACAACAAGCGTAAAAATTATGCTCCAAAAGAAAAGTCTGTACTTCTGAAACGGTTTGTACAATAACAAAGCTAACCATCCGGATAGAATAACAAAAAAAGAACCTATAAAAAATAGTAATTGTGACTTTAAAAATTCAAACCTATCCACATTGACCAATTGTGTATCGGCCAATTCCTTTAAATGATGAATCACCGGAAATTTGTTATTGTATTGCCATAAAAGATTTGGTAAGATTAATAACAATCCTAAAACAAGCGCAACATACAATTTAGGTTGGGTAAAGATTTTACGTTGTTTGGTCGCAACAAAAGCAGGTATCAATCCAATAATAAGAAAACTGATATTGTATTTATTCAGAAAACCAAAAGCAAATACGGTTGCTCCAACGAAAAGCCATTTGATGTTTTCGGTATTAATGTATTTGATTAAAACAAAATAAAAAGTTGTCCAACACAACACATCAAAAGAGTTGGGTTGGTATAAAGTATTCAGTCTTAAAAGTGCCGAAAAAAACACGCAAGTTCCTCCCAAAACCAAGGCAAACAAACTGCCTTTCATTTCTTCGATTGCTTTCCAAACAACCACGATTGTCAAGGCACCGAACAATGCAGGAAAAAATTTGACCCAAAAAACCGAATTCCCCAAAAGATAAATAAGATACGAAATCCAAGACGTAAATGGTGGTACCGATTGATATCCCCAAGCCAAATGGCGGGCTTGATCGAGGTGCAAATATTCATCCCGCTGTAAGTCGTAGTCGGCGCTTATCAATGAATATTGCAGAACAAATTTCAGTATGATAAATCCGAGTAATAGTAAAGTTTTTTTGTTCATTGGATGCAGTTCGTTAGTATTATCATTACTGTAGGTTCTACAAAAAACCTTTAATTAAACCGATTTTTGCTAATTCTACAGTAAATATAATAGATTTAACTCAACCAATAAGAGCATCTTATGAAAAGGATTTGTATCTCATTTTCCCAAAACATCTTGTAAAACTGCGTGAGGGATAGCAGCTAGCTACCGAAGTAGCGCGTATAGCCCGACAGCATAAAGGAGCGGGGCCAAATCACCGTCACGATGATTTGGCCCCGCTCCTTTATGGTGGCACGCCCTAATGACGAATATATTTCATATACTATTGTATTTTGAACCTTGGATAACCCCTCTTTTTTCGATTGTGGAGTCGATATAATGTTGGATTTCGGTTTTTTTGAGTCCCCAGTTTGGGGCGATGAGCAAGTCCCAATCGGAGATTCCGAAGAGGCGCTGAATGACGATGTCGGGACGCAGGAGCGGAATGAGATCGCAAAGCAAGTCGGTGTATTGTTCCAAAGTGAAAAGCGGGAACGGGTTTCGCTTGTAATGTACACCCATGATCGAACCTTCGACGATGTGCAGATGATGGAATTTTACGAATTTTATTTGCGTTAAACGATTGATTTCATTGACGTAATTGAGCATCATTTCTCGGGTTTCCCAAGGAAATCCGAAAACAGTGTGCACGCATAAATCAATCGGGCTGTCCTTTAATAATTCTACTGCGGATACGAACTCGGCGTGGGTACAACCACGGTTTATTTTTTCTAAAGTTTCGTCGTACATGGACTCCATTCCCATTTCGAGGTCAACGTCGAAGCGGTCGCAGTAGCTTTCGAGCAAAGCCACTTTTTCGGCATCAATACAGTCTGGACGCGTCCCAACCGAAAATCCAACTACCTCTTCGGGATTGAAAGACAAAGCCCGGTCGTAGATTACTTTTAGATAATCGACAGGAGCATAAGTGTTGGTATTGGGCTGAAAATAGACAATAAACTTATCAGCTTTGTATGATTTTTTGGCGCGCTCCATTCCTTGAAGCAATTGATCCTCTATCGTGGGTGCTTTTCTTGAAATATCTGGCGTGAACGAATCTGTATTACAATAGGTACAACCTCCGTAGCCTTTGAGTCCGTCGCGGTTGGGACAACTAAAATTGCCATCGACTATTACTTTGAAAACTTTTTTTCCGTTGTATTTTTCGCGAAGATGTGTGCCGTAATTATTATACCCTTTTCTGTTGGATTCTGTTTTTGCATTCATTTTGCAAAGGTATTCACTATTATATAGTGCCAACAATGACTTTTATCAGGGATTTTATAATCGGTTCTAAGCACTTTAAAGATTTGTTTCGCGAAAGTTCGCAAAAGACACGCAAAGAATCGCAAAGGTTCAGTAAAAAAATAATATTCTTCGTGAATCTCTGTGTTTTTTCTTAGCGAATCTTCGTGAAATAATTTTACTTCACTTAACCCCCAATCTTAATCATACTCCGATTTTGAGAAAAAATAAGCGGATTCTGGAATTTAGCATCATCATCCATACCGCCACGCATGGCGAATTTTGATTTTATGTTTTGAAAAATAAGCGGTTCGATTGAATCTCCTGCACGCAAGGTGTCAAGTAAAGAAGTTTCGGTATTCGAGAACAAACAATTTTTCAGTTTACCGTCGGCGGTTAGGCGGATGCGATTACAAGTACTGCAAAATGGATTGGTCACGGAACTGATTACCGAAAAACTTCCCTGATAGCCGTCAATCTTGTGATTTTTGGCTGTATCATTCGGTTTATCTTGGGCGCGTTCTACTTTTTGTTCACTATAAAAAGTATTTACTTGCCCGAGGATTTCAGCATAACTCACCAATTTTTCTTTGTTCCATTGATTGCCGTCAAAAGGCATGAACTCAATAAACCGAATCTGAATATTTCGGTCTTTGGTCAACTCGATGAAATCAACAATTTCGTTGTCATTAAATCCTTTGATAACGACCACATTCAGTTTTACCTTGAAATTATTTTTCTCAAGCAGATCGAGATTTTCAATCAGTTTCTCAAAATAATTACGGCGGGTAATTTGGTTGAATTTGTCTTTTTTCAAACTGTCGATACTCACGTTCAAAGTGGTGATTCCGGCTTCCTTGAACGTATCTATGAATTCGTGAACCAGGATTCCGTTGGTCGTCAATGTCAGTTCGACTCCCAATTTACCTAATTGTTCGATGATGCTTTTAGCATCTTTTCGTACCAAAGGCTCGCCACCTGTCAATCGGATTTTGGTCACTCCGAGTTTTACGAAAGTTTTGGCGATGGTAACAATTTCGTCTGCAGTCATCAGATGTGCCCTTGGTGTAAGCGCAATCCCCTCGGCCGGCATACAATAAGTGCATCTCAAATTACAGTGTTCCGTAATTGAAATGCGGAGGTAATTGTGCGCTCTGCCGTGGCTGTCCTGCATTGGATTTGTTTTATTTTCCATGGTTGAAACCATTTAATATTTTGAACAAATGCAATATAGACGGGAATACGGCATCCATAGATTCGCTGGCTCCAGCTGTTGAACCCGGCAAAGCCATAATCAGTGTATCGCCTTTGAAACCGACCACGCTTCGCGACAACATCGCATAAGGCGTTCTATCCTGCCCATAAGAGCGAATGGCTTCTTCAATTCCCGGAATGCGTCGGTCAAGCATTGGGATAATGGCTTCGGGAGTTACATCGCGATTGGATAGGCCTGTTCCGCCAGTGAGGATAATCAAATCTTTGTTACTTGAACATAGTTTGTTTATCGTTTCTTGAATATCGGCAACCTCATCTGGAATTACTGAATAACTCGAAACGCTTAAACCAAGTTTTTTGACTTTATCCGAAATTACTTTTCCGGCTCGATCTTCTTTTTTTCCGCTGGAAACACTGTCTGAACAAACGATTACCGCCACAGATAAATCGAGATCTTCCTTAACCCCATAATCAGATTTTCCTCCTTTTTTGTGAAGCAGCTTTATGGTCGAAATTTCGACTTTCTTGTCAATTGGCTTTAGCATATCATACATAGTCAAGGCCACAATCGAAGCGCCGTGCATAGCCTCAACCTCCACTCCTGTCCTGTAAATCGCTTTGACAGTTACTTTTATCAGCACTGAATCTTCTAGTAGTTCGTATTCAATTCCCGTGAACTCAATCGGCATGGGATGACAATCCGGAATGGAATTTGAAGTGTTTTTTACGGCAAACAAACCCGCTGTTCGTGCAACTTCCAACACATCGCCTTTTGGAACAGTTTTATTCAAAATGGCCTGCATTGTTTCCGGTGAACCTACTTTTACGATTGCTTGGGCAGTCGCCGTGCGTTGTGTGATTATTTTATGAGTGATATCTACCATTTGATTTTTATTTTATAGACCACAGAGTAAACAGATTTCTACGGATAATTTTTTGTTCAATTTGCTTCTAGTTTTATGTATTCTTTTTCCAAGTATAACTGTCGTCTTCAAAAATTTCTTTTCCGAAGATGGCAGTTTTTTCTTTTATTTCTTCCACCAAAAACTCCAAAGCTTCGTAAACCACTTTTCGTCTTGGAGCCGAGACAAAGACAAACAAACATATTTCGCCTGTTTTTACCGTTCCCAAACTGTGATAAATATGCAAACAAGAAAGCTCATATTTGGCGAAAGCCGCTTCTCGAATTTCATAAAACGTTTGTTCAGCCATTTCTTCGTAAGCGGCGTACTCAATGGCGGCGACTGTTTTACCTTCAATCACATCGGCGCGAACTTGACCCAGGAAAATATTATGGGCACCTATTGTTGTTTTACTTTGATGCTTGGCAATCGAATTCCCAATGAACTCTGATGTTATTTGCCCCTGAATAAAAGAACTTTTTTTGGGTTTATCTGTTGACATACTTATTGTATATTTTTTATTTTCTAAAATGCTATTGCAATTGATTCTTCAAAGATTCGATTCCTTTTCCTAAATGAAAAACTCCAACAAATCCTGATTTTTGCAAATAATTCATGGCCGCTAAACTGCGTTGCCCCGTTTGGCAAAACAAAACTATCTCCTGATTTTTATTCAATTTTTTTCTATAATCTTCCAACATACTCAAAGGAATTCGAATGACATTTTCTCCTTTAAACTCAGGTGTTTCATCCAATTCTCGAACGTCGATAACAACAATTCCTAATTGGTTGCATTTTTCTAAAAACCCTTCTGGAGTTAAGTCCTCCACTGATTTTTTACCATTTGGAAGCAATCTCCCATTTATTATACCTTTTTCAATGGCCTTCGGATTCTTGGCAAAACTGATGATCTGCGTTTGAAAATTCAAAGCATCATAAATCAATAATTTTCCTGACAATACCGTTCCGATTTCCAATATTATTTTGAGAACTTCGGTAGCTTGAAACGTTCCAATGGTGTTGGGCAAAACTCCCAAAACCCCAGAATCGGCGCAATTGGGAACCGCTTTCAATCCTTCTTGCTCTGGAAACAAACAACGATAACTTGGGCCATTTTCATAATTGAATACCGAAACCTGACCTTCAAATTTATGAATTGAGGCATACACCATCGGAATGCTTTTGGCAACCGATATGTCATTAATCAAATAACGAACAGCAATCGCATCTGTGCAATCGACGATGATTTGATATCCATCAACTATCTGAGTTGCATTTTTGGCAGTGAAAAATTCTGAAAAAGCTGTTACATTAATTTCTGGATTCAATTCTAAAATGACTTTCTTCGCTGTCTCTGCTTTGCTGTTTCCGCAATCTTTTAAGCTATATAACAATTGCCTGTGCAAATTAGTTTCATCGACCACGTCTCCATCTACTATTCCGATATTGCCAACTCCTGCAGAAGCTAAATTTTGCAGAACCGGGCAGCCCAAACCTCCAGCACCAATTACCAAGACACGTGCATTCAGTAATTTTTGCTGACCCATTTTTCCTACTTCTGGGAGAATGATTTGTCTGGAATAGCGTTTTGAATTTGTCATTTTTTATAAAACTGAATTATGCTTATTTCTAACCTCCTGCAAATGGTGGCAAAAAAGCAATTACATCCTGATCTTTTATCTTCGTTTGCAAATCGCTCATCGTTTGGTTAACCGCAATGGTGTAGCTTGTGTTTTGCATATTTTGATAACTACTCTCTATTTTTGATTTTAATGCCGAAACCGAAATCGTCTCTTGATCGAAAGTGAATTGCTCCTCTTTCAATTGAGTGATATCAGCCAGTGAACCAAAATATTTTAGCGTTATGGTCATTTGATTAAATTTTGATATTCTTCTTGTGTGTTTATATTCTGCACTTGATTGGTCCATTTTTCAGGAACATCAATTGTTTTGTGTTTGACATCCTCAATCACTTTTCGCAGTTTCAATTGGTTTCCGGCTAGATGTTCGCCAAAAACAATTCGCATCGAGCGGTCGTAAATCCCAATAAGCGGACTAGGTTTATCACCACTTTTCGTTTGGGTAACCATATCAGTTTCATCGTGGTTTTCTATCAACCATTGCAGTAATTCAGTCGAAACTAAAGGTACATCAACACTCAAAACCAGATTAACTTTGGTTTTAGATTCTTTCAATCCAGTGTAAAGACCACCGACTGGCCCTTTATTTTCGATTATGTCTTCCACTCTGGAAAAACCCAAAACATCATATTCTTTATTGCTCGAAACTATCAAAATATTGGAGCCCACAATTGGCAGTAAAGCATCGCAAATATGCTGAATGAACGTCTTTCCGTTCAAATCCAACAAGCCTTTTTCAGCTCCCATTCGTTGACTTTTACCGCCAGCCAACACTATTGCCGTTATCTGATTTTCCATAAGTTTGATTTATAAGGAGTGTTTTTTAAGTTCCAAATCCAAAAACTCCCAACAGGCAACATTGATTTTTTCAAAAGACTCAATAAGCGATTTACCATACGGAGTCACAACGGTCCCTCCTCCTTTATTCCCACCAACTTGGGTAGCAATTAAGGGTTCTGCGGAAGCCTTGTTTGAAGCGTCTATTAATTTCCAGGCTTTTTGATACGAAATATTCATTTCCTTGGCCGCCTTATTGAGCGAACCTGTTGACTCTATCAACTTTAGCAATTGAATACGCCCTTCGCTGATGAGAATTCCCTCGTCGGTTTCAATCCAAATTTTACTTTTGATTTTCAAAACAGGTCTTTTTCGTTATACTTTTACAAATATAACGAAATGAATATTTCAAAAAAATAAAAAAACAACTTCGCAGCATATTTTTTGTTATAAAAAATAGCAAGATAATTACTTCAAAAAATCCATCTAAATAATAAAAATAATTATATTCGCTCTTCCTTTACAACCATAACCAATTAAAAATGAATATGAAACAAGCCACAACTATTGAAGAAGTCATTCAGTTTTTGGATGAAATAATTGAAACATCAAAACTCGAACAATGTGCTATAGGCTTGTTTACCACTTTATATAGAGAAGTTACGTTGCAAATAAAACACGGTATCGAAAACGGTCTGTTTGAAGATAGCGAACGAATGGAAAAAATAGATGTGATTTTTGCCAATCGATATTTAAAAGCTTATTATCAATTTAAAACCAAAGAAAAGCCCTCCGAATGCTGGGAGTTTTCTTTTACGAAAGGAGAAGAATACTGGCCAATTGTTGCACAGCATTTACTACTGGGAATCAACGCTCATGTGAATTTAGATTTAGGAATCGCCTGCGCACAAGTCAGTACTCCAGAAAGCATTTTTGATTTACATTCTGACTATAATAAAATCAATGAAATTTTAAGCAATCTAGTAGAAGGAGTTGAAAAATGCTTAGTTGAAATTTGGCCAACACTGACCTATATCTTGAAATTATCTGGCAAAATAGACAATTTCTTTATTGATTTTAGTATGAAAACTGCTAGAGATGGCGCATGGAAATATGCTACTGAATTTGTACTTCTTCCAGAAAATCAAAGAGAAGCCTCCATACAGGAAAGGGATATCAAAGTTACCAAAATAGCTCGATTGGTTTCGAATCCGGGTTATTTTGTAAGCAGTATTTTCAAGCTCATTCGATTATTTGAGAAAGGAACTGTGGCTCAAAAAATTATCGAATTAGGCAAAGTAGAATACCTCCCAACAACTAAAACCATTATAACTCCTGAATGTGTCTTACAGAGTTAGTATACGAAACAAAAAAGCAATCTCCTTACTAAAGAAGATTGCTTTTTTACTTTATGTTTTAGTTTTAAGCCTGCTCTTTTTCAAATCTGGTTATAACTTCCTGATAATAATTAAAGGTTGTTTTGGCGATAGACTCCCAGCTGAATTTTTTCAAAACTCGCACTCTACCCGCTTTACCCATTGTGGTTGCTAATTCTTCATTATTCAATAATGCATTTACTTTAGCCGCAAATGATTTTTGGAAAGCAGTTGGATCCAGTGGATTGAAGTTTGTTCTTGAAACACTCTCTAGCGGTATCAAATACCCAGTTTCGCCTTCGACAATAATCTCAGGAATTCCGCCCACATGACTACCCACAACAGGCGTTTCACAAGACATGGCTTCGAGATTGATAATTCCGAAAGGCTCGTACAATGAAGGACAAGCAAAAACTCTGGCGTGACTGTACAGTACTTTGACTTTGTCGCGTGGCAACATCTCCGAAATCAAAATCACTCCTTTTCTTTTAGTTTTCAGTTCGTCGATAAGTGTTGAAGTTTCAAGAGCAATTTCCTCAGTGTCTGGAGCGCCTGCGCAAAGCACTATCTGGCACTCTTCATTAAAATATTGGGCCGCTTCTATTAATTGCGAAATTCCTTTTTGACGCGTAATTCGGCCAACAAAAAGTACAAATGGAATATTCGGGTCGATTCCATACTCTCTCAATAAATCATTATCAAAAGTAGGCTTGTAAAATTCAGGGTCGATTCCGTTGTGAATTACTGTCACTTTTTTAGGATCCACACCATAAGCTTCAACCACATCGGTTTTCATTTGTTCGCTTACGGCAATAATACCATCGGCAGATTTATAGGCGTTGGTTTCAATCCATCGGGACATAAAATAACCATTCCCAAGTTGTTCTACTTTCCAAGGACGGTGCGTTTCCAAACTATGAGTCGTCAATATCAACGGCACCTGCAACAATTCTCTGGTAAAAACACCAGCCAAATGCGTGTACCAAGTATGGCAATGAACAATATCTGCCTTTGGAGTTGCCTGGGCCATTTCGACATTTCTGCTTAAATTATGAAACATCTTAATGTGCTCGTTTTCTGAATCCACCATTTTTGTCAAACAGGAATTAATGCCTTCAACATGCATGGAATTTTTAGTTTCTTTTTGATCTCCAAAACATCGAACTTCGATTTGAGCCAATTTGGCCAATTCATGGCTTAAAAAATCAATATGTACTCCTGCTCCGCCATAAATGTTTGGGGGAAATTCATTGGTATAAAGTGCTATTTTCATTTGCTACTTTTTTTAATTCATAGTATTCGATACAAGTTTCATCTCATTAAAATATTGAACTGCATCAAAATATCAATTTAGTAAAAATACAAAACCGCAATTTAATTCGTACGGAAACCTACCATTATTTTAAAAACATTTTTTCATCAAGATTCAAAAAAAATTAAACTTTCCACAAAAGACATCATTATTTAATAATAATAATTACTACATTTTAACTAGATTAGCATAACAAAACCAATTGTCTTTTTATTCATCAAAAAAAATGAGTATGAATCAAAACAAACTAAATTTGAACAGTTTGAATTTCGAAAAAATTGCCGACATCCTAATCCGCCTCGGCGTATTGTTTTTACTAATTGGCTGGTGTTATGACATCCTAAAACCCTTTATTTTGATCATAGTATGGGCTATTGTTATTTCAGTGTCATTGAGCCCAGTTTACGAATCAATGGTAAAAATTTTCAGAGGCAAAAAGATTCTGGCCACCGTTCTTTTGGCTTTGGCAGTTATAAGTATATTGGTAGTTCCTAGCATATTGGTAACCAAATCTTTGTACGACGAAATCCACAACTTCACCGAAACCTATCAAGCAAACGGACATTTGATTCCACCACCGGGAGAAAACACCAAAACCTGGCCAACTTTTACAAAACCAATATTAGAAATATGGCAAACGGCCTCTGAGGATGTTTCCAAAGTCATAATGAAATATTCCGATCATTTTAAAGCAATTGGCGAATGGTTCTTATTGGCATTGGCTGGCATTGGCAAAGGAATTTTGCAATTCATAGTCTCCATTATCATTGCAATGGGATTATTGCTATATTCCAATCCACTTACAACGGTTTCCAAAAACATCTTCACCAAATTAATAGGTAAAAATGGCGAACACTACGCTTTGATCACCGTTGCCACCATCCGGAATGTTGTAAAAGGATTTTTGGGAGTGGCCTTAATTCAATCGATGATGGTAGGTATTGGATTTTTCATTGCTGGAGTTCCCTTCGCAGGAATCTTCACCATTATCTGTCTTGTCCTTGCCATTATACAAATCGGGATTGGCCCCATCGCCATTCCGGTCGTAATTTATATGTACTCAGTCACAGATACCACATCGGCAACGCTACTCGCTATCTGGATAGGCATCACTTTGATTTCAGACAATATTCTAAAACCTATTTTCCTAGGAAGAGGCAATCCACCAGCACCAATGCTAGTGATATTCCTTGGCGCCATTGGAGGATTCATATACAACGGATTCATTGGGTTATTCCTCGGCGCGGTTATCTTGACTTTGGGTTATAAATTTTTCCTCTCTTGGATAGACATAAAAGAGATGACAGAAGAAGAAACCATAGAAGCATAATTATAATAATTCAGTCTATAACGCTAAAGACAAACAATATGGAAGATCACAATAACAAAACCGAAAACACAACCCCAAAAGTAACAGGAATTGGAGGTATTTTCTTTTTTTCAGATAATCCAGAACAGACCAGAAAATGGTATGAACAAAACCTAGGACTAGAAATTAATGACTACGGTTCGACTTTTGAATCCAGAAACATTAACAAACCTGACGAGATAAATGCTCTTCAATGGAGTCCTTTCAAAAAAGGAGATGACTATTTTTCTCCATCCAAAAAAGAGTTTATGATTAACTATCGGGTTCAGAACATTGAAGAACTTGTCAAAAAGTTAAGAGATAATGGCGTGACTATACTTGATGAAATTGAATCGTATGACTACGGAAAATTTGTACATATTATGGATCCTGAAGGAAACAAGATAGAGCTTTGGGAACCAAGTGACAGTTAATAGCAAAAGAACAAAATAAGTATAAGTAACCAATTTAAAAATTAACAACCCCCATAAAAAGAGTAACCATTAAACCAACAAATAGATAACCATGCGTAAAATATTCCTTTTCATTATTGTACTTTCCTTTACCACTTCCATTCAGGCTCAGGATAACACTTCGTTTAATTTTTCTTTTAATCATGTGTCATTTTCAGTCAAAGATCTCGACTCTACCTGTGATTTTTACAAAAACACACTTGGCCTACAAGAAATCACCAACAGGACTAAAAAGGAAGGAATCCGCTGGTTTTCATTAGGAGAAGATAAGGAATTGCACCTAATCTCAATCGTAAAAGAAAGTGTGACAATTAACAAAGCAATACATCTTGGAATGACAACTCCAAACTTCGATTCTTTTGTTAGTAAATTGGACAAACTAAAAATAAAATATAATGACTGGGAAGGCAACCTAAATAAAATAACCGTTCGTGCAGACGGCATCAAACAAATATATCTCCAGGACCCAAATGGCTATTGGATTGAAGTAAATAGTGTTGCACAGAAGTAAAAGTGACCTAAGAGATCTGTCTCCATAAATGGTGATGATTTTTTCAATTTAAACATAAAAAAAAATGAAAATACTTGAACCAGTTAACAAAATGCAATTTGCCAAAATTAAACTACTCAGTACGACAGTTTTCTTATTTATACTAACCTTTTTATTTAGTACTAATACTATGGCTCAGGAAAAAGTTCAAATGGTTCGCTTGGCAAAAATTAAAGTTGACCCATTACAATTGGACAAATATAATGCTGCGTTAAAAGAACAAATGACGACTGCTGTTCGTGTTGAACCTGGTGTTCTAACCTATTACGCTGTTGCCGACAAGAATGACACTTCACAGATTACAATACTTGAAATATATGCTGACACAGCCGCTTACAAATCACATATAGAAACTATACATTTTAAGAAATACAAAGAAACAGTTAAAGATATGGTTAAATCTTTGGAACTTACCGATGTTAGTTTAATTGGCTCTGCCAAGAAAGAGGGTATGTAATATTTTCTAATTGCTTGGTTATTTGCATTCAATTAAAAACACTCATAACACAAGAAAACTACAACAAATACACCTCAACGGCATCACCTTTTTTTAATTCATAATGCCCGTGAGGCACATAAATCAATCCATTTGAGACTGAAAAAGAATTAAGCATTGACGAATTTTGATGTGACAAGATTTGTGCTTCTCCATTACTAATACTCGCTTTCAAAAATTGACAACGGGTATTTTTTACTTCGTAATCATGTGCCAAAGAAAACAAAACAGCTTGTTTGTAATTAGCCTCTGCACCCGACATAATTGCCAATGTGGGCAAAACATACACATAAAAACAAGTTAGACAAGCAGCAGGATTTCCTGGTAATGCGAAAATCATTTTATTGTGTAACTTACCTGCAAACAATGGTTTTCCAGGCTTTTGATTGACTTTATGAAATAATATTTGCACGTGAAGTTCTTTTAAAGCCCTTGCCACAAAATCATAATCTCCAACAGATATTCCACCAGAAACCAAAATCATATCGTTGTTTGTTATTGCATCTTGGAGTATATTTTTGGTGTTTTCAAAATCATCATTGACTTCATATAAGGTCACCGCATCATAATAAGCATCAATCAATGCAGACTGCAACATTATTCCGTTGCTTTCATAAACTTTTCCGTGTTCGAGTGGTGTACCAGGTTTGGTCAGCTCATTACCAGTGACTACAATTCCAATATTTGGTTTCTTATAAACCGTTACGTGAGTAAAACCAAGTCCCGCCAAAAAACCGATTGCTGCTGAATTGAGTAAAGTTCCTTTTTCGAGTGCCAAATCTCCAGCCAAAATTTGCTCTCCAATGGGTCTAACATTAGTTTCTGGTTCTACCAATTCGTCCAGTAATAATTGCGTTCCGTTTGCAGCTACTAATTCAATCTGGATTACTGCTTGTGCCGAATCCGGTATGGCAGCACCAGTAAAAATCTTCACCGCCTGTCCAGGAATCAAATCTACCAAATGAGAATCTCCCGCTTTTATTTCACCTACAATTTCATACACCAAATCATCGTGTAAACACAAAGCATAACCATCCATCGCTGATTGTCGAAAAGGTGGCATATTGATCGGTGACAAAAGTGATTCTGCCAAAATATGTTTTCGGGCCTGAGAAAGAGAATACTCTACTTTGTGCAAAGCTGGCAAATTTTGTTCTAATATCGAAAAGGCTTCTTGAACGGAAATCATGGCGTTATAATTTTTATGATATTCAAAAATACAATTTGGAAATGATATTTACTTCCTCAAAAAACAGATAATCTCTTTTATTTTGTTCAAACTAAAATCCGAAATTTAAATTCAAAACAAAATTTCTTCCTTTGCTCGGGATATTATTCCAACTTGAAAATGTTGAATAGTATGTATCAAAAACATTCTCAATCCCTGCTTTAACATTCCATTTACTTTTTTCAACATAAAAAGAATAACCGAGAGAGGCATTTAAAATAGCATAATCTGATGTTTCATTTTCACCATAATAGGGACTGAACTTCGATTGAGTTGCATTTCCAACAACAGCAATTGAGGCTGAAACTCGGTTTTTGAAATAATTAAATGCACTGGAATAACCAAATGGGCTTATAAAGGGCAAATTCCTGTTATTGCTTTCTTTTCCATACGCATAAACCAACTGTCCTTGCCATTTTAGGCTTTCTGAAATTTGACAGTCTAAATTCAAATCCATATTAAAAAGATTGGCATAATCCAAAGCAGTATATACTTTTACACCGTTTGCACCAATTGTCATTGGAATTAGATTTGCATCTGGCGCTCCCACGATATAATTTGAAATATGAAAAAAAGTTGCCGATAATTTAGAACTCCATTTGCTTTTGGAGTAACCAAAAGATACACTTGATTCCATGGATTGCTCGTTGTACAAATCAGGATTCCCAATATAATCGTATCCATCAAAACTGTTGAACAAATAAAAGCCATACCCTTCGGAAACTGAAGGAGCACGTTCTCCATACCCTAATCCTATTCCGTATTCAAAACCATTTTGGGTATAATTATACTTGGTTGAAAAACTACCTAGAAGCCTATTATTGACAGCATCCATATTGGGATAAAAAATCTGCAAACTTTCCAATCCAAATTGACTGGCTACTTTGTTACTATGACTGGCGATACTGGCTGTAAAAAGTAAAGCTGAATTGGTGTTTAAAACCAGATTATCCTCCAAAAACAACCCACAATACAAAGTCCTAACGTCTGGCCAAGTGAACATAAACATTAGGTTTTCGTTTGGATCATTAGGATACATCGTCATCTCGGCAACGGAACGATTGTAAAACGAACTTACATCAGCCGTGAAATGATGTGATCCAAAAACGCCTTTTACTTTTGAATACATTCCATACGTATCACTCCAACCTGGCATATCCATATGTATGGGAACATTGGGGCGCTTGGTGTCATCCATAATATGTGTAATGGTATTGTAGTAAAGCTTGGTTTCCCAAGATTGAAGCGTTGTTCCTGCGGGAACATATTCATAACTCAAAGAAGTAATCAATGCTTTGGCCAGCGAAACATCCATAGGCAAAGCGGGATAACCCACATCGGTAGCTTTATCATAAATTACAGCTGCTTTAATCGTTTTATCGGTATCCAAACGAAACCCAGAAGAAGCAGAAATATTAAACTTTTGAAATTGGGAAAAATCTATTTCTTCATTATTTCCGGCAAAATAATTATCTGCTTTTCGCAACATAAAATCGGTATCAACATAAAACGATTCCTTTACATAATTGATAGCCGAACCAATAATTTTTTGATTACTATTCGACTCATAACCCGCATTCAAATCGGCACTCCAACCAGCGTTTGAAAAACTACTTTCATTTTTTTTCAAATCAATAGCCCCACCAATTGTGGCTCCATGACAGCCTCCCTCTTGCCCGGAAACTACTGTAGCTTCCGCCAAATTTGAAACTTCCACATAAGAAGTTATGGGGTCCATTTTATCAGTGCAGGCTCCAAAAATACGCATACCATCTATAGTAATCAACGTTCGCTCGGTAGCCATACTGTTGATAATCGGTTCCCAAGCATAACCACCTCTTTTAATCATATCGACTTTGCTGGATTGTTGTAGGTATTCATCAATCGTGGCAAGTGGTTTGCTTTGTTTTTGATACAATTTGGCTTTTTTTCCAATAACAATAACTTCATTCAACGGTTTGGCAACAACCGAATCCTTTGATTCTTGTTGAGCAAAAAGAGATATAGAAATTAAGAAATTTACAAAAAGGAAGAATACATTTTTTTTCATCGAAACAAAATTTTGCCGTGCATAAGATTATTCAATCCTTGCAGTCATTATTATTGATAATAAATCGTGTTTAAAGTGATTAAAAAAAGGTCAAAACCGAAATCGATAATTGACCTTTTTTTATCCAACTAGAATTCTATCTCAAAGTAAATACTGCTTGCAGGAACAGCATCAGTTATCGCTTCACCTTTTAAAACTTCATTGTTAGCATTCACCAATTGCAGGTTTATTTTCCAATAACCTGTCATAGTAAGTGACATTTTTCCGTTGTATAATCCACCGGCAGCCACTTGAGTTAAATCAACATTATTTGGGGAACTATGATTACCCATACTTGGCATTCTTGGGTCAATTTTTAATTTAAAATTATCCACAACAGGAAAAGTCATCATATCTTTCATTTTAAAAATCGCAACTTCGATATCATTGATTGCCACTTTTGGGTGATGCGGTTCTGCGTAGGCAGCAATGTATCTCACACCATCAGTTCCTGTGAAAGTTGTAACAGTTTGTTTAGCTGATGCTGGTACATCAATAACTGAAGTCGCAGTGTACGTAGTTCCATTGATTGCATAATCAATTTTTAAATCCCAATATTCGGTAGCATTTTGTGCCATTTGAAAAACAATATATCCTTCATATAATGTCGCTTCGGCAGATGCTTTTTCAATTTTAGAATTTGGACAAGAATGCGTCATTGAAGTCATATGCATCAAAGGCATCCAACTTGCTGTTGCATTTTTTACGTATTGCCCAGTGGAATTATCCTTGATTCTTAAACCCACTTCGTTATATCCTTGCACTAATCCACCCATGTGTCGGTATAACTCTATGGTATGAGTTGTGTTCTTAATTTCTTGAAATTTTGTAAGTCCGTCCAGTTCATCTACGGTAGGTTCAGTAGAATCTGAAGAACAAGAGGCAAAAGCAAGAGCAGCAAATAATAATATGATATTTTTCTTAAATTGAATTTTCATTTGAAATGTATTTTTTTTTAATAAAATCTTGATTGTGTTTGTATGTTTTGCGTGAGGGATTGCAGTGGAGCTCTTTTTTTATTCCGTTTTTTAACGGGATAAAAAAAAGCGGGAACGGAAAGCCCGACCCGTAGTTTTTTACGAAGGGTCACGCACAAATAAAATTTATCGAACTCATGAAGCCAATTAAAATACTGATGTTGTATAATTAATTTGTCAAAAAAACGAAGCAATTGATTCCATAAAAGACTAACCCTTTGAAAAATCAAACAGCAGCAATTATAGCAATTGAAAAAATCTAAGAAATAAAAATGGGTGGTCGGAAAAGGGATTCCAAATGAGAATTGGAATATAAATTGGAATAGGTATTACTATTGTTTTCATTATCCAAAAAAGATACAGAAGCAATAGAAAAAGTTTTGATTTCCTGAAAAAATAATAGTTCTACAACAGGAGAATATCCTTTTTTATCGGAAGATGTAGGCTTATCATTTTCGGCAGCCTTGGCCATTTCTTTCATCAAATGACACTTCCCGTTACAATTCATCTTTGGTTTTGCTTTGTTTTCGCAAAGTACCTTTGAAATGTATTCATAATTAACTACGTATTCTATAACCGGGAAAATCGGCTTTAGAAAAATAGCAATGATGAGTATGAATAGGAGGTTTTTCACGATGTAAAGATAACATACCGTTTTAAATTTTAAATGACATATATCAGTTTTTCATAAACTTTAGTTAAAGTGTTAAACCTTTGTATATTACACACGTCTTACACCTATAACCTAAAAAATAAGCAACATGAAAAAATTAATTATTGCCTTAATATTCGGAATGGGACTGACTGGATTTGCACAAGAAACCACTCCACAACAAAATAAATCTGGCATGGAAAAAATGACTCCAGAACAACGTCAGCAAAAACATTTAGCTTATCTAACCAAAGAATTGACTTTGGATGCCAAGCAACAAGAAGCAGTCGGAAAAATTTTAGCTGAGAAAAGCGCCAAGGCTCAAGAGCTAAAAACTCAAAAAAATGCTCGGAAATCTAGTGGCAAAAAAATGACCGATGAAGAAAGAACAGCGTTCAGAACCAAAATGCAAGCCGAAAAAGCAGACACTGAAGCTAGAATGAAGACCATCTTATCTGCCGACCAATATCAAAAATGGCTTACAATAAGAGAAGAAAACAAAGAAAAAATGAGACAAAGAAGAAGCAGAAATAATTAATATTAATTTCGCTTTTTAAACAAAAATAAGCCATTATTGATTTCTGTCAATAGTGGCTTTTTTGCTTTAACATAATATTTCACATATTAGAATTCATTTTTCATAAATTAGCTCTAAACTATTGATTATCAACAACAATTTAAAACCTAACTTTAAAATCGAATAAGTATGAGAAAATTAATTATTGTCTTAGCATTAGGATTGGGATTGATCGGATTTGCCCAGGAAACCACTCCACAACAACGTCAGCAAAAATATTTGACCCATCTGACTAAAGAATTAAATCTGGATGCCAAACAGCAAGAATCCGTAGGCAAACTTTTAGCGGAGAAAAGCGCGAAAACACATGACTTAAAAGCTAAAGCAAATGCTAAAAAAGCCACCGGAGAAAAATTAACAGTCGAAGAAGAAACTGCTTTGAAAAACAAATTACTAGCTGAAAAAGTAGACACCGAAGCTAAAATGAAAGCCATCTTATCTGCCGACCAATTTAAAAAATGGCTAACGATTAGAGAACAAAACAAACAAAAACTGGGATGGGAATGAGATGAAAAAAAAGCAGAAATACAATAAATAATTCCATTTTCGTTTAAAGATTAAAACACTAATTCCACTCATTGGGCCTAATAATTTAAGCAAATGAGTGGAATTTATGTTTTATTATTTGCTGCTACTTAGAACGTTTTAGAAACTTTATCTATTGCATTAATAGTAAAATCCAAATCTTCATAAGTCAGAGCATCGGTGATAAACCAAGTTTCATAAGCTGATGGCGCTATATAAACTCCTTCGGCTACCAATCCGTGGAAGAATTTCTTGAAAGTTTCATTATCTCCTGCTGCTGCAGATTGAAAATCAGTCACAGGATTCGCATCAAAATGAACTGAAATCATTGAACCTATTTGATTGATTGTGAAAACGACATTATTAGCTTTCAAAACTCTTTCGATTCCTGCTCCTAAATAAGCCGTTTTCTCTTCCAGTCTTTTGAAAATTTCACGATCATTGTCCAATGCCTGTAGCATTGCCAATCCCGCAGCCATAGCTAATGGATTCCCGGACAAAGTTCCCGCTTGATAAACAGGTCCCAATGGCGCAAGGAAATTCATAATTTCGGCGCGTGCCGCAAAAGCTCCAACTGGCAATCCACCACCGATTACTTTTCCAAAACAAACGATATCAGCATTGATGTTAAACAATTCCTGCACTCCACCTCTGGCCAATCTAAAGCCTGTCATTACCTCATCAAAAATCAACAGAATTCCGTTGGCTGTACATAACTCACGCAATCCTTCCAAAAACCCTTTAACCGGCGGAATACATCCCATATTTCCAGCAACAGGTTCAACAATTATTGCTGCAATTTCATTTTTATTGGCTTCTATTAAAGTCTTCACATTATCCAAATCATTGTATTTGGCAAGCAAAGTATCTTTGGCTGTTCCTGCTGTTACACCTGGACTATTTGGAGTTCCAAAAGTCACGGCTCCACTTCCCGCCTGAATCAAAAACGAATCGGAATGACCATGATAGCAACCGGAAAATTTAATAATTTTATCTCTTTTGGTAAATCCGCGTGCTAAACGTACCGCACTCATACAAGCCTCAGTTCCTGAATTCACGAATCGGATTTTATCAATATTTGGAACCATCGAAACGGCTAAAGCTGCAATTTGTGTTTCCAATTCTGTTGGCATCCCGAAAGATGTTCCTAATTTGGCTTTTTCAATTACTGCTTCCACCACAGGCTCGTAGGCGTGGCCCAAAATCATCGGCCCCCATGAATTGATATAATCGATTAATCGGTTGCCATCCTCATCATACAAATACGCTCCTTTGGCACTTTTTACAAATATCGGCGTACCTCCCACGGCTTTAAAAGCTCTTACTGGTGAATTTACTCCCCCTGGGATTACTTTTTCTGCTTCAGCAAAAAGCTGACTGCTTCTTTGGTATATCATTACGGTTTTAAATTTTAGATTTTTGACTTTAGATTTAGTATTTTACTAAATACTAAAAACTGAATACTGCCAACTTATTTTACTATCAGCTTCTGTCCTATCGAAAGCGAATTCTCTGTTAAATTATTTTTCTGTTTTAATTCTTCTACGGTTAAATTGAATTTTCTGGAAACGGAATAAAAAGTATCTCCTTTTTGGATTTCATACAGACTGGCTTCATCAGCGCCAAAATCATCTTGAACCAAGACTTTTGTTTCTTCTTTTTTAGATTCTTTTCCTAAAACTTTTGCATCATACTGACTTAAGTTGTACGATTCTATATAACTAATTAGTTTTTCCGGATATCTAGGATCTGTGGCATAACCTGCATCCTTCAAACCTTTTGCCCATGCTTTATAATCCCCTTTGGGTAATTTAAACAAGCTAGCATATCTTTTTTTACCTGTCAATACCATCGCGTGATCTTGGAAAGATTCGGAGGCTTGATTGTATTTTCTAAAACATTCATTTGCAGAATCATCATCTTTATAGACTTTGTCTCCTTTCCAATCGCTATGACATTTAATTCCAAAATGATTATTAGCATTCATTGCCAAGTCACTCTGCCCAGCCCCCGATTCCAAAACTCCTTGTGCCAAAATAATACTGGCAGGAATTCCGTAGGTTTTCATATTACTCATCGCAACCCCGTTGTATTGTGCGATGTAGGCTTTCGCAGCTTCATTTGTGTTTAACGGTTTTGAAGAAGACTGATTGGTCACCTTGCTACTACTTCCGTTTTGGATTGGTTTGGAATATTTCCATCCCACCGGTTTTTTTGTAGTAACTATTGTTGGTTTCGATGATCCGCAACCGATTAGCATCCCAATTAAAAGAAATAAAGTTATTTTTTGAAACATGCAGCTGTATTTGGGTGTTATGTTTTACTTTTTTTATTATTGAACTTCAATCAATGTTTTGTTTTTGCTTTTCAAAAGCGTATTCATTCCCTGGATTCCTTGTAATCCTCCTGTATGAATCAATAGAATTTTGGAATTATGAGGAAAATAGCCTTTCTGAATTAAATCTATAACGCCAAAAACCATCTTTCCCGTATAAATAGGGTCTAATGGAACTTCTGTTTGTCTGTAAAACTGATTTATGAATTGAATCAGTTCTTTATTTACCTTTCCGTAGCCCCCAAAATGATAATCGGTTATTAATTCCCAATTTTCCTTGGTCGCAAATTTACGAATTTCATCTTTTAAAAAGTCTCCTTTTAATGCTGGAAATCCCAAAACTTTTTGGTGTGGCAATGCACTGTTGATTATCCCCGAAATTGTTCCTCCAGTTCCTACGGCACAACATACATAATCAAATTTAGCATCTTCTTCAGTGAGTATTTCTTCGCAACCTTTGATAGCATATTCATTGGTACCGCCTTCGGGCACTAAATAAAAAGAACCAAATTTATCTTTTAAATTCGCAATAAAATTGGTTTCAGTTTTCAATCGATAGGCATCTCTGGTTATAAACTCAAACTGCATTCCACATTCTTGGGCAAACTGCAGAGTTGGATTTTCGGCAATTTTATCTCCCAACTCATCTCCACGAATCACACCAATGGTTTTAAAACCTTGTTCTTTACCCGCATAAGCTACCGCCGCAATATGATTGGAATAAGCGCCACCAAAAGTCAACACAGTTTCCTGCTTTTCGATTTTGGCCTGAAGCAAATTGTATTTTAACTTTCTGAATTTATTTCCAGATATAAAGGGATGAAGTAAATCTTCCCTCTTGATCTCAAGTGAAATTCCATTAGGTAGTTCGTATGTTATTTTCTGATTCAAAGTTTAGGGTTTATTAGTTTTTAAATACTTTAAAAAACTAAAATATGTTCTCGTTACAAGGTAATTCAAATGCTGTTCATTGGCGTAAGCCTCCCTTTCAAAACTGATATTTTTATAGGCTAAATTGGCATTCTTATACTGCAACAAACGTACCGCATATTCAACAAAATACCAAACAAAAAAAGGCAAAACGAGTAATTCCAATTGTTGTCGAAGGTGAATTTTTTCGTGATTGACAAGTACTTTATTTTCTGAATCAAATGCGTATTTTATAAACACAAAAGGAAAGACTGTTAGCCCGCGATATCCTTTAGGAATTAAATATTTGGCAACAATAACAAACATTGGCTATAAAATTTATAGATTTGTACAGGCAATTTAGTCCAAATTAAAGAAAAATACAATCGCCTAATTGCGAATTTCAAGTATAAAAAAGAATGGCAGAACAAAGTAATGAAAATAAATTAACTGAGGGAGAAGATTTTTACTATACGCCCGAAGGATACAAATGCTTTACCGAAAAACACCATTTAAAAAGAGGGTATTGCTGTAAAAGCGGCTGTCGCCATTGTCCCTATGGATTTGATAAAAAAACAGGGCAAATTAAAAAATAGAATAAAGAGAAAAGAATATAGATTGCAGAAGGCAGAATTTAGATTTAAAAACAAAAAAATGACTTTTCAAGAACAAATACAACAAGGGATTCCTTCTATATTACCACAGCCAAAACCGTATGAAGCCAACATTAATCACGCGCCGAAACGGAAAGAAATCTTATCTGACGATGAGAAAAAACTGGCGCTTCGTAATGCTTTGCGCTATTTTGACCCGAAGCATCACGCTGAACTTATTCCTGAATTTCGCAACGAACTAGAAACTTACGGACGTATTTATATGTACCGTTTACGTCCCGATTATAGAATGTACGCCCGCCCAATCTCGGAATACCCTGGAAAAAGCGAGCAAGCCAAAGCCATTATGTTGATGATTCAGAACAATCTGGATTATGCAGTGGCGCAACATCCACACGAATTGATTACCTATGGAGGAAACGGTGCAGTTTTCTCAAACTGGGCGCAATATTTATTGACGATGAAATACTTATCGGAAATGACCGATGAGCAAACATTGACAATGTATTCCGGGCATCCTATGGGATTGTTTCCTTCTCATAAAGAAGCTCCTAGAGTTGTGGTGACCAACGGAATGGTAATCCCAAATTATTCGCAACCTGATGACTGGGAAAAAATGAATGCTTTGGGAGTTTCCCAATACGGGCAAATGACCGCGGGTAGTTATATGTACATAGGGCCACAGGGAATTGTGCACGGAACGACAATCACAGTTTTGAATGGTTTTAGAAAAATAAAGCGCAGTCCAAAAGGAGGTTTATTCGTGACTTCGGGTCTTGGAGGAATGAGCGGCGCACAGCCCAAAGCGGGAAATATTGCGGGCTGTATCACGGTTTGCGCCGAGGTAAATGCAAAAATCACCCACATACGCCACAGTCAAGGCTGGATTAATGAAGTAGTTGAAAACATTGACGAATTAGTCAAAAGAGTAGCTTTGGCGAAAGCCAATAACGAAACCGTTTCTATCGCCTACCTCGGAAACGTGGTCGATGTTTGGGAACGATTTGACGAAGAAAACCTTTATATCGATTTGGGTTCCGACCAAACTTCGCTTCACAATCCGTGGGCTGGAGGTTATTATCCGGTTGGAATTTCATTTGAAGAAGCCAATGATATGATGGCAAATAATCCTGATTTATTCAAGGAAAAAGTACAGGAAACATTGCGTCGTCACACAGCAGCTATTAATAAACACACAGCCAAAGGAACGTATTTCTTTGATTATGGAAATGCCTTTTTATTGGAAGCTTCCCGTGCTGGTGCTGATATTATGGCCGAGAATAATATTGATTTCAGATATCCAAGTTATGTGCAGGACATTATGGGACCTATGTGTTTTGATTATGGTTTTGGACCTTTCCGTTGGGTTTGTACTTCTGGAAAGCCTGAAGATTTAGCCAAAACAGACGCAATCGCCTGTCAAGTTTTGGAAGAAATGGCCAAAACTGCTCCAATAGAAATTCAGCAACAAATGCAGGATAATATTCAGTGGATAAAAGGCGCACAAGAAAATAAATTGGTCGTGGGTTCTCAAGCCCGAATCTTATATGCCGATGCCGAAGGTCGTGTAAAAATTGCCGAAGCTTTCAATCAGGCTATTGCCAAAGGTGAAATAGGATTGGTAGTTCTTGGACGCGATCATCACGATGTTTCGGGAACCGATTCGCCTTACCGAGAAACTTCGAATATTTATGACGGATCCCGTTTCACGGCAGATATGGCAATTCAAAACGTGATTGGAGACAGTTTCCGTGGTGCAACCTGGGTTTCCATACACAATGGTGGAGGCGTTGGCTGGGGTGAAGTTATCAATGGTGGTTTTGGAATGGTGTTGGACGGCAGTAAAGAAGCATCTAGACGCTTGGCTTCGATGTTATTTTGGGATGTCAATAACGGAATCTCAAGACGGAGCTGGGCTCGTAACGAAGGCGCTGTTTTTGCAATAAAACGCGCTATGGAAGTAGAACCTTTATTGAAAGTTACACTACCAAATTTAGTGGATGATCAATTATTGAATTAAGATACTTTCTGGAAGCTAATCCTGCTATTCGCTTCAAGATTTTTTATAAACTCGTTTTTTTCTAAGAACAAAAAGAGCTTCCTCTGGTCGCTTTTTTTGTTCAAGAAAAAAATACTCGTTTATCAAAAAATGCTTTCCACTTTTATCAGGGCTAACACAACTAACTGCAAACAAATGTATTTGAGGAAATTCTTGTCAAAATGATTTTTTTTAACTAATTTAGAGTAAAACTAATTGGTACGATTTTTGCAGTTAATTTACAGCAACATAAACCACATAAACATGAAAACATTTAAATTCCTGCCCTTATTATTACTTTTCATTGTTACCTCTTGTGACACAGTAAAAGTATATTCTGATTACGACAGATCGGTAGATTTTACGCAATACAAAACGTTTGCATTTATGAAATCTGGTATTGATAAAGTCGAAATTTCTGATTTGGATAAAAAAAGAATCCTGAATGCCATCGATCAACAATTGCAGTCCAAAGGATTTACCAAAAGTGAAAATCCCGATTTATTAATTAACATTTTCACTAAATCCCGAGAAGAAATCAGTGTAAACCAATTCAATGCCGGTTATGGCTACGGTTGGGGATGGGGATGGAACCCTTATATGTATGGAGGACATACTACAGTTACCTCCTCTACCGAAGGAACCTTATACATTGACCTCATCGACGCCAAGAAAAAAGAACTAATCTGGCAAGGAGAAGGTACTGGAACGCTTTCTAAAGACATGGCAGAAAAAGACGCAATAGTAAATGATATTGTGACCCAAATTTTGGCACAATATCCACCTGCAAAACCTGTTGACAAGGAAAAAACAGAAAAGAAAAAATAATTTAGTTTTTAAAAAAACCTACCTTTACGTAGGTTTTTTTTATATCCAGAAATCATGACAAATAAAGACATAACAAACATAGAAGACATTCAATTAATGGTAGACACATTCTACTCGAATGTTAGAAAAGACGAACTGATTGGTTCTATTTTCGAAGAAAGAATTGGAGATCGCTGGCCGGAACATTTAGAAAAAATGTACCGATTTTGGCAAACAATCCTGCTGAATGAACACACTTATTCCGGAAGCCCTTTTCCTCCACACAAACAACTTCCTGTCGAAAAAGAACACTTTACTCGCTGGATGGAGATTTTCACGAGTACCATTGACAGTTTATTCGTAGGTCCACTAGCTGAAGAAGCCAAACTTAGAGGCCAAAATATGGCAGAAATGTTCAACTATAAAATTGAGTATTTCAGGCATGAAGCGAAACATCCGCTTTTGTAAAAACAGAAAAAGAAAAAATTATAAAATTACCGCAGATTCTAAGATTAAAATATTTTAATCCGTGAATCTGCGGTAATTCATTTTTAAAATCATTGTGTTACTTTTGCTGCATTAACAAATTCAAATAACAATACAACATTACAATTAGCTAAAGTCATGGTTAAAAAACTTCTTTTTAGCCTTTGAAAATTGTACTTTTGCATAAAAACTATATCGTTTTCGTTATGAACACAAAAATAAAAAGCAATCCATTATTAGACCGTTTGCCGAAACATTTAAAACAGTTTATAAAACCTCAGGATTACAGTGATTACACACCTATAAACCAAGCGGTTTGGAGATATGTAATGCGTAAAAACGTAAATTATCTCTCGAAGGTAGCTCACAGTTCGTATCTTGAAGGATTGAAAAAAACGGGAATTGAAGTAGACAACATTCCTAGTATGTATGGTATGAACCGCATACTTAGCGAAATTGGATGGGCTGCCGTTGCAGTTGATGGCTTTATCCCACCGAATGCCTTTATGGAATTTCAGGCGTATAATGTTTTGGTAATTGCATCAGACATTCGCCAACTCGAACATATTGAATATACTCCAGCACCAGACATTATTCACGAAGGTGCCGGTCACGCCCCTATTATTGCTAATCCTGAATATGCGGAATATCTACGTCGTTTTGGAGAAATAGGTTGTAAAGCCATTTCTTCGCATAAAGATTATGAAATGTATGAAGCCATTCGGTTGCTTTCTATTTTGAAAGAGGCAGAAGGCACACCAAAAGCTGAAATTGAAGCTGCCGAAAAAGCAGTTGAAGATTTGCAAAACAATATGGGTGAATTATCGGAAATGGCCCAAATCCGGAACCTACATTGGTGGACGGTGGAATATGGTTTAATAGGCACATTGGAAAATCCAAAAATATACGGTGCTGGTTTATTGTCGTCCATTGGTGAAAGCGCTTGGTGTATGACAGATAACGTGAAGAAAATCCCTTATGATTTTTCGGCTGTCAGCCAAAGTTTTGATATTACCAAATTACAACCACAGCTGTATGTGACTCCCGATTTTGCTTACTTGAGTTTGATTTTGGAAGAGTTTGCCAACACTATGGCTTTGCGTACGGGAGGAATGTCTGGAATAAAAAAACTAATCCATTCTAAAGCATTGGGAACAGTTGAATTGAGCACCGGTTTACAGATTTCAGGAGTCTTTACAAATGTTATTGATCAGGAAGGAAAACCAATTTACTTTCAAACCACGGGCAAAACTGCTTTATCGTATCGCGAAAAAGAATTGGTAGGTCACGGAACGAGTACGCATCCTGAAGGTTTTGGTAGCCCAATAGGAAAACTAAAAGGAATCAATCTGGCAATTGAAGATATGAGTCCACGTGACTTAAAAGCTTATGGCGTTTATGAAGGACAAACTGCCACTTTGGAATTTGAAGGCGATATAAAAGTGGTTGGAGAAATCATTACCGGAAAGAGAAATCTTCACGGAGAGATTATCTTAATTTGTTTTAAGAACTGTACGGTTACTCACGGAGACACTGTTTTGTTCCAACCGCAATGGGGGAATTATGATATGGCGGTCGGTAAAAAATTGGTTTCAGCTTTTTCTGGACCAGCCGATGTCAACAGTTTTGATTTGATTTCGCACGTACCTTCGAGCAAAACCATTAAAGCCAAACAAACTGCTGAAAGAGACGATTTGGAAATATTGTACCAAACCGTAAGAAACATTCGTGAATCTAATGACACAACGACTTCATTAGAACCAATTTTTGAAAAAATTCAAAATAATCATCCAAACGATTGGTTACTTTCTGTGGAATTGATTGAACTTTTAAACACTCGAAACGAAACTAATCTAATGCAGCAAATACTTTTGCATTTGGAGAACCTTAAAAAACAACGTCCCGAAATCGAAAAATTAATTTCGAATGGATTGGAGTTAATTTTTGAAAACGAAGAAACAACATATTAGAATTACAGACATAGAGTAAAAACATACAGACACAAATTTTCACAGATTCTTTTTTAAGTGAAAATTTGTGTTTTTCTTTTTTTGGGATGATCGCAAAAAATCAAAATCTCCCTCCTTAGCCCCGATTGAAGTAGAAATCCTTATAAGCCGGGGTTCGGCTTATAAGATTGAAACGGAAAGCAGGAAACCATCTTTCCAAAAATCCCTATTCTTTCTGCTCCTAAAATTTATAATAGAATGCAGTGGATAATCATTAAAAAGGATAACCAATTGCGATATTGAGCATCAGGTTGTCTTTACGCCAAGCTCCGCTTCCAAAATCGATGTCGTCAATCACCCAATTGCTTCCGTTAACCAAATAAGGCTGCCTAATTGGAAATGCGAGATCTGTTCGCAGGATTAGAAAAGAAAAATCAAAACGCAATCCTGCTCCTACTCCAACCGCAATTTGTTTCATAAAATCTTTTGAAATCTGACCACCGGGTTTGTTTTTATCTTCATTCAGAAGCCAAATATTACCCGCATCCAAAAACAAAGCTCCGTTTACTATACTGAATAATTTGGTTCTGTATTCAGTATTGAATTCTAATTTTATATCCCCCAATTGATCTTCTAAAAATTCAGCATCTGGATCGGTATTTTTATAACTTCCTGGCCCTATCGATTGTGACCTAAAGGCTCGGATACTGTTGGGTCCACCGGCAACAAACTGCCTGGACGACGGCATAACGGTATTGTTCCCATAAGCATATCCAGCACCAGCAATTAATCTAGTGGCTAACTTGCTATTTTCACCGAGCTTTAAGTAATGTCTAAAATCTCCTTTGACTTTTACAAATTGGCTGAAAGGCACATCAAAGAACTTAATAGTATCACCTTTTTTGGCATTTGCCCCCATAAGCAATCCCGTAACATTCCCGGCTAAATCCAATTCACCATTGAAATATACTGTATGCTTTTTCCTTTTTTGCATCGTATTGGTAAAAGTATAAGAATAGGTAGGACCAAAAATCAATTGCTTTTCGATTACTTTTCCTAATGATGGATTTGTCTTAATTTCTTCCAAATATGAATCCGTTACCTCTTCAGGACTCACATAATTAATTTCCAATACTTTCAATTCGTGTTCAGCTCTGACGCTTTCTTTCCATAAATAACCAAAAGACGTTTTGAAAGAATTCAACGTATACTGATCTGCTTTGCTTTGACGTTCATAGCGGACAAGCACTTTTGTTCTTGGAACAAATTCACTCGAATTTTGCCATTTAAAAGGAGCGACTAAACGAGGCCATACCAAGCTCGTTTCGCCTCCAAAAGTATAAATATCATTTCCACCATTCTGACCTGAAACCTGAAAATCAATACCTCCAAATAAGGAAAGCGTAAACAATTCGGCTCCGCCAAAAAAGTTTCTGTTGTTCCAATTAATCTTTGCTTCGGTTCCTGTATATCCAGCCGAATTAGTACTGGCTCCTACTTCAAACCGAAGAAACTTTTTAGGCAACAATGTTAGATAATAATAGGCATTTAAGGCATCTGGAATTGAATCATCCACTTTGAATTCATTTTTTACAAACTTAAATGTGCCTAAATTCACAAACCTGTTTAAGGATAAATTATGGTTTTTTCTGTTGTACAAATCCCCTTTTTTAAAATACAAAGTGCGGTCAAATACTCTTGGATTAAAAGTCTTGGCAGAATCAATAATCGTAAAATCTTTGTATTGCATAATGTCCTCCTTTTTATAAGCAATAGTATCCGTTAGAATAGAATAATTTGGATAGACAATAATGTCATTTATGGTATAGGGTTTCCTTGCTTTTGATGGTGTTTCTTCTTTTATTTTCAGTCTAATACTTACTTCGTGGTCACCTTTGGTACTATCCACTTGAGCCAAAATATAATCGGGATTAAAAAAGTAATATCCTTTTTCTTTTAATCTGGCATCAATGCGCTCGCGTTCCAATTTTATGACTTCCAAATCATAAGGATTGCCCGGAATCAAAAGGGATCTCCTTTGAGTTCTGGCAATCGATTTGCCCAAAGCAGTGGAATCATCCGGAAAAGAAACATTTTTAATTTTGTATTGTTTTGAAGGCCGAACGATATATTCTGCCGTGGCTTTTTTACCATGTCTAGTAGAATCTGACTGTACTTTGGTTTTAAAATACCCTCTGTTTTCGGTATAATTTCTTAAGACAGAAGCATTATATTCTAAATCTACTTTGCTGAATAAAACTGGTGGCTCCCCCACTTTGGTACTTAACCAATGCTGAAAGCCTTTGTCTTTTGTGGGCTTTCCTGCTAAGTTGTAAAAGAATAATTTTGGTCTTAACCCCAATATTTCGCTGTTTGGTTTGGGACGCAAAAGATTTTCCAATTCGGTTTCTAATGCTTTCCTGTCTTTTCTTTTTATAATTGAATCCTCAACTGTTACAGAACCGCCCGTATAGAGCAAATCACCTTCAGGCAAATACTTAGTGTTACCGCATCCTAAAATGAAGAATGAGCTCAGGATTAAAAAATATTTTGAATGTCTACTTGGCATAAGATACTTTCGCTTTTTGCTTCTCTTTCTCTAATCTCTTTTTTTCTTTACGAATTTGTTCCTTTTTCGTAATCTCAATTTCTTTGGCGCTACGCTTAAAAAGCTCTTTGAATTTATTGTACTCCATCGTGATAATAAAGACAACGCCTGTTTCCACAATTTCGCCTTGAATCGCCACTTGGTACTCATTTTTTCTATACGCCCGAATCATGTATCTTCCGTCTTTACTCAATTGGTATTCTAAAGAAGCATCACCCGCAATATTGGATGCATCTTCATTGGCTCGTTCTGCTCCTTCGACACCAAAACTGCTTCCTACTGTCACTTTCAATCTGTCGTTCAAAAGTTTCTTTGAAATTCCCACATTCAAATCGGTTCGCGTTTCTTTGGCCCCCGAAGTGTAATCTTCGCTCGATTCCACATCAAATTCTAGTTGAACTCCGGCAATTAAATCTCCAGCAAGGTCATTTAACTGTTGTGAAAGTATTTTGCTTGCACTTTGTCGGGCAAGATATTCGGCACTTGTGCTTCCGCTTTCACTGGAAAAAGGATTCTCGCCTACGAACCGATTTAACAATAACAAGGCAAATACCTGTTTGTTTAATTCCGATGGATCTTGTCTCAACTGTTCTAACTTTGTTTGCGATGCACTCACAATATCCGACGAAACATCATAATTTCCATCAGGTAAAGTAATATCAAAAGTAATTTCTGGTTTTAGCAATTCGCCATTCATCTTCAATAAAGTATGGAATGGTATTTTTTGTTTATAGGTATTTTTAACTTCTGGAGTTACTGTTCCAAGTTGATCACTTAACAAATCCAATGGCGCTGCATTAACTTCATATACAGCCGTAATATTCAAAGTTGCCATTGTTGGCTCTCCGTTCCAAATGATATAACTGCCTTTTTGAATATCAAATTTTCGTCTGATCATGTTGAAATTCATTTCGTAAGAACCACTATCAAACTCGTATTTACCCGTTAGCGTAGTTTTTCCGGAAGGGTCAATTCCTGCGGTAAGTTCAGCTTCTCCTTTTAAATTCAGATAATCACCATTTCCCTTGTCAATCACTAACGTAAATTCGGCTTCCTTATCAATAGTAATTGCAACCGACACATCCATTCCTATTAATTTCGATTGATTCAGCTCTTTCTGCAATTCAACCGTTTGTTTTAAATACAGATTATCTTCATCTACAAACTCTACAATTCCTTCCCTGTCAACAATAGAAGGGTCAGATTGAGGAAGTACAACTGTAAATTTTGTTTCGTCGTTTATTTCTACATTTCCATTAACAACAGGATTATCAAGCGTTCCTCCAATTTTCAATTTGGTATCCAAAAACAGATCGCCGTAGAACAAATCATTATCGGTTACCTCAGAATGTATTGCCCTAAAATCATCCGCTTTTACCGCTAAATCAAAATTGAAATCTCTGAAATTTTGGGTTGTCATTTTACCGTTTACGCCGAGTTCATTTCCATTTTCATCAAAAACAGAGAAGTTATCAAATGCAATTTCTTCATTTCGTAAAGCTATTTTTTCATCATTTACAGTAAAATAAGAATTGAGTTTTGTGATTCGGAAACCTGCATCTTTAAACAACAATTCTCCATTTACTTTTGGTTCTGAAACAGTTCCGATAATTTTGAATTGCCCAGACAAAGCACCTTTACCATCGGTTATGTTTCCCAACGAAAACCCTTGAATGCTTTTTACATTTAATTGATTTATATCTAAGTCAAGGTCGAAATTTTCACTGTCAATCCTATATGTCCCCAAAAGGGCAAGATCGTTCCCTTCTCCGGAAAGAGTCATATTTGCAGAAAGAATATTGGTCGTTTTGTTATCAACTTTTAAAGTGATATTCCCAACCGCTTCTCCTCCGAAAGCAAACTTATCAATCGTTAAATCCGAAGTAAAAATAGGATTCACCATTAGGTTTTCGAATACCACAGGTCCATTTATTACCCCTTCCATCGACAATTCTTTTTTCTTTATTACATTCAAAATTGTCTCTATTTTGAAATTCACAAAATCAACGTGAAGCGGGGCATTGTTCTGATTATTTTGAGATTGAATCTTAAGTTCATTACCGGAATTATCCAAATAAAATTTATTTACATAAAGTCTTTTATCTCCAAATTCAATTGAATTCTCTGGATTTATATTCCATTTATCATAGTTTAAAACTAATTTTTCAGCATTTAGTTTAAAAGTGTTTTTTGAATCCTCGTGAAGCAATTCGCCTGCAATAAAATATTGATCTTTTTTGTCTTTATCTTGTACCTGCAAAGCATAGGAAAGAATATTATTCTCTATTTTTCCCGATAAACTTGCAAATGGAATTTTAAATTGTGCACCTTCAATCGTTGCCACAGAAACCTTATATTCCAAAGCATTATTGATTGTTTCGACATTTATTTTCCCGTCAGATATTGTGTTTTCAGCATAAATAACCCTCGGGATTGTTCCCTTTATTTTAATTGTATCGCCAACACTATTGTATCTTCCGGAAATATTTACAGGTTCCAATCCAGTCAACTTTGGAATCAATTTGTATAAAATAGGATCATTTTGAACAGCAACAGTAAAGGCAAATTGTTGTTTCTCTGAATTGGCTTTATACTTTGCGGTCTGAATATTTATATATTTTGATAACGAATTTTTTATCGCATCCGAAAGAGTCGTCAATTTGTATTTGCCATCAATTTCTGCTTTTATAAATTGAGAAGTGATTTTGATATTGTTTTTTTGATCATCTGAAAAAGCAATAATTTTAACGACGTCCAAAACAACAGGTTCTGCATCTTGCAAAATTTGGATATTCGAAGCCACTATTTCCCCGTTTAGATAATCCGGATTGGTATTGGGGACATCTGCAACTATGTTCCCTCGAAGTTTCATTGGACCAGCGTGCAAGTTGAGCTTCTCTAAATCAGCGATATCAAGATTCAGATTTAATTTTACAGAAGGATATTTATCTTTAAAACCTCCATTTGCATCCAATACGAATTTCAGATTTGGATCTTTACTGTCGGCCTTTATATCAAAATTCCCTTTTGCAATAGAACCTTTTAAAGCGATGTTTGAGTATGTATATTTATTGAAATTTGCTTTTTTTACAATCGCTGATAACTGAGCATTTGCAGTTTTCGGATTTAATCCTTGCCCTTTAACTTTTGCATTCAGCGTAATTTTTCCCAAGGAATCATTTTTGATTAATCTTCCCAAATTAAAATTATCAAAGGCAATGACAGCATCATATTTTTCACTGTTTTTAATTCTTTTGTCAAACAACGCATCCACATTGGCTTTACCATAACTGCTGTTTAACAACAATTTTGTTTTGAAATTATCGATGGAACCTTTGAATTTTCCGCTAACATAAAATTGTTCCGGTAGCCGAATTTCTTTGGGAAGCGATCCTTTTGGAGCAAACGAAATTACGTCACGTGAAGAAGATGTCAGGTTTTTTATGTCCAAATCGAAGAAAGCTTTTTCGTAATTGGGCAACCCTTTAATTTTACCCGAAACAGAGACTTTCGTATTCCCAATTCCCTGCATCTGAAAATAAGGAATATTCAAATCTTTTACTTTTCCATTTACCCTTGAATTGATGTACACAACAGCAGTTGGATTCGATTGAAAAGGATTTGTTTTTCGAAGTTGTGGCGCAAAAAGTAAAACATCCTTAAAACCAATTCTTGACTGACTCAAATTAGCATCAACCGATAAATCTGCTACATTTTTTGAAAGACTGGCAAGCGATTGATAACTCACTTTTATTTTGTCTTTCAATTCCGTTTGAGGAGTTCTAACATACAAATCAGTCAGATATGCTTGCTTTGGGCCGTAAAAAAATTGTGTTTTGAGCTGTTGAATTTCGAGTCCGCTTTTCTCGTTTACGGTTAATGATTTTACGTTGCCCGAAATGGTGTTATTTGCAAAATAAATCTTCTCCGCTTTGGTATTAAATCCATTCAAATCAAGATGTTTGTAATCCATTCCGTTTGCAATTGCGGGAGAATCCATATCATCAAACTTGAAAGCAATGTTTTGCAAGTCCAATGATTTCAATTTCATTTTCCAAGCTTTTTTGGGAATGGCAGTAGTGTCTAAATTTGGTGCTTTTATTTGCTTATCTTTTTTTCCAAGCAGTAGATTTCCTTTTAGATTTTTGACTTCAAACGTATCAAAATCGAGTGTTTGATTTTTTATATTTAAATCATTGACCAAAAGTTTTAGTTGTCCCAAGCTTAGTTTGGAATTCATTTTGGAATCTGCATTGTCGTAGGCAACATTAATTTTAGACAATGTGATTTTTTTTAGTTCCAAATTAAAATCGCTCCTTTTGGAAATCGTATCAATTGTTTTAACGGAAACTTTGGCAATTTTTTCAACTAGATCCTGATTTAAAACCACATTCAATCCATTCAAATCAATGTATGGAATATTGAAATCCATTTTATCCAAATCAAACTTTTTGAATTTTGTGCTGAAATCTCCAAGTTTTACTTTTATGTCATTCTTGGATAAATCGTCTTTGAATCTGAACTTGATGTTCTTTAAATCCACATCAACAACTGATATAACATAGGGTTCACTTTCAGGATCTTTCGGCTCGGTAGAAGCGAATGCCTTAATAATGTAATCGAAATTAAAAACTGAATCTTTACTTCGGGATATATTGGCGGTTGTGTTTTCAAGTTCAATGGAATTTATTTCGATTTTGTGATTGATGATTTTAAACAAATCAATATCAATCTCCAATCGTTTACCGCTCAGCAATGTATCTTTATGTTGGTCTTCAAAATAAAAACCTTCGAGTACTACAGTTTTGGGAAAACTAATTGCAATCCTGTCTAAGGAACTTTTGGTTTTAAGCTTGTCGTTAAGATAAGTAAGTACTTTATCCTTTGCAAAATTCTGAATGGCGGGGACTTGGATCAGTATTATAATGGATAACAAAAAAATCACAATTGTAACAGCACTCCAAAGCAGAATACGCAGCGCTTTTTTCACAAAAGGATTTAGTTTTTTGCCCATATAGAATCTTTGTAAATAAGTAAATTAGAATTTTGAGTATTCATTGTCTGCTTGGGATTTCTTTAATCTACAAATATGCAATAACTATGATTTTAAAAGTTACATAATTCCTATAATATGTTTCAGAATTATTGTTGAACCATATAATTATTAAACTGAAATTCAACAATTTATTAGCTATTCTAAAATTAAAAAAATAGTCTTAAAGTTTTACTTTTGTCACAAAGTCTTTTTCATTTTCAATGACTTTGCCTTCGTATTGCAGTTTCCAACCCATTGTGTTTGTTAGAATCAAAATCTTGGAAAGTTCACTTATCAAACGGTTTTGTGCATTCGATTTCAATGTGGATGTTTCTATTTTTTTTGCCAAATTTGCCTTTACAGATTTATTGATTTTATTGTAATCATCTCCCGTGAACGGATTCATCTGACTTTGTTCGACATCATAAAACTTGATGTCCGGGCTTATTTTTATTTCTTCTTTTGGGATGCTTATAATTGTGATGGTTTTATTGGCTTCGTCAATATCGTATTTCATTTGATGTAAATCATAGGATACGGTAACATCGGCATTGACGATTATCAATGCTTTTTTCTCAAAAGAAAGCATATCCATCATATATTTTTGTTGGTTTTTATAGGTAACAACTTCCGAAAAATGTCCTTCGGTAACCACTAATTTACCCACGTTCACGATTTGCTGCTGAATCAAATTGGTATTGTAATCTAAAGTTGAATCGTCTCCTTTTTTGAATTCACAATATTTGAATGCCAATAGTATTGCCACTACGATTACTGCCCCAACTATAATTCTTTTTAGCATAATTAAAATTTCATAAATGGATATTCAACTACTAATGTAGCGATTTTCGACTGAAGATTGGCTTCAAACTTTTTATGACTATCTGAATGAGGATTAAATGGACGATGTTGCAACCCTTTTTGAATACTTTCAACAGCATCCATTGTGGAATATATTGTTTCTAAAATAGTCGATTCTTTAAATCTTTCCCAGATATAATCAATCGCGATTTGACTAGGATGCAACATATCTTCGGCATAGAAACGATAATCCCGGAGTTCATCCATCATAATTTCGTAGCTGGGAAAATATCCAGATTGCAGATAGTGAATTGCCGTAATTAAATGAGATTTACTTCTTTGATTTTCGACAAAACCATCCTTGAGATGACGCACCGGCGAAACGGTAAAAATGAAATTACAATTTGGATTTAGAGATTGAACCAAACGGATTGTGTTTTCAATACTTTGTTGAATCGTTTCAACGGTTAGTAATTCTTTGGCAAACTGCTTTTGGGGTACTTTATGGCAATTGGCAACTATAGTATCTTTTTCTATATTTCTATACACCCAGGAAGTTCCATACGTAATAATTATATGGGTTGCTTCCTGCAATTGCTTCTTGGTTTCTATAAGAATCTGATTCAGATTTGTCAACAAATCTTCTCTATTCGAATGACTTAAATCCGAATGAACTTCAAAACAATGCCAACGTTCATTGTGAAAAAAAATATCTTCCTCAGTAAATAAAACTTCGTTTGCTACTCTATGGATAATTTTCTCAATAGAAACCGGGTTAAAAATAATTCCGAATGGATTGATTGCACTTTGAAATTTAAAATATTGGAATTTATCTCCCATATTTTCCGCAAAGCAAGAACCCAAGGAGACAATTTTGGAGTTGTAGTCTATTGGGTTGAGATTTTTTGGGATATCAATTTTGGTTGTAAAGTTCATTTTGTGTTTTTAACCTTCCAAAAATACGAAATAAAAAATACAGAATTTACATCCATATATTTTAATAGACCAATTAATTTGATTAAATTTGATAGTAAGAGCAACTCTTCACAAAAACAAACAACAATCTTAAAATCAACAATTTAAAAGCACAAAATAAACTTCTAAAATATTTCTTGATTTGAAAAACAAATTAGAATTCTAATAATTAAATTTTAAAAAATGACTCTAAAAAAAGCACTTACCGTATTAATGCTAATTTTATTATCAGCATCTGCTTTTTCACAAGCAAAAAAACTCGACAAAATCATCACAAAAGATTATCAAGTCATTGAATGCACTATTTCAAAAATATCAGATAAAACTGTTGACTATTCGATGCCAAATGAAACCATGACTATTGAAATTGCTGTTTCTAAAATTGCGCGAATTGATTTTGCCAGCGGAAGATCACAAACTTTTGCCCAAGCCGAAAGCGTTCCAAGTCAAGCAAACAACACTTCTGTAAATCAGGCAGCAACCTTCAAGCAAAACACAATCGCTGTATTGCCTGTCCCTTTTGTAAATTCTGAAAATATGACCGACTCAGAAGAGATGTCTAAATTCGCCCAAAACGATATTTACAACAAACTATTAGACAAATCTTCTCATATAGTATCGTTGACAGTTCAGGATTTAAGAACAACAAATAGTTTGCTACGAAAAGCAGGTATCGATTATAAAAATATCGATGAAACACCAATAGACGAGCTTCAAAGAATACTTGGAGTAGATAATATTATTGCAGCAAAAGTATCTTATACAGTAACCGAAAATAAAACATCAACAGCTTATACTTCGCAAAACGCAAAAGTAAATGACAATAAAGTAAAAGCAAATGAAGCTACTGTTGCCAATACCAATACCCAATTATTGTTTGATTATCACGTCTATTTTGATATGTATAAAAATAATACCAAAATATATACTCAAAACAGAAAGCCTATGTTTAATCTAAAAGACAGCTGGATGGACACCGTTTCCTACTTACTAAAAAGAAGCCCTATTTATGTAAAATGAAAATTATGACTAAGCAAATCTTAACTCTAGTACTTCTTTTGTCACTTACTTTTATTTCTTGCAAAAAAGAAACAACCGAAAGCCAAAACAAAACTAACACAACAACTGTAACCAAAGACACGCTTTCAGCTAAACTTAAAGACAGTATTGTAGATCCTGACCCTACAGACACAATTCCCGCTGGGAAATATGGCATCAATTCTTCAAATTTAGAAACTGCCAATATCGTTCGATTGACCTTGCAAAATATATACAAAGACGATCTTTCCAAAAACGTCATCGATGATTATAGCAAAAGGTTCATTTTCTTTGAATATGATTTGAATGATGATGGCAAAAAAGAAATTTTAGTAGGTTTGACAGGTCCTTATTTTTGTGGTTCTGGAGGCTGCACCCAATATATTTTGGACAATCAAGGTGCAATCATCACCAAATTTACTGTTGCCAATTATCCTGTTGTGATTGATACCGATAAATCTTCCGGTTGGAAAAACTTATTCATTCAAAGTGGCCACAAAAACAGAATTGTAAAATTTGATGGTAAAAAATATCCTTCCAACCCTTCGCTTCAACCTGAATTAAAAGTCACACCAGGAGATGATTTACCAAGAGCATTGAATTTTACCAATGAACCTTATGCTTGGTTTAAGTTTTAGAAACAAAAACTAGATTATAAATTAAAAAGCCTTAAACAATCCGCTAGAAACGGATTATTTAAGGCTTATATTTTTCAAACACCTTTATAAAAGGCAATGAATTAACTCCTGAAAACTACTTCACAAACTCAACTGCTTTCGTCAAAGCCTCAGCAATTCCATCTGTATTTTTTCCTCCTGCGGTAGCGAAGAAAGGCTGTCCTCCTCCTCCACCTTGGATATATTTTCCTAATTCGCGAACCACCTGGCCTGCGTTTAGTTTTTTGTCAGCAACCAATTCTTTTGAGATATAACAAGATAATGTTGGTTTTCCTGCGTCGGCTGTAGCCAAAACCAAGAATATATTTGTTCCCAATGTTCCCAATTCATAAGCCAAGTCTTTTGCTCCTTCAGGGCTCAAATCAACTTGCTTCGCAAGGAATTTAATTCCATTAATATCTTGTAATTCCTTAGCCAATTCACCTTTCATATTTTTGGCCTTATCTTTCAATAAAACTTCCAATTGCTTTTTAAGAGAAGCGTTTTCATCCTGAATGGACTGAATCGCTTTTACAGGATCTACAGCATTTTTCAACACTTCTTTGATTTCAGCAAAAGTAATCAACTGCGATTCAAAAAAATCTTTAGCAGCTTCACTGGTAATTGCCTCAATACGTCTGATTCCAGCCGCAACAGCACCTTCAGAAGTAATTTTGAAATGCCATATATCACTAGTATTCGGAACGTGTGTTCCTCCACATAATTCCACTGAGTCACCAAATTTGATCATTCGAACCAAATCCCCATATTTCTCCCCAAACAATGCCATTGCACCTTCCTGCAACGCTTGGTCTTTCGGAATCGCTCTTTTTTCTATCAAGGGCAAACTCTCACGAATTCTAGCATTAACGAAATCCTCAACTTCCTTAAGTTCATCATCTGTTACTTTAGAGAAATGAGAAAAGTCAAAACGCAAAGAAGCAGAACGCACCATCGAACCTTTTTGCTCGATATGAGTACCCAATATTTTTCGCAATCCTTGGTGCAACAAGTGGGTTGCCGTATGGTTCGAAGATGTTTTTGCTCTCTGATTTTCATCCACCACAGCCGTAAAACTATCCGTTAAATTATCAGGCAATGATTTAGTTAGATGTACAGTTTGGTTGTTTTCTTTTTTGGTGTCAATAATATAAATAATGTCACCGTTTTGAGCTTCCAGATATCCTTTATCTCCCGTTTGTCCTCCACTTTCACCATAAAAAGGTGTAGAATTAAAAACCAACTGGTAAATCTCCCCATCTTTTACACTATCCACTCTACGGTATTTAGTGATTTTAACGTTGTGTTTCAATCGGTCGTAACCCACAAATTCCTGAACATCATCTTCAACCAAAACATTCCAATCTCCTGCAGTCACTTTAGAAGCTGCACGGGAACGTTCCTTTTGCAATTGCAATTGTTCCTGAAATCCTTTCTCATCCAATTCTAATCCTTTCTCAGACAAGATCAAAGCCGTTAAATCGATTGGAAAACCATAAGTATCATACAATTCGAATGCTTTTTTACCATCAATTACAGTACCGGAATTGGTATTGATAACAGCATCCAATAAAACCAATCCTTGATCCAAAGTTCTCAAGAAAGAGCTTTCTTCCTCACGAATCACATTTGAACATAACGCTTTTTGTGAACGAATCTCTGGAAAAGAACCACTCATTTGTGTACTCAAAGTGTCTACTAATCTATATATAAAAGGTTCTTTCGTATCTAGGAAAGTAAAACCGTAACGAATCGCACGACGCAAAATTCTACGAATTACATATCCTGCCCCCGTGTTCGATGGCAACTGACCATCGGCAATAGCAAAAGCTACCGCACGAACGTGATCCGCAATTACACGAATCGCAATATTTACTTTTTCCTCTTCTTCGTCTTTTGCCTTAATGGTATATTTTGTACCAGTAATCGTTTCGATTTCTCTGATTAGCGGAGTAAAAACATCGGTATCATAATTTGACTGAACTCCTTGCAAAACCATGCAAAGACGCTCAAATCCCATTCCTGTATCCACGTGTTGAGCAGGCAATTTCTCTAAAGAACCATCGGCTTTACGGTTGAATTCCATAAATACGTTGTTCCAAATCTCCACTACGTGCGGGTGATCATTATTCACTAAAGATTTACCAGAAACCAAAGCTTTTTCTTCAGCAGAACGAATATCAACGTGAATTTCAGAACAAGGTCCGCAAGGTCCTTGATCGCCCATTTCCCAGAAATTATCTTTTTTGTTTCCAAGAATAATTCGGTCTTCGTCAATTAATGTTTTCCAAATATCCCAAGCCTCTTGGTCAAAAGGAACATTCTCATCAGGATTTCCTTCAAAAACCGAAACATAAAGAATGTCTTTTGGAATTTTATACACCTCGGTCAATAATTCCCAAGCCCAATGAATCGCCTCTTTTTTGAAATAATCTCCAAAAGACCAATTCCCCAACATCTCAAACATTGTGTGGTGATACGTATCAATCCCTACTTCCTCCAAGTCGTTGTGCTTTCCGGAAACACGAAGACATTTTTGCGTATCGGCAATTCTGTTGCTTTTTGGAGTTCCCAGGCCTAGAAAATACTCTTTAAACTGAGCCATTCCCGAGTTATTAAACATCAAAGTCGGATCATCCTTAAGAACAATCGGAGCAGATGGAACAATTAAATGCCCTTTACTTTCAAAAAAATCTAAAAATTGTTTACGTACGTCTTGTGATTTCATTTTTGCTGTATATATTCAGTAATTTGTTTATTTTTTTGTTACTAAGCCTTAAAAAAATTAGAAACTTAGAGTCTTTTATTGGAAAAACCAGCTATTCAAGAACTTTATTCTAAGCTAAAAAACTCAGTCTCTTAGTATCTTGGAATCTTAGCGTCTCTATAAAGACAGGTGTCATTTATTTATTATTAAAAAAAGAGTCGAACAACTGAAACATTTATTAAATTTGTTCGACTTATCCTTTACAATTTGCAAAAATAGGGTATTTTAAAATATGGCGAAAGTAAAATATTATTACGATTCCGTAAATCTAGCATATCGCAAAATAAAAATCAGAAAGAGGAGAAAAGTTGGCTTTGCCGTTCTGTTTTTATTAGCCTCGGCATTGTTTGGTTTTTTGACTTTCATAATACTATTGAACACTCCATATTTTGACACACCAAAAGATCGTTTGCAAGCACGAGAAATTGAAAATCTAAAATTGAATTATGCCATTTTAAACAAAAAAATGGACGAAGTAGATGATGTAATTGAAGATATTGAGGATCGTGACAACAATTTATACAGAGTTTATTTCAATACAGCCGCCATTCCGGAAGAAGAACGAAAAGCAGGCTATTATAAAGTAAACCGTTATGTCGCCCTGCAAGGTTATGACAATTCAAAATTGGTAACCAGCACTACCGAAAGAATAGATGCCTTGAGTAAAGAACTCGCAATCCAATCCAAATCATTGGACGAAATTATAAAATTGGCCAAAGCGAAGGACAAACTGCTTTCGGCAATTCCGGCAATACAGCCTGTAAAAAATGAAAATCTAAAACGAATGGCTTCTGGTTTCGGGTACCGAACGGACCCATTTACCAAAGCCAGAAAAATGCACGAAGGAATGGATTTTACGGCCAAATCAGGAACACCAATCTACGCCACTGGAGATGGAGTTGTCGCCAAAGCAGACAATACTGCTTCTGGATACGGAAACCATATTGTAATCAGGCACGGTTATGGGTACGAGACCCTTTATGCGCACCTGAGTAAATACAACTGCAGACCTGGAAAATCAGTAAAACGAGGAGACATTATAGGATATATAGGTAGCACAGGACGTTCCGAAGCGCCACATTTACATTATGAAGTTCACAAAAACGGAAAAGTGGTGAACCCATTAAATTTTTATTACGGCAATATTTCGGCAGTCGAATACGTTGCTATTTCTAAAATAGCGAATCAGGAAAATCAATCCTTGGATTAGTTTTTCAGTTGGCAGATTTCAGACCTGAACGACAACGAATTTGCGAAGCATTTCAGTCGCCATCTGAACGAACTTGTAGGATAGAAAGAAAATTAAAAAAAATTATTCAAAATAAAAATATGCATATTGAACTTCCAAAAGACAAAAGATACTATAGTATAGGCGAAGTTGCCAAGGCTTTTGATGTAAACGCTTCACTGATTCGTTTTTGGGATGGTGAATTTGACATACTCAAACCAAAGAAAAATGCCAAAGGAAACCGAATGTTCACACCCGAAGATATCAAGAACCTTCAACTTATTTATCATTTAGTCAAAGAAAGAGGATTCACTTTAGAAGGTGCTAAAATCCATCTGAAGGAAGGCCAAAAGAAAACAATGGATAAATTTGAAATTATCAGTAAATTAGAAACTATAAAAATGCAGCTAATTAACATTAAAAACGAATTGCAATAACAATAAATAAAAACAAACAAACCTTAAATTAAACAATTATGAATTTTAAAAGATTTTTACCTTGGATTATAGTAGCAGTAGTAATCATTGGACTTTACAGCTGGGCTTCTGGAATTTATAATAATGCAGTGACACTTGAACAAGACGTGAAAGAAAGTTGGGGAAATGTTAACACTTCTTATCAAAGGAGAAATGATCTTATTCCAAATTTAGTAAACACCGTAAAAGGATATGCTGAACATGAAAAAAGCACTTTAACAGCTGTTATCGAAGCTCGTGCTAAAGCTACTTCAATTACAATTGACCCAAAAAACGTTACCCCAGAACAACTAGCTGCATTCAATTCGGCACAATCAGGAGTTTCTTCTTCTTTATCAAAATTATTGGTTAGTGTTGAGCAATATCCAAACCTGAAAGCTGATGCAAGCTTTATGAAATTACAGGATGAACTAGCTAGTACAGAAAATCAAATCTTAACAGCTAGAACCCGTTTTAATGAAGCCGTTAAGCCTTACAACAACAACATTAATACTTTCCCAAGAAATATCTTGGCAGGAATGTATGGCCTTAAAGAAAAACCATATTTCGAAGCAGTAGCTGGTGCAGACAAACCTGCTGAAGTAAAATTCTAAAAAAATCAAACCCCGCCATGGCGGGGTTTTTAAAAATTATACGATGTCAAAAGTAGAAGATTTTTTAAGCAAAGAAGATGAACAAGAAATTGTTGAAGCTATTCGGATAGCCGAAAAAAACACTTCAGGTGAGATTCGGGTTCATATAGAAAAAACAACTTCCTTGGATGCGTATGATCGTGCCAAGGAAGTTTTTCATGAATTAAGAATGGATGAGACCGACCTTAAAAATGGAGTTCTAATTTACCTCGCTGTTGAAGACCATCATTTTATTATTTGTGGTGACAAAGGTATTAACGATTTAGTCGAACCTGATTTTTGGGATTGCACCCGTGATGTGATGGCTTCTCAATTCAAAAAAGGAGACTTTAAGCAAGGTCTTGTTGATGGTATACTAAGGGCAGGAGAAAGATTGCAAAAATATTTCCCTTGGCAAGAAGGCGACACCAACGAATTGTCAAACGAAATATCAAAAGGATAACCAATGAAAAATCCAACAATGAAAAACTCAAATTCCAAAGGAATTTTACAATCCATCTTCTTTCTTCTTGTGTTTTTTTCAAGCAATTGCATCTTCTCACAATTTACAATTCCAGAAAAACCCAGTTTCCAAACTTCAGTTTATGATTATGCCAATATTCTAAGTCCTGAGGAAAAATCGCAACTAGAAGAAAAACTCATCAAATATTCGGATTCAACGACAACTCAAATTGTTGTGATCACTATAGAAAGTCTAAAAAACGAAGACATTGGTATTCTTACTCCCAAATGGGCACACCAATGGGGAATTGGTGGAACCAAAAAAGATGATAACGGTGTCCTTATTTTATTGGCGAAAGCCGAAAGAAAAATATGGATCTCCCCAGGTTATGGATTGGAAGACAGACTGACAGCTGGAATTGGCGGAGAAATCACCAGAAATATTATCATTCCAGAATTTAAAGCAGGTAGTTATTACCGAGGTTTAGACAAAGGAACTGATGCCATTATTGATGTTTTCAAAGGCAAATACAAAGGCGAACGCAAACAAACCAAAGGAAAAGATTTCCCAATTTTACCATTCATTGTGATTGTAGCCATTGTTTTGATATTACTATCCAAAAACAAAGGTGGCGGAAGCGGTAATTCAGGAAACCGTGGCGGCGGTGTTGGCCCAAGCCTAATGGATGTTATCCTTCTAAGCAGCCTTGGAAGAGGCGGCGGCGGTGGTTTTGGTGGATCATCAGGCGGTGGTTTCGGTGGCGGTGGCTTCGGCGGTGGTTTTGGCGGAGGTGGATTCTCTGGTGGAGGTTCCGGCGGAAGCTGGTAAAAAAATAACAAAACACAAAAGAGATTTCATAAAGAATTCTCTTTTGTGTTTTTAAATAACAACGTTTATTATGAAAACGAATCCCCTAGCCCAGATGGAAACGGCATCCTATTGACCCGGGGTTCGGGACAATAGATATAGTGTATAGCTGGATAAAGCTCCTCAAACATAAATAACATTGAAATTCCAAACGGAGATACAACAAGGATTCGTTTGTTTTCAAAAATTAAATTAAAAAATTAAAAAAAAGTCTATATTTGAATCCTAAATGCATTCTCAAAAAGAATTCATCCAAGTTTTATACATTATAAAAAAAATAATTATTCCGAATGCTTTCACATAAAACCAAATATGCCCTTAAAGCGCTTCTATATTTAGCGCAACAAGATGAAAACCATATTTCAAGAACCATTGAAATTGCGGAAGGGGCTTCTATCCCAAAAAAGTTTTTGGAACAGATATTATTGGATTTAAAAAGAGGCCATTTTGTAGGCAGTAAACAAGGGAAATATGGTGGTTATTATCTTTTAAAAGACAAAGAAAACATCACTTTGGCCGATATTCATCGATTATTTGATGGTGCAATCGCATTACTTCCATGTGCTTCATTAAATTTTTACGAACGCTGTTCTGATTGCGTAAGTGAGTCTGAATGCGCATTACGACACGGATTAATAACTATTCGCGAGGAAACTTTGAAGGCAATGCAAGGTATTACTATTGCCTCGTTGGTAAAAAAATAAAAAAATATTTTTCAAACTATACTAAATTTATAGAATTTATATATCTTTGCAAAGAATTAACTTATCATTAACAACAAATTTATCCTTATGCAAACAATTACAAACAAAAAAATTGAAGTCAGGAAAACAAAAAAGATAACTAATCTATCAAGTGTTGAAAAAAATATCACTCAAGTGATGTGTTGTATGTGTATGTGCTAGACAATAAAAAAACATTTTTAAATTCTACTAATTACATATAATATATAAAAATAATGAAAACTATATCTATAAAAACAATTTCAAGCTTATTACTTCTATTAATTTTTTCTACTTCATGGTCCCAAAGTAAAGTAACAGGAACTGTTACTGACAATCAAAATAATTTCTTGCCAGGTGCAAACATTATTATAAAAGGGACAAAATACAATACAACTTCTGATGCCAATGGTAAATTCAGCATTGATACTCACGAAAAACTTCCTTTTGCTCTTTTAATACAATATGTTGGTTATACTACCAAAGAAATAAAAATCAGCCAACCAACGGAAACTCCATTAGAAATCAGCTTAACACCAGAAAATGAAAATGTTTTGGTCGAAGTGGTTGTTTCTTCAAGACGCCGAATAGAAAAAGTTCAAGATGTTCCAATTGCAATATCTGTTGTAACTGGTAAACAGGCTGAACAAACTGGAGCATTCAACGTGAACCGTATTAAAGAATTGGTTCCTTCTGTACAACTTTATTCTTCAAACCCAAGAAATACAGGAATCAACATCCGTGGACTAGGTTCTCCATTCGGGCTTACCAATGATGGTATCGATCCAGGTGTAGGTTTCTATGTAGATGGTGTTTATTATGCACGTCCAGCGGCAACAACTCTTGATTTTATCGATGTAGAGCAAATTGAGGTGTTACGTGGGCCACAAGGAACTTTGTTTGGTAAGAACACAACTTCTGGTGCTTTCAACATTACTTCTCGAAAACCAAGCTTCACCTCTGGTGCTGACTTCGAAGTAAGCTACGGAAATTACGCCTATCTTCAAGCCAAGGCTTCGGTTACTGGAGCTTTGGGCAAAAAAGTAGCTGGTAGATTGTCATTTTCTGGTACACAACGTGATGGTATAATTGAAAATATCGTATCTGGGAAACCAACAAACACATTAAACAATCAAGGTATTAGAGGCCAATTGCTTTATAAACCAACTGAAAACACAAATATTATATTGGCTGGAGATATTACTACTCAACATAATGACGGATATGCTCAAGTTGTTGCTGGCGTTGCACCTACACAAAGAAAACCTTACCGCCAATTTAATGCAATTATTGCTGATTTGAATTATCAATTGCCAAGTTTGAATGCCTTTGACCGAAAGATTGACCACGATACCCCTTGGCGTTCAGGACAAGATTTAGGTGGAGCATCCCTTAATATTGACACTAAAATTGGCGGAGGAACACTTACCTCAACCACAGCTTGGCGTTTTTGGACTTGGGATCCGTCCAATGATAGGGATTTCACAGGTTTGCAGGTACTTGCCAAATCGCAAAACCCTTCAAGACAAACACAAATAACTCAAGAGGTTCGTTATGCAGGTAAGATTACGTCAAGAATAACTGGTGTTGCTGGTTTCTTTTTCATTGATCAAACATCAAAAACAAAAGGTACTGAAGAATCAGGTAATGCTCAATGGAGATTTTCTCAACAAAGCGTTAATTATAATAACAATGGCGTGAGCACACCCGTACCATTAGCATTATGGGAAACACCTAATCTTCTTGAAGGATACGGTATAAAAACCAATGCTGAAATACATTCTGCAAGTACTGCCGTTTTCGGTCAGTTGGATTGGGCCGTAACGGACAAATTACATATTCTACCAGGTTTACGATATAATTTTGATAAAAAAATTGCAGATTATGACCGTAAAACATACGGAGGTCTTCAAACGAACGATCCACAACTATTAGCTATTAAAAAAGCGGTTTATAGCAATCAAAATTTTTCAACAGATATTGATGATACAGACTTTTCAGGAAACATTACAGTTTCTTATAAAGCAACTGAAAAAATCAATGTTTATGGTACTTATGCAAAAAGTTACAAACCAGTTGGTGTGAACGTAGCTGGACTTCCTACTCCTCCTGCAGGTCAAACTCTAGGTGATCTTGCAGTAGTTAAACCAGAAGATGTAAATCATTATGAATTTGGAGTAAAAACTTCTCCTTTCAAAAATTCAATATTGAACTTGACTTACTTCGATACAAATATCAAAGATTTTCAAACGAATGTACAAGCTGCAGAGTTGGGAGTGAATCGTGGATATCTTGCCAATGCAGACGAAGTACGTGTAAGAGGTGCAGAACTAGATGCTAGTTTTACTATTAGTAAACATTTTACCCTTTACGGAGCTGCAACTTATACCGACGGTAAGTATGTTAAATTCACCAATGCACCTCTTCCATTAGAAGAAACCGGAACCGTTGTCGATGGAGTTGCTGTAAACTATAAGGATGTTTCTGGAACTGATTTACCAGGTGTATCAGAATGGGCTGGAAGTTTAAGTGGTGAATACACTAAAGATGCCAAATTCTTTTCAAATGCTGGAAAATTCTTTGTAGCTCTTGATGGCTATGCTCGTTCAGAATTCTCATCAAGCCCTTCAGCATCAACTTATTTAGTTGTTCCTGGTTATGCTATCTTCAATGGCCGTCTAGGTTTCCGTGCTGCGGAAGGTTTATCGATCCACGTTTGGGGTCGCAACCTTTTAAACAAAAATTATTATGAACAATTGTTGCCTGCAGGAGGAAATACTGGACAATATGCAGCAGTGTTGGGAGATCAAATTACTTATGGGATTACTTTGAAATATACCTTATAGTAATTTTAATAACTTCTTAAAACCAAAAGTTAACTTGACGTAAAAGCCAAGTTAACTTTTGGTTTTAAGAAACTATTGAGTTTTGGTCTTACGGAAGAGTTCTTTTGAATCCAAAAGAAAAAATGACTGAGGATTATGTGAAAGGCTTTTTGGTTTAGTGGCAAAATAAATTCTATGCGAACTGTAGAGTTTATGTAAATTTGTGGCAAATTGAAAAATATTCATGAAAACCATCAGAATCTTTTGCCTTTTGTTACTAAGTCTTGTTTGCAAAGCACAAACCGAAAAAAATGTAGATCATCAAAGTTTGCTTTGGACACGTTATAGCAACCAATTGACATTAAACAACAAATGGTCGATTCATTCTGAATTTGACAATCGAGTTTTTATAAGTCCTTTCGAGGAGAATTTATATTTAGTTCGAATCGTCGGACGATATAAAATCAATAAAGACATAGATTTGGGTGTTGGAGTATCCTATTTCTCTGTTGCTACTCAAGTTCCTGAAGTCACTAATGATTTTAGGACCCCAGAATACAGAGGACAACAGGACATTATTTGGAAACACGATTATGGCAACATAACATTGGGCCAACGGTTTCAAGTGGAAGAACGGTTTTTTCACAATGCCAATAAAGATGGCTTGCAACCGGGAACTACTTTCAATTGGAGATTTAGATACCGTCTTCAAGGTGAATATTCTTGTTGGAAAAAAGAAAGTCAGTACTTGAAAGCCATTGTTTATGATGAAATAATGATTAATGCTGGAGAAAATATTGATAAAAACACTTTTGATCAAAACAGAATTTATGCTGCTTTACAATATGGTATCAACAAAAATATTGCATTAGAATTGGGTTATTTAAACAGTTTTCAACAACGCCCAAGTGGTGTTGATTATTTTAATCGAGACATTATAAGGTTTACTTTTTTTCATAAAATAAAACTGAAAGAGAAGCATAAAACTGAGACCAATTAAGCTTAAAGAAGTCCAACTTCAGAGTAAAGTTGATCAGCTCATTTTTCTTTTGTTCGTTTTTTATGAAAACACAATGTCTTTTCTTTTGAACCAAACCATTCAAAAAAACAAAACGAACATGAGTACCGAAAAACTTAATTATACCTTATTTGATCTAATAAAATACTTTCTCAAACTGGGCACAACAGGTTTTGGTGGTCCCGTTGCTTTAGTTGGTTACATGCATCGCGACTTGGTCGAGGATAAAAAATGGATTAACGATACCGACTTTAAAGAAGGACTAGCTTTATCACAATTAGCACCAGGTCCTTTGGCTGCCCAATTAGGAATTTACATTGGGTTCGTTCACTTTGGTGTTTTAGGAGCTACACTTTCTGGATTGGCATTTGTCATCCCTTCTTTCATAATGGTTGTTTTATTAGGTATTGCCTACCAAGCGTATGGCGGTTTACCTTGGATGCAAGCTATTTTTTACGGTATAAGTGCAGCAGTAATTGGCATAATTATTTTGAGTTCCTACAAGCTTACTATTAAATCCATCAGCAAATTTGAAATTTCAGGTATTAAAAACAATTGGTTACTTTGGTTGTTTTATATAATTTCTACAATTCTTACAGTAGTTACACAAAAAGAAGAAGTACTGCTATTTGTCCTTTTAGGCTTTGTATACATGGCAGTAAAAGCTCCACCAGAATGGATTAAAAGACCTAAAATAGCCTCCTTGTTTTTCATGACAACGGCAGGATTCTCGACAATTGAACTTGGAAAACTAGGGGAAATAGCTTGGTTTTTCACTAAAGCTGGAGCATTTGTTTTTGGAAGCGGATTGGCTATTGTTCCCTTTTTACATGCAGGAGTAGTTAATGAGTATGGATGGTTAACAGAAAATCAATTTGTCGATGCAGTTGCTGTAGCCATGATAACTCCCGGTCCCGTTGTTATTACTGTGGGCTTCATAGGATATTTAGTCGCTGGATTTGCGGGAGCAACTGTTGCTGCTTTGGGTGTCTTTTTGCCTTGTTATTTATTTACCGTTATTCCTGCTCCTTATTTTAAAAAGATTTCACAAAATAAGAGCATCAAAGCTTTTGTCGATGGAATAACTGCCGGAGTAATTGGTGCTTTGGTAGGTGCGGTAATTGTTATTACCACCCGAACCATTGTTGACATACCCACAGCATTGATAGCCACAGGAACCGTTCTAATTCTGATTTATATAAAAAAAATACAAGAACCTCATATTATCTGCATCGCTGCTATTTTGGGAGTTTTACTCAAACTGATATAATTTTATAAAAAAAGTAGTCCAAAATTTTATAGCATTATCTATTCAATTTTAAGAATAGATTATTCATCAATTAACTAAATTTTGTAAAAACAGACCGTAACTTTATTAGAAAAGTTAAGGTCATGAAAAATTTTGCAATTAAACTGATGTGGTTAACCACAATTTATCTTGTAGTTTTTGCAGCACTTTGTCAAACAAAACTATTTTTTCCAGTTTTAATGGGTCTGTACTTCATTGGCGTGAGCTTACTACTGCTTTTGATCTTTATCGTTTTGCATGATGAGGAATACAAAACAAATAAAAAATTTAAAGATTGGTACCAAGATAATTCTAAGAAAAACTTAGTACACTAAGAAATCACACTTTCAAAGCAGGCAAAAAAAAAGTCCCGATAAATTCGGGACTTTCATTTAAACTAATTAAATACTTTTTTCACTTGCTGGTGGTGATTTGAAATCAGGAACCAATATTGTTGTTTGCAATTTATTGCTTTCTGGAATTTGATCAGAAAGTATCGTGTATATCGTATTAGTGCTTTCTCCATTTGTTACGTCAATAGCAACAGGGTATTCAGCAACTTTTTCACCCTTATCATCAAAAATAGTAATGGTATGAGTTCGTGATGAATTATCTTCATTAACGAACAAACCATCAAGATAAGTTACACCGTTATGAGTTTTATCAACATCTATAAGACCTGAATTTAATAATCCACTATCATTTAATGTTTGAACCTTTGCACTATAATTCCAATCTTTTAATTCATCCGATAATTGAAATACGGCTATCACACGGCCATTTATTGGCAGTAACGTAAAAAAAACAGGCGTATTTATTCCCGCTTTTACATCTATTGTTTGTACATCTGATGTATAATTAATAGCAACAGGCTTCGCTTCCCATTTTATGAATAAATCATTCACGGATAATATGCTAGATTCACCCACACAAGAACCATAAGCTTTGACGTTTGGAATATTTATGTTGTCAGAATGTGCAGTAACAGTAAATTGTGAAATTCCTGTACTAAAATTTCTTATTTCAAACCCATCAGAAGCACCATCACTATCATTTGAAACAATATTAAAAACAAATGTGTTTGCAAGCCTAGTTACGTCAATTTCACCGTCCCCGTGAATTCCGTTCTGACTCCAAGGTTGTACACTAATATATACCAAATTTACTGTAACAGGAAGTATTCCTCGTTTTACGTCTTTTCCTGTGATATTAGATTTTTGTGCACTAAGATGAATATTCATAGAAGTTTCTTGATTAGCAACCTCATCTTGTTTGGCACTATCTTCCGAACACCCCATTACACTAAATAACAGTATAGCTCCTAATATAATCTTTCTCATAATTCTTATTATTTAATTTAAGACAAATTTATCATAAAACAACGTTAAAAAACACATTATACTGTTAAAATACGTAATATTATTATTTTAGCAGTCTTAATACTACTTAAAATAAAACTTATTTTCGATTTAATTCTATTATAGTTATCAAAAACTTTAAATTATCTATTCTAAAATTGCTAATTATTGAAAACAAAAAAACCGCTCAGATATGAACGGTTTAATTTTATCAATTCAAAAAGATTATGTTCTCAATATGACTTTATACTTCATAAGCCAAAACAAATCCTTTTACTTTTATTTTTACTTCTCTCTAATATAAATATCGATTGGCACTCCTGAAAAGTCCCATTTTTCTCTAATTTTATTTTCAAGGTAACGTTTGTAAGGTTCTTTAACATATTGTGGCATATTGGCAAAAAACACAAACTGAGGTGTTGGTGTTGGCAACTGCATACAATATTTAATTTTCACATACTTTCCTTTGGTTGCAGGTGGCGGATATGCTTCAATTACTTTCAACATAAATTCATTGAATTTAGATGTTGCAATATGCTGCTTTCTGTTTTCAAAAACCTGAACAGTCGCTTCCAATGCTTTCAACAAACGTTGCTTTGTCAAAGCCGAAACAAAAAGAATAGGCACATCCGTAAATGGCATTAATTCTTTTTTAATTTTCTCTTCGTAATCACGAGTTGACATAGTATCTTTTTCAACCAAATCCCACTTATTCACAAGGATTACAACACCTTTACGGTTCTTTTCGGCTAACCAAAAAATACTTTGATCCTGTCCTTCAAATCCACGAGTGGCATCAATAACCAAAATACAAATATCGGCATGTTCAATTGCACGCACTGAACGCATTACAGAGTAAAACTCCAAATCTTCCTTCACTTTCGCTTTACGACGAATTCCCGCAGTATCCACCAAGTTGAATTCAAAACCAAAACGGTCAAATTTTGTATCGATAGCATCACGAGTAGTACCCGCAATGTCAGTTACCATAAAACGTTCTTTACCAATTAATGCATTGATAAAACTAGATTTTCCAGCATTAGGACGACCTACTACAGCAAAACGAGGTAAAACCACCTCTTCTTGAACCGGTTCTGGTTTCACTGGAAAAGCTTCAATTAAAGCATCCAATAAATCTCCCGTTCCACTTCCTGAAATACTGGCAAATGTAAAATATTCACCTAAACCAAGGTTATAAAACTCAAGAGCGTCTTTCTCACGCATGGCATTATCCACCTTGTTTACAGCCAATAAAACGGGCTTAGTCACTTTACGTAACAAACGGGCAACAACATCATCCATCGGAGTAATCCCCTCTTCAACATCCACCACAAATATAATAACATCGGCTTCGTCGATAGCCAACTCTACTTGTTTACGTATCTCACCTTCAAAAACATCATCCGATCCTCGAACGTATCCTCCCGTATCAATCACAGAAAACTCTTTTCCGTTCCACTCGCTTTTACCATAGTTTCTATCACGGGTAACCCCAGATACTGAATCTACAATAGCTTCTCTTCTTTGTATCAGCCTATTAAAAAGGGTTGATTTCCCTACATTAGGTCTTCCTACTATCGCAACAATATTATTCATAATATAAATTCAAATATTTATTTGTCCGAACACTGCTTCCCAGTTTCGGCCTGCAAAGGTAGTGTATAAAAGCATGAATATCAATTTTTTTGGTATATTCGCCACACCTTAATCACTTAACCAATTCATTTCTAAAATTATGGATGCCAATAATGAGATTCGTTTGCGCTTGAGATTCTACAAAGAAGTCAATCAGGACATCGATTCACTACGACAAAAATTCATTCATTTCACCACCACAAAATCACCAGACTACATTTTAAAAATAAAAGAATACCACATTTGGATTAATATCAAAGGACAGAAAAAAGCATATTGGTCACCACATTTGCACTTAGAAATGGAATCCAAAGGTGAAAATCAAACCCATATCCGAGGCCTGTTTGGTCCCGACCCCAATTTATGGACATTTTTCATGTTCCTCCATTTTATGGTAGCAGGAACATTCATCATCTTTTGTGGAATCGCCTACTCTGACTATATTCTGAAAAAATCCACAACAGGTGATTTTGTCGTGATGTCCCTCATGATTTTCTCGTGGTTTCTGCTTTATGTAGTTGCCAAACAAATCCGAAGCAACGGCGAAAAACAAATGAACGATATCGAAAAAGTATTTCTAGAAATCCTAGAATCTGAATAATTAGTAGCCAATCCAGCTCTCCATTGCAACTCCTCGTTCAAAAAAGGAGTTGTTCCAATGCGCTTGCTCGAGCTTCTTCCAGTCGCTCAGCAACCACAGGAACAACAACCTTTTTTCACTGCGGGGTTTCCATTTAGATCTGGGCTAAAAAAAAATCAGCATTAGAGAAAAACTCCAATACTGATTTTATATTTATTTTATTTCGGACTTTACATTCCAACATTCGATTAAACAAATAACCGAATTACCAAATCAACATTTATTGATTATAACCAAAACGCTTCAACATATTCGCGTTGCTTCTCCAGTTTTTATTCACTTTCACATACAATTCGATGTGTATTTGTTTTCCGAAAAATTTCTCCAAATCTATACGAGCATCCATTCCCACTTTTTTCAGGGCAGCACCTTTGTGACCAATAACAATTCCTTTTTGAGTATCGCGTTCCACCATAATCAAAGAACGAATTCGGATGATGTTTTCGTCTTCAAAAAATTCTTCAGTTACGATTTCTACTGCGTATGGAATTTCTTTGCTGTAGTTCAATAATATTTTTTCACGGATTGTTTCATTAACAAAGAAACGCTCCGGTTTATCTGTCAATTGATCTTTTGGGTAATACGCTGGTGATTCTGGCAACAGAGAAATAATCCTTTGAAAAACTTCAGGAACATTAAAATTTTGCAGAGCAGATATTGGGTAAATTTCTGCATTTGGAACTTTGGCAGTCCAAAAAGCCACTTGCTCTTCCAATTGTGCTTGATTCGAATTGTCAATTTTGTTTAATAATAACAAAACTGGAATTTTCGAATGAATAATTTTATTAAAAAAAGCTTCGTCTTTCAGTTCCTGTTCACCAATTTCTACCATATATATCAAAACATCGGCATCTTCAAAAGCAGACTTCACGAAGTTCATCATCGACTCCTGCATTTCGTAGGCCGGTTTGATGATTCCAGGAGTATCCGACAAGATCATTTGAAAATCTTCTCCATTTACAATTCCAAGAATTCTATGACGTGTTGTTTGTGCTTTTGACGTAATAATTGATAACCTTTCACCAACAAAGGCGTTCATTAACGTTGATTTCCCAACGTTTGGATTCCCTATGATGTTTACAAAACCTGCTTTATGTGACATTTCTACTTTAATTTATAGTGCAAAGGTAAACATATCAAGTCAATACAGGAAATAAAACATTTTTTAAAGTTTTCCTTGTTTTTCTCTAAATTCGGCGTATCTTTGCACCCGAAACAACGCGGGATAGAGCAGTAGGCAGCTCGTCGGGCTCATAACCCGAAGGTCACAGGTTCGAGTCCTGTTCCCGCTACTAAGTAGCCTTATTGAGATTACAAAACGCACATCGCGGGATAGAGCAGTAGGCAGCTCGTCGGGCTCATAACCCGAAGGTCACAGGTTCGAGTCCTGTTCCCGCTACTAGAAAAGCTTCACAGAAATGTGAGGCTTTTTTGTTTGTATTTATTTTTATTAAACAATACATATTATCTCTTTTATTTTTTCCAAATGTTAGAAATACTTTATCAAGACGAATATATTATAGCAATTAATAAACCAAGTGGTTTGTTGGTTCACAAATCATTTTATGCGCGCGATGCAAAAGTTTATGCTATTCAAGAATTGAGAAATCAAATAGGGCAACACGTTTATCCGATTCATCGGTTAGACCGAAAAACGTCTGGTATCTTGTTATTTGCATTGGACAAAGAAGTTTTGAAAATCATGAATGATCGTTTTGCCACACGCGAAGTCGAAAAAAAATATTTAGCCATTTTACGTGGTTGGTCACCCGAAGAACTAACGATTGATTATGATTTAACCAATGATGATGACGTTACACAAAATGCAATAACATACTTTCATCGATTGCAAAATGCCGAAGTTGAGTTAGAATTTAATAATAAACCAACATCGCGATATTGCTTGGTAGAAGCGATTCCTGAAACTGGACGTATGCATCAATTACGCAAACATTTCAAACATATTTTTCATCCCATTTTAGGAAGTCGACCACATGGTTGTAACAAACAAAATAAATTATGGTTGGAGAATTATGACCTCAAAGGAATGATGCTTCATGCACATCAGTTAATTTTTAATCATCCAATAAAGAATGAACAACTAATCTTGAATGCAAAGATTAATGAAGAGTTTAGCAGAGTAGGTACTATTCTCAATCTAGATTTGAGTAAGTATAAATAGAATAATAATATGTAAATCGTCGGGCTCATATCTGCCACGGCGGACACAGGTTCGAGTCCCACTCCCCTATAGAAAAGCTTCAGAGAAATCTGGAGCTTTTTTTTGTTACATATATTTCACTCTTTCTAACAAATTACATATTTCTTGAGAGAGCCAATTCAAAAATTACTCAGATTCAGATACCGCAGAGAAAATCTCAACAGTAAAACCCAAAAAATTTAATTTCATATAAATTTCAAATAATTAAGTTGATTCGCATCGTAAAAAAATAGGTAGAAAAAACAGATAAAGTTTCAATTCATTAAAACTGAACAAATCTAATCTTATGCAGTAATATTTCAACAGGTAGAAATCCAGAAATATTTTTGTAACAGCCATTACAGATTAGACTCTTAAAAAAATCCTTAAGATATTTTTTTATACAAATTAACAATCCTTTTAGTTAATCATTTCTTAATCCATTAAGAAAAGTCATTACTATTAATATAAATTCGCCTTATAAATTCTTACGAAATAAACTATGTTTTGAAAATGACTAATTACCATGATATTCCAAAGCGAATTTTAAAAACAACTTTTATACTAAAAAATTGATTTATACAACACTTTTAAATATTGCGATTTTTCAGGGAATAATCTTAGGCTTAATTATTTTAAAGTCTTCCTTATTCAATAGTAATTCAAATAAATATCTGGCATACTTACTATTTACACTTTCAATTATTTTACTGAATCATGTTTTTGAGATTCAAGAAGCATTTACTCCCTATCCTTTTCTGCGCTTTATTCAAAACGTCGAATGGGTATTTCTGATACCTACTTTCATATTCCTTTTTATTATAAACCGGATTGATGATACTGTAAAAAGCAAACAAAAAATTTATTTATGTTTTATCCCATTTACCTATTCCGCTGTCCTTAATATTACATACGATCTTGATCGTGTTGCAGGAATTTATAATATTCCTGAGTCAAGCAACGGTCTGTTCGAAATACTCGGTCTGATCCATCTTACTTTAGGTGTTACATTCATCCCTTTCCTGCCGATTTACTCTTATTTTATGATAAGACATTTAAAAAATTTACATGAAAAAAAATGGATAATTACCTTATTAACAATTGTTTCTTCATTGTTATTCGCTTACCTTATTGCCTGTCTAGCCGGCAGATTTCATCAATATGATATTTCTCCTACTATGAACGTCTTGGCTCTATCTGCAACATTCATAATTCATTGGACAGCTTATATTGGCATTTACAAATACAAACTTGCCAAAAACAAAGATGCCATCCACAATTTTCTAAATGAAGATTTAGCCATTTCGTATTCCAATTTGCAAATTGTAGAAAACAGACCAGAAGAATATAGGGAATCTATCACGGCGGATAATCTTTATTTTCAAAAACTGGAAATACTTTGCAAAGATCAGCACATTTATACTGACAGTACATTAAACAGAGAAAAAGTTGCTGAAAAATTAGGAATTAGCGCGGGATATGTTTCACAAATTATAAACACAATAACAGGAGACAACTTTGCCAATTACATAAATAACTATAGGGTTGAAGCTGTCAAAGAAATGATCTCAAATTTTGAATATGAAAACTATAATTTGTTGACGATGGGATTAGAATCTGGCTTTACTTCAAAAACGACTTTTTATAAAGCCTTTAAAAAAGTTACTGGTCAAACGCCAAACGAATATAAAAACACCAGCAAATAAGTACCAATTTATACAGTTTTAAGCTTTTGAAACCTTTTTTAATTTTTCTTAAACGAATTTTGGATTCAAATAATTCAAAACAATTTTTATGAAAAAATTTTTATTACTAGCTGTTGTTACAGTTTTAGGATTTACAAATGTTAATGCCCAAGAAATTAAATTTGGCGCTAAAGGAGGTTTAAACTTTGCATCAATCAGCGGAGATAATACCAAAGGTATTGATCTCGTAACAGCATTTAATTTTGGTGTTTTATCAGAAATTCCCATTTCGGATAAATTTTCTTTCCAACCTGAATTAATGTATTCTGGTCAGGGATATGGTTTCGCTGATAATACGATTGCCTTAAGTTATCTGAACATTCCTTTAATGGGAAAATATTATTTAACAAAAGGATTAAGTGTTGAAGCCGGACCGCAAATTGGTTTTTTACTTTCTGCTAAAAATGAAAAGACAAATGTGAAAGATTCGTTTAATACTTTTGATTTTGGTGTTAATTTTGGCTTAGGCTATAAACTTGACAACGGACTTAATTTTGGTGTAAGATATAATCTGGGATTAACTGATATTAATAATTTAGATAATTCTTCTATTGAGAATAAAAACGGAGTGTTTCAAATATCTGTTGGCTATTTCTTCTTCTAAAACTTAATGATTCTCTAAAAACGTTTTACAAACTGTACCATAAGTGTATTAACTCATCATTTCTTGGAAAATCAGAAAATTTTGAATTACTTCTTTTCTTCAACTTCTTTATATTATCCATAAAATGATTCGAAAATTGCCCCGTTAGGGGCTACTAGAAAAGCTTCAGAGAAATCTGAAGCTTTTATTATGGAATAAAATTAAGAATTTAGCGATCTTACCTAAACTCGCATACAAAAAAAAAGACTGCTCAATTACGAACAGTCATTTTTTATGCATTTAAAGGAATTGGTTTATGCTGCAAACAAACCCTGCTTGTGAGCGTTGAATAAAACCAAATCATAAGGAACTAATTTAGGTGCAACTTTCTCTGAAGAAGCATCAAACTTGATACCGTTATGTTTTCCAAATAAGTAAATCTCTTTTAAACAATTAGACAAACTCTGATGAATTAATGTCGTAAAAACTGGCAACTGTTTGTCTCCTATCAATAAATCAATTTGGTAATTCGAACTACTTTTTGATAGATTGTTTCCGATGATTCTTAGAGTGAATATTGTCGGGATTCCGTTTTGTTTTCCTTGATACTGTACTACCATATTATTTAAGATTAAAATGTGGTTAAATTAATTTTCATCATTCAACTTCAAATCCGTTGAATTCTCTGTTAAAGCTTCTAAAAATAGCAAAATGACATAATAACGTCCGTTAAATTATCAGTTTATAACAAAGCTAATTAATTAAACCTTTCCTAATGGTATTTAAGTGTCTAAAATTTTCATAAATTATTTACTTTAATTTACATCCAAAAGAGCAACTAAATCAAACAAAAAACCTCAGGACAATCCTGAGGCTTTGCTATTTATTTATCTGTTTTTAATCGCCAGAGGGTTTCTATAAACACATCTACATCCTGACAAGTATTGTAAAAAGCCAATGAAGGACGAACTGTGGTTTCCACACCCATTCTTCTTAAAATAGGCTGCGCACAATGATGTCCGGTGCGTACCGCAATACCTTCCCTATTTAATGCTTTTCCAACCTCATCATTAGTAAAACCTTCCAAAGTAAACGAAAGCACACTGGCTTTGTTGGCTGCAGTACCTATCAATCTTACTCCCGGAATTTGTTTGAGTAAATGTGTGGCATATTCCAACAAATAATGCTCATACTGTCCAATCGCTTCAATTCCAATTTTCGAAATGTATTCAATTGAAGCGCCAAGTCCTATCGCATCGGCAATATTTCCGGTTCCGGCTTCAAAACGATTGGGCGCTTTATGATATTTGATTTCTTCAAAAGTCACATCTTGAATCATATTCCCGCCAGATTGATACGGTTCCATTTCGTTCAGTAAATCTTCTTTTCCATACAAAACACCAATACCCGTTGGCCCAAACAATTTATGTCCCGAGAAAACAAGCCAATCGGCATTGAGATAACGAACATCTACTTTCATATGCGAAACAGATTGTGCACCGTCCAAAAGTACTTTGGCTCCAACAGTATGAGCCATTTCAACCATTTGTTTTGCCGGCGTCACAGTTCCCAACGCATTGGATACTTGCGTAAACGCCACCAACTTCGTTTTAGAATTTAACAATTTAGCATATTCATCAAGTAAAATTTGTCCATCATCATCAACCGGAATCACTCTCAATTTCAAGCCTTTTTTATCGGCCAAACGCTTCCAAGGAACAATATTGGCATGATGCTCCAAATGACTGACAATTATCTCATCGCCAGCCACCAGATTATGATTTCCCCAACTTTCAGCTACTAAATTAACACCTTCTGTTGCACCTCTAACAAAAACAATTTCGTTAACAGAACCCGCATTCAGAAACACTCTCACTTTTTCGCGTGCTGCTTCGTAAGCATCCGATGCACGGGCCGCCAATTCGTGTGCTGCACGATGAATATTAGAATTTTCATGTTCGTAAAAATAGGCAACGCGATCAATAACTGACTTTGGTTTTTGTGTGGTTGCCGCATTATCGAACCAAATCAATGGTTTTCCATTTACCTTTTCACTCAAAATCGGAAAATCTTTTTTGATCAAATTAGCATCAAAATTAGATCCAACCCATCCGCTTCTGGATTGTGATTGAATAGGAACAACAGATGAAATTGCAGGTTTTCTGGAATCAAAAGCAAACGGGTTTTGATCCAAAAAATAGTAACTGCTATTTTGTTCTAATCCAACTGACCCTTTTTCCAATGGAACCCCAAAACTGGTGTTCACCAAATCCAATGCCGCTTTTAATTCAGATTCAAAAGAAGACCCTTCATATTCAAATGGCAAATAAGATGATTCTTCTTTATTCTTTAAATTCAAATCAGAAAATCCCGTCTGAGGATCTTCCATATTGACATTATTGCCTGTACCTATTGCAAACGGCACTTCACCGCTTCCCAGTCCATATTTTGAAGTATCAATACCATTTAAATCTTGTTCAAAAAAATTAGGCTTTGGAATACTCGAAAAAGAATATTGAGATTCACCTATAGGAGCAATATTTCCATAAGAAGCAACCGAGGGTGATCCACCAAAACCTCCCATAGACGGCGGAGTTTGAGAAAAATCCAAAGGATTCTTCGGCAGATTTGGAATTGGAGATGGACCAAAACCCGATTGAGCCAATAAAGTGTCATGGTTACTTACTGGAAATACAGTTTCGACTTGACCTAAATTGGCAGCAGAGAGGAGTGTTTCAGCTATTTTAGTAGCACGAGGATGTTCATTATGATCTGGACTCAAGGAAATTTCTTTTGGAAATTCGTTGGGCAAAGCACTGAACAACTCATTGGCTAAATGCTGCAAATCCTCAATATTCGGTAATCCGATATTGTTAGTATTTGTATTCATGATACTTATCTATTTGCACATCTTCCAGCACCGCAATTGCATCATCAACAGTAACTACCAAGGAACAATACAACGATACCAAATAAGAAGCAATCGCTTTTTCGTTGATACCCATAAAACGAACTGACAAGCCAGGCGACTGTTCACCTTGTAATCCAGGTAGAATAAGTCCAATTACTCCTTGACGACTTTCGCCAGTACGCATCAATATAATTTTAGATTTTCCGTTTTTAATAGGTAATTTATCCGAAGGAATAAGTGGAATACCTCTCCAAGTAAGAAATTGGGAACCAAACATAGAAGTGGTTGGAGGCGGAACTCCGCGACGGGTACATTCTCTACCAAATGCAGCAATGGCTAACGGATGCAACAAGAAAAAACCAGGTTCCTTCCAAACTTTAGTCAACAATTCATCCATGTCATCTGGTGTAGGAGCGCCTGTTCTGGTTTTTATGATTTGTGAAGGAACCACATTGCTTAACAAACCATAATCTTTATTGTTTATTAACTCGCTTTCCTGTCTTTCCTTAATAGTTTCAATCGCTAATCGCAATTGTTCTGTAATTTGGTTATATGGTTTACTGTACAAATCCGAAACACGAGTATGAACATCAACAATGGTTTGTACTGCGGCCAAATTATACTCCTTAGGATTATCGATATAGTCCACAAAAGTATTAGGAAGTTCATGTTCATCTCTAGCTGAACAATCCACCTCAATATGAGTCCCATCTTTTACTTTATTTAAACGATAAACCCCTGCTTCCACAGGAACCCAATGCAAAAGATGCGTGAGCCATCTTGGTGTAATTGTTCCCATCTGAGGAACTGAACGGGTTGCAATTGCTAATTGTCTCGCTGCTGCGTCTCCTAACGCAGTTTGCTGTTTTTTTAATTCTGCCATTGTTCTATTTATTAAGTTATATATAATATTACTAAATCACAGAGAAAGTTGTTTCAAAAAACATAACATGTAATAATTCCACATGCCAAGCAATTTCAAATCAAAAAAAATCAAACAGGAGTAATCCGAAAGGCACAGCTCCAAAAAAAACTATTTACAACGAAGAGTGTGTAAAAAACACATTAATTTTTCTACTAATTTAACACAATTATATAATCACTACAACATCAGCGAATTAAATATGTGAAAAAAAATAATTTTTCAAGCTAATAATGGAGAATATTTTAATAATCAAAAAATAAAGGGAAGAAATTTTAATATTCTGTAGCATACAAAAAACGAAAAACCCCGTAATGTATGAATTTACAGGGCATTCTAACTAAATGTATTAAAACAAACAACTTTCAATCACTTCAAACTTTGCAATGAAATAATTACCCTTTAATAACGGGTAACGAAACTACGTTTCCTATTTCATTTCGCATAGTCATATTCAATTTATCCAATAATGATAATTTGTTAGAAACTAATCCTGAAAACAAATTATAGGATATATTCATTTTTTTTAAATGGGTTAATTTTTCTAATTCTAAAGGGACTTGCCCTTTGAAATCATTATCAAAAAGATTTAAATTTTCTAACAATTCCAAATTCCCAATTGCTGGGCTTAATTTCCCAGTAAATCTATTAGAATATAAAGAAACTGATTTCAATGATTTTAATTGATAAAAAGAAAGAGGCAATTGTCCTTGAAACGAATTTTCATACAACGATAAATTCTCCAACATTGTAAGTTTGCCTATTTGTGGAGGCAATTCACCTGATAGTATATTTCGATCTAAGACTAATGTTTTTAAATTTGGCAAATTGCAAATTGAAACTGGAATAAAACCCGTTAATTTATTAAACGAAAGATCTAAAATTTGCAAAGTCTTCATATTACCAATATTCAGTGGGATTTCACCATTTAATAAATTGGTACCTAAATTCAATTCTTGCAAATTTAACAAAGTAGTAATTTCAACAGGAATACGACCTGTCAAATTATTGTTGTTTAAGTTTATAGAAATTACCTTATCGTCAACGACTTTGACTCCGTACCATTTGTTCATTGGCAAAGAAAGATCCCATTTATTAATCCATTTAGCACCATTCGTAGCTTGGTTTAATTTTATGAGAACATCCTTTTCAGCCTGTGAAATATTAGCAAAAATTGAAAGGGAAAAGAAGAAAATAAAAATTAGCGTAATTTTTTTATTCATTGGGGGTTTATTAAATTTCATTAATCCAAAAATAATTAAAAAGTTCGCTAACAAACAAAAAAAATCGACAAATTTGAATGAGAATAATTATACCGAATACATATCTTACAAAAAAAAGCGCAACAATTCAAAGAAATTGAATTATTGCACTTACAAAAAAAAAAAATCAAGTATGACCAAATAATCAACTAACTCTGTTTTGTATGATAAACAAAATTAATTTTACTGCAGAGAACCAAAAAACTCATCAGTATCAAGGTCTATTTTCAACAATCATTTGCCGAACAAAATATAGGCTATGATTAAAGTAATTATTACGTTGAACAACTGCGCTACTAAAAAAGCATAGAACGGTTTTTTAGTATTTGAGTTGAATAAATCTTTAAAGTTCGTCTCCAAACCAATGCTGGTAAAAGCCAAAGCAAACCAAATACTCTGAAGGTTTTTCAGGCTTTCTTTTACAACATCTCTTGTTTCTACTGAAACTAGAAAAGAAAAGACCAAAGAAGCAACTATGAAACCAATCACAAACTTTGGAAACCGCTCCCAGATAATTCTCAAAGTTGGTTTAGAAACCGCTACCTCCTCTGATGTATTATGAGTATAAGTCCAATAAAGTGATATTGCAAATGCTGCTATGCCCAAAAGCACATTCTGAGAGAACTTAACAATCGTACTTATTTTCAAAGCAGTTTCCCCCACCAATGAACCAGAAGCTACGACTGCTCCCGTAGTATCAATACTACCTCCAAGCCAAGCCCCAGTCACCTCTTCCGAAAAATTAAAATACTTTGCGATAATCGGCATAAAAATCATCATCGGAATTGCAGTAATCAACACCATTGAGATTACATAAGAAAGTTTCTTTGAGTCCCCCTTTATGGCTCCAGATGTTGCAATTGCCGCTGAAACTCCACAGATGGAAACCGAACTGGATATCATCATCTTGAGTTCATCGTCCACTTTTAATTTTGTGCATAACCAAAATGCAAAATACCAAACCGATAAAACTACTGCCAAAGCCTGTATTAAACCTAAAAAACCAGCTTTAAGAACATCTGAAAATATAATAGTTGTCCCTAATAATATTAATCCAATTTTGACAAACAATTCCGTAGAAAGCGAAGTCCGAAACCAACTTGGAAGCGTAAAGAAATTACCAATAAATAATCCAATAAAAAGACTGAAAATAACAGCTTCCAGATTATATGATTTTACTTGTTCATTTCCTGCAATAATCAAAGCGATAATGGTTAAGAAATATACAGCAGGAAATCCAATCAGGAAATGCTTCACAGATTTTCCAGTCAATAAAACACCTAACCCCCCTATTGCCAACAAGAATATAAATTGTTGCAAAACTGTTTTCAAATTACCGTAACCAAAAACATTTTCTATAAGTTCCGTATAATTCACCCATTTAAATGCAGGAACCGGAAGAAGAAAAACCGTAAGCGACAATCCAATAATCAGGAAGCCTAAGATTACTACAGTCCAGTCTTCATGAATGGCAAATTGCTTTGTATTTGTGTTTTCAGACATTTTTAAAAAATTTATTTAACTCTTTCAATACTATTTATTATCAAATAACCAGAAGTTATTACATTAAACTTTAAAGGAATAAAGATAAAAACATCAACAGCAACAATACACCAAACACAAATAAATTTTGCATTATTAAAAGCAGGATTTACTTCGAAGTCTTAATTTTTCTGATATAGAATATTTTATATTATACTAATTTGATAGAACAAAAGTAATTTAAAAACTCAGACTTCCAAATTTTATTTTACTTTTTTTCTGATAAAATTATCCGAAAAACCATATTAAAACATAACAAACTAAAAGATAACGTTTTAAACAACCTAAGCACATCTAATCAATTTCGCTAATTTTTACATTCTCACCATATAAGGTTCTCATGGTTTCCAAAACGGGCTTTACATTTTACAAGACACACAATAGCGAGATCCAAGATCTACTAAAACGGTGTTATTATAGGCTACACTTTTTTGAAGAAAAAGAATCTAACTGCAACGTAAACGTATTATTATTTGGGACAAAAACTACCAAAAACAAAGAACAGGACAATTGCTGTGACACGGTTTTTTTAATCTTTTAAAATTGAACTGACTCATTTAAATCGTCAGCAAAAAGTGGACTGATTTAAACAAAAACTTAGAGAGTGTTTTCAAAAATTAGAAAGTAAATAAAATGTAAATACATAAAAAAAGCGCAACAGTTTAAAACTAAACCATTGCGCCAAACTACATGAAAACTATTTTAACTATTCTAACTACTAAACTCTATTTATAAACTTATTCATCAGCCGCTAAGACTCCTTTTGCATTATCTGATACTTCTAATTTGAAAGCAATACCAGATTCATTAATCATATTAAGATTAAAATCTTCTTTTTGGGCTAAAGCTTGAGAAACTGTACCTGAGAATGAATTATACGCTAAATTAACACTTTTCAAATTGTCTAATTTCACAATAGTGTAAGGAATATGTCCGTTCATTTTATTGTCAAACAAACTTAGATTTTCTAAAGCTTTTAATTTTTCGACATTCCAGCTGATTTGTCCCGAAAATTTATTGCTGCTCAGCATCAATTCTTTTAGATTCTTTAATTCATATAATGAAGCAGGAAGTGGACCTGATAATTCATTATTGAATAAAGACACAACTTCTAATTCTTTTAAATTCCCAATATGATTTGGCAATTCTCCTGAAAGCTTATTCATGAAAATCATTAATGTATTCAAATGCGGTATCTCGCAAATAGAATTCGGAATTGTCCCTGACAACTTATTGAAAGAAAGGTTTAATACTTTTAACTTTTTTAGTTTTCCAATATTTTCAGGAATTGTTCCAGAGATTTGATTTTTAAACAGATTTAATTCTTCCAAGTTTTTCAAATCTGTAATTGCAGCAGGTAATGTCCCCACTAAATTATTATTGGAAAGATTGATCCCTATTACTTTATCGCTGTGAATTTTAATACCATGCCAAGTTGAAACTGGGGCGTTCAAATCCCATTTAACTTTCCATTGGTCACCATTTGTACTTTGATACAATTTTATCAAAATATTTTTCTCAGAATTAGGCACTTCAGCCAATAACGAAATTGAAAAGACAACAGTAAGAAATAATGTAACGATATTTTTCATAGGTGCTATTAATTGTTTTTATCCGTTATATGTAATTCGCATAACTAAATTGGTATATAGTACCATGCTCGTTTTATAAACTTTATTTTTCACGTATAACAAAACAAAAGTAATACCAAAACATACTTAAATACAAAAATAATCGATTAAATACATCTTTTTATTGTTATAGTAATTATTTTACTACTTATATGTAAATTTTTAAACTTAAAATACATATTGAAAAATTAATTACTTTTGATGTATAACCTTAAAACCTTAAATTATGGAAATGAATTGGATTGCAATTTTTGTAAGTGCATTAGCAACATTAGTAGTTGGATTTATTTGGTATAATCCAAAAGTTTTTGGAACTATCTGGATGAAAGAAACAGGTCTTACACAAGAGGAACTTCAAAAAGGAAATATGTTTAAGATTTTTGGATTAACCTACATTTTCTCTCTTTTTATAGTTATAATCGAATCTTCTCTAACGATTCATCAAAGTGGTGCTTTAGGAATGATTGGTGGTCCACCGAAAATTAGTGAAGCACTTCCCTCATTTAAAGCTTTCATGGCGGATTATGGAACTGCTTATAGAACCTTCAAGCATGGTGCTTTACATGGATTCATTTCTGGTTTATTTTTTGCTTTCCCAATAGTTGCAATTAACGGTTTATTCGAAAGAAAATCTTGGAAATACATTTGGATTCATGCTGGATATTGGATTGTTACCTTGACTATTATAGGATCATTGATCTGTGGATGGGTATAAATCAAAGCTAAAAACAAGAAGGCCTTATTTCTAAACATCTAGAAATAAGGCTTTTTTATTAGAACAAACCCTCAATTTGGGTGGCCAATTCAAAATCTTTAGTGGTCACTCCTCCCGAATCGTGTGTATTCAAACGGATATTCACTTTATTATAGACATTAAAAAGCTCTGGATGATGATTCATCTTTTCGGCCAATACACCAACCTGCACAATAAAACCAAGTGCCTGTGTGAAATTCTTGAATTTAAAATCCTTTTCTATCGCATTATGTTTGAAATGCCAATCTTTTAAATTTTCCAAAAAGGGGCTAGCTGATTCTTCGGTATATGTTTGCATAATTATTTCTTTTCTATAAAGTTAGGGAAAGATGCTGAGATTCTAAGCTTCTAAGAGACTAACCTTTATTAACTCAAAACTAAGCCTTAATATGATTATCGCTATTCTTCTTTTTTTAGATGATGGTAAAATGCAAAATCTTTCCCTTTAGCCCCGATTATAGTGAAAATCCTTATAAGCCGGTGTTCGGCTTATAAGATTGAAACGAAAAGCGGGACGATGCCGGCTAAAAAACACCAAATGTTTCTGCTTCAAATTCAGCTTAGAAACTCAATCACAATTCCATATAAATTGGCTAAATTTGAAAAAATATACTTACCCAATTTGAAAACATCTCTTTCATATAAGATTTACGAAACTAAATCCCAACTTCCTGAAAATTGGGATAATTTGGGCTGTGAAAACATTTTTTTGTCCTCAGCGTATTTTGAAATTTTGGAGAAGTCGGCTCCAATCAATATGAGTTGTCATTATATTGGGCTTTTTAAGGAGCAAGAGTTGGTAGGGATCGCTATTTCGCAATTTTTGGATTTAAATAAATTAGAATCTTTTGGAGATAGAGACCGATGTGTTAAAGCTTCCGTTCGAAAATTTGTTCTGAAAAATTTTGCTTCTCACGTTTTGCTCATTGGTAATAATATGCTTACGGGGCAAAATTCATTTGTTTTTTCGGATGCCATATCGTCTGTTGAGGGTATTAAAACCTTAAAAAAAGCGACTAATGATTTGAAAGCTAAATTTAAATTGATGGGCAAGAAAGTGCACATCACGACTTTTAAAGATTACTCCCAAAAAGATGTAGAAAATTTTGCTTCTGATGCTTTTTCAAAAAACTATAAATACAGCGTTCAACCCAATATGACTTTTCCAATTCGGGATGAATGGCGGACTGAACAGGATTATATCGATTCCTTGACGAAAAAATACCGTGACCAATACAAAAGAGCCCGAAAAAAAGCAGAAGGAATAGAAAAAAGGAAATTACACCTGGAAGACATAATCCGGTACGAAGAAACAATTTATGACTTATACCATCATGTTGCCCAAAATGCACCTTTCAATACTTTTTTTCTTACAAAAAACCATTTTAGGATTTTTAAAGAAACTCTGAAAGACAAATTTTTGTTCTACGGCTATTTTATTGATGGAAATCTTATTGGTTTCAATACATTGATTAAAAATGGCGATACGATAGACACTTATTTTTTAGGTTATGACGACACCGTTCAAAGAGAAAAAATGCTGTATTTGAATATGCTTTATGACATGATTGCCTATTCGATCAATAAAGGATTTAAAGAAATTATTTTTGCTAGAACGGCTTTGGAAATTAAGAGTTCAGTTGGGGCAATACCAATGAAAATGTACGGTTTTATGGAACACAGCAATAAACAAATAAACAAGCATGTTCCAAAAATTTTTCCAAAACTAGAACCCGAAGTTGCTTGGCAGGAAAGAAATCCATTTAAATAATAAATAAAATTATGCTACAGCAACCTTTAATTGTTTGTGTAAAATAGAAATTTCCAAAATACTTTCGGCGCCACAATACTCACCATCAATTTGAAAGCTTACGGGAATATTCGTTTTTATGGTGGCTCTGTCTGTAGAAATTATTTCAACATCATCTGACTCAATCGGCATATTTCCAGTGATAATTTTTCCGAAAACAATCAAATCCAAATTTTTCAGAATCACTAGTTCAAATTTACCATCGTTCATTGCCCCATCAGGATTAATTATTACTCCAGTTCCATACTTTTGAGAATTGGCAATCACAATCATCCGAGCTACACATGTAGAAGTTTGATTGTTGGCGGTAATCGTTGCTTCGAAAGGGTCTTCCATATCTATCAAAGTTGTATAGGCCTGAATGGCATATCCCCACATGCCACGTGTTTCGCTATTTTCATAATTCTTAACAAGATCAGCATTGAGTCCAATATCACTCAAATGCAAACTTTTTTTTCCATTGATCGCAATCATATCCATCTCGATATAATTACCATAAAAAGCTATCTCAAGATTTTCTTCAAGTGTCAACGGTAAATTCAAATCAACCGACAAACCATTTGCAGAACCGGCTGGCAAAATTCCAAGAATTACATCATGTTTCTCTATTGCTTCTGCGACCATTTTAATGGTTCCGTCACCACCCGCAACTAAAATTCTTTCGGGTAGATGCTCATTATACAATTCTCTTATCTTGACAACATCACCCTCTCCGGAAGTCTCGTATAAAATGAGTTCCAAATTTTCTTTTTCTGCAAAAAAACTAGCCGTTTCAATAAATTGAGCTTTATCAACATCTCCTGATATTGGATTTACAACCATGATGATACTCTTTTTCATAATTTCGGTTAGTATATTAATAAAAAACAATAAATTTAGATAGAAAATAAAACTAATCATATCAAATGAAGCCTTATTTGAAATTATATCGTGGATATGCCAATGAACAGGAACTCATAGTCATGGGCCACGTATTTAATTCTAATAAAGTCAAGGATTATGATTTTAAAAAAAATAATTTCAAAAATGCCAATGCAATTATTAATTTATTTAGAACAAAAACGAAAGCAAATGCGGATGTATATTTAAAGTACAAAAATTCAACAATACATACAAAAACATTGGATGATGGATATTTTAAATTTTGTATTCCTGTGGACACTACTGTTGGTTTTGGCTGGATCAATTATGAAGTAACCGCCAATGTCAATAATGAAAGCATTGTCGAAAAAGGAAGCTATATTCGTCCCATTGAAGGCAGTCTGGGAATTATATCAGACATTGACGACACATTTATAGTTTCGCACACCTCAAATCCATTAAAAAAATTATATGTTTTATTGTTTAGAAATGTAAATAAAAGAAAGATTTACCAGAACGTTGTTTCCCATTATCAAGCCTTAAGTTCTGCAGGCAGAAACAACAAAAACGAACAAAATGCTTTTTTTTATGTATCTAGCAGTGAGTGGAATTTATACACTTTTATAATTCGTTTTACCGAAATCCATCAATTACCCAGAGCTGTTTTATTGCTAAAAGACATCAAAACAAGTTTAAAAGATTTTGTCTTCACTGGAAGAGGAGGTCACAACCATAAATTTGAAAAAATAAAACATATTCTCGAATTTTATCCAAATTTGAAATACGTTTTATTGGGTGATGATTCTCAGGAAGACCCCTATTTATATGCAAACATCTGCAAAATATTCCCTGTAAATGTAAAAGCTGTTTATATAAGACAAACGGGGAATTCTAAGATAATGAAAGTAACTAGTGTACTAAACAACCTAAAGGACTTAAACGTAGAAATTTGTTATTTTAAAAATAGTCAAGAAGCCATTGAGCATTCAAAAAGGATAGAAGTAATTTAAGAATTACCTATAAAAAAAGCTCCAAAAATGGAGCTTTTTTATTACAAATTATCTATTTCTTCCTGAACAATTTCCCAGTCCAAAAGTAACTTATCCAATTCTGCTTTCTTTTTGTTATAAGCTACAAAAAAGGAAGCATCTTCAATGTGTTTATCATAATTGGAAGCCAACAATTTATCATCGTGCTGAATGTCTTTTTCCAATTGTTTAATTTGACTTTCTACTTTACTTAACTTGTTTTGTAAAGCTTTGCCTTTTTTCTGATCTTCATAGGAAGCTTTGTTACTTTCTTTTGCTACAGTAGCTTTCAAAGCATCTTTTTTCTCGACTTCACGCATATTTTCCATATTGCGTTCTTCTAAGAAATAATTAATATCCCCTAAATATTCCCTGATTCTTTGATCTTTGAATTCGTACACAATATTAGACATTCCTTGAAGGAAATCCCTATCGTGAGAAACTAACAATAAAGTTCCACCAAATTTTTGCAAAGCAGCTTTCAAAACGTTCTTAGATTTTATATCCAAGTGATTTGTTGGCTCATCCATCAACAAAACATTAATAGGTTGCAATAATAATTTACAAAGCGCTAAACGGTTTCTTTCGCCTCCAGAAAGCACTTTTACCTTTTTCTCTACATCATCTCCGCGAAACAAGAAGGAACCCAACATATCGCGCACTTTCATTCGGTTCGTATCCATCGCAGCGTCTTCCATAGTTTGCAACAAGGTAATCTCGCCATCAAGATACTCAGCTTGGTTTTGGGCAAAATAACCCAACTGCACATTATGACCTAATTTAATCGAACCTTGGTATTCAAATTCATCAACTATTGCTTTAATAAAAGTAGATTTTCCTTGACCATTTTGACCAACAAAAGCAATTTTACTTCCACGTTCCACCAATAAACTAATATCTTTCAAAATGGTTTTATCACCATAGCTTTTGGTTACATTTTCAGCTTCAATTACAACTCTACCCGGCTCTTTCGAAACAGGAAAAGAAATATTCATAACCGAATTGTCGTCCTCATCAACTTCAATTCGTTCAACTTTGTCAAGCTTCTTAATTAAAGATTGTGCCATAGAAGCTTTGGAAGCTTTGGCTCTAAATTTTTCAATCAGCTTTTCGGTTTCTTCAATTTTCTTGGCTTGATTTTTCTGAGTGGCCAATTGCTTTTCACGAATTTCATGACGCAGCTCTAAATATTGAGAATATGGTTTATTGAAATCATATGCTTTCCCTAAAGATATTTCAATAGTACGATTAGTTACATTATCCAAAAACATCTTATCGTGCGAAACGATAACTACAACTCCAGGATAATTACGTAAAAAACTTTCCAACCAAATAATACTTTCGATATCCAAGTGATTCGTAGGCTCATCCAGCAACAAAACATCATTTGACTGCAATAACAATTTAGCCAACTCGATACGCATTCTCCAACCTCCAGAAAAAGTTTCAGTTTGATTGTCAAAAACTTCACGTTTGAAACCTAGACCCAAAAGAATCTTTTCGGTATCTCCAACATAATTATACCCTCCCAATAATTCAAAGCGATGTGTATAATCAGAAAGGTCTTCGATAATTTTACTGTATTCTTCACTTTCATAATCGGTACGAGTTACCAAAAGGTGATTAATTTCAGCTAACTTTTTTTCAACAATTTTAATCTCAGTAAAAGCTTCATAAGCCTCTTCCAAAACCGTTCTTCCAACTTCAAAATCAATATCCTGACGTAAGAAACCCATTCGAATCTCCTTCTCTTGAGAAATTACTCCCGAGTCTGGAGCAAAATCTTTTGCTAGTATTTTAAGCATTGTCGATTTCCCTGCACCGTTCTTTCCAACAAGACCAACTCGGTCACCCGCACCCAATCGAAAAGTCACTTCCTCAAACAAATAAGAACCACCAAACGAAACCGATAAATTGTGTATATTAAGCATGTATTATTATTTTATTCCTTTATGAATTAGTAAATTTGGTCTTTCTAAAAATAGAAAAATTAAATTTTTTTGCAAATGTTAAAAAAAGGATCCAAACTATATAGCATTTTAACAGGAACTTGTCCAAAATGCATGAATGAGAGTATGTATGTGGACAAAAATCCTTTACATTTAGGTTCAGTACTCAAAATGAATGAACATTGTAGCCACTGTGGTCTAAAATATCAAATTGAACCTTCCTTCTTTTATGGAGCTATGTATGTTAGTTATGGTTTGAATGTTGGAGTCGGCATTGCAACTTTTATTGTTTCCTATCTTATTTTTAAAAGTAGCATTCAGACTTCTTTTATTGCAATTATTGCCACATTAATCATATTATTCCCAATAGTATTACGATGGTCTAGAAACATCTACATCAATATGTTTGTTTCTTATGACCCTAAAATATAATTACGCTTTTCCTTTACGTTTATTGGTAAATCTTTTGATATCGATTTCATTATCCAACAAAGCGTCATTTTCAATATTTTCAAACAATGCTTTGGCCATTGCTGGACCAAGCATTACACCGCGAGTTCCCAATCCATTCAATATATGAACTCTTTTAAATTCTGGATGCGTTCCCACTAATGGTCTTCGGTCTCTAACAGTTGGTCGAACACCAGCATAATGCTCAATAATTTCAAAATCGCATGAAATAATCTCCCGAATTCTATCAATTAATTCTTCCCTTCCTTCTTCAGTGGGCAAATTAGTTTTGTCTTTCCAATTATAAGTAGCTCCAACTTTAAACAAGCCATCACCTAATGGTAAAATAAAAACACTAGTATTTACAATAACATCCAACTTTAAAAACGGTGCCTTAATAATGAACAATTCTCCTTTTGTACCATCCAAAGGCAGATCATTAAAAAAAGAATTAGCGTGTAGACCAAATCCTTCAGCAAACACAATGTGCTTAGCATCTATTCCTTTATAAGAAACTCCATCATCTTTAACAATTAAAGTATCATAATCAAAAGTTTCTGTTCTCAAAAGTTGATGTGATAACAAATAATCATGATATTCAGAAACCAACAGAGCTGTATCAACATACCCAGTCTGTAATACTTCTCCATATCCAAAAGGAGAATCAATACCATCAAAAGTTTTAAATATTAAAGAAGTAGACAAAAAGGGAGCCAAAGCTGGTTTATCTGAAGCAGCAAACCAATTATTTTGTTCTTCAATAGAAAAAAATTTTCTTAATATGGGTATTTTGAAATCAACCTTTGATTCAATTTTATCGTTAAGATGTGAGTAAAAATAATCCATTAATTGCAATTGCTCTTGAGCTTGCCAAACTTCACTAAAGCGCTTTAAGATAACCGGATTATAAAGTCCTCCTGCTATTTTAGAGGAATTTTGAGAATCATCGTTAAAAACTATAACCGTTTTATTATTCAACATGGCTGTCTCCGCAAAAGAAATACCAGCTAAACCAGACCCAACAATAATATAATCAATCATAAATAATATAATAAATGTAAAAAACAAAAAACTCTTACTTAAAATAAGTAAGAGTTTTTATTGTAAAATATTAGGGAATTAGTAATTCCACATATCATGTTCGAAATCACGAATTTTATCTTTAATTCTATCTGATTCCAATAATTGATTCAAAGCGTTTTCGTTTACGTATTCAGTAATCAAACGGTCACCGTAAACATTTTCTTCTTTGTAAATAACACCACTAAATTGACGTGAATCTAAAATTCTATCAAACGAAACTGGCATAGCCGAGTTTTTCTCGTTGAAAGCCAAATACTGATGTAAATAATCACGTATTGAAGGATAAAATATCCAGAATAAATCAATGTAATCAGGATTTTCACTTCCAACTTCTCTAGCTTCTGGAGCAATTGGGCAAATACCTAATAAACGATATTTCAATTCACTTTGACGTTTATCAAAATACCAGTACCCTTTTAATTTGTATCCTGTGATATCTTGTGCTGTAAGTTCTCTTTTATCAATAAATTGAGGATCTAAAGCTTTAGCAACGGGAACAGTAGCAGGACCAACCACTTTTACTTTTTTACCTTTTACAGTTTTATAAGTAATCGACGGTTTTGCTTTTGGGTAATACAAATCTCTATTGGCATTTACTTCTTCTCTACCAGCATTAGTAGTATCTATATAAGTAAACGAACTACTCATATCTTTGAAAGTTTTTTTGGTATTAAAATAATCATCAGCATACACTTCAGTTATTTTATTAGTCTTAATACCTTTAATCAAAACATCAAATAATGATCTTCTATCTTTTCCAATATTAGTGGAATCGATTGGGAAATAAAGAGGAAAATTAAATCTTTCGCTCAAATCAACAATCTCCCATGTAGTTTTACCCATCAAAATATCTCTGTCATCCACATAACCATAAGCTAAAGGCTTATCATTGTCAAGAGATACTTGAGATTTAGTTTTTATACCAATTTGATCTGGCGTCTTAGCATTCAGCAAATTAGACTGTGCAAATGAAGAAAAACTTCCTGCAACAAATGCCATAACCGCAACTAAATTTTTAGTCTTCATCTTTATTAATTATTAAGTTATTTAAGTAGAATAGTAACTTAAATATTATTGTATTTCGTAAATTACTACAGCTGTTCTTGAAAGCATAATATCAGAACCAACTAATTTAGTTTTAATATCTGAAATCGTAACTTGATCACCTCTTGTAGCTCTTGCTAAAGCAGTTTTACATTGTGCATTTACTCTATCACCAGAAACAATAACCGCAGCTTGACCCGCAACTTTTAAAGTAAATCCAACAACACTCAAATTAACATTAAAATCAAAATCAGGAAGTTTAGCAGAAATTTGTGAAACTTCTAAACGAGACTTAGCTCCTTTAACAATTCCCATTTCTCCACCGATTGCACCTACTGGAGGTGGAATACCTTTAATTCTATATGATTTTTTATCCGATACTTTAGAACCATCAGGCAAAGTACCTGTTACATTAATAACAACTTCAGAACCTTGTCCTGGATTCATATTATAAGAACCTGGCTTACCAGCTGAACTTAAACCTGGAGCTGATGCTGACACTTTATCAGCTGAAACTCCTGCAAAAGAGATAGTCATAGGGTTTACAACACCTCTATAAACCACATTCATTTTATCTGCAGAAATAGTTGCTGAATTTGGTTTTGGAACCACTACATAATTTCCTATAATTGGAATAGCTACTGGTTTTCCATCTTCCATAAAAGTAAAGTTACCATTAATGTCGTGTTCACCAACATTACCTGCACCAAAACTAAAATCAACTTGACCATCATGTAATGCTGTACCAAGATTTAGATTACTACCGTTCACAACAACTTTAGTAGGAACTGTAGCTTTATCAAAACGTCCTAAAACGATTTTTCCTTTTACAGGTTCTCCAGAGAAGAAAGCAGATTTCTCAGGAATTACAATTGCAGTATAATTTTTCATGGAAGCAGCTGCTACAGCAGTTGAACCAGTTAATCTGCTCAAAATTTGATTCTCAATTGTATTAACATCATTTTGAATTGCAGTTAATTTAGCTACAGATGCAATAAGAGGAAAATGTTTGAAATTATAATCTAAATTATTTTTTTTCACGCCTTCTCTATCAACTACATCTCCAGTATTGAACTTTGTATTAAATTCAGCTGCAATATCCTTAAATTTAGCATCGTTTCCAATTGCTAATTTAATAGCCGCTTTATAAGCATCTACAGCAGCTGCAACTTCTTTACCTTTTGCAGATAAACCATCACCACTAAACCAAGATTCATCTAATTTTGATGAATTATCCATTGTCTCATAAGGCAATTTACCGTTCTCTTCTCTTTTAATATCTTTAGTAAAATCAGATTTTAAAGATTCTACATATTTATAAAAAGTAGCAGTTGCGGCATCAACTTTCTTTCCAATTTCATTAGGTACTTTATATTGCTCAGGTTTATCTTGAGCTTTAAGATCCAAATCAGCTAAAATAGCTTCATTTGAAGATAATGCTAAATTATTAGCCGTTTCAAATCTTTCATTTATTAATCCAAAAGCAGATAATACTTCTTTGGACATATTTAATGCTAACATTGCGATGAAAACCAAGTACATCAGGTTAATCATCTTCTGTCTAGGGGTTAATTTTCCTCCTGCCATTTTTTCTAATTAGTTTATTATTTAATATTATAATATATAGTTAAAAAACTAATTATCCTTTATTACTCATTGCAGTAAGCATACCGCCATATACATTATTTAAAGATGCAATGTTTGCAGTCATTGATTGCATTTGCTCTTTTAATTTACTAGCATTTTCAGCAATTTCTTTATTAGCCTCAGCGTTTCTAGAAGCGCTTTCTAATTGCACTTTATACAAACTATTCAATGACTCCATTTGCGCAGCAGCCATAGACAATTCTTCACTGTATTTTTTAGTTGCAGAAATAGAATCAACTGTAGGAGAAATATTTCTTGAAGCATCTTCAAAATTTCTAATACTATTTCCAAGACTATTCATTAATTCACCATCAATTTTAGCCTCTTTTAACAATGCGTCTAATTTAGCAGATAACATTCCATCAGCATCATCAGATACAACTTCTTTTTTTGCAGATTTTTCACCACCTGCTAATTCAGGATACACCAATGACCAATCTAATTCATGTTCAACTGGTTCAAATGCCGATAGAGCAAAAATGAAAGCTTCTGTACAAAGACCAACTATTAATAATGCACTAGCTCCAGGGTAATGTTGAATTTTAAATAGGGCTCCGATAATTACTACTGCCGCTCCCATACCATAGGTAAAATTCATTGTTTTTTTGCTCAATATTGCCATCTTTTTAAAAATTTAAAGTTAATTTTAGGTTATTATTATTTGATTTATTTGGGGTTATTTTCTTTTATTATTACCGGTTGTTTGAGTTCCCATGTAATCTTGAACAGTTCTGAATCCAATATAACTTCTAGCTGAATCAGAGTATTCAAATGCACGAGTACTTACTTGAAGGAAATAAGCAACATCTTTCCAAGATCCTCCTCTTACAACTTTACGTTTATTAGAATTATCAATAACTGCTGGGTTCATTGTAGAAACGAAATCATAAGAGTTAGCATCATATGCAGAATCCGTCCATTCTGAAACATTACCAGCCATATTATATAGATTATAGCCATTAGTTTCATAAGATTTAGCTTCTACAGTATACAAAGCTTGATCCGCAGCATAATCTCCTCTGTTAGGTTTGAAATTAGCTAAGAAACATCCTCTATCGCTTTTTGTATAAGGACCTCCCCAAGGGAAAGTAGCTGATTCAAGACCACCTCTAGCGGCATACTCCCACTCAGCTTCTGTAGGCAATCTAAATGAATTCACATTATCAACATGATTCTTTTTAGATTTTAAATAACTATTTTTATTCAAAGTCCTCCATTCACAGAAAGCTTTTGCTTGACTCCACGTCACACCAACTACAGGATACTCTCCATAAGCTTTGTGCCAAAAATAATCATTATGCATAGGTTCATTGTAAGAATATGCAAAATCTTTAATCCAAACTGTAGTATCAGGATACACCTTAACCTCTTCAGTTCTTATGAAGTCTTGTCTTTTTCCAACTTTAGCTTTAGCTGCAGCTTGAATATCCATCCAAGTGTAACGGAATTTAAGCTTATTCACATCTATTGTTCTCAATCCATTATAAGATGCTTCTAAAGGCAAATACATCGAATCCATTACTTCAGTGTAATATTCATCTGGATATTTCTTAACATCTTTAACTAATTTAGCCTTTCTATCCAGTCTTTTATAAGCGTTTGGATCTTTATCCGTACCGATACTATAATAGTTATCATACATATATTTATCGTAGGCAGTCATTTTTTCTGGATCGGAATTATTATTACTAAAAGAATAATCAGCTATACTTCCAGTATTCTTTCCTTTTCCATCGCTAGCTGCACCTTGACCACTATCTTCAGCCAAAATAGCCAAACGAAAACGAATCGTAGAATCTTTTACCCATTCCACAAATTGGCGGTATTCGCTATTTGTAATCTCTGTTTCGTCCATATAAAATGCCCTAACAGTAACTGTTTTTGTTGGTGCGTCAGCAACATTAGCAACATCATCATCCGATTTACCCATGATATATGAGCCACCAGGAACCAATGTCATTCCATAAGGTTTTTCTGGATGCCACTTTGCTCCTTTTACACCAACCAACTCTCCTTTGTCGCTTGATCTACCACAGCTAATCAACACTGTTAAAATTGCCGTAAATGCAATGAAATTCTTCATAAAAATTGGGGTTATCTATTCATTATTAATTAGGACTGCAAACCTATTTATTTTTTCACAAAAAAACAATTCTTTATAGCCTCTAAATATTTGGTCAAATGTATGTTAAAAATTTTAAAAAAAAAATAAATTGTCGCCAAAGTGCTAAAAAAGAGCGATAAAAAACATGATTTTAAAAAATTTGTAAGTATATCGTAAATATTTTAAATATTCACATAAAATTAACTATTTTAATAAATATTTAATAAATGATTTAAGTATTAAAACTTACATCACATTTTTTCTTTGCGCCTTCCACCATCTCTCTGGCATTTCCTGATTGCAAGCTGCCAAATACTCCTCATACGAACACGGTAATAACGTGTTTTTTTTCAATTTATTGCTAGTGTTTGAAATAAATGGTATCTCAATCCACCAACGATCTGTTTTATCACTTTTATAAAATACCAAATCCTCTTCTTCAAGCGGAACTATATATTTTAAATAATTTTCTCTACTACCAAAAGGATACTCATTTGACCTATAATGATAGCCTTCTATAAAATACCAAACTATCTGAGCTATAATTACCGCTTCCTGTTTCGAATTATTATGATTAAAGATCCCAAATGAACTTACTTTGTCACTTATCCCAGCATATCTGGATAACGAGCAAATTTCCTTACCATTAAAACCGTTTGGGTTAAAAACTGTAAAATTCCCAGAATCTGATGATTTTACAGAATTCAAATCGATACTCACAACATCTGCATCCCTAAAAACTGGTTCCGAAATTGAAATATTATTCGAAACTTCACCCAAACGATAAGCATCAAAGAACAACTTATCAATCAAATCTATTTCCTCCTGGGAGTTATAGTAAGTTTGATAGCCAATATTACAAAAATTAAACAAGTTATTAGGCTCGTCGATAATTATTTTAGTTAAAAAAGAATCAGAACTAATAACCTCATTTTCTTTCCCAAAATCAAACCTGCTGTCTATGGAAACTAAATTCACCATTTGTTCCAAATCGTCGTATCCTCTATACAATGCATAAGTTAAATCCTGAGACCCACCAATTATTATAGGTACGATTTTTCTTTTTATAAGACTTGAAGCTATTTTTTTTAATGCAAAAAAAGTATCCTCTTTTGAATTTCCAGGAAGAATATCTCCTAAATCAGCAATAGTCACTTTCCAATTCCCTGGAAACATCCCATACAATTCTTTTCGAATCGCATCAAGATTAACATTTGCACTACCATTCTTATCATCTCTATTTTCAAGAACACCAATTATTGCAATATCAATTTTATCCAAATCAGGCATTGCATCATTAGTATGCAAAACTATTTTGCTGCCCAAATGTTGCACAGACAAACCTAAGACATAATTTAGAAAATCTTCACTTAATGGTTCTAAAAAATCAAACTCCATTTTTTTACATCTTTTACCTCTCCTCTACTATTTCCCTTGAAAGGAAAAAAGAGGACTATTTGAATTTAATTCTCTATTTCTTTTTGGCCACTACTTTTTTTACTGCGGGTTTCTTTGCTGCAGTAGTTTTTTTAGCTGCAACTTTTTTGGCTGGCGTTTTCTTGGCAATCATTTCTTGAACTTCAACCAATGTCAATTTTGTTGCATCAACATCTTTACTTAATTCAATTTTTATTTTTCCTTTTGTAATAACCGAACGTCCCCAACGTGCCTTCTCAACCAAGATACCTTCTTCTTCCCAATTATGGAGAACTTTATCAATATTTTTTTGCAATTTATCCTCAATCAATTCTTGAATATCCGACTGAGATAAATTATCGAAATTATATTTCTTACTAACGTTTATAAAGATCCCATTCCATTTAATAAAAGGACCAAAACGACCAGTTCCTTTCTGAACACCTTCACCTTTGTAAACAGAAATTGGTGCATCAGCGATCGCTTTTTCATCAATTAACTCTTGAGCTCGTACCATGGAAACATCCAAAGGATCTTCTCCTCTTGGCAAAGAAATAAAAACACTTCCGTGACGTACATAAGGACCATAACGACCATTACTCACTTCTACTTCTTCTCCTTTATATATACCCAGGTTTTTTGGAAGCAAAAATAAATTCAAAGCTTCCTCTAAAGTAATAGTACCAATATTTTGTTCGTGTCTAAGACTCGCGAATTTTTTATCCTCATCTTCGGCATCACCAATTTGAGCCATTGGACCAAACTTACCCAAACGAACTGAAACCGGTTTACCTGATTCAGGATCAACTCCTAAAATTCGTTCTCCGCTTTCTCTGTCTGCATTCGCTTCAACATCTTTTACTGTTGGGTGAAATTTATCGTAGAATTCCTGCATCATTTTAGTCCACTCAATATTTCCCTCAGCAATTTCATCAAAATCATGTTCGACTTTTGCAGTAAAATTATAATCCAAAATATTACCGAAGTTCTTTACCAAGAAATCAGTAACAATTGTACCAATATCTGTAGGAACCAACTTGCCTTTATCTGAACCAGTATTTTCTTTAAGCGATTTTTCGCCTACTTTACCAGATTGTAAAGTCAACTGCGTATAATTTCGTTCTAATCCTTCAAGGTTTCCTTTCTCAACATAATTTCTGTTGATAATAGTAGAAATAGTTGGTGCATACGTAGATGGACGACCAATACCTAATTCTTCTAATTTCTTCACCAAAGAAGCCTCTGTATATCTTGCAGCGGCTCTAGAATATCTTTCGGTTGCAGCAATATAATTGTTTTGTAATTTTTCATTCACCTTCAAGGCAGGCAACAAACCTTCTTGTTCTTCCTCTTCATCATCGTGTCCTTCAAGATAAACTTTCAAAAATCCTTCAAAAAGTAAAACCTCACCAGAAGCAGTGAATACTTCATCGTGATTATTAGCTTCAATTTTCACGTTAGTACGCTCCAACTTAGCATCACTCATTTGAGAAGCCAAAGTCCTTTTCCAAATCAAGTCGTATAAACGAGCTTGATCTCTATCAATATTTACCGTATGAAGTGACATATCAGTCGGACGAATCGCTTCGTGCGCCTCTTGTGCACCTTTACTCTTATTGACAAAAGTTCTTGGATTTGAAAACTCTTTTCCATACGATTTGATAATCTCGGCCTGAGCCGCATCCATCGCCTCTTTGGACAAGTTCACGCTGTCCGTTCTCATATAAGTAATAAGTCCGGCCTCATACAGTCGTTGAGCCAATTGCATCGTGATTCCAACAGGTAAATACAATTTCCTTGCTGCTTCTTGTTGCAAAGTCGAAGTTGTAAAAGGAGCTGTTGGTGATTTTTTGGTAGGTTTAGTTTCTAAATCCGCTACCTTATATATAGAACCGATATTTTGTTTTAAAAAATCTTCGGCTTCTTTCTTTGTATTGAAATTTTTTGGAAGCTTTGCCTTAAAAGTCTTTCCTGCTTCATTTGTAAACTCTGCTACAACCGAATAAGTTGCCACAGCTGTAAAGTTTTGAATTTCGCGTTCTCTCTCCACAATCAACCGAACAGAAACCGACTGAACACGTCCAGCAGACAAACCGCCTTTTACTTTTCTCCAAAGAACTGGTGACAATTCATATCCAACCAAACGATCCAAAACTCTACGAGCTTGTTGTGCGTTTACTAGATTATAATCGATTTCACGCGGTTTTTCAATAGCTTTAAGAATAGCTGATTTGGTAATCTCATGAAAAACAATACGTTTTGTTTTCTCTTTTTTAAGTTTTAATTCTTCCGCCAAGTGCCAAGAAATAGCCTCTCCCTCGCGGTCCTCATCACTTGCTAACCAAACCATATCGGCATTTTTGGCTAAAGTCTTTAATTTAGAAACCAATGCTTTCTTATCCGCGGAAACTTCATATTTTGGAGTAAATCCGTTTTCGACATCAACACCTATTTCTTTAGAAGGCAAATCGGCAATATGCCCGTAACTTGATTCTACCTGATAATCACTTCCTAGAAATTTTTCGATTGTTTTTGCCTTTGCAGGGGACTCAACTATCACTAAATTCTTTGCCATATTGCTATTGTTTGAATCGCAAAAGTAATTTTTTTTTTTAAATATCAACCTTTCATCGATTTTAAAAACCAATAAAATCGGCAGAAAACCCATTTCAACAGCTCAATCCGCTTCAATTTACACACCGCTTCAATCTATCTTTAATAATTCTAAAGTCAAAAAGCATCTTTTTTCTACCTATATATTAAGGTAAGAAAATTAAAATCTGTAGTCAAAATAGAATCCTGTTATTAACTAGGAGCAGAAAGATTTGGCATTATCGGTAAGCATGGTACCTGCTGTCCACTATATTCCATCTCGTAAAAAACGAGATAGAATGCCGCTTCCATCAGGGCTAAAGGGAGAGACTTGGCTTTTTTGTAAGTATTCCCAAAAAGATAAATTTCAATAATCAAACTCAGGTTGTCAAATTATTTGGCTAATTTTACTAAAGAGACTAGCCAAATCAACAAAACCGCTCAATGAACAGAATTGAACAGTTAGAAAAACTAAAACAGAACCAAGATTGGGATATCATCATTATTGGTGGTGGTGCCAATGGACTTGGCGTTGCAGTTGACGCGGCAAGCAGAGGCTTTAAAACGATACTTCTCGAAGCGGTGGATTTTGCAAAAGGAACCTCAAGCCGAAGTACCAAATTGGTTCATGGCGGTGTTCGCTATTTAGAACAAGGCAATCTTTCTCTAGTCATTGAAGCTCTAAAAGAAAGAGGATTAATGGAAAAGAACGCAGGTCATTTGGTTAAAAATGAATCTTTCATTATCCCAAATTACAATAGGTGGAGAGGTTATTTTTACACCTTTGGCCTAAAAATTTATGATCTGTTATCCGGTAAACTAAGCCTTGGAAGTTCCAAATATTTATCCAAAGAAAAGACAATCGAGTTATTACCATCCATTGAACCAAAGGGACTACAAAGCGGTGTCCTCTACCACGATGGACAGTTTGACGATTCCCGTTTAGCAATTAATCTTGCCCAAACAGCCATCGAAAAAGGAGCTTGCGTACTCAATCACTTTAAAGTTATTGAATTAATAAAGGATGACAAGAATCAAGTTATGGGTGTCATAGCCGCAGACCAAGAGTCGGGAGAGAAACATACCATAAAAGGAAAGGCAGTCATTAATGCAACTGGGGTATTCACCAATGCCATCATGAAAATGAATGACACTGTTTATAAAAAATACATCGTTCCCAGTCAAGGAATTCATTTGGTGTTTGACAAATCCTTTTTGCCTGGTGATTACGCATTAATGATTCCCAAAACTAGTGACGGAAGAGTGCTTTTTGCAGTTCCTTGGCACGACAAAATTGTTGTGGGAACTACGGACACTTTGGTCAAAAAATCAGATATTGAACCAATTGCACTCGAAGAAGAAATTGAGTTTGTATTGAAAACAGCAGAAAGATACTTAACAAAAAAACCGACACGAGCCGATGTTCTATCCGTTTTTGCGGGATTAAGACCTTTGGCAGCTCCCGAAAAAAAAGGACAGACCACCAAAGAACTTTCCAGAAGCCACAAAATAATTGTTTCCGAAACCGGATTAATCACTATAACTGGCGGAAAATGGACAACCTACAGAAAAATTGCCGAAGAAATAGTCAACAAAGCTATTACAGTTCACCAACTAAACCCAAATAAATGTGTGACTGAACATTTGGCTATTCATGGAAACAAAAAAAACAGTGCTGTAGATTTTGAAAATCATCTGTTCATTTATGGAACAGACAGTGAGTTTATTTTGCAATTACAGGAAAACGAACCTGAACTAAAGGAAAAATTACATCCAGATTACAATTATACTTTGGCCGAGGTGGTTTGGGCTATCCGAGAAGAGATGGCAGTCACAGTTGAGGATGTTTTGGCCAGACGTGTCCGACTACTTTTTTTGGATGCACGCGCCGCGATTGCCAGCGCAGAAAAAGTTGCCCATTTACTTGCAAAAGAATTAGGTCATGATGAAAACTGGATTCAAAATCAATTGACAGATTTTAAAGGCGTGGCGAATGGTTTTTTGTTGAAAGAATTTCGGGTTTTATAACATTAGTGGAATACATTAGTCTCAACAATATGAACATTAAATTTGTGAAAAATGAAAAATACCTTTTCTGTAATAGCTCTTCTATTATTTAACTTGACGACTCAAGCCCAAAAAGTATTTTCAACTCAATACGCAAATCAAGCTGATGTAAAAGTTTATGTGGTCGATTATCCGAATCAGGCAGATTTAAAAGTATACAAAGTCAAATACAATAATCAAGCTGGAAAGAATGATGGTTTATGGTTTTTTACCGAATATGACAACCAAGCAGACAAAAAAATATACTTCGCCGAATACGCCAACCAAGCTGATGTCAAGATTTATTTTGTGGAGTATGAAAATCAAGCAGGTTGGAACGATAATTCTAAAAAAGCCTTTTTCTATTAAAATCATCAAAAACCAACTACATTCTTCGAAGTACAAAACTTTTATAGTTAAGTTTCTAAAGCGCCTAGTTATCTACAAATGCAATTGTATTTTGTATTTATTAAAAATTCGCATCACAAATAGCATAATTGTCGAAAACACTAAAGACCATACTATTCCGGGAATACCATCACGAAAATAGTCCGGGATAATTTTTATGCCAAATGCTAAATTGAAGTAATATATAACCCCAGGAAGAATGTAAATAAGAAGCGGATTCGCGGCCGCGGGCATAAAAAAGCCACTCCATTTTGTTTGCTTTTTGATTTCCATCAACCAATAGAAAAAATAAAACAGTAAAGTACAAATACCTGCCGAATACAATACCCAAGAAGGTGTTCCTCTTATTTTCGAAACCTCATAATAAGGTCTCAGCAAATAGCCCAACAAGAAAAACAGCAACCCAAAACCGATTACTTTCCAATTTATTTTTTCGGAAATAGTTCCCTCAAAAAACAGTAACGATATCACTACACCAGCTACAACAAGCGTAGCATGTGTCATATGTCCCGCAATAAAACTCAACCAACTTACTTCTTGAACTATGCTTCCGTTTGTTAGATTTAGAATATTTGCAATTAGACAAAGAAAAAGAAAACCAATCATAGCTGATAACTTCCCTTTTACCAACCAATAATAAACTACTGTAATAAAATAAGCCCAACCAATAAGTCCAAGAATTCCCCACCATTTTGGCGTAATTCCAATTGCTCCTGTATCTTGCACGTATAAAAAATACAATAGCACCAAAACCAGCATTCCTCCGTATTGGAGTACATTTTTAGCAAGTCTAGGGAATTCTTTTGGATATTTATTCCAAATCGGAATTGGCATCGAATAGGCTAAAAGTCCCCAAAATGCAGCTGATATTACCATTTTTGATTCATCGTAACCATATTCGGCATTGACCATATAAACACCAATAATAATCAATGCCAAAGCTCTTTTTAAAGTATGAGTCCAGATAGTTTTAGGGCTATCTCCTTTAATCAATCGGGCATTAAAAGCAAACGGAATAGACATTCCCACAATAAATAGAAAGGCAGGAAAAACCAAATCGACAAAAGTCATTGCATCAGCATCAGCCGGCATATGTCTCATCCACTGTGGTACGTTTGAAACACTCGCCAACTCGTTTACAAAAATCATAATGAAAATGGTAATTCCACGAAAAGCATCAATAGAAATAATTCTTTGATTATATAAATTCTCTTTGATTTTCATAGTTCAGCACTATTTGGGTTAAAAATATCTATTCTTATTTTTTTGAGATTTTGAGTTGTGGCGATTTTCACAGCCTACAATAACAAATATAAAATATTCATCGAAAAAACAATTTCCATAGAATACAATTATGAAAACTAATGCTCTTTCCCCTACTCTCATAGCAAATAGCACAAATCTACAATCTTAGTCTTTGCTAGATTTAATTCTTTTTTATAAAAAGTAATATTGATGACGTTCAAATCTATTGCCGAATAAAATAACTTTTACAGCCTCAACTTAAGGAGAAATCTCATAAGCCGCTCAACTTAATATTGTGTTGCTTTGCAGAATAGCCTACTGAGATTTGCTTCGCCTGTTTGCTGTTGCTCGAGTTTCATTCGAAAGGACAAGTTTGATGATTGTTTGAAAATTAAAAGCCTCATTCACAACACACAAAAAACAAAATACCCATTAAACATTGTCCTCAAACACTTTAATTAATATCTTGCGAACTGTATTAATCACACAAACCAAACAGTCAAATTCATTTTGAAGTAATAAAACGAATTGACGATAATTATTTACTTATGGACGATTTAAAGAAAAGTGAAATCCCTTTTGAACGCGTGCTGTTTTTCAGCGATGCAATCGTAGCTATTGCAATTACTTTGTTAGCGTTGAACCTTAAACTAGAGCTTCCTGAAAGTCATCATCTAACCATTCAAGATCTACTGTTGCCTTGGAAAAATTACCTGGCTTTTTTTCTTTCTTTCATCAACATTGCAAGTTTTTGGCGCAGGCATCACCAAATGTACACCTTTATTCATAAGATGAACGGATCCAGTATGGGTTACAATATCTGCTGGCTATTTTTTATTATTATCCTACCATTTTCCACCAGCGTATTAAGCAGCCATTTTGGAGATTCAGCAGCTATTTTTTTATACAGCTTAAACATTTTTGCAATATCTTTTTTTCAATACTCAATTTGGAAGAGCTCAGCTGATCAGTCGGATTTTATTGATTCTGAGAAACTTCCGGATGAAGAACGGAAACGCCATCAAATCATGTTCAATTTAGACATGGTAAACGGCCTAGTATGTATCATTCTGAGTTTCTTTGTTCCAAAAATTGCTTTTTTCCTTTTATTTTTCAAAATTCCGGTTATATTTTTTGGGACAGTTTATATTGTTAACCAAAGACGCAAAATTAGTAAGACTGAAAAAGAGAAATAGCCCAGCCCTTCCAAACTCTGTTCCTTATATTCTGCCTACTACCTTCTGCTTTCTAAAATCCTTTATTTTTTTGTTAATTCTTAGGCTGACATCTTGTCATAATCACTGTATTTGACTTATCTTTGCGCTTTGAAAATGCCATATGGAAAAGATAATTGAAGAAAGCAAACAAGGAAATAGCCTTGTTCTAGAACATAAACCGGAGAATACCAAGAAACTCTTTATAGAAAGCTACGGCTGTGCGATGAATTTTTCGGACAGCGAGATTGTGGCATCCATATTGTCTGATGGTGGTTACAATACAACCTCAGTTTTAGAAGAAGCCGATTTGGTTTTAGTAAATACCTGTTCAATTCGAGACAAAGCAGAACAAACGATACGCAAACGTTTGGAAAAATACAATGCAGTAAAACGCATTAATCCGAAAATGAAAGTAGGCGTTTTGGGCTGTATGGCAGAGCGTTTAAAAAGTCAATTTTTAGAAGAAGAAAAAATTGTCGACCTTGTTGTTGGTCCTGATGCGTATAAAGATTTACCTAATTTATTGAGTGAGGTCGAAGAAGGTCGCGATGCGATAAATGTAATTTTGTCCAAAGAAGAAACCTATGGTGATATTTCGCCTGTTCGATTGATGAGCAACGGAATTACAGCATTGGTCTCTATCACAAGAGGTTGTGATAACATGTGTACATTTTGCGTGGTACCTTTTACCCGAGGTCGTGAGCGCAGTCGTGAACCACAAAGTATCATGAACGAAATTCAGGATTTGTGGAGCAAAGGATTTAAGGAAATCACTCTTTTGGGTCAGAACGTAGATAGTTATTTATGGTATGGTGGCGGTTTGAAAAAGGATTTTGCCGATGCGAGCGAAATGCAAAAAGCGACAGCGGTTGATTTTGACCAATTACTAGAAATGGTAGCAGTTGGTTTTCCGAAAATGCGTATTCGCTTTTCGACTTCGAATCCACAAGATATGCACGAAAGTATTTTGCACGTTATTGCCAAATATCCAAACATTTGCAAACACATTCACTTGCCGGTTCAATCGGGTAGTAATCGCATTTTGAAAGAAATGAATCGTTTACACTCGAGAGAAGAATACATGACTTTGATTGACAAAATTCGTTCTATTATTCCAGACGGAGCGATTTCACAAGATATGATTTCGGGATTTCCAACAGAAACAGAGGAAGACCACCAAGACACTTTGAGTTTGATGGAATATGTGAAATATAATTTTGGTTATATGTACAGTTATTCTGAACGTCCAGGAACTTTGGCTGGAAGAAAAATGGAGGATGATGTACCTGAAACTACCAAAGCACGAAGATTACAGGAGATTGTTGACTTACAACAAAAACACGCTTGGTTTCGCTCCGAAGAGTTTATTGGAAAAACTGTTGAAGTATTGGTAGAGAAAGTTTCAAAAAAATCGACTGAGGAGTTTTCTGGAAGAAATTCACAAAGTATAACTGTGGTTTTCCCAAAAGAGAATTATAAAATTGGAGATTTTGTAAATGTAAAAATTAATTCTTGCACCTCTGGAACTTTGAAAGGCGAAGCGGTTGGATTGAGTAATATGAATTAGAAATAAATATTTGAGATTTTTATTTTTTAAAACCTCGACCCGTGCGATAGGGAATAAACCAAGTAATCAGCGGTAAAAATATTAAAATGAAACAAAAAATAGTTTACGCAATAATAGCTTTTTTAGTTGCTTTTGGAACAACATTCTATGTCATTAGAACTTATTTTCCAAAACACAAAGTTGAAGGAACAGCTATTCAAAAAGACACACTAACAAAGCCATAATAGTAGAACTTTTTTATATCAATAGATATCTAAAAGTTTGAAAGTTTAGATTTAAAGTTTGCTCGGCAACTTGAAACCTTAAACTAAAAAAACTAAAAGAAAATGGATACAGTACAATCAATAAAACAACGTTTTGAGATTATTGGAAATGATCCAAAGCTCAATCGTGCCATAGAAAAAGCCATTCAGGTTGCCCCTACCGACATTTCGGTTTTGGTGGCTGGAGAAAGTGGTGTGGGAAAAGAGAATATCCCAAAGATTATACATTCATTATCACACCGAAAACACGGTAAATATATTGCAGTAAACTGTGGTGCAATTCCAGAAGGAACTATTGACAGTGAACTTTTTGGTCATGAAAAAGGAGCTTTTACAGGTGCAACCAGTACTCGTGAAGGCTATTTTGAAGTGGCTAATGGCGGTACTATTTTCCTTGATGAAGTGGGCGAATTACCTTTGACAACCCAAGTGCGTTTGTTACGTGTTTTGGAAAATGGGGAGTTCATAAAAGTAGGTTCTTCTCAAGTTCAAAAAACGAATGTCAGAATCGTGGCTGCGACCAATGTCAATTTATTCAAAGCTATTGAAAAAGGAAAATTCCGTGAAGATTTGTATTACCGTTTAAGTACGGTTGACATTCACTTGCCTCCACTTCGAGAAAGAAAAGAAGACATTCATTTATTGTTTAGAAAATTTGTTGCCGATTTTGCCAATAAATACAAAATGCCTCCGCTGAAACTAGATGATGCTGCTATTTTATTGTTGCAAAAATTTCGTTGGAGTGGTAACATCCGTCAATTACGAAATGTTGCTGAACAGATTTCAGTACTGGAAACCAACAGAGATATTACGGCTGCAACTTTACAAACGTATTTGCCAAATGAAGGCAGTAATTTGCCATCGGTGATAAAAGACAAAAAAAACGACGGCGATTTTAATACCGAAAGAGAAATTTTGTACAAAGTGCTTTTTGATATGAAAAGTGACTTACATGATTTAAAGAAACTGACATTGGAATTAATGCAAAACGGTAGTTCCAATGTTCAGGAAACGAATAAATCACTTATCAAAAAAATATACGGTTCCAAGGAAGAGGACAGCGAAATTGATTTTGAAGAAGAACCAAGAACTTCGTTTTTATCAAATTCGAATAATATAGAAGAAGATTACGAAGAGCAAGACAACAATAATTATCTTTTGGCCGAAACCATTGAAGAGGAAGAAATCTTGAGACTCGAACAAAAGGAAATCGAGATGATTAAAAAATCATTAGAAAAAAATAAAGGAAAACGAAAAGCCGCAGCAGATGAATTAGGTATTTCGGAACGTACTTTATATAGAAAAATAAAACAATTTGATTTATAGAAAATCAAAAAAAACAAATTTGAAAATTCATATATTTGAAAACAATTATAAATTTCAACCAAAATTGGAATTTGCTAAGCACATTATGAAAAAAACACATTATCTCTTAATACTAATTAGTTCATTCATTCTAAACAGTTGTTCGGTATATAACTTTACAGGAACTGGTAAAATTGATGCCAAAACGTATCAAGTAAATTTCTTTCCAAACAATTCTGAATTAATTGAACCAGGAATTGACCGAACTTTTACACTTACATTACAAGATTTGATTCAGGGGCAAACTAATTTACAATTAGTAAAAAATGGAGGGGATTTAACGTATGAAGGAGAAATTACAGATTACCGAATCAGTCCAATGACTGCAACCGCCGATCAGCAAGCTTCACAAAATCGTTTAAAAATTAGGGTAATGGTTAGATTTACCAATAAAAATAAAGAAGCAGACGATTTCGAAAAATCTTTTGAATTTTACTACGATTATCCAGCTGCCCAACAATTAACAGGAGCAACGAAAGATGCCGCTATCAAAGAAATTTTCGAAAGAATTACACAGGATATTTTTAATGATTCACTTGCAAAATGGTAGTTTTAAAAGAGTAATCAGTCAGCAGTTTTCAGTTAGTAGAAAACAATTGACAGTATAAAATCAAATTTTAACATAAGAAGCTAAATTCTAAAAACACAGAATACCCAAAAAAAATGAACGTTAGTAGCTACAATTATTTATTAAACCAACCCGAAGAAATCAACGAGATACAAACGGTGGCTTTAGAAAAAGTTTTGGATGAATTTCCATTTTTTCAAAGTGCACGAGCGTTGCGTTTGAAGGGACTTTACAATCAAAGTAGCTACAAGTATAATTTTGCATTAAAAATAGCTGCGGCACATACTACAGATCGTAGTGTTCTATTTGATTTTATCACTTCGGAATCATTTATAGCTATTCAAAAAAAGACGTACGAGAGAAAAATACAGGAACTCCTTAATATAACCGTAATTGACAGTCAGATTATAGAAAAAGAAGAGATAGCACCAATTGCAGCAACTCCTTTGGAACATTCAATCCTTACCTCCATAAAAGAAGCTAATACTAATACTGCTCAAAACAACTCTCTTTTTATTGATAAATTAGAAATCGATAAAAATGTAGAACAATCGATTCTTGATTCCATTAAGGAAGCTACGCCAACAAAAACCGGGGAAGAAACAATTGAAGCTGAGAAAAATTTGGAAATTGGGAAACCACTAGATTTTTCAAAATCAGAGACGCATTCATTCCATCAATGGCTTCAAATTTCTAGGATACAACCCATAATAAGAGAAAATCTACAAGAAAATAATAGTATGGCAAAAGAACCTGAATCTATCATTGACGAGAGTAAAAAGAAAAAAGCAGAATTAATTGATAAGTTCATCGAAACCAGCCCAAAAATTCCGCCAATAAAACCTGGAGTTGTATTCACTCCAAATCTCGATCTCAACAAAGAAGATAATTCTTATTTAATGACAGAAACCTTGGCTAAAGTCTATTTGGAACAAAAAAAATATCAAAAAGCGATACAAGCTTATGAAATATTAATTTTGAAATATCCAGAAAAAAGTAGTTTCTTTGCAGACCGTATAAAGGATATTAAAATAGTACAACAAAATAACAATTAATAATAAATAGTATGTTTTCAATTTTTTTAGTTTTAATTACAATAGTATGTTTTCTATTGATCGTAGTAATAATGGTTCAAAACCCTAAAGGTGGTGGTCTTTCTTCTACAATAAGTGGTTCTCAAATGTTAGGTGGTGTACAAAAAACTACTGATTTCTTAGACAAAAGTACTTGGACATTGGCAACTATATTAATTGCTTTAATCTTACTTTCAGGATTGAGTTTTACAGGAACTTTGAGTGATGCTGATTCAAAAATCATTGACAACACTGAAACTGCAGCACCAACAACTAATGCTCCAGTTGAAAATGCTCCTGCAACTCCAGCAAAATAATCTATTTACATAAATATACAAAAATGCCAGCCTGTCAAAGCTGGCATTTTTTATAAGAAAAAATGTCAGTTTACATACTGTGGCATAATTTCTGAAATACAATAACAGTAAAAATTAACATAAACAAAAAAATCATGACTTTAAACATTAAACCACTTTCAGATAGAGTTCTAATCGAACCAGTTGCAGCTGAAACGAAAACGGCGTCAGGGATTTTTATTCCAGATACCGCAAAAGAAAAACCACAAAAAGGAACTGTAGTTGCGGTAGGAAACGGAACTAAAGACCATACTATGACTGTCAAAATAGGAGATACAGTTCTTTATGGAAAATATGCTGGAACTGAATTAAAATTAGAAGGAAAAGATTATCTAATCATGCGTGAGGACGATATTTTAGCAATCATCTAAAATCAAATAAACGAATCAACAAATAAAATAAAATGGCAAAAGATATAAAATTTGATATTGAAGCACGTGACGGATTAAAACGTGGAGTTGATGCATTGGCAAATGCGGTTAAAGTAACCCTTGGGCCAAAAGGACGTAACGTAATTATTGGGAAATCTTTTGGTGGACCAAATGTAACTAAAGATGGTGTTACTGTTGCTAAAGAAATTGAATTGAAAGATCCATTAGAAAATATGGGTGCTCAAATGGTAAAAGAAGTAGCTTCAAAAACCAACGATTTAGCTGGAGACGGAACTACAACTGCTACTGTATTGGCACAAGCTATCGTAAAAGAAGGATTGAAAAACGTTGCAGCTGGAGCAAATCCAATGGATTTGAAACGCGGTATCGACAAAGCTGTTGAAGCAATCGTTGCTGACCTTGCTAAACAGGCAAAAGTAGTAGGAAGTGATTCTGAAAAAATCAAACAAATCGCCTCTATTTCTGCTAACAATGACGAAGTAATTGGAGAATTAATTGCCAATGCTTTCGCAAAAGTTGGAAAAGAAGGTGTAATCACTGTAGAAGAAGCCAAAGGAACAGATACATATGTAGATGTTGTTGAAGGAATGCAATTTGACAGAGGATATCTTTCTCCATACTTTGTAACCAATCCAGAAAAAATGGAAGCAGAACTAGAAAGTCCATACATCCTTTTGTATGACAAAAAAGTTTCTTCTTTAAAAGAATTATTACCAATCTTAGAACCAATTGCACAAACTGGAAAACCATTATTGATTATCGCAGAAGATGTTGATGGCGAAGCTTTATCAACTTTGGTGGTAAACAAATTGCGTGGTGCCTTGAAAATCGCTGCCGTAAAAGCACCTGGTTTTGGAGACAGAAGAAAAGCAATGCTAGAAGATATCGCTATCTTAACTGGTGGAACTGTAATCTCTGAAGAAAGAGGATACACTTTAGAAAACACTACTTTAGAGATGTTAGGTTCTGCAAAAAGAGTAACTATCGACAAAGACAACACTACAATTGTAAGTGGTGCTGGAGATGCAGATATGATCAAAAATCGTGTAAACCAAATCAAAGGTCAAATGGAAACTACGACTTCTGATTATGATAAAGAAAAATTGCAAGAGCGTTTGGCTAAATTAGCTGGAGGTGTTGCTGTACTTTATGTTGGTGCTGCTTCTGAAGTAGAAATGAAAGAGAAAAAAGACCGTGTTGACGATGCACTTCACGCTACTCGTGCGGCTGTTGAAGAAGGAATTGTTGCTGGAGGTGGTGTAGCTTTATTAAGAGCTAAAAACGCTTTAAGTACTATCGTTTCAAACAACGCAGATGAGAAAACAGGTATCCAAATTATATCTCGTGCTATAGAAGCTCCTTTGAGAACTATCGTAGAAAATGCAGGTCTTGAAGGTTCTGTAGTAGTTGCTAAAGTTAGTGAAGGTTCTGGAGATTTTGGATACAATGCCAAAACTGATGAGTACGTTGACATGCTAAAAGCTGGAATCATTGACCCTAAAAAAGTAACTCGTATCGCATTAGAAAATGCTGCTTCGGTTGCGGGAATGATTTTGACAACAGAATGCGCATTAATTGACATTAAAGAAGAAAATGCAGGTGGTGGCCACATGGGTGGAGGTATGCCAGGAATGATGTAAAAATCAGCATTCCATTCAAATATAAAATCCGTCTTGAACTCGTTCTTGACGGATTTTTTATAGCTTCGTTTTAAACTTATATCATCATTAATCGCTTTTGATAATACCATAAAAAAAGTCCGAAGTATAAACTTCGGACTTTCTATATTTGAAGATTCTAATACAATTATATTTTTTCTTCTGGTTTTTTCTTTATCAATTTAATTAATACAGGAACTGTTGATATTAGAATAATTATAATGATGATATGTTCGATATAATGCTTTAAATCAATTCCAAAACCCAAGAACATTCCATATAAATAATGTCCAGAAAAAATTAATATGAAAGACCATAAAATAGAACTCAATATATTATAAAACATAAATTTCTTTTTGTCCATAGAACCTATTCCAGCCACTATCGGAGCAAAAGTTCTCACGATTGGCAAGAATCTTGCATAAATAATCGCCTTCCCACCATGCTTTTCGAAAAACTCTTTGGACTGAAGTAAATATTTTTTCTTAAACAAAAACGTATCTTCTCTGTTGTATAAATAATACCCACTTTTGGCTCCAAACCAATAGCCCACCATGTTTCCTAAAACACCCGAAAGGGCCACTAACGAAGAAAGTATAAGAAGATTTAAAAAATCACTTTCAATAAAAAGAACATTCTCAATTAAATCGCGATTGTAAATTCCAGCAAGAAAAAGTAAACTGTCGCCAGGTAGAAAAAAACCAGCAAAAAGACCAGTTTCTGCAAAAACAATAAATAAAACAATAAACAAACCAACTTGAAAGCCACCAATTGTAAAAGTTATATAAAATTCGGGATTTATTAATTGCGTCCAATCAAAATTATTCATAAATTCTTAGGTGTTTTATTTAGTGCGTGAAAGTAATGATAATTTAGGTTAACCACAATTTATTACTTCATTTTAAAGTTTTATTAACGATTCAAAAAGCACAAAAAGCATCAAAATTCAACTTCTATTTTGATGCTTTTTTCAATCTTTGTAAGTTACAAATTAACGAGTATAAAAAATTTACACCTCAAAATAATCTATAATTTCTTATTACAACCTTTCATACTGACAACAATGATGAAGGTTGTCATAATCTTCTTTGGTTGATTTTACTGAATCGGTATCATGACCTACTTTTGCAACAGCTTTCTTAACATCCATAAAAGAACACTTTTCTTCATTAATAATTAAACTCAATTGATGTGTTTCAATACTCCATGAAGCAGATTTTACACCTGGCACTGAATAGGCAGCTTTTTGAATTCGTTTCTGACATTGTTCACAGTTACCATTTACTTCGGTAGTATATTTAGCGTTTTTATTTTTCTTCTCTTGGCCTTGAGCCGAAAATGCAAAAAATGTCATTAGCAAAACTAAAAATACATTCTTAACCATATTGCTATTTTTTCTAAATTCTTGAATATTTGTTTTCATTTTTATTAAAATTTGATAAAATTATTTTTTTGATATAACCATTATTTTATTTTAAACCTCAAGCCCGCGTAATACATCTGTCCAAATACTGGTGCGTATAAAATAGTTGCATCAAAATAAGGACCAAAAGGATTCTGTGCATCAACAATTGCTGGGTTTTGAGTGTAATTCCCAATATTCTCCCCACCTACATACACTTCAAAAGTAGATGAAAATGTTCTTGTAATTTGAGCATTCATCAAAGAATAGGCCGGCGAATTTTCTGGAAGCTGAAATTCTACAGGATTGGAAGCAGTATATGGCAATTGCTGTTCCCCAATCCAGTTGTACGTGAAATCAAATTTCCATTGTTGCCCTTTATCCTGAATATGGGTTTCATAACCTAAATTCCCAAAGAAACGATGAGCTGCTTGCAACGGCCTTTGGTATTTCCCAGACAAGTAATCAGTTTTAATGTCATAGTATTTGTATGCTGAACGCAATTCCAAATGCTTAGCCAATTCATAATTGAACTCCAATTGAAAGCTATTAGCAAAAGAAACACCATCCAAATTATGAAAAACCACTTGTTGTGGACTTTGCATTATATCCACCACTACTTGATTCTGAAAATTTGTTCTATAAAAATCGGCTGTAACATCCCCATTCCGATTAAACAACTTGAATCCCTGCATAAAACTTACACCATAATTCCAGGCAATTTCCGGATCCAATCCATATAATTTACCTCCGTCATTTGCAATATCAAAAGTTCTGGAACTGGCAAACAAGGTTTGATTTTCGGCAAAAATATTGGCAGGACGTTTTCCTCTACCTGCAGAAACTCTCAAAACTCCTTTCTCCCAAGGATTGTATTTCATATGTATTCTTGGAGTAACAAAAACGCCCAATCGATTTCCATAATCTGCCCTTCCTCCAAGAATCAAACTAAAATCATCTTGATTATCATAGGTATATTCAAAGAAAGCTCCGACTGTATTGTCAATTCTGCTATAATCTGTAGTATTAAAAAACTCATTATAGCTGTCATAGGTAAAATTCAAACCTGTAGCAAACTTATTTTTTTCATTATTGATAATTGAATTAAAAATTAAGTTCGAATAAAAACTGTTTTGCTGCATTTTGTAGCCATTCAATCCAAAATAAGAATCTTGGTCATAGCTGGAAAATGCATTTTGAAAACCTAAACTTTGAAATGGCATGTCCTTAAAAACATAGCCTACTTTTGTAGAAATATCTATCTTTTTGGTATCGATTTCGGAACCCCAAGAATTGGTTGTTCCTCTATCCGTATCTGGATCAAAACTGGTTTGCCCCATTAATTTAGTATCATTCATGTACTGCAAATTAATGAAACTAACCCAACCCGTTTCTGCATTATAATATTGGTAACGATTGAGAAAATTGAATTGATTTTGTAAAGGATTATCAAGAAATCCATCGTCATTATTATCCATTTTGGAATTTCTCATATTGCCGTGCAACAATAAACTCGTAGCCCATTTATCGGATAGATTTTGATTAATATTGGCGTTTAACTCAAAACGAGAATCGGTAGAACCATAAAGGTTTAACAAAAATGGAACTCCCTCCATCGGTTTTATCAATTCAGTATTGATTTGTCCGGATATGCTTTCGAAACCGTTCACCACACTCCCTGCCCCTTTGGTAATTTGAATACTCTCTATCCAAGGACCCGGCGTAAAAGAAAGTCCATAAACCTGGGAAGCGCCACGAACTGAAGGAACATTTTCCTGGGTCATCATCAAGTAAGGACTTGTCAAACCCAACATTTTGATTTGTTTGGTTCCCGTCAATGCATCCGAAAAATTGACATCTATTGAAGGATTGGTTTCAAAACTTTCGGCAAGATTACAACAAGCCGCCTTCAGTAATTCTTTTTTGGTTATTAATGTTGTATTGCCGGTAACGGTATATGATTTTTGTATACTCTTGCGTTTGGATTGCACTTTTATCTCTTTCAAGGTGTCTTGTGAGTAAGAATTAAAAGCAGCAAACAAGAGCAATAAGACTATTATTGTGTTTGTTTTCATGATTATAATTATAATGATTAAATATGTCAATCCCCGAAAAAGGGTTTAACTCCAAATAAACATTATAACTTATCGTAAAGGAGATATTGGCTGTACAGTTTGAAAAGTGGTGGTGCGTTTGCATCACAATAATAAGTAAGACACAAATTATTCTTAAAGCTAGGAACAGCTGTAAAAACACTTGACTGGTATTCTGGAACTATAAAACCATAATCAAATTGAAAAGAAAAAGATTTCACAATCTTATCATCTGCTTTTTCCTTAAAAACAATTTTCTTGTCTTTACAGCAACTTTCTTTTTTGACAGCTTTTTTTAAGCAACAATCCTCTGCTTTTTGCAAGGATGATACCGTAGGAAAACTCAAAGAAACAGAAGCGATTTTACTTCCACAATAATGTACATTAAAAGCCAAACCTACATTGGAAACCAATAGTAGAACCGCTAAAAAAATACTTATATGTTTTTTGAATTTCATTTTACAAAAATAAGGTTATTAACAGTTCCAAAAATCAAATTCTTGTTAATTTTTAAAAAAGAAGCTAAGTTTCTAAGATTCTGAGTAAAAAACTGAGTTCGATTATTTATGTTTTTCCTTTTTTAGATGATGACAAAAATGCCAAATATTTCTGCTGCCAAATAAATTAATCAAACTCAGGTCAAAACCAAATCTACAATTCAAACTCCTGCCCCATCAAAGGGATAACACACTCAAAACCATGTTTTTCTCGAATTTTAACTCTCAGTTCATCAGCTGGTTCATTTTCACCGTGTACCAAAAATACTTTTTTCGGAGCCTCTTCCAAATCTGAAAGCCAATTGATTAAATCCTTTTGATCTCCATGTGCCGACAAAGTATCAATTTCTGCTACTTTGGCTTTTACTTCATAATATCTTCCTCGTATTTTCATATCCTTTGCTCCTTCTAGCAATTTTCTTCCTCTTGTGCCTTCTCCTTGGTAACCAATTAAAATTATTGTCGTTTCAGACAACCCAATATATCTCTCCAAATAGCTCAAAACTCTACCTCCAGTTACCATACCGCTTGCTGCTACAATTACTTTTGACTGTTTATTATAAATAGCTTCAATAGTTTCTTGGTAATCTGAAATCATCGTAAACATTTTGCACATAGCTGTAAATTCTTCTTCATGCAAACGATGCCACTTTCTGTTATTGGAAAAAAGCTCTAGCATGCTAATTCCCATTGGAGTATCGATAATATAAGGGATATTTGGAATTCTTTTTTCTTCTTTCAATTGCCAAAGCAAGTACATAACACTTTGTGCTCGCTCAACGGCAAAACTTGGAATTATAACTGTCCCACCATTTTGAACCGTATTATTGATATACAATTCAAGTTCTTCTTTTGGATCCTTTTCAGGATGAAGTCGATTACCATAAGTGCTTTCAAGAAAAACATAATCTGCTTTTTTGGGCTTAGTAGGTGGAAACATTAATACATCATTATCGCGACCAATATCTCCTGAAAAGACAACGACTTTATATTCAAGACGAAGTTCTATCGTACAGGCTCCCAGAATATGACCAGCATTAGTAAAAATAGCTTCAATTTCGGCATCTAAAGCAATTATTTCATTGGGATTAACGACTCTAAAATGCGGAAAAACCTTTTCTGCTTGTGCTACTGTATAAAGCGGTTCTGCAATTTCATGTTTCGAGAACTTTCCTTCATTGGCAATTTTTGCATCTTCTTCTTGAATTTTGGCGCTGTCCAAAAGTATTAGTTTAGCAACGTCTTTTGTTGGGCTAGTACAATATATTTTACCCTCAAAACCTTGATTGACCAACCTTGGTAACCAACCGCAATGATCCAAATGACCGTGGGTTAGCAATACAAAATCTATAGTCGAAGGCAAAATTGGTAAAGGCTCCCAATTGAGTTCCCGTAAAGGCTTTAATCCTTGAAATTGCCCGCAGTCTATCAAAATCCGAATACCGTTACTTTCCACCAAAGTTTTGGATCCTGTAACCGTTCCTACTCCACCAATGCATGTGATTTTCATTTTAATTCAATTTAGATTAATAGTAGAAGTCGCTGAGATTCTGAGATTAAAAAAACATTGATAAAATCTTAGCGTCTTAGCAACTTAGTCGCTTAGCTTCTTTCAAAAAAACCACACAACTCTGATGCTTCTTTGATCACATTCTTTACTCTATTATGACTTAAACCTATTTCCTCCAAAACAGCTCTATTATTGATAATCTCCAAAGCCAAAATAACATCCAAAATCAATAATTTTTCTTTTTCCAAAAGAGTTAAAGTTGTCAAGCAAGTTATGGGGTATAACTGATGGCTGTCTATTTTTGTTTTTAAATTATTGGTCTCGGGATAATCCCAACTCAACAAATTAAGACCAGAACATTTGGCAAAATCAACTGCATCAGTAGTAAAACGATTATTGGTAACAATAAAACAATTAGAAATAGTATCTCTTCTAGAAAATATTTCATGTTCTTTTTCTTTTAAATCATTGAATCGTGACAAAATATACATCGGTACTTTCACATCAGTTGCTACATCTTGACCTACATGAAATTTACATTCAACCATTGAAACTACATTACCACTTTTGATTAGAACGTCAACTTCATGCGAAACACATTTGCCTTGCAAAATTAAACCAACCTTAGTTTCACAACGCTCGGATGCAAAAAGTCTAGCAATGAATTTTTCGAAAAAAAAGCCGGCAGGCCCCAATAGTCGAATTGCTTCCCTTAAATTATATCGGGCAGCGTGCGAATTGGAGGCTTTTTTAAGAAGTCCAAAAGCCATTTTATAAATATGTTTAGTAGAGATACCTTCGTAAATTTCTTTTTCAATAATTTGCAAAACATCGTCAACTATATCGGGAGTTGCCCCCGACCTTAGCAGAGACTGCTTCAATTTTGAGCGATTAAAATCAACAATCGCTTTCGAATGTTTTACAATTTTCATCTTTACTAAATTTGACAATTTTTTACTTCAAATCTACATTAAAGATAAGAAAAAAGAAGAATCAATTCTTTAGATTTTGATAATAAAACGCTGGTACAAAAAGGATTAAAAACAAAGGCTGAATCAAAAAACGACGTACATAAAACAGTAGTAAATTTTCTTGATTTTTAAAAAAATAAAGGATGCAAAAGAGAGTGACGATTAAAATCACAAACAAAAAAAAATACAAAATAGATGCAAATAAAATCATTCCCTTATCCTTAAAAAGAAAATAAAGAATCCCCAAAGAAAGTATTGTATTCAAAAAAAAACGCAAAGACAATCCGAAAAACAGCTTCAAATTATCAAACTCTGGCAAAGGCAATTCCATATAATCTCCCTCAAAATAAAACAGAAAAGGATCATAGAACAATTGTCTTTCAAAACCCCTGATAAAAGCCAATAGCATCACAAGTACAGTTACAGCAAAAATTGTGGTTTTATTTTGAAGCAATTTATTTAGCATATTTCGAGAATTTATTAACCCAAATCACCCATAAAACAAAAACCAAACCATAAATTATCAATGGAAAAAGAACGCCATGCAATAAATGTGATTGACTAGGAAAATAATAAAGCAAAACTATCAAAAATACAATACGAAGAACATTCAGAATATAAATTATCAGGCTTCCGCCAAAAATAAAAAGCAATGTGCTTTTTAGGCTTCCTGAAAAAGCCACAATAAAAGAAATAAATAAAATAACTACACTGATTCCATTACAACCTTCAACGATCTGGGCAACACTTTTATTTTGAAAAAACACAGTGAAAAATGGAGCATTATCACTTTCTACAATATAACTGGATTGATATACCCACGAAATAACTTCTTCTGTATTTATTGCCACCATTCGTGTTATTGCATCTACTTTTCCATTTTCAAAACCATTCAAAAAGAACTGATACAAGAAAGTAAGCAATATATAAGTGCCAAAAAAACTAGCGAGAAAAAGCAAAAAAGGTTTGTACTGGACGAAATATTTTTTCAAAATTAAATTTTTAACAAATTTATACAATTTTTAAAATTGGCTTTAAATACTTTTGTAAAAAATAATAGAACATGACTTTTCAAGAATTAAAGCCCAAAGTAACCGAAATCATATTAAATACAACTCTTTCAAGAGACGAAAAACTTTTAGCAGTTTGCCAACTTTTGAGCGATTCTATATCCTACTATAATTGGGTCGGCTTTTATTTTGCCAATCACGAAGCCAAAACACTTCATCTGGGCCCATACGTAGGTGCCGAAACCGACCATACAGTTATTCCTTTTGGAAAAGGAATTTGTGGACAAGTCGCAGTTTCCAACAATAATTTTGTTGTTCCAGATGTAAGCGCGCAAGACAACTATATAGCCTGTAGTTTTACCGTAAAATCTGAAATCGTGGTTCCACTTTTTGTTAATGGAGAAAATATTGGCCAAATAGACATCGACAGTCATGTAATAGATCCTTTTACAGAAGAAGACGAGCACTTCTTGGAATTTGTTAATGAGGAGATTGCAAAGTTGTATTAAAATTTAAAAGAGTCTATTACCAGACTTCAAAATAATTTATAATTCATAATTTATAATTCATAATTATTTTCTACCTTTGCACCCGTCTTATAATAGCTGTAAGACATACATAAAAATCATTAAATAATATTCGAATGTATTTAACTAAAGAGATTAAAGAAGAAATCTTCGCTAAACACGGAGGAAAAGCAGAAAACACAGGATCTGCAGAAGGTCAAATCGCGTTATTCACTTACAGAATTAGCCACCTTACTGAGCATTTGAAAAAAAATCGTCACGATTTCAACACAGAGCGTTCATTGGTACTATTAGTAGGTAAAAGAAGATCATTGTTAGACTATTTGAAGAAAACAGAGATCAACAGATATCGTGAGATTATCAAAGTATTGGGTATTAGAAAATAATCAATATATAAAAGAGGTGCGAAAGTGCCTCTTTTTTATTTTAGAGTTTAAAAGTTTTATTTTAAATTCTTCCATTCAATATTAATTTTTTAAATTAGTATTTACATTAAAAAAAGTTTGGTTTTTCATTGGGTTTTAGGCATTAACTACGCAACAACTACAACTAACAACACAACTAGAACCCATTGTATAACCAATAAGGAAAAAAATTATGATTCCACAATTATTTGTAGAAAGCATCGATTTAGGTGATGGCAGAAGCATCACAATCGAGACAGGACGTTTAGCTAAACAAGCTGATGGATCTGTAGTAGTAAGAATTGGTAAAACTGTTATTTTAGGAACAGTTGTATCATCAAGAAAAGCAAGTCCAGGTATTGATTTTTTACCATTAACGGTAGATTATCGTGAAAAATTTGCAGCCGCAGGTCGCTTCCCAGGAGGTTTCTTCAAAAGAGAAGCTCGTCCAAGTGATAGCGAAGTGTTAACAATGAGATTAGTTGACCGTGTTTTACGTCCACTTTTCCCAAGTGATTATCACGCAGAAGTTCAAGTTATGATTCAGTTGATGTCTCATGATGATGAAGTTATGCCGGATGCATTAGCTGGATTAGCTGCTTCAGCAGCTTTAGCTTTATCTGACATTCCTTTTGAAACTTTAATTTCTGAAGCTAGAGTAGGAAGAATTGACGGTAAATTTATCATCAATCCATCTCGCGCACAATTAGAATTGTCTGATATCGACATGATGATTGGAGCTTCAACAGATTCTATCGCAATGGTAGAAGGAGAAATGAAAGAAATCTCAGAAGCTGAAATGTTAGAAGCAATTAAATTTGCTCACGAACATATCAAAGTACAAATTGCAGCTCAAGAAAGATTGGCTCAAGCATTTGGAAAAAAAGAAGTTCGTACTTATGAAACTGAAAAAAATGACGATGTTATTTACGCAAAAGTAAAAGCAGCGGCTTACGATAAAATTTACGCTATTGCAAGTAAAGGTTCAGCTAAACACGAACGTTCTGCTGCATTTGATGCTGTAAAAGAAGAAGTAAAAGCATTGTTTACAGAAGAAGAATTGGCAGAAAATGGAGATTTAGTTTCTAAATACTTCTACAAAACCAATAAAGAAGCTGTTCGTAATGTAACTTTAGATTTAGGAACTCGTCTTGACGGAAGAAAAACTACAGAAATCAGACCAATCTGGTGTGAAGTAGATTATTTACCATCTGTTCACGGTTCTGCATTGTTTACACGTGGAGAAACTCAAGCTTTGGCAACAGCAACTTTAGGAACTTCTAGAGAAGCTAACCAAATTGATTCACCATCTGAACAAGGAGAAGAAAAATTCTATTTACACTATAACTTTCCACCATTTTCTACAGGAGAAGCTCGTCCGTTAAGAGGAACTTCAAGAAGAGAAGTTGGTCACGGAAACTTAGCACAAAGAGCGTTGAAAAATATGATTCCTGCTGAAAATCCATATACTATAAGAATCGTTTCTGAGGTATTGGAATCTAATGGTTCATCTTCTATGGCTACCGTTTGTGCTGGAACATTGGCTTTAATGGATGCTGGTATTCAAATGACTCGTCCAGTTTCTGGAATTGCAATGGGATTAATTACTGATGGTGACCGTTTTGCAGTTTTATCTGATATCTTAGGTGATGAAGATCACTTAGGAGATATGGATTTCAAAGTAACTGGAACTTCAGAAGGTATTACAGCTTGTCAAATGGACATCAAAATTGATGGTTTGAAATACGAGATCATGGAGCAGGCTTTAGCTCAAGCTCGTGACGGACGTTTACATATTTTAGGAAAATTACTTGAAACTCTTGCAAAACCAAATGCAGATGTAAAAGCACACTCTCCTAAAATCATCACCAGAACTATTCCTGGAAACTTTATTGGAGCATTAATCGGACCTGGTGGAAAAGTAATTCAAGAATTACAAAAAGCTACAGGAACTACAATCGTAATCAACGAAGTAAACGAAGAAGGTGTTATCGAAATCCTTGGAACAGATCCTGCAGGAATTGAAGCGGTATTAGCTAAGATTCAATCTATTACTTTCAAACCACAAATGGGAGAAGCTTACGAAGTTAAAGTAATCAAAATGCTTGATTTTGGCGCAGTTGTAGAATATACATCAGCTCCAGGAAATGAAGTATTGCTTCACGTATCTGAGCTAGCTTGGGAACGTACAGAAAACGTTACTGATGTGGTAAATATGGGAGACGTATTCCAAGTTAAATATTTAGGACTTGATCCTAAAACAAGAAAAGAAAAAGTGTCAAGAAAAGCACTTTTGCAAAGACCTCCACGTGAGGAGAAAAAAGAGTAATCCAATCTTAGTTTACTAAAGGTTTATTTTATAGAAAAAACCCCGTTTCATCGTGATGAAACGGGGTTTTTCGATATTTACAATACAAGAAACAATCCTACCCTCAGATATAGAAACCATTTTTCACTTCTATCTAACATAAAAAAATTCTCTTAGGCCCATACAAAAAATAAATTTTAATATAATCTTATATTATTCAAGCATATTTTTGAAAAAATAAAAATCTTTTAGATTTTATTTGAGAATAAGTTAAAAAAATAAAAACATAACAATTAACCTTGTTTTTGTAAGATTAAATATTACTTTTATAAAAAAATGTATAATTTTTTTATAAATTTAGTTTAAAATCATCTATTAGCTGAAAACCAACTATAAAAAACCACTTATAAAAAATGCAATTTAGAAAATCAAGAATTAAACTTATAGTATTATTGACTATAATTACTACCACTGCGTTCAAAGCACAATCCCAAACCAATTCTGAAATTTTATTACATACTAAATTTGATTCCATTGTTGGTAAAGAAAATCTTGGGTTAAACAATGGCCCCCTCGCCTTAAACCCTTACAGAACAATCGGAGACAACAATATGTTCTTCAAAAACAACAAATACACCGTAGGAAATCTGGTTTATGATGGTCAGCCTTATTTTAATGTAAAATTGAAATACGATATTTTTAAAGACCAATTGATTTTAAATCCTCCTGAACAGCCTGAACACATTGGGATTAATTTAATTCAAGACAAAACAGATTCCTTTTTTATTTACGGAAAAAATTTCATCAAAATAACAAAGAGTCAAACCACTTTACCCGATTTTACTTCTGGTTTTTATGAGATAATAAAAATTGGGAAGAACTTCAATTTATTTATTAAGCATCACAAAGACATCCTTAAAGGAATCAATGAAGAAGGTGTTTATTATTCATTTAATGACAACTATCAATATTATATAGAATATAAAGGCAAGTTTTATGAAACAAACAACAAAACAAGCATTGTTAAAATATTTCCAGAAAGTAAAAAAAATATCAATGCTTTTTATCAAAGAAACAGAAGTTTAAGTAAAACAGACTACAATCAATTTATAAATAGTTTAATGATTTCTATTTATGATTCTTCAATAAACAACTCAAAATAATAAAAATGAGGAAAATATTACTCGTCCTTTTCACAGCCTTAATTCATTTTTCGTTACTAGCACAAAAAACTGGAGAAACTTATTCTTTTGAATTTAAAAATGTCGACAGATTACAAGCTATAAAGACTATAGAAGCTTCAACTCCTTATCATTTTTATTTTGAAAAGGAATGGATTGATTCTGAAAAAACTCTAATCTCTGGAAGTTTCAAAAACGTTACAATAACAACTGTTTTAGAAGGTCTTTTCAACAATACATCTTTGAACTTTTATATCACAAAAAACAAGATTATTTTGACTCAAAATAACGTTATCCATGAAAAATTGGCCAACAATTATTTTGGTGCAATTAAATCGGAAAATATCAATAAAGACTCTAATGATTTAACTGGCAAACCAGTTTTTTATCAACAATATGATTCTATAAACAAATCACATAATAAGGAAAATAATGGAGTTGTTTTTATTGGAAAAGAAACAACAACAACAGATGCTAAGTTTTGTACCATAACCGGAACAATAATTAACACTACAACTGGAAAACCCGAATCTAATATTGTTATTAAAGTTAGAAATAAAAACATAAGTACTATTAGTGATAACGAAGGGAATTATTCTATAAAACTTCCAACGGGTACAAATATTATAGAAACAAGATCTCTAAGCCACAAAAAAACAGTAAAGACTTTGGTGGTTTACAATAATGGTGAACTAAACATCAATATAGCCGAAAATTCAAATCAGTTAGATGAAGTATTTATAAAAGGTAAAGGATCAAAAGCTGTCGAATCCGTTGTTTCGGGTGTAATTTCTATAGATATTGAAGCCATGAAAAACATGCCTTTGATACTTGGAGAAAGAGATATCCTAAAAGTAGCAACTACATTGCCTGGTGTTAAAACCACTGGTGAAGGCTCTGCTGGTTTTAATGTACGTGGTGGAAAAGATGATCAGAATTTATTTCTTCTTGATAATGCCGTGCTCTATAATCCTCAACACTTTTTAGGTTTTTTCTCTTCTATTAATCCATATACCGCAAAGAAAGCAACCATCTACAAAGGAAGCATTCCTGCTGATTTAGGTGGAAGACTATCCTCTGTATTTGATATAACTACCAAAAACGGAAATCCTGAAAACTTCAGCGGTGAAGGAGCGATTGGCCCAATAACATCCAATTTAAGCGTTAGTGTACCATTAGAGAAAAACAAATCCAGTATCATTTTTGGAGGACGCGCAACCTACTCAGATTGGGTATTAAAATCTTTAAAAAACGACGACTTGGCCAATAGTCAAGCTAGTTTTTATGATGGAATATTAAAATACAATAATATTTTGAATAAAAACAACTCTCTGGAATCAACTCTTTATTATAGCCACGATAAATTCAGTCTTAGTTCTGACTCCATTTATTCGTATAGCAACAGACTTGCTTCTATCAAATGGGATCATTCTTTTAATTCAAAAAACAAAGCAGCAGTAATTTTAACCAATACTGAATACAAATACGACATCGACTTCGATACGACTGCAAAAAATGCTTTCGTATCTGGATACAAACTCAATGAAACACAACTTCTATTAAAGTTTAATTTTCTATATAGTGACAAACATAAATTTCAATATGGCTTAACAAGTAAGCTATACAATGTTTACCCAGGTTTTTTAACCCCTACAAATCCTGACGCAACATTAAAACCTATAGAAATTCAGCAAGAAAAAGGATTGGAATCAGCATTTTATGTTTCAGACAACTTTAAAATTAGTGACAAACTATCTCTAGACTTAGGTCTTAGATATTCACTTTATGCTTCACTTGGAGAGTCTGATCAAAGAATATATGAACCTAATGTACCTCTTAATGATGCTACTGTTGTAGAAACTAAACATTTTGAAAACAATGAAGTAGTGACTACTTATGGCACTTTTGAGCCACGTATAGCTGCTCGATATTTATTAACCGAAGATTTGTCAATTAAGGCTGGATACGACAAAACAAGTCAGTACATTCATTTGCTTTCCAGTAATGTTACTCAGTCTCCAACTGACACATGGGTGCTTTCAAATTTGAATATAAAACCACAAACTGCACAACAGGCATCGATTGGTATATTCAAAAATTTCGACAACAATTTATATGAAGTTAGTTTAGAAACCTATTATAAAAGATCAAAAAACATTCTAGATTATAAAGTAGGCGCTCAACTTCAATTAAACGAACATGTTGAAACCGAACTTTTACAAGGAGAAGGAAAAGCATATGGAATTGAGTTTTTAATCAAAAAACAGTTTGGTCGATTAAACGGTTGGTTGGGATACACCTACTCCAGAACTTTTATAAAATTGGACAGCCAGTTTAGTGAAGAAAAAGTAAATAATGGTAATTATTTTCCAGCAAATTATGACAAACCTCATGATGTAAGCGCCATCTTAAACTACAAGTTTACCAAAAGATACAGTCTCTCTTCCAATTTTGTTTACCAAACAGGGAGACCAATTACCTATCCTATTGGGACATATTTATACAACAATGCAAATTATACGTTATATAGTGATAGAAATGCATTTCGTATTCCAGATTATTACCGACTTGACATTGGCATAAACATTGAAGGAAATCATAAAATAAAAAAATTAGCACATAGCTTTTGGAACATTTCTGTCTATAACGTTTTGGGCAGGGCAAATCCTTACTCCATTTATTTTGTTACTGATGGCAATGGTCAAGTTAAAGCTTTTAAAACTTCAATCTTCTCAATACCTGTACCAAGTATTACTTATAATTTTAAATTTTAATTAAAGCAATGAAGCTTAAAATAACATATAATATTTTCTTTCTACTACTAACCTGCTTTATTATAAAAGGCTGTACCGAACCGTATATATTAGAGACCAATACTTATGAAGAAGCATTAGTTGTAGAAGCAACAATAACAAACGAGCTCAAAAAACAAGAAATAACACTAACAAAAACGTCACGATTCGAAGACAAAGAAACAAAAGTAGAATCGGGCGCCAATGTATTTATTACTGACAATACCGGAAATCATTATACCTTTGAAGAAGAAGATGGAAAATATGTTTCTACGGTTGAGTTTCAAGCTATCCCTGAAAGAGAATATAGATTAAATATAAACACCCTTGATGGAAGAACTTTTGAATCGTCAATTGAAAAGCTAACTAACATTAATCCGATGCAGAGTGTGACGGCTACTGTTGAACCAAAAGACAGTTTAAGAGGTGTGGCCATTAGGGTGAACAGTTTTGACCCTAATAATCAGTCAAAATATTACAGATATGAATATGAAGAAACCTATAAAATTGTTGCCCCAAAATGGGTAGACACTAAAGCAGTTTTAAACAATAATGGATCAATATCGTTCATTCCAAATCGAACAGATATTAAAATATGTTATAGCAGCAAAAAAAGCACAGAACTACTCTTGGAAAATACCAATATCCTAAATGAAGACCGTGTTAATTTTCTAGTTCGATTTATTAGTAACCAAGATTATATCATTACAACCCGTTATAGCATTTTAGTAAAACAATATGTTGAGAGTTTAGCAGCCTATAATTATTATAAAACTTTAAAAAAAATATCAGATTCTGGAAGTCTTTTATCCCCTAACCAACCTGGAATTTTGTTAGGTAACATTAAAGCCGTAAGTAATCCGAATAGCAAGGTAATAGGATATTTTGATGTAGCTTCTGTTTCAACTGAGAGAATCTATTTTAACTATATTGATTTATTCCCAAACGAGCCTGCACCACCATACTATACAGATTGTGTCGAATTTTGCTATGCCGATTGTGAAATTTACGCTGGTCAATGTCCATGCACTCATGACACAAAACCAGGTGTTCGAGAAGATCTAGCAACAGATGCAGTAAGATTTTTTCTAGAAAGCGAACGTGATTTTTGGGTAAATACTCCCTGTTCGGATTGCACCACATTTTCATCAAATATAAAACCTCCATTTTGGATAGATTAAAAAACATATTGTTTTCATTTCATGAGTCAACAAAAAAACAACTTTAGACTCAACAACTACTTCTCAAAAAGAATAAAAAATAACTATGCTTTTCAATAAAATAATCTTTGTATTGATAATCTGCTTTATTATAAATGGCTGTACCGAACCATATATACTAAAGACCAATACCTATGATGAAGCATTAGTTGTAGAGGCTACAATAACGAATGAACTCAAAAAGCAAGTAATAACATTAACAAAAACGTCACGATTCGAAGACAAAGAAACAAAAGCAGAATCTGGTGCTAATGTATTTATTACAGACGATACCGGAAAACAATATGACTTTGTGGAAGAAGAAGGAAAATACGTTTCTACGGAGGAGTTTCAAGCGGTTCCTGAAAGAGAATATAGATTAAGTATAAACACCCTTGATGGAAGAACTTTTGAATCGTCAATTGAAAAACTTACTAATATGAATCCAATGCAGAGCGTGACTGCTACTGTTGAACCAAAGGATAGCTTAAGAGGTGTTGCCATTAGGGTAAATAGTTTTGACCCAAACAATCAGTCCAAATATTACAGATACGAATACGAAGAAACTTATAAAATTGTTTCTCCGAAATGGGTGGATACTAAAGCAATTCTGGATAATAACGGGGCACTTGCTTTCGTCCCAAATCGAACAGATATCAAAATATGTTATAGCAGCAAAAAGAACACAGAAATACTTTTGGAAAATACCAATATCCTAAATGAAGACCGTGTTAATTATATAGTTCGATTTATTAGTGACCAAAATTATATCATTACAACCCGATATAGTATCTTAGTAAGGCAATATGTCGAAAGTTTAGCCGCATATAATTATTACAAAACTTTAAAAAAAATAGCAGATTCAGGCACTTTATTATCCCCTATCCAGCCTGGCATTTTATTAGGTAATATTAATGCTGTAAACAACACTAACAACAAGGTAATAGGCTATTTTGATGTGACTTCAGTGTCAACAGAAAGAATCTATTTTAATTATAAAGATTTATTCCCAAACGAACCAGCACCACCTTATTATGTGGATTGTAAGCAATTTTGTTATGCCGTAGATGCATGCCCAACTTTGTGTCAATGTACTCATGATTCCAACCCTGGTGTTTTATATGACCTTGAAAGAGATGTCATAAGTTATGTTATATTAGACAAAGGTAAGGATTGGTGGGTTAATAAACCCTGTGGAGATTGTACCACTTTTGCGTCAAACATAAAACCTCCATTTTGGATGGATTAAAAAATATATTGCTTTCATTTAATGGGTCAAAAAAAAAAAAATGACTTTAGGCCCATCGAATATTTTAAAAAAAGAATAAAAAAACAACTATGTCTTTAAATAAAATAATCTTTCTACTACTAACCTGCTTTATTATAAATGGCTGCACCGAGCCATATATACTAGAGACCAACACCTATGAAGAAGCATTAGTCGTAGAGGCAACAATAACAAATGAGCTTAAAAAACAAGAAATAACACTAACAAAAACGTCACGATTCGAAGACAAAGAAACAAAAGTAGAATTGGGTGCTAATGTTTTTATTACTGACAATGCCGGAAATCAATATGCCTTTGAGGAAGAGGATGGGAAATATGTTTCTACTGTTGAGTTTCAAGTCGTTCCTGAAAGAGAATACCGTTTAAACATAAACACCCTTGACGGAAGAACTTTTGAATCATCAATTGAAAAACTAACAAACCTCAATCCAATGCAGAGCGTGACAGCAACTGTTGAGCCAAAAGATAGCTTAAGAGGTGTTGCCATTAGAGTAAATAGTTTTGACCCAAATAATCAGTCAAAATATTATAGATACGAATATGAAGAGACCTATAAAATTGTTTCCCCAAAATGGACAACTACTAAAGCAATTTTAAACAATAACGGATCACTCTCTTTTATTCCAAATTCGACCGACACTAAAATTTGTTATGGTAACAAAAGAAGCACAGAAATACTTTTGGAAAACACCAATATACAAAATGAAGATCGTGTTAATTTTCTAGTTCGATTTATTAGCGACCAAAATTATATCATTACAACCCGATACAGTATTTTAGTAAGGCAGTATGTCGAAAGTTTGGCTGCATATAATTATTATAAAACTTTAAAAAAATTATCTGATTCAGGCACTTTATTATCCCCTAATCAACCTGGAATATTATTAGGCAATATAAATGCTGTAAGCAATCCAAACAGCAAGGTAATAGGATATTTTGATGTAGCTTCAGTGTCAATAGAGAGAATCTATTTCAATTACCAAGATTTATTTCCCTATGAACCTGTACCACCCTTTTACACAGATTGCAAAGAATTTTGTTATGCTGATTGGCCCTATACGCCAGATCCTTGCACGCATTCGTCATCCTATACTGATGACCTCGAATTAAACAAAATAACATATTTCAATCAAAGTGGATATTATTTTTGGGTCAATTCTCCCTGTGGAGATTGCACCTCCTTTTCATCAAATATAAAACCTCCATTTTGGATAGATTAAAAAAAATATTATTTTTATTTCATGAGTCGAAAACAAAAAAAGAACTTTAGATAAGTCGAATATTTTACAAAAAAAGAATAAAATAATTATCATGCCATTAAATAAAACAATCTTACTGCTACTAATCTGCTTTATTATAAATGGCTGTACCGAGCCATATATACTAGAGACCAATACTTATGAAGAAGCATTAGTTGTAGAGGCAACAATAACAAATGAGTTCAAAAAACAAGAAATAATCCTTACCAAAACAGCTAAACTAGAAGATAAAGAGATTAAAGTAGAATCTGGTGCTGAAATCTATATCACAGATAATACTGGAAATCATTATGACTTTGAAGAAGATTCTGGGAAATATGTATCTACCACTGAATTTCAGGCTATTCCAGAAAGAGAATATAAATTAAGTATTAATACTAAAGATGGTCGTTCATTTGAATCATCTATCGAAAAACTAGCTCCAATTAACCCCATACAAGATCTAAAAGCTTTTGTTGAAACAAAAGAAGATAGCATAAGAGGTGTTGCAATACATGTCTATAATTATGACCCTACTGAAAATGCAAAATATTATCGCTATAAATTTGAAGAAACCTACAAAATAGTTGCTCCCTTTTGGACTACCCAAAAGGCTACAGTAGTACCCGGCCCTCCCACGGCAATTCAACTTATTCGAAACACTGTAGATACTAGAGTCTGTTATGGAACAAAAAACAGCACCGATTTTATATTAACCAGTACTACTGAACTAAATGAGAATCGACTTGATTTTATAGTTCGTTTCATTAGTGACCAAAACTATATCCTATCACATCGATACAGTATATTAGTATATCAGTATGTTGAAAATTTAGCGGCTTACACCTATTATAAAACTTTAAAAAAACTATCCGATTCTGGAACTTTACTGTCGCCATTACAACCAGGTTTTTTTTATGGAAATATTCAATCTACAACTAATCCAGATAATAAAGTAATTGGCTTTTTTGATGTATCTTCTGTAACATCAAAAAGAATGTTTTTCAACTATATTGATTTATTCCCTAACGAATCCCTACCTCCATATTACACAGAATGCGAAGAATTGAAAATGAAATTTTGCGACGGACCAGTTGATTGCAATGCAGATGAATTAATATATGGATTTACTACAAATACCTTAACTTATTACCGTAATCTAGATAACCAATATACTGTTTATAAAGCACCTTGTGGTGACTGTACCACTTTTGCATCTGGCGTAAAACCTCCATTTTGGATAGATTAAAAAAATATCATTTCCGTTTTATCAGTCAAAAACCGAGAAAAAGGTTTTAAACTCAACAATTATATTTCAATAAAAGAATAACTATGTTTTTAAATAAAATTACCTTTTTACTACTAATCTGCTTTATTATAAATGGCTGTACAGAGCCATATATACTAGAAACAAATACCTATGAAGAAGCATTGGTCGTAGAGGCAACAATAACGAATGAGCTCAAAAAGCAAGAAATAACCCTCAGTAAGACATCTAAACTGGAGGATATAGAAATCAAAGTAGAATCTGGCGCAGATGTCTATATCACAGATAATACTGGAATTAGATACGACTTCGAAGAAGAATCGGGAAAATACATTTCTACATCTGAATTTCAAGCTATTCCTGGAAGAGAATATCGATTGAACATTACTACTAGTGATGGTCGTTCTTTTGAATCATCTACCGAAAACTTGCCTCCAATCAATCCAATGAAGGATGTAAAGGCTATAGTAGAAACCAAAGATTCGATTAGAGGGGTGGCTATACATGCTAATAGTGAAGACCCAACAAATAATGCAAAATATTACCGATATGAATATGAGGAAACTTATAAAATCGTTGCTCCAAGATGGAATTCAATGAAGGCAATAATAGTACCTGGAGTTACGCCTTCATCAAATCCAACAATTGAACTTATCCCAAACTCTGTAGATACTCGGGTATGCTATACTACAAAAAACAGTACCGACATTATACTGACCAGCACGGCTGAACAAAATAAAAACCAAGTTGACATACCTGTAAGATTTATTAGTAGTCAAAACAGCATTATCTCGCATCGATATAGTATCTTAGTAACTCAATATGTAGAAAATCTGGCAGCTTACACTTATTATAAAACTTTAAAAAAAATATCTGATTCAGGTTCACTATTATCACCTCTTCAACCTGGTTTTTTGTATGGTAATATAAAATCAACAATTAATCCTAACGATAAAATAATAGGTTATTTCGAAGTTGCTTCTGTATCCTCAAAAAGAATCTATTTCAATTATAAAGATTTATTTCCTTTGGATCCTTTGCCTCCATATTATACTGAATGCGAACAAATGGCTCTTAACTTTTGCTTTGTTGGCATTGGATGCGATGGAGATAATTTAGTGTACGGATTTTCTAACAATACAATTACATACATTAGAAATACAGGAATCACATATATTGTCAATCCAGCGCCTTGCGGTGACTGTACTACTTTTTCGTCTAACATAAAACCACTATTTTGGGAAGATTAAAACACCTCGTATTATTTGCACTATTATGCTCTAATTTTCAAAAAGTTACAGCCCAGCAAATCAGCTCACAAAGTGAGAAGCAAAATTTTAATAGCGATGAAACTGTATTTCTCAGTACAAATGCAACAACATTTGTCACAGGAGAAACACTTTACTACAAGCTCAATTGCCTGAAATTATCCAACAAAACACCAAGTAATCTTAGTAAAATAGCTTACGTAGAACTTGTGGATAGTGACAAAAAAACTGTTTTCAAAAACAAAATTTATCTTGAAGACACTAAAGGTCAGGGCGATTATTTTGTACCTACCACTATAAAAACGGGTAATTACAAACTCATCGGTTACACTAACTGGATGTTGAACCAAACAATTACGCCTTTTTTCCAAATTGATGTTGTCATTATCAATCCATTTCAAACAGCTGAAAATCAAACTGCAACAAATATCCCAGCACCAAATACAGCTATAGGAGACACTCCAATCTTGCCAATTCAACAAACTCAAAGAGTTGAAACTAATGATTACTTAAAACTCAATTTAAATAAAAAAGCATTCGCAAATAGAGAAGAAGTAAACGTGAATGTTGCAACTTTAAATGAAGTAGCCAAAAATGGAAATTATTCATTCTCTGTTAGGAAACTAGAAGATTTGCCTTCAACGAAACGAACCACTGCTGAAGAATTTTCAAAAATAATTCCAAAAATAGAACCAATAAATAAAGCCAATAAAATTGTTTTACCTGAATTAAGAGGTGAAATGATTACTGGAAAAATTATTTCTAAAAGCAATACAAATGATATTCAAAATATAAATATTGGACTATCAATTCCTGGAAAAACATTCGCTTTCAAAGTAGTAAAAACAGATAAAAATGGAAACTTTATCTTCAATCTCGATAAACCCTATTACAACTCAGCGGTAAACATTCAGGTTATCGATGACAAACGTTCAAATTATACAATTGTACTAGAAAATCCTTCGACAATTGATTATTCAAAACTTAGCTTTCAACCCAACATAAATTTAACACCTACGCTCTCGGAAACTTTACTTAATAGATCCATTGCAAGTCAAATTGAAAATGCTTATTACAGCAATAAAAGAGATAGTATTCTAAAGATAAAATCAATAAGCGCTTTTTATGAACCAATTGCAAAAGAATATATTCTTGATGACTTTTCACGATTTCCAACGCTAAAAGAAACAGCTGTCGAAATTGTCAAAGAAATGTATTACGAACAAAAAGATAAAAAATACACTTTACATTTAAGAGATGCCAGCATTTATACTCAATCTCCAGAACCCGCATTAGTACTTATTGATGGATTACTTTTACAGGACACCAGTGAGCTATTTGAATATAACATGAAAAACGTATTCAAAATAAGTGTGATTCCTGGATTATATTACCTTGGTCCAAAAGCTTTCAACGGTCTCATCAGTTTTACCACTAAAACACAGGATTTTATCAGTAAGCAATCTGGTTCCTATATTCTTGATGCATCAGTTTTAAGACCATCAATTACAAAAGAGTATTACACCCCAGATTATACAGATAAGTCTAAAAACGAAAGAATTCCGGATTATCGCTACCAATTATTATGGCTTCCCCAACTTACCTTAGCCAGCACAGAAAACCCTATATCCTTTTACACCTCTGATGTAACAGGAACATTCGAGATCACTCTAGAAGGATTCACAGATCAAGGTATTCCAGTCTCTCTAAAAGACACATTTGAAGTTCAATAACAAATACAAAACCCCCAATTCATTAATTTGATTTGGGGGTTTTATCATTTTCAAAAAAACTCAAAGTCTCTCCTTTTTTTATTATTAATCCAGTGTCACTTTTTCAAGACTAAACACTTTATTAAAAACTAAAAAACAAATTAAGGCTTTTGATTCAACATCAAACTTACTTTCTCATACAAATCTGGAAAACGCATTTTGAACTCCAAAGGCGTTTCAAAATAATTCTCCAAGATCACAGCAAGAAATTCAAATTGGTTCGTAAATGCATAAACCCTGAAATAATTGGATTGCATTAATTGCTCCCTGAAGGCAGTTTCATTCACTTCTGCATTAATAACAGCATACATCCTAGAAAATACTACTGAACCACTATCATTACTTTGCGATCCATGATGATGTAAAACATGAGCAAATTCATGGATTCCAAGATTTAAATTATCGGAAGAAATATCAAATCCCTTTTGAAAATCTTCCCAAGAGAAGACAACTGTTCTTGTGTTGGGATTAAATTCTCCCTTATGATATTGTTTGGTTATCCTAGAAAAATAGATTGACGGATAAATGATTATTGTATCAAAAACATCGCAAAGATATTCTCGCATGCCAAAAGACAACATAACAAATGTTGCAGCTATATGAACTTTTACCTCTTCGGTAATTACAAAATTCTCTCTACTGACAAATTCATAATTATCCAAAAAAGAAGCTACCCTATGCTCAAAGTACACTTTATTTTTATCCGATAAACGAACATAAAAAGGGAATTGTGAGTTTAAAAAATGGAGTGCATTGGAGCTAATTTTCTTTGGAAAAGGACAAAAATGAATAAAAAGAGGTTTCCCAAACACCAAACCAAAATAGTATTCCAAAAGCCTAAAGAAAGCAACAAGAAGAGCTACTACAACAAAAAAAGTAAGACTAAAAGTAAAAACTACTAGTGTAATGTTATCCATAAATAGATTTGGTAGCTTGGGTTAGGTTTAAATATAAATAAAAAAAAGCAAAATCATAAAATTCATTTACGATTTTGCTTTTGTTATGTGACCGCGGAGGGGTTCGAACCCCCAACCCTCAGAGCCGAAATCTGATATTCTATCCAGTTGAACTACGCGGTCAGTATAAATTGTAGATTTCTGATTTTAGATTATAAAATCAGAAATCTATTTAATTTAATTTAAGTCAATAATTTCTTTACGATGGTTGAAATGGTTTTTCCCTCGGCAGTACCTCCTAATTGAGCAGATGCCAATCCCATTACTTTACCCATAGAAGCAATTCCAGACGCTCCTGTTTCGGCAATGATTTTTGCAATCACAGCTTCCACTTCAGCTTCGCTTAATTGAGCTGGTAAGAATTTTTCGATTACTGCGATTTGTGCCAATTCTGGTTCGGCCAAATCTAAACGATTTTGCTCTGTAAATATTCTAGCACTTTCCTTGCGGGTTTTAACCAATCTTTGCAGCAATTTAATCTCATCATCAGCCGAAATTTCTTCTTTTGAACCTGATGCCGTTTGTGCTAATAAAAGTTCAGATTTTATAGCTCTTAAAGCTTCTAACGCTACTGTATCTTTGGCTCTCATGGCGGTTTTTAATTCGTCCATGATTTGAATTGATAAACTCATATTCTGTATTTTAGATTTTATATTATTGATGAAAACCGTCTCTTTTGAAAACGAATCTGCGTGACTGCCCCAGATGGAAATGGAAAGCCTTTTTGGGAGAAACTATATTTTTTCTTGAACCAGAAAAGCGACTGAAAGAAGCTCTTTCTTGTTCTTAGAAAAAAATAGTTACGATAAAAAAGCTTGTAATGTACAGCTGGATAAGGCCCGACAAATTTAGAAAATTTAACTCGCATTAACAACTTCTTGTTTTATGCTTTATACTCAAAAAAATAACCCGAAAATTGAATAAAATTTTCGGGCTATCTCAAAATGGTTTGAGTTAGTTAATCTACATTGTCATGTAAATAGGAGTTGTTGGAACGCAACTGCAAATCATTATTACTATCAGTTCCAACTGATATTCTTGAAGTAGAATTATTAGTTTGTGAACTGCTAAGATCGATACCAAATCTCTTATAAGCTGGCTCTCTTTCTAGTTCATCCACTCTTGATACATTATCATGAAACTTATAATTGAAATCTTTAAGTTTTCTTCTTCTTTCTTCAGCTCGGAATCTAAGCGTTTCTTCGATTGTCATGTCAACTGGAGAATTGTTCGCCAGGACAGGAATTTCGGCAACTGGCTCAGACACTTGCTTCATCGTGATGTTCAATTCAGCTGGTATTACTTCCTCTATTTTGGCTACAGGCTTGCTTTCTATCAAGTCATTCTCTGTTTCCATATATTCTTCAAGCGAGTATTTAATGATACCGTTATCCGACAATTCGGTTACAGGAACCAACTGAACAGGTTCTATTACTTTAATATCTCTTGTCTCATTTGTCAATTCAAATAAAAAATTATTTGACTCAACTTTAGCTTGAACAGGTTCTGGTTTACTTAATGGCATATCAAAAGAAAAAGCCGTTTGCTCTTGTTTTTCCTCAAAATGCATTGGCTCAGACCTTACTTCTCTAACTTGCTCAACAACAGGATTGGCAACTACAAAATCAATCTCTTTCAGTGGAGAAACAATTTCGAATGTTACATCCAAATTTTTGATAAATTCAGTCATCCCGATTAACTCATCTTCATTGATAGAAGCAATTATCGGAGATTCAATTACCGGCTCGGGTGTCACCACATCTTCGATTAAATCAAAAACGATTCTTTCGTTAGAATTTGAAACTGGTGTTTCAGTATTTAAATTAAAGTTTGCAACTGTATTTTTTGTTAGATCAAAAACACCTCTTTGTTCTTCTTCTAGAGTATGAATAATTTTTTTAGGCTCAACATTTACGATTTCGTTTTGTTGTTCCACATTAAAACCTGTAGCAATAATTGTTACCGCAATTGAATCACCAAGAGTTTCATCTTCACCAACCCCCATAATAATATTGGCATTTGAACCTGCCTCATATTGTATATGCTCATTGATTTCGGCAATTTCGTCGATAGTAATTTCATTGGTTCCAGAAACGATAAGCAACAATACGTTTTTGGCTCCTGTAATTTTATTATCATTTAAAAGTGGCGAATCTAAAGCAGCAATAATCCCTTCCTTAGCTCTATTTTCACCAGATGAAACAGAAGATCCCATAATAGCAGTTCCGCTATTATACAATACTGTTTTTGCATCACGTAAATCTATATTTTGAGTATAGTGATGAGTTATTACTTCGGCAATTCCTCTAGAGGCAGTCGCCAAAACTTCATCCGCTTTTGAAAATCCAGCTTTGAAACCTAAATTTCCATATACTTCTCTTAATTTATTATTATTGATAACGATTAATGAATCGACTTGTTTACGCAATTTTTCGATACCGATAAGAGCTTGTTCTTGACGCACTTTACCTTCAAACAAGAATGGCAAAGTTACTATCCCTACTGTAAGTATGTCTCGTTCTTTGGCCAATTGAGCTATAACCGGTGCAGCTCCTGTTCCAGTTCCACCACCCATTCCGGCAGTGATAAATACCATTTTAGTATTTACATCCAATACTTTTTCAATATCAGCAATACTTTCTATAGCTGATTGATGTCCAACATCTGGGTTAGCACCCGCTCCTAAACCTTCGGTTAAATGTGCTCCTAACTGAATTTTGTTAGGCACACCACTATTCTCAAGCGCTTGAGAATCGGTATTACAGACGATAAAATCAACGCCTTTAATCCCTTGTTTAAACATGTGGTTTATAGCGTTACTACCGCCACCACCTACTCCAATTACTTTGATTACATTTGATTGATTTTTTGGTAAATCAAATGAAATACTTCCAAATTCTGTGTTGCTTGGCATCATATGGGGTTTTAATTTTTATTAACTTTATCTTTAACTACTCTAGGCTTGGGGCAAAAAGGAGGTTTGATATTTATTCTATTATTTATTTATTATTCTGCGTTGTCCAAAAAATCTTTAATCTTGTCCACATATTTATCAAAAAACGATCTTCTTATTTTGTTTTCAGTAGATTCTTCCCTAACAGGAGCTACTTGAAGTACTCTTTCAGGTTGTACATAAACCTCTTCTTTAATTTCTACTTTTTCTTCAACAATAGTCTCTCTATAAATTACTTTTTCTGGTGTTACTGTTGCCTGCATTTTAACCGCACTTTGTGTTTTATTTTCAATGCTGTTCATTACCAATCCAACTGCTGTAGCATATAAGGGGCTTGAAATTTCTTCATCAGAATTTCCAGCTAGGTGTTCGTTAGGATAACCAATTCTAGTATCCATTCCGGTGATATATTCTACCAATTGCTTTATATGTTTCAATTGTGCACCACCACCTGTAAGAACGATTCCTGCAATCAATTTTTTACGAGGATCTTCATGTCCATAAGCTCTTACCTCGGTAAAAACTTGTTCAATGATTTCAACAACTCTTGCATTAATTATTTTCGAAAGGTTTTTCAACGAAATCTCTTTAGGCTCTCTTCCTCTTAATCCTGGAATAGAAACAATCTCATTGTCTCTATTTTCCCCTGGCCAAGCAGAACCAAATTTCACTTTCAATAATTCAGCTTGTTTTTCTATAATCGAACAACCCTCTTTTATATCATCCGTAATTACATTACCTCCAAAAGGTATTACTGCTGTGTGGCGAATAATTCCATCTTTGAAAATAGCCAAATCTGTTGTTCCTCCTCCAATATCGATAAGAGCAACTCCGGCTTCTTTTTCTTCTTGACTCAAGACTGCATCAGAAGAAGCTAATGGCTCCAATGTCAAACCTGACAATTCGATACCTGAACTTTGAATACATCGACCAACGTTTCTGATAGAAGAAGCCTGTCCTACTACCACATGAAAACTACTTTCCAGTCTTCCTCCGTACATCCCAATTGGCTCTTTAACATCCGATTGCCCATCAATTTTAAATTCTTGTGGCAATACATGAATTATCTCTTCTCCTGGCAACATGGCCAATTTATGAACCTGATTGATCAATAAATCAATATCATTTCCACCTATAACTTCTTCAGGATTACTTCTGCTGATATAATCACTATGCTGAATACTTCTTATATGCTGACCAGCAATACCTACTACAACATCTTTTATTTTATAACCTGAATTATTTTCTGCCTCAAGTATTGCTTGCTGTATAGATTGAATAGTTTGCGTAATATTATTTACAACACCTCTTGCAACTCCTAAACTTTTAGATTTTCCAACACCTAAAATTTCAAGTTTACCATATTCATTCTTTTTGCCTATCATGGCAACAATTTTCGTCGTCCCAATATCTAGACCTACTGCAATGTTCTCTTTTTCCATTTTCTATTATTTTGTGCAAACTACTTGTTCCGTAAATCTGAGATCTATTTTTTTATATTTATCCAAAGAACCATCCAAACTTACTTTTTGAAAAAAAGCTTTATAGTTTTGGAATTTACGTTCTACATTTATCAAACTACCAAAATCAATTTGATAATTATAATTTCTATTGAGCATTAATAAGCTACCATTAGGCATAATTTGTATCCCAATGATGTTTTTTCTCAAAAACGCATCATCATAAATTATCTTAAATAATTTAAATAAATCTTTGTTGTTTTTCTTGTTTATCTCCCCAGAAACAAGTGGAACTCGAGCTGTAAAATTCGCCGACAAAGGCATGGTATCTCCTTCACTGTCAATATAGAAAGAACCCTCATCATTAAAGACTCTAGCTATAGGCGTCTTTTGTTTCACAACTGCTTTTAGAACACCATCGATACTCACATACACATCTGCCTTCTCGATCATTTCTTGAGCATTCAATACTTGCTCCAATTTATTCAAATCTAGCCTATCTTTTCTTATGGTTTTAGCATTCGAATTATTTTCTATCAACAATTTATTAACCGTTTCGTTTTTTAAATAAAGAGAGTTTTCGCCTACAAAAATCACCTCTGATTTAGTCAATTTCCTTTTAGAATTTCGTTTGGATGTAAACGAAAAAAGAAAAATCACCAAAACAAACATCAATAATAACCTTACATTATTCCAATTAAAGACTTTCATACAATGCTTTTTTAATTGAAGGAACCATTTCTCCCAAATCACCTGCGCCAATCGTTACAATAATCTTGGCATCATTAGCCAAAATGGAAGAAATCAAATCTTCTTTACTAACAATTTTTTTATGATCATTTGTCATTTTATCCATTAGCCATTGTGAATTAACACCTTCCATAGGCAATTCACGTGCTGGATAAATTTCCATCAAAAAGACTTCATCAAAAGCCGATAAACTTTTAGCGAAATTATCTACGAAATCTCTTGTTCGACTAAATAAATGCGGCTGAAAAACAGCTAACACTTTTTGTCCCGGATACAATTCTCGAACGGCTTGATGAACGGCATTTATTTCCGTCGGATGATGTGCATAATCATCAATATATACTAAATTATCTTCTTTAATTTGATACGAAAAACGCCTTCTGATTCCTTTAAAGGAAACCAAAGCTCTGGCAATAACATCGGTTGGGGTGCCGTAAGTTATTGCCATCGCTATTGCCATTAAAGCATTCATTAAATTGTGCTTGCCTGGCAATCCGAAACGCAAATCTTTAATGAGTTCGTTTGGGGCTTTAACATCAAAAACATAACTACTGTTTTCTATTCTTACGTTGAAGGCCTCAAAAACTGCTTCTTCATTAACCGCACAAATCATCCCTTCAAGAGGTAATTCATTGGTTATAAAAAGTTTGCTTTTATCTTCAACTTTATTCGCAAATTCTACAAATGAAGCTTCTATAGCCTCGCTCGTTCCATAAATATCCAAATGATCGGCATCCATAGAAGTAATGCAAGCAATATCTGGGTGCAAATGCAAGAAGGAACGATCAAATTCATCAGCTTCTACAACAGTGACTGTTTTACCGTTACCAATTAAATTAGAATCATAATTCTCAACAATTCCTCCAATGAAAGCTGTCACATCAGCCCCGCTTTCATATAAAATATGCCCTAAAATACTTGAAGTTGTTGTTTTTCCATGAGTTCCTGCCACCGCAAAACAAAAAGTATCTTGAGTAATAATCCCCAAAACTTCAGCTCTCTTTTTTACTTGATACTCTCTTTCCAAGAAATAATTCCACTCTGAATGTTTAACAGGTACTGCAGGAGTAATTATTACTAATGTATTTTCTACATAATAGTCACTTGGAATTAGACTAATATTATCTTCAAAATGAATATCAATTCCACTTTCAATCAATTCACTGGTAAGAATAGAAGGTGTCTTATCATACCCAGAAACTTGTTTTCCAATAGTTTTGAAATAACGAGCCAAAGCACTCATTCCGATGCCTCCGATTCCTATGAAATAGACGTTTTTAATTTGACTTAAATTCATTTTATTTTTATTTTAATTTATCAGGATTATCCGCTTTCATATTACACATTCGACATATTAATCGATTCATTAACTAATTTTAATCAACTTAACAATTGCATCAACTATTTGCTCTGTTGCTTTTGGCTTTGCCAATAGTTTAATATTTTCACTTAATTGATCTTGCTTTCCTTGGTCTTTTATCAACGATTCGAATACCAGGCTAAAATCTTCATCCAATTGTGATTCTTTAAGCAAAATGGCTCCTTTCTTTTTCACTATTGCTTCGGCATTTTTAGTTTGGTGATCCTCGGCAACATTAGGTGACGGTATAAAAATCACAGGTTTTCCAACAATACACAACTCTGAAACAGAAGAAGCTCCAGCTCGTGAAATAACCACATCAGCTGCAGCATAAACCAAATCCATTCTTTCAATAAAAGCAACTACCTGGACGTTATGTCTGTTAAATTTTTTATAATCCTCCAAATAAAATTTCCCGCATTGCCATATCACTTGAACATTTAAAGAAAGTAGATTACCTAATTCTTTTTCGATCAATTGATTAATTCTTCTGGCTCCAAGACTACCACCAAGAACCAGTAACGTTTTTTTGGTTGAATCCAAATTAAAATATTCTATAGCTTCTTTTCTTTTGTCTTGAATATCCAATAAATCTTGACGAACTGGATTTCCTGTCAAAATTATTTTGTCTTCTGGAAAAAACCGTTCCAAATGATCATAAGCAACACAAATGCTGTTAGCTTTTTTACTTAAAAGTTTATTCGTAATTCCCGGATAAGAGTTTTGTTCTTGGATTACGGTTGGAATATTCATACTATTAGCCATTTTCAACAATGGTCCGCTCGCAAATCCTCCAGTCCCAATAACAACATCCGGTTGGAATTTTTTTATAATTTTTCTGGATTCCCATAAACTATTCAATAATTTAAATAGGAACATTGCATTTTGAATTGTTAGTTTTCTTTGTAAACCAGCAATCCAAAGACCTTTTATTTTATAACCTGCTTGAGGCACTTTTTGCATTTCCATTTTGTCTTTGGCACCAACGAACAAAATTTCAGCATCGGGAAAACGAGACTCTAATTCGTTTGCAATCGCAATCGCTGGATAAATGTGTCCTCCAGTACCTCCTCCACTCAAGATAAATCTATGTTTTGCCATTTTGAAAAAATTTCTAAGTTGCTTCTTTTAGTACTAAATCGAAACGAACTTTATTATTTATAAAATCTAATAAACCCAATTATTTTAACACTGCATCCATTGGATTCTTTGAATTATCCGTAATCGAATAATTGCTTGCGTCAAAATTGTCATTTACATTTTTAAAATCTGCTTCCTCAAGATCTGCTTCCAATTCTCTATCTATAAGTTTTTGAAGTATTTCTTCTCTTTTTTCTTTTTCTAATTTTTCTTGTGCAATTTCTTCGTCTTTTTTGGTCACGCTCAAAATAATTCCGAGTCCAAAACAAGTCATCCAAATCGAACTACCACCACTACTTATCAAAGGCAATGTTTGTCCGGTAACTGGCAATAACTCTACAGCAACCGCCATGTTAATCATCGCTTGAAAAATCATTGGAAACCCTAAACCTATCACCACCAATTTCCCAAAAAGCGTGTTTGCTTTATGGGAGGCGACTACAAATCGGAATAATAAAAGTAGATACAAAATTAAGACTCCCAAACCTCCTACAAGTCCATATTCTTCAACAATAATAGCATAAATGAAATCGGAAGAAGACTGTGGCAAGAAATTCTTCTGAACACTTTTTCCAGGTCCCAAACCATATATTTGCCCTGAAGCAATAGCAATTTTAGCCTTTTCTATTTGATAATCATCTTCATCAGCTTTATCAGTAGTGAAATTCTCAATACGACTTTGCCATGTTCCTACTCTGCTAAAAAATTTAGATTCAGGAAAAGCTTTTGACATTAAAAAAAACAAAGTCAAAATCACAACTCCAGAACCTATGATAAAAAAGATGTACTTCAAAGGATATCTACCAACAAAAGCAAGCATAAGTATCATTGAAAAAATCAAAGCCGTGGTAGAAAAATTGGCTGGCAGAATAAACATTAAAGTTATAAAAACCGGAGTCCACAGCTCCCATAAAGAAGACTTAAATGTTATTGGTGTTTCTCTGGTTTTAGACAAATAACGAGCAACAAAAATGAACAACATGATTGCCGCTAATGTTGATGTTTGAAACGACAATCCAATAAAAGGAATCTGAATCCATCGACTGGCATTGGCACCAGCAATCACTGTCCCTTTTATCAAAGTATAAGCCAATAAAAGCCAAACTATAGGCAATCCAGCTTTGGAAATGGCTCTAAAATAATGATACGGAATTTTATGAACCCAATAAATAATTAAAAAACCAATGCAGATATGGGCAAAATGTTTTACCAAATAACCTAATGTATTCCCAGTACCATGACCCAAATAAGCCAAATTACTACTTGCACTAAAAACTGGCATAAAAGAAAACAGGCCCAATAAGGCCACGAATGACCAAATGCCTTTATCTCCTTTTAGCTTGTTAATTAGTTCTTTCATTTTTAAATTTTAGAATTAAGATTTTACATTTAATTTCAATTGAAATCAATTTTCTAAAAACTTCAATTTATAGATTTTTAACTGCTTGTTTGAATTGTTTTCCTCTGTCTTCATAGCTTTCAAACAAATCAAAACTAGCACACGCTGGTGATAGTAACACTGTATCACCTTTTTCAGATAAACGTTGAGCCATACGAACAGCTTCATTCATACTCGTTACTTCAACCATTATATCAACCACGTTACCAAAGGCATCAATGATTTTTTTATTATCAACTCCTAAACAAACAATTGCTTTTACTTTTTCACGAACTAAAGACATTAATTCATGATAATCATTTCCTTTATCAACTCCCCCAACAATCCAAACAGTAGGTGTGTTCATACTATCTAAAGCGAAAAATACTGAATTTACATTGGTAGCTTTTGAATCATTGATATATTGAACATTTTGGATCTTCAATACTTTTTCCAAACGATGTTCAACACCTTGAAAATTAGACAAACTTTCACGAATCGTTTCTTTTCTTATTTGCAAAATTTTTGCAACAGAAGTCGCCGCCATAGCATTTTTTAAATTATGTTTCCCTTCTAATGCAATGTGCTCTGTGTCCATTGTAAACTCTTCGTGATTGATCTTTACTTCCATTTTGTTGTTTTTTATATAAGCTCCTTCAGTAAATTCGTCGGTTAACGAAAAAGGAATTAATTGGGCTTTAACTTTATTTTTACTCAACCATTCTAAAATGGCTTCATCATTTGCATCATAAATAAGGAAATCTTCCTCTGTTTGATTCATCGTGATACGAAACTTAGACTCTATATAATTTTGATATTTGTAATCATATCGATCTAAATGATCAGGACTAATATTCGTTATTATTGCTATGTCCGGTCTATAATCCACAATTCCATCCAACTGAAAACTACTCAACTCTATCACATAAAAATCATAATTATTATCTGCGACCTGCCAAGCGAAACTTTTACCAACATTTCCAGCCAATCCTACATTCAAACCTGCTGTTTTTAACAAATGATGAGTAAGCATTGTAGTAGTTGTTTTCCCGTTACTACCTGTTATCCCGACCGTAAGAGCCTTTGTAAAAGGAGCTGCAAATTCAATCTCGGAGATTACAGCAATGCCTTTAGTTTTTAATTGCTTAACAATTGGTGATTTATCAGGAATACCGGGGCTTTTCATAACCAAATCTGCATTCAAAACTAAATCCTCAGTATGTTTTCCCTCTTCCCAAGCGATGCCATTTATAATTAACACCTCTTTATAACTATCTTTTATCTTTCCGAAATCAGATACAAAAACATCATATCCTTTTTTCTTACCGAGAATAGCAGTACCTACACCACTTTCTCCTCCGCCTAAAATCACTAGCCTCATATTATCTCAATTTCAGTGTAACAATTGACAAAATGGCCAGCATTATAGCTACTACCCAAAACCGCGTCACTATTTTACTTTCATGATATCCTTTCTTTTGATAGTGATGATGTAACGGCGACATTAGAAAAATCCTTCGTCCTTCGCCAAAGCGTTTTTTGGTATATTTAAAATAGCTTACTTGTAAAACAACAGAGAAATTTTCTACCAAAAATATTCCACACAGTAAAGGAATAAGCATTTCTTTTCGAACAGCAATTGCCAGTACCGCAATAATTCCCCCAATAGTTAAACTTCCTGTATCTCCCATAAAAACGGAAGCTGGATATGAGTTGTACCAAAGAAAACCAATCAAAGCTCCCAGAAATGAAGCTATAAAAACGGTCATCTCTCCTGAATGAGGTATATACATTATATTCAGATAGTTTGAGAAAATAATATTCCCCGAAACGAACGTGAAAATAGCTAACGCAAAAACTGAAACGGCTGAAGTACCTGCAGCCAAACCGTCAATACCATCAGTTAGATTGGCTCCGTTTGAAACGGCAGTAATAATAAAAATCACTATAGGAATAAATACCAACCAAGCCCATTTTTCGTACCCTTCACCTGTCCAAGCTAAAAGCTCAGCGTAATCAAATTCATTATTTTTAAAAAAAGGAATTGTAGTTGCAGTTGATTTTTCTTCTAATGAAACTGGTTGAACTACGGTTTCTGTCGTTTGTTTAAAAATATCAACCTTTCCAGTATCGGTTCTAACAGTAACAGCAGGACTGAAATACAAAACTGACCCTACGATAACTCCTAATCCAACTTGACCAAATACTTTAAAGATCCCTTTAAGTCCTTGTTTGTCTTTTTTGAAAATCTTAATATAATCATCAATAAAACCAATTGTTCCCATCCACAAGGTGGTAACAATCAATAAAACAATATAGATATTATGTAATTTTGCAAAAAGCACCACAGGAACTAAAGTTGCAAATATGATAATGATACCTCCCATTGTTGGCGTACCCGCTTTTTCATTTTGACCAGCCAATCCTAATTCACGAACTGTTTCCCCTACTTGCTGTCTACTTAAAAAACCAATTATGCGTTTTCCATAAATGGTAGACAATAACAATGACAACATCAATGCTAAGGATGATCTAAAGGTGATGTATTGAAAAACCCCTGTACCAGGAACATCCATTACTTTGTCTAAATATTGAAATAAGTAGTATAGCATATCTCTTTGTTTATTTGGTTAATCGTTAATTTGTGTAATCGTTAGGTCTTTTAATATCCGGTTAAACGAATAAACAAATAACCGATTAAACTATTATTTTCCTAATTGATCTAAAATCTCTTTTACATTTTTCATATCATCAAAATCATGACGTACCCCTTTGATTTCCTGATAGGTTTCGTGTCCTTTACCAGCAATCAATATAATATCATTTGGCTGTGCCAATTGACAAGCTGTTTTAATCGCTTGCAATCTATCTGTAATCGACAAAACTTTTTTGAAATTTTGAGCTTGAATCCCTTTTTCCATTTCTTGAATAATGGCTTCTGGTTCCTCGTTTCTAGGATTATCGGAAGTCAAAATTACTTTATCACTCAATTCTGAAGCAATATTGGCCATAACAGGTCGTTTTGCAGTATCTCTATTTCCACCACAACCCACAACTGTTATTAATTGTTCGTTATTGGTTCGCACATCGTTTATGGTACTCAAAACATTTTCGAGTGCATCTGGCGTATGAGCATAATCAACTATAGCCGTTATATTCGTATTAGAAACAATATATTGGAATCGCCCAGAAACGCTTTCCAATTCAGACATCAATCGAAGTACTTCCAAACTGTCTAACCCTAATTCTACTGCCGTTCCATATATTGCCAACAGATTGTAAGCATTAAAAGTTCCAATTAATTTGACCCAAACTTCATTGCCGTTTATTTTTAATAGTAATCCAGATAATTGATTTTCCAGAATTTGAGCTTTGTAATCAGAATAGGTTTTTAAAGCGTAAGAAAGTTTTTTGGCAGAGGTGTTTTGAAGCATTACCTGCCCGTTTTTATCGTCAATATTAGTAAGGGCAAAAGCACCACTTGGCAAATGATCAAAAAAAGATTTTTTTACATCTCTATATTCTGCAAACGTAGGATGGTAATCCAAATGATCATGAGATAAATTAGTAAAAATTCCACCTCTAAAATGCAAAGCTTCGGTCCGCTTTTGATGAATCCCATGCGAACTAACTTCCATAAAACAGTATTCAACACCTGCATCAACCATCTCATTTAGATAATGATTTATGGTTATCGAATCCGGAGTTGTGTGGGTTGCTTTATATTCAATATCATCCACTAAAATCTTAACCGTTGAAAGCAAACCAACTTTAAAACCAGCTTTCTTAAACAGTTGACACAACAAAGAAGCTATAGTTGTTTTGCCATTAGTCCCTGTAATACCAACCAATTGTAATTTTTGTGATGGATTTCCATAAAAATTAGCAGCCATAAAAGCCAAAGCTGCATTGGTATCTTTCACGCATACATAAGTCACACCATTTATTAAGCTCGTTGGAAGTGTATCACAAATAACCGCTGCAGCTCCAAGTCCAATTGCTTTTTCGATAAAATCATGTCCATCTGAAATAGTCCCACGAATCGCTATAAATACATCATTTTTTTCGACTTTTCTAGAATCAAAATTCAATTGATTTATAGCAATTTCAGTAGAACCGGTTACAGATTCTATCGCTACTTTATATAATATGTCTTTTAGTATACTCATGATAATTCCAATAGAATTGATGAATTTTTTACAATACTCTGCCCTGCTTGTATAGATTGTTTTTTCACTTTTCCAACTCCAACAGCTTTAACCTTTAAACCCAAATTCTCCAATAAAGCAACCGCATCCATTCCTGACATTCCTTTTACATTAGGAATAGAATTTTGCTTTTTTTGCATTTTAACATAATAAGTGTTATAATTGCTGTCTTGCTTTGGATTAGGATTATCTAATTTTTTAATCACATTAGTAGAAGGAGTATCGGTAAATATTTTTTGGGCAATTCTTTTAAAAACTGGCCCAGCAACATCGGCTCCATAATAATTATTTTTGGCAGTATTAGGTTTGTGAACCACCACTATACAAGAATATTTAGGCTTATCCGCTGGAAAATAACCTACAAATGAAGATGCGTAATACTTATCTATCCCTCCATTCTTGGCATAATTCATTGCCGCGGTTCCTGTTTTACCAGCCATGGAAAAATCTTTAGAATATAATTTGGAAGCCGTTCCTTTTTTTACCACATTAGCCAAAACTGCCTTAACTTTTCTTAATGTCTCTGGCGAACAAATCCTTGGATTCATTACCTCTGTATCGTATTTTTTAATGCTTTTATTCCATGCTTTAATTTCTGAAACCACCATCGGTTTCACCATCACCCCATTATTAGCAACAGCATTATATAATGTCAGTGTTTGCAGTGGTGTAACCGAAACTCCATATCCATAAGCCATCCATGGAAGTGAAACGTTAGACCAATTTTTATCACTTGGTTGTGGAATGAAAGGTTTTCCTTCACCCTGAAAAGCCAATCCCAATTTCTTATTTAATCCATAAGAGTTTATATGATTCACAAACTTCGTAGGATTGTTTTTGTAATTATCATACACCGCTTGAACCATTACCGTATTAGATGAAACTTCAAAACCACGGGCTAACGATATTTTACCGTAACCCCCTTCATGAGAATCTCTTACCTTGCGTCCTGAATAAATAACTACACCTCCATGACTATCATAAACAGTACTGGTATCAGCCACTTTATCATCCAGTATTGCCATCAAATCAACCAATTTGAAAGTAGATCCTGGCTCATGGGATTCTGCATACGCATAATTTGTAGTTTCATAATAACTACCATCAGTTGCTCTTCCTAGATTTGAAATCGCTTTTACATGACCTGTCTTAGTTTCCATAACAACTACACAACCATGATCTGCTTCATATTCTTCCAATTGTTTCAATAAAGCATGATGTGCAATATCCTGAATGTAAACATCTATTGTTGAGATAACATCATAACCATCTTGAGGTTCCACTTCGTTTACATCACGAATAGGTTTCCACTGCCCTTTAGCAATTTTTTGTTTTAATATTTTACCATCTTTCCCGTTAAGGTATTGACGATATGCCCACTCGATTCCTTTACCATCAGAATACCCTTCAGGCATTTTTCTTTCATAACCTATACTACGTTGAGCTATTAGTCCAATTGGATGCTCCCTAACTGTTTTTTGCTCAATTATAATTCCGCCTTTATAAGCTCCCAAATTAAATAATGGAAATCCTTTGATTTTCATATATTCGGTAAAACTCAAACCTTGAGCTACTAAAAAATATCTGTTTTTATGTGCTCTTGCTCTCCTAAGTTCATTTTGGATAGTACTACTAGATTTTTTGAGTATCAAACCCAATGAATCAGAAAGCAATTTTACATTTTTTTCAAAAGTTTCTGTTTTCGGAGCTACAGCATCAAAACGAATTGCATAATTAGGAATTGAAGTTGCCAAAAGACTTCCATCAGCAGAATAGATATTCCCTTTATTGGCAGGAATAACAAAATTTTTCACCGTTCTTTCTTTGGCTAATTCTCTGTAATGATCTCCATCCACCCATTGAATATTAGTTAACTTCACAGCAATAGCTATTGCCATCAAAAAGATGAAAAAGGCAACCAAGTAGGTTCTATAGGATATATATTTATCTTCTACTGCCATATTCTTTCTAAGAAATTTTTCTCTTCGGGTTTTTTAACTTCTATTTTAACTGGAGGAACGGTTGATGGAAAAATTTGTTTTTCTTCCATTTTTGCCGAAACCGTGGATTCCATTTTGAGTTTCATCAGCTCAGAACGTCTGTCTACAAATTCAGAACGCAACTCTTTTACTTTATTGGTCAACTCAACAATCTTAAATACTTTTTGTTCGTAACGTTGTGTATTTGCAATCATTATTATAGCAAGTAAAATCACAAAGACAATAAAACGCCAATTTTTGACTGCATTATCGTCTATAAGAAACTGTGCTTTTAATATGTTATAAATTCCACCTTTCATTTTATTACTTTTTCTCAGCAATTCTCAATTTAGCACTTCTAGCTCTGTTGTTTATTTTGATTTCTTCGTTATCAGGAACAATTAATTTTCCGATAGTCTTAAAAGGAACCGAAAAATTTCCATAAAAATCTCGTTCTGGTTCCCCTTCGAACATTCCATTTTTTATGAATCTTTTTACTAATCTATCTTCTAATGAATGATAAGAAATCACACTCAATCTCCCACCTGGTTTCAAGATTTCAAGGGACTGTTCCAAAAACTCTTTCAAAACATCCATTTCCTGATTCACTTCAATACGAATCGCCTGATAGATTTGAGCCAATATTTTATTTCGAACTCTTTCAGGCAAATATTTAGCCAAGACTTCTTTTAATTCATCTGTGGTTTTGATTAATTGATGCTCTCTAGCCTCTACAATTGTTCTTGCCAAAGCTGGTGCATTTTTCAATTCTCCATAATCCAAGAAAACTCTTCTCAAATTAACATCATCATATTCATTCACAACTCGATATGCATTCAAATCATTTTTCTGACTCATTCTCATATCCAGTTCAGCATCAAATCGAGTTGAAAAGCCTCTTTCAGCTACATCAAACTGATGGGAAGAAACTCCCAAATCACCCAAAATACCATCAACTTCTTTTATACCATAAAAACGCAAAAATCTTTTTATGAATCTAAAATTTTCATTAATAAGAGTAAATCTTTCATCAGGCAAAGCATTCGCTAAAGCATCCTCATCTTGGTCAAAGGCAAACAATTTACCATTTGGCCCCAGCCTACTCAATATTTCCTTTGAATGACCGCCGCCGCCAAAAGTTACATCCACATAAACTCCGTCTGGATTAATATTCAAGCCATCTACCGTAGGATGTAGCAATACTGGATTATGATATTCCATTGTCGTCGTCATTTAAATTACCCATTACTTCTTCGGCTAAATCCGCAAAATCAACATCTGCACCGTCTATCGATTTCTCATACAAATCCTTATCCCAAATTTCCACAATATTAACTGCAGAAGAAAAAACCACATCTTTATCAATACTCGCAAAAACCACTAAATCCTTAGGAACCAATAACCTACCCAATGCATCAATCTCTACTACTTTTACTCCAGCAGTGAAACGACGAATAAAGTCATTGTTCTTTTTTACAAATCGGTTAAGTTTGTTGATTTTTTTCATCATCAAATCCCACTCTTCCATAGGATACAATTCCAAACAAGGCTGAAATACAGAACGCTTCAAAACAAAACCGTTTTGAAGCGAGGAAGCCAGTTGCTTTTTTAAAGGAGCAGGTAATAAAACCCGTCCTTTTGCATCGACTTTACACTCATATGTCCCTATAATTGCGTCCAAGTAAATAGTGTTTATTGTATAAAGCAAAAATATATAAAATTTTACCACATTTTACCACAATATACCACTTTGTTAATAAGTTTAACCACTTTCAACCAAAAACGCTTAGTTTATAGACAATCAGAACATTAGCTTACACATCCATTATTTGTAAGAAAGATTGTGTTTTGTTAAAAAGCCTTCATTTTTGATTATTAAAACACACTCTTAAAAGCCTAAAAATTCTGCTATTCATTCGTTAAAAAACTAGCAAAACACCCTCTAAAATTCTTTATTTTTAATTGAGACAATAAAAGGTTAAAAAATAGCTGCTAAAATTCTTTTTAATTTTATAAACCCTATATTTGTGAAAAATTGAAAATTGTCATTTAAAACATGGAAAAATACTATAAAAAAGAAGGCAAATACGGATATTACGAAGCAGGCGAAGGAATTCCGATTGTCATCTTACATGGTTTAATGGGGGGACTTAGCAATTTTGACGCTGTGGCTAGTTACTTTTCTAATAAAGGATACAGAATCATCATCCCCGATTTGCCTATTTACACTCAAAACATATTAAAAACGAATGTGAAGAGTTTTGCAGTCTATGTAAAAAACTTCATTACTTACAAAAAATTAGACAGAGTCATTCTTTTAGGAAATTCTCTTGGAGGACATATTGCATTATACCATACCAAAATGTTTCCTGAAAAAGTATCCGGACTTGTAATTACTGGAAGTTCAGGATTATACGAAAGCGCCATGGGAGATAGTTACCCAAAAAGAGGCGACTACGAATACATCAAGAAAAAAGCCGAAGATGTATTTTACGACCCAAAAATAGCGACACCAGAACTTATTGACGAAGTATATGCTACAGTAAATGACCGCATAAAATTAATCAAGACTTTGACTATTGCCAAAAGTGCAATTCGTCACAATATGGCTAAAGATTTACCAAAAATGCACGTGCAAACCTGTATTATTTGGGGGAAAAACGATCAAGTTACCCCTCCAGATGTAGCAGATGAATTCCATAGATTACTACCTAATTCCACTTTATACTGGATTGACAAATGTGGCCACGCCGCCATGATGGAGCAACCAGAGGAATTCAACAAACACCTTGAGGACTGGCTTACCCACACTCACTTATCTGAACACTAATCGAAAAGGAGAATTTTACACCCAAAAACATGAAAATTAATACTGCCGAATTCGTAATAAGTAACTCAGATGTGAGCAAATGTCCAAAGGACTTTTTGCCAGAATATGCTTTTATTGGTCGTTCCAATGTTGGGAAGTCATCATTAATTAATATGTTGACCAATCAAAAAAAATTGGCAAAAACATCTGGAAGACCCGGAAAAACGCAACTAATCAATCACTTTTTGATCAATAACAATTGGTTTCTTGTTGATTTACCTGGTTATGGCTATGCTAAAGTTTCCAAAAAAACAAAATCCATATTTCAAGAATTCATCACCGATTATTTTGAGACAAGAGAGCAGTTGGTTTGCGCTTTTGTTTTGATTGACATTCGTCATGAAGCACAGACAATCGACATTGAATTCATGTCGTACATGGGAGAAAGTGAAATTCCTTTTTGCATTATTTTCACCAAAGCTGATAAAATCAGTAAAGTAAAAATCGATTCCCACATTGCAGCTTACAAAAAACAAATGTTTGCCAACAACTGGGCCGAAATGCCACAATACTTTGTTACTTCAGCGACAGAATCAACTGGAAAAGAAGAACTATTAAGTTATATAGACGACGTAAATCAAGAAGTCTTTAAAAATAATTCAGAATTCTAAAAAGACTTTATAACATATAAAAAAATCCCAAAACTATATTTTCCTGATAGTTTTGGGATTTTTTATAATTCCTAATTATTTGACAAAAAACTATTTCTTCAATTCTAGTTTCTCTGCAAAATAATCACAAAAGTCCAACATCGTATCCGACATTTTCTCATCATTAGTCGCTCTTTTGAAAGTATCAGCCATAGCCACTAAGGTTTGATGGAAGAAAATTTTCATTTCATCTACAGGCATTTCTTTAGTCCACAAATCGATGCGCATGCTTTCCTTGGCTTTGCTATCCCACACATTAAGCATAATTGCTTTTGATTCCGATAGCTCCACTCCTCCATCTTTTGCAGTCCAAAAAAGCTTTTCTGGAACGCGGTTTTCATCCAATTCGACTAAAAATTTAATTTCTGAGGTATTTTTATTTGACATTATTTCTTGGGTTTGTATTTTGATTTTTCGAAAATTTCTTTGGCATCCGTTTTTAACAACTGATCTACCGTAACATCATTATTTACCATATAAGACTTAACAATTTGCCAGCCAATCCATGAACCTATTTGTCCTGGAGAATCATTATCAATTTCTAAATAAAATTTTGAAAAAGGAGCTGGATCAATAAAACGAGAAGTCAACTTTTGCTCATCGCTAAAAAGCATTTCTCTTTCAATAAAATAGCGCCATATATAACTTTCATTTTCTTGGCACCAGACAATTTGCTCTGGAGTATATCCCATTTTTTCGGCATCACTGTATTCTGGCAACAAAAGATCTTTTAAATAGAGCTGTTTTCCAAAATAAATCATTTGGGACAACAAGTTTTTATCCATTGGAGGAGCAATTTTTCCTAATGAAAAACTCTTCACTACATCAGGCATCATTTGTCTTTCTTCAAAATTTTGTTTAATATATTTTGGAAAAGTATAAAACTTATGATCCTTACCCAAATACAATTCTAATGAAATTATAACTAAAGAATCTGCGTAAATCGCTTTATTCGTATAATCCATATCTGAAATCAACGTAATTACTTTAGGAGTTTTTGTCTTAGGGAAATAATATTTCATATGCTGAACTAAAGCTTCTACCTCATTTTGAATCCCTTCCGATGTAGGATACTTTTTTTCAACTTCGGCATATACTTCTCTCCAAATAGGAGCCGTCATTTTATTTGTCCAAACGGTATCATTAATCTGGGGAGAGAAGAAATAAGGATATTGTTTTTTCAATTTTGACAAATCTCCTGGAGCAGTTTCAAAGAACTGTTTATCAAACCGTTCAACCTTAATAGCTTCTACAGGTGTTTCTTCGATAGCTTTTTCAACTTTACTTTTTTGACCACAAGACAATAAAAGCAAACTACTAACTATCGTTAAGAGAAATAATTTCATGTTATTTTAATTTTTTATCAGTTTCTCGACAGGTTTAAACAATAATCCTCAAATCTTCATAGGCTTTTTCAACCTAAACCAAACATCCTCTATCCAATTGCATTATTTTATTTAAATTTGTTTCAAAAGGAATTCCGAAAAACAATACACTTATTTTTTTTGCAAATATACATCCCTGCTTTTTAAAACTTAAACTATTATGACTAAAAAAAGAACCCTCCAAATCGAAAAAGTTAATACACATATTGTTGAATGGCTAAAAAGCTATGCTGAAAATTCGAAAGTTAATGGATTTGTAATTGGAATATCTGGCGGAGTAGATTCAGCAGTAACCTCAACACTTTGTGCTCAAACAGGTTTGAAAGTATTATGTGTTGAAATGCCAATCCACCAAGCACCAAGTCAGGTTTCAAGAGCCAAGGAACATATTGAGCAATTAAAAAGTAGATTCCCTAATGTAACCAATGCTGTAGCCGACTTAACTTCAGTTTTTGAAACATTCAAAAATGCAGTTCCTACAACTGATAATGAAAGTGTCGTAAATTTGTCACTTGCCAATACTCGCGCACGTTTACGCATGACAACTTTATACTATTTTGCAGGAATACATGGTTTATTAGTCGCGGGGACTGGAAATAAAGTAGAAGATTTTGGAGTAGGATTTTATACTAAATATGGTGATGGTGGAGTAGATTTGAGTCCAATTGCCGATTTAATGAAGTCTGAAGTATATCAATTGGGAACCTATCTAAAAATCCCAAACTCTATTTTAACAGCCGCTCCAACCGATGGTTTATTTGGAGATGATCGATCAGACGAGGATCAATTAGGAGCCAGTTATGATGAATTGGAATGGGCAATGCTCTTAACCGAATCTGAAGCAAACGCAGAAACAATTACAGAACGCGAAAAAGAAGTTCTACGAATTTATACAAAGCTTAATCAGAGCAACCAACACAAGATGAATCCAATTCCAGTTTGCACTATAAACTGTTAAAAAAAAATAATTTGTCCGAAAAATTATACTTATATAAATATTTTTTTATAATTTTATATCTTCAAAAACAATCCTAAAACTAAATACCATGATTAAAGTTTGTTTAGCAGATAACTATCCTGTAGTACATTTTGGAATAAAGTCGTACTTCAAAGACCATTCAGACATTTCTATCGTAGCCAACGTTGGTAATTTTGCAATGGTAAAAGACATCCTTCTTACCAAAGAAATAGATGTTCTTGTATTGGACCTAGAACTTGAAGGGTTATCGAGTATTTTCGAAATCAAATCGGTTTTGAAAAATTTCCCAAAAACTAAAATTGTCTTTTACAGCGGACTTTCAGAGCAAATCTATGCTCCAAATGCTATTAAAGCAGGAGTTTCTGGATTTGTCCACAAAACTGAAAAACTGGAAACTTTAGGTCAATCGATCATCAAAGTGAACCAAGGAAAAATCATCATGAATGAAACAGTGATGAAAAACATTGCTTTGATTGCAAAACAAAGCAAAAGCGAGCGTTTATACAGAAAACTTTCTAATCGTGAAGTTGAAGTATTGCGTTATTTAAGTGACGGTAAGAAAAACCACGAAATCGCTGAGATTTTATCCCTTAATGAAAAAACAATCAGTACTTACAAATTACGATTATTAACTAAATTAAACGTTACAAATCTAGTAGATTTAGTAAACAAAGCTAAAACTTTAGAGATCGTTTAACTGTATCGTGACATGACTCTTCCTAATTTTTTCGAAAAAGAATTAATTAGTTTATAGTAGTCCATCGCCATAGACATAGACTCTGTATTATCTGAACCCGGTTCATTTGATACAGAGTTTTTTAATTCCTCTATAATTTTGTCTACCAAATACCAGCGCATCGTCAAGATAGTTTCAGACACATATTGACTGATAGTTTCATTTTTCGTTTTAGGAATGATGTTTTGTCCTTCCCAATTATGCAATACCAATCGCTCATCTTCCATCAAAATATCAGTTACTTCTTGGGCAAAGTCGGAATTTAAATGCATCAAATACTTTTCAAATTCTAAATTTTCATTCTGCAGAAAATATTGAATTAAGTCATTAAAAATATCACGAAATAAAGGATTGGCTAATTCCACCTCATCTTCTTGCAAACTCAAATAAATCCTTTGATAAACTTTATATTCTTTCTTTTCGGTTACATTTTCGATTTCACCCGATTCATTTGTCCTCAAATAAACATCCTCAAACTCTTCTGTTTTATTTCCATACAACAAAAGAATCTCAATTATTTTACGCTCTAAACGATACAGCACATCAACTTTTGCAGCTTGAACAGGATTTTCATTTTTTACAATTTCAAAAGCCTTTTGCTCCTGTTTTGCTTTTTTCCCTACTTCGGTAACATCTTTTTGAACCAATTGTGCCAAAGTACTTGTCAAAACCTGCTCGGAAATATCCATAATTCTAGAACATTCCTGTATGTAAATTTCACGTTGAATCCTGTCAGGAATTTTAGAAATACTGCTAACCATATCCCGAATCAAATCGGCTTTCTTAACGGGATCATTTTTGGCATCATTCATCAAAAGAGATGCTTTGAACTGAATAAAATCCTTGGCATTATTCTCTAAATAGGCAACTAGATCTTCATATGAAGTTTTTCTGGCAAAACTATCAGGATCTTCCCCATCAGGAAACGCGCAAACTTTTACGTTCATTCCTTCTTCGAGAATTAAATCGATTCCACGAACAGAAGCACGGAGTCCTGCAGCATCACCATCAAACAGAACGGTAATGTTTTTGGTCAATCTATTGATTAATCGTATTTGATCCGGTGTAAGAGCAGTTCCCGAAGAGGCAACAACATTTTCAATACCCGCTTGATTGAACTGTATAACATCAGTGTAACCTTCTACCAAAAAACAATTATTTAGTTTCGCTATTGATTGTTTCGCTTGAAAAATACCATACAGCACTTTACTTTTATGGTAAAGATCACTCTCTGGGGAATTTAAATATTTGGCTGCTTTTTTATCATTAGTCAAAATTCGACCTCCAAAACCAAGAACCCTTCCAGACATACTTTGGATAGGAAACATCACTCTACCTTTGAATCGATCAAAAGGGCGATCTTCTCTGGCTATAGTCAGTCCTGTACTTTCAAGAAACTCCATTTTATATCCTTTTCCTAGCGCTTCTTTGGTAAAAGCATCCCAGGTTTCTGGCGAATATCCCAAAGCAAATTTCTTGATAGTTTCATTGGTAAAACCACGCTCTTTAAAATAGGAAAGTCCAATGGCTTTTCCCTCTTCTGAGTTTAAAAGTGTAGTATGAAAATAAGTTTTGGCAAATTCAGAAACCAAATACATACTTTCACGAACATCTGTATTTAATTTCTCCTCTTCAGATTGTTCTGTCTCTTCAATCTCTATATTGTATTTTTTGGCCAAATAACGAATGGCTTCCGGATAAGTGAAATGCGAATGCTCCATCAGGAAAGCAACTGAATTTCCTCCCTTCCCAGAACTAAAATCTTTCCAAATTCCTTTTGCAGGCGAAACCATAAAGGAAGGGGAACGTTCATCCGAAAATGGACTCAGCCCTTTGAAATTACTTCCTGCTCTTTTTAATTGTACAAAATCGCCAATAACCTCCTCTACTCGAGCGGTTTCAAAAACAGTATCTATGGTTGCTTGTGATATCAAAACTTATAAGAATATTTAATAGTAATCCTTTCGAAAATTCGAACAGTTACAAAAATACACAAATCAAACTTTATAATTCAAAATAAAAAAAGTGCTCCATCTCTGAAACACTTTTTCACTCTAAACAACTTAACTAATTAATTAAAATCGAAACGAAGTCCTAACGAAATATTATTTTGGTCAACAGAGTTATCTTCAAATAAAGGCTGTAAATCATATTTCAAATATATACTCGTTGATTTATATCCAACATACGTACTTAATCCATAATTGAAATCATTTACGTTATAGTTGCCTTTCGTTTTTTGTTCCACATCATTTCCGCTAGCATCATCAAAGCAAAGAATTTGTTTTGACTTCACTCTAAACCCAGCATATCCACCTATTCCAATTCTTGCACTTTTATGTGTTCTAAAATAATTAACATCATCACGTATTTCTTTCTTAGTGAAATCAAACTCTAAATGCAGTGGCATCATGATATATACGTTTCTAAATCGGGATTCGTCTAAATGAACTATACTAGTGACCAAATCAGTTTGCGCCCCGTTTTTCACAAAATAACGATCATCGGTTGCTCGCAGATTGTTATACATCAAAGACACTCCATATTTAAAATGTAGCAGATTATCTTCTTTTAGAATCCTTGTATTGTAGGTCAATCCCCACTCATAAAAGTGAGATTTCCAATATTTAAAATCCGAATGGGCAACTTGTTGATTCGTTACTAAATTATTCGCCCCAAATGCGAATACAAACTGAGAAGTCGTTCTTTTTTCACCATTCGAACACCTCTTATAAGAAAAAAAATCTTTATCAATATGAACAGTTATTGTTTTTGAAGTATCTACGTTTTTAATCTTTCCATCTACTTTATCCTGAACTAACACATGCAGTTCTTCTTCTGCTTTTGCTACTTTCTCCTCAATTATTTTTGCACGGGCTTCTGACAAAGCTTTCTTTTTCTGATCAGCCTCATCATTCGTTAATTTGCCTTGAGCTAGTTCCTCATTTACAGCTTCAACTTCGACTTTCAATTCTTCTTTTTCTTCTTTTACAATGGTTTCAATCTTTGAAGCGATGTCTTTTGCCTTTCCTTCAAATGATTCTTGAGCTCGTATTTTGCTTCCGAAAAGGCATATAAATACTACTAAGTAAATTTTAAAATTCCTCATGTTTGTTTGTTTTTAAATGTGATTGATGATTTATTCTGAATTGCGGTTGCTCAAAGCTAATTTGGCTGCTTTAAAATTTTGATTTACAGTTTTAATAGCTTTTTCTCTAAAAGTAAGATCTAATTCACCGTCAACTTGAGTAAGCAATTCATTCGAATTAACTTTGACATTGGTCTTGGCTACTGCAGAGCTCTTTTTTAGAGAAGCATTATCCACCGATGCTAATAGCTCGTCAGCATTAACATACTTTGGTTTAGTTGGAACTATTTTCTGTTCCGCTTTTTGATTGATTATTGGTATTTGTTGTTCTTGAACAATTTCTTTTTCTGCAACTTTATTTTCTATTTCATTAAACAAAACACTATCTGGATTAACCTTAGGTTTTGTTTCTATTGATGCTAATTGAACTTCCTTGGCTTTTATTTCTTCTTCTTTTTTTGTCAAATTTATTTTTGCAGGCGTTACTTTTAATTCAGGTATAATTTTAGGTTCATTAACTACAATTGCATCATCATTCGTAATTATAGTTTCCTTTTTATTTTGATTAAAATACAAAGTTCCTATCAACAAAAACCCAAAAAAACTCGCTGCAATATACATCCACTTAAAGTTGCGTTTTGGTTTTTCGGCAACAGTAAGCATAGCATCCAATCGATCCCAAGAAGCTTTGGAAGGGGTAATCTCCCTTGCGCTAATCTTTTCTTTAAATTGATTTTCTATAACACTCTTTTTCATCATATTATTTTTTACTCAAGAATACTTCTCCTTATTCTTCAAAATACTTATTTGATTCTTCAAAATTCTTCGGGCATGAGCAAATTGTGATTTGGAAGTACCTTCATTAATACCCAACATACTTGCAATTTCTTTGTGCTTATAACCTTCTATAACGAATAAATTAAAGACGATTTTATAACCATCCGGCAAACTATCTATTAAACTTTGAATATCTTCTATAGAAAACTGAATATCGGCTTCACTGTCAATTTCTTCAAAACCTACAGAGTCTTCTATAAAATGTACCTTTTTTTGAACCCTAATAAATGAAATGCATTCATTAATTATCGTTCTCCTAATCCAACCTTCAAAGCTCCCTTTATTTTCAAATCGATCTAAATTGACAAAGACTTTCATGAAAGCTGTAATCATGACATCTTCTGCCAATTGCAAATCTTTAATGTATTGCCGACAAACACTTAGCATCTTTGGAGAATATTTGGAATAAATGCATTGTTGAGCTTGTCGATTGTTTTTGACAGCCAATGCAATTATTTCATTTTCATCCTGATGTAAATTAATTACTTTCAAAGTGGTTTAAAAAGTGGTTCTATAAGTATAGACGAGAATTAATGCAAAAAGGTTGTATGGAATTTTAAAAAAGTCAAAATAAAAGTACAATTTATTTAGACAAATATCCCAAATAGCTATTTATCAAATATTTAAAATTGCAAAAAACTGATTTTTTTAAACTTAAAAGTTACTTCTTTCTTTCGATAACGTAGTTTACCATTAGAATGAGTGCATCTTTATAATCAGATTGAGGATATTCGTTCAGCAGTTGTAGTGCTTCCTGCTGAAATTCCACCATTTTATTTTCGGCATAAGTCAAACCATGATTATCTTTTACAAAAGCAATCACTTCTTTAACTCTTTTTTTATCCTTATTGTGGTTTTTAATCGAGTTGATAAGCCAACTTTTTTCTTTTGGTGTACAATTATTAAGAACGTGAATTAATGGTAAAGTCATTTTTTGTTCTTTGATATCGATTCCTGTTGGTTTCCCAATAGCTTCTTCAGAATAATCGAATAAATCATCTTTAATTTGGAAAGCCATTCCGATAAGTTCTCCAAACTTTCTCATGTTCTCTACCTGAATCTCATTCTCAACAACCGATCTAGCACCAAGAGCACAGCAGGCCGCAATAAGTGTAGCAGTCTTTTTTCGAATAATTTCGTAATAAACTGCTTCGGTAATATCGAGTCTTCTGGCCTTTTCTATTTGAAGTAACTCACCTTCGCTCATTTCTCGAACAGCAACAGAAATGATTTTTAATAAATCAAAATCACCATTATCGATAGAAAGCAACAATCCCTTGGATAACAAATAATCTCCCACCAAAACGGCAATTTTATTTTTCCAAAGTGCATTAATGGAGAAAAAACCTCTACGTCTATTACTATCATCCACCACATCGTCGTGTACCAATGTTGCAGTATGAATTAACTCAATTACACAAGCTCCTCTATACGTTCTCTCGTTCACCTCGCCTTTGGATACCATTTTGGCCATCAAGAAAACAAACATAGGTCTCATTTGCTTTCCTTTTCTGTTGACAATATAATATGTGATACGATTTAAAAGCGCCACTTTAGAGGTCATCGATTCGTAGAACTTTTTTTCAAAAAGTTCCATTTCATAAACTATTGGCTGCTTTATTTGTGTAGTAATATTCATTTAGATGTCAAATATACTATTTTAAATAAAAAAACGTTAATCATAATATGTTAAGTGTAATTAATTATTTTGTAATTTTATACTAGTAATTATATTCATTGATCCTTTTATTCTTGCAAAACGATTTTAAGTATGATTATAACTTTATAAAAATAGTGTTTTATAGTATACTCCATTACTGAAACACAAATAATTCTACTCAAAAAAAACCTAAAAAATATTGATTCCCCCTAAAAGGAATTGTTCTATTATTATTTTCAAAAAAAAATAAAGTCTTTAGGCTTAACTTTTTTTTGAAAATTAAACATTTTATAATAAACCTTAAATCTATTAATTATGAAAACAAAGATTTTTTTCATTGCTTCATTCATAGCAATAGCCTTATTTATTAGTTGTGACAATTCAGACAACAGTGATGGTGCGGATAACATGAATCCTACTTCTCCAACCAGTCAAGTCGCTACCGATTCTAAAATTGATGCTTCCATTGAAGACATTTCAAATATAGCGGAAGATCAATTTTCTATGAAACAAAGTAGTGCCACTGGTAAATCAGAAACTGTAAAAAGTTTTTTACCATCATGTGCTGTTACAACATGGACATTTGTAGACGGAACATTTACAGGTACAATTGATTTTGGAACTGAAGGCTGTACTCTTGAAAACGGAAATGTTCTAAAAGGAAAAATTACTCTTTCTTTTTCAGGAAATTTTATGACTCCAGAGCAAACGATTACTTATTCTTTTGATCAATTTTTCCACAACGGAAACAAAATTCAAGGCAGCAAAACCATTATAAGAACTCTTAAAAGCACCGAATTACTTGCCGCTGTGCATCCTGTATTCACTCATACTGTTGACATGACAATAACTTTTGAAGATGGATCAGTTTATACTAGAACAGGAAACAGAGTAAAAGAAATGGTAGAAGGTTATGACACAAAAGGCGACTGGAGCGATAATGTATTCTTGGTAACAGGAAGCGAAACCACAGCCTGGCCAAATGGTGATACAAGCTCAAGTACAATTACAACACCATTACGTTATGAAATGGCCTGCAAAAAACCATTCCCTGTTTCCGGTATTGTTTCAAAAGTTAAAAATGGCGTAGAAACATTGGTCGATTATGGAACTGGCGAATGCGACAATCTTGCCTCAGTAACTGTTGATGGCGTAACTACTTCGATAGAATTAAAAAAATAAAACAACAACTTTCATAGAAATAAAAAAGCATTAAAAACAAACTTAACGGTTGTTTTTAATGCTTTTTTTATTTCTCATAGTTTTATATTTAAGCTTCTTTATTGGCTAATTGCCCACAAGCTGCATCAATATCCTTACCTCGGCTTCTTCTTACTTTTACAACAATTCCGGTGTTTTCCAATGCTTTTATATAGGCATTTATAGATTCTTCTGAAGCTTGTTGAAATTCTCCGTCGTCTATTGGATTGTATTCAATAAGATTCACTTTACAAGGAACGTATTTACAGAACTTCACCAATGCGTCAATCGAAGCTTTATCATCATTGATTCCTTTCCAAACTACATATTCATAGGACACTTTGCACTTTGTTTTTCGGTACCAATATTCTAAGGCTTCACGCAGATCTGCCAAAGGAAAATTTTCACTAAACGGCATTATTCGTGATCGAATTTCATCAATAGCGGAGTGTAACGAAACCGCCAATTTGAATTTCACATCATCATCGGCTAATTTTTTTATCATTTTAGGAATCCCAGAAGTCGAAACCATAATTCTTTTTGGAGACATCCCTAATCCTTCAGGAGAGGTTATCATTTCAATCGCTTTCAAAACATTATTATAGTTCATAAGTGGCTCACCCATTCCCATAAAAACTATATTCGACAACGGATGATTGTGATACAATCTGCTTTCTCTATCAATCGCTATTACTTGATCGTAAATTTCGGCAGGCTCTAGGTTACGCATACGTTTCAATCGTGCAGTAGCACAAAAATTACAATCCAAACTGCAACCCACCTGACTCGATACACAAGCAGTCGTTCTGGTTTGCGTTGGAATCAAAACACTTTCCACCACCAATCCGTCATGCAGACGAACGGCATTTTTAACTGTACCGTCTTCACTGCGCTGCATTGTATCCACTTTTATGTGATTGATAACAAAATTATCTTCCAGCATAGCACGGGTACTTTTGGCCACATTGGTCATATCATCAAAACTATGAGCTCCTTTACTCCACAACCATTCATAGACTTGATTGCCTCTGAAAGCTTTATCTCCATTGGTTACAAAAAAATCTCTCAGTTGGTCTTTGGACAATGCCCGTATGTCTTTTTTCTCAATTTGCATGGCGCAAATTTAGTGACAATTTGTGTAAATGTTGTTTTGATAGAACAATTTTAAATATTTATGACTTTAAAACAACTTTCAAATCTAACAAATAGCTCCATTATTCAGACAATAATTTTTATCCATTCGCGATCCAATCAAAAAAACTCTATTCAATTATTTTGAATCTTATCTGATTTAACTAAAAAGCAGAATTTCTAAAATTATTTAACACTTTTTAAAACTCTTTTTTTTGGAAACCAAAAATAATAACAAGAAATACAACATGATTTTGATCTAAAATGATAAAAAAAATAAAAAATAAAACAGTAAAAAAGAGACAGAATCGTCTTTTATAAGGATTCTAATTAATCACACTTAAACTACAGACAATGAGATATTAAAGTCGTTTTTTATTGAACAACAATTTTGTCAAAAATTAAAAAAACAACGATATAGTTAATAACTGCCATGATTTTTTAAAAAATATACAAATTTTATATTTTTATTAACATGATTTATATCATATCCATACTTCGAATTCCACTCTACTTTTGTATCAGATAAAGCAAATAACAAGATTAAAACTTCCATAAAGTAAAATCTTAACAGCTTTTCTAATTCTTGAATACAATTAATTATTAAAAAAAAGTTTATGAAATCAAAAATCAAAACAATTATCATCTCAATGGCTTTGTTCGCTGTTAGTATAGCTACAAACGCTCAAAAAGGTTACAATTTAGATGCAAAAACAAGTTTTTCAGTATTTGGAACCTCAACAATGCATGATTGGGAAATGAAATCACCTTCAAAAACTGGAACAGCCAATCTTACGGTTACCGATTCAAAATTAGCTGACATTAATAGTATCGATATCACTCTTCCTGCCGAAAACATTAAAAGCGATAAAAAGAGCATGGATAAAGTAGCTTACGAAACTTTAAAAACTGACAAATTCAAAAACATGAAATATGTTTTAAAATCTGCAGAAAAAGTAAACGAAACCACTTGGAATCTTACCGGTACATATACTATTGCAGGAGTTTCAAAAGTGCTTAAAACTCAAGTAAAAACCTCTGTAGTAAATGGAGTGGTTAACATCCAAGGTTCTAACAAAATTACATTTACAGAATTTGGCATGAAATCTCCAACTGCCATGTTTGGAGCAATAAAAACTGGTGAAGAATTAACAATAAAATTCAATTTAAATTTTAATTAAATACTATTAATCATGAGAAAAATATATTTCTTAGTTGCAGGATTATTATCAATGGCTGCAGCAAACGCTCAAGTATCATTTGGGCAAATGCAAAACGAAATTTCAAGAGGTAAAGACGGAATTAACGTTTTTGATGTACAAAAGAATGACAAGGAATTCAATGGAATCAGCGTTGGCCTAGGTGGTGCTTTCAATATGGATTACCACATGACAAACTCGTTCAATGACCAACCTGCAAATATTGGAAGTATTTCTGGATATAGACTAAATAATGCCGAAAACAATTTCTCACTTCCTTCTGCAGACATGACTATTACAGCACAATTATTTGACGGTGTAAGAGTAAATCTAGATATTTATTTAGCTTCAAGACACCACTCTAATACTTATGTAAAAGGTGGATATTTACAAATTGACAAGTTAGACTTCATCAAAAAAGACTTCCTTGCTGATGTTATGAAATACACTACTATTAAAATCGGACAAATGGAGAACAACTTCGGTGATGCTCACTTTAGAAGTTCTGATAATGGTAACACTATTAGAAATGCGTTTGTTGGAAATAACATTATGAATTCATTCGGTACTGAAATGGGAATGGAAGTTTACTACCAAAGAAACGGATGGGTAAGTATGATAGGTGCTACAAATGGAAATTTAAATCAAAGTAATGCAGAGGTGACTAAAGCAGTTAGCCCTTCAATCTTAGCTAAATTTGGTTATGACAAACAACTTAACAAAGATTTGAGAGTAAGACTTACAGGCTCTTACTACCATAGTGCCAACTTAGGTAACGCAAACTTATACTCTAGTTCTAGATCAGGATTCGGTTATTGGAACGTATTGAACAATAATGCTTATCAAAATGGTACTGCTACTGTTCCTGCAAGTTTCAATGCAGCTTCTACACCAGAAGGAACATTCAACCCTGGTTTCAAAGGCTGGGCTACTTCTTACATGTTTAACCCATTCGTAAAATACAAAGGTCTTGAATTCTTTGGAACTATCGAATTAGCTTCAGGAGGAGATAGCGCCGCTTCACGTGACAAACGTACTGCTGACCAATATGCTGCAGAAGTTATCTACAGATTTGGACAATCAGAGCAATTCTATGTTGGAGGGAAATACAATACTGTATCTGGAAAACAATCAAATGCTGATTTAGATGGAAAAGATACTGTCAATAAATTTGAAGCAAGTGCTGGTTGGTTTATGACTAAAAACATCTTAACTAAATTAAATTATGTTAGCCAAAACTATGAAGATCACGCACAATTTACTGGAGCAAATTTAAACAACTTTTACGGTGGTAAATTTAATGGTCTAGTATTTGAAGCAACGATTTCATTCTAATATGATTCAAAGAATATCAATTACAGTTTTGGGTTTAGTACTTCTCTTTTTATTAGGAAGTGCTAAACCCATTTCTTTATTGATTGAACCTAACACCATCATCATCGACGGGTTGGAAATAGAAATTCTGGGAAATTCCACAGTTGGAAAATACACTTGCTCCAACTCACTTTCTTACAGAGACACCATTTATTTAAACTCAAACATTAAAAACAGTTTAAAGTCTGAAATTTCAATGGGCAATTTCGAATGTGGCAACAGAATTATGAACAAAGACCTTAAAACCACTGTTAAAGCTAACAAATTCCCAAAAAGCACTGTCATTATTACCAACATAAAACCTTTTGGAACCAATTACAAATGCAGTTTGAATTTTCGCATAACTGACAAAACTCTTTCTTACCAAAACTTAATTTTACGAAACACCAAAGAATCTCTTGAGGGAAGCATGGCCGTAACTTTTTCGGACATTGCCCTTGAACCACCAACCAAAATGGGAGGTATCATAAAAGTCAAAGATGAATTTATGATTCATTTCAACTTGCATAAATTATAATTTCACTTCTTGTTTCATTACCAAGCTCCTAATCAAAACATTCGTTTTATTAGGACTTTTTTATTTTAAAACAGTACCTAAACATTCCAAATTACCTGTTTTTTTTTATAAAACTGAGGGGCAAACAATTTCCAGTATTTGCTATAAAATTCACTTTTAATAGTAGCAAACTGAAACTGTATTTCTAAGAACTATAAGCCCACAAATTTGTGTTTCTAGTCAGTTTTTAAAAAATATTTCAAAAACAATCAAAAAATCAGAATATTTTTTCAAATCAGTCAATGAATTCAAAAGTCTTTTAAAGTGGCATAAAGCCTTATGAATTCAAGGAACAGGAAGATAAACCCAATTATTCAGGCCAATAAAAAAGAACGAAAAACTGTTAAAACATTGGAAAATAAGTGATTAATTTAGAATCATATCTTTTTTTATAACTTTTGTTTTATTAAATTTGTCTTAACCCAAAAACAAAAAGCATACTTTTTTAATTAATTAAAATGAAACTCTGACCAAAAAGGAATTTTGGTAAATTTTACAAAACACAGAAGAACAAAGAAATACGTTAAATCGCCCCAAAAGATTCAGCATAATCGCATTTTAAACAAACAAATAATTTAAAAACAGTATCTAACTTTTTTTATTCTTTTAAAGAAAACAAAAGGTTTTATTTTCAAAAAAAGGAAACAGTCGTTATTCTAAGAATATAAAAACATCTAAAAACATTTGTTTCTGTATTTTCATTAACAAGATTACATCCTTAATTTAATGTTGACTCATATATTTCATTCAAGTTAAATTGAATTTTAAAGACAAATCGATTAAAAAACTATTTTTTTTCAAGCATAATTACTAACTAATCTATAAAAAAGTCATGAAAACACTTCTTAAAAAAATTACCGCAACATTTGCATTCTTTGCAATTGCATTATCTGCAAATGCCCAAAAAAACTATACGTTGGACGTCAAAACAAATTTTGCAGTATTTGGCACCTCAACAATGCACGATTGGGAAATGAAATCTGGCTCGAAGATTGGAACTGCAAACTTAACAGTAACCGACAATAAATTGACAGATATCACCAGTATTAAAATCACGCTTATGGCTGAAACTCTCAAAAGCGAGAAAACTAAAATGGATAAAATTGCTTACGAAACTTTAAAAACAGACAAACACAAAAATATTTTATATGTTTTAAAATCTGCAGAAAAAGTAAACGAAACCACTTGGAATCTTACAGGAACTTACACTATAGCTGGGGTAAGCAAAGAACACAAAACCCAAGCTAAAATATCAGTTACCAATGGTATTGTTAATCTACAAGGATCAGATAAAATAACATTCAAAGAGTTTGGCATGAAATCACCGACTGCTATGCTTGGCACAATAAAAACCGGAGAAGATTTAACAATAAAATTTAATCTTAACTTTAAATAACTAACCCATGAAAAAAACTGTATTAACAATAGTAGGCATATTATCATTTGCCGCAGTTGACGCTCAAGTATCCTTCGGAAAAATACAAAACCAAATCCCGCGAAGCAAAGAAGGATTAAATGTATTTGATGTTCAGAAAAATGACGTTCCCTATGAAGGTATAAGTGTAGATTTAGGTGGTGCTCTGGCATTGCAATTCCAAGGATTAAATTCATTCAATGATCAAAGAGAAGGTACATATACCGCTCCGAACGGAGCTCTAATTTCTGGAAATGCGGGTACTGGAGGTTACAGACTAAACAATCTACAGAACAACTTCAATTTACCAGCAGCCAATTTAGTTTTTGGTGCCCAGTTGGCAGATGGAGTACGCGTGAATTTGGATATTTATCTTTCTTCAAGACACCATAATGAAACTTGGGTTAAAGGTGGTTATTTACAAATTGACAAGCTTGATTTCATCAAAAAAGATTTCTTGGCTGGCATCATGAAATATACCACCATTAAAGTGGGTCAGATGGAAAACAACTACGGTGATTCCCACTTTAGAAGAACAGACAATGGAAATGCACTTCTAAATCCTTTCATTGAAGCCAATATTATGGATTCTTTCGAAACTGAAATGGGAATGGAAATCTACTACAATAGAGAAGGATTGGTTAGTATGATTGGAATCACTAATGGTAAATTAAACCAAGGTGTAGCAGAATTTGTCGCATCCGATCCAACTACATCTGCTCCAGATCCAAACACCACTGTAAGCCCAACCATTTTAGCCAAATTGGGTTATGACAAGCAATTGAATGAAGATCTGAGAATAAGAATCACCGGGTCTTACAACCACAACGCCAATATGAGTGCAAACCCATGGGGTTCAGACAGAGCCGGTAGCCGTTATTTTGGTGTTATGTCTCACCAAGCTTACACATATAATGCTACTCCTGTTGCAAACAACTTTGACCCTACTGCCAATGCTTCTACTGGTAGATTCAGTCCTGGGTATGCAAACTGGTACACAGCATTCATGATTAATCCGTTTGTCAAATACAGAGGATTGGAGTTCTTTGGAACTTTGGAATTCACTAGTGGCGGAGATAAAAAAGGAACTGATGAATCCCGTAGCGTAGATCAATATGCAGCTGATTTAATTTATAGATTTGGTGATGCTGAAAAATTCTTTGTAGGGGCAAGATATAATATAGTATCAGGAGAACTAGCCAGTCAAACTCAAAAAGTTAACGTTGATAGATTCGAAGCTTCAGCTGGCTGGTTTATGACTAAAAATATTGTTGCTAAATTAGCCTACACAAATCAAAATTATTCGGACTACTCCCAAACTAGTGGCAACAGTTTAAACGACTTATATGGAGGTAGTTTTGAAGGAATTATGTTTGAAGCAGCCATTTCTTTCTAATATGAAACAAAAAATAGCAATTATAGTTATGGGTTTGGCACTTTTCTTTTTATTAGGAAATGCTAAACCCATTCCTTTATTTGACACAGACCCAAACATCATAATCATCAACAAACTGGAACTAGAAATCTTAGGGAATTCAACCGTTGGAAAATACAATTGTGCCAGTTCACTTTCTTTTAGGGATACCATTTTTTTAAGCTCAAATACTAAAAACGGTTTAAAATCAGAAATTCCTATGGGGAATTTTGAGTGCGGTAACAGAATTATGAACAAAGATCTTAAAACCACTGTTAAGGCAACCAAATTTCCCAAAAGTACGGTCACCATTACCAACATAAAGTCTTCTGGAACCAATTACAAATGCAATTTGAATTTTCGCATAACAGACAAAACCCTTTCGTACCAAAACTTAGCTTTAAAAAATACCAAAGAGTCACTTGAAGGAACTGTTGCAGTAAAATTTTCAGACATTGCACTTGAACCACCAACTAAAATGGGAGGTATTATAAAAGTAAAAGATGAATTCGTAATTCATTTTAACTTACATAAATTATAATTTCAGTGCTTACTTTAAACCCCAAATCCTAATAGAACATTAGGATTTTAATTTTTATAGTAGTTTCTTAAAATGCTTTTCAAATTCTTTTAATTCAAATCTAATTCACCAATAAATTCAGAAAATCAAATACAACTCCTACTTTATAAATCTTAAATGAATAACTTTACGCCAAATTTCAATAACTCACAAAATGCATTTCATTTCCAAAGATTTAGAAGATTATATTGAGCAACATTCTGAAAAAGAACCGGAATTACTGGCAGCACTAAATAAGGAGACCTATCAAAAAATACTATTGCCACGAATGCTGAGCGGTCATTTTCAAGGACGTGTTTTAAGTATGCTTTCCAAATTAATCAGACCTGTAAACATTCTTGAAATTGGTACTTATACAGGTTATTCAGCTTTGTGTTTGTGTGAAGGCATGCAGAAAAACGGGCAACTACACACGATTGACATCAAGGAAGAATTGGTTGATTTCCAACGCAAACATTTTGACAAATCGCCTTGGGGTGGGCAAATTGTACAACATTTGGGTGAGGCCGTTGATATTATCCCAAATCTGGATTTGAAATTTGATTTGGTTTTCATTGATGCCGATAAGGAAAATTACTTAAATTATTTTGAAATGATACTTCCAAAAATGAATAAAGGCGGCATCATTTTATCCGATAATGTGTTGTGGAGCGGTAAAGTTCTGGAACCAATACATCCAAATGACATCAGCACCAAAATACTAGTAGAATACAATCAATTGCTTAAAGACGATCCAAGGGTAGAAACGGTTTTATTACCTATTCGCGATGGATTGACCGTGAGCAGAGTGATTTAATTATAGATTGCAGATTCATAAAAAAACCATTCGTAAACGAATGGTTTTTTTATGCTAACTGTACTTTTTTTTCAGCTTTCTACTTCCTGCCTTCTGAAATCTTAAATCTCCATTCTCTTAATCCCCCATTGGTATACTTTATACATCAAATAACCAGTTATTAGTCCACATAAATAACCTGAAAGAATATCTAACGGATAATGCAGTCCTAAATAAATACGACTGTACGCAAAGATTAACGGCCATAAAAAAAGTAATCCGAAATACTTGAATTCTTTCTTGAAAATAAAATATAAAAAGGTTGCGACAGCCATAGTATTGGCAGCATGTCCCGAGAAAAAACTAAAAGATTTACGAACTTGAACAACTCGAATAATCGTATTAATTTCAAGATTATTGCAAGGTCTTGGCCTTTGAAACGTATATTTGAAGAAATTGGTAATTTGGTCTGTAGTCAACACCAAAAAAACTACAAAAAGCAATAAAAACCCTGTTTGTTTTATTCCTAATTTTTTATAAATGAGATAAAATAACAGCAAAAAAAAGGGAATCCAATTGACTTGTTTGGTTATAATAAGCCAAAGCCCATCATAAGTCTCGGAGCCTAAACCATTGAGATAAATTAATAATTGGGTATCTAGGGCGAGTATTTTTTCAAGCATTACATTTGTCGTTTTATAGGTCCAGTCAGATCATCTAAAACGGTTGTTCCATCAGGATTTGTAGCACCACTTAGCACACTGTCTTTTGTCTTGTTAACTTCAGTGCTGAATGTATCGGTAATACCATTTAAAGTATTGGATGTATCTCCCAAAAGATTTGTTTTGACTTTATTGATTTCAGAATTGATACCACCTGTTAAATCGTTAAAGGTATTTTGGTCAAAACCATTAGCTTCTGCACCTTTTTGAATTTCACTTTTGATATCGTTAGTTGCGTTTTTAAGCTGTGCCATTGCTTTTCCCATCGTTCTAGCCATCTCAGGCACTTTATCGGATCCAAAAAGCATCAATACGATAAACATGATAAAAACTAATTCGCCTCCTCCTATTCCAAACATAATTTTTGTATTTAATGAGCAAAGATATTAAAATTTAAAACTTTGTGTTTTAAAATTGTCATAAAAAAGATGCTAAGTTCCTAAGACTATAAAGCTTTATTCCGCTTTTAAAAATCTTACCAACTTAGCATCTTAGTAACTTAGTTTCTTATTCTTTTTTAATCAAATTTTGATTTTGTTTCCACTTTCGGCCATGAATTGTTAGTCACATCAATATCGGCAGTTTCTAATTTTGGATCGATTAGTATTTGTTTGATGGCTTTGTTTGTGGCGTACACTTTCTTGGCTGTTTCATTACTTTTTCTCCAAATTTGAGCTGGATATTTGTAATTATCCATTGTTCCGTCTTCATAAGTAATTTGAACAATAATTGGCATTGGCATTCCTCCTGGCTTATTGAACTCTACTTCATAGAAATATTTTGGATTTTTCAAAGTTGCTTTTTCTTCAGCAGTAAGTTTTTGATTTACGTATTCTGAAAGAGTACTTACTTCATCAATTTGCAAAGGCTTCTTTGAAGCTGGGTTCAATTCTGGGTTATCTCCTGCAATTAAGTACACAAATGGTCCTTTATCAATTCCGCTACGTCCTTTTCTAACTTTTGCGTCTTTCAAAGCCACAGTTGGAGTTTCAGTTACATAATATTGTTTTACATCGTTGATTCCTATGTCCACGAAATCTGTAGAATAAAACCAACCTCTAAAAAACCAATCCAAATCAACAGCAGAAGCATCTTCCATCGTTCTGAAAAAATCTTCTGGAGTTGGGTGTTTAAATTTCCATCTGTTTGCATATACTTTGAATGCATAATCAAACAACTCGCGTCCCATGATTGTCTCTCTAAGTATATTAAGACCTGTTGCTGGTTTCCCGTAAGCATTGTTTCCAAACTGAATGATACTTTCGGAATTTGACATAATAGGCTCCAACATTTTTTGATCACCACTCATGTAAGGAACTATATTCTTGGCCGGTCCACGTCTTGATGGAAAATTGGTTCCTAATTCTTGTTCTGCCATAAATTCCATAAAAGAGTTTAATCCTTCATCCATCCAAGTCCATTGACGCTCATCAGAATTGACAATCATAGGAAAAAAATTATGACCCACTTCGTGAATCACCACTCCTATCATTCCGTTTTTAATTTGTTCACTAGTCACGCCATTTGCATCTGGACGACCAAAATTCCAACAAATCATAGGATATTCCATCCCTTGATCTTCTGCAGAAACTGACACTGCCTTAGGATAAGGATAATCAAAAGTATGAGAAGAATAGCTTTTTAAGGTATGTGCAACCATCATTGTTGATGTTTCTCCCCAAAGCGGATTGGCTTCTTTTGGATAAAGAGATTCGGCCATAACAACTTTACCGCTCAATTGAACAGCCATCGCATCATAAATAAATTTTCTTGAAGTAGCTATTCCAAAATCTCTAACGTTTTTGGCACTGAATTTCCATGTTTTCTTTTTATCAGAAAATCCTTTTTCAGCAGCTTCGGCTTCAGCTTGAGTTACAATAACAACTGGTTTATCAAATGATTTTTGAGCCAATTGATATCTTTTTACTTGTTCTGGTGTAAACACTTCGCTTCTGTTCGTTAATTCCCCCGTTGCATCAACAACATGATCCGCAGGAACCGTAATACTTACATCAAAATTTCCAAATGGCAAAGCAAATTCTCCACCTCCCCAAAATTGCATATTTTGCCATCCTTCAACATCATTGTAAACCGCCATTCTTGGATAAAATTGCGCTATTACATATAATCTATTACCTTCTTTTTCGAAAAGTTCATAACCTGAACGACCTCCATCTTGCTGATAATTATTGATGTTATACCACCATTTTATTGAAAAAGTCATGCTGGTTCCTGGCTTCATTGGTGTAACCAAGTTAATACGCATCATTGTTTGATTAACCGTATAAGATAATGGATTTCCTTTAGCGTCTTTTACATATTCAATGTTAAAACCACGATCCAATCCTTCTTTCAAATATTCGTTGGCAAATTTATTTACAGGCAAAACAGCCTCTACTTTTTCATTTTCAACTAATGGAGACTGGGAGTTTTTTGCAGCTTGGTTTTGATCCATTTGCACCCACAGATATTCTAAATTATCTGGTGAATTATTATAATAAGTAATCGTTTCAGAACCACTTAATTTAGCATTTTTATCATCTAGTTCGACATCAATTTTATAATCGGCCTGCTGTTGATAATAAGCTGGACCTGGCGCTCCTGCTGCAGTACGAAACATATTTGGAGTTGCCAACAAATCATACATTTGACTGAATTTATTGGTGTCATATTTGCCCGGTTGCTTCACAGTTGGTGTCACTGCTTTTTCCTGAGCCAATAAAATTGTTGGGAGAATAAATAAAAGTGAAAATTTTCTCATGAACTAGCTTTTAATTTGTTTTAGGTGGTGAAAATAACAATTTTAAATATAATTGCCGTAATCCATTAATATTTTAACACTTGTTTTGTAGAACTCTCGGTAAAAAGAAAACTTTTCTTAGTATCAAATGCAGTCACGTGAATTATATTTTGTTGTTCAGCAAAACAATCAATCAAAATCGAATTATAAATTTCGATAGTATTTATTTTCGAAATGTCTTTAACATTTGAATAGCAAACCAACACGTCACCATCCATTTCTTTGCTCAAAAAATTTATACTTTTGGATTGTCCGTTGATTTTGATTGTGAAGTTTTCGTTTAGGTATTTTTTTAAAAGATCTATTGATTCGACAGTTTCCTTATCAGTTCCCAAAAAAAACTTTTTGTTGTGTTTTTTCTCCAAGGCTCTATCAAGATCATCAACAAATATGCGAGAAGTAACTTGAAGCATTTTCTTTTCGGGTGCGTAATTGATTTGGTAAATGGCCATGTAAAATTTATGGACACCAAAACTGCTTATCGAAAATGCTAAAAATAATAAAAGACCAAGAACTATTCCTTTTTTCATTTTTCAAAAGTAGCAATATTTTTGAATTCACTGTTTTTTGTAACCAAAAAATCCATGATTTCAAATTCCTGGCTTGTAGTATTGACAAAAGTTTTAGACTTAGGGTCATTTTCACAAAACAACAAAAACAAACCTACCTGATCATCTTTCAATTTTAATTTATCAGTAAAAAAAGAATAATTAACACTTTGCATGGCAACCGTTCTAAACTCTACATCCGAAATCAAATCAGTTTTTTCCGGATTGTTTTTAAATAAGTTTTTGAAAATCATATTATAGACACGAATACAATCCATAGCGTTTGGATCTCCTGTTCCAGTAGGCATCATCAAAATATTGTCGGGTGAAGATTGCTTATCATCGTAATATTGTGTGTCCACAATTTTTTGGGTATTTCCAAATTCGGGATGCGGTCCATTCTTGGCATATACGACAACCGCCAACAATTGATTGGCAATAGCATTCAATTTTATTCTAAAAAAGGAAGAATTGATATCTGTTTGGGTAAGCACTACTTTTTTACTTTTAAATCCTAAACTGGAGAAAACCAAAGTATCATTTACTTTGGCCAAAACACTAAAAAACCCTTTGTTATCAATAACAGCTCCCGTTTTTGCATTTAAATTGAAAACCAAGCCACTTTCTATTACAATAGAATCGTTTACCACTTTCCCATGCACTGTTTTTCGTGTCAATACTTGTCCAAAACTAAGCTGACAACTCAAAAACAAAATCAAGATTCCTACTATTGTTTTCATTTAGCAATTAAATAAAGATTAGCAACTCAAAAAAGCAGTTTCAGTCTCAAAATGAAACCTTTACGCCTATTAAAATTACAACTTTATTTTAATCTTAATGATATCAACAGTTGTTATTTTTTTTATAATTTCTTCCTAAAGAATATTTAGATTTTGGTTATCAATTTTATTTAAAAATAAGATTCTTGAATCGGCACTAATAAACATTGCCATCATTAAAAACACAACAATTCAACAATCAATTATTCTTTACTTACCCTTTTTTGATTATATCCAATAGCGAGATTTGTCATTAGAAACATACTCATCGTTTTATCTTTAAGACTTAAGGATTCAACGAATCGTTTATCCTCAACACAATAATACTGAAATCCCCTAATGAGTTCTTCAGGTATCTTTAAAGTTTTAGTATAATATTTATTTCCAAAAAGATAGTCAAGTTTTTTCAACAACAATTCTTTCTTTTCAATTTCAACATTCATTTTAAGCATTTCTTTTTCTCCTGAAATAGCACTAAACAAACCCTGAATACCTCCAGAATTAGAATACAATCTTCGCTCTTGTGGTGTGAATTTGACTTGTCCACGAGGAATTATCCTTAAATTTTCAGCCGATATGTTGGCATCTTTATTAATGATCACCTCATCCAATTCAACAGCATTAAAAACCATGTCAATCTCCATTATCCCTGACTTATATTCATATTTGTTTACGTATTTTTTCAAATATTTATAATCAATTCCTGAGAAATTCAAAATATCTCCTTCTTTTGCCTGTATAGAAAAACAACCCTCTTTATCGGTTACTGCCATCATTTTATTCATACAATTGATAACACTAATCCCTTCCAAGTTTTTAGTATTGGATGCAACTGTTCCTATTATGATTTTTTCCACATTCGTTTGCGCGGTCAATAACTGATTTTGACCTAACAAAACAAACAATACTATTAAACTATTCTTCACAGGAAATAAATAAAATTAAAATTTATGGCTAATGGTTCTCGACATCACTTTGTCTATTCTTATTAAAGCTGGAAGCCAAACCAACAATTAAAAACATGCTCATGGTCTTATTTTTATCCTTTAAAGACCTCGCGAAATCTTGGTCTTCTATACAATAATATTGAAATCCCTTGATGTATTCTTCAGGTATTTTTAGGGTCTCTATATAATATTTATCTTCAAATAACACCTCCATTTTGGCCATCAAAAACTCTTTTTTCTCTACAGTTACTGTTTTTTTGAGCATTGCAGTCCTGCCGTTTATTGCATTCAAAATAGGGTCAACGGCCAACATTCCACCTAACAATCCCAATAAATGCACTGGTTTGAAATCACCTGCTGTTTGAAGTTTTCTTTCTTGAGATGTTAGTTTGACCTGATCACGAGGAATTATTCCAAGATTTTCGGCACTTATTTCTGAATGTTCATTAATAATTACCTCTTTCAATTCGATACTTTTGGGAGTTAAATCGACAACAATATTGCCCATTTTAAATTCTTGGATATTTATATACTTCCTTAAATCTTCATAATTAACAGCTGAAAAATTCAAGATATCCCCCACTTTTACCAGAATCGTAAAAGCACCATAGGAATCCGATACAACCATTACTTTGGTAGTTGCATTGGTAATATTGATTCCTTCCAACGGAATTCCATCCGAGCTTACTTGCCCTTTTATCCATTTTTCGACACCTTCTTGTGCGACGGCAAAATGTGTTAAAAAAAAGAAAATAAGTAAAAAAGTAAAATTATTCTTCACGAGCAATTTGAGAATTGATTTAAAAAAACTAATTAATCTCAGAAACTAAGTATTGAAAACATTCCAATTTTGACACATAAAACTGGTTTTATTTTTTTGGACTGAAAAAAACTTCATTTGCGAAATGTAAAAGTATCTTAATCCTATCCAAATTAATTACTAATAAGTTGGTAAAAGTTTGTTAATTAAAAGCTGTCTTCAGTACTTTAAAAAACAATCATTTTATACCTTTACACCAAACTTTTACACAGCATATAAAATGAAAAACTGCATTATTGCCAGCACTTCAACATTGCACGAAGGAGAATATCTAGAGTACTTATTACCAGAGTTACAATCGCATTTCAAGGGTTGTAAAACAATTCTATTTATCCCATTTGCAAGACCAAGCGGTATATCACATGATGAATACACTTCTAAAGTCGCTACAGCTTTCGCCAAAATAAACATAGTCGTAAAAGGTGTTCATGAATTTGAGAATCCAAAAGAAGCCATACAAAAAGCCGAAGGTGTTTTTACAGGCGGAGGAAACACATTCTTGCTTGTTACCCAATTGTACAAAAACGACCTCATGAATATTCTTGCGGATACTGTTAAAAATGGAATTCCATATTTAGGAACCAGTGCGGGAAGTAACATTTGTGGATTAACGATGCAAACGACAAACGATATGCCTATTATTTATCCTCCTAGTTTTCAAACTTTAGGATTGATCCCTTTCAATTTGAATCCTCATTATTTAGATCCAGACGACCAATCCAAACATATGGGTGAAACAAGAGAAACAAGAATCAAAGAATTTCATGCATTCAACACTTTACCAGTTTTAGGATTAAGAGAAGGAAGTTGGCTGGATGTAAAGGGAGCAAAAATTACCCTAAAAGGAAATTTACAAGCTCGTCTTTTTAGACAAAATCAATTACCTGAAGAATTAGCCAGCGGAAGTGATTTGAGTTTTCTAAATTAGATCTTAATAAAACTTTCGAATGATATTAATTTTCCATTTTCTAAAAAACAAAAAAGAGACCAATTTTTAAAAATTAGGTCTCTTTTTATATATCAACATTTAATGTTTTTTACAACAACGAATGACAAGTCATAGCTGCCGGCTGCTCGATTCCCATCAAAGCAAGAATCGTAGGTGCAATATCCCCTAAAACTCCATCTTGAATGTTTTTTAAATCTTTATCCACAAGAATAATCGGCACCGGGTTTGTAGTGTGCGCTGTATTTGGAGAACCATCAGGATTAATCATTGTTTCGCAGTTACCGTGGTCAGCAATAACAATCGTTGTATAATCATTAGCAAGAGCTGCTTCTATAACTTCTTTTACGCAAGCATCAACAGCTTCACAAGCTTTTATGGCGGCACTCATAACTCCTGTATGTCCAACCATGTCTCCATTTGCAAAATTTAAACATACAAAATCAACTTCCCCTTTATTTAATTCAGGAACCAAAGCATCTTTTAATTCAAAGGCGCTCATCTCTGGCTGTAAATCATAAGTGGCAACCTTTGGAGAGTTTCTTAAAAGTCGAGTTTCTCCTTCAAAAGGTAATTCTCTTCCTCCAGAAAAGAAGAATGTTACGTGAGGATATTTCTCTGTTTCAGCGATACGAATTTGTTTTTTGTTGGCTTTTTCCAAAACTTCACCCAATGTTTCGGTGATGTTGTCTTTGTTATAAACCACTTTTACATTTTTGTATGTTTCATCATAATTAGTAAGTGTCACATAATACAAATCCAATTTATGCATGTTTTGCTCGTGGAAATCTTGTTGTGATAATGCTTCGGTCAATTCACGTCCTCTGTCCGTTCTGAAGTTGAAGAAAATAACAACATCATCTTCTTGAATAGTCGCAATTGGTTCATTATTACTGTCCACTATTGCTACAGGTGCAATAAATTCATCTGTAACATCTGCTTGATAACTTGCATTAACAGCAGCAACTGGGTCTAAAGCTTTGGCTCCTGTTCCGTTTACTAGTAAATCATAAGCAAGTTTAACACGTTCCCAACGCTTATCACGATCCATTGCATAATATCGACCAATAATAGACGCTATTTTTACAGGAGTATTTTGGATGTAATTTTGTAAATCTTGAATATACCCTTTCCCAGATTTTGGATCAACATCACGACCATCAGTAAATGCATGAATGTAAACTTTACTCAATCCATATTCTTGAGAAGCATCAATTAATCCACGCAAGTGAGAAGTATGTGAGTGAACACCACCGTCTGAAACTAACCCTAAAAAATGTACTTTTTTATTGTTTTCTTTAGCATAAGTGAAAGCATCAATTAAAACTTGTTCTTTGGCAAAAGTTTTATGAGCTACAGCTAGATTAATTTTGGCTAAATCTTGGTACACAATTCTACCTGCCCCAAGATTCATATGTCCTACTTCACTGTTTCCCATTTGTCCTTCGGGCAAACCAACATTTAACCCATCTGTTCTAAGTTGAGCGCTAGGGTATTTTGTATAGAGACTATTTATAAACGGAACATTTGCATTATCAATTGCAGAAACTTTCGGGTCAGGAGATTTTCCCCAACCGTCTAAAATCATTAAAATTACTTTTTTGTTCATGGTATGAAATTTTTTGCAAAGATAAAGCTTTCCAAAAAAATATAAGTTCGTCAAAACTACTATTGTACATAAAAAAGAGAAGTACAACAAATACTTAAAATTGTGTTGTAAAAAGTGCCTTTTTATAAAAAAAACGCAAAAAAAATCCTCAAAAATCCAGTCTGAAAAACGAGAATTTTGAGGATAATTTTGTCTTGTAAAAAGATATTTCTTTTGTCTAGAAAATTTATTTTAAATAAAGACTTTCTAGAAAATATTTTTAACCTGATTATAGTCAATAAAATATTTTACGCTAATGGAAACCACATGACTTAAATCTTCATTATTAAGCATGCTAGTATAATTGTTCCCAAAATCTTTATTGATTAAATTGTCATATTTTGCAGCATTGCTTCGATACAAAACAACCAATTGACTTCCGGGAGCAAACCACCAATTGTACGACAAATCCAAATTCCAAGTAATCAGATTTTGATCTTTATTATCTTTATAGCCAGCATATGGAGCCACTCTTCCGTTATCCTCTAAGTTATAAAAGTCTTTATTCTCAGTATATGACCAGTAATAACGGGCAGAAAGATCAAAATTCATTTTGCTGTTCAATGAATATTTTCCGTTAATATTGTTAGTGTATGTGACTACATTTCGGTTTGCATAAATGATGGTATTAGGATCCAACGCATCGTTTTGAGAACCACTGTCAACATATCCCTTATTATTATTTTTGCGGGAAAAGTTAAATTCATAGTTTAATGCAAAACGGTCATTGAAACGGTATCTTGGACCTAAATAAATACCATACGACCTTCTTTGAGACTCATTTAATATGGTGAAAGAAGGTTCAAAATCAAAGGCAAATTTATTATTATAATCTGTCGATATTGAAAACCATCCTCCATAACGAGTAGGATCAATACTGTAACGTCCCTCAGTCCTTGGCTCATAATAATTATAAGTTTCGACAGGGCTATAATTCATTCCAAAACCAATATAATGATTTTTTTTGGTAGTAGAATTTAAGTTGAAATTGATTTGATCATTCTGTACTTTTCCAGTTTCTTTCTGAAATTGAGTATAAGCATTAATATTGGTGTTAAACGAATTGAATAATTTGGTTGGACTAAGAATTCTGTAGCTCGTAAATCCATTAAAACTGTAATAATTAGTTTCAAAAATAATCCCCAGATCATTGTTGTCGAAGTCTTTTGTAACCAAGTTTCCACCAAAATTATAGCGATACTTACCACTAGTCTCTGCAAAATTCAAAGTAGTGTTGATTCCGTCTTTTTTACTTTCAATATCATTCACATAACTATATTCAAAGTTTCCATTTAAATTATAGGTGTTTTTGGCCGTATTTAAATCCCAAACCAATGCTGATACATTCCCATCCCTAAAAGAGCCATCTCTGGTAACATTCGTATTTATGAAAGTTGCAGAAGAATTTTTGTGAAAACGCTGATCAAAAACCAGAACATTGTAATTAGTCAAGGGTTCCACTACAACTCGACGTGTTTCCTGTGTAATGGTATCTTTAATAGTAGCATATGTTTTTTGGGTAACCGCATTCAAGTATCCAATCCCTAGTCCTCCTTTTGTTCGACCAGATATTTTGGTAGCATTATAAAGATCTACAGTCGTTGGATTTTCTATTATTTCTTCATTAATATTTGTCTCTGGAGTATACGAAGGCGGCCCACCAATCCTTCTGGAATAGAACAGATTCCCTTTACTGAACAAATCCGTCCCTTCAGTAAAAAAGGCACGATTTTCATTAAATTGTTGTTCGAAAGGTGTCAAATTTAGAATTCGATCATCATATTTTGTTTGCCCAAAATCAGGAATTAGCATCGCATCAAGAGTGAAGGCATCATTTATTCCATACTTAATATCCAAACCTCCTTTTAATTCACCATACGTTTTTTGGCTGCCATTCGCATACGTATAAAAAGAAGCATATGGCAAAAAGAAAAGTCTGGTAGGTGTTTTTATATTTTCAATGCCATCCACAATCCCATTTTGTTGGGTAAATGTCCCTATTTTATTATCAATCAAATTCCATGAATATTTTTGTCGATCTCTACGTATTTCCCTAAAAAAGTTAACACCCCAAGTTTGTTTGCTTTCGCTAGAAAATCGCAAAGCAGAATAAGGAATTCGCATTTCGACAACCCACCCGAAAGAAGTAATAAGTGCTTTACTGTCCCAAACGGCATCCCAAGAATAATCTTCTCCATTACTATCAGTTGCTAAACAATCGGCTTGACCATCTGCTGCATTTACAAAGAATTGAAAATTTTGCTGTCCATCATTATATCCATTGATGAACACACCGAAAAAATCGGCAGCACCAAAATCGTCTCTTTTATTTAACTCCTTTAATATTTTGCTTGGTTCATCATCATACATCAAAGCACCAATATAAATGGCTTCATTATCATACAGAACTCGAACTTCGGTTTTTTTATTTTCAGGAATAGCTTTGCCATTGTCAGGTTGAAACATGACAAAATCAGTGGCAATAGGAACTGACTGCCAAACCGCTTCTTCTAATTTCCCATCTAAGATTATTTTTTCAGTAGTGAATTTTGTTTGCAGAGATTTCTTCTGACAATAGATCAAAGTTGAAAATAAAAGAAAACAAAAAACATAATACTTTTTCATGAAAACAATAATTTTAGATAGCGCAAAAATATTAAATCAAATTCTAGATCGAGAACTAAAATTTGAGTTTAACAAGTTGCTGCACCAATAGACTATTGATTACTGCTAATGTTACAGTTTTTTGAAAAAAGATTAGAATTTGTTTTTTACTACATTATAATCAATGTAATAACGAACGCTAATTGAAAAAATATTAGTTAAATTACTATTAAAAATATCTGACAAGTTCGTTGAAAGGTCTTTTTCAACTTGATTCGTTTCCTCCAAAGCATAATTTCGATACAGCAGAATCATTTCACTTCCGAGAGCAAACCACCAAGAGTACGAGAGATCAAAATTCCAAGAATTAAAATTTCGATTTTTGTTAAGATTATAATTAGGATTTGGAGTTAAATAACCATCATCTTGTAGCGTAAAGAATTCATGATTATCAGCATAAGACCAATAGTAACGGACATCCAGATTTAGAGCCATTCTATTGGTGATTGCAAATTTTCCGACAAGAGTATTTTGCAGTATTTCTCTATTCCTTTCGGCAAATACAATACCCGAATCGTCGTAGCCCACACGACCTCTGTCACTTCTTTTGGCGGTATAATCTAAGGCGTATTCTAATGAAAATTGATTATTGAATCGGTATTTTGGATTAATAAAAACACCGTAATTTAGTCTGTCCTCTTCGTCATATTTAGCAAAAGAAGATGCTATGTCGACCGTAAAAGCATGATTCCTATTTAATTCAAAAGCTAAAAGAGAAATTACTTTTTTTGGAACATAAACATAGCGACCATAATCCCTAGGTTCATAAAAATCAAAAGTTTCTTTCGGTGTATAAAGCAACGAAAATTCATAATAATTGTTCTTTAAAGAAGATGCCGTTATAGTAGTTTTCAAATAGTCATCTTGTATTTTACCTGTTGTATTTTGAATTTCCAAACTAGCTTCTTGAAGAATTTTGAAAGTATTGAAAACAGAAGTTGGATTCAATATTCTATAACTTGCATTGGCATAACCACCGTGATAATTTGTGTAATATATCAGTCCAAGATCATTAACGTCGTAATCTTCAGAAATGTATTTTCCAGAAACTTCATATCGAATTTTTCCGCTTGTTTTTTCAAAATTCAAGGCTGTTTTATAGCCGTCATAATCTTCGAAAGTATTAACTGTACTGTATTTAAAATCCCCATTTAGACTATAGTTGTTTTTCTTGGTATTCAAATCGAATAAAAGCCCCGAAACATTAGCGTCCCTAAAACTACCATTCCGAATAGTATTTGTATTGATAAAAGTTACAGATGAATTTTGATTAAACCGCTGATCCAAAACAACTATATTATAATTGGCAAGTGGTTCAATGACTTCTTTTCTTGATGTCGAACTTATAGTGTCTTTTATTGTTGCAAATGTTTTTTCAGTAATTGCATTCAAAAAACCTATTCCTAAACCTTTTTTGGTACGACCCGAAATCTTGATTGCATTTAGCAAATCGACTGTACTTGGATAATCTGTAATTTCTTCATTTTCTGCCACTGTTGGATCTGAACTCGGGTATCCTCCAATTCTTCTGGAATAAAAAAGATTTCCTTTAGAAAACAACTCGGTTCCTTCGGTAAAAAACGGTCTATTTTCATCCAATTTTTGTTCGAATGGCTCGAGATTTAAAATCGCATTATCAAATTTAGTTTGTCCAAAATCAGGTACTAAAATCGCATCTAAAGTAAATGCATCATTGATTCCGTATTTGATATCGAGTCCTCCCTTAAATGTATTATCCGACTGATTTTCATCCTTTTGATTGTAAAATGATGCGTAAGGAATAAAGAATAATCGAGTTGGAGTCTTAATATTTTCAATTCCTTCCAATAATCCGTTTTGTGTAAGCTCAGCTCCAATTTTGGTATCAATTCGGTTCCAAGAATACACTTGTACATCTCTCTCAATATTTCTAAGGAAATTTATACCCCAAGTTTGCTTGTTTGAATTTGGAAAACGTATTGCAGCATAAGGAATTTTCATTTCTACCACCCACCCTTTATCGGTTATAACTGTTTTACTATCCCAAATAGCATCCCACGAAAAATCGTTATAATCTTCGGTAGCGATACAATCTAACTGTACCCCAGCCGCGGTTACATAAAATCTGAAATCCTGTTGTCCATCATTAAACCCATTAATGAAAATTGAAAAATAATCGGTTACCCCAAAACTATCTCTATTGGTGATTTCTTTTTTTATTTTATTCGGGTCTTCATCATATAATATTGCAGCAATGTAAACTGCGTCATTATCATAAACTACCTTGACTTCTGTTTTTTTATTTTCATTTATAGCCTTACCGTTATCTGGCTGATACATGACAAAATCAGAGGCAATTTCGGCAGAATTCCATGCATCTTCCGTTATTCTACCATCAATAGAAATCTTAGTTGTAATAGACTTCGTATTAAGCGTCTTTTTTTGACCATACAATAGACTTGTGCAAAGAATTGCTAAAAAAACGATACTATTTTTAATTAAGATCATAAAAAACTACTGATTTGCAACAAAACTAACACAAATAAACTAATAAAATACTGACATAAGTTATTTTTTTTCAAAAAAACATCGTTTAAAAGTTAAAAATTATCGTTAAATTGCATTTTTATTTTGCTGATTTCTAATTGTTTGTATATTTGCAATCCCCGAATTATTCTACAACCAAATGAAAAACAATGTTTTATAAAATACTTATCCCTACATTATTTACGTTTGTATTATTGTCCTTCACAGGAAATACAACAAACACAACCAAGACAGTTACAAAAAAAGCTGCCGTTTCTAATGTATTATCAAACATCGATAGCAAAATTCAATTAGTTTATAGCTCCTTACATAGCAATCAATTTCAATTACCCAAAGAAGAATGTTTTGCCGAAGCATTGAAAGGGTTTTATGAATTAAAAGAAAAAGGGCTGATCAAAAGAGACATATTAACCTTGATTGATTTTAGCTTATCATCTAATGCCAAACGTCTTTGGATTATTGATTTATCAACCAATGAAGTACTACTTCAATCGTTAGTTGCCCACGGAAGAAATACAGGCGAGGAATTTGCAAATAATTTTTCCAACAGACCAGAATCTTTCAAAAGTAGCTTAGGTCTATACGCCACAGGAGAAGTTTATAATGGAAAACATGGCCTTTCTCTAAAACTTGACGGTTTAGAAAAAGGGATAAATGATTTCGCACGAAAAAGAGCAGTCGTAATGCATGGTGCCAATTATGTTTCAGAATCCTTTATAAAAAACCACAAACGATTAGGAAGAAGTCAAGGATGTCCTGCAGTTCCTCAAGAATTTGCTTCTGAAATTATTTCGATGATAAAAGGACAATCTTGCTTGTACATCTATCACCCTTCCATAAATAATTTAAAACAATACAAACTAGTTTCGTAATTGAGTATATAAATCAACATCGAGATTGTAGATATCATCTCTAAAAATCAATTCATTATTTTCACTCCACGCTGTCCAATACCATTGGTAAACAGCATAACGTTTTGTTATTCCTATAAAAAGTGTCTTTTGGGTTGCAATAATAGAATCCATTTTTTCCCTTGAAAATTTCTTTGGATTATCCAATAAAAGCTCAACCAATTCTAAAGGCTCTTCAATGCGCACACATCCCGAACTTAACGACCGGAAATTACGTTCAAACAAATCGCGATGATCGGTATCGTGCATATAAACACTATATCTATTTGGAAAATTGATTTTGACAACTCCTAAAGCATTATTATAACCCGGTTTTTGCACATAGCGATATCCCCTAGGTCGATTTTCATCCCATTTTTTAGGATCGACTTCGTTACTATCAGAGTCATAGATTCCAATGCCTTTATTTTTCAGGAAGTTTCTATCTTTGATTAACCCAGGAATCATATCCTCCTTTAATATGGTTGGCGGAACTGTCCAAGTTGGATTAAAAACAACCGTTTGCAAGACAGAAGTTAACACTGGTGTTCTTCTTTTATTTTTCCCTACAACGATACGCTTAGTCATAGTAACACTCTGATCTTCGACTACATTTAGACTGTAATTAGGAATATTAATCAGGACATAATTTCGAGCAAATGATTTGGCAAACCATCTCCAACGTTCCAAATTGACAATAATTTGACGCTTTCTTTCTTCTTTAGTGAAATTCAATGCTTTTATAGTGCTTTTGCCAATTACGCCATCCGGAGTTAAGCCGTGTCTAACTTGAAATTTTTTGACAGCTTCAAATGTTTCATCATCATAATAACTAACAATACTGTCTTTACTATCTAAATCTTTCCAGTAGAGTAATTTCTTTTTGATATTGATTATCTCCCGATTAACATGGCTATGTCTTATTACAGTTGTGGTGTCTATAGGTCGTGTTTTATCTTCGGGTAATTCATTAATAAGCTCCAAAGCTTTTATCAATTTGATATAAGTCAAAGCTTTCGGCTGACATTTTTCTGTTATACAAATAAGAGAATCTTTTTCCAAAGCGTCATTCAGAATAGATTTGGTATCCAGTTCATCAATAGGTAAGTCCCAATTTCCATATAATTTTCTTGGATTAAGTTTTCCGCTATGAAGATGAGTTAGGTATTTTTCAAAATTATAAGTAAGTAGCAAATCATAGTTCACCTGTTCGTCTTCGTCTAAATCATTGAAGCTTTTTTCGAGATTTACTAGTTTTGAAATATTATAATCTGATGGATTCAATCCTTCAATTTCGCATCTCTTTATAGTTTCAAGAATAATTTGTCTATTTTTTTCAGATTGCCATACCGTTTCATTCTCTCTGGATCTGTAAAAATCCATGAGTGATTTACTTTTAAAGGGAGTTATCAATAGAGTATCAATTTCAACAACATCTCCCTCTTTATCTGTAGGATCTGACATTTTAAAAGAGTCCAAATTTAGAATAGGCTCTTTTTTGCAACTTATTAAAACTGCAAAGACAATAAACAAATAAAACTTATTCATTACTTATGCTTTTTGACATTAAATAATGCTCGCCAACATCTTTGATTTCAAAAGCCGTTCCAACTTTGGCGTAGCCTAATTTCTCATAAAAGCCCACAGCAGCTGTTCTGGCATTAAACCAAATTAAATCTGTTTCGAGTTTTTTACAGTATGCTTCGCAATGTTTAACCAATAATTCTCCGATTCCTTTTTTTTGATGAGATTCCAAAACAGCCATTCCTCGAATTTGATATTGCTTATTAGTCGTAAAGATGCGATTGTTGTTTTTAAAAACAGATATAATTCCTACAAAATTACTATTTACAAAATACCCAAAATGATGAGTAGAAGCCAAATCATCACCTTCAAATTGACAAGTTTCGATTGGTTTTCCTTTTCTAAGAACAGCATGCCTTACAGAATAGGTCTCTAAATCGGTTATTTTTTCGATGTTTTGCATGGTCATTTAAAAAAAATAAAAGTATAACATTTTAATTTTAAAACGGTTGTAATCCAGAATGAGAAATGTCGATTTATTTTTCAAAAAAAAATTTGCAATTAACTGTTTTTATTATTTATCTTTGCACCTCAGTAATGCGAAAGTAGCTCAGTTGGTAGAGCTCCAGCCTTCCAAGCTGGTTGTCGCGAGTTCGAGCCTCGTCTTTCGCTCTAAAATCAAATTCATTTTGATTGTAAAGGGTAATTTTAATGATTAATGCGAAAGTAGCTCAGTTGGTAGAGCTCCAGCCTTCCAAGCTGGTTGTCGCGAGTTCGAGCCTCGTCTTTCGCTCCAAAACCTCAAATGAAAATTTGAGGTTTTTTTTTATTCTAAAATTTTACATTACAAAATTCTGTAGCACACATTCGACTGCATAAATCAAGAGCCCCACTAAACCTCCCACAAGAGTCCCATTAATCCTTATATACTGAAGATCGCTTCCTATTTCCAGTTCTAACTTTTTGGAAACCTCATCCGTATCCCAACTTTTTACTGTGGAAGATATCAAATCACCAATCATTTTTTTATTATTAATAAGCACAGACAAAACATCATTCTTGATAAAATTATTAATCTTATCCATCATCGACTGATCGTTTTGTATTCCTTTACCAAAACTCTGAATCAAATTAGCTATGCTTTTTTTGATACTTGATTCTTCTTTAAGAGACAAATCATTTGCAATCGCCGTTTTGATTTCCAACCAAATCCCGCTGATATAATCCTGTACTTCTTCTTTTTTAGCAAAGCCAAGAACCAAATCATTAACTTTCTGTTGCATTTCAGCAGAATCCCTTAACTCGGTTATAAAATTCATCACATAATCATTTATCCTTTTGCGAATAGCGCTATCTTGATGACTCGCTTGCTCCAGAAAATCGTATAATCCATTAAAAATACCTTCAGTTATTTTTTTGTCGGCCAAGCCAAAAGACAAAAATGGAGTCGAGCTTTTTACTTTTTCTTCAATCAGATGTTTGTGGTTGTGTAATTCAACAATCAGTGTTTTAAGGACATTAGTCACTAAAACTTCTTGCTTTTCGCTTTTAGCCAATGACTCCAAACCCAAAGCAATCCATTCACCAAAATTCACTTTACTTAGTTTATCACTAAATTGATTATGTATAAAATGTTTCACTTCCTCATCATCAATCGTTTTCAAAACGCCTGGAATTACATTATCAACAATTAAACCAGCAACCAGATTAGCATTTTTCTCATCAATCAACCAGTCCGAAGCTTTCTTTGCCACATTAAATTGTTCAATCTTGATTTCCAATTTTTCTCTTGTCAAAAACTCGTCCGAAACAAAATCCCCCAGATTCTCCCCAATTTTATCTTTGTTACTAGGAATCAAAGCAGTATGCGGAATAGGAATTCCAAGCGGATGCCTGAACAAGGCCACAACAGCAAACCAATCCGCAATACCTCCGACCATCGCCGCTTCACTAAAAGCTTTCAACCAATCAACATTATAAACATTGGCAATCATAAAAAGAACAACAGCAAATCCTAAAAGGATAAGTGCATTTCTTTTCATCCTATCCAAATCCTTTTCTTTCTTACTGTTTTCCTGATCTAAAGACGCATTCATGATATAACTAATTGATTTATTGCTAATTTACGACTATCCTTTAAAATTTAACTACAAAGTTCACAAAGAATATCGTTAAGTTTACTAAGCTTTGCGGTCATTGCGCCTACTTTGCGAACTTTGCAGTTAAACCAAAAAATTAAAACAAACCCAACTCAAAAAAAATAATTTTAAAATTGTACTTTTGCAAACTGAAAATTTGAAAATATGATTATTCAAAAGACCCGTGAGGAAATAGAATTGATGCGCGAAAGTGCGTTAATCGTATCAAAAACGTTAGGAATGATAGCTTCTGAAATAAAAGAAGGAGTTACAACATTATATCTAGACAAAAGAGCCGAAGAATTTATCAAGGATCATGGTGCAGTACCAAGTTTCCTTGGACTTTATGGATTCCCAAATTCTTTATGCATGAGTCCAAATTCACAAGTGGTACATGGAATTCCAAATAACAAACCATTGGAAAGTGGTGATGTGATTTCGGTTGACTGTGGTGCTTTCAAAAACGGATACCACGGAGACCACGCCTACTCTTTTGAAATTGGCGATGTTGCTCCAGAAACAAAAAAATTACTTCAAGTTACCAAAGAATCATTATACGTTGGAATACGTGAATTACGAATTGGAAACCGTGTAGAAGATGTTGGAAACGCTATCCAAAAATATACCGAAGCGCACGGTTATGGTGTGGTTCGTGAATTAGTTGGTCACGGTGTAGGACAAAAAATGCACGAAGATCCAGAGATGCCAAACTACGGAAAAAGAGGTCGCGGTAAACTTTTTATCGAAGGAATGGTTGTTGCCATTGAACCGATGATTAATATGGGAACCAAAAATATCAAACAGCACAAAGACGGCTGGACAATCACCACTGCTGACGGAAAACCATCTGCACATTTTGAACACGACGTAGCCATTATTGACGGGAAACCTGAGATTTTATCGACGTTTGCCTATATCTACAAAGAACTGGGAATCGTGAGTAATGAAGAAGATGAATTTAGAAAAATCCCATTAGTTCTATAATGAAAAAAGCCTTTAAACTTATACTGAATACCATTCCTCGTCCTTTATTAATTAGGCTAAGTTATGTCGCACGCCCTTTTATCGCTTTTTCATTAAAAGGAGACACTTATACCGATCCAATTGATGGAAAAAGTTTCAAATCGTTCTTACCTTATGGGTACGAAACACAACGTAATAATGTACTTTCACCAAGTACCCTTTCATTGGAGAGACACCGTTTGCTTTGGTTATATCTAAACGAGCAAACTGATTTTTTTACTGCTCCAAAGAAAGTATTACATTTTGCACCTGAACAGGCTTTTTATAAAATGTTCCGCAAGCAAAAAAACCTGGATTACACCACAACCGATTTGTTTTCGCCTTTGGCGGATGTTAAGGCAGACATTTGCAATTTGCCTTTTGAAGACAATCAATATGATATTATTCTTTGCAATCACGTATTGGAACACATCCCAGATGACACCAAAGCAATGCAAGAGTTATATCGTGTTTTGAAACCAGGCGGAATGGCTATTTTACAAATCCCGCAAGATTTGAAAAGAGACGTAACCTTTGCTGACGATACGATTACCGACCAAAAAGAACGCGCCAAAATATTTGGACAATACGATCACGTACGCATTTATGGCCGTGATTATTTTGACAAACTTAGAAGCATTGGATTTACTGTAGTTGAGGAAGATTACACAAATAAAATAGCACCCGAATTGGTAGAAAAATATTGTTTGGCAAAAGGTGAAATCATTCCTGTTTGTTTTAAATAATTATTTCACAATAAGTTAAAAACCATATAAATTCCACAAATTTACACAAATCAATATGTGCAAATTTGTGGAATTTGTCTTTTAAAGAATCTAACAACAACCAAATACCCTTTTGCTTTTGGAAACTGAAAATCCCTTCCAATTCTGCTTTGATATTAGTTTTGAAAAAAGGCTAAACACCTATATTCCGACTGCTTATATTGTTGGACATTCTGAACCTATAACTTATCTAGAGAAAAAAGCGAGTCCTGAGGTACTTCAAAGTTTTGGAGTTGTTGTTGAAAATTTAGACGCAAACACTAAAAAGGTTTTATCTCTTTGTGAAGCGCTTAAGCCTGAAGTGATTTTCAAGAAATTCAGCAAAAACAGTAAATCGTCCAAAAACATTGAGGATTTACTTAAAGACAGTAAACTGGAATTTGGTATTCGACAATTCATACAAACCAATTTAGACCAATTTTACTCTTTGGTTTCTAAAGACGATTTTCCGATTTCACTGAATCTGGGAAAAGAAAAAGATTTTCGCATTAGCCGAATTGTCTCTAAAAACCCAGCATTAGAAACCAGTCTTGAATTTGACAAACACGAAAACGGAATTTCCTACACATTACTTTTAAAGGATGAGACTACGGAATTCTACCCTTCAAATACCACGATCACTCTTCTTTTAGACGAACCGGGATGGTTAGTTGCCTATCATAAATTGTACCGACTAAAAGACATAAACACTAAAAAAATCACTCCTTTTTTGACAAAAAAATCTGTTGAAATTCCGTCAAAATTGGTTCCCGACTATTTTGAGAAATTCATCAAGGATATTGCAAAAAAAGCAGATATAAAAGCCACCGGATTTGCTGTTGAACTAAAGGACAAAATCACTTCTTGTTCGCTCCAGCTGGCGCACGACTTTTTCAAGAACACTTATTTTCTAAACCTTTTATTCGACTATGACGGTTTTAGTTTTGACAATAGCAAAGCTAAGAAAATCCATTCCGAAATTGACATTCGTAATTTGGATGAAATCAAAGTGATTCAATATAAAAGAACTTCCGAAGAAGCATCATTTGAAAACAAATTACTGGAAATCGGCTTATCGAAAACTGAAAATAACTTGTTTGAGCTTTCGCAAAAGGGAGAAAAACAAGATTCATTTGCTACCGTTCAATGGGCAATAGAAAATCAGGAAATTCTCGAATCTTACGGTTTTTCGGTTAAAGATTTAAAAATTGACAGCAAGAAAATTGACGCTCACAAAGTGAATATTCAATTCTCAAATGAAATCAAAAGCGATTGGTTTGACATCAAAATGATAGTAGTTTGTGAAGCCTTTGAATTTAGTTTCAGTGAAATTATTGAGAACATAAAAAACCGAAACCGACTCTTTCTTTTGCCAAACGGCAACTACTTTTTGATCCCGATTGAATGGATGACGCTTTATGGTCCAATGGCAAAATTGGCAAAAGTCCAAAACGGAAATCTTACTTTACTGAAAAGTAATTTTGCCGTATTGGAAGACATCCCAGAGTTAAAAAGTTCAATAAATTTAAAAAGTGATATAGAATACCAACCTTCACCTTTGGTGAAAGCAACTTTGAGGCCTTATCAAATTGAAGGAGTCAAATGGCTTTTGGAACATTACAACAACGGTTTAGGCGCTTGCTTGGCCGATGATATGGGATTGGGAAAAACTTTGCAAACCTTGACTACATTGGTTGCAGTACAAGAACAGTTGGATTATGAAAAAGCCGAAAACGTTCAACTCGATTTATTTGGAAACGAAATTCCTGTTCCAAAAGAATACCTAAAAGCATTAATTGTTTTGCCTTCTTCATTGGTTTTTAATTGGTATAACGAAGCCCGGAAATTCACTCCGCATTTTCGAAGAGTTCAATATGTTGGCAACAACCGAAAATTGCTTTCTAAAAAACTGGAAAAATACGACGTTATTTTTACCAGTTACGCGATCGTTTCGAGAGATATTTCAATTTTAGAGAAATACAATTTCAGGTATTTGATTTTGGACGAAAGTCAATACATCAAAAACAAAAACTCCAAAATTTTTAAGGCTATCAACCAAGTAAAAGCCAATCATAAAATATCGTTGAGCGGAACTCCGATAGAAAACTCTCTAGATGATTTATGGTCGCAAATGCAATTTATCAATCCGAATATATTGGGGAGTTATTCCTTTTTTGCAGAAAATTATAAATTCCCAATTGAGAAAAAGCTGGATGAAAGCAGTTTATTAGAACTAAAAAATCTCATCAGCCCTTTTATTTTACGCCGTACCAAAGAACAGGTTTTAAAAGATTTACCGGAACTTTCCGAGCAGATTTTCTATTGTGAAATGGAACCTGAACAAGAGAAGTTGTACGAAGAAGAAAAATCCAAAGCCCGAAACTCGTTATTAAAAACTGATGGTTCTGGAGTTGATAAAATCAATATCATAAATACCTTGATGCGTTTAAGACAATTGAGCAATCACCCAAAAATGATTGATTCTAAATCGGAAATGGATTCGGGGAAATATATTGCCGTGACCCGATATTTGGAAACTTTGGTGCAATCCAACCAAAAAACGATTATTTTCAGTTCGTTTGTTTCTAATCTGGATTTTTACAAAACTTGGTGCAAGGAAAACAAAATCGATTTTTGTGAACTCACAGGAGAAACTCCTTTGAAAGAAAGGGAATATCAAGTCAATCGTTTTCAGGTACAGGAAAAACCTTTATTATTTTTCATCTCTTTGAAAGCAGGTGGTGTCGGACTAAATATTACAAAAGCTTCCTTTGTAGTTTTCTTAGATCCTTGGTGGAATCCTTTTTCGGAAAAACAGGGAATTGGTCGCGCGCATCGAATTGGCCAGATGAATAAGGTAAATGTGATTCGGTTTATCGCCAAAAACACTGTCGAAGAAAAAATCATCCGTTTGCAGGAAAGTAAAAAACTATTAGCTGATTCACTTTTGGACGAAAATTATATTAGTACTGAGATTGAAGATAATTTAGATTTTATATTAGAATAAACAAATAATTCAGTTTGTTAGTCCTTTCAAATATATCATCATAATTTCCGTTAATTTGTATATTTACAACTCATGAACAATAACCAATAATGAAATCAATAGCCGTTTTACTTATTTCTTTCTTTTGCCTAACTCTTGCTGCCCAAGTACAGACTGAAATAGCCCCACCTTATAACATTAAAACGGCTTCTTTTGTTCAGAACAATCAAAACGTAGCTCCAATTTTTAGACTAGGAGAACAATTTGAATTTCAGTTTGATGATTTATTTGGCAATGAAGCTGACTACTACTATGAAATCACCCATTGTGACTATAATTGGGTTCCTACAGACATTCCAAAAAGCGAGTACCTTTCTGGTTTTGACAGCCAAAAAATTCAAGAATATGTTAACTCTTTCAATACGTTACAGATTTTTACCCATTACAGATTATCAATCCCCAATAATTACACTAAAATACTATTAAGCGGCAATTATGTTCTTACTATCCTAAATTCGGACAAAGAAGTGGTCCTCAAAAGATATTTTATTTTACATGAGAATTTTGTGTCAGTTCCTCTAAAAATCAGAAAAGCTAGAACTGTCAAAAATATTTATACCAAACATAATTTAGATTTTGAAATCAAAACTGGAGATCAAATATTGTTTCAAAATCCAATGCAGAATCTTAAAGTGCTTTTGCTTCAAAACGGTAAATTCAATACTGCCATAAAAAATGTTCCTCCACAATACACTGTCAGTAATAATTTTGTTTACAAATATGACCAGGAAACACAGTTTTGGGCTGGAAATGAATTTTTGAATTTTGATTCCAAAGACCTCAAAAACGCCAATAACTACGTGAGTTTCGTCAACTCAGACAATGATATTTATAATACGCATTTATATACCAATAATGATAAAACTAATTTTCCATACACAAATTACTCAGACCTTAACGGAAACTTTTCCATCCGAAAACTAGACGGTGAAAACAACACTATTGAAGCGGATTATTCTTGGGTTTACTTCAGTTTATCGGCTCCTTTAGCCAATCCAAGTTCTTCAATCTATATTGTTGGGATGTTTAATAATTACAGCCTAGCCCCGGAATATAAAATGGATTTTAATTCCAAAAATGGTCTTTATGAAAAAGCGATTTTAATCAAACAAGGATTCACAAACTACCAATATCTAACTGTAAACAACAAAGGAATTATCGATCAAGAGCATGCAATCGATGGGAATTTTTATCAAACTGAAAATGAATATACCGTTTTGGTTTATTACAAAGGAAGCAGCGATCGATACGAAAAAGTCATCGGGCGTGGAACCGCCAATTCATTAAACATAACAAATTAGAAAACTTTGAAATTTTTTAAATAAAATATTCATTTTTTTCGTAGATTTGTTGCCATACAGCACTTAATTAGCTCATTAACATGGTTTCACAAATAACAAGAGGCATTAAAATTTCGGTATTGACTAGTTTTGAAGGAACGTACTTCAAAAACTATAAGATTCATTTTGCCTTTAGTTATGAGATTACAATCGAAAACCATAGTAAAGACTCTGTCCAATTGACTTCACGCCATTGGGAAATCTTCGATTCTTTAAATGATTTAGAATTTGTAGATGGAGAAGGTGTTATTGGAAAAAAACCAGTTTTGAAACCGGGAGAACAGCATACCTACAGTTCAGGATGTTTATTATCATCTCCTTACGGAGCCATGAAAGGTTATTTCAATATGATTAACTTTACCTCAACCAAATCTTTTAGAGTTATAGTACCTACTTTTAGACTTTGCGCTCCTTTTGCATTGAATTAATTTGACTTTTATTATGACATTCTTAGCATAATTTAAATCTTTCCTTTGTACTTTTGCATCAAATTATTTAATCGTTTAATATTTAATAATAAAGATATGCTAAAAGGATTTTTCAATGTACCTAAAGCGGTAAACGAACCCGTAAAAGGATACGCACCTAATTCCCCTGAAAAAGCAGCTGTTTTATCAGCCTATAAAGAAATGTGGAATACTAAAATCGACGTTCCATTGTACATTGGTAGCGAAGAAATTAGAACAGGAAACACCAAAAACATGACCGCTCCGCACGATCATAAACATGTAGTTGGAACTTACCATTTGGCCGAAAAATCACACGTAGAAAGCGCTATTGCAAATGCTCTGGAATCCAGAACAGCATGGGCAAATATGGCTTGGGAACAAAGAGCAGCAATTTTCCTAAAAGCAGCTGAATTGATTGCCGGTCCTTACAGAGCAAAAATTAATGCCGCAACAATGATTGGGCAATCCAAAAATATTCACCAAGCAGAAATTGACGCTGCCTGTGAATTGATTGATTTTTTACGTTTCAACGTAGAATTCATGACACAAATTTATGCTGATCAACCAAAATCAGCTTCAGATATGTGGAACCGTTTAGAATACAGACCTCTTGAAGGTTTTGTATATGCAATAACTCCATTCAACTTTACTGCTATTGCTGCAAATTTGCCTGCAAGTGCAGCTATGATGGGTAATGTTGTGATTTGGAAACCAAGTGACAGCCAAGTATTCTCTGCCAAAGTTATTATCGACGTATTCAAAGAAGCTGGAGTTCCTGACGGTGTGATTAACGTTGTTTTTGGAGATGCTTTGATGATTACCGATACAGTTTTGGCAAGTCGTGATTTTGCTGGAATCCACTTTACTGGTTCTACTCATGTATTCAAAGATATCTGGGCAAAAATTGGAACAAACGTTCACCATTACAAAACATACCCAAGAATTGTTGGAGAAACAGGTGGTAAAGATTTTATCATTGCTCACCCAAGTGCTAATCCAAAACAAGTTGCGACAGGAATTGTTCGTGGAGCATTTGAATTTCAAGGACAAAAATGTTCTGCAGCTTCAAGAGCTTATGTACCACAAAGCTTATGGCCAGCAATTAAAGAACAATTGATTACTGATACAAAATCAATGAAAATGGGTTCTCCAGAAGATTTCAGCAACTTTATTACTGCTGTTATCCATGAAGGATCTTTTGATAAATTGGCTAGCTTCATTGATCAAGCCAAAAAAGATGCTGATGCAGAAATTATAGTTGGTGGAAATTACGACAAATCTGTTGGTTACTTTGTTGAACCAACAATAATCGTAACAACAAACCCACATTACACAACAATGGAAACCGAATTATTCGGACCTGTTATGACAATTTATGTTTATGAAGACGCTAAATGGTCTGAAACATTGAAATTGGTAGATTCTACATCTGAATATGCTTTAACTGGAGCTGTTTTCAGTCAAGATCGTTACGCTATTGAAGAAGCAACTACAGCTTTACAAAACGCTGCCGGAAACTTCTACATCAATGACAAACCAACTGGAGCTATCGTAGGAATGCAACCATTTGGTGGAGCAAGAGCTTCTGGGACTAACGACAAAGCAGGTTCTGCATTGAACTTATTGCGTTGGGCTTCTCCAAGAACTATCAAAGAGACGTTTGTAACTCCAGTAGATTACAGATATCCTTTCTTGGGAGAATAGATTTTTAGTCTTAAAGTTAAAATTCGAAAGTCTTAAAGACTCTTTGTAAATATAAAAAGCCGAATCTTAAATTAAGATTCGGCTTTTATTTTTTAGAATAAAATTTTATAAAAAAGTAATTTCTCCTGTATGAAGATCATAATAGCCACCAATAATTTTGATTTCGCCCTTCTCTTCCATTTCTTTTAAAATCGGACTTTTAGCTCTTATCGTTTCGATTGTTTGAAGCACATTGTTTTTGGCAACATATTCTACAAAATCAGGGTTTTTAGATTTTTTTTCTCCTTCAAAATCTTGTGACTTTGCTATAGCAGGTTTTATTTTAGAAAGCATTGCCGTTATATTTCCGAGCTTCACATCATCAATTGCAGATTTTACAGCTCCGCAAGATTCATGTCCCAAAACCAAAATAAGTTTTGCTCCAGATACTTTACAGCCAAACTCCATACTGCCTAATAAATCTTCATTGACAAAATTCCCAGCTATTCTTGCTACGAATAAATCACCAATTCCTTTATCAAAAACATCTTCAACAGGAATTCTACTGTCTAAACACGATAAAATAACTGCTTTTGGATACTGCCCTTGTGTTGCATCACGAACTAAAGCGGAATGATCTCTAAGAGTCAAATTATTACTCATGAAACGTTTATTCCCTTCTTTTAGCCGCTGAATAACTAAATCTGGAGTTAATGTTTTTTGCTCTTCAGCAGTTAAAACTTTTTCTTTTAATGGAATTTGCTTTATCTCCAAAACGGATTCTGTCACTTTAATTTCCTTATTCTGACAAGATGTATTTAAAAGAATTAGCGACAGTACTAAAATAATTTTGTGAAGTTGTTTTTTCATATTAAAACTATTTAGAAGGGTGATATAACATCAAAATTAAAAACTGAACTTTCTAATTTCCAAAGAAACCTAAAAAGGCAAACTATTAAAAAACATAATTTGAAATTGGGTTCTACTTGAGTTAGACAATATTTGTGACATCACACCCACTTCCATTTTTAAACTTTTATTAAAACAATAGCCAACACCTCCATAAATACGATCTCTGTCAAAATAATTGGCTTCAGTATTGATGAAAATTTCATTATATGCAGAAGCATAAATGGCATTTTTATCCATCACTTTTTTATTAATTGGAACATTCAAAGACAGAAAATAACGTAACCGCATTTTGAAATTTTCATCAATAATTCGCTGTTCAAAACGATACCTATGTTGAATATTTACTCTTCCAAATTGTTGTTTACTAATGAATTGCTCAAAGATTCGATGTTCATCCGTTTTAAATTTATCATCTGTTCCAGCGATGTAAGGTTCTGAATGGATGAAAGCATATCCCAACAATATATTGTTATTGTTTTCGGATAGATTATATCCAATTCCAGTTCTTAAAATCAATTGCTCTAAATCTCCTGCGAAATTATAATTACGATATTGTACTTCATTGTGCCAATTCCATCGATTATTTATTTTCTGATTCCCGAAATACAGAAACCAATTCCCTATTTCTGAATCTTGTGCATTCCCATTGGCAGCAATAAAAAACACAAACAAAAAGCACACTAATTTTATTCTCTTAAACATTTAATTTATTTTAAACTTGATAATACTATTTCCAACAAATTTACACCACAAACTTCAACGGCAAGTGAACCACTTTTTTTGTTTCGAAAAACTCATCTTCGAAGAAATCGGAAATATTGTATTCTGTCGCCTTCGGAAAATCTTTTAGTTCTTCGGTTAAATCACCACCCTTCAGATAAAGAATACCGTTTTTCAATTCGTGTTTATTTTGCTTCTTAATTTTGGTTTTTATCCAAGAAACAAAATCAGGCATATTGGTCACCGCTCGGCTCACAATGAAATCAAAATCTCCTTTTACATTTTCAGCACGAAGTTGTTCTGCTTTGACATTTTTTAGTTCTAATGCTTCGGCAACAGCCTGAACAACTTTTATTTTCTTGGCAATAACATCAATCAAATAAAAACGCGTTTCCGGGAAAAGAATAGCCAATGGAATCCCTGGAAATCCCCCTCCTGTTCCCACATCCAATACATAAGTTCCGGGCTCAAACTTATTTACTTTGGCAATTGCCAATGAATGCAATATATGTTTAGTATACAACGAATCAATATCTTTACGGGAAATAACGTTGATTTTTTCATTCCAATCGTGGTATAAAAAATCCAATTTTTGAAACTGTTCTATCTGATTATCAGACAGGTTAGGAAAATACTTTAGAATCTCGTCCATCTTAAAAATTTTTAACAAAAGTACTGCTTTTCGCTTAGAAATATTTAACTCAATATTGCATGTTGAAAATTTATATTGGTTACCTTTGCAAATATTCAAAAAATCATATGAACAATACCGCACCTACATTTGCAAAACAAGATAATTTAAAGTTTTTCAGAACTCTTAATTCTCGAGTTAACAGCTATTTCAAAGAAAATAATATCGAAAAAACTGGAAACTGGAAGATCCATTTAAAAACTGTAATTCTTTTTACTGTCTTTCTTGTTCCCTATTTTTTGATACTTACATTAGATATGCCTTTTTGGGTACACCTTTTATTAACCATTGTTATGGGAATTGGAATGGCCGGAATTGGAATGAACGTAATGCACGATGCCAACCACGGATCTTATTCAACCAAAAGCTGGGTTAATAAATTCATGGGAGGAACCATATATGTATTAGCAGGAAACGTACACAACTGGCAAGTACAACACAACGTTTTACACCACACTTATACGAACATCATAGGTCATGACGAAGACTTAGAAGCTGGAAGAATCATGCGTTTCTCTAAAGAAGCAGAATGGCATAAATTCCACAAATTCCAACAATATTACGCTGTGTTTTTATATGGATTATTGACTTTCAATTGGGCCATAACTACCGATTTTAAGCAAATGCGTAATTATCTAAAAAGAAAATTATCTTATGGTGAACCAAAAAGCCCAAAAGTACTTTGGACAACACTAATCATCACAAAAGTAATTTACATAGCTATTTGGATTGTTTTACCAATTGTTATCGGAATCACTTGGTGGAAAGTTTTACTAGGATTTTTTATCATGCATTACACTGCTGGATTGATCTTGAGTATTGTATTCCAATTGGCACACGTAGTTGACGAAGCTGCCAATCCACAACCAAATGAAGTAGGTGAAATGGAAAACACTTGGGCTATTCACCAATTATTTACCACAGTTAATTTTGCTCCAAAAAACAAAATTGTAAACTGGTATACTGGAGGATTAAATCACCAAATTGAGCACCATATTTTCCCGCACATCAGCCATGTACACTATGGTAAAATTGCAAAAATTGTAAAAGAAACGGCAAAAGAGTGCCAATTACCTTACTACGAATACAAAACAATGACAGCTGCTGTTATTGCCCATTTCAAACATTTAAAAACATTGGGACTAGAACCCGCAGTATAATAATTATCTAAAAAAAGAATAAACCAAAAAATTACAATTTAATGAGCAATCCACTTTCAGACAGAATTAACAATTTAGCCACATCGCAAACATTAGCAATGGCTGCATTGGCTAGAGAATTAAAAGCACAAGGAAAAGACATTATCAGTTTAAGTTTAGGAGAACCAGATTTCAATACTCCAGATTTTATCAAAGAAGCTGCAAAACGCGCTATCGATGAAAACTACAGCACATATTCTCCAGTAGAAGGTTACGCAGAATTGAAAGAAGCAATTTGCAGAAAATTTAAAAGAGACAATAATTTAGATTACAAACCATCACAAATTGTGGTTTCAACAGGAGCCAAACAATCTTTATATAACATTGCACAAGTAATGCTTAACGACGGTGACGAGGTTATTTTGCCAGCACCGTACTGGGTTTCTTATTTCGAAATTGTAAAATTATCAGGAGGAGTTCCTGTAGAAGTTCCAACTTCTGTAGAAACTGATTTCAAAATCACACCAGAACAACTGGAAGCAGCAATTACACCAAAAACAAAAATGATGTGGTTCAGTTCTCCTTGTAACCCAAGTGGATCAGTTTACAACAGAGAAGAATTGACTGCTCTTGCAAAAGTTTTAGAAAAACACCCACACGTATATGTAGTTGCCGACGAAATCTATGAGCACATTAATTTCTCAGGGACTTTCTGTAGCATCGCTTCTATTCCAGGAATGTTAGAAAAAACAATAACTGTAAATGGAGTTGCCAAAGCATTTGCTATGACAGGATGGAGAATTGGATACATTGGAGCACCAGAATTCATTGCTAAAGCTTGTATCAAAATTCAAGGTCAAGTAACTAGTGGAGCAAACAGTATTGCACAACGCGCTACTATTACTGCTGTAGATGCTGACCCATCTGTATTGAAACACATGGTTGACGCTTTCCAAAGCCGTAGAGATTTAGTAGTTGGATTATTAAAAGAAATCCCAGGTGTAAAAATCAACGTTCCAGAAGGAGCTTTCTATGTATTCCCAGACGTTTCTTCTTTCTTCGGAAAAACATTAAAAGGAACATTAATTAAAGATGCAAATGACTTCTCAATGTATCTTTTGGCCGAAGCTTGTGTAGCGACTGTAACAGGTGACGCTTTTGGAAACCCAAATTGCATCCGTTTCTCTTACGCAACTAGTGAAGAATTATTAAAAGAAGCATTACGCAGAATCAAAGAAGCTGTTTCGCTAACTGAAGTTCTAGCATAAATAGAATTTATTTCAATTATTAAACAGTTTAAGGCTTAAAGTTTCATCACTTTATTCTTTAAACTGTTTTTTTACACCCAAAATCCAAACTAGTTTCTAAAATTTCTACACAGAGACAAACTAATTTTATTACCAAAAATTTCGTAACTTCATAACACTAAATCCTTAGGAAAATGAAGAAGAAAATTCTACTAATCGGGATACTGTTATTCACGGCAAAAACATTTGCCCAGCAACAAAAATTAGACATCAATAGCACTACAATTTCGGCAAACTATGGTTATTCCGATCCTTCCTTATTTGGTATAAGTGCTGAATTTAGCAACAACTACATGGTTATCTTCAGGCATTACACCACAACCATATTAAATGTTTCTGCTACTCAGATGGAATATGACAATAATCTAGTAAAGGTAAAAGGAAACGGTTTTGCTGTAGAAATTGGCCGCCGATTTTACAGAAAATCGGGACGCAAGTCCGGGGTTTATATACAATGGCTTTTGGGCTATTCCAACACCAATTTTGACGAAAGTACCCCATTAGGCAATTTTCACGGCACCTATTCCTACTGGAGTGCAATCAATAATGACCTTGGATACAAAATCAGGGTCGGCAAGAATCTCAGCATCGATCCTTCAATTGGATATAATTGGAAATGGGAAGTAAAAGGTAAAGGCGACATCGACAACATATACTCCGATAATTTTGTTTTCCGCTGTGGTGTAAAAGTCGGTTATAGTTTTTAAGCAATATCATTATCCATTATTTGGGCGTGCCACCATAAAGAAAAGAGGCCAACTCATCACACCGGTGAGTCGGCCTCTTTTCTTTATGCTGTCGAGCTATCCGCGCTACTTCGGTAGCTTGCTCCTATCCCTCACGCGGAAAACTGCTAAATAAGCCATTTGATATTTTCGAAAGAAATTAGTAAAACACAGCAACCATTCCTATAAAAAATTCAATACAAAAAACGTATTTTTGTTATAATTACACAAAACAGACTAAACTCATAAACCTCATAATCTTACTAAACTTCTTTCAATGAAAATACTACTTCTAGGCTCTGGCGAATTAGGAAAAGAATTTACAATCGCTGCACAACGCATCGGTCAAACCATAATTGCCGTTGACAGTTATGAAAACGCCCCAGCGATGCAAGTAGCACACGGTTTTGAAGTCATCAATATGCTCGATGGAGACGCATTGGACAAAATCGTAGCTAAACACCAACCCGATTTCATCGTTCCCGAAATAGAAGCCATCAGAACTGAGCGTTTCTATGATTACGAAAAACAAGGAATCACAGTTGTTCCCTCTGCAAAAGCGGCCAACTTTACCATGAACCGAAAAGCCATCCGGGATTTAGCTGCCAAAGAACTGGGATTACGCACCGCCAATTACCGCTATGCCACTTCAGCCGAAGAATTACACAAAGGTGTTAAAGCCGTTGGAATGCCTTGTGTCGTAAAACCATTAATGTCTTCCTCTGGAAAAGGGCAATCGACTATAAAAACTACAGCTGATATTGACAAAGCCTGGCAATATGCCGTAGAAGGTTCCCGTGGCGATGTAGTCGAAGTTATCGTAGAAGCTTTTGTGAAGTTCAATTCGGAAATTACCTTATTAACCGTAGTTCAAAACAACACCCGAGCGACAGCGAACGGACGAAGTAATCCTACTTTGTTTTGTGCACCAATCGGTCACAGACAAGAACGTGGCGATTATCAAGAAAGCTGGCAACCAGCCAAAGTATCCGATAAGGATTTATACGAAGCACAAGATATGGCCGAAAAAGTAACCGAAGCTTTGGGCGGAGCAGGATTATTCGGCGTTGAATTTTTCCTTGCTGATGACGGAGTATATTTCTCCGAATTATCACCGAGACCCCACGACACCGGAATGGTTACTTTGGCGGGAACGCAAAATTTTAATGAATTCGAGTTGCATTTACGAGCCATTTTGAGCCTTCCAATTTTCGAAATTACATTAGAAAAATCAGGAGCAAGTGCCGTAATCTTAGCATCCGAAAATTCAACAAACCCTACTTTTACAGGAATAGAAAAAATCGCTGCTTTACCCAAAACCGATTTTAGAATATTTGGCAAACCTACTTCAAGACCTTATCGCAGAATGGGTGTGGCTTTAGTCAATGATACTCTAGACACAGTAATTGAAGAAGTAGTAGAAAAAGCTAAAGAAGCAGCTAAATTAATCAAAGTACATTCTTAATTACTTTTTAGAAACGCGAAAAGTCGTCGGCGTCATTGCGGTATGCTTCTTGAACAAACGCACAAAATAGGAATAGTCATCGAAACCCAACGCTGTTGCGATTTCGTTGACTGTTCTTTTTTTATCCATTAGCATTCTTTTGGCTTCTAGAATGATCCTGTCCGTAATAACCTGAGTTGTGGTCTTTTTTAAGATTTCATTGCAAACTCTATTCAAATGCTTCAGCGTAATGTGGAGTTGGGAAGCATAAAACGAAGGTGCTTTTTCTGTCAAAAAATACTTTTCCAAAAGCGCATCAAAATCTTTGATTTTTACATTATAGGAATGTGTTTCCAGAATATTGCTTTCATTATACTTTCTTGCAATTTCAATATGAATACTGTCCAATAAATTCATGATTTTATCTTGCTTCATGATTTTATTCCCTTGATATTCCTCAAGCATATTATAAAAATAAGTTTCTATTTCCTTTAATTCTTTGGCATCAAATATCATTTCGGGCGAATTTCCCATTGAAGAATAAAAAGGATAAACCTCTATTGCTTTTTGCCTAAAATAAAGATTGTACATCTCTTGGGAATAAAAAACAACAAACCCATCAATATCGTCAGACAAACTCCAATGGTGTATTTGTCCGGGTTGCATAAAAAACATACTCCCAGGCTGAATTTTAAAAGTATCAAAATCGATGTCATGCGTTCCTGATCCTTTGGTAAAAATAACCAGTACATACGAATTATGTCTATGAGGTTCTTCAACAAAACTGTGATCAACTAAGTGATTTTTGAAGGTGTTTATATAGAAATCACTATTGACATCATTACAATTGAATCGCTGAATAGAATAAATTGGATATTTGCTCATGATGCTTAAATGTCTTTATTGTGCTATAATTAGCGAATATAGAAAACATCTGCGACACCAATAAAAAATACCTTTGAAAAAAATAAAAAAATGTCACACACAATTGTCCACATCCTAAATAACGAATGCCCTCATTGTCACGAAGGAAAAGTATTTAACGAAAAGAACATCTTCCTAAATATTGGTTTTCCAAAAATGAATCAATATTGTCCCCATTGTCACTTTAAATTCGAGAAAGAACCAGGCTATTTCTTTGGAGCTATGTATGTAAACTATGGCTTAACCGTAGCGCAGGGAATTGCAACTTATTTAATTGCTCAACAATTTTTCACAGAAAGGTTCGACTTAAGAATCATTGCCATTATTGCTTTTGTTATAGTGTCAATGGCTTCTTTCAATATTCGTCTTTCAAGATTGTTATGGATTTATATGTTTAAAAACTATTCCATTTAGAATTAGAGACAAAGTAAAATCCTTAACTTAGGGCTTTCAAATTCCTTCTATATGAAAAATCTATTCTCAATCGTATTATTATTTACAGCATTAATATCAAGTGCTCAAGAAAAAAAAGAGACATTAAAACCTCAAATAGTTGAAGTTTCCTGTGGTGAATGCCAATTTGGTTTGAAAGGAAAAGGCTGTGATTTGGCCGTTCGAATCGATGGCAAAGCCTATTTTGTGGATGGAACCAAAATTGACGAACATGGAGACGCGCATGCCAAAGATGGTTTTTGCGAAGCCGTTAGAAAAGCGGAGGTTACAGGAAAAATAGTAAACAATCGTTTCCAAGTTTCCTCCTTTACTTTACTACCAGAGCAAAAATAAATGACTTTAATACTCAAAAATATTGAGCAACATGTAACGCTCACAGTTCAAGAAAAAGAGCTTTTCCTGTCCAAAACAGAAATACAGACTTATAAGGCTAAAACCATTTTATTGAATAGTGGTGCGATTTGCAAACATTCCTATTTTGTAAATTCGGGTATTTTGCGCAGTTTCAACATTAATGATAATATTGTAGAACATGTGTTGACTTTTGCCTGCGAAGGTTGGTGGATAGGCGACCTGTATAGTTTGCTTTCGCAAAAGCCAGGCAATCTGTTCATCGAAGTTTTGGAAGATGCCGAAGTAGTTTTATTATCCAAAGAAAATCAAGAAATACTCTATCGGGAAATCCCAAAGCTAGAACGTTTCTTCAGAATACTTACCGAAAATTCATTAGTCGCAAACCAAGAACGTTTAATGGACAACCTCAGCCTAACCGCCGAGGAACGTTTTGAAAAATTCAACAAAAAGTATCCCACTCTCATTCAAAAAATTGCCCAAAAACAAATTGCTTCTTATTTAGGAGTTACCCCCGAGTTTTACAGCAAAATGAAATCGAGATTACTTAGAAAATAGTTGGCAGTACTCAATCCTATCGATTGCAAACTGTTATCTGCTATCTGCAAATTATACTCTCTTCTCAACACTAGAAAAAACTTCTTAATCTAGGTTAAGTGTCCTTCGCTTCCATAGGATATAAATTTGTATAACAAAAATCACTAAATTTATACATCATGAAAAATACAGTTTTACACAAAGCCGACACAAGAGGACACGCAGATCACGGATGGTTAAATGCTTATCACAGTTTTAGCTTTGCAAGTTGGTACAATGCGGATAAAGTTCAATTTGGCGCTTTACGTGTTTTAAACGACGACACTATTGACGGTGGAATGGGTTTTGGCACACACCCGCACGACAATATGGAAATTATCACTATTCCGTTGGAAGGAGATTTGGCTCACAAAGACAGTTTAGGAAATACTGAAGTAATAAAAACAGGTGACATACAAGTAATGAGTGCCGGGACTGGAGTTCAACACAGTGAATTCAATCCAAATGCTGATCAACGCACCAAACTTTTCCAAATTTGGTTATTCCCAAAAACCAGAAATGTAGAACCTCGTTACCAACAAATCACTTTAGACACTACAGAACAGAAAAATAATTTTGCACAAATATTATCTCCAAACCCTGATGATGCCGGAGTATGGATTCATCAAGATGCTTGGTTTCATTTAGCCGATTTTGAAGCTGGCTTTTCTAAAAACTATGAGCTTAAAAAAGAAGGAAACGGTATGTATATTTTTGTAATATCTGGAACAATAACTGTTGACGGTCAGGAATTGGAAACTCGTGACGGTTTTGGTGTAACAGATTTCAAAACTTTGGATATCAAAGCAACAACTGACGCGAAATTTCTGTTAATGGAGATTCCGATGACTTACTAAAAATAAATACTGAGTATCTAAGAAACTAAGTTTCTGAGATGTGTTAGATTATCATTTGGAGCAGAAACATTAGGCATTTTTGGAAATATAGTCCCGCTTTCCTTTACAATCTTATAAGCCGAACCCCGGCTTATAAGGATTTTCACTGCAATCGGGGCTAAAGGAAGAAATTTTACTTTTTAGCTATCATAAAACAAACACTATTAATCAAACTTAGAGCCTTAGCCTCTTAGTAACTTAGCAACTTTAAAAAATGACTGACACAGTAAATTTAGAATTCAATGAGAAAAACGGTAATTTCAACATTACTTCCGAAGGCAGGAAAGTAGCTTTGATGACTTTTGTATTTGCCGGACCAGATAAAATCATCATTGATCACACCGAAGTATCTCCAGTATTCAACGGAAAAGGATTGGGTAAAAAATTAGTAGAAAAAGCGGTTGAAGTAGCACGAGAAAAAAAATGGAAAATTGTTCCGTTATGTCCTTTTGCCAAAAAAACTTTTGACAGAAATCCGCAATTTAACGATGTATTGTAATGGAAGATCTTTTAGAAAATGATATACTTGGTCGCATCGGCACTCAAAAGTACTTATGCAACATCACTTGGAGAAACGGGCAATTCCTTATGGACGAACCTGAAAGTGTTGGCGGAAAAGATTTAGGAATGGATCCATTTTCAACCTTAATAGCTTCTTTGGCAGGCTGTACACTTTCGACTCTAAGAATGTACATTGACAGAAAAGAATGGATTATCCCCGAAATAAATATTGCACTAAATTTGTATCAGGAAACAATAGCAGGCGAATTGACAACAACAATAAGAAGAAACATTACTTTTTCGGGAGAAGTTACTCCCGAGCAAAAAGAACGATTGCTAGTCATTGCTGATAAATGTCCGATTTCAAAATTACTTAAAGGAAAAACAATCATTAATACCTCAATTTAGTCATGGATCCAAAAGACATCAAAAAAGAATATACCAATGGTGAAGTAACCATTGTCTGGCAATCAGGGAAATGCATTCATTCTGCAAATTGCGTACACAATAACCCAGACGTTTTTAAACCAAAAGAGCAACCTTGGATTACACCCGAAAGTTCAACTACAGAAAAAATTATTGAAACTATCAACAAATGTCCTTCAGGAGCATTGAGCTTTTACATGAATAAAAAGGATTAATCCACGTTCAGTTTCCGAATCACTTTAGCTGGATTACCCACTGCCAACGAATTTTCGGGAATATCCTTGGTTACTACAGACCCCGCACCAATTACACAACCTGCTCCAATAGTAACACCCGGACAAATAACGGAGTTCCCTCCTATCCAACAATCATCACCAATGGATACGGGTTTTGAACTTTCTACAGTTCTTCTTTCAATAGCATTCAGCGGATGTGTTGCTGTATAAATATGAACTCCCGGTGCAAAGAAAACATTATTTCCAATAGTCACTTTCATCGTGTCCAAAACCACACAATTGACATTGAAATACACATTCTCCCCCGAATGAATATTGTATCCATAATCACAGTGAAACGGTGGTTCTATATACAATCGTTTATGTGAATTCGGCATTAACTCCCTAAGAATCGCACGTGATCTCCCGTTCATCAAATATTCAGTGACATTCAATTTATGCAATAGTTTTTTTGCTCTGGTACGCTCTTCACTAAGCTGTTTATCATTGGCAAAATAAATTTCGCCCAAAAGCATTTTTTCTTTTTCCGTCATTTTATATAAAATTCTATTGTAATCAATATTTATAACCCAATTTAAATTAAACTGATTTCGCAGTAACTACTTTTTACTATTTTTCAAAGCAACCATTAATTCCACCATATCCACCACGGCATAAGTAGAAGAATAATCAGAAACTGCATAAGGCAAAATTAAGCTGTTATTATGAATTATCGAACCACAAGAATAAACAACATTGGGCACGTATCCTTCACGTTCATCTTCCAAAGGAGTTAACAAAGGCTCAGGCAATCTGCCAATTTCCTTTGAAGGGTCATTCAAATCAAACAATGACACACCTATACAATAACGTCTCATTGCCCCTACTCCATGTGTAATCACCAACCATCCTTCTTGTGTCCATAAAGGAGAACCACAATTCCCAATTTGAGTATATTCCCATGGATATTCGGGTCTCTGAATAATTTGTGGATCTTTCCATTCGTTGGGACGTGCCGAATACATCAGATAATTATTGACTCCATCTATTCTACCCAGCATAGCATATTTACCATTTATTTTCTTAGGAAACAACGCCATCCCTTTGCTCTGCGACCCTTCACCATGCAAAGGCATCACTCGAAACGTATAAAAATCTTCTGTGGTAATCAATTTTGAAAGGATGGAATGTCCATTATAGGCAGTATAAGTTCCCATTAAACTTTCAGAACCATCATCATCAACAAAACGAACAAAACGAGCATCTTCAATCCCGCGACTCTCAACATCAGATACTGGAAAAATAACACGCTCAGAAATATCGGAATCATGCTTGAATTGTATGTCATAAAACGAATCCAACAACCAAATCACTTCTTCATAAGCTTCTCGCTTTTCTTTACTAATATTTGGATCCGTTAATTCTATTTTCAGCAAATCTTTGAAAACAGAATACTCAAAGACATCTGGCAAATCACACATTATGGAAGAATAAATATCCAGTGTATGCATTTCTGCTAATTTGGACAAAACTCTCTTTTTATTGAACATCATTTTATGCGAAACCTCTGCCTTTTCAATACTATCTCCAATTCTCATCATCCTTAGATTATTGTCTTTATCAATAATTCCTCTTCTAAATACGATGGAAGAAACATGTCCCTCACCTGTAGCCCGAAACGAAAGAATTACACGTTTCTCTCCCTTTTCTAAACTCGATTGATCAAAATCTTCTACTATTGAAGGATTAAAAAACGCAGCAGATTCAATGGAATATTCCATTGTAAGATACGAGCCAATAAGCATTTTTCTTTCTTCTGAAAGTTCCTCATAATTTATTTGCATTTCTTCAATTATGGGCCTAACGTTACCGCAATGTTTATAAAATAAAGACGAAATATTCCGGTGCCGTCTTGCAAATTCTCTGTGTATCTGTTCCAAAGTATGATTAACCTGTTGATCGTCCATAACCAATATACGATTAATCAATTCTTTGGTTCTATCTTCTCCACTCATAAAATATCGAGCGACAACTCTACTAGAATCAGGTAAAAATTTTACATTCTTTCGAATAACGGAGACTTTCATAAATTTATTTTTTTAATTAAAGTACAATAAGTAAATGCTTTTTTATAAAAAACATCCTGATTAAATTACAGAAATATATTCTATTTTCATCCATTTAAAATCAAACAGATTTCCTCAATTTTGAACGTACTTTTTGAAAAGCTAAATACTAAAGAATACAAAAAAATATTGATTTTCCATCCAAAAACTCACTCAAATATACGAAATAAAGGACTTATTAAATTGATTTCAAATCAATTACAAACAGTATTTTTTACTTCAATATTCTTATAAAAAACAAAACAATCTTTATTAGTCCTGATGGAAGGGAAAATCCCGCGCTTTTGGGCGCGGATTGGAATAACAGCAGGAGAATTGTTCTTAATAAGCAAAAAATTGCTGCTCCTAAAAAAAGTAGTACTTTTGCAGTCGGTTTTTTGATTTCACTTTTAAAAAACTGAAACTTTTAAACAAAAAAACAAAAAATATGAAGGCATACGTATTTCCAGGTCAAGGAGCACAGTTCACGGGAATGGGCAAAGACTTATATGAAAACTCACCATTAGCAAAAGAATTATTCGAAAAAGCAAATGAAATCTTAGGCTTCCGCATCACTGACATTATGTTTGAAGGAACGGCTGAGGAATTGAAAGAAACCAAAGTAACACAACCGGCAGTTTTTTTACACTCGGTTATTTTGGCCAAAACATTGGAAGATTTCAAACCAGAAATGGTAGCAGGACACTCTTTGGGAGAATTCTCAGCATTGGTTGCCAATGGCGCTTTGTCTTTTGAAGACGGATTAAAATTAGTTTCACAACGTGCCTTAGCAATGCAAAAAGCTTGCGAAATCACTCCGTCAACAATGGCTGCCGTTTTAGGATTGGCAGACAATATCGTTGAAGAAGTTTGTGCATCTATTGATGGTGTCGTAGTGGCAGCTAATTACAATTGTCCTGGACAATTAGTGATCTCAGGAGAATTTTCTGCAGTAGAAAAAGCCTGTGAAGCAATGAAAGCAGCTGGTGCAAAACGTGCATTATTATTACCTGTTGGAGGAGCATTTCACTCACCAATGATGGAACCTGCAAGAGAGGAACTTGCTGCTGCAATTGAAGCGACTACATTCTCTACTCCTATTTGCCCAGTATACCAAAACGTGACGGCAAGCGCAGTATCTGATGCAAACGAAATCAAGAAAAACTTAATTATTCAATTGACTGCTCCAGTACGTTGGACACAATCGGTTCAACAAATGATTGCCGATGGTGCAACTTTGTTTACAGAAGTAGGTCCAGGAAAAGTATTGGCTGGTTTGATTGGAAAAATTGACAAAGAAGCTGCTACAGCGAATGCTTAAATCTTAGACTCCAGATTGCAGTTTTTAGATTTCAGAATAAAGACAAAAATCCCAAATTATCTTCGATAGTTTGGGATTCCGTTTTTTCTAATCTGTTTTCTGAAATCTAACTTCTAATCTTCTGCTCCCATTTCCAGGCGCTGGCCATGGCTTCATCTAAAGTTGATTCTGCTTTCCATCCCAACACATTATTGGCTTTGTCAGTATTAGCATAAGCTTCGGCAATATCACCATCTCTGCGGGGAACAATTTTAAAAGGAAGTTTTTTACCACTTACTTTTTCGAAACTACGAATCACTTCCAAAACTGAACTTCCTGTTCCAGTTCCTAAATTGAATGTTTCTACTTTGTCAAGATTCTTTTTATTCAGCAAACGCTGTAATGCAATAACATGGGCTTTAGCCAAATCGACTACGTGTATGTAATCCCTAATACAAGTTCCGTCTGGCGTAGGATAATCATCTCCAAAAACAGATAATTCCTGACGCAAACCAAACCCAGTTTGGGTAATAAAAGGCACTAAATTTTGTGGCACACCTAATGGTAATTCCCCAATCTCAGCAGAAGGATGTGAGCCAATCGGGTTGAAATAGCGCAACAAAATTGCATTGATACTTGTTACTTTGGCTACATCGACTATGATTTCTTCGCCTATTTGTTTGCTGTTTCCATAAGGAGACATGGCAGTTTGTACAGGTGCGTTTTCAGTTATTGGCATTATTTCCGCTTGACCATAAACAGTACAGGATGAACTAAAAATAAAATTAGCTTCTGGCTTTTTTTCTAATTCCTGCAAAATATAAACCAACGTTCCTAAGTTGTTTTCATAATACAACAACGGATTTTCAACACTTTCGCCTACAGCTTTGGAAGCAGCAAAATGAATAACTCCATTAACATCATTATGCTTTTTGAAAAAATCTTGCACGCTTTTTTTCTCACGTAAATCCAACTTTTCGAATATTGGCATTTTTCCTGTAATGGCAACAATTCCTTTTAAAACTTCCTCCGAAGAATTCGAAAGATTATCTACTATAACCACTTCAAAACCCTCATTTTGTAATTCAACTACGGTATGAGAACCAATAAAACCTAAACCTCCTGTTACTAGTATTTTCATGCTTGCTTTTATAAAAAAGACGCTATAAATAGCGTCTCTGTTGAAATTATTTTAAATATTCCAGAACTGAATCCGTTATAAATTTAATTTGTTCATCATCAAGTTCTGTATGCATTGGTAATGAAATTACTTCTTTTACCAATTGGTTCGTTACTGGAAAATCTTCTTCTTTGTAACGAACATCCAAATAAGCTTTTTGTAAATGCAATGGAATTGGATAATAAATTGCACATGGAATTCCTTTATCCAACAAATGTTGCATCAATCCATCACGATTTGCATTGACAATTCGCAAAGTATATTGGTGAAAAACATGATCATCTCCATTTGAATCGAACTCTGGAATCACAATATTAGAGTGCCCAGATAAAGCCGCATTATATTTCTGAGCTGCCTCACGACGTGCATTATTGTATGAGTTCAACAAAGGTAATTTAGCATTAAGCACAGCTGCTTGAAGACTGTCCAAACGAGAATTCACTCCCACAACATCATGATGGTAACGTTCGTACATTCCGTGATTTACAACACCTCGAATTATATGCGCCAAAGCATCATCATTGGTAAAAATAGCTCCACCATCTCCATAACAACCTAAGTTTTTTGATGGAAAGAAAGAAGTAGAAGACACATGTCCAATAGTCCCGGCTTTCTTTTTTGTCCCATCCGAAAATGTACAATTAGCTCCAATGGCTTGTGCATTATCTTCGATTACGTACAAATTATGTTCTTTGGCGATAGCCATAATTGCTTCCATATTGGCAGCTCGCCCAAACAAATGAACTGGTACAATTGCTTTTGTTTTTGGAGTAATCGCTTTTTTGATAGCCTCAATAGAAATATTCATATTAACCAAATCAACATCAACTAAAACAGGCGTCAACTGCAATAAAGCTATTACCTCAACTGTAGCAGCAAAAGTAAAATCGGCAGTAATAACTTCGTCTCCAGGCTTCAAACCTAGTCCCATCATCGCGATTTGCAAAGCATCGGTTCCGTTCGCACAAGGAATAACATGCTTAACATCTAAATATTCTTCTAATGATTTTTGAAACGCATGAACCTGGGGTCCATTAATATAAGTATTGGTATCCAAAACTTCTTGAATCGAAGCATTTACAGTCGCTGAAATCTTATCGTATTGACTTTTTAAGTCAACCATTTGTATTTTTTTCATGTATTCTTTTTTAGCATCCTATGCCTTTCACAGGAACAATTAATAGAAGTAAACTTGTTTTTAAGATCAAATTACACTCAATTTAACCATCCGAAATAAGCACAACAAAAATAGTTATTTAAAGAGTTTAAACCAATGAAACCTACAATAAAAAATATTTTTCCGCTGAAATAAAAAGTGGGTTCCTGACAACCATAATTTAAACATTTATTAAGGAAGAAAATAACACAAAGAAAATGTATTTTTACAAAAAAAATTATCGATGCATTTTCTTTATAATTTAACCACTCTATTCACCCAGTTTTTATTAAAAATCGTTGCACTTTTCAGTCCTAAAATGAAACTTTTCGTTGATGGAAGAAAAGATGTTTTCACGATTTTAGAACAAAAAATATCCGCTAAAGACCAAACCATTTGGTTTCATGCGGCTTCTTTAGGTGAATATGAACAAGGACTCCCTGTGATTGAAAAAATCAAAGACAAATATCCTTCCCATAAAATTGTAGTTACCTTTTTTTCGCCATCAGGCTATGAAGTTCGTAAAAACAATACTGTTGCCGACACTACAGTTTATCTACCTTTGGACACTCCAAAAAATTCCAAACGATTTATAGAATTAGTACATCCAGACCTTGTTTTCTTTATCAAATATGAGTTTTGGATTAATTATTTAGACCAATTGCAAAAGCAAAACATTTCCACTTATTTAATTTCGGGGATTTTTAGAGAAAAGCAATTATTCTTCAAATGGTATGGTGGCTTTTACAGAAAAGCATTAGACACTTTTACCCATTTTTTTGTTCAAAATGAAAACTCAAGAAAACTAATTAGCTCGCTTGGAAAAACAAATGTCACCGTTTCTGGCGACACCCGATTTGACCGAGTTGTAACCATCTTAGAAAAAGACAACACCCTAGACTTTATAGCTCAGTTTAAAGACAACAAAACAACAATCGTAATAGGAAGTTCGTGGCCTAAAGATGAAGCAATACTTTCAGAATACATCAATTCATCTAATAATGATGTTAAATTCATTATTGCACCTCACAATATAAAACTTGAACAAATCAAACAACTACAAAATAGCATTACTAAAAAAACGGTACTATTTTCAGAAAAAGAAAACAAAGATTTATCCCAGTTTGAAGTTTTTATAGTTGACACTATTGGCATATTGACTAGAATCTACAGTTATGGTGACATTGCTTATGTAGGTGGTGGTTTTGGAAATCCAGGAGTACACAATTTGTTGGAACCGGCAACTTTTGCAATCCCAATAGTAATTGGTCCAAATTATTCTCATTTTGAAGAAGCTATCAATTTAGTGAAAATTGGAGGTTGCATTTCAATAAACGATTCCAAAGAACTCGAAATAGCCTTCTCAACCTTAATTCAAAACACTGATCTAAGACATCAAAAAGGAGAAATTTGCGGTACTTTTGTACAAAAAAACAAAGGAGCCACTAATCGAATTTTAAAAGAAATAACTCACTAAAAAAGCTCAAAATAAAAAAACTAAAGCTGTTTTTAGACAAATAAAAAGGAAGCATAAATCCACATAAAACAGGACAATATTTTACACTTTGTAATTATTTACCTATTTTTTATTCCCTAAAAGAAAAAGCTAACACCTTGATTGAAAATTATTTTTAAAAAATAAATGAAAAAATATTTTACATATTAAAAATTTTATATCTTTGCCACGAATTAATAATTAACCTTTATATTAAATTAAGATGAAAAAAGTATTTTTAAGTTTAGCTGCTGTTGCTGTATTAACTGTTGTATCATGTAAAAAAGCTGACGCTCCTGCTGAAGAAACTGTAGCTGTAGATTCTACTGCTGTTGTTGCTGATACTGCTGCTGTTGTTGCTGACACTGCTGCTGTAGTTGTTGATTCTGCTGCTGCTGCACCTGCTGCAACTCCTGCTGCTGCTCCAGCTAAGTAATTTCAAATTACGCTAGAAAAAAATAAGCTGCATTCAATGCAGCTTTTTTTATATCTATATCTCAGTGAATTTATCTTTTCACCCTTATAATGAGATCCAAAAAAAATACCATCACGAAATCGTGATGGTATTTTTTTTTAACCTTATCAAATCTAAAAAAAATTAATCCAAAAATATCAAGTCATTATCAGAGAAATCCAAAATTTCCGAAACTGATGCATATTTCATGATTTCGTCAATCCCTTTCTGAACCCGTAATTCGGTCGTATATTTTCTACTCAAAGCAAAAGGAGCTCCATCCAAAAAAAGCCTAAAAAAATACTTTCCCCCAGCCGATTTGTGCTTATCAAAAGTCGCTAAATTAATATTGCTTTTAAAATACTCAACCGCTTCCTCACATTCAAACTTAAGCTCATATTTCATACTCGTAAAAATGACTTTCCCTTTCCTTGAAGTAAACACAAACTTATATTGATCATCAAATCTTTTACTAATCACAAAAGCCCCCATTTAATTTCAGATTTAAGAATTTAGATTGCTGATTTTTAGATTTTACACCACATACATTCAAACCAACTAACCATACAGTTTTACAAATAAAAAAAGCTCCAAACATAGTTTGAAGCTTTCTTGTACTCAGAGCGGGACTTGAACCCGCACGAACATTGCTGTTCACTGGATTTTAAGTCCAGCGTGTCTACCAATTTCACCATCCGAGCATTATGGCATTTGGAGCGAAAAACGGGGCTCGAACCCGCGACCTCGACCTTGGCAAGGTCGCGCTCTACCAACTGAGCTATTTTCGCATTTCATTCTTAAAAAGAACCGCAATACTTGTTTCATATTGCGGTTGCAAATTTAGAACTTTTATTCAATTACACAAACCTTTTTCTCAAAAAAAATAAAGATAAAATTTAATGTTCTGACAACGATAACTTTAAATCAAAAAACTACTTCCTTGATAACATTCTTTTAATCTCATTGAGTTTCATCAGTGCCTCAACAGGAGTAATGGCATTAATATCCAAATTAACGATCTCTTCTTTGATTTCTTCCAACAAAGGATCATCCAGATTAAAGAAACTCATCTGCATTTCTTCCTTTTCCGATTTTATACCGTTCAACACATCACTCGAATGGTTTTTCTCCAACTTCTTCAACATTTTTTGTGCTCTTGAAATTACCAATTGAGGCATTCCTGCCATTTTAGCCACATGAATACCAAAACTGTGTGCACTTCCTCCTTTCACTAATTTTCTAATAAAAAGCACTGTGTCCTTTAATTCTTTTACAGAAACATTGTAATTCTGAATTCGAGGCATTGTCTCACTCATTTCATTCAATTCGTGATAATGCGTCGCAAACAACGTTTTCGGTTTGGACGGATGCTCATGCAAAAACTCAGCGATCGCCCAAGCGATTGAGATTCCGTCATAAGTACTCGTTCCTCTTCCAATTTCATCTAGCAAAACCAAACTTCGATCGGATATATTATTCAAAATTGAAGCAGTTTCATTCATTTCGACCATGAAAGTGGATTCTCCCATCGAAATATTATCTGATGCACCAACTCTGGTAAATATCTTGTCTACAATTCCCATTCTGACACTTTCTGCAGGCACAAAACTCCCCATTTGAGCAAGCAATACAATCAAAGCCGTTTGACGCAATATAGCCGACTTACCCGACATATTTGGACCAGTAATCATAATCAATTGTTGTATTTCCCTATCTAAGAAAACATCATTTGTTATATAAGGAACACCAACAGGCAATTGCTTTTCAATTACAGGATGTCTTCCATCTTTAATTTCCAGTTCGAATGTTTCATCAATCTCAGGACAAACGTATTTATTTTCTATCGCCAATTGGGCAAAACAGCACAAACAATCCAACTGCGCTACCAAATTAGCATTCATCTGAACCGGCTTGATGTACGTAGCCACCCAACTCACTAATTGTTCGAATAAATCACTTTCAATCTTTTGGATTTTCTCTTCCGCTCCCAGAATTTTAGTTTCATATTCTTTAAGCTCCTCGGTAATATAACGTTCAGCGCTTACTAAAGTTTGTTTCCTGATCCATTCTGCAGGGACTTTATCTTTATGCGTATTTCTAACTTCGATATAATACCCAAAAACATTATTGAACGATATTTTCAATGACGAAATTCCAGTACGTTCCGATTCCCTTTTTTCGATTCCTTCCAAAAACTGTTTTCCAGAAGTGGATATTGCACGTAAATCATCCAATTCGGCATTAATCCCTTTTGCAATAGCATTCCCTTTTGCAATAGCAACTGGCGCATCCTGATTTAAGGTAATTTGTATTTTTTCACGTAACAAATCACAACTATGCAAACTGTCTCCAATTACTTTTACAGCTTCTTGAGGACTAGACAAAGCCAAAGTCTTAATCGGAATAATAGCATCCAAAGACTCTTTTAAATAAACCACCTCACGAGGCGAAACTTTTCCAGTCGCGATTTTGGAAATCAAACGCTCCAGATCCGAAATCTGTTTGATTTGATTTTGAATATTTTTTAAAACATCTTGATTTTCTTTTAAATAAGAAACCACTTGATGACGGCTTTTTATTTTATTAGCATCTTTTAATGGTAATGCCAACCAACGTTTTAACAAACGGCCTCCCATTGGCGAAAGCGTTTTATCAATTACATCTAATAACGTAACGGCATTAGGATTATAACTATGGTACAATTCCAGATTCCGAATCGTGAATCGATCCATCCAAACATAGGCATCCTCAGCAATTCGATGGATTGCCGTAATGTGTTGTACCCTGTTATGCTGAGTTTCGGACAAATAATAAAGAATAGCACCTGAAGCAATAATTCCTTCTCTCAATTCCTCAATACCAAAACCTTTTAAAGAAACGGTTTGAAAATGTTTGGTTAGCGTCTCAAGAGCATAATCCTCCTTGAAGATCCAATCTTCCAAATAGAAATTATGAAAATCCTCCCCGAAAGTTTCACGGAATTCGCTTTTATTATTTTTTGGAACCAAAACTTCACTTGGGTTGAAATTCTGAAGCAATTTATCTATGTATTCGGCATTTCCTTGAGCGGTTAGAAATTCGCCAGTGGAAACATCCAAAAAGGAAACACCAATCATTTTATTGGCAAAATAAACAGCTGCCAAAAAATTATTCGTTTTGGAATGCAAAACTTCATCATTCATAGAAACTCCAGGTGTCACAAGTTCCGTAACACCTCGTTTAACAATAGTTTTAGTCATTTTTGGATCTTCCAATTGATCACAAATGGCCACTCGAAGTCCAGCTTTGACTAATTTAGGCAAATATGTATTGATAGAATGATGCGGAAAACCAGCCAACGCAGTCTCAGTCTCAGATCCCGCTCCTCTTTTGGTCAATGTAATCCCTAAAATTTTTGAAGCCCGAACGGCATCTTCTCCAAAAGTCTCATAAAAATCCCCAACACGAAATAACAAACAAGCATCAGGATATTTCCTTTTGATTTCGTTGTACTGCTTCATTAATGGAGTCTCCTTAACTATCTTATCTTTTGCTGCCAAAATTGTTATATTTGAATGAATAAAAAACTCAGCGAATTTATAATTTTATACCACAAAAAACTAAGCCGAAAAAAATTAAATTAGTTTTAAGAAAAATTTACAATACAATTTTGTTAATTTGTATAAATTTGTCATTCAAATCTAGAACAACTATGAGAAAATTACTTTTATTAGCTATGCTAACTATCTTAGGAACTACTGTTTCTAATGCACAAGAGACTTCTAAAAAAACTAAAAAAGCAAATACAACTGCAACATTACCAAAAGTAGACGGAGCAGGAATGGTTTTTGAAAACGAAACTATTGATTACGGTACAGTAGCTCACAACGCTGATGGTAACCGTCAATTTGTTTTTACTAACAATGGTAACAAACCATTAATTATCACAAATACTCAAGGATCTTGTGGATGTACTGTACCAACTACACCAAAAGAGCCAATTGCTCCAGGAGCTAAAGGTATTATTGGAGTAAAATATGCTACCGACAGAGTAGGTCCATTTACAAAAACTGTAACTGTAACTTCAAATGCAGCTGGACAGCCTTCAAAAACACTTACTATAAAAGGAACTGTTTTACCAGATGCTGCACCTGCAACAACAAAAAGCTAACATTACTTTTTTATCAAATAAAAGAAAGGCTTCCTGATTTTTTTTGGGAAGCTTTTTTTATAAAACCAATTATCCTACAATGAGAAAACTTGAAAACAGCGAACTAGAAAGAAAATCAATTGATGATTTTAAGAAATCTGACAAAACTCCTTTGATTTTAGTTTTAGACGACATTCGCAGTTTGCACAACATAGGATCAGTTTTCAGAACGGCCGATGCTTTTTTGATTGAAAAAATAATCTTGTGTGGTATCACTGCCACTCCTCCAAACAAGGAAATTCACAAAACTGCCCTTGGTGCCACCGAAACCGTAACTTGGGAACATCATGAAAACGTACTGGAAGTTATCTCAAATTTAAAAAAGGAAAACATCATTACTCTTTCCATTGAACAAGTGGAAAGCTCTGTTTTTCTTCAAGATTTTAAAGTAGATAAAAACCAAAAATATGCTTTAATTTTTGGAAATGAAGTCTATGGTGTAGCACAGGAAGCTGTAGCTTTATGCGACGGATGCATTGAAATTCCACAATTAGGGACCAAACATTCTTTGAATATTTCTGTAAGTGCTGGCATTGTCGTTTGGGATTTATTCAAACAATTTAACAATTAAAAGTCAATTTGTAATTCCTATTTTTTTTATCTAATAAACTTCTAAACAAACTTTTGCATTTTGATTTAAAAGTTTATTTTTATAAAATGAAAATTAAGCCTCACATTAACATACTATTGCTTTTTGCATTTTCAATATATAATTTTGGTCATGCAAATTCAATTCCTAATCCTCCCAAAAAAGGAGTTACAGCTTCATTAACAAAAACCCATTCCCTTGCTGATAACGCTCCAGTTCTAACAGCAACTGGGAATCAAGTCTATTGCCCTTTAACCAATGTCAACATTGTAACTTCCATTTCTATTTCAGATCCAGACACAGTCGAGACTCTTATTGATGCCATTTACATCCAGATTTCATCAGGTTATGTTATAGGGAAAGATAAGCTTTCGCTTAATACAACCACAACTCCTCATCCAAAAGTTATAGCCGATTGGAATCAAAATGAAGGGAAATTAACATTAAAAGGAACTGGAGCACCAATGAGCTATGCAGATTTTGAAAATGCTATAAGAGATGTTCAATTTAACAACTCCTCAACAACACCTAATGGAACTAGAAATTTTTCTATTAGCATAGGCCAAGCCAATTATTTACCTAGAAATGGACATTATTACGAATATGTGCCCTTCACTGGAATTTCTTGGACTAGCGCTAGAGATGCAGCAGAAATCAGAACCTATTATGGATTAAAAGGCTATCTAGCAACTCTTACTGCTGCAGACGAAGCGCAGTTAGCAGGAGAACAAGCGCCTGGAGCAGGATGGATTGGTGGTAGCGACGCCGAAACTGAAGGTGTCTGGAAATGGGTAACTGGTCCAGAAGCGGGTACTGTTTTTTGGAATGGGCTTTCAAATGGATCAACTCCCAATTTTGCCTTTTGGAATAACAACGAACCCAATCAAGCAGGAGTAGAAAATTATGCCCACATCACTAAACCAGGTGTTGGAATTCCTGGTTCTTGGAATGATTTACAGGTTGCCGGAAATCCTAGTGGCGATTACCAATCCAAAGGATACATTGTAGAATATGGAGCGCCTGGAGATCCAGCTTTACAACTTTCGGCATTCACAACCTTAACTATAGCTTCCATAAGCAGTACCACACCAGCATCCAGATGCGATCCAGGAACTGTTACACTACAAGCTACTGCAACATCAGGAACTATTAATTGGTATAATGAATTAACTGATGGCAATCATATAGGCACTGGCTCAAGTTTAACCATACCTTTTTTAAGTACAAACACCACTTATTATGCAGAAACCACAACTACTAATTGTGCTAGTGGCAGAGTTGCCATAGAAGCCAAAATAAACATAATTCCTACAATCATCAATACAAACTCGCCAGCGACAAATTGTGGCCCAGGATTATTTACTTTGACAGCAACAACCTCCTCTGTTGGTACTGTAAATTGGTACTCGCAAGTTGGAGGAAGCGCAATAGGTTCTGGATTATCATATATCACAACTCACATTAGTGCAAATACAACTTATTATGCCGAAGCCACAAACAACGGCTGCACAAACAGCATCAAAGTTCCAGTTGATATACGCGTCTACCCACTACCAGTAGTTATTAATGAAACTGTAAAAAAATGCAGCTCTAGTACAATTACATTGGATGCAGCAATTCCTAATATCAGTTATTTATGGTCAACAAATGAAACTACTCAAACAATTGACGTTTCAACAACTGGAATTTATACTGTGGATGTTACTAGTCAAGCACCCGAAAGTTGTACCAACAGGAAAACAATTACAGTATCAGAAGATAATAAACCCGAAATAAAAAATGTAGCAGTTAATGAAGCAACTGTCGCTATAGAACTTGTAAAAAGCGAGGATTATTTTGAATTCTCAATCGACGGAATTAACTACCAAAATTCCAATGTTTTTAACAATGCTCCCAGCGGACTACAATCTGCTTATGTACGTGACATCAATAAATGTAGCACTGACAACGAACCTTTCATAGTTATCATTGTTCCTAAATTTTTCACACCAAACAATGACAGTTTCAATGATATTTGGGAAGTAAAAGGATTAGCAGAATACCCTTTGGGAGAAGTTACTCTTTTCGACCGTTATGGAAAATTAATCACACGACTCAATCATTCCAATCGTAGTTGGGATGGCACTGTTAACAAAAATCCTTTACCTGCATCTGATTATTGGTACATACTAAAATTAGATCCGAATAGTCCAGAATTGAAAGGTCATTTTTCTTTAAAAAGATAAAAATTAACTTTATATCAATGACAATCATTCATTTTTAACAAGTTTTCATTTATTTTAAAAAAAATGAATACTTTTATAAAATGACAAGGACAAATACTTTTTTCATACTAATATCATTGCTTATAGTTTTTTCAAAACCAAGCTATGCGAATAATATATGTCCAAGAAAAAATGACAGTATTATAAAAAAAGAAAACATACACAGCCCTTTCAATACCAGTAAAAAATCAATATTAGACAACATCCTTCCGATTCTAAAAGCTACTGGAAATCAAATTTATTGTCCACAAACTAGTATTCCTATTGTAACCGACATAAACATTACCGATCCTGATGATACTAGTACTCAATCTATTTACATTCAAATTTCTGTAGGATATAATGATGAACAAGACCTATTAATTCTTACGGGAACACATCCTTCGATTGTATCAAAATGGGATTCTAATTTAGGTAAGTTAAAACTATCGGCTCCCACAAATGGAATTTTGACACCATACACTGAATTTATAGCTGCCATAAAAGATGTTGTCTATACCAATTCGTCTAAAAAACCAACTGGAAACAGAACCTTTTCAATAAGTATTGACAAAGCAAATTATTTACCAAACAATCATCATTTTTACGAATACTTTGAAGCACCTGGAATTACTTGGGGAGATGCAAAAACAGCGGCTGAAACAAAAACTTATTTTGGTTTAAAAGGATATTTAGCAACAATTTTATCTGCTGAAGAACAGCAAATAATTGGAGAACAATTACCTGGAAATGGTTGGGTTGGCGGATCTGATTTTAAAGTAGAAGGAGAATGGAGATGGTTAACAGGTCCAGAAAACGGAACCATGTTCTGGAGTAATCTCGAAACAGGCCCTGGTGGTGTCAAGTATTCAAATATTTTTGGGCAAGGTTATACTCCAAATTTTGCTTATTGGAATAGAAAAAATGGCACCAATAACGAACCCGATAACAATGCAGGCCAAGAACACTATGCTCACATTCTGGACCACGATGCAAATCTTGGAATAAAAGGTTCTTGGATTGACTTAAGCTATTATGGAACAACAACAGGCTCAATGAAATCGAAAGGTTATATCGTAGAGTATGGAGGAATGCCTTCGGAATCTGAACTTCAAATTGCGACAAGCACGACTTTAACCATACCTCAAATCACAAATACCAAACCTGCCTCTAGATGTGATATAGGAGAAGTACCTTTAGAAGCTACAACTAATTTAGGTGAAATTAAATGGTATGAAAATGAAACTGGTGGATCCCCAATTTTTTCTGGCAATCAATTCGTAACTCCAAAATTACCAAACACAACCATCTATTACATAGAAACCTTTTATAACTCCTGTACAAAAACCTCTGAACGCACACCAATAACAGCAACTATTAATACAATTCCAATCATTACAACACCACAAACCACATTTATAACATGCGGACCAGGTGAAGCAACTTTATCAGTACTTTCAAGTGAAGGAGAAACCTATTGGTACGAAGGGCCTAAAAATAACAGCCTTGTTGGAATCGGGACAAGTTTCATCCGAAATTTTTCTACAAACACTAGTTATTATGTTGAAGCTGTCAGCAATGGTTGCACTAATGGCAGTCGAATAAAAATCAATGTAATTGTATATGACTTACCAAAAGTTGAAGACGAAGAAATTCTTTGGTGCACAAAAAATAAAATAACATTGGATGCGACTTTAAACGGAATCTCATATTTATGGTCAACAGGTGAAAATACAAAAACGATAATTCCGACTGCACCTGGAATTTTTAAAGTAGGAATAAAAACTCCTGAACCTGAAAGCTGTACCGTTACAAAAACAATTACGGTTTTTCAGCATCCAATTCCTGAAATTATTGACCCAATTGAAGCAGATGAATCACAAGTAACTATTCGTTTGAAAAATCCACAAAATTATTTTGAATACTCAATAGACGGAATCAATTATCAAAGTTCCAATGTGTTTACAAATGTTACAAGCGGATACCAAACTGCATACGTAAGAGAAACAAATTCATGCGAAAATCCAGTTTCAAAAAATTTTATTGTGCTAATTGCACCCAAATACTTCACTCCAAACAATGACGGGTTTAATGATGTTTGGGAAGTAAAAGGATTGGTCAATTATCCATTAGCTGAGATAACAATTTTTGACCGTTATGGAAAAATGATCACCCAACTTAATGATTCGAATCGTGGTTGGGACGGCAGTATCAACAAAAACATTTTACCTGCAACCGATTATTGGTATGTATTAAAATTAGACCCAAATAGTCCAGAAGTGAAAGGTCATTTCTCTTTAAAAAGATAATGCTACAGATTGTTTTTCTCTTGGATAGAATTTAAAATAAAAAGATAATCTTCCTGATTATTTACAAAATCACGATCGGAAACATCGATGATTAAAACATTCAAATCGGTTTGAGTCTTGATGAATTCCAAGTAGCCTTTGTTTATTTTTTCCAAATACTCCGCCGTGATATCTTGCTCGTAGCTTCTGCCTCGGTTTTTTATATTTTGCAATAATCGATTTGTATTTTGATAGAGATAAATATACAAATCAGGCTTTGGCATTTCTTTATAAATAATATCAAATAATGTTCGATACAATCTAAACTCGTCATCTTCTAGCGTAATTTTGGAAAACAACAAGGATTTAAAAATATGATAATCAGCGATAATAAAATCCTTAAAAAGGTCAAACTGTGACAAATCATCTGATAACTGTTGGTATCTGTCGGCCAAAAAAGACATTTCAAGTGAAAACGCGTAACGGCTTTGGTCTTCATAAAATTTAGGCAAAAATGGATTATCTGCAAAACGCTCCAAAACGGTTTTAGCATTAAAATCTTCAGCCATTTTTAGTGCCAAAGTTGATTTTCCCGCACCAATATTACCTTCTATAGCAATGTAATTATATTGGTTTAATATTATTGTATCCAAAGGGCTTTTTAATTTTTGGACAACTTTGCACTCACTATTATCAGGCGTAATCTGAATCAACTCCGAAATTGTTTTTTTCAAAACTGGATGTGTCCAATCTATATTCAAATCCTGAAAAGGCAACAAAACAAACTTTCGATTTTGCATTAGCGGATGCGGAATTTGAAGATGATCCAAATCAAGGATTTCATTAGCAAAAGCAATCAAATCAATATCAATAATTCTGGATTGATAACCCGCATTTTCATTACGAATACGACCCAACTTTTTTTCTATTTGTAAAACTAACTCCAAGATTTTCTGAGCAGAAAAAGATGTATGCAAAACTAAGGCACAATTATAAAATGCTTCACTTTCAAAACCCCAAGAAGGAGTTTCGTATAATTTTGAAACTTTTATAATAGTACCGATTTCCTGATGAATCAATTCAAGACACAATTCAATGTTATTCAAACGATTGCCTTGATTGCTCCCTAGAGATAAAATAACCTGATGCTGTAATTCCATATTAGGCACAAATTAAGCAAAAGAATTTTAGAATAACAGTATATTTGTCCAGAGTGTTTTAATTTATTTTCAGCATTAACTGTAACAAATCTGCACTTTTTGCAACTTATTAGAAAAATATAATATATGAGATTTTTAGGAAATGTAATGGCTACCATTATTGGTATTTTTATTTTTTTTATGTTGTTTTTCTTCGGGATAGTACTCATAGGAACACTATTTGGTGAAGAATCAGAAGGAATTGAAGTCAAAAACAATTCAGTCATTGAATTGAACATGAAGGACATTTCCAACGACTATGCCGGAAAATACAAAGATCCATGGATGGATGTCTTTTCTGAGAAAAAAAATATTGGACTTACTGATATCATTAATGCTATAGCTACTGCAAAAACAGACAGTGATATTAAAGGAATATCTATTTTGAATCAAGATTCTGAACTAGGATTGGCGCAAAGCAAAGAACTTAGAGAAGCTCTGAATGATTTCAAAAAATCAGGAAAGTTTGTTATGGCCTACGCCAATAATTATACACAAAGAGATTATTACTTAAATTCCGTTGCCAACATTATTTATCTGAATCCTGCCGGAGACCTTGATTTTAAAGGACTATCTACAGAAATAATGTTCTTTAAAGACTTACAGGAAAAATCCGGAGTTAAAATGGAAGTCATTCGTCACGGAAAATACAAAAGCGCTGTTGAACCATTCCTGGAAAACAAAATGAGCGATGCCAATAGAGAGCAAACTACTGCTTTATTAAACTCTGTATGGAGTTCTGTTGTTGCCGATATTTCGGAAAGTCGTAATATATCCACAGCGCGATTGAATGAAATTGCGACTGGCTTATTGGCTCGTACCCCAGAAATGGCAAAGGCAAATAAACTTATTGACATTGTTGCCTACGAAGATGTTTATCACGATGCAATCAAAAAAGCATTGAAAGTCGCAACTGATGAAGATTACAACAAAGTATCGATAACCGATTATGCACAAAAAGTAGCAACAACATCCATAATTTCAGACTCAGATGATCAAATTGCTGTAATTTATGCGCAAGGCGAAATTGAAAGTGGTGAAGGTGATGTCAACGTAATAGGAGAAGGTTCTATGCGCCGTTCGCTTCAAGAAGCCAGAAAAAACAAAGACATAAAAGCGATTGTTCTTAGAATAGACAGCCCAGGTGGAAGTGCCTTGACCTCCGATTTAATTTGGAGAGAAATTGAATTGACCAAAAAAGTGAAACCCGTTGTTGTATCAATGGGTAATTATGCCGCTTCCGGAGGGTATTATATTGCTTGTAATGCAAACACCATTTTTGCAGAAAAAAATACTATTACAGGATCAATTGGAGTTTTTGGAGTTTTACCTAACCTTAGCCAACTATCTACAAAAATAGGAGTCAACACAGAACAAGTAATGACCAATGAAAATGCAAATTACAGTCCGTTTGTACCTTTGAATGAAAAATTCAAAGCAGTAACTCTCGAAAGTGTTGAGAGAGTCTATAAAACATTTGTTAGTCACGTTGCCGAAGGGCGAAAAATGACATTTGCACAAATAGATTCGATTGCTCAAGGTCGTGTTTGGACTGGTTCTCAAGCCAAGGAAATTGGATTGGTTGATAAAATCGGAAATTTAGATGATGCCCTAAAAGAAGCCGCATCATTGGCAAAAATCAAAAATTATTCCACACAAAACTTCCCGATTTACGAAAAAGATTTTAGCGAATTATTTGAAAATTTCCCATTTGCCAAATCAAAAGAAGCACTAATCAAAGGAGAAATAGGAGAAGAAAATTATTTTATTTTGCAACAAATTAAAAAAATACAAATGCAAAAAGGAATACAAGCTCGAATGCCTTTTGAAATTTCAATCCATTAGTTTTTTAAAATAATAAAACCCAACCCCTTTCCGTTTAAAACTGAAAGGGGTTCTTTTTTATAAATTTTAACAGAACAACTAATTAATAAACCCTTATTTTTGTAAAAAAAATAACCCAACCTATCTACCTATATGTTAAAGAAAATTTTAAAAATCGTTGGAATCGTATTAGTCGTGCTAGCCGCGTCCCTATTTGCTATTCCGTATTTCTTTAAAGATCAAATTAAAGCCAAAATTACTGAGGCCATCAACGAAAAAGTAGATGCCAAAGTTTCCTTTTCGGATGCCGATCTGAGCTTATTCAAAAATTTCCCGAAAGCAACAGTTACTTTGGATAAATTATTAATTATCAACAAAGCTCCTTTTGAAGGAGATACTTTGGTTTCATTGGGTGAATTGAACCTTAAAATGTCCATCAAAGAATTATTCAAGGGCAAGGAAGAAGCTATGCAAATTGAAGGCATCAGTTCCAAAAACGGTTTCATCAACATCATCTTCAACAAAGACGGAATTGGGAATTTTGATATTGCTTTAAAAGACGATAAACCTAAAGAGGAAGGTAAAAGCGAACCTATGTCGTTGAAAATTCAGAAATATCAAATCGAAAATTTCAAGTTCCAATACTTTGATGAATCTTCTCAAATGAGAATGGTCATTGACAGTTTAAACCACGAAGGAACAGGTGATTTTAGTGACACAAAATTGGATTTAGACACCAAGTCAACTGCTAAAGTATCATTCGATATGGGCAAAATCAATTACATGAAAAATGTTGCCTTGTCATTGGATGCAGTTCTTGGGATTGATTTAGAGAAAAGCAAATATACTTTTAAGAAAAACAAAGCTTTGATCAACCAATTACCTTTAGAATTTGATGGTTTTATTCAAATGGTCGATGCAGGACAAGTCTATGATTTAAAATTCAAAACTCCCACTTCCTCATTCAAGAATTTCTTGGGGTTGATTCCAGCTGCTTACTCTTCCAGTTTAGAAGGTGTAAAAACAACCGGAGATTTTACGGTTAATGGTTTTGCTAAAGGAATGCTAACGGACACTACCATTCCAAAATTCAACATCGCCATTGCTTCCAACAACGGTTCTTTTCAATACCCGAGCTTACCGAAATCAGTTCAAAGTATTGTTATCGATACCAAAATTGTGAACGAAACGGGAATAATGAATGACACTTACGTTAATCTAGACAAACTTTCTTTCCGAATCGATCAAGATGTTTTTAATGCCAAAGCAAATATCAAAAACATCAGCACCAATGCTTTGGTTGATGCCGCTTTGAAAGGAACAATCAACTTAGCGAATCTTTCCAAAGCATATCCTATCAAACTGGACAAACCGCTTACTGGAATTTTGAAAGCGGATGTGACAACCAAATTCGATATGGCTTCGGTAGAGAAAAGTCAGTACCAAAACATAAACAATGCTGGAACTATCGGTTTAACAGGATTTAATTATGCTGACGCCAATGGCAAGAATATGACCATCAGCAATGCCTTAGTACAATTCAACCCAAGCCAAGTTCATTTGAAACAATTCAATGCCAAAACAGGAAAAAGCGACCTTAGCGTAACGGGAGTTTTGGATAATTTTTATGGTTTTATGTTTAGAAAACAAGAATTGAAAGGAAATTTCAACTTGTCTTCAAACCAACTTGCCGTTAGTGATTTCATGACAACCAGCACTGCTCCAGCAGCTACCGGTGCAACTGAAACTGAGGCTACAACTGCAAAGACAAAAAAAGCAGAACCATTGAAAATTCCAGCTTTCTTAAATTGTACACTTACCGCAAAAGCCAATACGGTTTTATATGACAACTTAACTCTGAAAGATGTTTCGGGGAAAATGATTATCAAAGACGAGAAAGTAACTTTGGAAAATGTAAAAACATCCATTTTTGGAGGAAATATTGGTGCTAGCGGATCGGTTTCCACAAAAGGGAAAACGCCAGTATTTGACATGAATCTTAACTTGAACCAAGTTGATATTCAACAAAGTTTCACTCAATTGGATATGTTGAAAAAAATTGCTCCAATTGCAGGAATCGTAAATGGAAAAGTAAACACAACTATCAAATTAAACGGAAACCTAGACGCTACCGAAATGACTCCTGATTTAAAAACGATTTCAGGTGACTTGATTGGGCAATTACTTTCAACTACCATAAACTCCAACAATTCGACATTGTTAACAGCGTTGACTTCTAATTTAAAATTTGTTGATTTAAGTAAAATAAACCTTAATGATATCAAAGCTGCGCTTACTTTCAAAGATGGAAAAGTAAACGTAAAACCTTTTGAGATTAAATACCAAGACATCAAAGCGGTTGTGGGTGGTTCTCATGGTTTTGACCAAAATATGGATTACAACATCAAGTTTAATGTTCCTGCCAAATACCTTGGCAAAGAAGCTAATGCTTATATCTCGAAAATGTCACCTGCTGATGCGGCTAAATTTGAGAACATTCCTGTAACTGCATTAATGACCGGAACATTCAGCAATCCTAAAATCTCATCCGACATGAAAGCGGCTGTGACTAACTTAACTATGCAATTGGCCAAACAGCAATCTGATAAATTACTTAAAAAAGGAAGTTCCGTATTGGATAAATACATAAATACCAACACAAAACCTGGCACTGACACCACTAAAACCAGTGCCCAAAAAGAAGACATAAAACAGAAAGCCAGCAGTTTAATCAACGGTTTGTTCAAAAAGAAAAAACCAGCAGAACCTACAACACCTGCAACACCATAAATTGTTTAAATCAAAACTAAAAGCCGCCTCCAATTTTGTATTGTGAGGCGGCTTTTTTATTAACCTGAGTACAATTAATTGATTTTGGAGCAGAAAAATTTGTTGTTTTTAGCAATATCAGTCCCGCTATCCGTTGCAATCTCCCGAAGAAAAATCGGGAGGATTTTCACTACTATCGGGACTAAAAGGAGGCATTTTGCATTTTCGTCATTATCCAAAAGAAAACAAGCAAAAATTACGCTTAGCAGGATTGTGACTATTATTTTCTATATTTGGAAAAGACGAAAAGAAACGAACTTTCGCCAATCTACCGGATACTGGGCATATATACGAAGATTTGTAGTGCATATTTAGGAGTTGTAAGCAATTCAAAATCATAACGCATAGAAATAAATGAATTCAGATAAAGAAGTAACTAAATCCCTAAATAAAATAGAAAATCTTGATAAAATTTTAAACGATCTATCGAGATATTATTCAGAATTAAAATCAGAGACAATTACACGAGAGGATATTTTTGATACCTTATACCTTTGTCTAAATATTAAATTTGATTGGGAACACCCTCTTGACTTTTGGGATTTGGATATTAGCTATGATGAGGCAAAAAATACCTTAATTAATTTCGACTTCAAAACAATTTTCCACAAGGTCGAATCTGAAAAAGATATTATTCCTCAGGATTTGTTAATGAAAACCAAAGCCCAAATTAAATCTAAAGGTTTGATTTGGTTAATTCACAAATATGACGCTGACCCATTTCCGTCCAATCCACACGCTCACGAATTAGGAAGTGGTCTAAAATTAGACCTCAGAAATGGCAAGTGTTATCGCAAAAAAAAGCAAGTGGCCACGATTAAAAAGAAAGACTTGATTAAAATACGAATTCAAGCCAGTAAAGACTTTGATTTACCTAAATTAGAAATTTAACGGCAGTTTATAACAATTTGTATAGTTTAAGCAGCAAACCATTATTCACTTTTATTAGATTTTATCTATAAAAGATATTACCATTAATATTGAAAAATCCCATTATACACCGTAATGCCGCGTGAGGGATAGAAGCAAGCTACCGAAGTAGCGCGGATAGCCCGACAGCATAAAGTAATGGGGCCGACTCACCGGTATGATAAGTAGACCCCATTACTTTATGGTGGCACGCCCGCACGAGCTTTAGCGAACTGACGAAGTAAATGGTTTTAAATTTCCAAACGCACTACATAGCCCTCAAAACTTCGAACATTGAAAACGGTACCATCTTCAAAAATGAGGTACTGCCCTTTTATACCTACAAGTTTCCCTTTGAAATTGGGTTCTTTGTCAAGGTTTAAGCTGTTTACTTTTTTGGGGTAATTCAATACCGGAAAATGCATTTGGTAAACATCATTTTTCTCCAAATGATAAAATTCTTGCACTTCGGCCGGGATTAGTTTTTCGAGTTTTAATTTCTCGGCTATTAAATCAATATCAACTATGTCATTTTGAACCATTTTACGCCAATTGGTTTTGTCGGTAAAATGGCTTTTGAGGGCAACCTCGGTGATTCCTGCCAAGTAACGATTTGGCACTTCTACAATGGAAATAGCCTGGCTCGCGCCTTGATCAATCCATCGTGTTGGCACTTGCGTTTTTCGGGTCACCCCTACTTTGACTTCGCTAGACAAAGCCAAATAAACGACATGCGGCTGCAGCTGCACTTGCTCTTCGTATGCTAAATCACGATCTGCTATACCAAGATGTGCTGTGCTCAACTCAGGTTTCATAATCCAATCGCCCACAGCAGGGCTTGAATAAAAACAATCATAACAAAATCCTTGACGGTATATTTTTTTCTTTTTACCGCAATTCAAACATTGGTATCCCTCAAATTTGATTTCCAATTCTTTGTTTAATACTTGATTCATGTTCAAAAAACTGTTTTCGAAAACCAAATAATATTGAATTGGATCTCCAAATTCGGTTTGCATTTTAGAAAGTACGCCTTGGTATGTCATTTTAGATTGCAGATTTTAGATTATAGATTGCAGGAAGCAAGACTATACATGTTAGAATATTTGACCAAATTCAATCGTTTTTTATAAAAAAACACTATTTTTGGTACTATTGCAAAGTTAGTATTTGTGAATCTATTTTCAAATCTTAAATTGGCAATCATAACCTAAAACCACAACCCAATGCCTTTATCAATTATCAACTCTATCGCTTCTTGGTTTTTAAAACAAAGAATTCACCAGATTGAACTTTTCTTGAAGTATCCTAATGAGGTTCAGGAAGAATTATTGATGAATTTAATCCGTTCTTCTGAAGAAACGGTTTTTGGTAAACAATACGATTATGCATCCATAAAATCATACCAAACCTTTAGCGAAAGAATTCCGATTTCGACTTACGAAGATTTAGAACCTTTTATAGAACGCACCCGAAAAGGTGAACAAAATGTGCTTTGGGAAACCCCAATAAAATGGTTTGCCAAATCAAGCGGAACGACCAATGCCAAAAGTAAATTTATACCGGTAAGTAACGAAGCCCTTGAAGATTGTCATTACAAAGGAAGCAAGGATTTATTGTGCCTGTATTTGAACAACAATGAGGAATCGGAAATGTTTGTGGGCAAGAGTCTTCGTTTGGGAGGAAGTTCACAAATTTATGAAAACAACAATACTTTTTTTGGGGACTTATCGGCGATTTTGATTGAGAACATGCCTATTTGGGCAGAATTCAGTAGTACGCCGAGCAGCAAAATTTCTTTGATGAGCGAATGGGAGACCAAAATAGGTGCCATCATCAATGAAACCAAAAATGAAAATGTAACTAGCTTTGCTGGTGTTCCTTCTTGGATGTTGGTCTTATTGAACAAGATTCTCGAAGAAACAGGAAAAACAAACTTGATGGAAGTGTGGCCAAACTTGGAAGTGTATTTCCATGGAGGTGTAAGTTTTGATCCTTACAGAGAACAATACCAAAAAATACTACCACATAACCAATTTAAATACTACGAAATTTATAACGCCTCCGAAGGTTTTTTTGCCATTCAGGATTTGAATAATTCCAGTGATTTATTGCTAATGTTGGATTACGGAATCTTTTACGAATTTATCCCGATGGATACTTTTGGCACTCCTGAACAAAAAGCCGTTCGATTAGCGGATGTGCAATTGTTCAAGAATTATGCAATGGTGATTACTACTAATGGTGGTTTATGGAGATACTTAATAGGTGATACCGTTCGTTTTACTTCCTTAAATCCGTACCGTATCCGAGTGACTGGACGAACCAAACATCATATTAATGTTTTTGGCGAAGAATTAATGGTCGAAAATACCGATCAGGCCATTGCCAAAGCTTGTCAAATCACTGAAACCGAAGTAGTCGATTATACAGTTGCCCCAATTTTCATGAAAGACAAGGAAAAAGGAGGCCACGAATGGATGATTGAATTCAAGAAAAAACCAAAAGACATTGCCGCTTTCCAAAAAGCATTGGATGAAACTCTCCAATCCCTAAATTCAGATTACGAAGCCAAACGCTACAACAACATGACTCTTAATCCACTGGTGATTAACGTGGCAAGAGAACGATTGTTTTATGATTGGCTCAAAGAAAGCGACAAACTGGGAGGACAACACAAAATCCCAAGATTATCCAACAAAAGAGATTATCTCGAACAATTGAAAAAGATGCAAAACTAATCTGTTATGAAAAAAACATTACTCCTATTAACTGTTATAATGATTACTTCTTGTAGCTCCTCCAGTCATATTTGTGGCGGTAGTGGCGGAAAAACATGCATCAAAACTACTTCTAAAACAAATATCAATAAAGGTCTTGACACCTAGAAACCAGTTCCTCTTTCTATATAAAAACAAAAGTCATTCAAATTAGATTTTTGAATGACTTTTGCTTTTATTCGATAATCACTATTTTTCCAATATCTTTTTCAGATTGGCCAAATTTTGGGTCTGAGCATCAGTAATGAATTTTTCTCCTATAAAGTTCATCAAATTCATTGGATAAGATGCATGACCATAAAACTCAGCTGTAACTTTTGTTTCATTTTCTGAGATTGATTCTAATAACGTGCTTGCTTTATTATCACCTTTCATCGGACGTTCAAAATGCAAATCGACATCGATTCTGTCTTCGGAAATAGCCGTAATAATTTGCGAACCAGCCCCAACATTATCATCTTTACTGTCCCAAGAAGCTTTGAACCCTACAGTTCCATCAACGCCTTGATAATCCATATTTATATTTGGATCTTGCATGACCCAAATACTATAATTCTCCTGATTTTCAATCAATTTCACATAATCAAAAACCACTTGCTTTGGCTTGTTAATAGTTGTTGAAACCGAAACCGAATAATCATTTGGGATAAAGAGCGCGATGATTAGCAATAAAGCTATTAGACTAACTATTCCTAAACCTATAAATTTTAATATTTTCATAAAATATCAGGTTAATTATTTGGAGTTTCATCAAAATTAACCATCCAGTGAATTCCAAATTTATCTACAAACATTCCAAAATAGGCACCCCAAAAAGTTTGACTCATAGGCATAAAAGGATTTCCTCCCGCGGATAGTCCATTGAAAAGTTTATCAGCTTCCTGCTTACTTTCGGTATTAATCGAAATTGAAACATTCGAACCAATAGCAACCGCACCACTAGCTTCATTACTGTCACTTCCCATCAAGATAGAATCTTTACCTATCGGCAAGGAAATATGCATGATTTTGTTTTTATCCTCTTCCGTTATTGTCTCTACACCTGTAGCATCAGCGGGCATGTCATTAAACTTTCCTACATAAGGGAATTCTCCACCAAAAACCGATTGATAAAACAAAAAAGCTTCTTCGCAGTTTCCATTAAAAATTAAATACGGATTGATTGTTGCCATAATATTTTGATTTTTTTTTAGTTATTAAGATTCTCAGAAACTAAGTTACTAAGATTTTAGAAGACTATATAAAGTTTGAATTCAAGGGTTGTCATTGGTTCAATTTTGATATTTTATTAAAATCCATTGCAAAACGTCCCAATGATGTCATTCTTGTTTTTTTTAAATATAAAAATCCTCAACATATTTTTTAAAATTATCCAAAATAGCTTGCCATCCACCTCTTTGCATTTCCTCTGGATTTACTGTTTCTGGGTCAAAACTTTCGATTACCTCAATGCCGGTCTGAGTTTCTGTAAAATACACATCAACCTTTCTTCCGTCGGCCATTACATATTTAATGGCTTTATTATGTTCTACCAATGTGTATTCACCTTCAAAATCAAAACTCATCGAGCCGTCTTTTGCAGCCATAGTGGATTTAAATCTCCCTCCAGTACGCAAATCATTTTCGGCATAGGGTGTATGCCAATCGTCTGAGGCATTGTTCCATTTGGTAATATGTTCCGGACTCGTCCAACACTCCCAAACGGTTTTTATTGGTGCATTGATATTCGATTGTACTGTTATCATATTATTATTTTTTCCTGAATTTGTATTTCTCTTTTTTTTATAAAATTACAAATATTCTCAAATTAAATTCATTTTAAGGCATAAAAAAACCTGCTCTATAACAGAGCAGGTTTGTATTAAGTTACTGAACCTTAAGAAGCTATCTCCAAACGTTTCAATAAATTTTTATTCAAAGTTTCTTTGGCGTATTCCATATCAATTTCCAATTTCTTATCATCAGAGCTTGGTAATTCATACATCGCATCGGTTAGAATGGCTTCGCATAGCGAACGCAATCCACGAGCACCCAATTTATATTCCAATGCTTTTTCTACAATAAAATCAAGAGCTTCATCTGTAATAGTGAAATCCACCTCATCCATCAAAAACAGTTTTTGATATTGCTTTATTAAAGCATTTTTAGGCTGTGTCAAGATTGCACGTAATGTTTCTCTATCCAAAGGATCCATGTGTGTCAAAACAGGCAAACGACCAATAATTTCAGGAATTAAACCAAAATCTTTGATGTCTTTTGGAATAATGTATTGTAACAAATTGTCTTTGTCAATATTATCCACATTTTTAGATGTAGAATAACCTACTGCCTGACGGTTCAAACGTTTTGAAATAATACGCTCCACTCCATCAAAAGCACCTCCGGCGATGAACAAAATGTTCTGAGTATTTACCTCAACGAATTTTTGATCAGGATGCTTACGCCCACCTTTTGGCGGTACATTAACAACAGTTCCTTCCAATAATTTCAACAAGGCTTGCTGTACTCCTTCCCCAGAAACATCACGAGTGATTGAAGGGTTGTCGCTTTTACGGGCAATTTTATCAATTTCATCAATAAAAACAATTCCTCTTTCAGCTTTGGTTACATCATAATCGGCAGCTTGTAAAAGACGAGTCAAAATACTTTCAACATCTTCTCCCACATAACCGGCTTCGGTAAGTACTGTTGCATCAACAATTGCAAGCGGCACGTCCAACATTTTGGCAATCGTTTTGGCAACCAATGTTTTTCCTGTACCAGTTTGCCCCACCATTATGATATTGCTTTTTTCAATCTCTACCTCATCGTCCAATTGCTGTTGCATCAAACGTTTGTAGTGATTGTAAACCGCAACAGACATCACTTTTTTGGTTTGTTCCTGTCCAATTACATATTGATCAAGGAAAGCTCTAATTTCTTTTGGTTTCTTTAAAATTAAATCACCAACCAGTTTCGAACCTCTGTTTGTTTTTAATTCTTCTAGAACAATTCCATGCGCTTGTTCGATACATTTATCACAAATGTGAGCATCGATTCCAGCAATCAATAAATTCGTTTCCGGTTTTTTCCTTCCGCAGAAAGAACATTGTAATACTTGTTTTGCCATCTTTTTAGATTGCAGATTTCAGATTTTAGATTTTAGATTGCAACAAACTGCTATCTAAAATCTAAAATCTGTTATCTAATTTAACTTCTTCTCAACACTTCATCAATCATTCCGTATTCTTTGGCTTCGTCAGCAATCATCCAATAATCGCGCTCACTGTCTTTGTGTACTCTTTCAAAAGTTTGTCCTGAATGATGTGAAATAATTTGGTATAACTCATCTTTTAATTTCAACATTTCACGCAAGTTGATTTCCATATCTGTAGCAACACCTTGTGCTCCTCCTGATGGTTGGTGAATCATAACACGTGAATGAGGCAAAGCCGAACGCTTTCCAGCTGCTCCTGCACACAAAAGAACTGCTCCCATAGAAGCGGCCATTCCTGTACAAATTGTAGCTACATCTGGCTTGATGTATTGCATCGTATCATAAATTCCCAAACCTGCATAAACACTTCCTCCAGGTGAATTCAAATAAATCTGAATGTCTTTGGAAGCATCAGCACTTTCCAAGAACAATAACTGTGCCTGAACGATATTTGCAATCTGATCATCAATTCCTGTGCCAAGGAAAATAATTCTGTCCATCATTAATCTCGAAAAAACATCCAATTGCGAAATATTCAATTGACGCTCTTCTATAATATAAGGAGTCATGTTTTTTGGATTCATTGCAGATACTATTTTATCATAGTACATTGCATTTACCCCTTGACCCTTAATAGCAAATTTTTTGAATTCTTTTCCGTAGTCCATTTTAAAAAGTTTATATGTTTATAAGGTATATTTTCTAATGTTTTTCTGTCCAAATGGTAAAGCAAAGGTTGTTCCTTTTTGTTTTTTGTGACAAACTGTCTCGTTTTTCATTATATCAGTACCTATTCAAACAAAAGAGCGCCAAAACAAATATGTTTGACGCTCAAATATACTTATTTTTTTATAAATTATTCTCCGTAAGAAGCGGCAATAAATTCTTCGTAAGTCACTTCTTTAGTAGTTGGATTCGCTTTTTCTTTGAATAATTCAAGTAATTTAGCAGCAACAACTTGGTCAGAAAGTCTTTTCACTTCTTCTTGGTTAGACAATACTCTAGCCACAATTCCTTGAACTTCTTCGTCAGTTGGATTTGTTTGTCCAAATTGAGCCATTTGTCCTTTGATTGCATTTGTTGTAAACGCTTTCAAATCTTCAAAAGTAATTTGGATATTGCTTGTAGCCATTGCTTTTCCTTCAATCAATTGGAAACGCAAACCTCTTTCAGATCTTGCATATTCTACGATTGCTTCTTCTGGAGTCAATTGTTTTTCTCCTACAGTTTGCAACCATTTGATTAAAAATTCAGATGGCAAATCAAATTTTGTATTTTCAATCAAAAATTCTTGAACATCAGCCAATAATTTTTGGTCAGCTTGTTGAGCAAATTGAGATTCAGCATCTTCTTTGATTTTTGCTTTCAAGTCTTCCAATGAAGCTACAGTTCCAGCACCAAAAAGTTTGTCGAATAATTCTTGATTCAATTCAGCTAATTCAGCTCCGTTGATAGCTTCGATTGTGAAGTCAACATCTACAGCCAAACCGTGAACGTTATCGTGACCTACTTTCAAATAATCCATCAATTGGTGGTCATCTTCAAATAAACCTTTAGTATTTACAGTAACTACGTCACCAACTTTTTTACCGATGAATTTGTCAGCAGTCACTTTATCTTTAAAAATTGCCAAAGCAATTGTAGTTGCATTGTTGATTCCTTCAGCCTCGTTAGAGAAAGTTCCAGTAATATCAGAGTCAGCTACAACAACATCTTGAGGAATTGGAGTACCAAATTGTTTTTGGATACGTGCTACTTGACCGTCAATTAATTTATCATCGGCAGTAACAATATATTTTACGATATCATTTTTAGCTTCAAGATCTAATTCAAAACTTGGCACTAAACCAATTTCGTATTCAAAAACCAATTCTTCAGCATCCCAGTTGAAGTCTTCGTTTACTTTAGGAAGTGGAGTTCCCAAAAGATTTAATCTTTCAGATTGCACAAAACGCTCCAAAGCCAAATCAACAACTTTCTTAACTTCTTCTTGTTTGATAGCCTTACCATATTGTTTTTCAACAAGGTCTTTAGGCACAGCACCTTTTCTAAAACCTTTTACAGTCGCCAAAGGCATTTTTTCGTTTATTCTTTTTGCTACCTGTCCTTTGTAATCCATGTGAACAACTGTCATTACAATTGTTTCATTCACAGCGTCTATTGCTACTCTTTTGATATCCATCTTCTTCTTTAATTTACATTATAAAATTGGGTCGCAAAATTATGAAATTTTTGCAACCCAAACAAGTATTTTAAGATTTTGAATTTTAGACAATTATTTAATGAAAATAAGAGTTGAAATACCTTTTTAACAGGAGAAATAAATAAAAGCAAAATTATCTGGGCGAGACCCCATTTTTGGCAAGGGCCAAATCTACTTTGCACTTATGCGGCCCTTCCCAAAAATACGGTCGGGCTATTCGCGCTACTTTGGTAGCTTGCTACTATCCCTCTCGCGAGCGTAAAACGAGAAATTTAGAGTTATGCAACAACATTACATTTATACAGCTTAATTTCAAATAGCATTAGGAAGCGAAAAATAAAAAGTAGTCCCTTTTCCGACTTCGCTTTCTACCCAAATTTCTCCTCCATGTTTTTCAACGAATTCCTGACAAAGTTTCAAACCAAAACCTGTCCCCTTTTCCTCATTTGTCCCAATTAAAGTAAACAATTGTGCTTTGTCAAATATCTTGTTGACATCTTTAGAATCAATACCTACACCATTGTCAGCAATGGAAACTACTGTTTTCTCAGTCGTCTTTTCTGCCTTTATAGTAATTTTACCATCTTCATAAGTAAACTTCAAGGCATTAGAAATCAAATTCCTTAACATAGTATTCAGCATGTTTTTATCAGCGTAAATCTCCAATGAATCCTCACAAAGCTCACAATGTGTCTCAATTGCAATATTTTTAGCAGTGGCTGCAAATTGAAGTAACTCAACAACACCTTGGCATTCTTCTTTAAAATTTATGATTTGAGGATTGAACTTCATTTTACCTGACTTTGCCGTAGCCCACAGCAGTACGTCATCCAATAATTTTGAAGTATTTTTTGCCGATAGATAAACTAAATCTGTGATTTCTTTTATTTCCTCCATATCCATATCGACTATATTTTCATGCATAAGATCTAGCAAACCAACGATACTGTTTACCGGACCTCTCAAATCGTGACCAAGAATAGATATGAAACGATCTTTATCGAGATTTAGCTTTTGAAGCTCCAGTTCCACTTGTTTACGTTCTCTAATATCGTGCCCGTTGATAAACAAAACAGGTTTACTATCAACAAAATGACGTTCTACAGTTAATAATATGGGTACATCCTCCCCATATTTGTTAAGGCAAAGAACTTCCATATTTCGAACAGTCCCTTGCGCTTCCAAAATTTCATGTACTTTTCCACGAAAAGCTGCGTCTTTATACAAATTTAATTCTAAAGGAGTTTTTGAAAAAAATTCCTCTTTACTGTACCCAAATACTTTTGAGGTTGAAACGTTAACTTCCATAAATTTTCCTGTCTGCTCATCCTGTATTGAAATTGCATCGGGACTCGAATTAAAGGCAAACTCAAATTTTTTCTGCGAAATTCTCAATGCCTCTTCCTTTTTCTTTTGCTCAGTTACATCCTGAATATTAACATATAAATAAGGATCATTATCCACATAATAGCGCTCTATGGTTACCAACAAATACAAATCAGCTCCAGATTTATGAAGCCCAACAATTTCCATATTTTGTACATACCCCTGCTTTTTCAAAATTTCAAAGAGTTTTTCTCGAGAACTTGGGTCTTTGTATAGATTTAATTCAAAAGGTGTCTTTGCCAAAGCTTCCTCTCGGCTATGCCCAAATATTCTTGTGTTTGATTCATTGACCTCTAAAATCTTTCGAGTAAGCTCATTCTGTATTAAAATTGCATTGGGACTCGAATTAAAAGCAAACTCAAATTTTTTCTGCGAAATTCTCAATACTTCTTCACTTCTCTTCTGTTCCGTAACATCCTGCAAATCTATATACATGAAAGGCTTATTGTCAACATAATGAAGTTGTACAGTTAACAATAAATGTAAATCTGTTCCCGAAGCATGCAAACCAACAACTTCCATATTTCGAATATACCCCTGATCATTAAAAACTTCTATTGCTCTTTTACGAACCGCTATGTCTTTATATAAATTTAATTCTAGTGAAGTTTTCCCTACAACTTCCTCTTGACTATACCCAAATATTTTTTCAGTTGAAGCATTGGCTTCTGTATATTTTCCAGTTCGTATATCTTGTATTAAAATTGCATTGGGGCTGGAATTGAACGCAAACTCAAATTTTTCTTGCGAAACTCTCAATGCTTCTTCAGATTTCTTGCGTTCCGTTATGTCTCGCGCAATTCCAAACAAACCAACCGTTTTCCCTTCTGTATTTTTAATCGGGCCTTTAGTCGTTAAATAGATAACATCCCCTGATGATGTAGTCAATTGTTCTTCAAAAGTCTTGGTTCTTCCAGATTTCATAATTTGAAAATCCATGTCCCTTGTTTTATTTGCTTCATCTTTAGGAAAAATAACGCTATTATCTTTACCCAAAAGATCTTCAGGACTCATATTGGAACGTTTAGCCCCAGCAGAATTAACGAACAGATAACGCCCATCAAGATCCTTAGCAAAAATACTGTCCGGCAATCCATCCGCAACACTTTTCAACAAAAACTGATTTTGTTGCAATTCTTCTTGTGTGTTTTTTAGAGCTGTAATATCACGGTCAATTCCAAACAAACCAATAGTATTGCCCTGCTCGTCTTTAATTGCCCCTTTGGTTGCCAAATAAACAACGCTCCCTGATGGTGTAGTCTCCTGTTCTTCAAAAGTCCGCGTCTTTCCGTCTTTTATAATTTTAACATCCATTGCCTTTCTTAGATTTGACACATCAGGAGAAAAAACACTGTTAATATCATTACCCAAAAGTTCCTCAGCACTTTTATTAAAACGCTTTGTTAATGCAGAATTTACAAACGTAAAGTTCCCATTAAGATCCTTTGCAAAAATACTGTCCGGTAATCCATCGGTTATACTTTGCATCAAGAATTGGCTTCTCTTCAAATCTGCCTGCGTTTTTTTTAGTTCAGTAATGTCAACGGCAATTCCAAATAAACCAATAGTTTCGCCATGAACATCTTTAATGGGGCCCTTGGTAGTCAAAAAGATAATATCATCCCCTGAAGAGGTAATGTATTGTTCTTCGAAAGTTTGTATCTCCCCTGACTTCAAAACCTCAAGATCCCTTGTCCATGCTTTTTTTACTTGATCAGCAGGGAAAAAAGCGCTATTATCTTTACCCAAAAACTCTTCTGGACTCTTATTAGCATGCTTTGCCATTACAGAATTGACAAACAGATAACGCCCGTCAAGATCCTTGGCAAAAATACCGTCTGGCGTTCCGTTGGCTATAGTTTCCAACAAGAACTGACTTTGCTGCAAATCGGTTTGTGCTTTTTTTAGATCTGTAATATCAAGTTCAATTCCATCCCAACATATAGAACCACCTTCCATAACTTTTGGCGTCGAGACAAACTTGGAAAAACGAATAGTCCCATCGGGATTCTTCATTCTAACTTCACATCTATATGTCGATAAATTTCTTTTGGACTCAGCCTCAGCATCTAATAAAGACTGAACATCCTCCTCTAGGACACGGCCAAATATAAGTGATGGATCAGCCATACCTTCTTCAGGCGTATGCCCATATATTTTTTGGAACGAACCACTTAAATAGGTAAACTTTCGTTCGCCTTTATCATTGGTAACAAGGCGATAAATCATCCCGTCTGCCAAGTTATCACTTATCGAAGTTAAGATCGATTCCTTTTCGGACATTTGATTGGAAATTGATTTCATTTGCATGAATTATTTATTTAATGGTTGCCTTGACTGACTACTACACTAATTTTTTTGAAAATGTCGTAAAAAACAAATATCTTTTAATCAACCTATTTAGTCGATAAAACATTCATTTAAAACGTTTTTTTTTGTGGGGGAATATTCCTTTTTGCAGTGAAATTGAACTGTTTTTTTTGCAAACATTCTGAGCGATAATAAGCACTTAAAAAAAGTGCTAATCTTCGAAAAACTTCAGATTCAATGAACAGAATAAAATCCATTCAAGAAAATTTACAATAAATGGAAATACTATTTCCATTTATTGTGCAAAGTTATGGTTTTCAATTGTCTTTTTAACGTATTGATTTGGACTTTTCACTCGCAAATGCCAGAAATTCAGCAAAGTAGAAAAGCTTTACAATTTAGACAATCGCAAAGAAAACAAAGAGTAACATACTTTGTGGCATTCTTTACAGTTGTACGATTCATTATTTCGATTTATTATGTTAAAAAATTACACTAACCTGTACCGTCTGCAGGCCTTTTCATCAAAAAAAACATCCTAAGAAACCCAAATAAAATTATCTTTGTAGTGATTAAAGCTTTAATTCAAAGCACAATGACTCTAGATCAATACCTTTCAAGCATAAGTGCAACATACCAACAAGGTATTGCACCGGAATTATATAATGGGAATATTCTAAAGCTAACCGAAGAAATAATCAATCAAATAGCTCACAAAACAGGTTTAAACTTTATTCTTGTAAAAGATTCCGAAGGCAACGTTTGCATGGCAAACAATAAAGAGGTTCGTCCAGAATTCAGGCAAACTTTCGATCCGATTGACATTCTAAATTATGTGTATGCTGTTTTGCATTCATCAAGCTTCCATTCTAGAGATAAAGAATACTTAAAAATGAATTTTATATACCCAAAAAATGCAGAAATTTTTTGGACACTCTCTGAAATTGGTTCCCAAATCAAACAAATACATTCGCTGGAAAACCAAAAAGCCGACAACCTTAACACTTATCATCAAAAAGTAATACTCGCGTTATCAGAAACCAAAAAAATAATGAAGAAAATAGATGAAATTAAACTGGAATAGTAAAAGAGAATTTCAACCAAAAACAAGACGTCTGGAGTGAAGTTATTTTTTAAAATTCAAAACCCTAACGGAATCCCCAACCTTCACTGTCCCCAATCCCAGTCCAATTAAATTCTGTCCAAACAACACTTTATTACCGAAATTTCTATATTTCGCCAATGTTTTTAATGGATCTTTTCCAGAAATCACTCCCTTTTCTTGATCAACTGTTGTCATCACACATCGGTCGCAAGGTTTCACCCCAAGAAAAGAAACGTCACCAATTTTGAATTCTCGCCAAGCATCTTCCTCAAAAGCATCGCCATTGGTAAAAACAAAATTTGGTCGAAAACGATTCATCGGAAGCTTAACTTCCAATCTCCCATTCAAATCATCCAACGAAGCTTGTCCAATAATCAAAAAGGGATACGCGTCCGAAAAAGAATTAATTTCATCGCCCGTAATGGCGTAATCGGGATCTAATTTTCGTTCGCTATCTTCTGGCATATACACTAATCGAGCTGAGAATCCCAGTAGTTTTGTAAACCACTCAGTCGCCTTTTGACTCACTTCAAAAGCTTCAATGGTATCATCCCAAACCGTCACTTCGATTTTAGATACTGTATCAGAAAAAACTGGACGAAGCGGAATGTCGATAGATTCCAAATCTACCCTGTGGGTAATTCTCAAAAAATCACTAACAATTTCTTGGCTAAAAAGAGCCAATGCTGGATGCTCCCGTTGCGACAAAAATCGCCCACTATCATCAACCAACAACCAACGTCTATCCAATTCCAAACCACGATCCGTAACTAAAGCTTCCTGCAATGAAATTCCGCCTAACGATTTTACAGGATAAACCCAGATTTCTGAAAGTTCCAACATAACAATTATTTTTTTTCAAATCTACAAATAACAATAATTACAAGTAGTTTTTATTTTATCGTAATCAACTTTTAACACTTCGTTATATAAAAAAACAGCCTTATCAAAAGGCTGTTAGAAAATCAATCTAGCGATTTACTTATTTTTTATCACTCTTTCTTTCAGTCAAAGCCATACCGCATTTCGGGCATTTTCCTGGTTTGTCAGCTGTGGCACCATCCATTGTGCAAACATATTTGCTTTTTGCTACAGTAGTGGTTTGACTTTCTTTTTGAGTGGTACTGTGTACGGTTTCTTTGTTTACTACCAAATCCATTCCGCATTTACTGCATTTCCCTTTTTTATCACTTATTTCTTTGGGATGCATTGGGCAAGAGTATGTAGTTTTTTGAACTTCTTTTTTAGGAGCAGTTGCTGTTGTTTGCGCTGATACGGCAGATCCAAGAGCAAAGAATGCAGTTAATACTATAATTAGTGTTTTCATTATTAATAATTTAATTGATTCTTAGATTATTTATCATTCCCTATAATAGAATAAGCAATAGACTGAGAAAAGGACAATATAATACTAAAAAATATAGCCACCCAGATCGAATCGACAGTAAAGCCACCCACAATTTTGGAACACAAAAGAATCATCAAACCATTTACCACCAACAAAAACAAACCTAAAGTTACAATTGTAAAAGGCAAAGTCAGCAGTACCATAATAGGCTTAATAAAAATATTAAGCAATCCCAAAACAACAGCTACAACCATAGCTGTAAAAGGACCAGCCACATGTACACCTGGCAAAAAATGAGCAATTCCAAAAACCAATCCTGCAGTAACAATTATTCTAATTATTAAATTCATTGTGTCGTCTTTTAAAATTTTAATAAATATAATAAATTTTCGATAGTTTACTATACTATTTTAAAAAAGCACTTGCTAATTCATAAAACATTGCAGGATTTTCAGCATGAAGCCAATGACCTACATTTGGAATTGTTGCTATGCTTGAAGCAGGAAAATGTCTTTTAATTTCATCAAAATCTTCATCAAGTATATAATTAGAACTTCCCCCACGCATAAAAAGAGTTGGCTTTTCAAAAATCAAATCAGGAGCCAATGCCTTACCGATTTCATCAATTTTTCTATTGAAAACATCTAAATTAAATCGGAAAGCCAATTGACCTGGTTCTTGCCAATATAAACTTTTCATCAAAAATTGTCGTGTCCCAAAATCGGGTATAAAATTTTTCATTATTTCTTCAACCTCATTTCTACTTGGTTTTACTGAAAAATCAACGGCATTCAATCCCGCTAATATATCTTGATGATGCGGAGCATAAAACTTAGGTCCAATATCCGCTACCAATAATTTATTAACTAAATTAGGATAGGAAGTAGCCAAAAGCATTGCCGTTTTTCCACCCATCGAATGGCCTATTACATCAATCGATTTAAGATTATTTGCTTGACAATAGTCAATAACATCTTGAACCATGATTTCATAACTAAATTCGTCCGAATGAAAACTGCGTCCGTGATTGCGCAAATCCAGCAGATGAACTTGAAAACCATCGGTGACAAATTGAGTTGCCAGTGTTTTCCAGTTGTCGGACATACCAAGAAAACCGTGAATTATAAGCAACGGTTTTCCAGAACCTTCTATTTTTGAGTAGAGCATAATTATTCAGATTGCAGATTTTAGATTTTAGATCGCAGAATTTAAACTCTACATCCCAGAATCCTTAATCAATTTAAACTATTTTAATTTTTGCAAATACATATTCACTACATTATCCAATCCAAGATAAATCGCTTCAGAAATAAGGGCGTGACCAATTGACACTTCCAATAATCCCGGGATATTTTGTTTAAAAAACTGAATATTATCCAAGCTTAAATCATGGCCTGCATTAATTCCTAAACCTAGTTCGTTAGCCAAAACTGCAGATTTCACGTATGGATCAATTCCGTTCTTATTTCCCAAATCGTATTGATGAGCGAAAGCTTCAGTGTATAATTCAATTCTGTCAGTACCTGTTTTTTTGGCTCCTTCAATCATTTCAAGAATTGGATCAACAAAAATGGAAGTTCTAATTCCGTTTCTTTGAAATTCCTGAATCACTTCAGACAAATACGATTGGTTTTTTACAGTATCCCAACCCGCAGAAGAGGTAATTGCACCAACAGCATCAGGAACCAAGGTAACTTGATCTGGCTTACATTCTAAAACCAAATCGATAAAATTATGTTGAGGATTTCCTTCAATATTATATTCTGTATATACAATTGCCTTTAAATCTCTGGCATCTTGGTAGCGAATATGACGTTCATCTGGGCGTGGATGAATCGTTATCCCCTGACCACCAAACTGCTGAATATCAGTAGCTACTTTTAATAAATTAGGCACATTTCCTCCACGAGCATTACGCAAAGTGGCAATCTTATTTATATTTACGCTAAGTTTTGTCATAGAAACAGTCATTAATAGGTATGTTATTATATTTAAAACACAAAAATACAAAGTAAAACCTAGCAGATTTTGTATATTTTTGATTATTTTGCGTCGATTATTGAGGATAGATTTATGACAGATTTAAAAGACTACATTACAAACGACTACAAAGCAATTGACGCTCAAGAAACCATTGGATCAGTTCAAGATTTTTTTGGTGATTTGACCTTTTCTCACTTCCCAGTCATTGAAGAAGAAATTTTCATTGGAAGTATCGCTGCTGATGACATTGAAACTTTTGACAGTGATAAAAAAATCAATGAATATAAATATGTACTCGAACATTTTTTTGCCAGAACAGATATGATTTGGCTGGATGTTTTGGAAGTTTTTGCTAAAAACCATACGAACTTAGTTCCCATTTTGGACGAAAATAATAAGTATGTAGGATATTATGAAATTGAAGATGTCATTAAATTCTTCCATGAGACTCCTTTCTTAAAAGAACCGGGAGCCATCATTATAGTTAGTAAAAACAATATTGATTACTCGATGAGTCAAATTGTACAAATTGTAGAGAGTAACAATGCTAAACTTTTAGGCCTTTTCATTTCAAATTCGGATGTAAATACCATCGAAGTCACTATCAAAATTAGCGTTGGCTCATTAAATGAGATCATTCAAACTTTCAGAAGATATAACTACGACATCATTTCGGAACATAACGAAGACAATTACATCAAAAGTTTAAAAGAACGCTCTGATTATTTAGATAAATATTTGAACATGTAATTATTTGGATTAAGTCATTAAAAATCCAAAATAACGAATAACAAAAATTTCAAAACCAAAAGAAATGAAAGTAGCTATTTACGGCCAATATTATTTAGTTAGCACAGAACCTATCATAAAAGACATTTTTGTGTTTTTCAACAATAATAATGTAGAAATGGTTATTGAATCTAATTTCTTAAAGATGCTGTATGAAAAAAAAATCATTGAAAACGAATACAACACCTTTTCCTCTCACGATGAACTGGACTCCAGCTACGATATGTTGATTAGCATAGGCGGTGATGGAACAATTCTAAGAGCAGTAACATTGGTCCGCAATTCTGGAGTGCCTATTTTGGGAATAAATGCAGGAAGGTTGGGATTTTTGGCAACGGTACAAAAAGAAAACATAGCAGCATTCATGCAGTTTGTTATTGATAAAAAATATAAAATTTCAAAAAGAACTCTTTTAAGCCTTAGTTGTTTGCCTGAAAACAAAGCTATAGAAGGCCTTAATTTTGCCATGAATGAAATATCGGTGAGTCGAAAAGAAACTACTTCGATGATCACCATAGATACGTATCTGAACGATGAGTTTTTAAATTCATACTGGGCAGATGGTTTAATTATAGCAACGCCAACCGGAACTACAGGATATTCTTTGAGTTGTGGCGGTCCTATTTTGACACCTGATGTAAAGAGTTTAGTCATTACACCTATTGCACCACATAATCTAAATGCAAGACCTCTTGTGGTTCCAGACGCAACAGAAATACGTTTAAAAGTATCCGGAAGAGAAGAGCAGTATTTAGTATCCTTGGATTCTAGGATAACAAGTGTAGCAAATGATTCGATTTTGACAATTAAGAAAACAAATTTTGAAATAAATATGGTGGAGATTCCGGAAGAAACTTTTTTAAAAACCCTAAGAACAAAATTGCTTTGGGGCGAGGACAGAAGGAATTAAAACCTCCTATACGAATTATTACTTTTTTATCGTTAATATTACATCCTTTGTCTATAAAAAAAGAGTACTCGTCTAAAAAAAGAGAGTATTCCTAAGATACGTATTGAATCCTATTGATAATTATTATATTTGCGGCAATTTTATAATTTATGAGTAAAATTTTTATTTCATTTTTATGCTTTTTTACCTTTTCTTCTATTCATGCTCAAATCAATGAAATAGGAGTTTTTCTTGGAGGCAGTAATTACATAGGCGATGTAGGATCAACAACTTACATAGCTCCAAATGAACCTGCATTCGGTATTTTATACAGATGGAATAAAAGCCCAAGACATGCTTATAGATTTTCCTATACTCAGTCACAAATTTCCGGAAATGACCATGATTCAAAAGAATCTGGTAGATATAATAGAGGATATAAATTTGCAAACAACATAAAAGAGCTATCAGCTGGATTAGAATTTAATTTTTTTGATTTTAATTTACATGAGGAAAAACCAAAATGGACTCCTTATGTATTTTCAGGATTAAGTTATTTCCTTTACGATGATTTATATGTAATTTCGGGGGTTACTCATAAAAACAACACAAAAAGCAGTGTTGCAATACCAATAACTCTTGGTGTAAAAGCAAATTTATTAAGAGATTTCGTTTTAGGTTTAGAAGTTGGAGCTCGATATACTTTTACTGACAATATTGACGGCAGTAATCCAAGTAACAGTAATCTGCCCAAATTCGGCAATATAAATAATATAGATTGGTATGTATTCTCTGGAGTAACATTTACGTATACTTTTGGAGATAAGCCGTGTTACTGCGCAGATTAAAAATAAGATGTTAAAAGACAAAATAAACACAGACAATATTCCTAAACACCTCGCCATTATCATGGACGGAAATGGTCGTTGGGCAAAACAAAAAGGTTTCATCAGAACGCTTGGACATGAGAGCGGTTCAAAATCTGTAAAAAAAATCATCCAAGAATGTTTAGATTTAGGGGTAGAATACCTAACTCTATATGCTTTTTCAACAGAAAATTGGAACAGACCCAAGCTTGAAGTAGACACTTTAATGAGAGTTTTAATCAATTCATTAAAGAAAGAACTCAAAACAATGCAAGAAGGCAACATCAAGATGAACGCCATCGGTAATTTAGAAAAATTACCAAGCAAAGCCCAAAAGCAACTATTCGAGGTCCTCGACAAAACAAAAGACAATACGAAAATGACATTAACTCTTGCCTTAAGCTACGGATCTAGGGAAGAATTAGTAAATGTTGTGAAAATAATAAGCGATAAAGTTAAAAATAATATAATTTCAATAGACAGTATTGACGATTCAATTATAAATGAGCATCTTTACACGCATAATTTACCGGATGTTGATTTATTAATAAGAACTAGTGGAGAACACAGAATAAGTAATTTTTTGCTGTGGCAAATAGCCTATGCAGAATTGTATTTTACTGATGTTTTATGGCCCGATTTTAAAGAACAAGATTTACATGAGGCTATCATTAGTTATCAAAAAAGAGAACGTCGATTTGGAAAAACAAGTGAACAAATTAAATAATTTTTTAGTGTTACATAAAAGCATAAAACTAGTCCTTACCTTTTTAATTTTAGGAACCTTTACTCAAATTAAAGCCCAAGACAGAGTACCATTTGACCAAGGTAAAAAATACATATTAGCAGATGTAAAAGTAGTTGGAGATATAAGTTTCAATCCTCAAACTGTAGTTACTTTTGCTGGTTTGGAAAAAGGACAAGAAATTACTGTTCCGGGAGAACAAATCAGTAGTTCAATAAAAAAATTAGGAAAGCTTGGACTTTTTGATGAAATTTCATTTTATGTAAATAGAATAGAAAATGACAGCATCTACCTAGACTTGAACATCAAAGAATTACCAAAAATCAATGAAGTAAAGTTTGTTGGTGTATCCAAAAGCAAAACAGAATCTTTCATTAAAGACAATGGGTTAACCAATGGTAAAATTGTTACCGAAAACTTAATCACTACCACAAAAAACTACATTGAAAAAAAATACAAAAAAGATGGTTTTTTCAATGCTAAAGTTTACATAACTACATCAAAAGACACCGCTCTAACTTCGAATCAAGTAAACATGCTTGTAAAAGTTGACATAGGCGAGAAAATCAAAATTTACAAAATTGATTTTGAAGGCAATAAAGATGTTGCAAGTAGTAAACTACTTGGCTCGATGAAAAACACAAAAGAAAAAAATTTCTTTCACGTTTTGAAAAGATCAAAATACATTGAAGACAAATACCAAGAAGATTTAGAAAGCATAGTTAATGATTATAAAAAAATCGGATATCGCGATGCCCGTATTTTAGGAGATTCTGTTTCATATAATAAAGAAGAAAATGCCCTCTATATAAAAATCAAAGTTGAGGAAGGTCTTAAATATTATTTTGGAAATATTAAATTTATCGGAAACACTGTTTACTCTGACGAAGGTCTACGTAGCATGTTGGGCATCCGCACTGGAGACGTGTATAATGGAGTACTTCTTCAGGAAAGGATTGCAGACAAATCAAAGCCAGATGGTGAAGACATTACCAATTTATACCAAAATAATGGGTACCTGTTTTCAACTATAAATGCTGTAGAAACAAGAACAGCCGATAACGTAATTGATTTTGAAATCCGTGTTACAGAAGGTCCAATTGCCTATTTCAACAAAATTACGGTTGTTGGAAATGACAAAACAAACGATGAAGTTATCTATCGTGAATTAAGAACAAAACCAGGAGAAAAATACAACAAAGGAGAATTAGTTAGAACCATCAGAGAGATTGGTCAATTAGGCTTTTTTGACCCTGAAAAAATTGATCCTCAATTCAAAAATGTTGATGCGGGCGCAGGAACTGTAGATATCGAATACCATGTAATAGAAAAAGGAGCTAGCCAAATTGAACTTCAAGGAGGATATGGTGGAGGTGGTTTCGTAGGAACTTTAGGACTATCTTTCAATAACTTTTCGGCAAGAAATTTATTCAACAAAGATGCATATCATCCACTTCCTATGGGAGACGGACAAAAAGTAGCTTTACGTCTTCAAGCAAGTTCATATTACAAAACTTATAGTTTATCTTTTTCTGAACCTTGGTTTGGAGGAAAAAAACCGATACAATTTAGCACTTCATTTGCATTTAGCCAGCAATACAGCTCGAACTACCAAATGCAAAAGGTTGACAAATCAAAATACATAAACATCACCTCTTTGTCTGTTGGAATGGCAAAAAGATTGACTGTGCCTGATGACTTTTTCACTCTTTCACAATCTATTAGTTACCAACAGTATGACTTGCATAACTATCTTTACGGATTATTTACATTTGCAAATGGAACATCTAAAAATCTATCCTATTCTGTTGGTTTGACAAGAAACAGTAAAGGATTCAACCCTATATTCCCAACCTATGGTGCTGAATTTGGAATAACTGGTGAATTTACACTTCCTTATTCCCTATTTAATGGAATAGATTATGCGACATTAGGAGATCAACAAAAATATAAATATATTTACTCTGGAAGTTCCTATGTAGATAATAATGACCGAGTGGTAAATGCTGGAGATTATTTAGACCAATTACCAGGATCTTCAAGTACTGTCCCTAATAAAGTGGACAATTATCAAGACGCAGTTGCAGATCCCGGCAAAGTGGATCAAGAAAAATACAAATGGTTAGAGTATTATAAAGTACAAGTTACAGGAGACTGGTTTACTACTTTGTATAAAAAATTAGTATTACGTACTTTAATGCAATTTGGATTTTTGGGAGCATACAATCAAGACAGAGGAGTTATTCCTTTTGAAAGATATTATTTAGGAGGAGATGGAATGGCTGGAAGTTCGATTGATGGAAGACAAAACATTCAGTTAAGAGGATATGAAAATGGATCTCTAACACCTTCAAGTTCTACTGGAGATGCATATGGAGCTACTGTTTACAATAAATTTTCATTAGAATTACGTTATCCAATTACGTTAAAATCATCAGCATCTATTTATGCTTTAACTTTTGCGGAGGCGGGACAATCGTATGAATCATTATCAGATTATCAACCGTTTAATTTGGCTCGTTCAGCTGGTGTTGGTTTAAGAGTATTTATGCCTGCATTTGGTTTATTGGGTATTGATTTTGGTTATGGATTTGATGCTGTTCCTGGAGCAATACAACCAAGTGGATGGCAAACGCATTTTATCATAGGTCAGCAATTTTAAAAGTATCAGGTTAAAATTTCTAAAATTAAAAATTATGAGAAAAGAATTTTTATTTATAATTTTATCCCTTATTGTTGTAACGACAGTAAAAGCTCAAACTAAAGGAAATAAAGTAGGGTACATTGATATGGAATACATATTACAAAATGTACCAGACTATATTGAAGCTAAAGCTCAATTAGAACAAAAAGCACAGAAATGGAAACAAGAAATTGAAACCAAAAAATTAGAAATTAACAAACTGACAGAAGCTTTAAAAGCAGAAAAGCCATTATTGACAGCCGAATTAATTGAAGAAAGAGAAACGGAGATAAAATTTCTTGAATCTGAAAAATTAGATTACCAGCAAAAAAGATTTGGTCCAAATGGCGATTTAATAATACAAAAAGCTGGATTAGTTAAGCCTATTCAAGATCAAGTTTTCACAGCTGTTCAAGATATAGCTGAAGCCAAAAAGTATGACTTTATATTTGACAAATCTTCACATTTAACTATTCTTTTTGCAGCAAAAAGATTTGATATTAGTGATCAAGTGATTCGGGTATTAAATCGAACAGAAAAAAGAGAACAATTAACCAAAAAACAGCAAAAAGAAGAAGAGGCTAAAGAAAACAGAGAAGACGAATTAGACGAAAATCCTGTTCTAGCCGAAAGAGAAAAAGCATTATTAGATAAAAAAGCAGCTAGGGAAAAATTAGTTGCCGACAAAAAAGCGGCTCAAGAAGAAACTAAAAAACAATACGAAGAAAAAAGAAAAAAATTGTTAGCTGAAAGAGAAGCCAAAAAAAATGGCACAGTTGTTGCACCAGCTAAAACTGAAGGAGCAAACACTTTCACCCCAAATACAACAGAAAACACAACTACTGCAAAGCCAACAACCGAAGAAGTTAAGCCGAGCATACAAGAAGAGCGTAAAAAAGCTCTAGAAGAAAAAAGAAAAAAAATACTTGAAGAAAGAGAAGCTACCAAAAAAGCAGCTGAAGAAAAAAGATTAAAAGAAATTCAAGAGAAAGAAGCTTTGAAAAAGGCTAATGAAGTAAAATAAAAACTAAACAAATTCTAATTATTAAATATTTTAAAACAATGAAACAATTCAAAACTTTACTAATTGCTGCGATACTATTTTTAGGTGCAACTCAAATTTCAAATGCTCAAACTAAAGTAGCTCACGTTGATGTAAACGAAATCATGTCTAAATTACCTGCAATGCTTGATGCTCAAAAACAATTAGAGAAATTGAGTGGTACTTATGATGCAGACTACAAAAAAATGGTTGAAGAATATCAAGCAAAATTAAAAAAGTACGAAGCTGAATCTGCAACAGTAACTGAAGCCGTAAACCAAGAACGTTCTAAAGAAGTTCAAGATATGCAAAAAAGAATTGTTGACTTTAGAGACAATGCTCAAAAAGAATTACAAACAAAACAAGAAGAAATCGTTAAACCAATCATGGAAAAAGTAAGAGCTTCTATCCAAAAAGTTGGTAAAGCTAAAGGTTTCCAATATGTACTTGACGGATCTACACTTTTACTTGCTGATGGAACAAACATCACTGTTGACGTAAAAAAAGATTTAGGTTTTTAATCTAAAATAAATCAATTACAAACTGCTCTTCCAAAATATTGGTTGAGCAGTTTTTTTTTACAAAAAATTTAGTATATTTAAATTACAGCTTTTAAATTTGCAACATGACAAACGATAGACCAATTGGTGTTTTTGACTCTGGAATTGGAGGAACCTCCATCTGGAAAGCCATTCATGATTTACTACCAAATGAGCAAACAATATACCTAGCCGACAGCAAGAATGCTCCTTATGGACAAAAATCAAAAGCTGAGATCATTGCTTTGAGCATGAAAAACACCGATTTATTGATTGAAATGGGATGCAAAATAATTGTGGTAGCTTGTAATACTGCAACAACCAATGCCATTCAGGAATTAAGAGCCAAATATACTATTCCGTTTATTGGTATAGAACCTGCCATAAAACCTGCAGCAACACATTCCAAAACTCAAACAATAGGAATCTTAGCCACAAAAGGGACTTTAAACAGTGAACTTTTCAACAAGACTACTGAGAAATACCAAGACATCAAAATCATCGAGCAAATTGGCCATGGACTGGTTCAATTGATTGAAGACGGCCAAATCAATTCTCTTGAAATGACTCAATTACTTTATTCCTATCTCACACCAATGATTAATGCCAATATCGACTATCTAGTATTGGGCTGCAGCCACTATCCTTATTTAATACCGCAAATAAAAAAGATTCTTCCGGAGCACATTCAGATCATTGATTCTGGAGAAGCTGTTGCTAAACAAACCCAAAACGTACTTAGAGACACTGTTGGTTTCTCAACTGCCAAAAACAACACTCCAATTTTCTATACAAACACTAATTCAAAGGTTTTAAGCGAAATTTTAGAAAATAAATACCAAGTTGAAGAGAAGGATTTTTAAACTATTCCCAATCAACGCGAAAATATTCCCTCACCAAAATCTACAAATTAAAAATGGGTTTGATTTTAAAATCAAACCCATTTTTAGTATCCAAATTTCAAATATTATTCCTCTTTAAACCAACTCGAATACATCACGTAATTATTGGAAATACGTTCTATTTCTCCAGCAAAATTAGACTGGTCAATATCTTTTACTTTTTTGGCAGGAACACCTGCCCAAATAGTACCGGGTTCTACTATTGTATTTTGTATAATCACTGCTCCCGCTCCAATAATCGAATTGCTTCCAATCACGCAATTATCCATAACAATCGCTCCCATCCCAATTAATACATTGTCATGAATCGTACATCCATGAACAATCGCATTATGTCCTATGGAAACATTGTTCCCAATAATAGTTGGATGTTTTTGATAAGTACAATGCACAATCGCTCCATCTTGAATGTTTACTTTATTTCCAATTGTTATAAAATGAACATCTCCACGAATTACAGCATTGAACCAAACACTACACTGTGAACCAAAGGTAACATCACCAACAATGGTAGCATTTTCGGCTACATAACAATCATCTGGAATAACAGGCGATTTTCCGTTTACAGCCTTTATTATCATATTCTTCTTTTTTATTATTAATTAACTGCTGGACAATTACATTCGTATTTTACAGGTTTACATGCAAAGTTGTACCCTAAAGTAATTTGATGAAAACCTCCATTTTCATATTGAATATCACCCAATAAATATGTATAGGTATAGGCAAACATAATTTTTTTATAATTAAATCCTAAAACAGGCGTAATATATTGTAGCTTTTGGCTGTTTGTACCACCTCCGCTTGAAAATTCGGCGCCATCAAAACTTTTTCGGTACGACAAACCTCCCCACAATTGTCCCATTTCTAAGTTTTTATAGGCTTTCAAGTTCATATCTAATGAGCTCTCTTTCGTTTCATCTACATATTGATATAAAAGAGAAGGCTCCAACAAAATCTTATCGGCATTACCAAAAATATAACCACCACTGACAATGTATTTTCGCAGGTTATCGCTTTCGAATTCTGCACTATAAAGTTCCCGCCTAGTTTCCAAAACATTCTTAACCACAGCGTTCAAACTAAAATCAAAAAAGTTATAGGAGGCACCAATATCCAAATTAAAATAAGAGGCATGATTGACATCATTTTCAATGGCTAAATCACCTCCAGTATCTGTAAATTCACTTACATCCAATTGACTTTGGTTAACTCCAACATTTACACCAAATGACAACTGATTCAAATCAACTTCATCTCTTGAAAACATAATATGATGGGCGTAAGTAGCTTTGAAACCAAATTGAGAATGATATCCATTAACATCATTAAAAACAATTGCTCCTACTCCTGACTTTTCTCCTACTCGACCATTGTAACTTAAGGTTTGAAGCGCTGGTGCATCCGTTTGATCAAACCATTGCCCTCTAACGGTAAGCCTAAGTTTAGAACAATTGGCGGCACCTGCCATAGATGGAAAAATCAAATAATAATTATCCGATAAATAGTCCGAATAAACAGGAATTCCTTCTTGTGAAAACGCAAAGGAGCTTATGAAAAAAAACGCAATTAATGACTTTATTTTAAAACTCATGAGGGGGTTATTTTATGAAATTTATTCGAGCAAAAAACTATTTGTTAATTTATTCATTAAAATACCAAATATAGTTATTCGTAGAAAATAACTTTAGTAAATTTGCATAAAATCGACAAATCATGACTAAAATAACGATAAAAGAAACACAAAACCCGACCATTATAAAATTTGAATTCCCAGATTTCATCACTCAAAATGAAAGTTACGAATTCAAAAATATAGACGAAGCCAAATCCTCGCCTCTAGCTCAACAACTTTTCTATTTACCATTTGTAAAAACGGTCTATATCTCCGGTAATTTTATTGCTGTCGAAAGATTTAGCATTGTTGAATGGGATGATGTAAAAGAAGCGGTAGCGGAGCAAATTGAAGCTTATGTCGATAAAGGCGGAGTTATAATCACTATTGATGAGAACAAAACCAAAAAACAGCCGATTACAGTTTATGGAGAATCTACTCCAAATCCAGCTGCACTAAAATTTGTTGTCAATAAAATGATCACAAAAAACGCTATTGAATTCAAAAACATAGACCAAAGTGCTCCTTCCCCATTGGCAACAGAATTATTTAAATTCCCTTATGTAAAAGAAATTTTTATTGATGAAAATTATATTTCGGTTACTAAATATGACATCAATGAATGGCAAGATATCACGATGGAATTGAGAACTTTCATCAAGCAATTTATTGAAAACGGGGGAACTGTTCTTGACGAGAATTTAATTCAAAACATTGTTAAAGACGAAAAAACTAAAGACGAATCATTTGATTCACTTGACGAAACGTCTCAAAAAATCATCAACATTTTGGAAGAATATGTAAAACCAGCTGTAGCTGCAGACGGAGGTAACATTCTTTTTGATTCGTATGACGAAACTTCCAAAACTGTCAAAGTAATTATGCAAGGTGCTTGTAATGGGTGTCCATCTTCTACTTTCACCTTAAAAAGCGGTATCGAAAACATGCTAAAAAGTATGTTAAGTGACGAAGGAATTAAAGTGGAAGCCGTTTAAAAAATCTATAATTTTATTCAAAAGCGTTTCAGAAATGGAACGCTTTTTTTATGCTCAAAAAACAAATTAAGAACAATACAAATTATCTGATTTTCAATCTTTTACATTTTATTTAATTTAAAAGTCATAAAAAAATGGTTACTTTTGATTCCTTAACTAAAAATAAAAACCATGGAATTATCATCATTTTTCAAGAACTTATTTAATACCGTAAAAGAAACAGCAAATGAAATTGCCGAACACGCAGAAGTCATTATTGAAGATACTAAAATAAAGGCAGAGCCCTATATTGAAAAGGCAGAAGTATTTGTAGAAGATACAGTCGCTAAAGCAAAAGAAACAGCAGCACCATATATTGAAAAAGCAGAATCAATAATCGAAGATGCTAAAGCAAAAGGTACAGAAGCTATAAATAACCTAAAAGAAAAAACAAATACTTCAGATTCTAAAAACCTTGAAGATCCTAATAAAACAGAAGAAGAATCGAAATAGCTTTTTATAAAAAATATTAAATCGTATTTTTGCAATTCAACTTACAACCTTCTCGATGAAGGTTCCTTTTATGAATTAAAATATGAACCTAGACCCAAATTACATTGCCAATTACGCCAATACTTTTATAACAAAGATTATAGATTATTCACCTCAGGTTCTTTCTGCCATTATAATTTTATTTGTCGGACTCTACGCCATCCGAATAATCAACAGAGTTATTCGAAGAATAATGGTCAAAAGAGATTTGGACCCTACACTAACCAAGTTTCTAGCTGACATTTTACTTTGGGTTTTGAGAGTATTATTATTCGTAACTTTCATCGACAAACTTGGAATAGGAACCTCTTCATTTGTTGCTATTCTGGGAGCAATGGGGCTTGCCGTTGGTTTATCTTTACAAGGCTCATTGTCCAATTTTGCTGGAGGAATGCTAATTATTCTTTTCAAACCTTTTAAAGTGGGAGATACTATAGAAGCACAAGGAATTTTGGCAACGGTTCAGGAAATCCAAATTTTTGTAACCAAGTTAATTACCTCTAATAATCAAACCATTTTTGTTCCAAATGGGGCTTTATCCAATGGTACAATTATCAACTATTCGATGCAAGGATCTAGAAGAGCAGATTTGACCTTTTCCATATCTTACGGAACTGACCTTAAGAAAGCAAAAGAAATCATCACTACCGTCCTGGCAAACAATCCAAAGGTATTAACTTCACCTGCTGCAGAAGTATCAGTTAAAAACTTAACAGACAACGCCATACAGCTTGCTGTAAGGCCTTGGGCAAAAAACGAAGATTTTGGAACTGTAGTTTCAGATACTTTAGAAAACTGCAAATTGGCCTTTGATGCTGAAAAAATTACTTTTCAACCGTATATAACTGAGTTTTCTAAAGACAATAAACAGTAATAGTAAAAAGACTGACTATTTTTTAGAAGTAGTAATTAAAAAGTCTTTCAAATAATAAGGTTCAAAATAGGCGACATCAACAGTGTCGCTTTTTTTGTATTTATCAAAACTCAAAGCACTCATTTCATTGGCCGATGGATATTTAATATCATCCAAAAACACAAAATTATCTTTTGTCAAAAAGCTTTTGCATTTCTCATTACAATCTCCAACAAAATAAACCTTCTCTTGAATATCTTCAAAAGAACTTTCGGTGATAATTTCGGCTAAAACTTCTCGTTTTTTCACTAAAGATGCAGAAAAAATGGCGCAGTACACTTCCATTCTGCGAGCATCAATCATAGGTACAATTAAGCCATCTGTGACAGAAACCTTTGAAGCTAACGCCTGCAAAGTATCTATAGCAATTAGTGGAATATTCAAAGCATAACACAATCCTTTGGCCGCTGAAACCCCAATACGCAAGCCTGTATAAGATCCTGGTCCCTGACTTACTGCAACTGCTTCCAAATCTTTCATACCTATTCCAGCCTCACTGATGATTTCTTCAATAAAAACGTGTAAACGCTCTGCATGAGAATAGCCCTCTTCAGCTATTTCTTTGTACAATATTGTTTTTCCTTCTTTTGCCAAAGCAACAGAACAATTTTTGGTAGCGGTTTCAATGTTGAGGATATAGGACACTTTTTTAGATTTTAGATTATAGACTGCCGATTTTAGATTTATAAATCCAAAGACATCAAATATTTGATACGGTTGCAAATTTACACCGATTTTTGACAAATCCTTATTTAAAAATGGTGAGTTATTAATAATTTGGAGCAGAAAGATTTGTTTTTTTTGGCAACAATATCCCGTTTTCCGTTACAAACGAAGTTCATTAAACTCCTATGTAAATAAAAGTATATTCAACTATCTAAATGAATAGTTTAACTATCTAAATGCATCATTCAACTATCTAAAAATATCATTTAACTATCTAAAAGCATCATTTAACTATCTAAAAGTATCATTTAACTATCTAAATGAATAGTTCAACTATCTAAAAACATCATTTAACTATCTGAATAAATAGTTAAACTATCTAAAAGTATCATTTAACTATCTGAATGAATAGTTCAACTATCTAAATACATCATTCAGTTATAAAAAAGTATAATTCAACAATATAATCAGATAACTATCGGTGGTAATTTGTTGCGAATACCCATAAAAAAACACGCCCTGAAAATTCAAGGCGTGCTTATTTTTATATGAAAACAACAACTATTTCTTCTTGTCCTCTTCTGTTTGAATAAATACTTTATCGCCAGAGTTTAGATCTTTAGAAACCGTAGTGTAAGGTCCTGTAATAACTACATCACCCTTTTTCAAACCAGACAACACTTCAATGTTAGTATCATCTTGGATTCCAGTTTTTATGATTCGTATTTTGGCTTTATCACCTACTTTCACAAAAACACATTCTAGTTTTTTATCACTTTTCGGAGCTGCATTTTTATCACCTTCTTCTGGACCATCCATTTTACCCACTTTTACTGCAGTCGTATCAGACTTCACAACAACTGAACTGATAGGAACATGAACCACATTAATTTTTGTCGTGGTAATGATATCAACCGTAGCAGTCATTCCTGGTCTAAATGGAGAATAAGAAGCTGGCTTTCCTACCACTAAATCTTGATATGAATCTTTCAAAATTCTAACTTTTACTTTAAAGTTAGTAACCTGATCTGCCGTCAAAGCTGTACTAGCCGAATTGGAAATACTGGTTACAACTCCTTTGAATTGTTTTTTCAAATAGGCATCTACTTCAACATTAGCCAAATCTCCTACTTTTATTTTTACAATGTCATTTTCGTTAACATCAACTTCAACTTCCATATTGTTTAAGTTGGCTACTCTTAAAAGTTCGGTACCTGCCATTTGTTGCGTCCCCAAAACTCTTTCACCAAGTTCTACGTTTAAAACTGATATGGTTCCATCAGCTGGGGCATAAATCACCGTTCTTCCTAAGTTATCTTTAGCTTCATTTACAGAAGCAGATGCGCTTTGAACATTATAATAAGCCGATTGTTTATTGGCTTTTGCCACTTCAAAAGACGCTACTGATTTATCCCAATCTGATTTCGATATAATCCCCTTTTCAAACAAGGTTTTATTTCTTTCATAACTGGCTTTTGCCTCATTAAAAGAAGCATCAGACTGACTCAAACCCGCTTTTGTTCCAGACAAATTGGCTACTGTTCTATTTAAACCAGAAGTATATAAATCGGGATTTATCTTTACCAATAAATCTCCTTTTTTTACCACCTGTCCTTCTTTGATTGGCAAATCTATAATCTCTCCAGAAACCATAGAAGCAATTTTTACCTCAATTTCTGGTTGAATTTTACCAGTTGCCGAAACAGTTTCTACAATTGTTCCAGTTTCAACATTGGCAATTTCCACTTCTTTGCCTTTATCTTTATTACCAATAACTCCCGCTTTTGAAAATCCTATTAATGCTCCAATAATTACTACTGCAGCTCCTATTATAATGTAAATTGTTTTTTTAGACATAGTATTATTGTTTCATGATTTGGTCAATTGGAATTCCAAAGTAAAATTCTAATATTTTTATTTTGAAAATATAATCGTATTTGGTTCTTATTACTTCAGATTGTGCATTCGTCAATAAAGTTTGTGATTGATTAAAATCGAAAGAATTCATCAAGCCCACTGCATATTTTTCTTTAGCATAATTGTAAGCCCCTTCTCTTGCTTCAAGAGCAACAATAGAAGATTCATGAGCATTCATAGCTCCTTTTGCATCTGTAAAAGCAGTATAAACGTTTCTTTGCAAATCTAAATCTTCTTTTTCTAATGCAATTTTAGATTTTTCTAAAGTTACTTTAGAACGATCTACATTGTTTCTAACAGACCATCCGTTAAATATAGGAACATTCAATTGCAATCCAAAATTTTGACCTTTGTTATCATTCAATTGTGTACCAAAAGAATCTGCAGACTTAGTCCCAATTGGTTGCCCTGCGTCATTAAAAGCAATAACATCAGCATAAGAAACCCTTGAATTAAAACCATAAAAAGCGGTTAAAGTTGGCTGATAGCCACCTTTTGCAATTGCAACATCTTTCTCAGCTATTTCTAAATTCGTTTGAGCAATTTTCAGCTCTGTTCTGCTTTCTTTTGCTTTGGCATAAATATCTATCGGTTTTATCGACATAATATTATTCTCGTCATTAATATTGGTATCATCAACTACATCAAAATCCCAAAACTCTTTCAATTGTAATAATTGAGCCAGACTCAGTTTAGAAATCAACAAGTTATTCTCAGCATTAATAACATTTTGTTTATTGGTAGCCACAGTCGCTTTTACATCCAATAAATCACCACGGGGAATAGAACCCGCTTTGACTAATTCTTCAGAACGATTGTATTGCTTTTCATTAATCGCCAATTGCTCCTTTTGTACTTTTAGATTTTCTTTATTAAAAAGCACTTGCAAAAAAGCATTGGCAACATTCAAAGCAATGTCTTCCTGCATTTTCACCAATTGGTATTTGGAAGCCACAATCGAAAGCTTAGCTCTTCGCATTGTATTCTGATTTCGCAATCCTTTATATATATCTACACCAACATTGGCTCCAACACCCGTTTGTTGAGTAGTCTGATTTCTCAAAAGTCCTGTTGTAATATCTTGGTTCAAACCAATATTCCAAGAATGACTTGCATTTAAATTTGCACTTGGCAAAAAATTCCCAAGAGCACCCCTCTTATCAATAGTAGCAGAAAGTGTATCCAGTTCAGTATTCTTTATAGAGATATTATTTTTTACGGCATATCTCACACACTCTTCCAAAGTCCATGCTTTGGTTTGTGCTTGGGATGCTAATCCAATTAGGAAGACAAAAGCGACACTTATATAATTTATTTTTTTCATTTGTATTAGAATAAAGACACAGCAAAAAACTGCATATATTTAACTTAATTTATTTATCAAAAACCTTACTCAGCGATTATTTTTGTTTTGGTTCCTCAGTTATCAAACCTTGGTTCCAAACTTTTATTTTATCTGTAGCCTTAATACCGCTTTTCACTTCTACATAAATTCCGTCACTAACACCCAATGTTATGTCTTTTCTTTGAAACTTTTGCGGACCCGTTTCAATCTCTACATACGGTTTTGTTGTTTTTTTGTCAAACTGAATCAACGACTCTTTCAACGAATTAACTTTATCAGCTTTTTCCAAAATGATAGAAGCATTGGCACTCAAACCAGCTCTGATGAAAGTATTATCTCTATTGGTTAATGTTGCTTTAATTTCAAATTGAATCGCTCCGTTTTCAGTTTTCCCCTTTGGGGCAATATCTGTCAAAACAGCAGTGAATTTTTTATTTTCAATGGCTCCAACAGTAATTTCGATAGGCATGTTTATCTTAATTTTACCTACTTCAGATTCATCCACTTTACCTACGAATATCATTTTTCCGATATCGGCAACACTTGCAATAGTAGTTCCTTCATTAAAATTATTACTTTCAATTACTTGGTTACCCACTTTTACAGGAACATCCAGTACCATTCCATTTACAGTCGAGCGAATCAAAGTATTCGCATAGTTCCCTAAACTAGAAGTTGTTCCTGTTTTTACGATATCAAATCCTTGCATGGAAGCAGCATAATTTTGCTTGGCTTGATTATAGGCCAATTGTGCTGCGTCAAAATCATTGGCAGAAATCACTCCTTTGTCAAACAAAGTTTTTTGTCTTTGATACATTTTCTGTTGATTGTCCAATTCAATTTTAGCAGTTTTTACTTGATTTTGAGAATTACTCAAATTAGAGACATTGGCAACCACTTTTATTTTGGCTATCAAGTCTCCAGCCTTTACCGGTTCCCCAGCTTTGATATACACCTCTTCTATAATACCCGAGATATTAGGTTTAATCAATACTTCTTCATCGGGAACAATATTCCCAGTTGCAAGAGTGCTTTTTACAATTGTTTTCACTTCCACTTTATCTGTTTCAAAAACAATAGGCGATTGTTGATTTTTTGCATACAAATAATATAAAGCTCCAAAAAAAACTACTGCTATTAAAATCAATACGGTTATGGTTACTCCTTTTTTCATTTTATAAATTTTATTCGATTATTATTGTTTTTTGATTGAATTTTTATTCTGCTCTTAAGGCATCTACTGGTTTCACATTTATGGCTGTTTGTGCTGGAATAAATCCAGCCAATAATCCTGAACCCACTAAAATTAGTAAGGCTATAAAGACAACCATTAAATCAACACTTGGATTAATAAACATCATCCCTTCTGAAGGCATTGATGCCAAAATCATATTTAGTATAGCCAGTAATCCTGTTGCTACGGCAATACCAAACATACCTGCTATTATAGTTAGAAAAATTGCTTCTAATAATATTTGAGATCGAATAGCTCCTGGTGTTGCTCCCAATGCTCTTCGGATTCCTATTTCATTAGTTCGTTCTTTTACAACGATTAGCATAATATTCGAAATTCCAATAATTCCAGATAACAATACTAAAGTCCCAACAAAATAAGCGATGAATGTAAGAACATTAAACAAGTCTTGCACTTTTTGAAATTCGGCAAACAAGTCAAAATTACCGACAGCTCTTTCGTCATCTGGATGAATAGTATGTCGCTCTCGCATAAACGCTAGAATACCTGGTTTAAGCTCAGTAATTGATGCATCATCGTTTGCAGTTAAGGCCATCCAACCTACCTTATCCCCAAAATTAAAGGCTTGTTGAAAAGTAGTGAAAGGGATGTAAATATCTTTTTGTGCCTCTTCAGCATTTCCTCCATTATTACCTTTCTTTTTGTAAACCCCGACCACCATAAAATTAATACCGTTAATTTTAATGTAAGTACCTACTACTCCTTCCGCATTGGTGTACAGTTCACTGATTACACCACTACCAATCACGACCACTTTACGTCTTGCCAATATATCCTGATGATTTACAAAACGCCCCTTAACAATATCCATTTGTTCTTGCTTAACCAATTCAGGATAATCTCCATTGATGGTATAAGCACCGGTTTTTGTTCCTCTGACTACATTGCTCAATCCATTAAAATCTCCCAATCGGTTACGAGGAGAGACATATAACAAGTCAGGGAATTTTTGTTTTAAAGCATCTACATCACTATTTCTAAAACTATAATCTCTTATTTTAGGCAAGCCTTTATAGGGCTTTGAAGTACCTTGCGTCCACATAAACATTGTGTTGGTTGCAATACCATCAAATCCACTTCTGATGCCATTTTCCAAACCTTTAGAAGCGGCTAATAAAATCACCAAAATAAATATTCCCCAAAATACCCCAAAAGCTGTAAGCAGCGTTCGGAAGGTATTGGCGGTCAGCGCCTCTAAAATTTCATTCCATTTTTCTCTATCAAACATAATTATTCGTCTCTAAGTGCTACAATAGGTCTAATTTTAGCTGCACGATATGCTGGAACAAATCCAGCCAAAGCACCTGCAACTACCAAAACAATTAAGGTTGATATTGCTACCGTAAAATCGACTTGAGGATTCACAAAATATTCACTTTGTGCATGGGGACCAACTAACTCCAAGAGTGCCAATCCAGTTAACAATCCAAGAAAGCCTGAAATAGTGGTAATAAATATAGACTCATGCAAAATCATTATAATAATTGAAACAGGAGAAGCTCCAAGCGCTTTTCGAATCCCAATTTCTTTGGTTCTTTCTTTTACAATAATCATCATGATATTACTTACCCCAACAACACCGGCAATAATGGTACAGATTCCAACCCACCAAAAAAACAATCGGATATATAGGTTCAAATCATAAAATTTTTTGACTTCAACAGTTGAATTATAAATCCCGATAGCACTTTCATCATCGGGAGCCACTCCGTTTTTACCTCTCAGCAACTGCCCTAAACCAGAAGTGAAATTTGCCGCTTCAGCCAAAACTTCTTCATAAGTATCTTTTTTCTTAAGGGTAAAAGACATCCCGTTGATTTTATCTCCTCCCCCAAAAACCTTCTGTACTGTAGATATAGGCAAGAACACTCTAGATTCCTCTCTATCTCCTCCTGGGTCTTTAAAAACACCTACAACCTTGAAATTAATATTGTTCACGACAATTTGTTCTCCAATAGGATTTTTGTCTTTAAACAAGTCCAACTTTAATTTCATCCCCATTACCGCCACTTTTTCACTATTAACGAGGTCACTTGTATTTATGAACCGGCCTTGAACCATCGTAGCATTTTCAAAAGCCTGATAATCGGGATTAACACCTCTATATTGATAATTCCCAGATTCTTTCCCATAACTGATGTTGATGCCCCAAGCATTGCTACTCGATCCATATTTATCAAATTTCTCTTCGTATTTTTGGACAGCAACATCGTAATCACTATTTCTAAATTGGATTTGTCTTCCTGGATTCATCCCTTTGTAGGCTTTTGTAGTTACCCCGGACCAAACCTCTATAATTCCAACAGCATCACGTTCAAATGATTTTTCGATTCCGTTTTGCAAACCTTTTCCAACTCCAAGAAGAATCACCAAAATAAAGATACCAGAAGCCACGGAGACTCCTGTGAGAAAGGTTCTCAGTTTATTTTTGGCAATTGCCTCAAATATTTCCTGCCAACGTTCTATATTAAACATAAGAAGAAGCTCTTACTTGTTCTACCATTTTATCATCAATGATCAATCCGTCTTTTAAGACTACATTTCTTTTGCACATAGCGGCAATATCTGGTTCGTGTGTCACTATCAAAATAGTTTTACCTTCATCATTAATCCCTTGAATCAACTCCATTACTTCATAAGAAGTCAGTGTATCTAATGCTCCAGTAGGCTCATCCGCCAATAATACTTTTGGGTTGGATGCCAAAGCTCTCGCGATAGCCACACGTTGTTTTTGTCCTCCAGAAAGTTCATTTGGCAAATGATGTGAATGGGATGCCAAACCTACTTTCTCCAAATATTTCATTGCAATTTCATTGCGCTCTTTTCTTTTTAAGCCCTGATAATACAATGGTAAAGCCACATTATCCAATGCACTTTTGTAATTAATCAAGTTAAAAGATTGAAATACAAAGCCAAGAAATTGATTTCTGTATTTAGAAGCTATAGTTTCGTTTAATTTTTTAATTGGCACATTATCCAAAGTGTAAAGTCCTGAATCGGCTTCATCAAGAATTCCCAAGATATTCAGCAAAGTAGATTTCCCAGAACCCGAAGAGCCCATAATGGCAACCAATTCCCCTTCTTTAATATTGAAATTAATTCCTTTGAGCACATGCAATTCGGAATGTCCCATTTTGTATGATTTGTGTAAGTCTTTAATTTCGATCATAATTTCTTTTATTTTACAGTAATTGTATTGTCTTCTAAAAAGCGTTTAAAAAAATGGAGCCTAAAATTACTAATTAATTTATACACTTATTTTATCGATCATATATAATTTGCATACAATCATTAGCATTTCAGCTCTCTTATTGTTAAAGCTCATTGCATAAGACTTATCACTAACTAAAATGTTACACTCATAACCAAAAAATATATTTGATTTGTTAAATTTGCACTCAAAACCCCAAACAAATGCTAAAATCTCTTTCGATTCTAATTATCTCCTTAACTACATTATCACTAATAATAACAAGTTGTTCCTCAACTTCTCAAAAAATAGAAGCTTTAAAACCCGAACCAGACGACGCAGTACCACTGACCTATACAAATACACCTTCTTATATAAATCTCCCTGTTAGCATTAAACTAAAAGATATTGAAAACCAAACCAACACCTTGTTGAATGGTTTAGTTTATGAAGACAACAATGTCGAAGATGATAATATCCAAATTAAAGTTTGGAAACAAGCTCCAATTACCATTACCAATGACCACGGGAAAGAAGGTGAAAAGATTAAAACAGTTTTACCTTTAAAAGTTTGGGTAAAGTACAGAATTGGAACAAAAACCATGGGTGTCGATTTATATAAAACTCAAGAATTTAATCTAAACGGAGTAGTCACTTTATTAAGTAGCGTAAGTTTAAACAACTGGAGATTAAGCTCAAAAACAACTTTAAAATCACTTGATTGGGTTGAAAGTCCAACAATGACTGTTTTTGGAAAAAATATGCCTGTAACCTATCTTATCAATCCCGCCGTAAGTCTTTTCAAATCAAAAATTGAAAAAAGTATTGATACTGCTATCGAAGATTCCATGGATTTCAAACCGAATGTGATGGAGGCGCTATCCAAAATATGTACTCCTTTTGAAATGAGCGAAACGTATAAAAGCTGGCTCAGAATTGTTCCAATAGAAGTCTATTCAACTAATGCCAAACTAAAAAATGATTCCTTTTTACTCAATATGGGTATGAAGTGCAATATGGAAACTTCAATTGGAAAAAAGCCTGAATCAAAATTTGAAGCCAATAAAATTGTACTGAAAGCAGTTGATAAAATTCCAGAACAAATCGCTGCCAATATTGCTGCCGTTTCCACTTATCAAGAGGCTTCAAAATTAATGACTACCAATTTTGTTGGGCAAGAATTTGGATCAGGAAGCAAAAAAGTAAAAGTGCAGAATGTGGCTATTTGGCACAAAGATGGAAAATTGGTAATTGCGTTAGATCTTATAGGCTCTGTAAACGGCACTATTTATTTGAATGGGATTCCGCAATATAACGACACAACCAAAGAAATCTATTTTGACAAACTGGACTATGTATTAGACACTAAAAGCAGATTAATGCGTACAGCAAACTGGTTGGCTCAAGGGATTATTTTGAGAAAGATTGAAGAAAGTTGTCGTTATTCAATCAAACAAAATTTGGATGAAGCTAAACAAAGCATGGCGGTTTACTTAAAAAACTATTCACCAATGTCTGGTGTTTTCATAAATGGAAAAATGGAAGATATTCAGTTTGAAAAAATCGAACTGACGAATCAAGCAATAATCGCTTTTATAAAAGTAAATGGAAGTATAAACGTCTCCATTGACGGACTTAAATAGAAAAAGCAGTTTTTAGTTTTCAGTAGGCAATAAATAAAAAAGCAAGGTTCAAAAAATAATATTTTTTGAACCTTGCTTTTTTATTGTGATTGCAATTGAATTTTGCAATTGATATTAACCTTACTGTTTCTTCTTTTTCATTAGATAAATATAATATCCAATTGCCCCAACAAGCACATAAGGTATCACCATAAGATAAACGATTCCATCATTTACACCAGCTGCCTGTGCTTTATTTTCATCTCCAGTCAAAGCTGCACGACACATTGCACATTGCGAATAAGAAGACAGAGAAAAGAATAAAGAACATAAAATATAGAAATACGTTCTTAACCCCATTATCCTTTTTGCTATTCCCTCTTTTTTATTTATTATACTAAACATAATAAGGCGAAATCATTAAATACACAATCACACCAGTTACGGCAACATACAGCCAAATTGGAAAAGTGATTTTCGCAATTTTTTTATGTTTATCAAATTTAGCAGCCAAGGCACGAACATAAGTTATCAAAACCAAAGGTATTACCGCAATTGACAAAAAGATGTGGGTAATCAGAATAAAGAAATAAACATACTTCATAATACCCTCGCCACCATATTTTGTAGAATCGGCTGTCATATGATAAGCCACATACATTACCAAAAAAGCTACCGAGCACCCAATGGCCAATTTCATCAATAACTCGTGACGCTTTCGATTGCCATTTTTAATAGCCAATACCGCAGCAACCAACAAAACTGCTGTTATTCCATTTACAGTTGCATAAATAGGTGGTAAAAACGATAGAGGCGCTACATCAAATCCAAAATCTTTTAATTTTACTTTAAAAAGAACTGCCACTGCAAGAGGAATTGCAATTGACAATAAAACAATCCATTTATTATATTTTTGTTCTACAGTATTATTTTCCATTCTATTTTCTTAATCTAAATTTTCTTTATTCTAATTTCTAAATTCTGCCATCTTACAACACTATTCCTTTAGCAAAGCTTGAATATCCTGTTGAATATCTCTAATTCCTTTTTTTTCCAATCCATCATAATATAAAATTGGATTACCGAAATCGTCTTTTCTACATCTGATATTTCCATTTTTATCAATTAAAGCAAAAAGTCCTGAATGTTCAAAACCTCCTAATGCTTTACTATTTTCACCAACATAGATATTAAATCCTTTGTTGGACAAATTGTATATATAATCTTTGTCTCCAGTCAAAAAATTCCAATTGGAAGATTTTACCCCTAATATTTTAGCATGTTCTTTTAAAACTGCTGGCGTATCATGAACCGGATCAATAGTTATAGAAACAATCCCAAAATTAGGATTGCCAAAAAATTCATTTTGAAGCGTCAACATATTAGCATTCATCTTTGGACAAATAGAAGGACATGTTGCAAAGAAAAACTCCAAAACATACACTTTCCCTTTATAAAAATCATTAGTAATCTTTACATTGTCTTGATTTGTTAGTTCAAACTTTGGCACAGCACCAATTGTAACCAACTTATCATCTATAACTTTAGAACCACTTACATTGTCCAAACGATTTCCTTGAACTACACTATTATTCTGCATTCTGTCTACAATTTTTGGAACAGCATATATTCCAAAAACAAGTATCACAAAAGAAATTCCTATATATGATTTATTTTTAAGCATCGTTATAATTGTTTCGTTGCGTTATGATTCTTTTTTAAAGCAGCACGGTATTCATAAAGAATAATCTTGAAGTCGTCCAACATTTCATTGCTTAATTCTGCCGGATGAAAAGTATTGTAACCTTCTTTATACTCTTTCTGTTCTTTTCTTCCTCTCAAGTTTCTTTCTTTGTCTACAATATAAACGTTAGGAGTACCAAAATCAGGATTCAAACTTCCTTTTAATTTTAGTTGACCAAAATAAGATTTGATTTCTTCTGGATTTGCAAACACAAAATGCCACTGACTTACATCCGTAAAAGCACCTAGAGCATCAACTACAACCTTAACCTCTTTTTCAGTTCCCAAAGGCGAAACAACAACAAACTGTAAGTCTTTGAAGTCATGATAACGTTGGTAAATCTTTTCATTTAAGTTGAAATAATTCCCTCTATTTTTAAGAATTTCAGTTCCCGAGAAACCAAGAATAGTAATTTTATTATCCAAACTTACTTTTTCTCCATTTAAGGATTTCCATTCTCCAAGATCAGGAATCTTTGAAGTTATAACAGGCAACTTTGTAAAACTATTAACACCAGATGCAAAAAACAAATAAGCAACTATAGGCAATATAAACAATACAAAAAGAACAATATTTTTTTTCATTATGACTTTATAAAATTTAGTGTATTAAAATAAAAAAAGGCATCCGTCGAGACGGATACCTTTTTCTTTGAATTAATATCTTGTTAAAAATTCCATTTAATGGTAGAATTTTTAAAAACCTCAAATACATAATCTCCCTCAGTCAATAGAATAAAAAGCAAATAGCAAACTAGGAATATTAAAGGCCAAACAACTGCATTTTTCAATGAGTTTTTTTCTCCTTCCATATGCATAAATGCCCATACAATATAATAAGCTTTAACTAATGTTAATATGATAAACAACCAGTTTAACAAATTCATTGTTAAAAAATTGTGCATATATAATGCATCTGGTCTGATGATACCAAAAGCAACCTCAACAGTTGTGATTAAAGACAATAGACCAAAAACTGTCCAAATTCTTTTTGTATTAGAAACGTGTTCGTGTGACATAATGATAGATCTAAAATTAAACTAAATAGAAGAATGTGAAAACAAATACCCAAACTAAATCAACAAAGTGCCAGTACAACCCCACTTTCTCAACCATTTCATAGCTTCCTCTTTTCTCGTAAGTTCCCAAAAGAACATTAAAAAAGATAATGACATTGATTACAATACCAGAGAAAACGTGAAATCCGTGGAAACCTGTGATAAAGAAGAAGAAATCAGCGAAAAGCTTACTTCCATATTCATTATGCGTTAGATTTGCTCCTTCAATTACTATTTTAGCTTGCTCCAAACGCACTAGAGATTCTTCTCTAGAAAGAACAATTTTCTTTTTGTCTTTATTTAAAGTTTCAATTCTTATCAAAACATCTGGATGAGCTTTAAATCCAGCTTGAACTTCAGCCACTGTATAAGTAGGAATAGCAGATTCACTCATGAACCATTTTGCTTTATCTCTTGATAAATGCTCTCTTTCTACTGGTAATGTAGTGGCAAAATCTGCCAAAGCAACACGATGACCTTCTTTGTCAACAAACTGTAGCAAGCTACCACCTGTTGTCTCAACAGCACCATATTCTCCTTTGATAAAGTTTTTCCATTCCCAAGCTTGAGAACCAACGAAGATTAAACCTCCAATAATTGTTAGAAACATATAAAGGGCTACTTTATCCTTTTTCATTTGATGACCAGCATCAACGGCCAAAACCATTGTTACAGATGAAAAAATCAAGATAAAAGTCATTAACGCCACATAATACATCGGAGCAGATACACCGTGTAAAAATGGAAAGTGTGTAAACACCTCATCGGCTAATGGCCATGTTTCAATAAATTTAAATCTAGAAAACCCGTAAGCTGCTAAAAATCCAGAGAACGTTAAGGCATCTGATACGATAAAAAACCACATCATTAATTTACCATAACTTGCTCCCATTGGCTCATTGCCGCCTCCCCAAGTTTTTTCACTATTTGCAGTAGTAACTGTCGCTTCCATAAAAGTTATTCGTTAAAAAGTTTCCAAATTTACGTTTTTTTCTTATTTAAAGAAATATAAAAATAAAAATAAATAAACCCACAAGAAGTCTAGAAAGTGCCAATACATTGCACCTAGTTCTATTCCAAGAGTTTGGGTTGAATTATATTTTTGTTTAAAATGATTATAAATAATAATTAATAATGATATCATACCTCCGGCAAGGTGAATCAAATGAACTACTACTATTACATACAAGAATGTTGTTGTGATAGAACTAGCATTTCCGGTAAAATAATGACCATTCTCAACTATTTGCCCAAATCCTACAAATTGTAACACTACAAATGAAATACCCAAAGCTAACGTAGCTAAAAGCAACAAAGTTGTCTTGTTATGATTGTCTTTTTGAATTGCTTTTTTTGCCAAATGAAAAGCAACACTACATCCCAAAATAGCAATAGTGCTAAAATAAAAAGCAGATGGTAATTCAAAATTCTTTAGCCAGTCGGCTCTGGATTGGCTTACTACATAAGCACTTGTTAGACCTGCAAACATCATTGTCATGCTCACCATAGCGAACAATAAAATCAATTTATAAGATCTTGCCGTTCTCAATTTATGATCTTCGGCTGTCATTGTCATTTCCATAATTATCTTAAAAATTTATCCAAAATATACACTAATTGTAATAACGTTATATAAGAAACACTTACCAACATTAACGTCCTTGCTGCTTTTGCAGTTTTCATTTGATACAAACGAACCGCATAAAACAACATCCAAAGTCCAAGACATAACACTAAAATCGATGCAACTGGAGTAATAAACAAACGTCCAGTATACCCTAGTGCAGGCAAAAGAGACGCAATCATCAACCAGATAGTATACAATATAATTTGCAAAGAAGTCCCTTTATCTTTCTTACCTGTTGGCAACATAAAAAAACCTGCTTTTTCATAATCTTCATACAAAAACCAACCTATAGCCCAAAAATGAGGAAATTGCCAAAAAAACTGAATCAAAAACAAAGTTCCTGCTTCAATACCAAACTCACCAGTAGCAGCAACCCATCCTAACATAAAAGGGATTGCCCCAGGAAAAGCGCCCACAAAAACTGACAGTGAAGTGACTGTTTTAAGTGGTGTATAAATGCTGGTATATAAGAAAATTGAGATTGCACCAAACATGGCCGTTTTTGGGTTTATCGTATAAAGCAAAGCCACACCCAAAACAGTAAGTAAACTTGCTACGATTAAGGCCAAACTTGGAGGCATTCTACCAGAGGCAACAGGACGATTCTTTGTACGATCCATCAAAGCATCAAGATCTTTCTCTATTACCTGATTGTAGGCATTAGAAGCTCCAACCATACAATATCCTCCAATTGCTAGTTTTAACAAAACCATCCAGCTAAAAGGATGGGTAGAATCGAAACCAAGAACATAACCCGCAATTGACGAAAAAACAACACTTATAGCTAAACCAGCTTTTGTAATTGCTTTAAAATCAAGATAAATGGATTTAATCGAAATGGGATTTGTTGTTGTATTCAATGCAGATAAAATTGGTGTGTTTTTTAAAAACTGGTGCAAATATACAAATTAGATTCAAAAACGGTCTATGAAAATCAAAATTGAAAAATTAGTTGTTTCATTAGTCGGTTTTTACTGTTTAATTAGGTCATTAAAAGAAAACCATTATTTTAAAACAGTATTACTATAGAATTAAAAAGCTCACTAATTAGACAGTGTCAAATAAAAACTACTTTTTAGTTTTTAATTCATAAATAGCGTTCACCATACCATTTCTAGTGGAATCCAAGCCAAGTTCCCAAAACATAATACCACCTAATTTCTTTTTTATGACATAAGAAGTTTTAGCTTTTACAGAAGGAATATCATCACTTGTTGCAAACATTTTTTCTTTCTGATTATACCAATATGGAGCATTTGCTTTTTTATCCCAAAAATATTTCCACCCTTTTTCTTCACTCAATCCGTCTTTAAAATTATTAAAACTCACACCTCCAGTATGTGTTCCTGGCTGATACAATCCATTGTTAACATTCTCTACATCTTTCCATGTTCGTGTATAAAACGCCGAGCCAATTACTATTTTATGCGATGGAATACCTAATTTCAACAAATATTCAACCGCTCTATCTGTAGATTCCTCATCCTTATTGGTACTATAAAGAGGCGTATGATGTCCCGTGACTTTCGAATATCCATTAACTAAGTCATAACTCATAATATTTACACGATCCACTAACGGCATTACTAATTCCCACTCTACAGACTCGTCTAAATATTTTTGAAATCCTCCTGCTGCAAAACTTAATTCATTCGAATTTCCTAATTCAACTCTTAGTATTCTAACCAACTCCGTGAAATTTTTCCTGTCAGCTGGTTGATACAAATGGTCTGGGACACCTTTAATAGCTGGATATTCCCAATCCAAATCCAAACCATCGGTTTTAAAATAGTCATTAACTTCTTTTACAGATTTGGCAAAAACTGCCCTTCCCGAAGCTGTCGAAAAAGCATCTGAACATTTTTCACAACCACCCCAACCTCCTAAAGACAACATTATTTTTAGTTGAGGATTTTTACTCTTTAATGAAACCAAATGCTTAATGGTAATAGAATCTCTACTGTTATCAACATTTAATTTTCCGTCTTTAAGATGACAAAAACTATAAATTATATGGGTTAATTTTTCAATCTCAAAATCATTTATCTGCTTCTCATCGCCAGTATAATAAGCCAAAACCGAGAAGTCTTTACTTTTTTGGGCCTGCAAACTTAAACAGGTAATCACCAAAAAAAAAGTCACTATCCTTTTTTTCATTTTACTAATTTTAAATTATTTCAAAAATATTTACCAAATAAACTCAATTAATAATCAAAATACCAATTAAACACATCTGATCTAAAACCAACAGTAAACCAAGTCGTTTGTTCCTTAAATACGGTTGTCGTATCAGTAGTAGGATCAAAATTACGATATAAAAAATTACCAAAAAATTTCAAATTTGTAGCAGGATTAACTAAATATCCCACTTGTACTTCCGAAATAAAAAGACTTGTTTTATTTCCCTGCCCTACTTTCACCCCTTTATCATACGGTCTATTTTCATCATAGTCTTTATAAATGTTTTGCCCATAATTGTAATTATTATCAACAGTATCAAAATCAAGACCTCGTGTACCCCAAGTAAGTTTTGCATTCGAATAAAAACGATTTTTATGATAGTATCCTAACAAAACCAACTCCTGAGAATTTCCTCCCCATTGATGACCTAAACTTTGATTGTTATGGCCATAATTTGTAATCGGTTCACTATGCGAGTACACATAAGGTCGAACATGGTTAAACTCCAATTGCAGTTGTAAATTATCTACATGGAATGCATTAAAATATTTCACACCCAATTGATATCCCAATTTGTTTTTCCAGCTATTATCCCCTGCAGCAATATCACTAGTAGAAAACTCATCGATAAGAAATTGTCCATACAAATTCACCTGATTATTCCATTTGTATTTATAGCTCAACCCCAAAACAGCATTACCACTTCTGGAAGAAGAAGAAAACTCTACTGCTCTATAAAATACAATAGGATTAACAAAATTCGCGTCAAAACCTCTTCCATTTGTGTTCGTCCAAACAACTGATTCAAAAAAACCTAAATTCAATTTATTTGAAACGTTCCAACTCAAATAATGATTTACCATATACTTGGAAGCATATGTTTTATCAACGGTAACATCCGGACGAACATCCTTTAGCCACATATAATTTACAGAGTATTTAATTTTCCAAAAATTGGCATCAATCTTAAAAAAAGGATACGGACTAGCACCATCGCTCAAAAACAAAGAACGGTAACCGTCTCCAATAAAATTTTTACCATAACCCAATTGCAAGTCTAAAAATTTTGCAGCGTTATAGGAAATATTTGCATCAGCCAAAGGAAAATCATAAGCATCCGAATTATACGATTTCGCAATACCAATTCCCGGCACAATAGCAGGATTACCTCCTGATGGTTTTATAGAGTTCGCATAAGCATTATAGTAATCAGCAAAACGCCCTTGACTTTCATAAAAAGTGGTTGTAAAATTCAAATGATTCCCAAGACCTCCTTTAAAATTGAGTGCTCTTGTGTTGACAAAAGTATAATCTGTCTTACTTGGATTGGAAATTCCTCCTTGAACATTAAACAAGAAATTCAAAGCAAACCAATATCCTTCCCCTTTGATTTCTGCTAAATTTTCATTCCATACTTTTCGACCCCACCAACCAGATTTGTTTTTCATAAGACCAGCATTGACTTTTTGAAAATTATAATATTTTTCAACCTCAGCAAATGTATAAGGTTTTGAAGCCGTATGATTATTACTTCCTACCTGATTTATTTCACTATCAAATTGGGCATAATAACTATGTGAAAAAGGAATATTTAAATGACTTGTAAATTGAGGATTATCAAAACGTTTATAAACAATACTGTCTAACTCCGTCAAACCTTCATTTACATTTATATTTTCTTTTTTGGCCAATTGCGTTGCAGCAATTTCTTCCGGAGATAATAACGGAATATCAATACTTATATTGAACTTAGAATAAGTTGGATTACCTGCATAAGTAGGTGGACCGATTTTAGGAAAACCATCAAAAACCCTCTTAGTTTCAGTAATAAGTTCTTCATTATTGGAATTCACATACAATACTTTAAACGTACCTGTAACATCAACTTCAAAAAGAACTTTAACCAGTCCTTTGTAATTATTCTGTTGCAATTTTTCAGGTACTTTAAAATTATGATATACGAATTGTTGCACTTCGTTATAGAAGCAATTTTTCAAATCCTGTCCCTGTAAATTTTGACAATTTGAAAAAACAGGAAAACGCTCATCAGAGGATTCCAACTGATTCGGAGTAGGAGTTTGTGCATTTACAATCAATGCACCAAGAAAAAAAAGAAAAGAAAAATAGTTTTTTATCATTTGTATTTTATATCTAATCAATACTGAGAAGAAGACTCTTCTCCATTTGCAATCGCTTTGGCGCCCGAAGTTCCAATACGTTTTACTCCAAGCTCTACCATTTGCACAGCTTCATCATATGTTCTTACACCACCTGCCGCTTTTACAGGAAGTGGCGATGCATTTTCAAGCATTATTTTAATGGAAGGAACAGTCGCCCCATTAGGCAAATTATTTTCTGTTTTATAAAAACCCGTTGATGATTTCACAAAAACAGAACTAAACGACTCTTCTTTAAAATTAGAAATCACCACATTTTTAATCAATGCTGACAACTGTGTAATTTGTAATTCATTTAAAGCGGCTACTTCAATAATCCATTTTACTGTTTTATTGTGCTTCAATCCTAGTTGAGTACCTTTAAGAATCTCTTCTTTCACCAAATCAATATCACCAGCTTTGAAAGCTTCATAATTGCAAACAAAATCTAAATCATCTGCTCCATTTTGAATACACTCAACAGCCTCTTCTAATTTTTTGTCCAAAGAAGATTTTCCTTCAGGAAAATCAATCACGGTTCCAATCAATACTTTTGATTGTGCTTCAACAATCATTTTTTTTGCCAATGAAACTCTATTAGGACGAATCATTATCAATTTAAAACCTTCATCAATTGCTTCTTGAATAAAACCCTGAGCAACAACTATATTTTCAGTTTCGCTCAAACCAGCTTGAGTATCGGTTTTTAAATAGGTTGAATCCAGATAATGTTTAATATTCATCTTTAGAATTTAAGGAGTTAAACGCCGTAAAATTACAATATTCGGATGATATGACCTTAATTGTATATCATACAAAATAAAAAAACCCACCGAAGTGGGTATTATTTTTTTAATATTGAATTTAAAATATTGATTTTATTACAAATCACAACAACAAAAATAGCTAACATCGATCCAACTGTATTCGCTACAACATCGAAAACATCAGCACTTCTAGTTGCAGTAATTAAGTTTTGTAATATCTCTATTACTATTCCAAAAACAAATGAAAACACAACCGAATATATTAAAGACTTGAATATCGAATCGCTTTGCAAATGTTTACTAAAAAACAAAAACCAAAGAAAAGTAAATACTAAATGAAAAAAAGTATGAATACACTTGTCTAAATTTGGAATATTTATGACCGGAATTTCATTCGAATTGACTAAACAAAAATAACTAACAATCCCCGTCCACAGCAAAGCAACCAAAAACAAAAAATATTTAGGCACCTATAAGCTCTTTATACGCTTCACTTGAAAGTAATTCTTCAACTTCTGATGGACTTGAAATTTTCACTTTAATCATCCATCCAGCTCCATAAGGATCTGCATTTACACTTTCTGGATTACTTTCTAAAGCATCATTGAATGCGATAATTTCTCCAGACAAAGGAAGAAACAAATCAGACACAGTCTTTACAGCTTCAACAGTTCCAAAAACTTCATCTCTATCTAAAGTTTGATCTAATGTTTCAACTTCAACATATACAATATCTCCTAATTCCTTTTGTGCAAAATGAGTGATTCCCACTGTAGCAACATCTCCTTCAAGACTAACCCATTCGTGATCTTTTGTGTACTTTAAATTTGCTGGTATGCTCATAAAATGATAATTGATAATTAATACTAATTTTTTGTGCAAATGTAACAATCTTATGCACAATTATGCTTTAGAATTTCAAAAATTAATTTCCAAAACTATAACGGAAAGTAAATCCTGAACTGATATTCGTCAATGGAAACGAAGTTGAAATAACTGGTTTAGAAAAAGAGTGATTGTAATAAAAAATTATGGTTAAATTTTTACTCAAAGCATAATCCGCAGTAGTATTCAAAGTCCAAATATTTTGACCACCACCCAACTGATTGTTATCATAATCTAAATAACGAACAATTGTTTGATTGTCTCTATAAGTCAAATCAACTTTAATATTAATATCACTTTTTATAATCCCCATCGGATTATCAGCCAATCTTGATGAGAAAGTAACATCTTTTATACGATATCCTAAACCTACTACATATTCAACTCCTTGAACTTCGGTTAATAAATTATTATCAAAACTCATAGCCAAAGCTCTATCCTTATTGATTTGTGTTAATATTTTGAAAGAGTTTTTCAATTCAAAATCAACCCTCAATAACGGATTAAACTGTTCCACCAAAGTAACATTTGACATGATCGTAGGATTATAAAAATTTCCGCTATCGTCAACTCCGTTAGGATTCTCTGTATAATTAAAATTAGATCTAAAAGAATTTACGGTATAAGATGCTCTATAGTTTTGCTGTAAAGAAAAACGTTTAAATGTTTTCTTGAAAAACCCGTATCGCATCAATCCTGTATATTTGATAGCCCAATTAGGCAATGGAAAACTTTTAAAAATATCAAATGAAACATTATTGGCGCTCGTGCCAGAATAAGCTGCTAAAAATGCAGGCAATAAAACAGCTTGGTTGGAACTCGAATACCCAATTGGATATCCTTTTGAATCAATATTAGCAGGGTTATTTAAATCTATGCCTCTTTCACTCGCTAGCCTATTAGCAACAACAAGTCTGTTCTTTCTAAACTCATCAAAAGCCGTAGATCGAACTTCATTACTGGTAGAAAAAGAAGTTCCAATCAAAACTGTCGAAATTGAGAAAATACCAAAACTATAAGGGGATCGTGGATTGTAACTTCCATCAGCCCCCACGTCATACTGCTCTGAGAAATTTTCTGAATAAGAACGATCTCCCAATAAATCAATCTTTAAATCTGGCGTCAACTCCAAATTGGCTGACCCTTTAAACACTTGATTATTAACAGTAGTATAGTTTTGATTGAATTCCTGATATGTGGTCAACCAACCATTTTTGGCAGCCTCATATCGCACATCACTTTGACTACCAAAAACAAACCCCAAAGTAGGTTTTGAAGATCCAAAGAATCCTACACTAGGAATATACCCTGGCAAAACTGTTCCTTCGTTCTCTGTAAAACTAAGATTGATGCTTTTCACACTCGTCAATATACCTTTCAATCCATCTATAAATTGATTTTGATTAATCTTTTTTAATGGGTCTGTTTTTGCGATTTTTTCTCCAGGTTTAGGCACTCCAACGGGCTTAGACTTACTAGCTGAACTTTTGGAAATCCCTATATATTTATACAAGGTCTCCATATTGAATGTCGAATTAAAATTAGTTGATCTAGCATTTTGAACCGTACTTCCTAAATTATAATAGACGCCTCCAATCTGGATATTACTCAATGCTTCGGAAGATTGTTGCCAACTATAGTCCCCCGTATATGAGTAATTAGCCTTTATAAAACTTAAAAAAGGAATCTTATCAAAAGGAATTTCATAATTTAAAACAAACTGTTGCATATGAAAATTTGCTGTTCCCGTATCGAAATAGCCATCCCAAATAGTTACATCATTCATAGGCTGATCATCGGCATCCAAATAATTTTTCACTAAGTTTCTAGAAGCCGCTGTATAATTTATTTTTAATGATTTTGTCAAATTAAAATTAAAGCCATATTGATAATTAAATCCAAAGTTTCTTCTGTATAATGGTTCAAAACCAATACCTATATCTTCAACTTGTCTAAATTGCTGTTCATTACTTTGTCTAACCACATTCGTATTAAAAGTAACGCTTGAAGGCAAATAATTAAAATTAAAATCCTTTAAAAACTTCCAATAACTACTTTTCGACATGAATTTAGTTTTTTGGAAAGGTTCAATTGGTTTCGGCTGAAAAGCAAAAGCATAATCAACAGTAGTCCTAGATTGCTGATCTACATTTTTTTCGATTTCGAAATCGTGTCGTTCAACTTCATTATAATATTGTGAAAAAGTAAAGTTTTCAGCATCATATGGCATCGGTTTCTTTTCTGCACTTCTTTCTTTTCGAACACCGATCAAATTGATACTTTTACGCTTCGTGTAATCAATTGCCTGATTTAGTTTACTTTTTCTTTCATCCTCAGTATCTGCATCATCCAAAACTTGTTTCAGTTTTATATCTTCATAAAAAGGGTCGTATTCCGGTTTAATAATTTCTTCTCCTATAGAGTAATTAAAAGGAACGTTAACGCCCCATTTTTTTGGTAAAAACTTACCTAAATTAATATTGGTTACAACATTATACTGTTGAATATCCTCTCTACTTCTTTCATTAGGTCCTTGCTCGATGGTACCAAAACCAAAATTTTTAATATTACCAGTTAATGAAACCGTTGCCAGATCAGCAAAATTAGTATCTATGTTTAACAAAGCAGCCATACCGCCTTTATTATCCATATCGGCCAAACGAAGTTCGTTAAACCACACTTCTCCTTTTATATCTTGATGAAGTTCATTGCTTTTTAAACCAAGCATTATATTTCGAATCAAGCCCAAATTGGGATTTCCTTTAATACCTAAACGCAGCTTACTATTACCATCACCATTAGTTTCATTTGGATCATCATCCATATAATAAATCCCATCAGCAGGCAAAGTCGATTTATCTATTTTTAAAGCCTTTAACTTTAATTGCGTTAATAATTCCAAGGACAAATCAATTTCGTTATCTGATGGCCATACTAAGTCAGCACTCAATGGTGGGCAATCTTTCCCTCCAGAAGCAGATGCTACTGTAACTTTCAAAGGAATTTCTACTTGATAAAAATCATCCGAATAATCCGCTCCAAAACGCAAGAAAGCAACCATTTGATTATCTTCCAAAGCCGGTTGATCTGGCAAGGATTCAGCATGCAAAAACATTTTAAGTTTATTATATTGACGCATGTCAATATTGAAATTCTTGAAAGCTCCACGTCCATCCAAAGGCTCAAGCCCTGCACCAGAAATCCTCATCGATAAGGATTGCTCATCTTGATTGATAACCGTATTGTTATTATATAATTGTTCTCTTACTACACTTGGCGGGCTGACATAATTTATAGGACATCTATTGGAATTCTCTTCAATATTTACTGAAGCTGTTTCAAAAACAGTCCCATCATCATCTACATTCAAATCATTAAAATCTATTGCTTGGGTATAACGTCTCCATTCTCCTCTTATCAAGTCCAATGCTCCAAAACGCAAAGTAACTTGATCCGTAAATTCAGTCATAAACATTCTCATGAATCGGATAGATCTAAAATCCGAAATTTTCCCAATGGTATTTTCGGGTTGGGAAACTGGAATTTTAAATTGAATCCATCTGGCTTCTGTTGAACCTCCATTTGGTAAAGTAACCGTCGTATTTCTTACATCAGCAATGTAATTTTGTCCAACTTGCATATCTGGCCTCATATCAATGCTGTATTCATAATAAGCATTGATAGTATTCATTGTATTGTCCCTATTTACATCTTCCACATCTGGCACTGTTGAAGAACCTCTGTTAGCCGAATTGATATTTACATTTGAATTTCCATCGACTCCATTGTAATTTCTATAACGATCTAAAACACCACCAGAAGTATTTAAATAATAAAGATAATCATCGCCAGCCGGATCGGGTTCGGAAGCATGATTGGAATACACCCTTGCTTCTTCTCCAGAAGATAGTCCATCTAATCCAATATCTTGATTGGTACGATTACCCTCATTATTGTCAAAAGCATAAATTAATGATTGCGAGGCTGGTGCATTTCCCCAAGCCGGAGACGGATTCACCAAAACCTGATCGGGACCAAAACCATTCTCATACACTTTACGTCCATCTTTCAAAACATCCTCAGAAACTTCTCCAAGATTGAAATAAACTTTTCCTATGTTTGATTTTGGGACACTTCCCGCACCCACATAAGGATCCATAACCCAAAATTGAATATACTCTACGTTACTTTGTTCAAAATTGGTAGAACTTAACGACCTCACAATTCCTCCAAAATTTTCAGAAGGAGTATCTCCAGCAGTTGCTGAATTATTATAAGGACCTCGCTCTTTTGGATAATAACTCATGTCCAGCGTACTAACCACAAGTGATTGCCCTTGAACAATATCAGTCAAGGGATATAACTCTTCACTATAAACCCTTCTTGTAGTATTCAAAGACAAATCATCATTTGTTATTCCTGATGGTTTTGAAGTATAAAAAACAGGATCTATAGAATACCACGCTAATTTGGCTCTTTTGAAACCATAATCCAAGCCATCTAAATTTCCATTAAAATTATAAAGACTAGAGGTATTATTCTCTGGGGTAGATGACATTGTCCAAGCATAAGGAGAACGCAAATCGATAGAGGACTGAGAGCTTTCAAAATCATCAACATAAATAGTAGATTCACCTTGAAATTTATCTCCATCAGATGCATTTGGCATCAAATAAGCAATCTCACCACTTACCGAAATATTGGAAGGAACATCAGTATCAATGTTTGGTAATTTATTAACCAAGCGTGTCAAAAAAGGCACTTCTGAAGAATAATTCCCATGAAACCCAAAAATACTATTATTTACTGATTCTTGACCGTAACTTGATTTTTGTGTAAATGGCTTTTCTTTCATGTTTAGAAAAGTAGCTCCAACCATAAAATTTTCCGAAATTAAATGATCAACATTTACTCCAAAAAACCTTCTGGTTTGTTGCCCAAAAACAGAATTGTTTTCTAATGAAATTTCAATTGGAGTATTCGATGCCTGCAATGAGGGATCCAAGATTTGAACCCTTCCCAATTGATAATTGACACTATAATCAATACCCTCAACTAACACTCTACCAGCAGCAGTTACTTTGACTGATCCTATAGGAACATTGAAGGCTCCAATAGGAATCCCTTCTCCACCCACAGATTTAAACTTTCCACGCAAAAGAAACTTATTTACTTCTGGATTTTGAATAGCCCCAGCTTGGGTGCTTCTATACATATATGGATTTACATATTTTTTTTGATTTGCATTATAAGTGCTTACATCATTGTAATCTTGTGTAGACCCTTGATCTTTTAACTTATTAAACAACAATTCCCCAAAAGGCTCTTTGCTTGTAAATATCAATCGACCGTTTTGAGTATCAACCGTTAAACCTGGAATAAAATCAAAAAAACCATCACCTCCCGCTTGAGGATCATTGTTATAATTCAATTTATCTACATTAAGTACTTTTAACAAAGTAGTATTTTCGATCGTATTTTCAGGAGTTGGATTCGCTGGAAATGGGCTTCCATCAACAGGAGTTATGTAATTTAAAGCTGATGGATTTTTATACAAAATATTTAACCTAAAATCTTCTTGTTGCAACTGATAGGCACCTTGTATTTGATAAATATTTTTCATCATCAGATTCCAAACTGGATTCGTCACATTAGTCAAACTACTTTTTAACATTTTCAGAATTAAAGTCTGAGAAATAATCGTTTGATCCGATGGCTGACTTCCTCCAACAACGGTAGCCTCAACACCATCATTCCCAAACTCACCCACTTGATACACTTTGTCTCCAATAGAATACTCATAAGCAACCGCCAAAATCTCATCATTACCTAATCGTTGTTGCAAGGATATATACCCCAACTGAGTATTAAAAGTATATTCATTAGACAATAACTTTCGGGCATTTTCCAATTTCGAATAATCCTGACCTTCACTAACAGTAATTGAAGGCGAAAATCCAGAATTTGCAGTTACAATTTCACGAATATCATTATTTAAATAGCCCGAATTGGTCTTAATTAATGCGGGGTCGTAAAGGTTATTAGTGTTATCCGAAGGAGAATCAATTGGCTTAACAAACATTCCTGTAGAAGGATTCAGTACTACTACTTTATTATCTGGCACTCCAGTTAATTGTGCTTCACCTAAATCCTGAAGGGCAATAATATTTCTTAAATTATTACTAGTTGTGTTTACTCGGTTTTGTTTGTTGGTAATCCAAACTTCCAGTCTTGTTATTTGAACCCTTGAATCAATAAAAGGGTAATTTTTTAATGAAGCGTCATATTTGTCTCTAAAGTATTGAGACAAGAAGAAGTGGCGATCATTATCATAATCCAAACCATACATTTCAAATTCTTGAATCGTCCCTCCACCTTGGGCAATTACACTTTTGGCTTGAGATTTTTGTTCTGAAAAAACTCCTGTTACAGTTGTTTTCCCAAATTGTAATTCCGTTTTTACACCAAATAAACTTTGAGCTCCTTGGATCAAAGTACTATTTAACGGCATACTAACGTTACCGACTTCAATTTTTCGAACAATATCATCGTCCGCAGGGGTATATTCTAATTTTAATAAATTTTGAAAGGCAAAGGTAGATTGAGTGTCAAAATTGGCATTAACTTGAAGCCTTGTACCCACTTTTCCGAGCAAGCTCATACTTATCCTTTGATTAAAATCGAATGAGGTATTAGTTCTATTTCGAGGAGAAAATGCTGGATTGTCTTGTTTGGTATACAATACTCCCAAATCAATCTCAATAGATCCTGTTGGCTTTACGTCAATGGTATTACTTCCAAAAATAGATTCAAAAAGTCCTGATTTTATATAATATCGAGGTAATAAATCCTTTTTAGCAGCATCGCTTCCTTCTTTATTTCCATCAATAGCATCTAACTTTTTACTAAAATAATCATTCATAGATTCTTTTAGCATCAATTTTTCATACTCTGCAGGAGTTAAAACGATAGGATAATTGATATTGAAATCGTCTATAGAATTGGTATAAACATAAGTATCCGTAACTGGATCATACGTATAGGCAGACAAAATGCTTTGAGGATTTGCCATCTGAAGCTCACCAACATCATATCCTTTCTTTATGGTATCCTGAGCAACACCTTGCACTTGAGCCTGTGATACAAAACCACAAAAAAATACCAGCAAAAAAATGTAAATTTTATGCATATCGATTAGGCTTCAAATGTCCTTTTATAAATTTTTTAAAGCTCTTTTAATTATAGTCTCCACAGTAGCCTCTGGATCTTCTTTAACTATTTTTTCAATTACTTTTTCTGATGTTTTCCGAACAAAACCAAGTACTTCCAGAGCAGATAACGCCTCATCTTTATTAGTATTGCTCAATGACATTGAAACTTCATCTAAATCATACAATTTTAACACTTTTTCTTTTAAATCAAGAATTACCCTTTGTGCTGTTTTACTACCAATCCCTTTTATTTTTTGAATGGTAATCACATCTCCCGATGCAATGGCATTAATAATTTGTTTGGGTTCCAAAGAAGAAAGCATAGTTCGTGCTATACTGGCTCCTATTCCGGATACAGATAGCAACATTTTAAAAATTTCTCTTTCAGATTTTTCCACAAAACCGAACAAAGTATGGGCATCTTCCTTTATTTGAAGATAGGTATAAAGTTTTATAAAATCGGTACTGGGAAGTAATGAATAAGTGTGCAAAGATATATTTACATGATAACCAACTCCACTACAGTCTATCACAACATCCGTGGGTGATTTTTCTACTAATTTTCCTTGTAAATGTGCTATCATAAAATAAATAATCTATTCAAATATAATAAAAATTTGAGATTAAAAGGAAATGTATTTCGTTTAAGAGTACACTTTTAAGTATAAACCAACAAGTTACGTTTTCAATCTTAAAATCTCAAATTTTAATCTTTGGGTATTTTAATTTTATTTACCCTTTAACCTCATACTTTTTTCTTGTGCATCAATTACTGCAATTGCAGCCATATTTACCATTTCCTCTACACTGGCACCCAATTGAAAAACGTGAACTGGATGTTTCATTCCCATCATAATTGGTCCAATTGAACCTACTTTATCCAACTCTTTCAAGAGTTTATAAGTAATATTTGCAGATTCCAAGTTTGGAAAAACCAAGGTATTTACTTTTTTTCCTGCTAGTTTTGAAAAAGGAAATTTAGCAGACAACATGTCTGGATTCAAAGCAAAATCAGCTTGAACTTCGCCATCAACAATAATTTCAGGATGATTTTCATGTAAATAAGCTACAGCTTCTCTCACTTTTGATGCACTTTTATTCACAGATGAACCAAAATTTGAATACGACACCATCGCAATCACAGGCTCAACTCCAAACATTTTTGCAGTATTGGCTGTCATCACTGCAATTTTAGCCAATTCCTCAGCAGTTGGATCTACATTTATAGCAGTATCAGACAAAAACATTGGACCACGATTGGTCATCATAATATTTGTGGTAGCAACCAACGAAACATTCGGCGCTTTACCAATTATTTGTAACATCGGTTTCACAACCGAAGGATAACTTCTAGAATGTCCAGAAACTAAAGCATCAGCTTCACCTGTATTCACCATCATAGCAGCGAAATAATTTCTCTCTCTCATGAACTTTTCAGCATCAAAAAGCGAAACTCCATTTCTTTTTCTAGATTCCCATAATTCTGTAGCGTATCTTTTTCTTCTTTCTTGCTCTTCGTCAAGTTTTGGATCTACAATTTGAACATCAGCATCAAAACCAAGTTCTTCTTTTAGTTCCAATATGATTTCTTTATTCCCTAATAAAATTGGAAATCCAATGCCTTCTTCATAAACAATTTGAGCAGCTTTTAAAACATCGAGTTGTTCCGCTTCCGCAAAAACAATTCTCTTAGGATCTGTTTTGGCTCTATTGGTAATCATTCGAATCATTTTATTGTCATTCCCCAAACGATTCAAAAGCTCTTCCTCATACTTTACCCAGTCAGTTATTGGATTCAATGCCACACCAGATTCCATTGCAGCTTTAGCAACAGCAGGTGCTACCACAGCAATCAACCTTGGGTCAAAAGGCTTAGGAATGATATATTCTCTACCAAAACCTAATTTAGTAGCTCCATAAGCAATATTTACTTGTTCTGGAACATTCTCTTTTGCAAGTGCAGCAAGTGCTTTTACAGCAGCCATTTTCATAGCCTCATTGATCTTGGTGGCGCGAACATCAAGTGCTCCTCTAAAAATATATGGAAATCCAAGTACGTTATTTACCTGATTAGGATGATCAGAACGTCCTGTGGCCATAATAACATCTTTACGTGTTGAAATAGCTAGATTGTATGCAATTTCAGGATCTGGATTTGCCATTGCGAAAACAATAGGATTATCTGCCATTGCCAATAACATTTCAGGAGTCATCACATTTGCAGTTGATAATCCCAAGAAAATATCGGCTCCTGTCAATGCCTCTTCAAGAGTAAGAGAAGCACCTTCTACGGCATATTTTAATTGCAATTCAGACAAAGCAGGATTGTCTTTGGTCAAAAGACCTTTACTATTGAACATTAAAATATTCTCTCTTTTCACTCCTAATAAAACATACAAATCGGCACAAGCAATAGCTGCTGATCCCGCTCCAGACACAACCATTTTTACATCTTCTGCTTTTTTATCAGCCAATTCTAATGCATTAATCAAGGCTGCAGAAGATATAATTGCTGTTCCGTGCTGATCATCGTGCATTACCGGAATATTCAGTTCTTCAACAAGTCTACGCTCGATTTCAAAAGATTCTGGCGCTTTTATATCTTCAAGATTGATTCCACCAAAAGTCGGCGCAATATTCTTTACTGTCTGGATAAATTCTTCAACATTTTCAGTCCCAATTTCGATATCAAACACATCAATGTCAGAAAATATTTTAAACAAAAGACCTTTACCCTCCATTACTGGTTTTGAAGCTTCTGGTCCAATGTTACCAAGTCCCAAAACGGCAGTTCCATTTGTGATAACAGCCACTAAATTTCCTTTAGCGGTATATTTATAGACATTATTGACATCTTTTGCTATTTCCAAACATGGTTCTGCAACTCCTGGAGAATAAGCCAAAGACAAATCTCTTTGTGTTGCATATTTTTTTGTAGGGACTACTTGGATTTTACCTGGAGTTGGTTTAGCGTGGTACAATAACGCTTCTCTTCTTTTACTGTTCTTATCCATTTTTTATTTTTTTTCTAATCCACAAAGGTAACGGACTTCCTTTAAAACCGAAGCTTTTATCTCTTTCTTTTATTAAATTTTAAGATAATTTATAACTAAAAAAAATAGCTACACATGATGTAGCTACTCAATAATAATTTTAACTAACTGTTATTGTGAAATATAAGAATCCAAATGTTTTATAGTTTCTTTTTGAACTTCTATTATGGCCTTTACGACATCTCCAATAGAAACAAGCCCAATTACCTCATCATTTTCAATCACTGGTAAATGTCTGATTCTTCTTTTACTCATTAATTCCATACAAAAATCCAAATTATCCGATGCCTTAACGGTCACCACTTCACTCTCCATGATTTCACTTACCGGTGTTTTCTTTGAAGATTTATCTTTTAAAACAATTTTTCTAGCATAATCTCTTTCTGATAGAATTCCTTTTAAAGTTCCATCTTCAATTACAAGAATAGCTCCTATGTTTTTCTCTCCCATTACTCTCAACGCTTCGAATACGGTAATGGTTGAAACAATAGAATAAACCCCTCTTCCTTTTGTGCTTAGTATTTGATTTACAGTCATAACAGATAAATTTTAGAAAGTTAAATTTAGAAAAAAATCATATACGAAAAGCAAAAAAAAACAATAAATTTTCTTTCCTAAAACAATTCCTCTGGAGACGTTAATTGATTCAATTTGTCTATTAATTTTCCATCCAAAATTTGCAATCCAAGTTGATACGATGCATTTACCCAGCCAAAACCTTCCTTAGCGATGTAATCAAACTCGGTTCCCACATTCCCATATTCGGCAAAAACTTTATGTGAACTGGTTTCCAAATCAAACTTTTCGGGAATCGTTCCATTGTATTCTACAGCATTTTTTGTAATTAACCAAAGCCAACGATAGACCATTTCTTGCGCTTTGTCTTTGTAATTGTATTTCAATAATCCTTCCCATAACAACATTTGGTGAGGAGCCCAACCGAAAGGATAATCCCATTGTCTTTGTGGAGCATTCGAGTCCGATTCTAACCAATTGTTTTGAGTACTACCAGTAATTCCTCCCATTTTTACAAAAAAAGGCAAAGCGTTTTCCACTAATTTTTGAGCTTGATTCTCATCACATAATCCAGCCCAAAGAGGAAAGAATGTTGATGCTGCTTCAAATGGAAATTGTTTTTTGTTTACAAAATCGTAATCGAAATACATACTCGCACTTTCATTCCAACACAATTCATTCACCTTCTCTTTTCTAAACTCAGCTTTCTTGGCCCATTCATCTGCGGTATAAGTTACATCTTCAACTGTGAATGAACCGTCAAAATAATCTTTGATTAAACTTTCGATGTCTTTTTCATACTTATACAGAAAACTATTGACATCAACTGAATTCAAATTGGCACATGTATTAATTAAGCGATTGGTCGTATCGTGACCACTTTCTCGCATACTTCGATCGTGTACAAAATACAAATCCAATTCTGGATCAGTAATTGTTCGAGCCAGATATTGCTTTTCAAATTCTCTAATTGGTAAATTATATTTAATTGCATACGGCTCTAATACATCATCAAAATGACCTGGCTCCACCTCAAAAGGCATTCCAATACCATCGGCTTTATATCGACTCAAGCCTGTCGGCGTCAATCTATTTCCCTGTACCATCCAAACTGTATTGTACTCTAAAATAACAGTTTCTAGATGACTTTGCAACCATTCTTGACTGACATTACCCTCTTTGGCGATAGCAACGAGTAATGAAGAATACAAAGGTGGCTGCGTTCTGGTGAGATAATAACTGCGATTGGCATTTAAGATTTTCCCATAATACAGAATTTGGTATTTAAAATTATCAGCTATAGCAATTGCCTTATCTAATTTACCATCAATCAATAATCCAACTCCAATAAAGTAACTATCCCAACCGTACATTTCATTGAATCTTCCTCCAGGCACTACAAAAGGAACTCCTTGCAAACTGTAAACTTTTTTCTGTAAAGCCAAAGCCAAAATCCCTGGTTTATGATCCAATGTAGCTACATAATCTTCTGAAATACTCGATGGCATAACAACCACTTCAAAGTTTTTCAACTCCTTTTCTAATTCTTTAAAATAAGTAACACCTTGCAAGTCTTTTGCAGAAACATAAATAGTTGCCATTTCATTGGAAGTTTTTACATCTTCAATAATTAGCTTCAAACCTTTTTTATCAATAGTTCTGGTCAGTTCATCCCAATAATCATCTTTGATTTTCCTGGAAATTCTTTCCACAGGATTCTCTTGAATATAATCCAAATCAACTTCCCCGAGAATCTCATCCTTTTCTTTTAACACAGCCAATTCTTGAAGCAGATTGGACAAATGATACGTCCCTTCAATAATTTGTTCTTGTTTGGTATTTTCATCTACCAAAACAAATCTTTTTGGACCCAAGTCATCTTTCGTTATTTTTTTGTCATGATCTGTATCCTCTTGAAGCAATAGCGCTTCAAACACTTGTTCGACACTAATTAAGAACTTCATCTTTTTTATTTAATTTGTTAATAAAAAACAAAACAACAACAAGAACTCCCAGCGGAATCAGCGAAAAATAGAACGCTTTACTTCCTCCTATTTTTTGGAATAAATATCCAATAATCACCGATCCACAAGTTCCTCCAATTGCGGAGAAAAAAGTCAACAAACCAGCAACAGCTCCATGAAAATGCTTCTCAGTAGCACTTATAATTGTTGAGTTCACAATAGGATAAATGGGCGCTAAAAACAAGCCAATTAGTGGAAACACAAATCCTATTAATGGAACTTCAGTTAGCACACTAATTTCCCTAACTTCTATTCCAGAAGCCATTGGAAGAACAAAGACAACTAAACTAGCTGCCGCTAATAAGCAAATGGTTAAAAAAACATACCAATGAATTTTCTTGACAATTATCCCCGAAACAAATCTTCCAAAAGCAATCGAAAGCATTAAAATCACAGCCATTTGCCCTGCCAATCTTTCACTGAGATGCAATACTTTTTGATTAAAAGTAGGCAACCAAGACATTATTCCCTGTTCCGTCATCACATACATAAAGGCAAAAACCGCAAAAAGCAAAATCAAAGGTCTTTTCAACAAACCCAACATATCTTTAAAATCTTCCTGAAAAGATTTAGGGTTTTCTACTTTGGGTAAATTAAATTTTGAGGTTAAAATAAATACAAACACAACAGCAATCAATCCTGCCAAAACCAGGTAAACATTGAGCCAAGCTTTTGGATTTGTTTCACTATAAAACATTGGGAAAATCACATACGCAAACACAATCCCTAACATAAACACACTTTCGATGTAACTCATAAATGTTTTATGCTGCTTTTCGGTATCGGTTACTACACCAATTAAAGCCATAACTGACACTTTGATTATCGCAAACGAAAATCCTGTACAGGCAAACAACACAATGACACTCCAAAACGAATCTCCCAAAAACATTACAAAACAGCCCACAAAAACGATAGCCAAACTGATTAACATCCCTTTTTTATAGCCCAATTTTGGAAGTAACGAGCCTATCAAAAAGGCAACAAATGCTATGGTTAAATCCTTGGCCGGTTCCAAAACACTAGCTTCTACTTCTGAAACGCCATACATATTTTGAGACTTTTGAATCAACAATCCTACACTATTCAAAAGGGCTGCAAAAACAAAATAATTAATAAATAATGCGAGTTTAATTGTAATGTTTTTCATTTAAAACTGTTTAAATAAATATTATAAGCAACTGTTGAAGTCTATTCTTTAGTCATAAAAAAGCAACCATTATTAGGAAGAACGGCAAAAAAATAATAAAAAAAGGCCAATAAGTGTAAACTGGAAACTATTACTCATTTTGTCACTTATTGTTCACATGAACACTTGTAAATCAATCCTGTAAAAATAATTCTAAACAAACAGTTAAAACACAATATAAAATCGAAATCGATTTCGAAAACACCAAAAACGTTTTCGTAAAGCAAAAACAATGGAGCTATTATTTTTTCTTAAAAGGAATAATAACTTGAGTTTCCCATGTAAGTTCATCCCCGCCATCAAAAGGATTTGCAAGAAAATGTTCTAACGGCTTATAATTTAGCTCATAACCATTCTTTTTAGCATAATCTAGTAACGCAAACCAAGAACGATCCGAAGTTCTCATGTTTCCAAAATAAGTCACTTTCAAACCTTTCATTGCCGGAATTGTTTTAAACTTTACATCCTTATCAGCAATGATTATTGTGTTTTTATTAATTGGAAAACAGTAATTAAAATCTAAAGTTTCTTTTTCAAAATCCCACTTTGTAACCTCAACATAAGGTCGACCTTGAATTTTAATATTATGAGTTTGTAAAAAACCTGTAATTAATCCATCATTCCCTATCATAGTTTGCGCTTTGGTTTGCAAAACACTTTTTAAAGAAATATAAGCTACAAACTCTTCTTTTGACGAACCTTCTCCATCAATTTTATATTTGAATTTTGAAATATGATCTACTAAACCTTCTTTAAAAGACTTTATCTTTTTAATTTGACCTACTTTAAATGGTGTATTGCAAAATGGAGCTGTAATTTTATTGTATAAACTATGATTCATTTCTTTTATTCCCACATTTACTTTCGTCATAGAATCGTTTATAGAAACCATTTCCCAAGTGTAATCAATTTGGGAATTGCCCTTTGTCATTCTTTGTTTGATAAAATCAAAATTATTCTTTTCGACAATTTTATAATTTTCATTTTCTTTTTCCAATTGAATCTTGCTCCACTCTTGTATCCCTTGAAAAACTGTTCCTGTCGCTGCTTTCACAGTAAACGAAATCGTATAATCATTCTCTTTAACAAACAGATACCAAATCAAAAAACCCGATAAAAACAAGCTGAAACCTAATATAATTTTATTTTTAATTTTCATAATTACTTAACCATCTTCAATTTTGCAATAATAAAATCTCCTATATTTTGACCTTGAACCACTCCATTTTCAACGGCTGCTCTGTAATGAATTCCTCCATACATTCTACTTGTAGCCGCTTCTTTTGCTGCTGCTTTAAAAGACGTAAAATTTCTTATTGGCAATCCAAAAGGAATTTCAGAATCATCAGCAAAGGCAAAATTATCACCAAAAATTGTAGTCAAAAGTGCTGCCGAACAAGTTGAAACTACAGAATGTCCGCTTGTATATTCTGGGAATGGTGGCGTCTGCAACAATGGCTTCCAATTTTCATCAATATTCTGATTGATTACCGTTTCAGGTCGCACCATATTGCTTTTAAATTTCTCATCCCAACAACTGATAAAGGACTCAAAAATTCCAATTGAAGTTTTGGTATAAGCATATACTGTTTTCTCAAAATCGGCATTGCTTTTTACGCAGGCTATTTTGGTTATTCCAATCCAGTGTGCATCTGGAGTATTCTTCTTTTTGGCAAACATCATGTGACCTTGACTTACGGTCACATAAGGATTACAATCCCAAAAAGTCGCAATTTTTGATTCCTCTGGAACTGAATTACTTTTAGATTCTTCCGATTTTTTTAATCCTTCCGATATTTTTAGACTTATATTATATATCTCCATTACCTCCTTGAAATAGGCCGAATTTTTATCTAATGAAAAAGGTATAGCTGGAGTCGGTTTAAACTGTGAAGCCGAGTCTAAAACCATTGTTCTTATTTCTCCCCAATGTGGTTCAACACCATCCATATAAGCTGGCGGAGTTGGCTGCCATCTTCCTGGTTGATTTGCAAAAACCGAAAATTTAGGTAAGGTTCTAGTTTGTTTGTAATTATCTTTCCCCATCCATTTTTTAATACGTTCAGCAACTTTCAAACCATATTCTTTGGACACTTCAAACTCTTTAGAATTTTCACCTTCCCACTTTTTGTACAAACTATCTCTATATTTCTCCAACGCTTCTTCAGAAAAAATCAATTGCTTGCTTACTTCCATGTGCGCAATTATCGCAGCTAACTTTTGGTTAACACCTGCTTTAGAATCCAATGCTGGGATAGAATCCAGTCCATTCAACTGACCTTGCAAAGTAGAGTACGTTTTACTGTTTTGGGCAATAACTTCATAAGCTGCAATATTTGGATATGCATATATTCTACTTGCTACCGGTGGAGAAAAAATATCGTGTATCATTATTTCTGAAACGGTGTCAACCGCTGCACGGAAATCACTAGCTGACACAACTATTCTTTCTTGCTTTCCACATGAAATAAAAAGTAAACAAACTGCGGCGATCGTATAAATTTTGGACTTCATATTCTGTAATTATTTTAAATTTTGAGTAGGTTTTTGTTTTTATTAATTAGAGTTCATCGGTAATTCATAAACCTCAGCTTTTTTATTATTTATGGTAACCAATAAATATTTTTTACCATTAAAATGAATAATATCCAAGTGTCGAACTGCTTTTTGAGTCAAGTCAATTCCTATTTGATTACCTAAGAATATTGTTTTCTCATTTTTGATTAAAGCTCCAGAGAATCCGTCAAATCGACTGTGATAAGGTGTTACTCCAAAATAATTTCCGGCAGCAAAAACTTCTTCTTTTGCATCGATATCAAAATTGGATTTCACAAAACTTGTAATAGGTGACACTTGCATTTTATTGGCAAAAGGAACGAATGTAAATTTCCCATTATCATTTCTCAAAAAACCAGATTTCAGGTTATGTACTTCATACAATTTTCCTTTTTCCAGCATTGCCATATCAAAAACTTCCTCTAATGGTTTACCCGCAAAAGATTTGTAGCTATTGAATTTCTTTTTCAACAAACCACTGAACTCTTCCACTAGTTCATCAAGCCCCAAAATTGTATAATATTTTCCATCTTTTTCTTTGGCAACAATGGTTTCATAAGTTCCATTTTTATCAAAATCATCATAATACATTTTCATAGGAAATTCTTGGGAAGCTTTAAACTTAGAATTCATTCCCCAGTTTCCTGTCAAATAATCTTGATCCCCGTCATTATCAATATCAAAAGGAATAATCGATTGATACAATCCGTTACTTTTTTCAGGAAAAACTGTTTCGGTTACATTAATAAATCGACCATTTTTATTAGCAAAGAAGGTTGGTTTCATCCATTCACCAACAACGATTAAGTCGACTTTCCCGTCTTTATTAAAATCACTAAAAATGGCATCGGTAACCATACCAATACCTTCAAATGTTTTCGCTTCCGTTAATGCAAATACACCTTTATTATTTTTTAGTAAATAACTGTCCGACGTACTTCCAAATCTATTATTTAGCGAATTATTGCCAACAAATAAATCTAAATCTCCATCTTTATCGTAATCAAAAGCTTTGACCACTGATGCGTTTTGAGAAAGGTCAGGTAAAACAGAATTTACCAATTGATTGCCTTTGGCAACATATAATCGATCTTGCAAATTCGAAGCATTTTCTCCACCTCCCGAAGCCACGAACAAATCATTTATTTTGTCGTTATTAAAATCTCCAATTACAGCAGAAGCATCTTCAAAAACAGAATCTTTTTCGATTTCAGCATACCCTTTTTTAGAAAATCCATTAGAATTTTGAATATAAATTGCCGCCTTTTTCCCTTTCGATCCACCAAAAAAGATATCTTCTTTCCCATCACCATTCAAATCTCCAATTGCAGTGGCAGGCCCTCTATCGGAGCGTCCATAAGGAATTAGTTTTTGGTATACAAAATCAATATAATCATTCTCTTGATGTGTAAAATCAACACCTAGACTAGTTTCAACTTTCTTGAAAACAGGAGTAACAACTGGATGTAATTTTTGATAATCAAATGCTTTTCTGTTGGCATTTGCTTTTATGGTCAAAGTTTGATTGCACTTCACATTTTTCAAAGTCTGATATGTTTTATCAGGCCAAATCACTACTAGAGAATCAATAGCTGCAATTTTTCCATATCCAAAATGAATCATCGGTTCAGATGACGATTGAAAACCTCTAGTCGTTTGCAATTCTTTGAATTGTTTTTTCCCTTTTGAATAAGAGATTACTTTGGCTCCAACTCCAAAAGTGTTTTTACTCGCAAATTGAAGTTTTACTTTTAAATAATTCGATTTATTATTTGTTTGATTAATGTAAACCGATGCAATGTCGTTGATATTATTGGTTACAACATCCAAATCTCCATCATTATCCAAATCAGCATAACCACTTCCGTTAGAAATAATGGAATCATTCTCAATCCATTGGTCTGATTTGTTTATAAATTGAAGATCAGAACCTCCTTCAAAAACATAATTGGTCACATTACCTGCTGGCATTTTCTTCAATGCCTCTTTGTCTAATAATTTCGTCGAACCAATCTTCCTTTTGACCTGTTCATTCGAAAAATATTTTACATAATCCAGATCATTCGGTCGTTTTGGAATTCCATTACATACAAAAATATCCTGCTCTCCATCTTGATTGTAATCGGCAAATAAGGCGCTCCAACTCCAATCGGTTGCAGCCACTCCACTCAATAAAGCCATTTCTGTAAAATGTTGTCCTCCTTGGTTTATTTGCAACATATTTCGGGTATACTGATTATGATACCCATATCTTTCTGTTCTTAATTTCAACATTTGAACGTTATCATCTCCCAAAGATGATTTCAAAACTTTTTCGTCTTCTGGAAGCATGTCCAATGACATTATATCTGGAAAACCATCATGATTTATATCGGCTACATCAACACCCATCGAAAACCTACTTGTATGTCCAAAATAACTTTTTAAACTTTCTGTAAAAGTTCCATCTCCATTATTGAGGTAATAATAATCATCTTCATGAAAATCATTTCCAATATAAATATCTGGATAACCATCTAAATTAAAATCAGAAACAGCAATACCCAATCCATATCCATTGGCTCCTCCAAAAATTCCTGCTTGAGCACTAGCATCAACAAATTTTCCGTTTTCATTTTTGAATAATTTATCCCCGCATTCATAGGTTCTATTATTTCTAATATTAGCATTCCCAAAAGACAACTCAGAATGTACTGCATGGTTTAACAAATACATATCCAAATCTCCATCTAAATCATAGTCAAAAAATGCTACCGATGTACTATAATTATCGAGATCCAAACCGTACTCGGCAGAACTTTCAGTAAACGTATTGTTTTTGTTGTTAATAAATAACTCATTATGACCTTCAAAACCATTAATACCAACAACAGCGCAAACATAAATATCGAGATAACCATCTCCATTTACATCGGCCATCACCGTTCCTGTATTCCAATCGCTTTCTCCTTCAACTCCTGCCTTTGTTGAAATATCTTCGTATTTATTATTGCCTTTATTAAGATATAATTTATTTTTCCCTTGGTTTGAAGTAAAATAAATATCTACCAAGCCATCATTATTAATATCTCCCAAAGCAACTCCTCCACCATTATAATAATAGAGGTAGTCTAAAATGGAAATCTTTTTGGAATCTAATAATTCATTTTTAAAAGTAATGTTACTAGTGGCTGAATCTAATTTCTCGAACAAACGTTCTTGTTTTTCCGAACAACTTAAAAAAAGCAATGCAACTAATCCTAAACTATAAAACTTATTCATTGCTCTTAAATATTTTTGGGGCATTATCATTTGTAACTGTAAGTATTGAAACTCCTTTATTTTTACTTTTCAAAGTCTGAATGTGTTTGATTTCTCCTTTCAAAAAGAAACCAGATTGGCTATAAGGTAACCAAGAATAAGTACCAGATTTACTTCCTAAAAGCACACTTCCGCAATTGGCATCCATTCGTCCGAATTGAGGTTTGAATTCATATTGATTACCTCCAAGAACAAGATCAGGAATCCCATCTTTATTAGCATCCGTAACACAAATAGTATTTACACAAGAAAACTGAACTTCTTTTGGAAGTGTCTTAACCTGAAAATTGCCATTACCTTTATTGATAGCAATTACACTTTCCTGAATGGTTGCGGTTTTCTGAATGGAATTATCAACAACGTCTTGAGCGAATATTTCTTGAAATGATTTTTTTGAATAGTCCGCAAAGCTCAAATTTTTCTTTTTTATGGAAGGAATTTGACCTGCTAATTCTTTTTTCAAATGCAAAGGCATATCTTTTCCATCAATAGAGCGTGTGGTAATTTGCTCAATGGTTCCGTTATTATCAAAATCGTTGACAAACATTCTCATCGGATTTTTGTCAGTAGCTTTATAAGAAGTATTGGTTCCTTTGTTTCCTAAAACCAAATCTTTCTTTCCATCATTATTTAAATCCACACAACTTACTGCATTCCAAAAACCACTAAAATCGGTAAGATTAGATTTAAAATCAACCAAACGACGACCATTATTCTTGAATATTCGTGGAGCCATCCAATCGCCAACCACAATTAAATCTTTCTTCCCATCATTGTCAATGTCTTCCCAAACAGCATCGGTAATCATTCCAACCTCGTTCAGTTTGAAAGCTTTTTTATCGGTAGCGTTGGTGAAATTTCCTTTCCCATCATTTTCTAGAAGTAACTGTTTTGGATCAATTCCATATACTCCAGGCACACTTCTGCTTCCCACAAAAACATCCATATCTCCATCATTGTCATAATCATAGGCAGCAATTACAGAAACATTATTATTAGTTGTTGGAATAGTCGTTTTACTTTTTGTAAAAACTCCCTTTCCATTATTCAAATACAGACGGTTTTTATAATTTGCTTGATCTGTTTTTTCGTTTCCGCCAGAACCTACCATTAAATCCTGATCCCCATCATTATCAGCATCAAAAAAACTAGCAGCTGTATCTTCATAATTGGCATCACTAATCAAATCATTTTGTTTAGTTATTGTAAATGAATCGTTGCCTTTATTCAAATAAATGTTCCCAGACATTCCTTTTGCCCCGCCAATAAAAACATCATCATTCCCATCACCATTAATATCGGCAACAGCAAGTGAAGGTCCTTCTTGAGAAAGCATTTTGGAAATCAATCCTTCGTAATCAAAATCAATGTAATCATTTTCTTTGTGTGCCAAAAATGAGCTTGGTTTTTCAGAAAATAAAGATTTCACATTCGGCTTTTTGAAAGTATAATTTAAAGTTGCATCTGCAATATTCAAATTAACAGTCGAATTATTAGCCACTTTTTTAATGGTCTGGAATTTTCCATTTGGCCATATTACTTGTAGAGAATCAATTTTTTTGGTTCCAATTCCAAAAGTCATCACATAATCGATCGAAGATTGAAAACCTCTAGAAGGAATTAATTCTTGTCTTATAATTTCTTTTCCGGAAAACAATTCAACTATACTACCAATGGCAAATTTATTCTGGTTTTCACCTTTCAATTTTACTTTTACAAAATGATTGTCCTTCTTTTTCTCCGAATTATTTTGATAAACAAACGCCTCTTGATTGACATTATTTACAATTAAATCAAGGTCTCCATCATTGTCTAAATCGCCATAAGCTGCTCCATTTGAAAAACTAGGTGTGTCCAATCCCCAGTTCTGAACTTCGTTGGTAAAGGTTAAATCTTTATTGTTTTTAAAAGCATAATTTGGAATTGGTGTGCTTGGCATTTTATTGATAATATTTTCCATTTGTTCCTTCTTGCCTGTAACCGCCATTCTTTGAATTATCCCATTGGCAAAAAAGTCCATAAAATCCTGATTGGTCAAATCATTATTAATTCCATTACACACATAAATATCTTTATATCCATCATTATCCATATCGAATATTAAAGCACCCCAACTCCAATCAGTTTTGGCAACCCCAGCATAATTAGCGATTTCAAGAAATTGATTATTTCCATTATTCAACTGCAAAGTATTTTGCATGTATTGATAGAAGAAATCCAAGTTTAATTTTCGGGTAAACAAATCGTAATTATCAAAACTTGTTGTAGTTTTCAAACGCTCATCCCCTTCAGGTAACATATCGGTTACAAAAATATCTGGTTTTCCGTCATTGTTTATATCAGCCATATCAGCCCCCATGGAAGACTGACTGGTATGCGATGCCCAACCTTGAATTTGCTCACTAAAAGTTCCGTTTTTATTATTGATATACAAATAATCTCGTTCGTAAAAGTCATTTGAAATATAAATATCTGGATACAAATCTCCATTCACATCGCCAACAGTTACACCAAGTCCAAAACCAATAAGACTTCCATAAATACCTGCAGCTTCACTTACATCAACAAATTTTCCATTATCATTACGCATCAATTTATCACCTCCACCTTTTAGAATATCGCTAACCGCCCAATCTTTGTCTCTTAATTCTCTTTTGTTAGAATAATTGAGACTGCTTACTGGAATAAAACTATTATTTAAAATATAAACATCTAAGTCACCATCCTTATCATAATCAAAAAAAGCAGCATGAGTCGTAATACCGGTATCGGCAAGATTGTACTCAGCTGCTTTTTCTGTAAAAGTCAGGTTTCCGTTATTGATAAATAATTCGCTTTTTCTTTTTGCGTCAATGCCATTTCCAGCATTACAAACAAAAATATCCAACAATCCATCCCCATTGATATCAATCATTTCGACACCAGTAGACCAAGATTTGGTTATCACAATTCCTGAAGATTTGGAAATATCTTCGAACTTAAATTTTCCTTTATTGAGATACAATTTGTTCTCTCCAAGATTTGAAGTAAAAAACACATCCGATAAGCCATCGTTGTTAATATCTCCAATAGCTACACCTCCACCATTATAAAAATTTCGGTATTTGAAGATATTCATGTTTTTTCCGTTCTTAACTTCATTAACAAAATTAATTCCGGTTTTAGACGATTCTAATTTGGTAAATAATCCGTCTTCATTAGCACTATTTTCTTTGGAACAATTAGAAAAAAAAACAATAAAAAGAGAAAATAGGACAACTCGATTGCACATAGTATAGGTAGAATTTGGTTAGGGAATTGGCTTGGTTATTATCGCCTAAATTATGTAATAATTAATAATAAAAAAGCAAAAGATATAAAAATTTAAATAAATAAAGAGGGTAATAAATTACCCTCTTTATAACTAACTCAAAACAAAATCAAGTAAAAAAATTCTTAGTATCCAGGGTTCTGTTTAGCATTTTTATTAAACAATGCATCTGCTGGAATTGGATACAATACATACTTTGGATCTGAAGCTATTGGCTTTAACTCTCTAGGCTCCAAGAACTTTTCAAAACGAATCATATCATTTCTTCTCCATCCTTCATACCATAATTCTTTTCCTCTTTCTAGATAGATACCATCCAAAGTTGCTGGAGTAGATCCCGCAGCCAATTTAGCTCTAACATCAATTTCATCAAGAATTGTTTTTGCTACAGCAGCTCCACCTGTACCACCTCTTAAAGCAGCTTCAGCTTTCATCAACAAAGCATCAGAATAACGCATCAATACATAGTCATTTTCTGGATTTCCTAAATTGTCATGATCTGGTTCGTATTTTTGTGTACGAATACCTGCTGTTTCCAAAGTAGCTCCACTAGTAATCATGGTTAATTCTTTTGTATAGAATAAAGGGTTCCCTTTTCTGTCTTGTAGAGGAGTAACTCCCCCTGGTTTATACATTTGCCCATATTGGAAACCAATTGGATTACCATAAAACTCAATAATTGATGGGGAACTGTGTTGTCTACGATCATCAGCAGCATCAAACCTGTTATAATATTCAGCAACAGTTGCAAAACCATTCCATCCATCAGGAGTTTGATTATAGTGCATTCCCATTCTCCATCTTGATTGTATTCCTCCACCTGATCCTAATACGTTTTTGGATGAAAATATAATCTCATTAGAAGTATTGTTTGTTGGAGCAAAATTATCCCAATATTCAGTTGCCAAACCACTTGAAGTGATTGCATCAACATTTGAAATTACTTTATTCATATCAGCTGCATCAAAAGTATAAGGCCCTGCAGCATTGTCTGCATTAAATACGGCTTTATTCAAATACAATTTAGCTAATAACAAATGAGCAGCATCTTTGTTAGCAATACTTGCATCAATTGGATTACGAGCTGGTAATTGACCAATAATAGCTTCCAATTCACTTATCACAAAAGCAGTTCCTTCTTTTCTTGTCCAATATTTAGGATCATCAGTAATTGCAGAACCTTCTTCTCTGTAAGGTGCTTGACCAAAGAAATCAATTACATTGTAATAATAGAAAGCTCTTAAAAAACGGGCTTGTATTTTTTGTGAATCCGTAGATTGGTTGTAAATAACCAGGTTACAGTTGTACACATTAGTCAATAAAGCATTCCAAGCATTTCTAACCTCTACATTATCTGGTCCCCAAGTGTGAACGTGAAATTGTCTCCATTTTGCATTGTCATCCCAGTCACCACCTCTTGTAGGACCAACTAATCCGTCACCAGACATCTCTTGTAATGTAAACATTTTGTCTTGATCTTGAAATCCTCTTAATCCTTCATAAGCTGACTGTAAAAAGGCACCAGTGTTAACATTTTGTCCATCACCACTTGTCACGAAACCATCTAAAACTTCTTCATCTAAATTTGTACAACTCACGCCAAAAGCGATTGTACCCATAAAAAAGATGCTTTTAATTATATTTATTCTTTTCATTTTTTTCTTAATTAAAATGTTACACTAAGTCCTACAGAAAAACTCTTGTCTTTTGGATAAGATAAATAATCCATACCTGCAGAAGGAACTCCATTAAGAGCTTTATTAGTATCTACCTCTGGGTCAAATCCGGAATAACTTGTGATTACAAATAAGTTTTCACCACTAACAAATAAGCGTGCTGAACTAAGTTTTATTTTATCCATATAAGCTCCTCTAAAGGTATACCCAACCGTTAAATTACCAAGTCTCAAGAAATCTCCACTTTCCAAATATTTAGTAGATGGTGAGTTTGGATCACTTCCATTTTGAGGAGAGCTTCCTACTTCTGGAGTTACATTTCTACCACCTAACAATGCACTTTTGAAAAAGTAAGCATTTGCTGTGTTGTTATATAAGTAATGACCGAAAGCACCATAAAATGACATTCCTGCATCTAAACTCTTATAAGTAAAACTAGTTGAGAATCCCATATTTATTTTTGGCAAAGGTTGTTTGTCCAATAACACTTGAGCCGCATTTCCTAAACCAGCATCCGATCCATCTGCAGCTCCATAAATAGAATTTCCAGTTGCATCATACCCTCTAAAATCATACAGATAATAAGTATAAAGTGGGTAACCATCTTTTATGATTTCAGCATTAGCCCCAGTCAAACCTTGTCCATTAATACCTCCTGCCAGTAAAGAAACTGAACCAAAATTTGTCATTTTGTTTTTCAAAAAGGCTGCGTTACCTGAAACACTCCATGACATATCATTACTGTCAATAATTTTATAACTCAAAGATACCTCAATACCATCATTGATTAAATTACCTGGTAAATTCACACTTCTATTAGAAGCTGGACCTGGTTGAGTTGACGCTTGAGGTACTGGTGCAATTAAATCTTCAGTATCTCTTTTGTAGTAATCTAATGAACCTGTCAAACGATTATTTAAAAAAGTAAAATCAGCTCCAATACCATATGAAGTAGTAGTTTCCCAACGTAATTCACTATTTGCTCCCGAAACTGTTTGTGGAGAACCTCCATTTCCATAATTAGATTTTGAAACAGCTGAGTTCACAGGAAACTCTTGATTACCTGTAATACCATAATTCCCTCTTACTTTAATATCATTTAAAGCACCTTCTTTATTGCTTACAATTTTATAAGCTGCACCAGCTGCTGGGAAATAACCCCATTTGTTATCTTCTCCAAGTTTTGTAGACCCGTCAGCACGAATTGACCCATTAATAATTAAATTTTTATACAGTGTAACTTCTGCTTTAGCAAAATAAGATTGCAATTCAATTCTATTTTTATAAGAGTTAACTCTAAACTCCTGAGCAATACCCCCTTGAATGTTATCAACAAGTATTTTTTGTTCTGGCACATAACCATATCCTCTTGAACTAGAACCTTCAGTATCATAAGAATAATAAGAAAAACCGGCCAGTGCATTAAGAGAGACGTTGTCACTGAAACTATTATCATAAGTCAATGTATGTTCAATTGTTTTATTGAACTTACTTATTCCAGATATTTCTGCAAAACCTCTTTTTTGAACACCTCCATTTGCATTATCATTTTTAATTAAATCCGTACTATTGATTTTCATAGTTGGCAATAGTTGACGTTTTCTTGTAGAACTAGACGACTCAACACCAAATAAAAATTTATATCTAAAATGAGTTCCAAGTTTCAAAGTTGCCGCAATACTCCCTAATACTTTATTCGTAGATGTATGATCATCATAAGCATCTAGTAATTGAACTGGATTCAAATAATCTTCTGCAACGAACGTATAACTACCATCTGGTTGGTAAATTGGTAAAGTAGGATTCCAATACAAAGCGGTACCAATTAAATTTCCAATATATCCAGCATCATTACTAATTAAAGTAGTTTGATCTTTAAGTCCCGCATATAATAAATTAGTATCAACTCTAAGTACACCACCAAAAAAATCATTCGAATTAGCAAATGAGGCTGTATATTTATCGATACCTGTGTTTTTTACAATTCCATCAGTAGAACTTGCGCCTAACGACAGTCTTGTATTAGAACTATCATTTCCACTGCTTATTGACACATCATTATTTGTTGTAAACCCATTTCTTAAAATTGCATCTTCCCAATTGTAAGATCTTGATCCTTTATCTGGACCACCGGCAGCTACAAACTCATCACCGTTTAACAATCTAAAATCCCCAGACATACTACTAAATCTCATCGAAGTATTAAATGTCAATGTAGGAACCTTTGTTTTTCCTTTTTTGGTTGTAATCACAATAACTCCATTTGCTCCACGAGATCCGTAGATAGCCGTAGAAGAAGCATCTTTCAAAACAGAAATACTTTCGATATCATTTTGATTGATAAAGTTCAAAGGATTTCTGGCAGAAGAAGATCCTAATCCTGCTACATCAGATCCACCAGACGAAACATCTCCTCCATCTAATGGAACACCATCTACAACATATAATGGATTATTTCCAGAACGAATAGATGAGTTTCCTCTAATTCTTACCGAAACACCAGCTCCTGGTTCACCACTAGTTTGTGTTACTTGTACCCCAGATACTTTTCCTCTCAATAATTCTGAAGGAGAAGTCGCTGATATGTTGTCAAATTGTTTTGAACTTAACATATCTACAGCACCAGTTGCATCTTTCTTTTTTACAGAACCATAACCTACAACGATAACTTCATTCAATTGGCTCTGATCTTGTTTCATCACTACGTTTATAGTGCTTTTGCCCCCCACAACTATTTCCTGAGTTTTAAGTCCAATGTAAGTAAAAACTAAGACTGCGTCTGAACCCACATTCTTAATTGTAAATTTTCCATCAAAATCAGTTTGTGTCTCCGTTTTTGTTCCTTTTACTAATATCGAAACCCCTGGGAGTGGGCCACTCGCATCAGTCACTAATCCTGATATATCTTGCGAATATATCAAGCTAGTACATAGCATGGTTATGAAAACCATTAAGCCTTTTTGTAGACTATTTTTCATACGTAATAAATAAGTTAGTTAATAATTTGGTTATTTGTTTAAAATATAAATTCAAACATAATCATTTAATTAAGAAAATTTTAAGAAAACCAAAACTACAACGTTGTAGTAAGACCGAAAACGTTTTCGATTTTAAAATCGACTGTTAAAATTTTAAGAAAAAAAAATAAATAACAAAATAAACAAGTGTAAAAAAAACACATTTAATTATTTTTTTACATTTTAAATGCATAATTCTAAATTTAAACAGAAAAACAACCTGTTTTCAACTGATTTGTCTACACAAAACAAACATTTCGAATTGATTCTGCAATAAAGTCATAAAAAACCTACCAAAAACTGCGTGAAAAATTCAAAATCCAAGATGAAACGAAAAAAAATTCACAAATTTTTAGGCATAAAAAAACCACAACCATTGAAGTCGCGTTTTTAGAAAAAAAGAACTTCAAAGGCTGTATAAATAAAGAATATTCTTTCTATAAGTTGTTTGTAATTAAATTATTTTATTTATAAGATCTATCGAAGATGTTTTCTTTGCATTCGTTAATTAAACATAAAACTTTTATCTTGTAACCCATTGTAATTCAAAACGAAAACGTTTTCGGAGCTTCGAAAACGTTTTCGTTTTTCACAAATAGATACAACTCGAAATTGAATCTTAACTTTATAATTCCCTATTTTTAACTTAAAAATAAAAGGCAATGCAATTGAAACTCCATAGAATATCATTCATTTTGGCTCTAAATCTACTTGTATTGCTGTTTTCTTGCAAAAAAACAGAAGGCAATAGCACAATAGCTATTTCCTCTTCAGAAACAATTGCAGCAGATTCCACTTCGTATTATAAAGAATCATTTCGTCCACAATTTCATTTTTCACCCGAAAAAAAATGGATGAACGATCCAAACGGATTGCTATTTTACAAAGGAACATATCATTTGTTTTACCAATATTTTCCTGGGGACATTGTTTGGGGACCTATGCATTGGGGACATGCAACCAGTAAAGATTTAATTCATTGGAAGCATCATAAAATCGCTTTATTCCCAGACAAATTGGGTCTCATTTTTTCAGGGAGTGCCGTTATCGATACCGATAATACTTCTGGACTTGGTTCTGTTGAAAACCCACCAATGATTGCCATTTTCACCTACCATAATACAGAAATCGAAAAAGCAGGAAAAATAAATACTCAATCACAAGGCTTGGCCTACAGCTTAGACGAAGGAGAAACTTGGACTAAATACAATGGAAATCCAATAATTGGAAACAATAGTCTGAAAGATTTCAGAGACCCGAAAGTATTTTGGAATTCAGAAACAAACCTTTGGAATTTAACTCTTGTTGCTGGTGATCATGCCCAATTTTACACTTCAAAAAATTTGATTAATTGGACTTACGTTAGTCAATTTGGCAAAAATATTGGTGCGCATGGTGGTGTTTGGGAATGTCCTGATCTCTTTAAATTAAAAGTAGAAAATTCGGAAGAAGAAAAATGGGTCTTACTCGTCAGTATCAATCCTGGAGCACCAGATGGAGGTTCCGGGACACAATATTTCATAGGTGATTATGATGGGGAAAGTTTTAATACTAATCAAAAAGACATCAAGTGGATTGATTATGGAACAGATAATTACGCTGGAGTAACTTATAATAATGCTCCGAATAACGAACGTATTTTTATTGGATGGATGAGCAATTGGCTGTATGGAAGAAATACACCAACCCAAAAATGGAGAAGCGCTATGACCTTGCCAAGAAAACTTTCGTTAGAAAAAATCGACAATAACTATGTTCTTAAAAGCAGTCCAATCCAGCAATTAAAAACAATTATAACTTCTGACTATTCCAAAGAATTACTTTCCATTGAAGCAAATAAAAAGATTGTTTTTGAGTACAATCATCTCAATCAATCTCAAATTGATTTTAAAGCTTTGACCAAAAATTTAAAATTGACATTTTCTAATGAAGTCAATGACTCATTAGTCCTTATTTATGACCACAAAATAAATTCATTTTCGATAGACAGAACCCATTCTGGATTAGTCAATTTTGAACCCAATTTTGGAAAATCAATTCACAAAACCTCAACTCCTAATCTCAAAACACAAACTTTAGATTATCAAATCATTTTAGATTGGTCATCAATAGAAATCTTCATAAATGGAGGAGTTTACGTTTTTACAGAACAAATATTTCCTAATAAACCATACACCAAATTAAGCATTCAATCTGATGAAAATCAAGAAATAAAAAACCTAAATATTTCTAAAATAAAAGGTATTTGGGAAACAAACTATTCATCCAAAAACGACTAAAAAAAGCCAAATGTAAATGAACACAACTAACTCAAAAATTAACGTTGTATGCTTTGGAGAAGTCTTGTTTGATGTTTTTCCAACTCATAAAAAAATTGGAGGTGCACCATTGAACGTAGCCATCCGACTGGCTTCATTGGGAATACAATCACAAATAATAAGCCGAATTGGAAATGACGAAATTGGCAAAGAAGTATTGCAACACATCAAAGACAACAATGTAAACTCGGATTCCATACAAATTGACAACAACTTAAAAACAGGCGAAGTCATTGTTCAATTAAACGAAAAAGGTTCTGCTTCCTACACCATCAATTATCCCGCTGCTTGGGATAAAATAATCGAAACTCCAGAAGATGAAATCACAATAAAAAAAGCTGACGCTTTAGTTTTTGGCAGTTTAGCTTGCCGCGATACCACTTCACAAAACACTTTATTTGAATTAATCAATTATGCAAAATATACAGTTTTTGATGTGAATTTAAGAACTCCATTTTACACCAAAGAATTACTCAACCATTTAATGCACGAAGCTGATTTTATAAAATTTAATGACGAAGAAATTTATGAAATAAGTGAATATCTTGAATCCCCTTTTCATTCATTAGAACAAAACATCATTTTTATTTCAAAACACACCAATACCAAACACATTTGCGTCACCAAAGGCAGTCATGGAGCCGTTTTGTATTACAATAATCAATTCTATTACAATAGTGGTTACAAAATAAAAGTCGCTGATACCGTTGGAGCTGGCGATTCCTTTTTAGCAGGGCTTTTGAGTAAATTATTAGCTAAAGAAGAGCCTCAAAATGCCATCAATTTTGCATGTGCCATTGGGGCATTAGTAGCACAAAAAGAAGGGGCTAATCCTAAGATTGATGAATCAACTATCGATTTTTTTATGAATCCGACAAAAACACAAAATATCAATAAATTAACTTAATTAATACTATATTAAAATTTATTTCTAAATTTTTTATTTTAATTGCTAATAATCGATTTTAATTATTATTTTTGGGACAAATGAAAAAAATAGCTTACATATTACTATTCACCACATTGATTGTAACCTTGTTTTACAATGCATTGGGATATCGTATGCTTTTTGCTTTTGACCAAGAGCAGGAATGGGTAACTGCTATGAAAAAAATTCCAGACCCTGAATTTAAGGTAATCCGTCTGAATGCTTCATTGTACACATTTGCAGATGACACCGAATTAGAATATGTTAATGAAAATATTACGCTCAACAATAAAAGTTACCATATTTTCAAAAAACAAATCAAAGACAACATTCTAAACTTATACTACCTTCCTAACGTCAATTCTTCCTTGTCTACACAAGAAATTGAGGACATTGTAGACAGTCAGCTATTTAATGATAGCAACGAAAAAAAAGGATCTTCAAAAAAAATAGTCAAGTCGTTTACAGTAGATTATTTTATACAATATCCAGAATCTATTACAATCATTAATACTACAGATTTCGAATCAATCCCTTTAATTTCTTTTTCAAAAGAGAAATTAGACGCTGGATTTGTATCTTCTTTTTACTCTCCACCAGACTTAGTTTAGTTTTTTTTTTAAAGAAAAAAGCAAAGACTACAATCATTTGACACTACCATTTATTCGTATTTGTTTTTAAGTGCTTTCAAAGATTAATCATCAATTTTGATGAATAAAATAATTTTGAACGGACACATCGCAAAATATTCGAATAATTGGATTCAAACAATTTACATTCTGCTATTTTAGAATTTAATTGTTCCTAATTCAAATTACTGTCCACTCTTTTTCTTTTCACCTTACAAATCAAAAAATCTATCGATTTGAGCTAAAAATAATTTTAGCCATGTAGAACATTTTTGTTCAAAACAAACCTGTTCCATATATCACAAAGGTTTAAAACTAAATCAAGAAAAAACTAAATTTAGAAAAAGTAAAACGCTACGGTAAACATTACACTTTCCAAAATACCAACATTTTCCATAGACTTTCAATTTCAAAAAAACAATGTTCAAGGATTACACTTTTTGGCTTGCAAAGGAAAACATGCATCCATTAAACTATAACACTTTAGAAAAAAGAATTAAAACATGAAGAAAATTTATTTAGGTTGCTTTTTACTCGGTACTTTTTTTGCAAATGCTCAAACAGAGATTGATGCTATTATGATGAGCAAAAACCAATTCTGTGTTGGATCCGTTTATCAATACAGCAGTTGGGATGAATATTGGGAAGGAACCAACAAAAGAGAAAATTTGAATATGGGAACAGTTTCCACACAATCTATTGGAGTAATGGGCAACTATGGAATTGCAAACAAAGTCAATGTACTTTTCAATATACCTTATGTAATAACAAATGCTACAGCTGGAACCATGAAAGGCCAGGAAGGTTTTCAAGACCTTTCTCTAACTGTAAAATATATGCCTTTTGAAAAGAAAATTAAAAATGCTACTTATTCGCTATATGCCCTTGGAGGATATTCTACTCCTGTTACTAATTATGCCGTCGATTACTTACCGTTAAGTCTTGGTTTAGGCAGTCAGGTAGCAACCTTTCGATTAATGGGTGACTATCAACTAGGGATTTTTTTCGCTACCCTTTCAGGTGCTTACTTATTCAGAAGCAATGTTACTATTGAAAGAAACTCCTATTACACTGATGAAATGCACTACACCAATGAAGTAGACATGCCCAATCTCATCAACATAAATGGTAGAATTGGTTATCGCTCAGACAGATTAATTGCTGAGGCAATTATTGACAATTCGGTTACACAATCAGGTGGGTTTGACATAACGCAAAACAACATGCCGTTCCCAAGCAATACTATGAATGCTTTACGATTGGGAACCAATATAAAATATACTTTAAAAAAGATTCCAGAACTCGCCTTTATTGGAGGAACCAATTATGTGATTGACGGCAGAAACGTAGGTCAATCAACCAGTTTTTACGGAGGTGCATTTTATGTAATCAATTTTAACAAAAAAGCGAAATAAGATGAAAAATAAGATTCAAATAACTATTTCAAAAAGTCTATTACTACTTTTAGTAGCATTCAACTATGCCTGCAATAACGACATTACTGAACGTAATTATCAATTTCCACAATTAAACCCAGCGAATCCAGACGAGCTTGCCGGGACATGGAAACCAATCTTATTAGCCTCTCCTGATGAATTTCCATTAGATGCTCCCATAGCAACAACATTACCAGCCTACACTAGAGAAATAAATGAAATTAAAAGCTACCAAACCAATATTACCAAACAACAACGAGCTATCATTGACTATTGGAGTGTTGGTGGAGTCTTACGTTGGAATGAAATCATGAGAACTTTGGTAGCCAAACACAATCGCCCACCTTTTCAAAACCCTGATGAAACATACCCTATTCCATCTGGCGCAAATCCTTTTGCCAATCCAGAATTTCCATTTTCAAATCCTCCATATGCTGCCAGAGCTTATGCATATGTAAGCGCTGCACAATATGACGCAATGCTCGCTACTTGGCATTACAAAAAACTTTACAATAGACCCGCACCATTTGTTGTAGATGCAACTTTACCTGTTTTAATCCCAAAAAGCAATTTACCTGCTTATCCCTCTGAAGATGCTGTTTTGGCAGGAGTTACCGTTGAATTATTAAAATTATTATTTCCGACCGAAATTGCTTTCATTCAAGAAAAAGCTGAAGAAGAGAAACTATACCGAATTATTAGTGGTGCCAATGTACGTAGTGATGTCGACGCCGGAATAAGTTTAGGAAGAAAAATAGCTACCAAGTTTATTGCACGAGCTTCAACAGATGGAGCTGGAGCTGCCGTAGGTAATAAAGATTTATGGACCTTACTCGAAACACAAACTGCAGCCACAGGGGAAACTCCATGGAAATCACTAGAAAAACCAGCTAGACCTCCAATGCTGCCTATGTTTGGAAAAGTAAAATCTTTCTTGATGACTCCTGAAATGGTTGTAGCGAGCCGTCCTGTGCCGCCACCGTCTACAAAATCAGAACAATTTGCAAAAGAATTGGCGGAGATAAAAGCATTCAGCAAAGACAATTCCAAAAAAAATCAAGATATTGTTACTTTCTGGGCCGATGGTGTTGGGACATATACTCCTCCAGGACACTGGAATGCTATTGCAGCAGAAGCATTTGCAGAGCAAAATTATAGCGAAGTCAGATGGGCTAGAAACATGGCTTTATTGAATATTTCAATGATGGACGCTGCTACAAGTTGCTGGGATGCTAAGACTTTTTATTTTAATCCGAGACCGACTCAGATGGATTCATCAATAAAAACAACAACTGGTATTCCTAATTTTCCAGCATATGTATCTGGTCACTCTACTTTTAGTGGAGCTGCCTGTACTGTTTTATCTCATATTTTACCTGCTAAAGCAGAAAGTTTCAAGGCTATGGCAAAAGAAGCTTCTGATTCAAGATTATTTGGAGCCATACATTATAGAAGTGATTGCGAAAAAGGTTTGATTCTTGGCAAAACTGTTGGTAACTTTGCAGTGGCAAGAGCCAAAGCAGATGGAGCCGAATAATTCAATTAATTGAATACAATATATTATTTAGTTACACAGTCTTAGATGGATAAAATTATGGAGTTTTAATTGACTGAACACTTTTGAACCCATGTTTTATTTTAGTTAATAGTTTGGTTACTATGTTTAAAAACAAATTCTAAGGCTGGTAACTATTTAAATTACCTTTAAAAACAAAAACAGAATCAATAACTTTAAGGAAATTACAGCAAGGGAAAATATCTGATTATTTTTAGATAAAGTTAATTTCAAACTGTTTCTTGAAAATGAAAATACAATAAATAAATTGTATGTTTGTTTTTCAAGAAACAGTTTTTTTTTTATAACAAAAATTAGATTTAAAATCTGGAGCCCTATTATGAAGAATGCTACTCTCAAACAAATTGCAGACCAGCTAGGCATCTCCATCACAACCGTTTCTAAAGCGATTAAAAATTATCCCGACGTAAGCCCTGCAACCAAGAAAAAAGTTATTGATTTAGCTACTTCACTGAATTATACCCCAAATAGTTTTGCTGTAAATCTAAGAACCAAAGAATCTAAAACCATTGGAGTAATCATACCCACTGTTGATTATCATTTTTTTTCTAAAGTTTTTCAAGGTGTACTGGCAGAAGCCGAAAAAAGAAACTATTTAGTTATTATTTTAAGGTCTAATGAAAAATTAGAATTAGAAAAAAAACAACTTGAATTATTATTAAGCAAAAGAGTTGATGGAATTATTATCTCATTATCCAACGAAACGGGTGAATTCGATCATATAAAAAATGCACTGGCGCAAAATATACCTTTAGTTCTTTTTGACAAAATTGCCAAATTGGTTAATTGTTCCAAAGTAACCATAAACGATAGAAAAGCGGCTTATGATGCAACTGTTTACCTAATTAAAAAAGGGCGTAAAAAAATAGCTCATTTTCGAGGATCTTACATGCCTCAAAATTCAATTGATCGCTTTTTAGGATACAAGAAAGCATTAGAAGATCACAATATTCCTTATGATCCATCTTTAATTTATGTTTGTGACAACAATACCGACTTAGAAGATGGTTATACAAATGCGATAAAGGCCATTGCGGAACATCCTCATTTGGATGCAATTTTCACAGTAACCGACATGGTTGCAGTTGGCGTTCTCAAATACTTAAATGAAGTGGGAATTGAAATGCCAAAACAAATTGCCATTGTTGGATTCTGTAATTCATTTGTAACCGAAGTAACCACTCCAAGGCTTTCCACAGTTGACCAACCAGGATTTGAGATAGGCAGAGTTGCAGCATCTATTTTATTTGATGAAATCAATTCAAAAAAGCGAAATGAGCCTATTATTTTTCAATCAATAGAGTTAGCAACATCTATTCTAGAAAGAGAATCAACTTAATTGGTTATTCGATTATAATTAATATATTGCCGAAGCATTTTACCCCCAGACCTTAACTTAAAACTTAGTTTAGCCTCTTTTTAATTATGAAAGACATTACTCTCAAAGAAATAGCGACTACATTAGGAATTTCAATTACTACCGTTTCAAAAGCTTTAAAAAACTACCCAGATGTAAGTGCCAAAACCAAACAGGCGGTAATTGATCTTGCACAAAATTTACATTATACCCCTAATAGTTTTGCCGTAAACTTACGAACGAAAGAATCCAAAACCATAGGTTTAATTATTCCCGAGGTAATGCATCATTTTTTTTCGAATGTGATTAATGCCATTATAGACGAAGCTGAAAAAAATGGCTATTTGGTTATCATTCTACAATCGAATGAATCTATTGAATTAGAAAAAAAACAAGTTGATTTATTAATTAACAAAAGAGTCGATGGCATCTTAATGTCTTTATCGAATGAAAGTAATTATGACAATCACATTCAACAAATAATAAATAGAAAAATCCCATTTGTAATGTTTGACAAGATAACCAAGCTGGCTTCTTGTTCTAAAGTTATTATAGATGATCAAAAAGCTGGATTCAAAGCTGTTCAACATTTAATAAATATTGGGTGTAAAAAAATAGCACATATTCGTGGGCCGCTTAATCCGCAAAATTCCATTGACCGCTTTATTGGATACAAAAAAGCATTAGAAAAAAACAACATTCCATACGACTCGAACCTTGTTTATACTTGTGATAAAGTATCATTTCAAGAAGGTTATGATTTTACAGCACAAATAATAAAGGAACATCCAGATGTAGATGGCATCTTTATTATCACTGATTTGGCAGCTTCGGGTGTTATATCGTATTGCAATGAAAATCAAATTAAAATACCGCATCAAATTGCAGTAATTGGTTTTAGCAATTGGTTCATGTCTCAAGTAATTTCACCAAAATTAAGTTCGGTTGACCAACCAAGTCATGAAATGGGAGTTGCATCTTTTAATTTACTATTGGAAGAAATGAATGCTCATAGAGATGAAATTCCTTTTACACCGAGAACTATAGAACTGGAAACCGATATTATCATACGAGAATCTACTACTAGATAAGCATATTATAAAAAAAACCTTCTTTGTGAAGCAATTCACAAAGAAGGTTTTTTATCAATGTCTAAACTAACTAATTGTGCATTGAAACTATAATAAACTCACTTCGTCTATTGGCTTGATGCTCTTCTTCAGTACATTTTACATCATCAGAACAATGATTCACCAACTGAGATTCTCCGTAACCATTCCCAATTAATCGAACTGAATTGATACCGTTACTCACTAACCACTCCACTGTGGCTTTAGCTCTCTTATCTGACAATTTATTATTATACTTAGCCGTTTGACGGCTATCTGTATGCGAGCGAACTTCGATTTTCATCTCTGGATACTGTTGCATTACCGACAATACTTTTGCCAATTCATAGGCTGCATCTTTACGAATGGATGATTTATCCAAATCAAAATAAACAATCGGAATATTCAATGTTTTGGCTAGATCAGTTCCAACTCCTACTGCTTTGATACGTCTTTCCAATACCACAGGAAGATCTTTACTTCCTGATATTTTTTTGGTTGTAACAGGAACTTCTGCAGTCTGATACTCTTCTTTCTCTCCTCTTACATAATAAGTTTTGCCACAATCTACCGGAAAACTATAACGTCCTTCTGCGTCAGTTTGAACCACTTGAAGTGGTTTGAAGTTAGCATCAAACAAACTCATCTGGGCATTAGTCAATATCTGACCCGAATCCAAGTCAGTTACCAATCCCGAAAGTGTTTGTTCGCAAGTCAGTTTTCTATTCTCTACAAATCGGTAAATATCATCGTATCCTTTTCCACCCTCTCTATTTGAGGTAAAAAATCCATTTCTATTTTTGCTGTTGATTAAGAAAGCAAAATCATCTTGCTTACTATTAATAGGTTCTCCTATATTTTTTATGTCATATAAGCTATTATCTGCTCTTATTCTAGCCACAAAAACATCCAATCCGCCTAAACCTGGTCTTCCATCAGAGGCAAAATACAATTCACTATCCTTGGAGACAAAAGGAAAGGTTTCTCTACCTTCGGTATTAACTTCCGAACCAAGATTCTCTGGAACTCCATAAGTCCCATCTCCATTTATTTTTACTCTGAACAAATCCGACTGACCCAATGTTCCTGGCATATCCGAGGCGAAATACAAGGTTTTTTCGTCTACACTTAAAGTAGGGTGTGCTACACTATATTCGTTACTATTAAATGGCAATTCCACTACATTATTCCATTGACCGTCTTTATCAAGTGTGGCTTTGTATAATTTAAGCAAAGTGTTTTTATTGGTATCTCTACCTCTTTTACCTTCAAAAAAATTGTTTCGGGTAAAGTACATCGTTTGACCGTCTTGGGTAAATATAGGAGTAGATTCGTTGAACTTAGAGTTAATTTTACGTTCGAAACGTTCTGGCTTTCCCATTTCTCCATCAGGTTTAATCTCTGACCAATACAAGTTTGTAAACGATTTATTAGTCCATTTAAATACTTTCTTAGAAACTCCCCCAGTATCCCTTGCAGATGCGAACACTAGTTTATTTCCAAAAAAAGAACTACCATAATCTGAAAACTCTGAGTTTACTCCAGCATCTGCTACTTCGAAACGACCTGAATTGGCTTTAATTTCTTCAAGATAATTTCGATTGTCTTTGAACAGTAACCCTCTTTTATCGTTACTCGTTTTTTGATTGAATTGCTCTAGCATTTGGTCTGCTTTAGCATAATCTCCTTTCGATTTTAAAGTCTGGGAATAACGATAAAAATACTCTGGCTCTTGATTGGGATATAAAGCAAAAAGCTGATCATACCACTTTAAAGCCTGTGAAAATTCTGCTTTAAAGTAATAGGAATTCCCTAATTTCTGAAACATTTTCTCGTCTTGGTATCCTTTCTCAGCAACTTTCTCATAATTATCTATCGCATCTACGTAGGCAAAACGATCATAATTGTTTTCGGCTCTGGCTATTGTTGTTTTTTGGGCAAATCCATGTAAAAAGAAAACACTCAAGATCAGACTATATAGTAAATTTTTAGTTTTCATAGGTTTTAGTTTTAAAAGAATCTTGGAGAGATAATTTTGTCGTATTTATTAAACAATTCGAATCGTAAAAAGATTTCATGAGAACCAGAATTGTATTTTGCAAACTCAGTGGTGTCAAAATCATAACTGTATCCTATGAACCATGAATCACTTGCCTGAAATCCAACCATGGCACTCATAGCAGCACTCCATCTGTAAGCCAATCCAGCGACAAATTTTTCGTTCATCATAAAATTAGCCGACACATCCACTTGTAACGGAGCTCCTTGAACATATTTGGTTTCCAAAGTGGGTTTCAATTTTAAGCTTGGACTCAAATCAAATACATATCCAGCTATCAAATAATAGTTGATTTTCTCTGTAGCAACGTGACTTGTAGAACTCGAGTTTGACGATTTATCAAAATGTTCGGTTTCTATCAAATTTGGAGCCGATATTCCGATGTAACTATTATCAGAATGCAAATAGAATCCAACTCCGATATTAGGAGAAAATTTATTATCTATGTTTTCCTGATACATATTTGGATCACCTGGTTGATACGTAAGTTTACTAAAATCTAGGCTTAACAGATTGGCGCTTGCTTTTATTCCAAAAGACATTTTATACTTTTCAGACGCAGGTATCGTATATGAAAAATCAGCCGCTATATTATTCTCAGTAGAAATTCCAATTTTATCGTTAACAACGGACAAACCTAATCCTACTTTACTTTCATTTAAAGGAGTATTAATAGAAAAGGTATTAGTCACTGGGGCTCCATCTACTCCAACCCATTGATTACGGTGTAAAGCAAAAATACTCATCGATTGTCTGGATCCGGCATAAGCTGGATTCACCACTATAGTATTGTACATGTACTGTGTGTATTGTGCATCTTGCTGGGCTGAACTAACAATAGTGAAAAGCATTACTACCAACCCGATTATTTTTGTTTTCATGTGCTGTTTTTTTATTAATAATAACTTGGGGTTATTGACTATTTTCTATTCAAATACAAATACCCTGATTTCTCAAAAGCATTGGATTCACTGTCTTTATATTTCAGTATATAGAAATAGGTTCCAGCTGGCAATTCTTGTGATTTTTCGACAGTGACTCTTCCTTCAGAAACACCTCTAAACACAACATCATCATTATTATAATGTTCACGTTCAAACACTAAAACACCCCAACGATTAAAAATCTCTATCGAATTTTCTGGATAACATTCTAATCCTTGTATAACTAATTTATCATATTTATCACTTCCATCTGGTGTTACTGCATTGTACACTTTTATTGTACATCCTGAAACAGTCAATACTGTTGGATTGTCATTAACAACATTTAAGTCATCTGATTTGTCCTCAACCACACGGCCATTTGGACTCGTTCCATATACTGTTGCTTGATTAGAAATGGAGCCTTTATTAATATCTATTTGCTTAATCGCATATACACCTTGGAAATGGGTAGTATTGGTCTCTCCTATTGCCAATGTCAATGGCATTCCTGTCATTACAACACCCGGCAATGGATCTGCAATGGTTATATTTGCCAATGGAACATTTCCTGTGTTGCTTACTTCAAAACTATACGTAATAGTTTCAGCAGCTTGGGCATAACCATCAGCATTCTCATCATTGAAATGAGCTGTTTTTACCAATGCAATACTTGGTCTAGAAACAAATACCGTAACAGTGGCAGTACTACAATTATTTGGATTTCCTCTTTCACAAATACTGTATGTCAAAGTATAAGTTCCCCCAGGAATATTAGCCAAAGTACTTAACAATCCATTTGCTCCCATTGTAAAATTAGGTCTTGGAGCAAAGCTTAAAACTACATCCGATAGATTTATAGGCAATCCATTGAAAGTATCATTAGCAATAGCATTAATAATTCCACTCAATGGTCTTGAACCATCAATGATACCTGCATCATCATCCTTAGCACATATAGCAGAAGTCTGACTGAACGAAGCCGATGCCACAGAGGTACAGCTACCGCTTCTCGAGGTCACTGTATATGACGCCCCCAACACCATGCCACTTATCAACCCCATAGCTCCCACAGTAGGACCTGAAGGACTGAAGACATAAGTATTTGTTGCAATATAATTACTAATAGTACTTGTACCCACAGCAGAACAGCTCGAAGCAGTTGAGAAAATAACCGGAACTTGCGTGGTTGACAATACCGCCGTATTACTGAATAAATTCGATGCCGCAGAACTACAACTGCCGTTATTCGAGGTCACAGTATAAAGCGTACCCAACACCATTTCACTTACCAAGCCTGAAGCCCCAACAGTTGGACCTGACGGACTGAATGTATAAATATTTGATGCATTGTAATTGCTGATAGTGCTTGTCTCTGCCGACGTACAACTCGCCACGACAGAGGCAATAATTGGAACAACAGGAAAATTATTTACCGTTACCGTTCTGGTAGCTGTTGCAGCTGCGCATCCACCTGTTCCCGATAAGGTATAGGTGATGGTTGTCGTTCCTGAAGCAACTCCCGAAACATCTCCTGTCGAAGGGTTAACGGTAGCTATTGATGAATCACTTGTTGACCAACTGCCTCCTGAGGCGGTTGACGTAAATGTCGTGGTTCCGCTTACGCAAATAGTTTGTGTTCCTGATAATGTTCCTGCACTTGGTGGAGTACTTACCGTTACCGTTCTGGTAGCGGTCGCATCTGCGCATCCACCTGTTCCCGATACGGTATAGGTGATGGTTGTCGTTCCTGAAGCAACTCCCGAAACATCTCCTGTCGAAGGGTTAACGGTAGCTATTGATGAATCACTTGTTGACCAACTGCCTCCTGAGGCGGTTGACGTAAATGTCGTGGTTCCGCTTACGCAAATAGTTTGTGTTCCTGATAATGTTCCTGCACTTGGTGGAGTGCTTACCGTTACCGTTCTGGTAGCTGTTGCATCTGCGCATCCACCTGTTCCCGATACGGTATAGGTGATGGTTGCCGTTCCTGAAGCAACTCCCGAAACATCTCCTGTCGAAGGGTTAACGGT
>NZ_JAVDTX010000002.1:0-687567 GCF_031456055.1 Flavobacterium granuli
TAAGCCCGCCTGCGCAGATGGTACTGCAGTTATGTGGGAGAGTATGTCGCTGCCTTTTTTTATAAAACCCTTCATCTAGCGATGAGGGGTTTTTTGTTTTACAAAATTTTAAAAAAATGTCTTTTATATTGTCTTTATTTTTTATAAATGTGTACTTGTTGTTAAAATTACATCTTTATAAAATAATGTATTGATTTTATTAAAATAAAACACTCTTAGAATTTCTTAAAGTTGTTATGAGTGCGTCAATGATGGGAGCAAGTTTTCGAAGTAACGCGCACTGCACGAGAGTATTAGGGATAGTGGGTGACTTAGTAATACTATTGGAAGCATCCTTTTTCTAATGGAGGCACGCCCAATGCATTTCGCAAGTAATAAATTATGTGGGGATGTTTTGGTTTATATTTATTGGTTAACATGTGCGGTTTAATTCTATTTATTCTTTAAAAAGTAAAAAATGGTTTATTTTTACACTAAAATAATTTAAAAGTAAATAGAATGGATTGGATAACTGCCAAAGAATTTGAAGATATAACCTATAAAAAATGTAATGGTGTTGCTAGAATAGCTTTTAATAGACCTGATGTGCGTAACGCCTTTAGACCTAAAACGACATCTGAATTATATCAAGCTTTTTATGATGCTCAGGAAGATACTTCTATAGGTGTGGTTTTGCTTTCTGCTGAAGGGCCTTCTTCTAAAGACGGAGTGTATTCTTTTTGTAGTGGAGGTGATCAAAATGCTCGTGGACATCAAGGTTATGTAGGTGATGATGGACAACATCGTTTGAATATTCTAGAGGTTCAACGATTAATTCGTTTTATGCCAAAAGTAGTTATTGCTGTAGTTCCTGGTTGGGCTGTTGGTGGCGGTCATAGTTTGCATGTTGTTTGTGATATGACTTTGGCGAGTAAAGAACACGCAATTTTTAAACAGACCGATGCCGATGTAACAAGTTTTGATGGTGGATATGGTTCAGCTTATCTTGCCAAAATGGTAGGACAGAAAAAAGCTCGTGAAATTTTCTTTTTAGGGCGTAATTATTCTGCTCAAGAGGCTTTTGAAATGGGTATGGTCAATGCTGTTATTCCACATGCTGAATTAGAAGATACTGCCTATCAATGGGCTCAGGAAGTTTTAAGTAAATCTCCTATGGCTATAAAAATGCTTAAATTCGCCATGAACCTTACTGATGATGGTATGGTGGGACAACAAGTGTTTGCGGGAGAAGCGACAAGACTTGCCTATATGACCGAAGAAGCAAAAGAGGGCAGAAATGCATTTCTTGAAAAACGTAAACCGAATTTTGAAAAAAAATGGTTGCCATAAAAAGTTTAAAAGTTTCAAGTTTCAGGTTTCAAATTTTGAGGCTGAAACTTGAAACTTTAAATTTTTAATAAAATTTTTAAATGGAAGATTTTACAAATGAAACAATTGACACTACACAGCTTCCAAAATATGAAGAAGTTGAATTCTCTGTTTTGCATCCCAATTATTGGAAAGTAATTTTAATAAGTCTATCGGTTTTCTTTTTGATTGCTGGAATAGGCTTAGGGGGTGCATTGTATTTTAATGAGGAACTAGTTGTATTTATTAGAGAATTGAGTATTATTTATGTTGTTTTGGTATTCATTGTACTTTTCTTTTCTAGATTGGGTTTCAATAAAAAAGGGTTTGCCTTTCGAAATCATGATGTATTGTTCAGACACGGAATAATTGCCACAAATACTCTTGTAATACCTTATAACAGAGTACAGCATGTAGCTTTGCATGAAGGATTGTTATCTCGAATTTTTGGTTTGGCTAAAATAGAAATATTTACAGCTGGCGGTAGCTCCAGTGATATAGAAATTCCTGGAATAGACAAAGCACAAGCTGAAAACATCAAACAATTGTTGATGGGTAAAATTCAAAAACAATTATAATGCAGGAGGATTTTAGTCAGCCTCAGAGACAGTCCATTGTGGGGATTTTTGTGATGTTTATTTATTCCCTTCAAGGTTATGCCAAAGCTTTAGGGCCTATTTTGCTTATTTGGATTTTTAAATTCAACGAGATCAATAAAGTTTATTTGGTTGCTGGAATCTTGGTTATTTTTGCTATTATTGGAATTGTTTCCTATTTAAGATACTTAAACTTTACGTTTTATATCGATCAGGAAAATGAGGAGTTTATTATCACAGAAGGTGTTCTAAATAAAACTAAAACAACTATTCAACTTTATAAAATTCAGCAAGTAAATATCAATCAGTCTTTAATTCAAAGATTGGTAGGTGTCTATGAATTGGTTGTTGATACTGCGGGCTCCAATAAAAAAGAGGGGAGTATCAAGGCAATTTCGCACGCTTTGGCATTGGACTTAAAAGCTCGTTTATTGGAGAATGAAAGTAAAAAGTCTTTGGGCTCTCATGATGTTTCTACTTACTCGAATGAAATTTCAATTGAGAAAAGGAATGATGCTGAAATTCCGTTTATAAAAATCAGTTTTCTGAGTTTATTGAAAATTGGGATTACTTCAAATTATGTGAAAAGCTTTTTTGTGTTATTGGCTTTTTTTATTTCGGTTTATGATCATGTGAAACAAATTACCGGAAGGGACGTTTTAGATGAACAAAATATTGAGGATTATGTGGACAGAAGCCAAGTTGCGACGGCATTCTCGGTCTTATTTATCATTTTCTTTTTGACTATTATCATTATTAATTTGGTCAGAACCATTTTTACTTATTTTGATTATAAAATTGCTAGACAAAAAGGCTCTTTATTACTTTCTTATGGTTTATTGAATACTAAAAGTACGATTATAAAGCCTGAGAAAGTTCAAATTACAAGTGTTACCCAGAATTTTTTCCAAAAGAAAATGAACGTTTTAAATCTTAAAATAAAACAGGCAACAGGCGGGGAAAAGGAAGAACACAAACAGCATATTGAAATTCCGGGTTGCAGCCACTTGGAAAAGGAGTCAATCCTGAAATTACTGTTTCAAAAAATCCCCGAAAAAGGAGTGATGCTAAAACCTAATTTTAGAAAACTCGGATTTTCTGTTTTTCTGACAATTGGATTGCCTTTGTTGGGATTCTATTTTGTCAGGGATTTGATAATGGGACAAATGCCTATGATTGATTATTTGATGTTCTTGTATGTTGTTTTTGTTGGGATTATTCAGTTTTATATTTTTAAAAATAACCGACTGTACATAAATAATGATTTCATAATCCTGCAAAGCGGTGCTTGGGATGTTACTAACAAAATTATTTTACCCAGTAAAATTCAGGCTATTACCACTTCGCAGTTGTTTTGGCACAAAAATATCAATATTGGATCCTTAACTTTACATACCGCAGGAGGGAATATTAGTTTTCAATTGGGTAATTTTACAGCTATAAAACAATACGTCAACCTTTGGTTGTACGAAATGGAAACTTCCGATAGTAATTGGATGTAAAAAAAAATAGTTTCAAGTTTTAGGTTTCAAGTTTGGAGTCTGAAAACATGGAACTCAAAACTTTAAACATAAAATATGAAACACTGGATTGAAGCCGCAAGATTAAGAACATTACCATTATCTGTATCGGGAATTATTGTTGGAAGTATGTATGCACTTGCAAACCCTACCGATAATGTACTCACACCAACCGAAGTTTTCAATTGGGAAATATTTGCTTTTGCGTTATTGACAACTTTAGGTTTGCAAGTACTTTCTAATTTTGCCAATGATTATGGTGATGGCGTAAAAGGAACCGATAATGAAGATAGAGTAGGGCCAAAACGTGCAATTCAAAGTGGTGTAATTACTCCACAGGCTATGAAAAAAGCACTAGTGATTACTTCGATATTAACTTTGGCTTCAGCAATATTCTTGATTTATGTTGCTTTTGGAGAGAGTAATCTTGTTTATTCCTTATTTTATTTAGTATTGGGAATCTTGGCCATAGCTTCTGCGATTCGTTACACGGTGGGAACTTCTGCTTATGGATATCGCGGATATGGCGATATTTTTGTCTTTGTGTTTTTCGGATTGGTGAGTACTTTGGGTGTTAATTTCTTGTACTCAAAACAATTGGATTGGGTGCTTATTTTACCGGCCACTGCAATTGGATTATTAAGTGTTGGTGTTTTGAATTTGAATAATATGCGTGACCAAGCTTCAGATGCCAAATCTGGAAAGAATACGATGGTGGTAAAAATGGGAGCTGAAGCAGCCAAAAAATACCACTATTTCCTAATCGTTTCGGCTATGGTTTCAGTGCTTGTTTTTGCAGTATTGAGCGGTTTTCATTTTGACCAATACTTGTTTTTATTGGCCTATATTCCGTTGACAAAACATTTAATCACGGTTTACAAAAACCAAGACCCAAAATTGCTTGATCCTGAATTAAAGAAAGTGGCGATAAGTACCTTTATGCTTTCTATATTATTATCTATTTGTATGATTTCGTTGATTTCAGACATCATAGTAAATGTTTTCTTGGGAGGAAGATAATCTCAAAATTTTTGAAATATTTTAATTTTAAATCTAAGATAAAATGAAAATAACATTCTACGGCCATGCCTCTTTGGGAATAGAAGTTGGTGGCAAGCATATAATAGTGGATCCTTATATTTCGGCCAATCCTCAGGCTTCACATATTGATATCAATACACTAAAAGCCGATTTTATACTTTTGACACACGCTCACGGAGACCATATTCTCGATGTTGAAGCCATTGCCAAACGAACAAATGCTGTGATTGTTTCCAATGCTGAAATCGCGGGATACTATGGAAAAAAAGGTTTTCAATCACACCCGATGAATCACGGTGGAAGCTGGAATTTTGACTTCGGAAAACTAAAATATGTAAACGCAATCCACTCGAGTTCGTTTCCTGACGGAAGCTACGGTGGGAATCCCGGCGGTTTTGTAATCGAGGGCGAACACAAAAACATCTACATTGCCGGCGATACAGCTCTCACAATGGATATGAAACTCATCCCGATGCGAACCAAACTCGATTTGGCTATTTTGCCTATTGGTGACAATTTCACGATGGATGTCGATGACGCCATAATTGCTTCCGATTTTATCGAATGCGATAAAATTTTAGGTTACCATTACGATACATTTGGATACATCGAAATCAACCACGAGGAAGCCATCAAGAAGTTCTTTGACAAAGGAAAAGACTTGATGTTACTCGAAATAAGTAGTTTTATTGAATTATAATTAGGAGCTTTATCCTGCTATCCGTTACAATCTTGTGAACCGAACACCGGCTCACAAGGATTTTTACTACTATCAGGGCTAGGAAATTCCGGATTTCAAGATCATTCCTTAATCTTAAATCAAAAATATTTTAATCATTTTTATAATGACCAAACAACTTCTTTTATTATTTACACTTCTATTTACCACTTTTTCTTTCTCGCAACAAGACGGTTATTGGGATAAAGATAGATCCACCACCAAGGAAATAAACGTTTCGGCAAGAGACCGTATTGTCATCAAAACTGAAGATTTACCGCTTGGAACTACCGAAATCGTATATAGAATTACTCTTTTGGATGAAAATCAGCAACTGGCGAGCAGTTTGGTTTCTGTTCTAAAATCAATTCCAGATCCAACCGGAATCAGTCAAGGTTCTGCGGGAGCCGTTTTTGTCTTGTCAAAAATATCCGGTGACGATAAATGCACGTATGCCATTTTTTCTACAGATAAATTGGCAACAGAGTATAAAGATTCAGGAAAAACACTTGAATCTTGTTTGATTCAAAACGAACCTTTGAGTAAAGATGCAAAACGTCTTTCTGTTGATAAGTCAAGCTGTCTGAATGGGAATTCATCAGTGTTATGGTTTGGTTTTGAAAGCAAAAACTGGATCATGAAACAAAAAATAGTTTTGGAAGTTGTGCCTTGGGTAGATAAAAAATTAAGCCGAGGATGGAGCGTAGATAACAGAAAATCTATTATTGACCAATGCAAAACTTCTAATTTGGCTCAAAAAATGACCAACTCGGACAATTTTTGTGTATGCGTTTTGGGAAAAATCCAAGACAAATATAAATTTCAAGAATTTCAAAAGTTATTGCCTATGGAACGTTCCAAAGTTTTTAAAGATGCTGGTGATGTTTGTTTAAGCGAAACAAACACATCTCCGACTGTTTCTGCTGATTTGCGTAAAGAAGCGTCACTTTTGATAAAAAATGGTAAATATGGGGCTGCAATTGAGAAATTAGCCGTAATAATCAATAATGGAAAAGCTACGGTGCTGGATTATAATGCGATTGGAAGTTGTTATCTTTTGACCAAACAGTATGGAAAATCTTTGAAATACTTAAAAGACGGTGAAAAACTCGACGATACAGAGCTTTTGATTCAATTGAATTTAGCTCATGCATATTTACTGAGTGATAATTACAAAGAAGCCAAAAAAATCTATAAAAAATACCAAAATCAAAACGTTACTGACAGTTTGAGTTGGATTCAAAAAACGGAACAAGATTTCAAAGTTTTCCAAAAAGCTGGGATTCAGAATCAGGATTTCGAGAGAGTTTTGAAATTATTGAAAGAATAGCGATCAGTATGTAGTATTCAGTTTACAGTGAACAGCGCTCTGTTTGAGGTAATTGTTGTTCATTATTTATTAAAATCTAAAAAATATGTTTGCAACTTACCACAAATACATTCTAAACTTCAAACGTCCATCAGGAACTTCTCGTGGCGTGATGACAGAAAAAGAAACTTGGTTTATTATTCTGGAACAAAATGGTAAAAAGGGAATAGGCGAGTGCGGCATTCTTAGAAGTTTGAGTATTGATGATCGTCCCGATTATGAAGAAAAATTAAAATGGACTTGCAATAATATTCATCTTGGAAAAGATCAACTTTGGGAAGCGTTATTAGAGTTTCCTTCAATACAGTTTGGAGTTGAAATGGCATTCTTGTCTTTGACGAGTGAAACACCTTTTTTACTCTTTCCGTCAAGTTTTACAAATGGGGAAAAATCAATCAAAATAAATGGGTTGGTTTGGATGGGAGAAGAGGTTTTTATGAAGCAACAAATCGAAGAAAAATTAGCCGATGGATTCAAATGCATTAAACTCAAAATTGGCGCCATAGATTTTGATAAAGAACTGCAATTATTGCGCTTTATCAGACAACATTTTACTCCGGGACAAGTAGAAGTAAGAGTTGATGCAAACGGTGCTTTTGATTCAAATGAGGCTTTATGTAAATTAATTCAACTAGCTGAATTTAAGTTACATAGTATCGAACAGCCAATTCAAAAAAATAACACTGACAGTATGGCAGAGCTATGTAAAACGACTCCTTTTCCGATTGCACTCGACGAAGAGCTGATAGGCGTTTTTACGACTGTTGAAAAAGAAGAATTACTGCTTAAAATTAAGCCACAATATATCATTTTGAAACCTAGTTTTGTGGGTGGATTTCGAGGTACTCAAGAATGGATTTCCTTGGCAGAAAAACATAATATCGGTTGGTGGATTACTTCGGCTTTAGAGAGTAATATTGGTCTTAATGCTATCGCTCAATGGACATTTACATTGAATAATTCATTGCCTCAAGGATTGGGAACAGGGGCGTTGTATACCAATAATTTTGATTGCCCTTTAGTAGTTTCTCAAGGGCAATTATGGTACAGTAATGAGTTGGATTGGAATTTGGATATTGATGCTTTTTAGGTTTTATAATAAAGAAAATAAAACCGATTAAAAGCAAAAGACACAAAACAATATTTGTTTTGTGCCTTTTGCTTTTAATATAATTAGGTTTTTAATGTTAGTAAGGTAACACTCTTTTGTTTTTTGTTTCTTCCAAAAGTTCGGCTACTGCTAAATAAAAAGCACTACTTCCGCAAATTACACCAATCGCTCCTGCAACTGGAGCCAAGGCTTCTATTCCGGTAAATTTTTCAATAGCTAAAACGAAAAATAAAATTGTTAATGATAAGAATACAAATTGCTGTACTTTACTGCCACCCCAAGTTCCCCACCACATAAAAGCGGTGAAAATCCCCCAAAGAGTTAAATAACAGCCGAAAAATGGTGCTGGAGTTGTACCAGCCATTTCAAATCCCGTATTTGGTAAAAGCCAAATTCCAACCAAGGTAAGCCAAAAGAAGCCATAAGAAGTAAAAGCGGTCCCTGCAAATGTTTTTCCGTTTTTGTATGACAATATTCCGGCTATTATCTGAGCTAGTCCCCCATAAAAAATACCCATAGATATGATGACGGCACTTACTGGGAAAAATCCCAAATTGTGAATATTCAATAAAATTGTGGTCATTCCAAATCCCAAAAGGCCTAAAGGAGCTGGATTAGCTGGTTTATTCTCCATTTTTAGTTTTTTAAATTGTTAGTAAAGTTTAAAAATAACGTTATAGTTCGTTATCAATTGGTATAAAAATAACAATTTATGATATAAAATACTCATTTCTGTCATAAAGAGTAGTAATGACGAATAAATTAGGCATCTAAATCCAAACCAAAAGTAGTTCTCAATAATTCAATGTTCGGATTGATTTCTAAAAATCTGTTGTAACGATCTTGGTCAGTAAAGTTTCTTCTTATTTCGATGCTTTCATTGACATTTACTTCGATAGTGATGTCGTGATTATGCAAATGTCCACGCAAATGTCTTAAAAGACCAATCATTTCACTTTCGAAGTCTAATTTTGAACCCTCATTTGGAAGTTCAAAAGTTATACTGGTACCGTCTAATTTTGGGTCATTAATCAATAATAAGGATTCCATTATTTTGTATCCTTTTTCTCCTAGACGCTGAGCATATTTGGTCCATTGTAAAAGCATTTCGGTTTCGGTAAAAGCTTCAGAAGGTAAATTGGTATTTTCTTCTTTGACAAAACCTTTTAAGTTTTCTTCTAAAGACTTTTTGGCTCGAATACTAGAAAGTGATAAAGCCGAAAACTTAGCTTCGTTACTTAGTGTGCTTGATGTTGTAGGACTTGAAGTTTGTAGTTTTTCTTCAGAAACAACAATAGGTTTGGTAATTTCAACCTTTTCTATATTAATATTGCTATTAGGATTAATAGTTTCTTTTTTAGAAACTTCAACTATGGAATAATCTGTTTTTCTGAAATAAGTAGGCGGAATTATAAATTGCTCAACTTTTTTTTTTCTCCATCATAAGTGATGGAGGCAAGTTGCATCAAGCAAAGTTCAACAAGTAGTCGTTGATTCTGGCTGGCTTTGTATTTTAAATCACAATCATTGGCAATGTCAATTCCTTTCAGTAAAAAGTCCTGACTGCATTTTTGAGCCTGAATGCCATACATTTTTTGTGCTTGCTCACCAACTTCCAATAAAACTAGAGTAGAAGGAGTTTTGCTTACCAATAAATCTCTGAAATGAGTAGCCAGTCCTGAAACAAAATGATGGCTGTCAAAACCTTTGGCTAAAATATCATTGAATGCGATTAACAAATCTGGGATTTTATTTTCCAGTATTAAATCGGTGACATTAATGTAGGTTTCGTAATCTAAAACGTTTAAATTTTCGGTAACAGCCTGACGAGTCAAGTTATTTCCGCAAAAAGAAACCACCCTGTCAAAAATAGATAAGGCATCACGCATGGCACCGTCCGCTTTTTGGGCAATAATATGAAGTGCATCATCCTCAAAAGCGACACCTTGGCTGCTTGCTACATCGGCTAGATGTTCTTTAGCGTCTTTTACGGTAATTCTTTTGAAATCAAATATCTGACAACGTGATAAAATCGTTGGAATAATCTTGTGTTTTTCGGTCGTAGCCAATATGAAAATGGCATGCTTTGGCGGTTCTTCCAATGTTTTTAAGAAAGCATTAAAAGCAGCCGAAGACAACATATGAACCTCGTCAATGATATACACTTTGTATTGTCCAGTTTGTGGCGGAATACGAACTTGATCAATCAAATTTCGGATATCATCAACAGAATTGTTAGAAGCAGCATCCAATTCGAAGACATTGAAAGCAAAATCTTCGTTAGGATCATCATAGCCTGGCTGATTAATTTTTCGTGCCAAAATTCGCGCGCAGGTAGTTTTTCCAACACCACGAGGCCCTGTGAATAGAAGAGCTGAAGCTAAGTGATTGTTTTCTATGGCGTTGAGTAATGTATTGGTAATCGCTTTTTGTCCCACTACATCTTTAAATGTTTGGGGACGGTATTTGCGTGCCGATACTATAAATTGTTCCATAGATTTTTTTATTCGAAAGCAAATATAGGGTTAGAAAAATCAAAAAGCAATTTATTTTTCAGGCTTTATATTTTCTTTTAAAAATCGATTTGAATTCGGAATTGAGTGGATATTTACGTATTTTCACCTTTGTTTTGAAATCCAACCTTTTAAAATTGACTTTTCTATGGATACAACTAAGGCGGTTACAATTGTTGGAGGAGGATTGGCCGGATTAACAGCTGCTATTCATTTATCCAAAATCGGACTAAAAGTTGTTGTGATAGAAAAAAATGAATTTCCTAAACATAAAGTTTGTGGTGAATATATTTCAAATGAAACCCTATCTTATCTAGATTGGCTTTCGATAAATATATCCGAATTAAATCCTGCTTATATTTCAAAACTAGATTTCTCTACTGCTGATGGTAAAAGGGTTAGCTGTGATTTGCCTCTTGGCGGATTTGGAATCAGTCGGTATGCTTTAGATGCTTTTCTTTGTAAAAAGGCACTACAGAATGGTTGTGAAATTATTCATGACTACGTTGATGATATTGATTATAAAAATGATCTTTTTACTGTTTCAACTTTGAATAACAGGATTATTAGTTCTGAAATAGTGATTGGAGCTTTTGGCAAACGATCGAATATTGATCAAAAGTTAAAAAGGGAGTTTATTCAGAAAAAATCACATTGGCTTGCTGTAAAAGCTCATTATTCAGGTGAATTTCCAAATGATGTGGTGGGTTTGCATAATTTTGAAGGAGGGTATTGTGGAGTTTCAAAAGTAGAAAACAATGTTATAAATATATGTTATTTGGCTAGTTATGAATCATTCAAAAAACACAAAAGTATTGAAGATTATCAGAATCAAATTGTAAGTAAGAATCCGCATTTGAAAATGATTTTTGATTCGAGTAAAATGATTTTTGAGACTCCATTGACAATCAGCCAGATTTCGTTTGATAAAAAAGCAACGGTGGAAAATCATGTTTTGATGATTGGTGATACGGCGGGTTTGATTCATCCTTTGTGTGGAAACGGCATGGCGATTGCGATTCACAGCGCAAAAAACGTTTCGGAACTGATTGGTGATTTTTATGAAAACAAGATAAAATCCAGAGATGAATTGGAGAAGAAGCACATTGCGGAATGGAACGGTAATTTTAAAAAAAGATTAAGAATTGGGCGTATTTTGGCTTTTTTACTGCAAAAACAAAAACTTTCTGCTGTTTTGATGAAAATAATGATTAAATTCCCATTTTTAATAACCATTATTATTAAGCAGACCCACGGAAAATCAATTATTGTTGAATGTCCTAAATTTCAATAATGAAAGCAATTCAATTTAATTCCTAAATGATTAAAATGGTCCTTGTGAATACTCAATATAGAACGAGCAATCCTGAAATAATGGATGATTTTGAGTTGGAGGGAGATGCCTTAAAAAAAGCATTGGACAAAATTGCGCAAATAAATCAACTTTTGGGAGGGAATCAATTGACTTTGAAAGGTGTTGAAAGATTACTTAGAAAAGACTCGAATTCAAAATCAATCACGATTGTGGATGTTGGTTGCGGAAACGGAGATATGTTGCGAAAACTGGCTGATTTTGGTTTTCAGAATAATTTAAATTTAGAGTTAGTTGGGGTAGATGCTAATAATTTCACCGTAAATTATGCAACTGATTTATCTGTTAATTATCCTAATATTAAATATAGGTGCGAAGATATATTTAGTGAATCTTTTAGTGAGTTAAATTGTGATATAGTGCTTTGTACCTTGACTTTGCATCATTTTAAAAACGATGAAATTGTTAGGTTGCTAGAACTGTTTAATAAGAATTCGAAACTTGGTTTTGTTGTAAATGATTTACATCGGAATTCAGTTGCTTATAGATTGTTTCAGTTGCTTTGCTTTGTTTTCCGAATGAATAAAATGTCTCGAGAAGATGGTTTGACTTCTATATTGAGAGGCTTTAAAAAAGAAGAGTTGATTGCGTTTTCTGAAAATTTAAGATTTAAAAAATACAGTATTCAATGGAAATGGGCTTTTCGGTATCAATGGATTGTAGAGAAATAACAATATTTTGTTTTTAAAATAGACCCCAAAAGAAAATAAATGAGCGTAAAAATAAAATGTGTTGCCAAGCAATTACCGAAGTTTTCGAGAACTACGGAGGAGATTCTTCCTTTCTTGAATATTTGGTTAGAAGGTCAAGAAGAGCGTTTTATTCGAAAAGTAATGAAAATATTTGAGGGAGCCGGAGTCGAAAAGCGGTATTCAATAATGGAACCTATTACAGTTTTTGAAAACACCTCATTTGAAGAAAAAAATGACATTTATATCAAGGAAGTTATCGATTTGGGTGAAAAAGTCCTGAATAAAGCTTTGAAAAAAGCCCAATGGCAGCCTGAGGATTTGGATTATATCATTACAGTAAGCTGTACTGGGATTATGATTCCTTCCTTGGATGCTTATTTGATTAACAGTTTAAAATTACGACAAGATATTGTGAGGTTGCCAGTTACTGAAATGGGTTGTGCGGCAGGAATTTCAGGAATTATTTATGCTAAAAACTTTCTTCAGGCAAATCCAGGAAAAAAAGCGGCAGTTATTGCGATAGAAAGTCCGACAGCTACATTTCAATTAAATGACTTTTCGATGGCAAACATTGTGAGCGCGGCTATTTTTGGTGATGGAGCGGCCTGTGTTTTGCTTTCATCGGTGGAAGATGAGGAAGGACCTGAGATTATAGCCGAAGAAATGTATCATTTTTTTGATAATATTCATATGATGGGATTTAAACTCACTAATTCAGGGTTGCAGATGGTTTTGGATATTGAGGTTCCTGAAACAATAAGTTCTCATTTTGGAGATATTATTCACCCTTTTCTAAAAAAGAATAGTTTAGAAATATCAGATATTGACCACTTGATTTTTCATCCTGGTGGAAAAAAAATTGTTCAAATTGTAGAAGATCTCTTTTTGGAATACGGAAAAAACATAGATGACACTAAAGCTGTTTTAAAGCTTTATGGGAACATGTCGAGTGCAACTGTATTGTATGTTTTGGAGCGATTTATGGATAAAAAACTAGAAAAAGGCTCTAAGGGCTTAATGTTGAGTTTTGGACCTGGATTTTCAGCTCAAAGAGTGTTGTTGCAATTTTAGTACGGTAAAAAGATTTTTGATTTTGTTTGTTTTAAGAGAAATCAATGGAAAAAATAGATATAATTTCAAAATTGCCCTATTCCAAGCCGTTTCTGTTTGTGGATAAGATTATCCGGATAGATGAAGACGGAGTGGAAGGGGAGTTTACTTTTGATGAAAAACTAGATTTTTATAAAGGGCATTTCAAAGAAAATCCGGTTACACCCGGTGTGATTTTGACAGAGGTTATGGCTCAGATTGGATTGGTTTGTCTTGGTGTTTTTTTGTTAAATGAAAATATAAGTTCAATATCGCTAATCGCTTTAACATCAACTAGTATTGATTTTTTTAAACCTGTTTTTCCAAACGAAAAAGTAACGGTTGTTTCGGAAAAAATATATTTCAGATTTGGAAAATTAAAATGCAAAGTTAGTATGCAAAATGATAAAGGTGAAATAGTCTGTAGTGGGATAATTGCAGGTATGATAGTTTGAAATTGTAATTAAAAATGAAAAATCGAGTTGTTATTACAGGTCTTGGCGTAGTTGCTCCAAATGGAGTTGGTCTTGATGTGTTTCAGCGTTCGATAAAAAAAGGAATTTCGGGAATTAGACATTTTGAAGAATTAGAAAGATTAAAATTTTCTTGTCAAATTGCCGGAAAGCCTGATGTTTCAATGGAATTGGCATTACAATATTTTACGGAACTGGAGCTTAAAAATTTTAATGCAACTGGAATTTTATATGGTGTTATTGCAGGAATTGATGCTTGGAAAGATGCTGGTTTATCAGTAGAGATTCGAGATGAACCCGATTGGGACAGCGGAACTATTTTTGGTGCAGGAACTTCGGGAATTGAAAAATTCAGAGAAAGTATTTATAAAATAGACGATTATAAAGTTAGAAATTTGGGAAGCACCACTGTGATTCAAACAATGAGCAGTGGAATAAGTGCTTATTTGGCGGGGAAATTAGGTTTGGGAAATCAAGTGACAACCAATTCCTCGGCATGTACTACCGGAACCGAAAGTATTATTATGGCGTATGATCGTATAAAATCCGGTCAAGCAAAAAGAATGCTCGCAGGAAGCACCAGTGATTCCGGGCCTTATGTTTGGGGAGGATTTGATGCTATGAGAGTTTGTACTTTTAAACATAATGATTCACCTGAAACAGGCTCGAGACCTATGTCAGAAAGCTCTTCTGGGTTTGTGCCTGCTGGTGGAGCTGGGGCTTTGGTTTTAGAAGATCTAGAAACGGCTTTAGCGCGTGGTGCTAGAATTTATGCTGAAGTATTAGGAGGTGATTTGAATTCTGGTGGACAAAGAGGATTAGGAACACTGACCGCGCCTAATCCTGATGCTGTTCAAAGATGTATTCAGAATGCAATGAATAATTCAGAAATTACAGCTCAAGAAGTTGATGTGATTAATGGTCATCTTACGGCTACTAGTAAGGATAGTTTGGAAGTATCAAATTGGAGTTTGGCTTTAGGTAGAGGAGGAACGGATTTTCCTTATGTCAATTCGTTAAAATCAACTGTTGGACATTGTTTATCGGCAGCGGGGAGTGTAGAAAGTGTAGCGAGTGTTTTGCAATTACACCAGGGATTTATTTTTCCGAATATAAATTGCGAAGATTTGCATCCTGAAATTTCGAAAATCCTTGATTCATCAAGAATCCCTTTAAAACTTATTGAAAAAGATTTGAATATTGTCATGAAAGCTAGTTTTGGTTTTGGTGATGTAAATGGATGTGTAGTTTTTAAAAAATATATATCTTAGTGATTGATAATTAAGGTGTTTTGTTAAATGAAATAAATAATTTATGGATAGAGAAGCGACATTAGAACAATTAAAGAGTATTGTAAGACCCTATATTCAGAATCAAGAGGCATTTGATTCTCTAACAGAAGAAACCGATTTTATAAATGATTTGAAAATTAATTCGGCTAATTTGGTTGATGTGATTTTGGATATTGAAGAAAAGTTTGACATCATGATCGATAATGAGTCAATGGAAAAAATGATCAATGTAAAGTCGGCTATTGGAATAATTGAGACTGAATTGGTAAAAAGATGATAGGTAATGATATAGTAGATATTGAATTGGCTCAAAAAGAAAGCAATTGGAGGAGGAAAGGTTTTCTAGATAAAATATTTTCTCAGAAAGAACAATGCTTGATTCTGAATGATACTAATTCTGAGCTTATGCTTTGGAATTTATGGAGTAGAAAGGAGGCTTCTTATAAAATTTACAATCGAATTACAGGAGTCAGAGGTTATTTTCCTAGCCGATTACAATGTCATTATGTGGATGAAAACTCGGGAACCGTCTCTATAGATAGTTTTGTTTTTCATACACAAACCCTAATTACAGATTCCTACATTTATTCAGTAGCTGTTTCTGAGATTTCTATTTTTAATAAAATAAAGTCTTTGGAATCTTTGAAAAGCATTGAAAAAGAGAATGGCATTCCATATATTTTGAATACTGGTTCAAATGTAATTTGTCCTGTTTCAATAACTCATCATGGGCGTTTTCAAAAGGTGATATCGTTGTAATTGATTTTTTTTTAATCATGATAAAAAAAGCCTGATCTCTCTTTAGCCCCGGTTGAAGTGAAAATCCTTATAAGCCGGTGTTCGTCTTGTGAGATTGTTACGGAAAACAGGATGATATTGCCAAAATACTAAATTTTCTGCTTCAAATTTTAATAGTGGAAGCCTATGCTAATAACTAAAAGGTTATTTTATTCCTAATCTGTTCTTCAGTTTTAAAAACAGTAACGCAATAGAGTAAGCATCTTCTGAAGGAGATCTTCGATAGCTTTTCGGTAGTTTGAAAATTTCTGATAATTCATCAAGTGAAAATTGCTTGTCATTGATATCTACCAATTTTCGATACATTACATCGATGTCCAATGCTTCGTTTTTTAATCTTCCGCAATCCAGTCGTAATAGTGCGCTATTGATCATATCGACATCAAAATCTACGTGGTGACCAATTAAAACGGCATTTCCGATATAATCTATAAAGGCGTGAATTGCTTCTGGTTCACTTAGTTTTTTCATTTTGCTTTCCAAAATAAACTCATTTGATAAACCGTTATCATGAAAATACTTGTATTGTAGTAAAATAGATTCAAAACTGTCACCGATATGAATTTTATTGTTCACGATGGCAAAGGAACCGATGGACAATATAACATCCCTGTCAGGATTTAATCCAGAAGTTTCTGTGGATAATACAACATATCGTTTTGATTTATGTTCAAACTTAGCGAGGTAAGCTTTCCAAAAATCAGGATATTCTTTATTTATATTTTTTAGCCAATCTAGCATCATTATGAAAATTGCGTTAGTTTGAAATTAGTTTTAATTAATTCTTCCAGTTCTTTCATTGGGACTAAGGCATTCTTTAATTTTTCTTTGTCTAATTTGGTTAGTTCGCTTAGGTTAATATATTGTCCAGAATTTTCGTTTTTTAAACCTTCATTCACTCTGAATTTTGATAAAGTTAAAAATGCTTCAGCACAATTTAGGTAAATATCTGAATTTTTGGAGTCAATAATGGCTAATTGTTTAAAGCGGGAGTAGGTATTGTTTAGTCCTTTGATTTTAAAATGCAAAGCAAACAATCTAGCTCCGTCAATTAAAGGCATTAATGCTCTCGTTTTTATATCAAATTTGTTTTTATTAGGACCTTCTTCTTCCAGAACAAATTTTTTGAAAAAAGTAAGAGGTGAATTTTTTCGTAACGCATCATTACCGAGGAAATCAAAAAACAAGGTGTTATGATCTAAATCTTTCAGGATAACATTTTCGATGGCTTCGAATATCTTTTTCTCACCAAAAACAAGTTCTAGATCAAAGAAAATACTACTAAGGTCGTTACTGTTTTCACCTGGAGTATTCATCCAACTGTCATATTGTTTAGTCCAGTCTGTCAATGATTTACACCACAGCATATTGCTTGCCATATGACCATTTGGGCATAATTCATAGCCAACTTTTTCTAAAATTGCAGTTGTTCTCTTTGCTAATTTTAAGAAATAATCACGTACATCTCGGTATTTATCAGGAGCTACATCTTCAAATATCAATATACTGTCTTGATCCGTAAGTAATAATTGCTCTTTCCTTCCTTGACTTCCTATGCTCAACCAAGCAAATCGCGCAGGAGGGGAGCCTAAATCCAAAATAGACAATTCGACGGCACGTTTTAATATAGCCGAGTTTATCTCACTGGAAATATTGTTTATATTAGAAAGTGGAATGTTTTTATGAATTGAATTTTGTATTAATTCAGTCAATCTTTCTCTAAGGTGTTTTAGTTCCTTGGCATTTGAAGTTCTTTTGATTTCTTTGATTAAAACACCAGGGTTGTTGGCTTGAGCAATAATCAGATCGTGTTCGGAAATCACGCCTTTTACAGGAGATTTATCGGTTCCATCTGAAGTGACACACAAATGAGTAACACTGTTTTTTAGCATTAAAAGCTGTGCTTCGGCCAAAGAGACATTTTCAACAACAGTTACAACAGGAGAAGACATAATTGCTTTCATAGTAACAGTCAAAGGAAACAATCCTGTGGCAATTTTGGAACACATATCGGTATGAGTTACTATTCCAATAGGTAATTGATTGTCGCAAATAAGCACACTAGTAGTAAGATTTTCGGTCATTCGCAAAGCAACATCTTTGGCAATGTCATTAATAGTTGCCGTAAGTGGTATTCTACTGTAAGTTAACGACTGAAAATACTGCATTTCTGACTTTTGGTCAATATAAACGACATTGTCATTGGCTAATTTCCCTCTTAAATTTTCTTTTTCTTTTGGATTCCAAGTATTGGTAGCGAAACTTTCCAAGAGAAAATTCAGTACATCTGGATTATTGGCTACAAAAGGCCTAAAAGTGACAATTGGGATGGCATAAATAATGCTTTCTTCACGGGCTTTGGCCGTCATCATGTAATTGTTTTTGGCAAAAAACGGTCTTAATCCCAACACATCACCTGCATGACATTTATTTAATAAAGTTTCTTCGGCATCTGCAATAACGGATAAATGGATAACACCAGTGGCAACTACATAGAAACAATCATGCAGTTTATCATTTATTTGGAATAAAGTTTCGTTTTTTTCCATATTCAAAACACGAATACTTGTTGCAATCGCTGATAGTTCCTGGAAAGTCAAGTTGTCAAATGGTGGGTATTCTTTCAAAAAGTCAGCTATATTTTCCGCAATTGTATTCATAGTCTTGTTGTAAAGTAATGCTTGTAAAAATAATAAAAATAGATTTTAAAAGTAAGGCTATAAAAACTAATTTTGATAAATTACGGTATAGTTAAAATTTTCATAAATTACTATGTGTTAGAATGATATTAGATGCAATTATTTAATTTTAATGCTAAATAAATAAATTTACTATGAAAATTTTAAACATCTCATTACTAGTATTGTTCTCATTTTTTGCAATTTCATTTGCAAATGCCCAAGAGAAACCCAAGAGTCCACCGGAAACAGCGACTGGAAAGATTAATGGAGCAACAATCCAAATTAATTATGGAAGTCCTTCAGTAAAAGGTCGAGAAATTTGGGGAAAATTAGTTCCTTTTAATGAAGTTTGGCGTGCTGGTGCCAATGAAGCGACAACTTTTGAAACCGATAAAGCTCTTACAATAGAAGGATTAATATTGCCAGCGGGCAAGTATTCTTTTTTTATTATTCCAAATAAAGATGAATGTACCATTATTTTTAATAAAGAGACTAAACAATGGGGAGCTTATAAATATAATGATAAGGTTGATCAACTTCGTGTAAAAGTAAAACCTCAAACAGCTGATTCATTTGCGGAAAAATTAACATATGTTATAAATGCGACTGATGTAGAATTAATTTGGGAAAAATGGATTATTGGTTTTAATGTGAAATAATTTTGAATCAAAGTATATTAAAACATCGTCATTAAGGCGATGTTTTTTTTTACTCAAAAGTATAACAATAGTGGGGTTAGTTTAATTTTTTTGAAATTGAAAATACTTAAGGAATAATATTATGGATTATTGTGTTTTAAATATATTCTATTTTACATAATATAAATTATAGTTCATAAAAGTATATTTAAATTTCGACTGTAAATGGCCAAAAAATGCATTATTCTGGATTTGCATATTCAGATTGTGTTATTGTATTTGCTGCATGTTTTAGCGCTACATTTTCTATTTGTTTAATGTGTCGGATATTGTGGTTAATCACAAATCTGAAAGTATCGCCTATTTTTAATTTAATAAGTTTGGTTAAAGAAATTGATGTTTTTTCTTTATTCAGGCTAATGGTTCTTGATTTATCCAATAAATTCAGCATTTTGATTTGTTGGTTGATAAATCGATCTATGGTATTAGTATCTAAATGACTGTTCAAAGGATTTTTGTCCTTGAATGTTTTCATTTTGTTGAGCTTTGCTTTTGGCAACATGCTTTCTGCAAAATAATTTCCCAAAATTCCGCTTTTAAAATCGGATTCATTTTTACTTTTTGCGTTGTCAATCGTTTTTTCTATTTCAGGAAGATAAAAATCACCGTATAAATTCAGGTGTTCTAGACATTCCAAAATGCTCCAGCTTTCTGGATTTTCTTTCCAATTCAATTGATTGTTTGATTTTGCTTTAAGTGTTTCGGCAAAGTTTAGGTTTTGCCTTGTCGTTTCAATCAATTCTAAAATTAAATTTTCTGATTTTGTTTTCATATGAATTACTTTTTTCTACAAAATTCACTTTATAAAAACACATAAACATTGATTGAAATCAAGATTTTTTTAGTCGTGATAATGTTTCTGGGCTCATTCGCAAATAATTGGCTATGTAACGGTTAGGGATTTCCTGAAATAATTTTGGACTTCGTTTTAATACCCGATTGTATCTTTCCTTTGGTGAATTGGTCAAAATATCCTTTTCTCTTTCTAATTGCTGAATAACCAGATCTTCTAACAGTTTGATCCACATTGCTTTATTTTGTTCTGATTGGGAAATGAAATCAATAAAATTGGATTTAGGAATTACTTTTACGATTGTTTTTTTGATAGCCTGAATATAAAAATCGGATGGTTTTTCGGTTAAAAATGAATCTAAGGAGACAATCAAGTCATTTGAATATCCAAAACGGATTATTTGTTCTTCAAATTCGTCTAAAATAAAAATTCTCAGACTTCCGCTTTCCACAAAATAAATATTGGTGTCAATACTTCCTTTAACTTTTAGAAATTGGTTTCTTTCTATCGTTACCGTTTTTTCATATAAATCTTTAATTTGAGATATCTCCATATTGGTTTGTTTTTATAACGCCATTTTTGTCAATTCAACTTCAAGTCTGTCGAAGTTTTCTTCATTTTTATCGACTACAAACGGTCTTAATTTATTAGATTCTTCTGCTGTATCGAAAATCATTTTGAAAATGATTTTTGTTTTATCGCCGGATATTTCTTCAAATGTTGCAAGAACTTTAAAAAGCGGCTTTGAATGACGTTTCCAGTAAATCAGATTGGGTTTGTCAATTTTTATAAATTCAACTTCATTGGGATAATTTCCTTTGTCTGGGCCGTGCATAACAAAACTCCATTTTCCCCCTGGTTGTAAGTCAAATTCGTTGAAAGTATTTGTAAATCCTTTTGGTCCCCACCAATTTTTTAAATGATTTGGATCAGCCCAAGCTTTAAAAGCAAGATTTATGGGAAAATTCACAATTCTGGTAGTTACAATTTCACAGTTTGGAGTTGTAGAGAAAATTTCAGATTCCATTGTTATATTATTTTAGTGTTTGAAACTGGATGCAATTAATTTCAAACAGAAAGATAGAAAAAAAATAGTAAAATACAATTCACGGAATGCCTATTATGGCAGTTAATATGATATTTCAATATATTATCTTTGCAAAAGATAAAAAGATTATGACAAAAGGGAAATACATACAGCTGATATTAATTTTGGGTTCGATGACTGCACTTGGACCATTTTCGATTGATATGTATTTGCCCAGTTTTTCTGGTATTGCTAAGGATCTTCATACTACAGTAACGATGGTTTCTGAATCTTTATCCAGTTATTTCATCGGGATTTCATTTGGGCAATTGTTATATGGACCGTTATTGGATCGTTATGGTCGGAAAAAGCCTTTGTTTATAGGATTGTTGGTTTATATTTTGGCTTCTTTGGGATGTGCTATTGTGGCTGATATTCATGTTTTTATAGGACTTCGGTTTATTCAGGCTGTTGGGAGTTGTGCCGCTACTGTAGCTTCGGTTGCGATGGTTCGGGATTTGTTTCCAGTGAAGGAAATACCTAATGTTTTGTCTAAATTAATGTTGGTTCTAGGGCTTTCGCCAATGTTAGCACCCACTATTGGAAGTTATGTAACAACCTATTACGGTTGGCATCCCATATTTTTTATTCTAGCATTTCTGGGTGGTTTTGTGCTAATTGCATCACAATTGGGTTTGCCAAATACTCATAAACCAGATCCGACTATTTCATTGAGACCTAAACCAATCATTAATAATTTTGTAGCGATTATCAAAGTACCACAGTTTTATACCTATGCATTGACGGGTTCGATTGCGTTTTCAGGTTTGTTTACTTATGTTGCTGCTTCTCCTATTTTATTCATGGATATTTTAAAAGTAGATGCCACGGTTTATGGTTGGATTTTTGCTTTTATGTCGGTGAGTTTTATTGGTTCGAGCCAATTGAATTCTATATTATTGAGACGATTTTCTAGTGAACAGATGATTTTTGGTGCTTTGGTTGCTCAAATAATAATCAGCGTTACCTTTTTAATCTTGGCAATAAATGATGATTTAGGATTGTATGGTACTAGTGCTATGTTGTTTCTGTTTTTGGCTTGTTTAGGAATATCAAACCCAAATACAGCAGGATTGACCCTCGCTCCTTTTGCCAAAAATACTGGAAGCGCTTCGGCATTAATGGGTGCAACTCAATTGGGAATAGGTGCTTTATCTTCTTTTGCGGTGGGGCTTTTTGTTAAAGATTCTATGGTACCGATGGTTATGATTATGACTTGTACCACGATTATTGCCTTTATCATTTTGATTGTTGGTAAAAGAAAAATCAAAGGAACCATTGTAATTTCTAGTGATGATGAAATTATAATGGTTCATTAAACTGTTGTTTTACAATCAATATAAAAGATTCTATTATATGGTCACAGGCTACATCTTTTGCAAATAGACTGATTTGCCATTTACCATTACATCATACTGACCAGATTTTTCATTGATAGTTGTTCTGATATATTTTCCTTTAAAAACAATAACTGCACCAAAAATTTTTCCATTGTTAACGGATTCAAAATCAAAAACTACTCTTTTGTTATCTGGGCTAATACTCAGTTTGTAACTGGTAAATTCTGAGCTTTTAGCAAATTCTTGTTTTGTATCGATTATTTTATCGTCGACATAAAAATTGACAACTTTTTCGCTTAAGGCAATATCTGGATAAAATTCATTAACTTTTTTTAGTAATTCATATTGTGCCGGAGTTGCAGTCTCAATTTTAGATGTGATATTTTGTGAAAATGAAGCTACAGAAAACATAAAACCCAATAGTAAAATATACTTTTTCATAGTGTTGATTTTTTAGTTGTTAAAAGACTGGTTTGAATTCTTAACTAATTTACGAATATTTTTTCATAATGTATTGAAAAGTAGTTAATTGTAGTTTTTTATGATGATGTATCCTCTTGTTCTTTTACCTAAAATATTGGTATTACCAAATTGAATGTTATTTGATTTGCAAATGAGGATGCTAAAACCGTAAGTGCAAATGAGAGAACTGTAAATGGTATCGCTATAATTGTAAATGGTATTGTTAAAAGTATGAATGGTATCGCAAGAACTATAAATGGTATTGCTAAAAGTATGAATGGTATTTTTGGTTAAATCCTTTTGCGTCGTCTATTTTGTTGGCTGTGGCATCAGTGATTTGCAATGCATTTACCACTCTGGTTGCCAGTGGTTTTAAATTACTAAAAGCCTCTCCCCTTTCGTTTTTTTTATTATTGAATGCGGTGTTTTTGGTTACTACATCTCCCAAACTTGCCTGGCTTGCTGTAGCGAGTGCTGTAAGTTGAGGCAGTTTTAATGCGTTTTTGCTCGGGTTGTAACTTGCTCCGTATGCTGTTACGAAAGCGATTAAACTCTGAAGGTTTGCTACGTTCTTTGCATGACCTGTCTCGCTCACTGATTTTTTAGTTTTAACAGCGCCCGTTAATTCTGATGTTGTTTTCATTTTGAAAGTTAAATTGGTTAATTAATCTTTCAAAAATAAATTATAAAATTTAACCTACACTATTTTTATTACAAAAAAATAAATTAATTGTAATATAAATTTTCTTTTTTGTGATACGTAACTTTTATGAAATTGAAAACGGACACGAGCGGGACGCTCGCGCTAGCGGGGAAACCTCTTAGTGGTAGTTGTTCTTCGAAATTATTTTAAAAGCAATGTAAGGCGCTATTGCCACCCAAATTGGTATAAGAATCCAAATTTGGCCTTCAGTAAAATTATAAGCATATAATAATTGCTTCCAAGAACTTCCACGTATAATTCCAAAGCCAAACTCAAAAGCCAAAGTCAAGACTGACCAAACAATTCCTATTATTAATGCTTGCTTTGCCGTATTTGGAGGCAACCATTTTACGACTAAACAACTATAGATTCCAATGAGAATAATTAAGGAAAATGTTGAAATTTGGTGCGCCGCTAATTCACTTATGTATTTTTTATACCATAAATCTCTAGCAGCTCCATTTAAAATAGCAAGCAGAACCATAGGAAACCAGCATAGTAAGTATTTTATCATTGTTAATTAAGATATGACAGCGAGATTGTCACTAAATTAAGCTCATTATTTGGATTTACTTTGCGGGCACGGATTGCAAATCCGTGCTATCGGGCTTAAACTTTAGTACTTTTAACTTTTTTAAGATATTCTAATGTCAATTGTGAATTGATATATAATTGTGTTTCATTTGCATACCTTCTTCCGTGATTACTATTTTTATTATTTTTGAGAGTTTTTAGATTATTAAAAGTATTAGTTTTCAATAAATTTATTGAATCTAAAATGCTTTTTTCTGTAAGATTTATTTCTTCTTTTTTGAATGCATTAAATACAATTCTATCAGTTAAATCAGGTTCATTTAATTTTAATTCCAAGGAATTTTCTGTATTAAATAAAATTCTTGTTTCACTAGTTCCTAAAATTAAATATCCAAATTCATGAGCGGTTTCTCCTTTCGGCAAAAATCTATCTTCAATTATTATTAGATAACCATTATCATTTAATGTTTTTTTGATACTTGTAAATATGTTAATCCATTCTTTAGGATTAATTTCATGTAAAACATTACATAAAAGGATACAATCAAAATTATTTTCTGGAATATTTTCCATTTCAGAATAAAGAGATTTTAGATTAGGAACATTATTTAATAATTCAAAATTGCTTTTGTCAGGTTCAAATGCATAATATTTTATTTTTTTTGAAATATCTTCATCTTCTTGTAATGTATATCCAATCCTTCCTTTACCTGCGCCAAAATCTAATAAATTTATTGTTGTTTTATCTTTAAGGAAATCTTTGAAAAGTTTAAATTGTGGATCATTAGTATTAATATCAAAAATGACTTCGGGTTGTTTGAAACATTGGAGCATAAAATTACCGTAAGCCCATTCAGAAATTGAATTTATAAAAGAAATCAATTCTGAAATATGATCATCAATTCCCATTAGGTCATTGAATGATTTACCAGGAGTAGTTCTTGAGGGAGGAATTATTTCATCATCTTTTACCATTAATATTTCATCATATTGTAAATGAGATAATATGTGAATTGAATGTGTAGCAATCCACAACTGTCCAGATTTTGAAATTATACTTTTTAGAGCATTAATTAATGTAATTTGAGCTTCAGGATGAAGATGTTTTTCAGGTTCATCAATTATTATAATACATTCATTAATATTTGTTTTTGAATTAGTATCTAGATAAAAGAATAATATAGCATATGCAAATAATGTTTTTTGACCCGGAGAAAATAAATTTAAATCGAATGGTTCGTTGTTATAATATAAAGTACTATTAACAATATTTCCCTTTGCATTTTGTTGGTATGAAAATTCTTTTCCAAGAAATTGTTTTACATTTTTTTGAAATTTATCAAATAACAAAAAAGATTTCTTTTCTTTCATTTCATCATTAATTTTTTCTGGAGTCTTTCTATATTTTATATATAAATTAAATTCATCGGTAATTATTTCATCTGTAAGTTTTGTTAAATAATTAATTGTCGATTGATTATTAAATGAATTAAATTCATTCAATGAAATATTTTGTTGTTGCTGTTGTTGATTTGTATTAGAGATAAAATTATCAAAATGATTATTAGCTAATATTTGTTCAAATGTTAATTCTTTAGAATTATTGATGTTGTTTTTAATGTTTTTTAATTCATCATTATCAACAATTTTTATATAAGCTTTTCCTAGTTGTCTAAATCTAGTAAAAAAACTACCCAATTGTTGATTAATTACCGTTTTAGTTTGTTGAGATTGTTGTTGAGTTATCGTATCTTTTTTTAAATTATTTATACTTTGATTTGCAAGTTTTATGTTTTGTGCATATTGAGAAATTATAGTTGATGGAAATTCTACTATGTGTCCATCAATATACTTATCTAAATCAAAATTGTTAATGTAGTTTTCAACAAATTTGAGGACTCTAGACTTTCCAGCTCCATTTTTTCCGACCAAAGCGACGATTGAACCAAAACTTTTTTTTGTTAAATTAATTTCTTTAAGATTAACTTTTTTAGCTTCTATTTGTGGAATAGTTATTTTTGCAATTCTCATTAAAAGTATATTTATTTAGTATGATTTATGTTTTTTTTGATAAAATTACTCCCTACTGGTATATACACGAGGTTTTATACTTTATACTCTCAAATATATTGATTTTTCTTTCATAATCTACACCTCCCCTTTCGTTCTCTTCTCTGGTCTGATAATCATTCGCAACGATTGATCTTTAGAGAAATAAGCAATCATCCAATGGTAAAACGTATTGATTCGGTTGCGGTAGGTTATCAAAGACATTAGATGGACGAATAACCAAATCATCCAAGCCAAAAAGCCTTTGAAATGCATTTTTGATTTTGGTAAATCGACAACGGCTTTGTTCTTCCCGATGATCGCCATAGAACCTTTGTCGTTGTATTTAAAGGGTTTTAACGGCTTGTTTTGAATCATTAATTTGAAGTTTTCGGCTAGATTTACTCCCTGTTGGATGGCAACTTGTGCGACTTGTGGATGGCCTTGGGGGAAATCTACATCATTGAGTTGGATGCAAGTATCACCAATAGCATAAATGTTATTGGTAGCGTTTACTTTGTTGAAAGCGTCAGTTGCCATTCGTTTGCCACGACCGTAACTTTCTGCCGGAATTCCTTCAAATTCCCTTGCTGAAACTCCTGCCGCCCAAATTAAGTTTTTGGTTTGTATGGTTTTTCCATCGGCAAAGAAAACGGTATCGTCTTTGTAATCCACGACACGGGTGTTTAGTTTTACGACAACTCCAAGTTTTGTTACTGCTTCGAGTGTATCTTCCTGTGATTCTTTGCTCATTGGAGATAATAAGGCATCTCCCCCATCGATTAAATAAACGTTGCTGGCAGTTGTGTCTAATTCGGGATATTCTTTGAGTAAAATGCTTTTTCGCATTTCGGCGAACATTCCAGAAACTTCGACTCCTGTGGGTCCACCTCCAACAACTACAATGGTTAAGAGTGTTCTTCGCTTGCGGATGTCTTTGCAAATGGCTGCTTTTTCGAGGTTTTTCAATAATGCATTTCGCATTTCAATGGCATCATTGAGGGTTTTCATTGGAATGGCATTTTTCTTAACATTTTCCATCCCGAAATAACTGGTTTCGGCGCCTGTTGCAAAGACCAAATGGTCGTACTGCAATTCGCCGTTATTGAGGATGATTTTGTTTTCGGCAGGAATTACTTTGAGTAATTCGCCTAAACGAAACTGCAGATTCTTTTTGCCTGCAAAAAACTTTCGGTAAGGATAACTGATACTTGAGGGCTCCAAAAAGGCTGTGGCAACCTGATAGATGAGTGGCGGAAAGAAATTATAATTGTTTTTGTCAACAAGGGTTACTTCAATTCCTTTTTGGTTGGCGAGTTCTTTGGCTAAATTAATTCCAGCGAAACCTCCGCCTATAATTACAATTTCCATATTGTTTTTTATGATGTTGTTAAAAAAAATAGCATCCATAAATATACGTTATTTATGGATGCTATAAAATATGGATTATTAAAAAACTTTTAGATAATTAGTTTCTTTTTAGTTTTTTAACAGGCTTTTCAGCTATTTCAGTTTTGTTTTGCAACAAATAATTAGCCAACAATTTTTCTATCAATTCGTCTTTGGTAAGATGATGAAAAATGGTTTTTATTTTTGTTTTGAATTCGGCATCAACGTCGTGATTGGGTTTGGTTTTGAAGATTTGCTTCGCCCATAAAAGTGTGTTATTCTCTTCAATACTCGCAACAGATGGTTTTTTGTATTTGGTAAATTGGATTCCCAATTCTCTTTCAAAATCGGCAATTTCAGCTACTTCTTCAGGTTGTAATACAGTCAAAGAAAGACCTTTGGCCCCTGCCCTAGCCGTTCTTCCGCTACGGTGAACGTATACTTCATAGACATCTGGCAAGTGATAATTGACTACGTAAGAGATTTCTTTTACGTCAATTCCCCTTGCGGCCAAATCAGTAGCCACCAAAATATTGATATGCCCCTCACGGAATTGCTCCATAATTCGGTCACGGATTCCCTGTGACAAACTTCCGTGTAATGCTCCTGATGAAAATCTGTTGATTGCCAAGTTTTTGGCTAGTTTATTGACAGCAGCTTTGGTTTTACAAAAGATAATACCGCGCTCGCCATCTTTAGAATTCAAGAAATGCATTAAAACATCCAGTTTTTCGATGGGATCCACAACAATATAGTTATGATCAATCCCTTGATTACCGACAGTTTCCATACTGGCGCTTACCGTCACAACGTTTTTGTTTAGGTAATTCTGGATTAACTGCTTAATTGTTCCGGGCATAGTCGCCGAAAACAAAAAGGTTCTGTATGTTTTAGGTAATTCTGTAATGATTTCGTCCAAAGCTTCTTTAAGGATAGAAACCATTTCGTCTGCTTCGTCGAGAACTAGAAATTTGGTTTCTTTTAAGCTAATGGCTTTGCGTTGCAACAAATCTATCAAACGACCTGGAGTTGCTACGACAATATGTGTTGGTGATTTTAAACGCTCAATCTGCGGTTTGATTGGGATACCACCACAAACGGCAGCGATTGAAACTTCTGGAAGATACTTAGCGTAACTTTCTAGATTGTTGAAAATTTGTTGTCCCAGTTCTCTTGTAGGTACAAGGATTACGGCTTGTACAGCAGCAACATTGGTGTCTATCAATTGCAACAATGGCAATCCAAAAGCAGCGGTTTTTCCCGTTCCTGTTTTGGCAAGTCCCACGATATCGGTAGTGTTTGCTAACAATAGCGGAATGGTTTTTTGCTGAATTTCGGTTGGGGTTACAATCCCCATTTCGGTAATAGCTTTTAGTATTCCTTTTGAAACTCCTAAATCTGAGAATTGTGTTGACATGCTTTGTGTTTTGTTTTTTTATAAAAATGTAGAGACGCATAATGCGTCTCTACGTTGAAATTTAATCTTTTATTAATCGGCTTCGTTCATGACTTTTTCACGGTATTTTTTCCCGATTAACAAAGTCATTTTTAGTTTATAATCGTCCATTAACCATTCTCTGTAGTTTTTACTACATTGGCTAAGGCATTTTGAAAAACGTTTTACACGGTATTCGATATCGGCTTCTAATTCTTTAGAAAGTGCTTTGGCTTCCTGTAATTCTTCGGTATTGTCCACACACATGGCAGCGTGTTGGTCAATTGATTTTTCCAAAACTACTTTGGATCTTAAATTTTGTGCAATAGCCAATTTGTGTTCTTCATCTACATCAAAATCGACGTTGGCCGTTTTACTGAATTTGGCACGCAAATCTGCTGGCATGCTATATTTGAAATGTGTTTCAATTTCGCTGTCATCCCTTAAATTCTCTAAGTAAAACTCAGGAGATTTAAAGATATGTTGCCAGTTTACAGGATCGCTCCACAGTCCGAAACGAGCTGCATTATTACCTAAATCGATAACCGAAAACTCATCTTTGTTAGGTAGTTTTCGAGAACCACGACCTATCATTTGGAAGTATAAGGTCAACGATTTTGTTGCTCTGTTCAATATAATGGTTTCAACAGTTGGTTCATCAAAACCAGTGGTAAGAATCCCCACCGAGGTTAGAATCGCATCCGGAGTGTGCTTGAACCAATGTAGAATTTCTTTTCGTTCTTCGTTGCTGCTGGTGTTATCCAAGTGACGAATTCCATATCCTGCTTCTCTAAATGTTTCATAAACATATAAAGAGGTATTAATACCGTTGTTGAAAATCAAGGTTTTTTTGCCTAAAGATTTTTCGGTGTAAGCGTGCAATAATTTTTCCTGCATCGCCATATTGGTATATAAATCATCGGAAGATTTTACAGTGTAATCTCCGTTGATACCTACTTTTAATGATGTCAATCCAACATCATAACTATAGGTAACGGCTTTTGCCAAGAAACCGTTTTCTATTAATGAGCTAATGGTGTCACCCACGATTAGTTCATCATAGCTTTGGTGCATTGGTAATTTTATGTTTGAACTCAAAGGAGTAGCTGTTACTCCAAGGATGAATGCATTTTTGAAAGATTTCAATAATTTTCGGAAGGAATTGTAATGCGCCTCATCGATAATAACTAAACCAATATTGTCTAAATGTAGTTTCTCATCGTTGATACGGTTTTTCAAAGTCTCAACCATCGCCACAAAACAAGAATAGTCATTTTGGTCTGGAAGTTCTTTTACTTTACTGTTGATGATTTTATTTTTTACGTCAAAACCTTTCAACATTTTTGAAGTTTGCTTACACAACTCGATACGGTGTGTTAGTACTACCACTTTTTTATTATGTTGTGACAAATAACGACGAACGATTTCGGAAAAAATAACAGTTTTTCCTCCACCAGTAGGCAATTGATATAATAAATGATGTTGTCCAGGGGCATTGTCTATACGCTCAAATATGGCGTCAATGTCTCCTTGTTGGTAAGCGTAAAGTTCTTTTTTGGCTTCGACTTCAATTTCTAAACTCTCTTGATGCATTGTATATTTTTCGATTTTTGCAAAAATACGCCTAAAAAACAGTTATTCGGCCAATTTTTTTTAAAAATATATAGGACGGATTAATTAAAATCGATTACAAACGACTCTCTTAGTTCTCCAAAAGTTCAATATTTGTTTTGAAATCAGTGGTATTCATCCATTTTTGGTCTGATGCTTCCTCGCAAATTGAAATCAATCTGTTTTTAAATTCGCTGATAATTCCATTTGAAATAATGAATTTTGAGGCTTGCTCGAAAGAATTAAACATACTTTTGTAGAATAATTCCTGTTTGACGAGGTTTTCTGCAGAGAAAGTCTGGGCGATTTCGATGTTATAGAGCATCACATCAGCAATCACAAAAGGATCTACACCCAATAAAATAAAATGCTTGATGTATTTTTGAGCTACCGAGCGTCTCATTTTTGGTTTTTTTCTTTTGCCTTTGGTTTGCAGCGGAAAATATTCATGAGAGATTTTGAGTTTGCATTCCTGTAATAAGGTTTCTTCTTTTGGATTGAATACAAAATTGTAATAGACTTTCACGGGGCTGAACTTTTCATACAATTCAAGAATTTGCTCTTCTAATTGTTCTTTATTGAGTTCATTCATATATTTTTTTAAATCGCGCTTGCTCATTTTCAAAGTTTAAGAATACAAAAGTAATTTACTTTTATAATGAATACATTAATAATCATTGATATTGACTAATTTTGCGCATTATAATTGAAAAAACAACTACAAATGCTTAAAATTTTCAAGGTTACTGCCATTTTAGAAGGCATCTCATATTTGGTTTTATTTTCGAATATGCTCTTTATTAAGCCAACAAATCTAGTACTTTACAAAACATTGCTTTATCCTATTGGGATGAGTCATGGTGTTCTATTTATTGGGTATGTTTTATTGGCTATTTTGTTGAAGAAAGCCCAAAAATGGGATTTTAAAGCCTTCGGTATTATATTGGCTGCTTCGTTAGTTCCGTTTGGTACTTTTTATATAGATAAAAAATACTTGTAATCTTTTAGGGATTAGCTTCTCAAGAGGCTGAAAAAAAACATAAACATTTATAAAACATGAACAAACTCATTCAATTCATTTTTGAATTCCTCTACCCTATTTTTAGACATTGGGGATTGAGTAGGACTACATCGACTTATTTGAGTTTGTTTTTCAATATTATTTTACTTTGTTTTTTGGCTTATGCATTGTATGTGGTTTTCCGATTTATATTGGTAACCATCATGGCCATTGTAGCCCAAAGAACTCAAACTAAATTTGATGATTTATTGGTTACCAATAAAACGGCTAAGTACATTGCTTATTTAGTTCCGTTGTTTTTTGTTTTTAAATCAGTTCCAGTGATTTTGGATAAGTTTGAATACTGGGAAAGTATCTTTGGTAAAGCCGTGGGAGTTTATATTGTTTTATTGATCTTATGGATTATCAGAACCATTTTTAATTCCCTGCGCGATTATTTAAAATTGATGCCAAGATACAGTGACAAGCCTATCGACAGTTTCATTCAGGTTATTATGATTGTGCTGTGGATGTTTGGAATTGCACTGATTATCTCAAAACTGTTTGATATTGACCAAAAGGAATTGTTAACTATTTTGGGAGCTGTTTCGGCGGTTATTATATTGGTTTTTAGAGACACTATTTTGGGTTTTGTGGCCAGCGTTCAAGTTGCTATAAATGACATGGTACGAATTGGTGACTGGATAACCATGGATCGTTATGGTGCCGATGGTGATGTGATAGAAATCAATCTAGCCACTGTGAAAGTTCGAAATTTTGACAATACCACAACTACGATTCCAACCTATAGTTTGATTTCTGATTCTTTTCACAACTGGAGAGGAATGCTCAATTCTGACGGAAGAAGAATCAAGAGGCACATTATGATAAAAGCCAATACTATTCGGTTTTTAGAAGATCAGGAGCTTATAGATTTAAAGAAAATTGATCTTTTGAGTGCTTATATTGATACTAGAAAAGCCGAAATAGATAACTATAATAGCGGGCATAAAATTGATAAAAGCTTAGCCGTAAATGGGCGAAACCTGACTAATTTTGGGTTATTTCGAAAATACATTACCCAATATCTTCAGCAATATCCAGGCTTGAATAAAGATATGTTGATGCTTTGCCGTCAACTTCAACCAACACCTTATGGTATTCCCCTTGAAATATATGCCTTTACAAAAGACAAGCGTTTCGAGAATTACGAATTCATTATGGCCGATATCTTTGATCATATCATTGCCTCTATTCCTTATTTTGATTTGGAAATTTCTGTTATGTCTTCTGAAAATTTGGTGAAGCCTTGAAGTTAAATATTAGTTTGACCATTTTAACTAATATTTGCAATTATTGCAACTTAGAATCTTAGCATTTATTATTGACCTATTCTATCTTTTACGTACTCAATTTCCGTTTTTCCGTGCGCTTTAGGTTTTCCGTCTTCGCCGAGATTTACCATTATGATGCTGTCTATAGTGATTATGGTTTCTCGTGTCATCATGTTTCGGGCTTCACATTTTAATTCTAATGAAGAACGACCGAATTTGACAACATCAATTCCTATTTCGATAATATCGCCTTGCCTTGCGGAGCTTCTGAAATTGATTTCAGACATGTGTTTGGTTACAATTCTACGGTTTTCCAATTGTATAATGGAATACAAGGCCAATTCTTCGTCTAGCCAAGCCAATAATTTTCCTCCGAATAATGATCCGTTTGGATTTAGATCTTCAGGTTTTACCCATTTTCTAGTATGAAATCGCATATTTTTTGATTTAATAATGCTAAAATAAGATATTCTTAATAGTATTTTTTATATTTTTAAAGAAAAAAGAAAGATGAATCATAGAGATAAATTAATCAAAGAAATTCGAGGAGAATCATTAGGAAATGTGAGTAATCAGTCGTCTTCAGAAGAGTTGTTTCAAAACGAGGTGCTTAGGCCTATTTTGGAACTTCAGAACGATTTGTTTATCGCCTCTTTTTTAAATTTTATTAGCAAATACAAAAGAGATTTCTACACCAAGTCGGTTGAAAATAAACTGTCTATTATAGAAAATGCGATTCAAAAAGACATCAAATTCCGAAATGCCTTAAAAGGAATGATTATCGCATTATTTACGACTGATGAATATGCATTATATATCCAGAATTCTTCCAATCTCAACAAAAGGATGATGAATTTATTGATCGAAAGATTGAAAAACCAAGTTCAATTATTTGATGAGGATAATTAATAATTAGAATTGCGTTGTTTTAACACAATGAAATTTAATTTTAACTTTTTTGGTTATTGTTGATAAGAATTTTACATCATAAAAAGCATCATGATTGTTTGGTTTGTAAAGTTGTTTTAAAAAAAGTTTCTTAAAACTTTGAATTTTTTCTTGCGTCTTATGGCTTGTCGCGAAATATTTTCTATAATATTCACTAAAACGTTTTATTGATTGCGAATTATTAATTTATTCCAATTAATTAACGAACAATAAATCAATATGTTTCTTTTTTGCTTATTATTGTAATGTATTGATAATTGTATTATTGATAATAATTACATGATATTTTTAACATTTCGCAAATGGAAAGACGAGAGGCACTAAAAAAGATTGCATTTTTGATGGGTGGAGCAATTTCTGCCACAACAATGGGGGTTTTATTTGAAAGTTTTACTGTATTTGATCCCGAAAAGAGCACCTATTTCTTTTCAGCAACTGATGAAGAAATTTTAGCGGAATTCGCGGAAATTATTTTACCGACAACCGCACAATCTCCAGGGGCGAAAGCTGCAGGTGTTGGAGCTTTTATACCATTAATTATAAAAGATTGTTATCCCTCAAAGTTGCAAGCAATCTTCAAAAATGGATTTGAAGATATGTTAGTAAAATGTAAAACTAAATTCAATAAAGAATTCTTGAGTCTCAATAGTGACGAAAAGAATCAGCTTATGAATGAATTAAAACAACAGGCTATCGATAGTAATAAGGAACCTTCTTTCTTTATGATTGCTAGAGATTTAACCATATTAGGTTATTTTTCTTCTGAAGTTGGTTGTACAATGGCTAGAGAATATTTGCCTATACCGGGAAAATATGATGGTAATGCCGAATACAAACCGGGTCAGAAAGCTTGGGCTACATAGATGACTAAGAACTTGCCGCTGAATTTTATTAATTACTAAAAAGAGACTCGTGAATATCAATACAGATTTAAAGAAACAAAATACTTATGACGCGATAGTTATAGGTTCAGGAATAAGTGGTGGATGGGCAGCCAAAGAATTAACAGAAAAAGGATTAAAAGTCTTGATGTTGGAACGTGGTATGAACATCGAGCATATTAAAGATTATGATTCGGCTATGAAAGCCCCTTGGGAAATACCGTATGCTGGAAAAATGACAGAGGAACAAAAGCGAACACATCCAGTGCAAACCAGAGATTATCCTTATAGTCAGGCAAATGAAGACTGGTGGGTAAACGATTTAGAATGTCCGTATACAGAAGATAAACGTTTTGATTGGTACAGAGGTTTTCACGTTGGAGGAAAGTCTTTAATGTGGGGGCGTCAAAGTTACCGTTTAAGTGATCACAATTTTGAAGATAACGCCAAGGACGGTCATGGTAATGATTGGCCAATTCGATATAAAGATATTGCCCCGTGGTATGATTATGCAGAAAAATTTGCTGGAATAAGCGGCCAAAATGAAAATTGGCCTTTGCTTCCAGACGGTCAATTTTTGCCTCCTATGGATATGAATTGTGTTGAAAAATCGGTAAAAGACCGCATTGAAAAGCATTATAATAAGTCCAGAATTATGACAATTGGTCGTACTGCTAATTTAACTCAACCTCATTTAGGGAGAGGCAGTTGTCAATATAGAAATTTATGCAGTAGAGGCTGTCCATTTGGTGCCTATTTCAGTACGCAGTCTTCAACTTTACCAGCTGCTATGGCTACTAAAAAACTAACCGTTCGCCCCTACTCGATTGTCAATCATATTATTTATGACAAAGACACTAAGAAAGCTAAAGGTGTGATGGTTATTGATGCCCAGACCAATGAAACTATGGAGTTTTATGCAAAAATAGTTTTTGTAAATGGGTCAACCTTGGGGTCAACCTTTATTTTATTGAATTCAACTTCTGAAGCTCATCCAAATGGTTTGGGTAATGGCAGCGGACATTTGGGACATAATTTAATGGATCATCACTTTAGATGTGGTGCTGAAGGAAGTGCTGAAGGTTTTGAAGACAAATATACTTATGGACGAAGAGCCAATGGAATTTACATTCCAAGATATCAGAACTTTAATAACGACAAACGTGATTACTTGCGTGGCTTTGGATATCAAGGTGGAGCTAGTAGAGGCAGTTGGCATAAAGAAGTTGCAGAATTAGCCTTTGGTGGTGATTTTAAAGAAACATTATCAAGACCAGCTGACTCATGGACAATGGGATTAGGAGGTTTTGGAGAAATGCTTCCTTACTATGAAAATAAAGTTTACATTGACCATTCTAAAAAAGATAAATGGGGACAACCTGTATTGGCAATTGATTGTGAATACAAAGAAAATGAAGCCAAAATGCGTGAGGATATGATGTATGATGCCGCTGAAATGCTGGAAGCAGCTGGTATGAAAAATGTAAAAACCTATGATAATGGTTGTTTCCCTGGAATGGCAATTCACGAAATGGGAACTGCTCGAATGGGGAATGATCCAAAAGAATCTGTATTGAATAAATGGAATCAAATGCATGAAGTGAGTAACGTATTTGTTACTGATGGTTCTTGCATGCCTTCCATTGCTTGTCAAAATCCATCACTAACATTCATGGCCCTGACCGCCAGAGCTTGTGATTATGCTGTAAAAGAATTAAAGAAAAAAAATATTTAGATTTAGGATTATTCAATTATGAGAAAATTAAGAATGGGTATGGTCGGTGGTGGCCAAGATGCTTTTATTGGTGCGATTCACCGCTTAGCTGCCAATATGGATGGATTAATAGAGTTAAGTTGTGGTGCATTAAGTATCAATCCTGAAACAGCGAAAGCCTCAGGAAAAGCACTGTTCTTGCCTGAGTCAAGAATATATTTGACTTATGAAGAGATGTTTAAAGCTGAAGCTGCTTTGCCAGCGGATGAAAGAATTGATTTCGTAACTATTGTCACGCCAAATTTTGCACATTTTGCGCCTGCGATGATGGCTCTGGATCATGGGTTTAACGTGGTTATAGAAAAACCTATTACTTTTTCATTGGAGGAGGCAAAACTTTTAGAACAAAAAATAAAAGAAACAGGCCTGATCCTTTGTTTAACACATACTTATTCCGGTTACCCAATGGTGAAACAGGCGAAAGCTATGGTCAAAGAAGGGAAATTAGGAAAAATACGTAAAGTTTGGGTTGAATATCCTCAAGGCTGGCTAAGTAAATTATCAGAAAGAGAAGGAAATACCCAGGCTGCATGGAGAACAGATCCTAAAAAAGCAGGAAAAAGTTCTGTCATGGGTGATATTGGTACACATGCCGCCCATTTGGCAGAATACATTACAGGAGCTAAAATTACAGATGTTTGCGCTGAATTAAACACTTTGGTGGAAGGACGTGTAATGGATGATGACGGAGCTGTATTATTGAAGTTTGATAATGGTGCAAAAGGTGTTTTGATGGCGTCTCAAGTTGCGGCTGGTGAAGAAAATGCATTACGAATAAGAGTATATGGTGAAAAAGGTGGAATCGAATGGTTTCAGCATGATCCTAACACTTTAATGGTGCGATGGCTAGACGAACCGGCACAAATTTTAAGAGCCGGAGGAAATTATGGAGCTCATTTGTCTTCATTTGCTACCCATAACTGTCGTACTCCTGGCGGACATCCGGAAGGTTATTTAGAAGCATTTGCTAATATCTATCGCAACTTTGCATTGACATTAGGCTGTAAATTAGACGGAAAAGAACCTAGCCCCGAAATGTTAGACTTTCCTTCTGTTGAAGATGGATTAAGAGGTATGGCGTTTATCGATAATGTAGTAGCTTCTGCGCAGTCCGATAAAAAATGGACTCCTTACGTTTTATAAAAAAGGAAAACTCAAAAAGTTTATAAAAATATAACATGACAACAATACAAGGACCTGCGGTTTTTTTGGCACAATTTATATCTGATGAAGCCCCTTTTAATTCCCTAGACGGAATTTGTAAATGGGCTGTGGATTTAGGTTTCAAAGGAATCCAAATGCCAACGTTAGATTCGCGTTTTATCGATTTACAAAAAGCGGCAGAAAGTAAAACATATGCCGATGAGTTGACAGGTACAATGGCTTCTTACGGATTAAAAATAACAGAATTGTCCACTCATTTACAAGGGCAGTTAGTAGCGGTTCATCCCGCCTACGATGATTTTTTTGATGGATTTGCTCCAAAGGCTTTGAGAGGTAATCCAAAAGTAAGACAAGAATGGGCGGTGCAACAATTGCATTATGCAGCAAAAGCTTCACAAAATTTAGGACTTAATGCACATGCTACTTTCAGCGGTTCGTTATTATGGCAATATTTTCATCCTTGGCCTCAGCGTCCACCTGGCTTAATTGAAGATGGATTCAAAGAACTGGCTAAACGCTGGACGCCAATCCTTAATGAATTTGATAAAAATGGCGTGGATGTTTGTTACGAAATCCATCCCGGTGAAGATTTATTCGATGGAGAAACTTATGAAATGTTTCTGAAAGCGGTAAACAATCATCAGCGAGCATGTATTTTGTATGATCCTTCACATTTTGTTCTACAACAATTGGATTACATTCAATACATAGATTTTTATCATGAGCGTATCAAGGCTTTTCACGTGAAAGATGCTGAGTTTAATCCAACAGGAAAACAAGGGACTTTTGGAGGATACCAAAGTTGGTTGAATCGCGCAGGTCGTTATCGTTCGCCAGGTGATGGTCAAATAGATTTTAAAACCATTTTTAGCAAATTAGCACAATATGATTACAAAGGCTGGGCAGTGATGGAATGGGAATGCTGTTTGAAAAATCAAGAAGACGGCGCTCGTGAGGGAGCAGAATTTATAAAAAATCACATTATTAAAGTGACTGATAAAGCTTTCGACGATTTTGCAGCGGTCGAAACCAACACACAGCTTAATAGAAAAAATTTAGGATTATAAATTGTTTAACTAATACAATATGAAAATTAAGATTTTAGCAGCAGTAATAGCTCTAGTAAGTTTAAGTTCTTTTTCGGAATATGAATCAATTCCAAAGGGATATAGTGGCAAAGATGGAATTCAACCTTCTGAAGGGGAAAAAATAATGGCCAAACAAGATTGTGCTACCTGTCACAAATTGGACAAAAAAGTAATTGGACCCTCTTATTTAGAAATTGCCAAAAAATATCCAATGAATGATAAAAATATCAATTATTTATCAGATAAAATTATCAAAGGAGGTTCTGGAGTTTGGGGAGCTATACCAATGGCAGCTCATACTGCACTAAAAAAAGACGACGCTAAAAAAATTGCCAAATACATTTTATCATTGAATAAATAAATTGAAACCTACTTACTTATGGATAAAGACTTCAATAAAAATAAAGAACCAGAATCGATTGTTCGCAGAGATTTTCTAAAAAAAGGAGTACTAGCAACAGCCGGTTTAATGATTATTCCAAGACATGTCATGGGCAGAGGCTTCGTAGCTCCTAGTGACAGATTATTAATTGCCAGTATTGGTGTTGGAGGAAAAGGAAGATCAGATGTTGGTTCTTTTGAAAAAAGTGGCCTCGCTAATGTCTCTTATTTGTGTGATGTTGATACAAGAAGAGCCGCTGATGCTGTAAAAGCTTTACCGAAAGCTAAATTTTACAAGGATTGGCGTGAAATGTTCGATAAAGAGCATAAAAACTTTGATGCTGTTTCAGTTTCTACACCGGATCATAATCATGCTATTCAAGCCTTTTCGGCTATGCAGTTAGGAAAACATGTGTATGTACAAAAACCAATGGCTCATGATATTTACGAAGCACACATGATGACTCAAGCGGCTGCTCGTTATAAAGTAGTAACACAAATGGGAAATCAAGGTTCATCGAATGATGGTACTCGAATTCTAAAAGAATGGTACGATGCCGATTTGATTGGAGATGTGCATACAGTTTATGCTTGGACAGACAGACCTGTTTGGCCACAAGGAATTCCATGGTCAACTGCAAAAACTGAAATTCCTAAAGAATTAGATTGGGATTTATGGTTAGGAACAGCACCAAATAAAAATTATGTAGACAAATTAGTGCCATTCAACTGGCGTGGTTGGTGGGATTATGGAACTGGCGCATTAGGAGATATGGGATGCCATTTAATGGAAGCACCTTTCTCTGTTTTAAATCTAAAATATGCCAAAGATGTTCAGTGCAGTGTAGGTTCTGTTTATGTTGATGAATTCAAAAGAGGTTATTTTCCAGAAAGTTGTCCTCCTTCCAGTCATGTTGTTTTAACATTCCCTAAAACTGATAAAACAAAAGGAGAAATCAAAATGCATTGGATGGATGGTGGTATTCAACCAGAACGTCCGGATGAATTAGGTGCAAACGAAATCTTTGGAGATGGTGGGAATGGTACATTATTCATTGGAACAAAAGGAAAAATGATTTGCGACACTTATAGTGAAAATCCAAGATTATTGCCTTTAAGTCGTAATGAAAATCTAAAAATAGCCGAGAAATATCCTAGAGTAAAAGATGGCGCCAGTGGCCATCAAAAACAATGGATAGAAGGTTGCATTGCTGGATATGGCAAAAAAGAATTGAGTTCGCCTTTTGAAATTGCCGGTCCTTTGACAGAAGCTTTATTAATGGCCAATCTAGCCGTAAGAGGTTATGATTTACATAAAGAAGTATTAGGCGAAGATGTATTTCCAGGTCGTTCGGTTAAATTACTTTGGGATAATGATGCTAAGAAAGTAACCAATATCGATGATGTCAATCAATTTGTTAAACGTAATTATAGAGAAGGTTGGAAAAACCTTAGTTTTTAAAATATTAAAATTAAATATTAAAATCATGAAAAAGATTATAACAACAGTATTAGTATTCACTTTATTTCAAACCATGCAAGCTCAAAAAGGTTTTAAGCCTCTTTTTGATGGTAAAACCACAACAGGTTGGCATAATTATGGAAAAACTTCAGTTGGTGATGGTTGGAAAGTAGAAGATGGCGTTTTGCATTTTGATCCAGTGGCTGCCAAAAATGGTCAAGGTGGGGATTTAGTAACAGATGCTGAATATGAAAATTTTCATTTGAAAGTAGATTGGAAAGTAGCGCCAAATGCCAATAGTGGAATCATCTTTTTTGTTAACGACAACCCAACAAAATATAAAAACACTTACGAAACAGGTCTAGAAATGCAAGTTTTGGACAACAACGGTCATCCAGATGGAAAAATAACAAAACACCGTGCTGGAGATTTATATGATTTAATACAAAGTAAATCAGAACCAGTAAAACCAGTTGGAGAATGGAATACTGCTGAGGTGGTTTGTAAAAACGGAAAATTGACTTACGTTTTAAATGGAGTTATTGTTGTTGAAACGGTACTTTGGGATGATAATTTTAAGGCATTGGTTGCAGGAAGTAAATTTGCTTCTTGGCCAGCTTTTGCAACATTTAAAAAGGGAAAAATTGCTTTGCAAGATCATGGTGATAATGTGTGGTATCGTAACATTGTGATTAAAGAATGGAATACAATGGAAACTACAACTGGCTGTAAATAATTAATAGCACCAAAACTAACTTAACCAAAAACCAACCTATTTTTATGAATACAACTATCCGCATTAAATTATCTGTAATGATGTTTCTTGAATTTTTTATCTGGGGGGCATGGTTTGTCACTCTTGGTACTTTTTTAGGAAGCAATTTAAAGGCTTCTGGTTCAGAAGCAGCTGCAGTTTTTTCTACCCAATCATGGGGAGCCATCATTGCACCTTTTATAATTGGTTTGATTGCGGATCGTTATTTTAATGCCGAGAAAATCTTAGGTGTTTTGCATTTAGCTGGTGCATTTTTGATGTATCAAATGTATCAATCGGTAGATGTTGGGGCATTTTATATCTATGTATTGAGTTATATGGTTTTGTATATGCCGACATTGGCATTGGTAAATTCAGTGGCGTTCAACCAAATGAAAGATGCAGAGAAAGAGTTTGCCAATATTAGAGTTTGGGGTACCATAGGATGGATTTTGGCAGGATTGTCTATTAGTTTCTTGTTTCATTGGGATTCTGTAGAAGCTGTTTCTAATGGATTACTTAAAAACACTTTCCTTTTAGCTGGAATTGCGGCTTTGGTTTTAGGTCTATTGAGCTTTACATTACCTAAAACTCCACCAAAAGCGAGTGAAGGGAAAATCAAAATTGCTGATATTATTGGTCTTGATGCTTTAAAACTTTTAAAAGATAAAAACTTCTTGATATTTTTCATTTCATCGATTCTGATTTGTATTCCGTTGGCTTTTTATTATCAAAATGCACATCCTTTCCTGACTGCCGCTGGAGTTGAAAATCCTACAGGAAAAATGGCGATTGGACAAATTTCCGAAGCACTATTTTTATTATTCATTCCTGTGTTTTTTGCCCGTTTTGGATTCAAGAAAACAATTCTGGTGGGAATGTTAGCTTGGGCAGTTCGTTACGTTTTGTTTGCTTATGGCAATGGTGATGATTTGAGTTTTATGCTTATTGTTGGAATTGCTTTACATGGAATTTGTTATGATTTCTTCTTTGTTTCGGGACAAATTTATACCAATTCAAAAGCAGGAGAAAAATATAAAAGTGCTGCACAAGGTTTGATAACATTGGCAACTTATGGTATTGGAATGTTAATTGGGTTTGCAGTAGCAGGCTGGATTACGGATAATTATAAAACTGTTGAAGGAGCAATAAATTGGCAAATGGTATGGATAATTCCTGCCGGAATTGCTTTTGCAGTATTCTTGATTTTTGCTCTTTTATTTCAAGACAAAAATAAAGCAGTAAATGAAATTTAAGTAATTTAAATATAGAAAAGATGAGTGCAAGTTTTGATAGAAGAACCGCTATAAAAGGCATTCTCGCAGGAACTGTTACCTTAGGAATCCCGACTGGTTTGTCTGCTTTGGTTACTCCTAATGAAGAATTAAAATTAGATTCTAATATGTTGAAAGGAAGAATTAATCATTCAGTTGCTCGTTGGTGTTTCAGTGATTTTGATGTTGAAACGCTTTGTGTGGAAGCTAAAAAAATTGGAATTACTGGTATTGATTTGGTTGGTCCAAAAGATTGGCCAATACTTAAGAAGCATAATCTTGTTTCCACTATGTGTAATGGTGCCGAATTAAATTTAGTGGATGGTTTTAATGATCTGAAATTTCATGAGCAATTGATTAAGAATTATACAGAAATGATTCCTTTAGTTGCTGAAGCTGGTTACAAAAATTTGATTTGTTTTAGTGGTAACCGAAGAGGAAAAACAGATGAAGAAGGCTGGAATAATTGTGTAATGGGTTTGAAAAAATTGATTCCATTGGCCGAAAAACATAAAGTAACTTTGGTTATGGAACTGCTGAACAGTAAGATTGATCACAAAGATTATCAATGTGATAAAACCTATTGGGGAGTAGAATTGGCGAAACGAATCAATTCGGAAAATTTTAAACTACTATATGATATTTACCACATGCAAATTGACGAAGGCGACGTAATTCGAACTATTAGAGAAAATCACAAATACATTGCTCACTATCATACTGGTGGAGTCCCTGGACGCAATGAAATTGATGAATCTCAAGAACTCAATTACAGCACTATAATGAAAGCTATTGGCGATACGGGCTTTACTGGTTTTGTGGGACAAGAGTTTATTCCTAAACAAAAAGATAAAATAGCCTCTTTGAAAAAGGCAATTGCGATTTGTGATATTTAATTTTTAATCTAATAAAAGTAAAAAACTATGATAAAGAGAAGAGATTTTATTATTAACAGCGGTTTAGCTTTAGGGGCTTTAGCAATTGCTCCTTCCCTTGCCTTTTCAACTAAACCAAAAAATATTGGTCTTCAATTGTACACTTTAAGAGAGTCATTTTCTAAAGATGTAAAAGGTGTTTTGGAGCATGTGGCTAAATCTGGGTATAAAGAAGTGGAAACGTATGGGTTTTCAGCTGAAAAAGGTTTTTTTGGTACTTCGACAAAAGATTTTAAAAAGATTCTTACCGATAATGGACTAAAAGCTACAAGTGGTCATTATGATTTTAAATCATTTATAAAAGATAATAATGCCGATTTTCTGAAGTCCTCTATTGAATGTGCTAATGTATTAGGAAGTGAATATGTGACTGTTCCTTGGTTAGAAGAAAGTTTAAGGAGCAAGCTAGATGATTACAAACTAATTGCACAAAAAGTTAATGAAGCGGCAGTTTTATGTAAACAGGCAGGATTGAAGTTGGCATATCACAACCATGATTTTGAGTTTGCAAAGTTTGGAAATCAAACTGGATATGATATCTTATTGCAAGAAACAGATAAAAAATTAGTTGATTTTGAATTAGATTTATATTGGGCTGTTCGCTCAGGAAATGATCCTTTGCAATTGTTTAAAGCTAATCCGGGTCGATTTACGATGTGGCATGTAAAAGATATGGATAAATCCAAAGTGGAATGGAATACAGAAATTGGAGAAGGAAGTATCAACTTTAAATCTATTTTCGCAGAAGCTAAACTTTCTGGGATGCAGCACTTTTTTGTAGAACAAGAAACTAATTATTCTCCAAATCCAACAGGTTCTATTAAAGCAAGTTGGCAATATGTATCCAAAGAGTTAATTTAAATTTATTTTGCTATAGTAATGAATAAAAAGTTCTATAATAAAAAAGACCAGCAATTGCTGGTCTTTTTTATTAAGAAGTAAATTGTTTAATTTGCATCCTTGGAAAAAACATAGAAATCCTTATTTATTTCAACTTTTTCAATTTTAGAGGAATTTGTAAATTCACTCCAGTCAGCCTTTGGGTTCAAAGTAACTTCGGTTCCATTAAGAGTAACCTTTAAAGGCATATCAAAACCAGAAACTATATTTGTCCAACGGTATTTTAAAGTGCTGTCTTGAAAAGTATATTCTAATGTTGGAATTCTGATATCTCTCAAATATTGATTGAAGAAAGGATTCAAATCCATACTAACCTGTTGACTTAAGTAATTTTCAATTTGTTTGGTAGTTACTGTTTGATGGTAAAAAGTACTGTTTAAACCTCTCAAGATGCTTCTCCATTTTTCATCATTATTTACGACTTGGCGTAATGTATGCAACATGTTAGAACCTTTGTAATACATATCCCCAGAACCTTCGTTATTTACATCATAATTACCAATAATTGGTTTGTCATTCTGAATGTTTTTTCGAATGCCTCTTTCGTATTCATATCCTGCTTCTTTTCCATAATAGTATTCTACAAAAAGACTTTCAGAATAATTGGTAAAACTCTCGTGAATCCACATATCGGCAATATCTTTGTAAGTAATATTGTTGGCAAACCATTCGTGTCCCGATTCGTGGATGATAATAAAATCAAATTTTAATCCCCAACCTGTACCACTCAAATCGCGACCCAAATAACCATTTTTGTAGCCATTTCCATAAGTTACGCTACTTTGGTGTTCCATGCCTAAATAAGGTGCTTCTACCAGTTTGTAACTGTCTTCATAGAAAGGATAAGGACCAAACCAATGTTCAAAAGCTTTCAACATTCTTGGTACTTCTTTGAATTGTTCTTTGGCTTTTGCCAAATTATCTTTCAAAACATAGTAAGTACAATCTAAATCTCCTTTTTCCCCATTGTATTTCTCCGAAAAAGTCACGTAGTCACCAATATTGATATTTACACCATAATTGTTGATTGGATTTTTTACAACCCAAGTATACGTTTTTGTACCATCTTTTAGTGTTTTTACACTTTGTAAGCGACCATTGGAAATATCCATTAATTTTCCAGGAACATTTACGCTAATTTTCATTCCTTCTACCTCATCATACATATGGTCTTTGTTTGGCCACCAAACACTCGCACCCAATCCTTGACAGGAAGAAGCTATAAAGTCATTTCCATTTTTATCCTTTTTCCAAGTTATTCCTCCATCCCACGGTGGTCTTACGGCTACTTTTGGTTTACCTTGATAAAACACTTTAACTTCTTTTATTGCACCGGTATTTTGTGTGGAAGCTAATGTTATGAAAAAGACATTACCCTCTCTTTTGTATTTTAATGCAACACCGTCTTGTGTTACTTTAGTAATTTCCATTGGATTTTGCAAGTCAATTTGCATTACATTATAAGGCTGTAAAACTTTATATTGAATAGTGTTAGACCCTGTAATTGTGCTATCTGCAGGATTTACTTTTACATCCAAAAAATAGTTTTTTATATCCCACCAAATTCTTTCTTTGGTAACACTGCCTCTTAAAGAATCTTGTCTAGTAAAAACAGTTTCAGACTTGTTCAAAAGTCCTTGTGCATTGGTATTAAAACCAACCAAAAAGGCAATAATAATACCTCCAAAATATTTTTTCATAAAATAACGTATTGAAGTAAATTCAGATTGCAACAAATGTAAACATTCGAATCAATTTTTCTTAAATTTTTATGATTTCTCTATAAAAAAACCAAGCCCAACAAACTATAAAAATTTGTTGGGCTTGGTTTTTAAATAATTAGAAATTTAATTCGTAATATTAAATTCTGTGATGTAAAAGTTTTTATCAACTACTAAAGTTGGTTTGTCTGTTTTTGTATCTTCTGTTTTCCAGTCTGTTGTTGGTTTAAGCCAGGTTTCAACTCCGTTTAAAACTACTTTTACAGGCAAATCAAATTTATCTACACAATTTATCCAATGATAAACTAATTTTTGATCCCTAAAATAATATTCTAAAGTTGGAACCTGAGGCGTTCTTAAATATTGATTGAACACATTGCTGAAATCAATGCCCGATTGTGTGTTTATGTAATCTTCAATTTGCTTTGTTGTAACTGTTTGATGGTAAAAAGTACTGTTTAGTCCTCTTAAAATAGACTTCCATTTCGCATCATCGTTTATAACCTGACGGATGGTATGTATCATATTTGCTCCTTTTGGATACATATCACCAGATCCTTCATTGTTTACATCATAATTTCCAATAATAGATTTTCTATTTTTAATCCATTTTCGAATTCCTCGAATATATTCATTAGCAGCTTCTTTTCCATAATAATATTCTATAAAAAGCGCTTCTGAATAAGTTGTGAAACTCTCGTGAATCCACATATCAGCAATATCTTTATAGGTAATATTGTTGGCAAACCATTCGTGTCCTGATTCATGAATAATGATATAATCATATTTCAGACCCCAACCTGTTCCACTTCTATCATTACCATTATGTCCTTTTGTAAAATTGTTTCCATAAGTCACGCTACTTTGGTGTTCCATACCTAAATATGGCGCTTCTACCAATTTATAACTGTCTTCGTAAAACGGATAAGGACCAAACCAATTTTCAAAAGCTTTTAGCATTCTTGGCGCATCTTTAAAATGTTCTTTGGCTATGGCCAAATTATCCCTTAAAACATAATAACTACAATCTAAATCACCTTTTTCCCCTTTAAATTTTTCAGAAAAACTCACATAATCTCCAATATTAATGTTTACGCCGTAATTATTAATTGGATTTAAAATCTCCCAGTTGAAGGTTTTGGTGCCGTCTTTTTCCTTTTTTACACTTTTTAATCTTCCGTTGGAAACATCCGTTAAATCTCCAGGAACATTCACGCTGATCAACATGCTTTCGACTTCATCATACATGTGATCTTTGTTTGGCCACCAAATACTGGCTCCTATACCTTGACAAGTAGAAGCTATGAAATCTTTTCCGTTTTTATCTTTTTTCCATGTAATTCCACCATCCCACGGTGGTCTAACCGCTTCTTTAGGTTTTCCTCCATAAGAAATTAGAATTTCTTTGGTCTCTCCTATTTTTTGTTTTGCAGTTAATTGAATAAAAAAGGCATTTCCTTCTCTTTCAAATTTCAATTCTTTTCCGTCCTGAGTAACCTTGTAAATCTGCATTGGTTCCTGCAAATCAATCTGCATTTTGTTGTATTCAGTCAAAACTGTATAACGAACAGTATTAGAACCTGTAATGCTTCTGTCAGCTGGATTTACTTTTATATCAAGATGATAATATTTTAAATCCCACCAAGCTCTTTCTTTTGTAATGCTTCCGCGTAAAGTATCCTGATGAGTAAAAATGGTTTCAGACTTATTCAGAAGTCCTTGAGCTTGAATTCCATTAGAGATTAAAATTGAAAATAATATAAGGTATAAATGTTTGTTCATGGATTTAATAGTTTTTTTCCAAAACTACTCACTTTTTTTGAGTTTTGAAATCAAAAAAAGAAGTCTATTAGTAAATTAATTACTAATAGACTTCTTGGAATATTGTGATTGTTTTAAAAATTTTAAATCCAATTTTTAGTTTTTTAGTAGAAACTGAAAACTTTAAGTATTTTTACTTCTGACGGCTTTTTAAAATATTAACTACATCATTCAATTGATATCCTTTAGCTTGCAATAAGATCAAGTAATGAAACAGTAAATCGGCACTTTCGCTTAAAAACAATTCATCGTTGTCATCTTTGGCCTCAATCACTACTTCCACAGCTTCCTCTCCAACTTTTTGGGCGATTTTGTTAATTCCTTTTTCAAATAAAGAGGCTACGTAGCTTTTCTCAGAATCGGCATTTTCACGACGAGTTTTGATGGTGTTTTCCAGATTTGAAATAAAACCATATTCGGGACTGTTAGGTTCTTGCCAGCAAGTATCTGCACCTGTGTGGCAAGTAGGTCCAACCGGTTTTGCTTGAATTAAAAGGGTATCTCCGTCGCAGTCGTTTTTAATGCTTACCAAATTCAAAAAGTTACCACTCTCCTCGCCTTTTGTCCAAAGTCTTTGTTTCGAACGGCTGAAAAAAGTCACTTTTTGTGTTTCAATTGTTTTTTGAAGTGATTCTTCGTTCATATATCCCAACATCAGAACATTTTTGGTTTCTGAATCCTGAATAATGGCGGGAATTAAACCGTGTGAGCTTTTGATATCTATGTTCATTTTTATCTTAGATTTTTAATTCAGAATTAGATTCTGACTTCTATATTGTTATTTTTTAGTTCTTTTTTTAATGTCTTGATTTCTATTTCCTTGAAATGGAATACGCTTGCCGCCAATGCCGCATCCGATTTTCCTTCAACAAATGTATCAACAAAATGCTGAATATTGCCCGCTCCACCAGAAGCTATTATCGGAATATTAACCAATTGAGACAATTTTGCCAAAGCTTCATTCGCAAATCCATTTTTGGTTCCGTCATGATTCATTGAGGTAAAAAGAATTTCTCCCGCTCCTCTTTTTTCTACTTCTTTTGCCCAATCAAACAAATTCAACTCGGTTGGAACTTTTCCACCCACCAAATGAACGATCCATTCGCCGTCAATTTGTTTGGCATCTATGGCGACAACCACACATTGGCTTCCGAATTTTTGTGCCAAATCATTAATCAACTGTGGATTTTTTACTGCCGATGAATTAATGGAAACCTTGTCAGCTCCATTTTGAAGTAAAACTTCGACGTCTTCCACCGCTGAAATTCCACCACCCACAGTAAACGGAATATTAATGGTTGCCGCTACTTTTCGCACCAAATCAACCAAGGTTCTTCTTCGCTCTTCTGTAGCCGAAATATCCAGAAAAACCAATTCATCAGCACCTTCATCTGAATATATTTTTGCCAATTCCACCGGATCGCCAGCATCACGCAAATCTACGAAATTAACGCCTTTCACGGTTCTTCCATTTTTAATGTCGAGACAGGGTACTATTCTTTTTGTTAACATTTTCATTATTGTTAATAGTCGTTTTATTCAAATACAGGACGTAAAAATGTTCTTTCGTAACTCAATATACATCGTGTGTCTTCTGCAATTTTAAAAGCCTGAATACATTCTTGATCTTCCAAAATTAGCCTTCTGTAATTTTCATATTCGGATAAACTAGGAAATGAAAACATTGCAAACGCTATGTTATTTGCTCCTTCAGAAGGTAAAAAATAACCATGATGTTGCCCTCCAAAACGATTTACTAATTTAATCCATCTTTTGCCATAATCTTCAAAAACATCCAGTTGGAAAGGATCTATGGTGTATTTCAAATAACAAGTTATCATATTTTGGTTTTTATTATTTGCTAATTATGTAGTTCTCTAGTTGTTTTAAACTTATTCTACCTTCGTAAATTGCTTTTCCAATGATGGTTCCTTCACAACCTAATTCAGCTAATTTAGGTAATTCATCAAATGTTGAAATTCCTCCTGATGCGATTAATTTGACACCATTGGCTTCCGTCAAAATTTTAGCATACAAGTCAAAACTAGGACCTTCTAGCATTCCGTCTTTGGCAATATCAGTGCAAATTACGTATTCAATTCCTTTGTTTTGATAGTCTTGGATAAAAGGAACTAAATCTTCATCTGAATCTTCTAACCATCCAGAAACTGCTACTTTTTCATTATTAGCATCTGCTCCTAAAATAATTTTATTCGAACCGTATTCTGAAATCCATTTTTCGAAAATAGCTCTGTTTTTTACAGCGATACTTCCTCCTGTTATTTGGTTCGCACCTGATTCGAAAGCTATTTTCAAATCGGAATCTGCTTTCAAACCACCACCAAAATCTATTTTCAATTTGGTTTGTGTGGCAATTTGTTCCAATATTTTATAATTGACAATTTTACTTGATTTTGCTCCATCCAAATCAACCAAATGTAGATATTCAATTCCGTGGGCTTCGAATGATTTTGCGACTTCAAGCGGATTTTCATTGTATATGATCTTGGTGTTGTAATCGCCTTTGGATAAGCGAACACATTTTCCTTCTATGATGTCTATTGCAGGTATTATTCTCATTTATTTAAGTCTTAAAGTTTGAAAGTCTAAAGTCAGAAAGCCGTAGAAGTTCAAGTTATATTTTTAAAAAATTATTCAAAATCTGTTCTCCGACATCACCGCTTTTTTCAGGGTGAAATTGAGTTCCATAGAAATTATCATTTTCCAATGCTGAGGAATATTCTAGTTCATAATCTGTTGTGGCAATGGTTTCTTTGCAGATAGGCGCATAAAAGCTGTGAACTAAATACATATATTCGTTCTCGGCAATTCCTTTGAAAAGATCAGATTTTAGATTGTAAATATTGTTCCAGCCCATTTGAGGTACTTTTACTTTTGGAGAAAATTTTATAACATCCACATCAAAAATACCCAACCCTTCCGTATTTCCTTCCTCAGAAGAATTACACATCAACTGCATACCTAAACAAATTCCGAATACGGGTTGTTTCAATGTTGGAATTAAAGAGTCAAGACCGCTTTGTTTAAGCATTTTCATCGCATAACTCGCCTCTCCAACTCCAGGAAAAATTACTTTATCTGCTGCTTTTATTTCTTCTGGATCGTTACTCAAAACCGCTTTGAATCCCAATCTTTCGATGGCAAACATTATGCTTTGAATGTTTCCTGCTCCGTAATTTATGATTACTATTTTCATTTTATAAACTTTGGGCTTAGGGCTTTGAGCTTTGGGCTGATTGCCCATAGCTGATTGCCTATAGCCATTACAACATTCCTTTTGTACTCGGTAAAATCATTTTCTCCGTGTCTCGTTTTACGGCTACTTTTATCGCTTTCGCAAAAGCTTTAAAGATGGCTTCAATTTTGTGATGTTCGTTTGTTCCTTCCGCTTTGATGTTGATGTTCGCTTTGGCTCCATCCGAGAATGATTTGAAGAAATGATAAAACATTTCTGTTGGCATTTTGCCTACCATTTCACGTTTAAATTCGGTTTCCCAAACCAACCAGTTTCTTCCACCAAAATCAATGGCTACCTGTGATAGGCAGTCGTCCATTGGTAAACAGAAACCATAACGCTCAATACCTAGTTTATTACCCAATGCTTTGGCAAAAACCTCTCCCAAGGCAATCGCTGTGTCTTCAATCGTGTGGTGTTCATCAACTTCTAAATCGCCTTTTACCAAAATTTCCAAGTCCATTTGACCGTGGCGTGCAATTTGGTCGAGCATGTGGTCGAAAAAAGCAATTCCGGTTTCGATTTTACTTTTTCCTGTTCCATCTAAGTTCAGGTTGATGTAAATGTCAGTTTCATTGGTTTTTCTTGTAATTGATGCCGAACGTGCTTCTAGTTTTAAAAACTCATAAATAGCTTTCCAGTCGGTTGATTGCAATACGATTACTTCATCCAGTTCTTCTTTTTTACTTGAGATTTCTGCGACTCCTAAATTATCTTCTGATTTCATGAAAATAGCTTTTGCCCCTAAGTTCTTGGCTAATTCAACATCGGTAATTCGATCGCCCAAAACAAAAGAATTGGCTAAATCATAGTCAGGATTATCAATGTATTTAGTTAGCATTCCTGTTCTTGGCTTGCGGGTTGGCGCATTGTCTTCTGGAAAAGAACAATCCACGAAAATATCGTCAAAAAGAACACCTTCGTTTTCAAAAGCTCTCAAAATGAAGTTTTGGGTTGGCCAAAAAGTATCTTCTGGAAAACTGTCGGTTCCCAATCCATCCTGATTGGTCACCATAACCAATTCATAATCCATTTCTTTGGCGATTTTAGCCAAATACTGAAACGCTTTTGGGTAAAATTCCAATTTGTCTAAACTGTCTAATTGATATCCTTCCGGTTCTAAAACAATGGTTCCGTCGCGATCTATAAAAAGTACTTTCTTCATTTTCTTATGCTATTAATGCCTCAATTAATTTTTTATTTTCTTCTTCTGTTCCAATAGTCAAACGCAAACAATTATCACATAATGGCTGAGTTGTTCTATTACGGATTACGATTCCTTTGGCAATTAAATCATCGTATCTTTTGTTAGCGTCATCTACTTTAATCAAGATAAAATTTGCCTCAGTTGGATAAATTTTTTCAACATATTTTACATCAAGTAAAACTTTAAGTAACGCTGATCTTTCGCTTATAATTGCTGCGATTTCAGATTGTATAGCATTGGTGTTATCCAATCTTTCTAAAGCTCTTCTTTGAGTTAACTCATTTACATTATAAGGTGGTTTTATCTTGTTTAAAACCGCGATTATTTCTGCGGAGGCATAACAAATTCCCAATCGGATTCCTGCCAAACCGTATGCTTTTGAAAGAGTCTGTGTAATAATCAAATTAGGGTATTGGTCAATTTTTTTTAACCAACTTTCTTTTTCGGAAAAATCGATATACGCTTCATCAATAACAATCAAACCACTAAAATGCTCCAATAAAGTCATTACGCTTTCTTCTGAAAAGGAATTTCCTGTTGGGTTATTCGGCGAACACAAAAAGATCATTTTCGTGTTATCATCAATTGCCTTAAATATTTTTTCAATTTGAGGCTGAAAATCGGTTGAAAGCAATACTTCTCTATTTTCTACCGCATTGATATTAGCCAAAACTCCATACATTCCGTATGTGGGAGGTAAAGTAATCACATTATCGATTTTTGGCTCACAAAAAGCCCTAAAAATCAAATCCAGTACCTCATCACTACCATTTCCTAACAGCATTTGGTTTGGATTCACGTTGTTTTGTTTCGCTAATATACTTTTAACGGAAGCTTGTTGTGGGTCAGGATAACGATTTACCCCATTATTGAACGGATTTTCATTGGCATCCAAAAAAACCATTTCGGCGGTGTCAAAATCTTCAAACTCATCTCGTGCAGATGAATATGGCTTTAAAACCTTGACGTTGTCACGAACTAAACTATCTAAATTAAAACTATTTGTCATTTTTTTTATTTTTTTAGACGAAAGACGAAAGATGCCAGATTAAAGACTCGATCTTCAATTGCTCAATTTTATTCTTCTTTATAGTCTTCCTTCTTGTCTCTTTTCTCTATTCTAAACTCTTCAGTCGTAAAGTAACTGCATTTTTGTGGGCTTGTAATCCTTCGGCTTCGGCCATAATTTCAATAGCTGAACCTATGTTTTGTATTCCTTTTTCAGAAATTTTTTGAAAAGTCATCGATTTGGTGAAACTATCAAGGTTCACTCCACTATAATTTTTGGCGTAACCGTTTGTTGGCAAGGTATGATTAGTTCCTGATGCGTAATCTCCCGCACTTTCTGGAGTGTAATTTCCGATGAAAACAGAACCTGCGTTAGCAATATTATTTATATAGAAAGCTTCGTCTTTGGTACAAATAATAAAATGTTCCGGCCCGTATTCATTGATTAATTCCAAAGCAATGGTATCATTTTCTACAAAAATCAATTTTGAATTGGCAATGGCTTTTTCAGCAATAGCTTTTCGGGGTAGAACGTCCATTTGAGATTGGATTTCCGTTTCGACAGCATCAATTAATTCTTTTGAAGTAGAAACTAAAATCACTTGGCTGTCTGTTCCGTGTTCTGCTTGTGATAGTAAATCGGAAGCAACAAAAGCAGGAATAGCAGTTTCATCAGCAACAATTAATAATTCCGATGGACCTGCAGGCATATCGATAGCAACACCAAATTGTGTAGCCAATTGTTTAGCAACTGTTACAAATTGGTTTCCAGGGCCAAATATTTTATATACTTTTGGTATGCTTACAGTTCCAAAAGTCATTCCCGCAATGGCCTGAATTCCTCCCACTTTCAAAATTTTTGTTACACCACATAAATAAGCGGCATATAAAATGGCTGGATTGATGTTTCCATTTTTATCTGGAGGAGAACACAACACGATTTCGCTGCAACCTGCAAGATTAGCGGGTACCGCCAGCATCAATACCGTTGAAAATAAAGGAGCGGTTCCTCCTGGAATGTATAAACCAATTTTTTGTATTGGTCTTTTCTCTTGCCAACAGTTTACACCTTCAGTGGTTTCCACTACAACACGATTTGTTTTTTGTGCAGCGTGGAATTTTTCAATATTAGATTTTGCTAATTGAATGGCTTCTTTTAACTCTTTAGAAATAGTTGCGATTGCAGTCGCTATTTCGGTTTGGGAAACTTCTAATTCAGGAACTGAAACGCCGTCAAAAAGAGAAGTATATTTTGCAACAGCAAAATCGCCTTTTGATTGTACTTCCTTGAAAATCCCTTTTACGGTTGATTCGATATCATCAACTGTTTGAGTTGGTCTTTCTAAAATTGCTGACCAAGTTTCTGGTTTTGGGTTATATATTTTTTTCAAAACTATAAATTATGAGTTATTAATTATAAGTTATGAGTTGCGAATTATTATTTATCAATTTCATTATGTAATTGGATTTAAAGTGTCATCAAAATCATTTACAAACAAAATTTATAATTCATAATTTACAATTCAAAATTATTTAAAGTACCATTTTCTCAATTGGACAAACTAAAATTCCTTCTGCGCCAACTTCTTTCAATTTATCAATTACTTCCCAGAAAGTATCTTTATCAATTACCGAGTGTACACTACTCCATCCTTCTTGTGCCAATGGCAATACGGTTAAGCTTCGCAATACAGGAAGAATTTTTCCAACAGCTTCGATTTTATCATTAGGAATATTCATCAAAATGTATTTCGATTTTCTTGCTCTTAATACTGATTCAATTCTAAATTTTAATGTGTCAATTATTTTTTGAGATTCAGGGCTTACTTTTGGGGAAACTGCTAATACAGCTTCGCTTTTAAATATAACCTCAACTTCTTTTAAATTATTTTTAAACAAAGTACTTCCACTTGATACAATATCAACAATTGCATCGGCCAAGCCTATATTAGGGGCAATTTCTACGGAACCGGATATTTGGTGAATGTCAACAGTTACTCCTTTAGAATTGAAAAAATCAACTACTGTATTTGGATAAGAAGTTGCAATTCGCATTCCTTCTAAATCCTGAACAGATTTATAATTAAAAGTTTTAGGTACTGCTACAGATACTTTACATTTTGAAAAACCTAATTTTTGAATCACTTCAATTTTTTTTCCTTTTTCAACTAATAAATTATCTCCAACAATCGCAATATCTACAACACCATCAATTAGATATTGAGGAATATCCGAATTTCGCAAATACAAAACCTCTAAAGGAAAGTTTGAAGCTTCTGCTTTTAATTGATCTATTCCATTGTCGATTGAAATACCTGCGTCTTTTAGGATTTGGATGCTTTCTTCATTTAAGCGCCCTGATTTTTGAATTGCAATTTTAAGTGTACTCATTATTTAGTTTTTTAGTTAGTAGTTTAAATTAATGCCTGAGTACAAAGAATAGGTAACAAAAAACCCGTTTGATGTACTCAAACGGGTTTAGATTATTGTGACTTACACGCATACCATTAACACATCGCTTGAGAGCAATTATGAGAATGATGATGATGTAATTGAATTGATAACATAACTTTATAAAATTAGATAACTCTTTGTTTCTTTTGCAAATATAATAGATAAATCAATTACAATCCAATTTTTATTTTAACGTTTCAATAATTATTTGTTAAATTAAAAAACTAGAATTCAGTGGGTTTATTGAATTATTACAAAACGAATTCATCTTAGAATGTATTTTAGATTAAAATAACAAAACACCTATTAATACTGTTTTTTATGCATTATTAACAGGTGTTTAACCAACCTTAAATAATTATACTAATTTAAAACAGCTTCCAAAGAAGGCCCCGCAGCGACTAAACGTTTTCCTTCTTCAGTATCTGTATATTGTTCGAAATTTTTAATGTAGCGTTCTGATAAATCTTTTGCTTTGCTTTCCCATTCTTCTTCATTTTTATAAGTATCTCTAGGATCAAGTATTCCTTCACTAACATTTGTCAATGTAGTTGGGATAGTCAAATTCAAGAAAGGAATTGTTTTAGTTTCTGCATCATCGATCTCACTGTTTATAATAGCATCAATGATAGCTCTTGTGTTTTTAAGAGATATTCTTTTTCCAGTTCCGTTCCAACCTGTGTTTACCAAGTATGCTTTTGCACCGTGTTCTTTCATTTTTCCAATCAATGTTTTAGAATACATTGTTGGGTGTAATGTCAAGAAAGCTTCACCAAATGCTGGAGAGAAAGATGGTAGAGGTTCAGTTATTCCTCTTTCAGTTCCTGCTAATTTAGAGGTATATCCGCATAAAAAGTGGTATTGTGCTTGATCTTCATCTAAGATAGATACTGGAGGCAATACACCAAATGCATCAGCAGAAAGATAAATGATTTTTTTAGCATGTCCTGCTTTTGAAGGCAATACAATTTTATTGATATGATAAATTGGGTAAGAAACTCTTGAGTTTTCAGTGATTGAGTGATCGTGGTAATCAATTTCTCCGTACTCATCAACGATTACATTCTCTAATAAGGCATCTCTTTTTATAGCTCTCCAGATGTCTGGTTCATTTTCTTCTGATAAATCAATCACTTTGGCATAACAACCTCCTTCATAGTTAAATACCCCGTTATTATCCCATCCGTGCTCATCATCACCTATCAAATATCTTTTAGGATCGGCAGAAAGTGTAGTTTTTCCTGTTCCTGAAAGCCCAAAGAATACTGCAACATCTCCATTTTCACCAACATTGGCAGAACAGTGCATTGAAGCCATTCCTTTTAGTGGTAAATAGTAGTTCATCATAGAGAACATACCTTTTTTCATTTCACCACCGTACCAAGTTCCTCCTATAATTTGAATTTTTTCAGTAAGGTTAAAGACTACGAAGTTTTCAGAGTTTAATCCTTGTTCTCTCCAATTTGGATTTACTGTTTTTGAACCGTTCATTACAATGAAATCTGGTTGTCCAAAGTTTTCCAACTCGTAATTTGAAGGTCTGATAAACATATTGGTTACGAAATGTGCTTGCCAAGCCACTTCCATCACGAAACGCACTTTAAGTCTAGTGTCTTTATTTGTTCCGCAAAATGCATCAACAACGTATAATTTTGGAGATGTTGAAAGCTGTTTTAGAACCAGTCCTTTCAATTCATCATAAATTCCTTGAGTTGTTGGAAAGTTTACTTTGTCATCCCAGTAAATGGTATCTTTTGAAACGGAGTCTTTAACAATATATCTGTCTTTAGGAGAACGCCCTGTAAAAACCCCTGTTTTTACAGCTACCGCACCTGTATCTGTTAAAGCGCCTTTTTCATATCCTTTTCTTTTATTTGAAACTTCTGCTTGATATAATTCTTCATAAGAAGGGTTGTATACAACTTCATGATATCCTGTGATTCCTAAGTTGTGTAATTCTTGAATAATTTTGATGTTTTTCATGGTTTTCTATTTACTAGTTTGTTGTGTTAATTTCTACTTCAAATTTACTTTAACAAATAAAGAAAAAAGCTGATTTTTATCATGTTTGCAAGAAAAATTGCTCAAACGTTTTCGTTCTTTTGTATTGTTTTACAGTGTTTTACAGGATTATTTTGTCTTTAATAACTAATTAGGAAGAACGACGAAATTGAAAGTGAAAAAACGAAATAAATCTGATTTTTGTCATATAAAATTACTAAAATTATTGATTCATTTACATCATTATTCACAGTTAAAATGTAGTATTATGTTTGAGTGGTTTAGAATATTGTTTACACCGACTGATGAACCAGAGATGACGCAGTCTTTGATTGTATTGTTTATGGCAATTAGTGTAGGTTTTTTTGCAGGAAAACTCAAAATCGGCAATGTTTCGCTTGGGGTATCCGCGGTAATGTTTGTAGGCCTCTTTTTAGGCCATTTGGGTTTTAGCATGAATGCGGAACTTATTCAATTCGTGAGAGAGTTTGGATTAATTCTGTTTGTTTATGGAATTGGGATCCAGGTTGGTCCCACTTTCTTTTCTTCATTCAAGAAAGAAGGCTTGATTTTTAATGCTTTAGGAGTAGGAACCGTCTTTTTGGGAGGTATTATTACTTGGTTACTTTACTTAGTGGCGAATGTTAAAATTGAAAATGCAGTTGGTTTAATGTCTGGATCGGTTACAAACACTCCAGGTTTGGGGGCAGCAAAGTCGACTTTGATAGAAATTCAAAAACAATTAAATCTTCCTTCAGATCACTTTTCAGATCCTGCCATCGCTTATGCTATCACTTACCCTATCGGAGTTTTTGGGATTATTATGATTATAATTTTAGCCAAAAACTTTTTAAAAATTGATTTGGCTAATGAAGTTGTTTTACTGAATAAAAAAAATAAAGATTCTGAAAACAAAATTGTCCGCCAAAAATGTAGAGTTACTCAACCTGAAGTTGTTGGAAAAACAATACGCCAAGTCTTCAAAGAATTTCACATTGAAGACGTAATTATTTCGAGACAAAAACAAAGTGGTACCAAGGTTGTTTTTTCTCCCTCATTGGATTCCACAATAAAAGAAAAAGACGTTTTGATGGTTGTTGCAAAGCAGAAAGATATCAATAAATTCATTGATATTCTTGGTAAAGTTTCTACAGATTTATTTATTGAATCGGAAGATGATATTACAACCAAAATTCTTAGCGTTACTAAAAAAACAGCCACACATAAAACTTTGGCACAATTGGATTTATATAACCAATTTGGATTAAAAGTTACCCGTGTAGTCCGTTCTGGATTAGAAATTTTGGCACAGCCTACATTGGAGCTTTATTATGGAGACACCTTAATGGTCGTAGGGAGTAAAGAAGCAATCGAAGAAGCTGAAAAAATAATCGGAAATTCCAAAAAAATACTTTTAGAGCCTGATTTTCTTTCACTTTTTGGAGGCTTGATTTTTGGGGTTATCATCGGTTCAATTCCGATAATGATTCCTTCCTTGCCAGTTCCTTTGAAATTAGGATTGGCTGCGGGACCACTATTGGCTGCTCTATTTATCAGTAGATATGGTGGTGTCGGAGTAATTCATTCCTATATCAATAATGGGGCAATTCATTTTATGAAAGACTTTGGAATTTGTTTATTCTTTGCAGCTGTGGGAATTAAAGCGGGACATGGTTTCTATGATAACTTTATTGCAAATAATGGATGGATGTGGATTTACTATGGCTGTTACATCACTTTTATACCATTGTTGTTACTGGTAATAATTAGTCGATTTGTATTCAAACTTAATTTTTATCAAATGGTTGGTATTATGAGCGGTTCCTATACCGATCCTGCCGCATTGGCTTTTAGTACCAAATATTTAGATTCTGACATCCCTAATCAATCGTATGCTACGGTTTATCCGTTAGTAACCATAAGTAGAATATTGGTGGCGCAGTTGCTGATTCTACTGTTTGCTAGTTGATTTTTATTTAATTTCATAAAAAAAGGATGTCTGTAATGACATCCTTTTTTATTTATTGTTTGGGATTAATACTCTAAAAGAGCTTTTAATTCGGTTTTGAATCGGCCTTTCGGCAAATATTGATCTTCTAACACTTTTGTGAAAGGAATTGGTGAATCCAAACTTGCCACACGTTTTACAGGAGCATCCAAGTATTCAAAACAATTTTCCATAATCAAAGCCGAAATATCACTGGCAACGCCACCAAACATAGAATCTTCTTGATAGATAATCACTTTTCCTGTTTTTTTAACCGAGGCGTAAATCGCTTCGGTGTCCAAAGGTTGAAGTGTTCTTAAATCCAATAGATCTGCTTTTATTTCAGGGTTTTTGTCCAAAGTTTCTAAAGCCCAATGTACTGCAGCTCCAAAAGAGATGATAGTAATATCATTTCCTTCTTTTAGCAAAGCGGCTTTCCCTAATGGAATGGTATAATAATCAGTTGGAACATCTTGCGATAAACTTCTGTACAATTGTTTGTGTTCAAAGAAAAGAACAGGATTTGGGTCATTGATTGAAGCATTCAGCAAACCTTTGACATCATAAGGAAAAGCTGGATAAACCACTTTTAAACCAGGAGTTTTGGTAAACCAGGCTTCATTGGTTTGGGAATGAAAAGGTCCTGCTTGAGTTCCACCTCCACAAGGCATTCGAACCACAACATCGGCTTTCTCCAACCAACGGTAATGAGATTTGGCCAATAAATTTACTATTGGATTAAATCCAGTGGATACAAAATCGGCAAATTGCATTTCTACAATCGCTTTATATCCATTAATAGATAATCCCATCGCTGTTGAAACTACTGCGCTTTCGCAAATGGGAGTATTTCGAACGCGATCTTTACCAAATTGCGCTACAAAGCCATCTGTTATTTTGAAAGCACCACCATATTCGGCTATATCTTGTCCCATGATAACCGATTTTTCATGTCGTTCCATCGATTGACGCAAACTGCAGGAAATAGCGTCTATAAAACGAATATTTTCTACTTCTGCATTCGGATGGAACTCTTCATGAATATAGGGTTGGTAAACATCATTTAATTCTCCTTCGTAAGTGGGAACTATCTCTGGTTCGGCATTGGCTATAGCCCAACTTTCGTCAATATCTTTTTTGATTTCGTGTTGTATTTCGTCATCATGTTCTTTGGTAAGAATACCGTTTTGGTACAAAAAGCTTCTGTAATTGTCTACAGGGTCTTTTGCGGCCCATAAATCCATTAATTCTTTGGGAACATATTTAGTGCCACTCGCCTCTTCATGCCCCCGCATTCTGAATGTTTTGAATTCCAATAAAATTGGACGTGGATTCTCAATCATCGATGCTTTTAATTCAGTTAATAAATTAAAAACTTCCAATATGTTATTTCCATCAACGATGTGACTTTCGATTCCGTAACCGATTCCTTTGTCGGCAAGGTTTTCGCAACGGTATTGTTCGTTGGTTGGAGTAGATAATCCGTATCCATTATTTTCAATTATAAAAAGAACCGGTAAATCCCAAACTGCAGCGATATTCAAGGCTTCATGAAAATCTCCTTCACTTGTTGCTCCTTCACCAGTAAAAACCGCTGTTACTTTTCCATTTTTCTGCAATTTATTAGCTAATGCTATTCCATCGGCAACACCCATTTGAGGCCCCAGATGCGAAATCATTCCGATAATTTTATAAAGTTGTGTTCCAAAGTGAAAACTTCGGTCTCTACCTTTTGTAAAACCATTGGCTTTGCCTTGCCATTGAGAAAATAAACGATGCAATGGAATATCTCTTCCTGTAAATACACCTAAGTTACGGTGCATGGGTAAAATGTATTCGTCGGTGTCCAAAACCGCTGTAATACCTACAGAAATGGCTTCTTGTCCTATTCCGGAAAACCATTTGGAGACTTTTCCTTGTCTAATAAGGATTAACATTTTTTCCTCAACCAATCTTGGTTTCAGAATTCTTTTATATAGATCTAATAAGGTTTCGTTAGATAGGTTTTTTTTATCAAAAATCATTTTAGTACTATTTGGTGAGTATCTCAAAGATAGAAAAATACAACAGTTTAATTTAAAATTGTTATATTATTTTAAAGCGTCAATATTTTTTAAAATAACTTATCTATTTTATTTTTTATCTTTGTGCCTTAGAAGTTTAAAACTTTAAAACTTCTAAAGTATTAAATACAGACATAATATGCAAAACATTCCTAGTGTTGACTTGCGTGATTTCCTTTCGGACGACCCGAAACGTAAACAAAAATTTGTAAATGAAATCGGTAGTGCATTCGAAGATATAGGCTTCGTAGCGCTCAAAGGGCATTTTTTAAACGATCAATTAGTTGATGAGTTGTATGGCGAAATTCGAAATTTCTTTTCGTTGCCATTAGAAACAAAACATAGCTATGAAATTCCTGGAATTGGCGGACAAAGAGGTTATGTTTCTTTTGGAAAAGAGCATGCCAAAGGTCGTAAAGAAGGAGATTTAAAAGAATTTTGGCATTTTGGACAGTATGTGGATGAAGATTCAAAATATGCTTCGGAATATCCAGAAAATGTTGAGGTAAAAGAATTACCACGTTTTAACGTTGTAGGTAAGGAAGCTTACCAAATGCTTGAAAAAACAGGTGTTTATGTATTGAGAGCTTTAGCATTACATCTTGGATTGGATGAATTCTATTTTGATGAATACGCCAAAGATGGGAATTCAATCCTAAGACCTATCCACTACCCTCCTATTACATCAGAGCCTGAGAATGCCATTAGGGCTGCTGCACATGGTGACATCAACCTGATTACACTATTGATGGGAGCTCAAGGTAAAGGACTGCAGGTTCAAAATCATAACGGTGACTGGATTGATGCTGTTGCTGAGCCAGATGAATTGGTAATAAACGTTGGTGATATGTTATCGCGTCATACTAATAACAAACTGAAATCGACGATTCATCAAGTGGTGAATCCACCAAGAGAATTATGGGGAACTTCCCGTTATTCTATTCCGTTTTTTATGCACCCAGTGAGTGATATGAAATTAGATTGTTTAGAGAACTGCATCGATGCAGAAAACCCTAAGAAATTTGAGGATATTACAGCGGGAGACTATTTATACGAACGCCTAGTTGATTTAGGTTTAATCAAAAAATAAATTCCTAATTCCTAATTCCAATGGCATACTTTTTGGAATTAGGAATTTTAGCTTTTATAATTAAAAAAAAAATGGATTTACAAGATCAATTAAAAAATCTTTTTCCAGACCACGAAATTACTCCTGAGGAGGTAGTTGAAAAGGAAGCGCATGAATTATATGTTCAAAAAGAACCTATGATTTGCAAATTCGAAAAAAGAAAAGGAAAAGCGACAACAATAATCGAAGGTTATGAAGGAACGGACGAGGATTTTAAAATTCTGGCCAAAGAAATCAAAACCAAACTGAGTGTTGGAGGAAGTTTTAAAGAGGATTCCATTATTATTCAGGGTGATTACCGCGACAAAATAATGGCAATTTTAAAAGAAAAAGGATTTAAGGTAAAGCGCGTTGGTGGATAAGGCTTTAACCTTTGAAGGAAGCCCCAAAATTTGATAACAAAATATATAAACTTAACCTATTTTACCTCTAATAGAATTTTTCCCTTTTGGGGCTAGAGGACCTAATTATGATTCAACAATCCGAATTGATACTCAATCCTGACGGGAGTGTGTATCATCTTAATTTGAAACCCGAAGATATTGCTCAAGATATTATTTTTGTGGGCGACCAAGATCGAGTGGCAAAAATTACCAAACATTTTGATTCTATTGAATTTTCTACCCAAAAAAGAGAATTCAAAACTCAAACAGGAATATACAAGGGTAAACGCTTAACGGTAATGTCTACCGGAATTGGTCCAGATAATATTGATATTGTCATCAATGAATTGGATGCGCTTGTCAATATTGATTTGGAAACCAGAAAACCAAAAGAAAAACTCACCTCATTAAACATTATCCGAATAGGGACTTCAGGGTCTTTGCACGCCGATATTCCTGTGGATAGTTTTGTGATGGCTCGTTTTGGTTTGGGGCTTGACAATATGCTTCGCTCCTATTTGGTCGAAACTGTTTCAAATATTGAAATAGAAAACGCATTTATTAAGCACACTAATTGGGATTTTGTAAAAGGAAGGCCAATTGTTGTTCCTAGTTCTTTGGCTTTGGAAAAAAGAATGGACAGTAATAAAATGCATAAAGGAATTACTGCAACCGCCGGAGGTTTTTATGGACCTCAAGGACGTGTTTTGCGTTTGGATATTCAAGACTCAACATTAAATTCCAAAATGGATAATTTCCTTTTCGAAGGAAATAGAATTACCAACCTCGAAATGGAAACCTCTGCTATTTATGGACTTTCGGCTCTCTTGGGGCATCAAGCATTATCTTTAAATGCCATTATTGCTAATCGTGCCAACGGAACTTTTAGTGCTGATCCATACAAAGCGGTTGATGAATTGATTGAATATACGCTTGAGAAATTGGCAGAAAAATAAAAGATGGCAGAAACTCATGCAAAAATTTTATTCCGATATCATAGTGACGTTTTAGATGAAGAAGTGGTTGAAACTATGTGGTCGGAAATAATTGATTTAGAAAAAGGAATTTATAAATTAGATAGCATTCCATTTTATGGACCTCTTATCGCGACAGATGATATTTTCTACGCTAAATATGATGAAAATGATGAGGCTGTTGTTTATAAAGAAACAATTTCAATTTCAGGAAACTCAATAATTCAGGTTGTAATTTTAAAAGATGATTATGATAAGGAAATCATTAGAGAAAAACTCAAATTAATGGATTGCTTGTCTGAAGGATTAAATGAAAAGTATTTTGTTGTAGAAATAAAGAAAGATGTCAATTATTCTGTAGTGAAATTTTTTTTAAATGAATATTTTGAATCAGAAATATTAGATTTTGCTGAACCATGTTTGTCTAAGAAACACAATGATGATTTATTAAAATAAGTCTATTTTTGAGTACTTATTTTAAACTTCCTGATTCCTTTTTTTAAAAGTATCTTTGCATTTCGAAAAATGAACCAATGAAAATATTACTTACTGGAGCAACTGGAGTTTTGGGATCGCATATTATGTATGATATTCTGGAGCTTTTTATCAAACAAAATAATAACGGAAAATTATTTATTATTGCCAGAAATAAAGGAAAAGTTAGCGCTTTAGATCGTGTTAATGAACTTTTGACTAGTGATTACACCCCACAAATTTTACGAGAAAGTGGTTTGAAAAAACTGCATCAATATATCGAAATTATAGATTCGGATTTGGCGAATCTTCAAGATACTTTTTCAGAAAAAATAAAAGGAGCATACTTTATCCACTCCGCAGGTTATGTCAATCTGTCTACGGATGAGAATTTAAAAGAGAAAATTTTTGATGAAAATGCCAAAATTACCAAATCGCTTTTCAAAACTTTTCATCCTTTTATAAAGAAATTCATTTACATAGGAACTGCGTTTTCATCAGGAATTCGTGGTGGACTGATTGATAATGATTTTCATAATCTGGATTTTACACCAGAGCATCGCAATGCGTATGAGGATGCCAAATTTCATTCAGAGAATTTCATTGCAAAAGAATGTAAACGATTGGGATTGCCTTTTCAAATTCTGAGACCAAGTGTTATTGGAGGCAAAATGCTAGGAACCGAAAGCCCATATTTCATTCCAAAATACATGGTTTTTTATCTTTTGGCGAAATTCTTCCACTTTACCTCTCAGCGAAAAGGCGAGCAAGAAAATGTTCGTTTTATTATCAATGAAGAAACGGGTTTGAATATTATTCCGGTCGATTATGTGTCCAAAGTGATTGTAAATACTTTCGAACGTGATGATATTGAACAGCTGAACATCGTAAATGACAAAAGCTTCAATATTGTGAAAGGCTTGCAGTTGATTATGAAAGAAGTGGGTTATACCAATTTTACTTTAATCAAAAATCCGCTTGATTTCAAATACAAAAACACTATCGAAAAGCTTTATTACGAAAGCATTGGTAAGCATTTAAAGCCTTATTTTATTACCAATCCAAACGAGTACGACACCACTTTGCTGAATTCAATTCTCGAAATCCCAAAATTAGACAATGAAGCGTTTACCAATATGATTCGTTATGCTATTTTGAATGATTTTAAGGATATTAATGTGTAAGTAAGTTGCTGAGATAGTAAGTTTCTAAGTTACTAAGGCTCTTAGAAACTTAGAAACTTACTATCTCAGTATCTTAAAAAAAACTACTTTTACAAAAAGCAATTTAAGCCCCAGCTTTTGGGTATTATGATACAACTTAATAAAGAGAATTTTTATCAAATAAGATCCAAGTTTCAGTTGAAAAAACCTTGGGATCGTTTTGTTATCTTTTTTTTAAGCATCTTCATTACAATTCCTTTATTTATAGTACTTCATCAAAATTTAATAGATCCTATATGGTATCTTAGTTTAGATAGAATATTGCTTTTTATTATCGTTTTTGTCATTGTCTATGGAGTTTTGTATGCATTGAGGACGATAATGATAATTTGTTTGGCATTGTATATTTTAGTACTTATTTATGGCAGTTTATTCGGCAGTTTTACTTTTAATTCCGTTTTCGAGGACTACAATTCGATGATGTATTCAATGAACAATAATCCTTTTCCTCAGGATATTATTGTTGCCAAATTGTTGCCGTTTCCCAATAAGAATGAGATTTTAAGAGCAATTGAATACGAGAGTCCAAAAGTGAGAAACTTTGCCATAATGGCAACGACCAAGCATTTTAAGCAAATTCGAGGCTATTCTGATTACAGGAATTTAATTCAGTGTTTCGCTGTTTTCAAAGAAATAAATAGCCGTTGGAACTATGTAAACGACCCAAAAAATGGTGATTACATCGCTACGGCTCACGAATCGTTGCTTTATTTTTCGGGAGATTGTGACGACCATTCCATTTTGATGTCCGCTTGTATACGCTCCATCGGAGGCACACCTAGATTGATTCATACTAAAGGTCATATCTATCCAGAAATTTTAATCGGAAATAAAAGTGATCTTGAAAAAGTTAACTTTCTGATCAAAAACATATTATTTCCAGAAGAAAGCCATCGAAAACAGCTCAATTATCATATCGATGAGCGTGGTCAGGTATGGTTAAACCTCGATTATACAGCAAAATATCCAGGAGGTCCCTTCTTGTCCGAAGAAATATTAGGAGCCTTGACATTGGAGTAAATAAAAATGACCTGGGAGCGCCACCATAAAGGAACGGCAAATCAAGATATTTTATTTTTAATTGAAATTACAACCAATTAATCTTTTCTAAGCCCTTTTGTTCCAAATACAAATTCGCCTGACTAAAATGTTTATTTCCAAACCATTTCCCCTGGTTAGCACTCATAGGCGAAGGATGCCCTGATTCCAAAACGAAATGCTTTTCCCGATTTATTTTTGCCCCTTTTTTTTGCGCAAAGCTTCCCCATAACATAAAAACTACATTCTCTTTCTCTTCTGATATTTTTTGAATAACAGCGTCAGTAAAAATATTCCATTTGAGGTGTTTGTGGCTGTTTGGATTGTCTTTTCTCACGCTTAACGATGCGTTGAGTAATAAAACGCCTTGTTTTGCCCAAGATTCCAAATTTCCGGAATTTGGCATAAAAATAGAATCCAAATCGGTTGTTAATTCCCTAAAAATATTCCGCAGCGAAGGCGGAATTCGTACCGAATCATTCACCGAAAAAGACAAACCATTGGCTTCATCATCACCATGATACGGATCTTGGCCGATAATGACCACTTTTATATTTGCAAAAGAACAATTATTGAAAGCCGAAAAAATCAACTCTTTTGGAGGAAAACAAACCGAATTTTGATATTCTTGGTCAACAGTATCCATCAATTCATGAAAATAAGGTTTCTCTATTTCGTCTGATAAAATAGTTTGCCAAGAAGGATTTAAGTTGAGGTTCATATTCAAAAGTTATTTCGCAAAGATACATGAAGATTTTAAAGAGATTTACAAAATGATTAAAACTAAAAACAATAAATGAAATCAAATCTTCTTGATTTTATCTCCTGTAATCTCTGCAAAATAAGGTTATGTTTCTTTCTTAAATAACCTTATTTTTGTAAAGTAAAATCAAATTATTAAATGATCTCCATTACCGAAAAAACGTTACAAGATTTACAATTTCCTACGGTTCTCGAAACGATTTCCGAAATTTGTAATACCGACATAGGGAAACAAAAAGCCTTGGAAATAACTCCTTTTAGAGATAAAGAAACTTTGATGAGTGCATTATTGCAGACCTCGGAGTATGTTTCCTCTTTCCAAAATAACAATGCTATACCAAATCACGGCTTTGATGCTATTACATACGAAATAAAATTTCTGGCAATCGAAGACAGTTTTCTGGAAGTGGGTGGTTTTAGAAAGATTGCTACAATTTCAGAAACGACGAATGTTCTTTTGACGTTTTTAAATAAATTCAATGATTATTACCCGAATCTTTGTGCCAAAGGTTCCGGAATTCAACTTACCAAAGAAATTATCACGCTTGTCGATGCTGTGGTGGATAAATACGGAGAGATAAAAGACAATGCCTCTCCCAGACTTTTAGAAATACGCCGTGAAATGAATTTGGTTCGTGGAAAATTGAATCAGAGTTTTGGTTCAGCATTAACTCAGTATAACAGCTTGGGTTATCTGGATGATATCAAAGAGAGTTTTGTGCAAAATCGTCGTGTTTTGGCCGTCTTGGCGATGTACAGACGAAAAGTGAAAGGTTCCATCCTTGGAAGTTCCAAAACTGGAAGTATTGCTTATATAGAACCCGAAAATACGCTTAAATATTCTCGCGAACTAAATAATTTGGAATATGAGGAAAAAGAAGAAATCACAAGAATTCTAAAACAACTATCGAATGCGGTTCGTCCGTTTTTGCCTCTGCTGATTCAGTATCAGGATTTCTTGAGTGATATTGATGTGATTGCAGCCAAAGCAAAGTATGCCAATAGAATCAACGGAATTTTGCCGACTATTACCGAAGAGCGCCGACTTTATTTCAGGGATGCCTACCATCCTATTTTGTATTTAAATAACAAACAAAAAAAGGAAGTTACACACCCACAAACAATTGAATTAAGTCAAGAAAACAGAATAATTGTTATTTCTGGACCTAATGCTGGAGGTAAAACTATCTCGATGAAAACCGTTGGTTTATTACAGTTGATGCTGCAGTCGGGTATGTTGATTCCTGTTCATGAACGTAGTGAAACGTTTTTATTTGATAGGATACTTACAGATATTGGAGATAACCAATCTATTGAAAATCATCTAAGTACTTATAGTTACCGTTTGAAAAACATGAACTACTTTTTGAAAAAGTGCAATAAGAAAACCATGTTTTTGATAGATGAATTTGGTACAGGTTCAGATCCTGAATTAGGAGGAGCATTGGCGGAAATCTTTTTGGAAGAGTTCTATCATCGTGAAGCATTCGGATTAATCACTACGCATTATTCGAATCTAAAAATTCTAGCTAATGAATTACCTTTTGCTACCAATGCCAACATGTTATTTGATGAAAAATCATTAGAACCGATGTATAAATTGGTCTTGGGACAAGCGGGAAGCTCTTTTACTTTTGAAGTGGCCTTGAAAAATGGAATCCCTTTTAGCTTAATTAATCGTGCCAAAAAGAAAATTGAGATAGGAAAAGTTCGTTTTGACAAAACGATAGCCAATTTACAAAAGGAACGCTCGAAATTAGAAAAAACGTCCACAAACCTCAAAGAGGAAGAAACTCGAGCTCGTGAAGAGAGTAAAAAAATGGAAAATATCAATGTCAAAATCAAGCAAAAACTGGAAAGCTATCAAGAATTGTACGATAGTAATCAAAAGACGATTTACATTGGTCAAAAAATAGAGGATATCGCCGAGAAATATTTCAATAATAAAAATAAAAAAGACCTGATTGGAGAGTTTTTGAAAATCATTGAAATTGAAAACTCCAAACGCAAAAAAGCTACTCCAAAAGAGGCTAAAGCGATAATCCAGAAGAAAAAAGAAATTATCGAGGAAGTTACCGTTGTTGTGGAAGAAATCCGCAAGGAAAAGAAAGAAAAGAAATTAAAACCTGTAATCGAAAAGCCAAAACCTATTCTAAAAGTTGGAGATAGAGTACGAATGCTGGATGGTAAATCAGTGGGAAGTATCGATAAGATTGAGAAAAACAAAGCGGTTGTTAATTATGGATTGTTTACTTCGAAAGTTAGTTTGGATGATTTGGAGTTTGTAGAAGCAGGTAAAAAATAGTATTCAATTAAAAGTTTTAGTATTCAGTTTCAAAGTAGCATAAAATAAGAATAATGCAAAACCTCCCTCTCGATAAAAAAATAATTCTCTTTGATGGTGTTTGTAATCTTTGCAATTCAGCAGTGCAATTTGTAATTGAACATGATAAGAATGATGTGTTTCGATTCGTGGCATTACAATCGGAATTAGGGCAAGAAATTTTAAATCACATCGGAATCAATTCTGTAAATATTGATAGCATTGTTTTGTATGAACCGGGAGTTGCTTACTATTACAAATCCTCGGCAGCTATTCAAATTTCAGAAAATCTTGATGGATTTTGGCATTTTGGGACTTTTTTTAAAATTATCCCAGCCGGAATCAGAAACCTATTATACGACTACATTGCAAAAAACAGATATAGATGGTATGGTAAAAAAGAAAGCTGTATGGTACCAACTCCAGAGTTAAAAATGAAATTTTTAGAATAATTCGATTATATGATAAATGTCATTTCTTTTCACATATTGATGCCTTAATTTTGACACATCATAATATTTGTTTTTTACAAGAGGTTCATCACTCTATTCATAGTAAAATGATGCGGTCAGTATAGTAGTTGTTTTCGTATTTGTAATAATTGGTTTAAAAAGGAACTATGACATGATGATGGATTTTTGTAAAAAAAATGATTAGTTTTTTTATCTAAAATGAAAAAGGGTGCTTTTCTGTGAGCACCCTTTTTTTTGTTCAGTTCTAAAATAAAGATATACAAAAAAGCCTCAAATTGTAATGAAATTTGAGGCTTTCCAGTTATAAAAAAAATATTATCTAATCAATTTTCTGTATTTCAATCGTTTTGGAGTTAAATCACCACCTAAACGTTTCTTTTTGTTTTCTTCGTATTCGGTAAAACCTCCTTCGAAATAATATACTTCAGAATCTCCTTCGAAAGCTAGAATATGCGTACAGATTCTATCCAAGAACCATCTGTCGTGCGAAATCACTACGGCACAACCTGCAAAATTCTCTAAACCTTCCTCTAATGCTCGAAGTGTGTTCACGTCCAAATCATTCGTTGGCTCATCCAGTAAAAGAACGTTTCCTTCTTCTTTCAATGTCATTGCTAAGTGTAAACGGTTACGTTCTCCACCCGAAAGCATAGATACTTTCTTGTTTTGCTCACCACCACCAAAATTAAAACGTGATAAATAAGCTCTTGAATTAACTTGTTTTCCACCCATCATGATCAATTCCTGACCATCGGCAAAATTTTCCCAAATGGATTTATTTGGGTCGATATTGGAGTGCGCCTGATCTACGTAAGCAATTTTTACGGTTTCACCAACTGAAAATTCTCCGCTGTCTGTAGCTTGCTCTCCCATAATCATTTTGAAAATGGTTGATTTACCAGCACCGTTTGGTCCGATAATTCCAACAATTCCAGCTTGTGGTAAAGTAAAATTTAAATTGTCATACAATAATTTGTCTCCAAAAGCTTTGGCTACATTTTTTGCTTCAATAACATTGGTTCCTAAACGAGGACCATTCGGAATATAGATTTCCAGATTTTCATCCAGTTGTTTTTGATCTTCGTTTAATAATTTATCGTAGTTCTGTAAGCGTGCTTTTTGTTTGGTTTGACGGCCTTTCGCACCTTGACGAACCCAGTCCAACTCGCGTTCTAAGTTTTTACGACGTTTAGAAGCTACTTTTTCTTCTAATGCCATTCTGCTTGATTTTTGATCCAACCAAGAAGAGTAATTTCCTTTCCAAGGAATACCTTCTCCTCTATCCAATTCCAAAATCCAACCCGCAACATTATCAAGGAAATATCTATCGTGTGTTACAGCAATTACTGTTCCTGCATACTGTGCCAAATGTTGTTCTAGCCAAAGTACCGATTCAGCATCCAAGTGGTTGGTAGGCTCATCAAGTAATAATACATCAGGTTGTTGCAATAACAAACGACATAAAGCTACACGACGGCGCTCACCTCCCGAAAGGTTTTTTATAGGTGTATCACCATCTGGTGTGCGCAAAGCATCCATTGCAATTTCTAATTTGGTATCGATTTCCCAAGCCCCAAGAGCGTCAATTTTGTCTTGTAACGCAGCTTGACGATCCATTAATTTGTCCATTTTATCTGGATCAGAATAGTTTTCTTCAAGACCAAATAAATCATTGATTTGGTTGTATTCTGCCAAAACGGCCATCGTTTCTGCTGCACCTTCTTGAACAATTTCTAAAACCGTTTTAGAATCATCCAAAATTGGTTCCTGCTCTAAATAACCAACAGTGTAACCTGGTTGAAAAACAACATCTCCTTGGTAGTTCTTGTCAACTCCTGCAATAATTTTCAAAAGTGAAGATTTTCCAGAACCATTTAGACCTAGAATACCGATTTTAGCTCCGTAAAAGAAACTCAAATAAATGTTTTTAAGAACGGGTTTGTCTGCTCCTTGATAGGTTTTACTCAATTTTTGCATTGAGAAAATTACTTTTTTATCGTCTGACATATTTAAATGTATTTATTGTGTGAATTAATTATTGTTTTGAATGTAAATTACAATCTACCTTTTAGGGAACTAAATACCCAAGCAATGGCAAAAAATCCAATTCCAACTGCGCCGAACCCCCAGCCAGAAACATCTCTGTATTTAAAAATGCCTAATCCTATAAGCAACAATCCCATGAGTGTCATTATAAGGGTAGCCCATCCTAAAATAGTATTTTTATTCATTCCCATAATTGTAGTATTTGTTTTTAGAAAGGTGCAAATATCGGTATTTTTTAGAACATTTTTTAATTAAAATAGTTATTCCTGATACAAAATTACAGCACTTCTCCTCGGAATTGTTATTGATTGATTTTTAATTGTTTCTATCCCATTTTGATTAATAATTTCTCCATTACAAACCATTTTCCAAGTTCCTTCAATGGTTTGTTTGACTTCTTTTTCATCTCCATTAAAATAGACTCTGATGTTCTTCCATTTGTCACCATTTGCATTGTTTTTTAAAGTGTATCCAACTAATAAGAAATCATTTATTGTTAAAAATTCCAAATGTTCCTGAATCATTTTTTCAGATGTCATTTTGAATGCGGGATGGTTGTTCCTTAAAGCAACCAGGCTTTCATAGTATTGAACCAATTCTTTATTTTCGTGTTTCCAGTTCCAGTCTATTTTATTGATACTGTCTGGTGATTTGTAGGAGTTCTCTACTTCCATTTTGGTTCGCTTCATTTCAACGCCCATATGTAAAAAAGGAATACTTTGTGAGGTTAAAATGATGGTATTTGCCAGTTTGTCCATTTGTACCAACTCCTTTTCGGTTGCTTTTGGGTTTGCGATTTTTAGTTTATCATACAAAGTGTTATTGTCGTGACAGGAAACATAACCAATGACTTTTGTAGGGCTGTCTGAATATGGAAACTGTGCATAACCTCTTTTAAGATCATATTTGATTTGAGGATGATTCGTGGATGCTACAATCCCAAATTGAATTACTTCTTTGTAATTTGGATTCCCGCTTACAAAACCTTTTTCGGTAACATTAGACCAATGTCCTTTTACGGCATCCCTAATGTCATCTGAGAAAACGGCAATATCATTTAGTTTTTTTGCATTGTTTTTCAAGGCTCTTTTTTCTATAGGTAAAGGTGAGTCACCAGCTGTCCATCCTTCTCCGTAAAGAAAAATACTCGGATTAATTTTCTTTAATTCCTTAGAAATGATATTCATTGTTTCAATATCATGCACGGCCATTAAATCAAATCGAAATCCATCTACATGATATTCTTTTACCCAATATTTTAGCGATTCCAGCATGAATTGTCTAGCCATAATTCGGTCTGAGGCAAATTCATTTCCGCAAGCCGTTGCGTCCGAACGTTTACCGTCTGGCCAACTTCTGTAATAATAACCTGGAACCAATTGGTCAAAAATATCAGTAGAACTGGTGTGATTATAAACGACATCCATTACTAGACGAATTTTAGCTTCATGCAAAGTCATAACCATCTGTTTGTATTCCTTAATGCGCACTAATCCATCAAAAGGATTGGTTGAATATGATCCTTCTAAAGAGTTGTAATTCTGAGGATCATAACCCCAGTTATATTGTTTTTTATCCAATGCTGATTCATCAACAGATTTGTAATCAAATACAGGAAGCAAGTGCAAATGGGTAATCCCTAATTCCTGTAAATGGTCTAATCCTGTTGCTTCTCCAAAAGTATTTTTGGTGTTTTTTTCAGTTAGTCCAAGAAATTTTCCTTTGTTTTTTATTCCTGACGAAGGATCAATAGAAAAATCCCGAACATGTGCTTCATACAGTATAATATCCGAAAATGATTTTAAAGGAGGCTGTTTGTCTTTTTCCCAGTTAAAAGGATTGGTTTGTTTTGGGTCGAATATTAAACCGCGATTCCCATTTACCCCTACTCCTTTTGCGTAAGGATCGGGCATTTCTTTAGACCAATTTCCTTTGTTTTTTACTTGTAATGTATAATAGGTGCTATGATAATTACCGTCTAAAACAATTCTCCAAACTCCGGTTTTAGGGTCGTAATCTAAATTTTTAGTTGCGATAGCTTCGCCTCCATTACCTTGTTTGTATAGGTTGATTTTGGTTTCTTCAACATTAGGACTCCATAATTTGATTGTGGTTTTGTCAGTTGAATAAACGACACCTAGATCATCTTTCAAATAAACGGGATAGGCATCAAAAGAGGCATATCGGATGGTGTTTATTTTTGAGTTTTGAGCCATAGCAAAATTTACAGTAAGAAGTAAACCAATTATGAAATTGAATTTTTTAGTGTAGCCAAACATCTTGTAATTGTTTAATTGAATATCTTATAAAGCATTTCTCGCAACAAATCGGCTTGTGATAAACTGTTGGCACCAACGCCTTTACTTTTTACATCGGTATCTCGTAGTGAAGCCACAATTTGGCTCACTTTTTTCATCGGATAATTTTTGACAGCAACATCATAATCTTTTAGAAAAAAAGGATTAACGCCCAATACCGAAGCCACATTTTTAGGGTTTTTATCCTTCAATCCGTGGTATTTCAATAATTGAATGAAAAAGCCAAAAACCAAACCAGTTGTCATTACTAGTGGATTGTCTTTTGGGTTTTGTGCAAAATTCTCGGCAATCTTGTAGGCTTTTAGTTGGTCGCGTTCGCCAATGGCTTTTCGCAATTCAAAAACATTATAATCCTTACTGAACCCAATGTTTTCTTCTATATCCTTGGCAGAAATAACACTTCCCGCAGGCAATATAATTTGCAGTTTTTCTAGTTCATTGTTGATTTTACTCAAATCAGTTCCTAGAAATTCGACCAACATTGCAGAAGCTTTGGGTTCAATGGTGTATTTTTTTCCAGCTAAAACTCTTTTTATCCAATCGCCTACTTGATTTTCGTATAATTTTTTGCTTTCATAAACGATTCCGTTTTTGGCTAGAAGTTTGGTAACTTTTTTTCGTTTATCTAAAGTTTTGTATTTATAACAAAATACCAAAACGGTTGAAGGCATTGGGTTTTCGACATAACTTTCTATTTTGTCGATTGTTCTAGATAATTCTTGTGCTTCTTTCACAATAACCACTTGCCGATCGGCCATCATAGGATAACGTTTTGCAGTAGATACAATGTCCTCTATACTAACATCTCTACCGTATAAAACGGTTTGATTGAAACCTTTTTCCTCTTCGGATAAAACATTCGTCTCGATATATTCTGATAGTTTGTCAATATAATATGGCTCCTCTCCCATCAAAAAATAAATAGGTTTTATATTTCCTGCCTTAATATCATTAACAATCTTTATAACTTCGTCCATTTTCAATTTTAGATTTCAAATTTTAGATTTTAGATTTGAAAAACTAAAACCTTAAAACTTATTTAATACTTTTGCTTAATGCAAAAACTCAATTTTCCTTTCTATACTTTTCGTTTCAAAAATAGCGAAAATAAAGTATCTATTTTTGATGGAATCAGGAAAAAATTCATCATTCTCACACCCGAAGAATGGGTTCGCCAACATGTAGTGCAGTTTTTATTGGAAGAAAAAAAATATCCAAAATCTTTGATCAATGTTGAGAAAGTTTTAATGGTCAATGGTTTGCGAAAGCGTTATGACGTTGTGGTTTTTAATCCGGATGGCACTATTTTTATATTAATCGAATGTAAAGCTCCTGGAGTTAAAATTTCTCAGGCCACTTTTGACCAAATTGCAAGATATAACATGACTTTGGAAGCCGAATTTTTGATGGTCACCAATGGGTTAAATCATTATTTTTGTTTAATGGATTTCGAAAACGAGAAATATGAGTTTTTGAAAGAACTGCCTGATTATAGTGAGACAAAAAAGAATATAGAGAATAGAATATAGAAAAAAAAACTTTTGAATATTAATTTCGAATTCATAAAAATATAAATAAACTTCCTTGGAAAAAATAGCTGTAGTCATACTGAATTGGAATGGGGTAAAACTTTTAGAACAGTTTTTACCTTTCGTAATTCAATATTCTCCCGAAGCAACCGTGTATGTTGCCGATAATGCCTCGACAGATGAATCAATTGCATTTGTAAAAAACAATTACCCAACGATAAAAATCATACAAAACAAATCTAATAAAGGGTTTGCAGGCGGTTATAACGATGCTCTACAGTATATAGATGCAGAAATCTACGCTCTTGTAAATTCAGATATTGAAGTGACTGAAAATTGGCTAAAACCCATTTTAGAAACTTTTGAATCAGAACCCCTAACAGCAATTGTTCAGCCCAAAATATTGGACTTCAAAAAGAAAGACTATTTCGAGTATGCTGGAGCAGGCGGTGGATATATTGATAAATTTGGATATCCTTTTTGTCGAGGTCGTATTTTTGATACTTTGGAAAAAGACAACGGACAGTATAATGATACAGCTGAAATATTTTGGGCGTCTGGAGCTTGTTTTTTTATTAGATCTACTGTTTATAAGGAATTGAAAGGTTTTGATGAAGATTTTTTTGCTCATCAAGAAGAAATTGATTTGTGTTGGCGTGCTCTTAATAAGGGGTATGAGATTAAATATAATTCAGAATCAGTTGTTTATCATGTTGGTGGGGCTACTTTGCAACAATCCAACCCGCAAAAAACTTTTCTAAATTTTAGAAATTCGTTGTTAATGTTAACGAAGAATTTACCACAAAAAGCTCTTTTTCAGGTTCTTATGGCTAGGTTGGTATTGGATGGTGTTGCTGGGATTAAATTTGTATTTGGAGGTCAATTCACTCATTGTTGGGCTGTTATACGTGCACATTTTTCTTTTTATGGGTTGTTTTTAAGAAATTATAAAAAAAGAGAAAAAAAACAGATTGAAATATACTTTAAAACGAAAAGCATCGTTTATGGTTATTATGTTAAAAATGGCACAGTTTTTGTTGACGTTATTTAACAATAATTTACATTTAAAATTAACATTTAAAAACTAACTTTGTAATTCACGTTTAATTAAAATTAGCATTCTATGAAAAAATTAATGATTACTCTATCGGCCTTAGCTCTTTTGACATCATGTGTGTCTAAAAAGGAATATGCAGCTTTGGAAGCTAAGAATAAAGAAACTCAAGATTTATTAAATACTTGTACAGTGAAACTAAATTCTTGCTTAGAAGAAAAAGCAGGTCTTAAAGCGACTGTAGACGGGTTGAGAGAAACTAATCAACATTTGATCAGTACATCAAAAGATATGACAATTCTGTCTACTAAAGGTGCAGAAAATATTGAAAAAGCTTTAGAATCTATTAAAGAAAAAGATTTGAAAATTACAAGAATGCAAGATGCTTTGACTAAAAAAGACAGTGTTACTCTTGCAGTTGTTACTAGTTTGAAATCTGTTGTTGGAATGAATGATCAAGATATCGAAATCAATGTTGATAAAGGTGTTGTTTTCATCTCTATTTCTGATAAAATGTTATTTAAAAGTGGTAGTTATGAAGTAAGCGATAAAGCAAAAGGAGTTTTGGCTAAAGTTGCTAAAGTTGTAAATGACAAGCCAGATTTTGAATGTATGGTTGAAGGTCATACTGATACTGATGTTTTGAAAGGAAATTCTTGTTTAGTTGATAATTGGGATTTAAGTGTTAAACGTTCTACAGCTATTATCCGTATTTTGTCAAATGATTTAGCTGTTAATCCAGCTCAATTGATTGCTGCAGGTAGAAGTTCATACGTACCTTTAGTACCTAATGATTCTGCTGAAAACAAATCTAAAAACAGAAGAACTCGTATCTATGTTATGCCAAAAATAGATCAGTTTTATGATATGGTTGAAAAAGAAATGAAAAAACCAACTGCTGCGACAACTACAACAGCACCAGTTCAAAAATAAATCATTTTAAAATTTTAGAAAACGCCTCGAAATTATTCGAGGCGTTTTTTTATGCAATTTATTTTTTGAAAATATTTAAACTAAAAAATAAGCACAAAAAAAAGCAGAACCGAAGTCCTGCTTTTATGCATCCCTAATTTTTTTAACAACCAATTAAATATAAATTAAGAATTACATGTTATAAATGTCTTCCAGTGAGTTATTTTCTTAAATATTTCACTAATTAAGGCTTTTATTCTAAATTATCCAATTAATTTATAATAAATTTAATATTTTTTTAAAGTATATCAAGACTTCCCTTACCTTCTCTAATCACAACAGGCTCATCTCCAGATATATCTATGATTGTTGAGCCAATATTGTCTCCATAGCCTCCATCGATAACTAGGTCTACCAAATTTTGCCATTTCTCGAAAATAAGTTCTGGATCGGTGGTGTACTCTATTACTTCATCTTCATCTCGAATTGATGTTGAAACAATTGGATTACCAAGTTGACGGACTATTTCTAAAGCAATGGAATTATCAGGTACACGGATACCAACAGTTGTTTTCTTTTTAAATTCTTTAGGTAAATTATTATTTCCAGGGAGAATAAAAGTATAAGGTCCAGGCAACGCTCTTTTAAGCAGTTTGAAGGTCGAAGTATCTATTTGCTTTACGTAATCTGATAAGTTGCTTAAATCGTGGCAAATAAATGAGAAATTGGCTTTTTCCAATTTCACTCCTTTTATTTTGGCAATTTTTTCAAGAGCTCGCGAATTGGTGATATCGCAACCCAACCCATAAACTGTGTCAGTCGGATAAATAACTAAACCACCGTCTTGAAGCACTTTTACAACTTTTGCAATAGCGGCTTCACTTGGTTTGTCGGGATATATTTTTATTATTTGAGCCATGTTATTTTTTGTTTAAAATTTAAAAGAGTTTATGAGTTTAAAGCATTGCTGAACGAAACTTGAAACCCTTAACTTGAACCATTTTTTAACCGATGATATCTAATTTTGCAAAACGCAGCAATAATTTTTTCAGACCACCAACTTCAAATTTGATTTCCGCTTTTTTATCGGCACCCACACCTTCAAGGTTTATGACTTGTCCTTTTCCAAAACGTTCGTGCATAACCACATTCCCTGGAACTAGAGTATTGTCAAATAAATTAGCATTTCCAGTTGAATTGCCACTAGAAACAGGCTTTAATTTACGCAAATTAATATCAGATTTTGGTTCATTATCTGTAACGTGTTTTGGTGGCGTACTTCCTATCGGTTTGGCCAAGCGTAATTTGGATTTATCCACATCTCCAAAAATATCACTGTCAATCATAGGTTTGAAACGGTAATTGCTTTCGGCTGGTGTAAGGTATTCCAAATACTGCCCATCAATTTCTTCAATAAAACGCGAAGGTTCACTGTCGGTCAATTTACCCCAACGGTAGCGTGATTGGGCATACGTCAAATACGCCTGATGCTCCGCACGAGTTAAAGCTACGTAAAATAATCGGCGTTCTTCTTCCAGTTCGCTTCGTGTACTCATACTCATGGCACTTGGAAACAAATCTTCCTCCATTCCTACCACAAATACATGTGGAAACTCAAGTCCTTTGGCCAAATGAATAGTCATCAAAGCCACACGGTCCTCATCGCTGGTATCTTTGTCCAAGTCGGTTGCAAGAGCTACATCTTCCATGAATTCAGATAAGGCACCGCGAGCACCATCTACTTCTTTTTGACCTTCTATGAAATCCTTAACACCATTCAATAATTGTTCTATATTTTCAATTCGAGCCATTCCTTCTGGAGTGGCGTCCTTTTTTAATTCTTGGATAAGACCAGTTTTTTTGGCTACATGCTCAACAACATAAAAAGCATCCTGATTTTCATTAATCACTTGGAAGCTCTGAATCATAGTAACAAAATCCAATAACTTTTGTTTGGTGCCCGAGTTCAGTTTTAAGTCAATTCGCTCAATGTTTTGCATTACTTCAAAAATTGAACGTTTGTAATGATTGGCAGCAATTGTAAGTTTTTCGATAGTTGTATTTCCAATTCCTCTCGCAGGATAATTGATAACACGTATCAAAGCTTCCTCATCTTTAGGATTTATGACCAATCGTAGATAACACAGCGCATCTTTAACCTCTTTTCTTTGATAAAAAGACAAGCCTCCGTAAATACGGTATGGAATATCTCTTTTTCGTAACGCATCTTCCATGGCTTTGGATTGTGCATTGGTACGATACAAAATGGCAAACGAACCATTGTGCAACTGATGGTTCATTTTTTGTTCCCAAATAGTAGCGGCTACAAAACGTCCTTCTTCATTATCAGTAATACTGCGGTGTACTTTAATTTTTGGACCAAATTCATTGGCTGTCCAAACCACTTTATCCAGTTTTACTTTGTTTTTATCAATTATGGTATTGGCAGCTTCCACAATATTTTTGGTCGAACGGTAATTTTGTTCCAATCTAAAGGTTTTTACCCCTTCATAATCTTTCTGAAAGTTCAAAATATTATTAATATTCGCACCACGGAAAGCATAAATACTCTGAGCATCATCTCCTACCACACAAATATTCTGAAATTTATCCGACAAGGCGCGAACAATCAAATATTGTGAATGGTTAGTATCCTGGTACTCATCAACCAATAGGTAGCGAAAACGGTTTTGGTATTTCGCTAAAACCTCGGGGAATCGAGTTAATAATTCATTGGTTTTTAATAATAAATCATCAAAATCCATTGCACCAGATTTAAAACAACGATCCACATAATGCTGATAAATTTCACCCATCCTAGGTTTTTTACTCATCGCATCGGCTTCTTGTAAATCGGGATCATTAAAATAAGCTTTCACCGTAATCAAGCTGTTCTTAAAATTCGAAATCCGGCTCAAAACCTGTTTTGGTTTGTAAACATCACGATCCAATTGCAATTCCTTGATAATTCCTGAAATGGCGCGCAAAGAATCCTGCGAATCATAAATCGTAAAATTAGAAGGGTAACCCAAATGTTCCGCTTCCGAACGTAAAATTCGGGCAAAAACAGAGTGAAAAGTACCCATCCATAGATTTTTGGCCTCACTAGCCCCAACAATATCCGAGATACGTTTCTTCATTTCCCTCGCTGCCTTATTAGTAAAGGTAAGCGACAAAATATTGAATGGATCAACACCTTGGTGCATCAAATAAGCAATTCTTATGGTAAGTACACGAGTCTTTCCAGAGCCTGCACCCGCAATAATAATCATGGGACCATCCTTTTGTAGTACAGGTTCGCGTTGTGCCTCGTTAAGTTGTTCTATATATTTTTGCATAGAAAAAATTCTGTTTGACGCAAAAATAAGAATTTAAGAATGAATAAACGAGTCTTCATAGAATTCAGATAACAGAATTTAGAAGACAAGAATTAGATTTTAGATTTTGGAATTGGTATGCAATTTTAGATGTACTATTTCTCATATCAATTCTAAAATCTGCCATCTAAAATCTGAAATCTATTTAAGGTCTTAGCTTTCTACCTCGCTGTTCTGCATAATAACTCAATGCTCTATATGAAGCATAAAATTTATAAATATTGCTTACATATTGTACGGTCTCTTGTCCAATTTCCTTGGCAGCAATGAGTTCAACATTATCAAACCACAGATTTGGATTCAGTCCTTTTTCTTTTGCAATTTTGCGTAGTTGGGCAACCCTTCCTGGTCCTGCATTATAGGCAGCAAGCGCAAGTAGATGTCGATTTAGTTTATCAATTTCTGGATCGCTAAAATATCTGTCAATAATGTAGCGCATATATTTTGTGCCGGCATGTACATTATTATCTAACTTATTAATATTTCGGATATAAAATGGTTTACCAGCGGCGGTTTTTGGCATAACCTGCATGATGCCAACAGCTCCTCTATTACTCACGAGAGATTGGTCTAATCCTGATTCTTGGTACCCTTGGGCAATCAAAAGCAGCCAATCAAGTTGATATCGATCGGCGTATTTTAAGAAAGGAGCCTTAAGAACATTTACCTTCGAAAAAGTTTTTTTTGTATATATTTCGGGTAGAAGCTTCTCGTTTTTCGCATACTTATTATAAAGTGTGTTACCTATCAAGGTTCCTTTTGCATTTTTTATTAAAAACTGATCTGTAGCTTTTTTCAATTTTGGGGAGTCTTTTCTAAAAACCCAGCCATATGATACATTTCGAGCCAACGGAATTTTATCATATAATATTAAATTTGGCATCACATTCGCCCATAATTCCGCTACATCTTCAACCATTGCCGAAAAGGGAATTACGCCCGAATTGACCATTTCAAGTATGTCTTCGGCTTCCAAATAAGGATCAAGAGTTTTGATGATGATAGGCTTTAACCCTTTTATTTTTAATGAATCGTTAAGTTTTTCGACCTCAGATTCATAACTACTGTCTTCACGAAGATAAATTTCTTTCCCAGAAAGATCCACTAAGGTTTTCAATTTTGGTGATGTTGTACTGCCCACCACGATCTCTTTGAGTCCAGAGATGGAAGGAATTGAAAAGTCAACATCTTTTTTTCGTTCTTCGGTAATTGTCATACCAGCAAAAGCAAGGTCGCCATAACCTTCGCGTAAAAGCGGTATAACTTGGCTGCGATTTACAGGTATAAATATAATCCGAACCTGATGGGGTTTCAAACGCAATTGTTTGTTGATTGAATTTTCAAAAAGAGTCAAAGCTTCAAAGGCGACACCACTTCGCTTTTTTAGGTTTATGGTATAATAAAGATGAGTATAAGGTACCAAGGCTCGTATTCTTCTGCGCACAACCATGCTATCAAGATCTCCAAACTGCGGTTTCCCCAATCCTAAAAATTCATTCTCGGAATTAAAATCATACCATGTGGTATCTTCTGCAGTAGTAATCACACCTGTTGAATCTACGGCTGTGGCTGGTTTTTCTTTTTCCTTCCCACAAGAGAAATTGCTCAAAGAAATAATCAAAAAAATGAATATTATTCTTACTGTACGCATCTTTTTTGTGTTTTATACATATTAAATTTACAAAAAATAATGATTACAAGCTAATTAATAACTCATTTTCGATTATATTCTATTTGTTTTCAATCCATTATGATTTTTCTGGGTTGGTGCAATTTTATTCGAAAGAGTAAATAAAATTTAGGAATTTATGACTCAGCCTTGATATAATTCAGACAACAATTTTCTGTCTATTTTTTTAAGATTGTTAAACCTTAATCCTAAATACTGCAATCTGAATTCTAAAAATAATCTGGGCGTGACCACAATAGGAAAAGGAGCTTATAATGATTGTCTCTATTCGCTCCTTTTCCTATTGCTGTCGGGCTATCCGGGCTACTTTGGTAGCTTCCTTCTATCCCTCACGCGAGATTCTGCAAAGCAAGACAAGTAGTTTTTAAAAAGGGAATAATCATACAGTTCTTGTAGACAAATTCTAATCTCCGACATCAATAATATCGATTGGATAAACATATTTGAGATATAAAAAGAAAAAGGCAAGCGAGAGGAATAATATAGCGAGCCCTATAACTCCAGTATTTATTTTCAGACCAGTTTGTGAAATTTCGATATTTGTTTCTTCAGATTCTATTACTGTGGTTTCCGATTTTGGTTTTGAAATATTTGCTTTTACTTGAATCTCCGTGAGCTTAAATTGTTTGTACGAGAGCACAAGTCCCATCGCAACAATAAACACAACCATGATGAAAATGCAAATACCACTATAAAACTGCCAGGCAAAACTGCGTTGTTGGTGCATGGCCGTAAAATCATATTGTTTTAGTTCTCTGTCAAATTTGATAGAGTTGTAAAGTGGATTTTCAGCAGTTACAAGTGATTCTTGTGTCTGTTGAGGGGATTTTACTATTTTGGACTGATCTTTTTCTATTGAATCCTCTGAAGCAAAAAAACCTTTTGCTAATTCAGTTGTCGAAGACGTTTTTTGTGCATTTAGACAAACTGAACTTAGGCTAAATAATAGGAGTATTATCCAAGAATTTAATAACTTTAGTTCCATAAGCTTTGATAATTTTTTTTGAGATATTCTATAAATTTTATTCTTGACTGAATTTTGTCATCGATTGTAGGATTAACGAGCTTTTCATCTTCCATTTTTAAATAATCAGCTACTATATCTCCTTTTAAATTACTGTTTCTAATAGCAGGTTCTACTATATAAGTAAGCCATGAAAGTAAATCATGGGCTAATTTTTCCTTGCTTACAGTCGATTTATTCGTATGGGCAAATAAATGAGTAGGAAATTTTAGTTTTGGTGCTTGTGCCATCGTAATAAGTGGAAAAATAAAGCTCTGGGGTTTGAAAATAATTTTTCCTTTTTTTATCATAGAATGTACATAAGGATAGCGTTTTTTAAGTATAGTATCTCCTTCAAAAAAGGCCAAGCCAAAATCTTTAAAGGGATATCCCCCAGAAGATAACAATCCGTTTGCTTCATAATCAGTAGCAGGTTGATAATAAACAATAGTTGGATATTTGTCAGTTGAATTTGTAAATTCAAAGAGTTGCCAATCTACCATAAGCCAGTTTCCTTCATCACCTGGGACATTATAAGAATCATATGCAAATTCTGATTGGTTTGGAGTAATTCCTAATTCCAATTTGTCAAATACTTTTCTATATATATCTTGTCGAAGATAAAATTCTTTTAGTACTTTGTTTTTTTGTTTTAAAATTAGTCCTTTTTGATAGATCTGGTTTTTTTCCTCCTCCAATCTATCTATTTGAGAATATAATTCTCCATATGGATCAATAGATTTTATACTATCAAATAAATTAATTACTTCTTTGTTTTTTGTTTGAGAATAAGTAATTACTGAAAATAATAATAAAACGATGGTTAATTTTAATTTCATAAATTCTACTTTAAATGAATTAAAAAATAAACGATAAATTGGAATCAATTTTTCGAATGACTTGACTGCTTAATTAATTTTTAAAGAGTAGGTTATGAAAATTCAAGAGCAATTTATTGGATAATAGGAGTTTTTAATTGCTGTTGGGGTATTAAATTTGAGATTTTGAAATAAATAACACTTAATATCTTGTTAATCAGATATTTCAAATGTACAGAATATTATTTAAAGTCAGCAATAATCTGTTAAATTTTTATTATGCTTTGAAAGAAATAGCAATAAAACTATTTATACTTATATCCTCTAACATAGTCAATTACAAAGTTTTTAGGATAGGTTTTATCTTTTTCATCCTCAATTTCTGTGGGAATTTCATAGATACCTAACATAAATTGCATCGGATAATTGGGTGACTGAATAATTTCTCTAATTTTTTGGTTATCGATATAAAAAATCACTTTTTCAGGAGTCCATTCAGCAGAATAGATATGAAATTGGGTGACATCAATATCAAAATCATCTTCATAAAAGGCTTCTTTAATTTTTGGATCATTGAATTTATGGATTCCATAACCAATTTTCGCTTTGTTTTTCTGAACATTACAACCTTTAACTTCAAAAATGCAAATCTCCGCCGATTTTTCAGGAATATCCTCGAATCCAATCATCCATAGAGCCACAACATTCGATTGTGTATCTAATGATTTGGCTCTAATTTCAAAAAAGCCATATTGCGGTAAATAGGTTTTAGTTGCGTTTTGTTTTTCTCTTACTAAACAATTTGGGTTTACTTTGTGTTGTCCAATAGCACTTCCAATTTCTCCCGAAAAAACTCCCGTTTGGATCGAAGAACATTTTATGTCTCCATTGAATTCTGGACACCAAGGCCTTTGCTCTTTAGTAATTTGTAAAATCAAATTGCTATTATTTATTTCATATTGTGGTCGAGACATTTTCTTAGAACTCCATTGAGGTAAATAGAATGGTAACCAATTCTCGATATTAATTGCATCTTTTTCAAATTCATCATTGAATTCCAAAATAAAATTTTCTTTTATTTTGGAATTAGGCGGAAAATCATTTTTAGAAAATTGTAGTTTCATACTGCGTTAAATGCTATTTGAAGTAAAAGAGAAGTTGCTAAAATAGACAAAACATCAATTCGGATATAATTCCTTAATATGGTCAATTGATTTTTGCACTAATTGGCTTAATATATCAATATCAATATCTTCTAATTTTTGAATGTACAAGCAAGCTTTACTGGTTTTATGTTTTCCTAATTTTGAAAGGAACGCTTCTTTCTCGTCAAAAGTGGAAGCGAGATAAACTGTAATAGCACTTTTTCGCGAGGCAAGCCCAACAAGAGGAGCATTTCCCTCATGTCCACTTTCATGTTTGTAATTATAAATTCCAAAACCAACAATAGCTGTTCCCCACATTTTGGGTTCAAAACCCGATAGTTTGCTTAGCAAATAGATTAGCGACATACAGTCATCACGTCTTTTTGAATCGTTTATGGATACTAAAAAGTCGTCGACACTATTTTCGTTTTCAATTGTTTTATTTTTAGCCATTCAGTTATTTTAAGATTTCTACAGTTATTTCATGTCAGATATTTAAAGATAAAAAAAAACTACGACTTTTTTAGATCGTAGCTTTTAGATTTTATATGTTTTAGCTTTTAGCAAATGCCTGTAATATTCAGTTTTTTAACCATTTTTCTTGAACAAAATAAATAAAGCAGTTAGTGTTAAAAAAACTAAGGCGAATTTTAAAAAAAGCAACATTCTTTCAGAAACTAAGTATAATTCAGATTCATCGTCAAGATAATCACTATTATTAAGTTTTGGTCTGCTATTAGTATATACTTTGACTTTTCCTTTAATTAGTTTAGAAGACGTTATCTTGAATTGTTTTTTCTCATTTGTAAATGTATTCCTTGTTTGATTTACAAGCTCTTTTGTTTGATTTGTAATGTTTTTAGAAATTATATTTTTCATGATTATCTTAATTTATAAATTATAAGGCATTATTTTAATTTATATCTACTGTCTTCAGATGTATATATCTATTTTTCGAGTAATTGCAAGTATAATGCCAAACATTTATGATAATGGTTACTAATAAAACATTTAGATTAAAATTAACATCAGTCGTTTTTTAACTATTTGATTTATTGCGAAATAAATATTTCTAAAAAAGGAGTCGTGTCAAACAAAAAAATAAATAGTTCAAGGAAAATAAAAAAAGCTATGACTTTTTAAGATCACAGCTTTTAGCTTTTAAGTATTGCCCTTTTTTTATAAAACCATTAAGTCTCCGTCATTGATTTTACTAGTAAAAAGAATGTTATAATTTAGAATATTTAAATTTTTGTCCTCCAACGGAAGCTTCATACATAAGTCCACCTTTTTGCATGGTGAATACCATAACACCATCAGTATATTTTGCATTACCTGAGGCGCCAGCTTTTGCAGCTACTGCTGATACTTGTGCTGCAAACTCGAATTTACTGTCTTTAAATCGATCCAATGCCGATTTTGACTCAAAAAATATTACTTCACGATACGCTTGTCCTCCAGCTTGAAAACCAATGCTCACCTGAGATAATTTTGCCATGCCTATCAATTGATGGCTTTCATAAACAGCTCCATTGCCAGCTGCTCCTCCAACTCCAACTCCTCCCTTACCAACATTTGGAAAGATTACATAACCATAAGCTTTGTCGAAAATTGATTTCATAAGAGGGTCTGTTTTAATAAACTCAGCTTTTGATGTATTGCTGTCAGCTATAATTTTATCCTTTTTAGAGTCTGATTGCCCGAATATAGATGTTGTGCTTATAACAAAAGCTATCATCATTATCCAAAGAACATTTAATTTTTTCATAGTAGTAAGTATATTAAATTGTTTGTGAAATTTCTTTTATCAAAGTTAATACAAACTTCTTAAATAATTGCATAATTAATCTGATTGTCAGTAATATATAGGTGTTGTTTTTTTGGATTATAATATAATTATTTGCTTAAATCTACTTTTTTTAGTGAGATAATTGTCTACTAAATTTTAAAACAGTTAATCTGTCTGATACGGGTTTTTTATTCGTAAATTAGCAATACTATTACTATATTTCTAATTAAATATTTACTACTATGAAAAATCTAGGTCTATTTTTTTTGCTGTTGGCTTGTGTTGGACTTGAAAGCTGTAAAAAGGATCAAAACTCAAAGGATATTGAAACTGTCAAAGTTGAAGCTGAAAAACCTATAAGTATTGCATGTTACAGGGCGTTGTATGAAAATGATACAATTGAATTAAAAATCAATACACTAAAAGGTGATAAAATAACCGGTGATATGGTGATGAAAATTTTTGAGATGCCTGAAAAAAAAGGAAAAATTGAAGGGAAATTTCATGGAGATACTTTATTTGTAGATTACACCTTTATTCAGGGAACTTATGACAAGAAAGTTTTCAAAAATCCAATGGCAATTTTGAAGAAAGAAAGCGAACTTATCCTTGGCAGTGGAAAAATAGAAACCTATTTGGGACGTTCTTATTTTGCTAAAGACACACCTATAGATTTTGAAAAAGTTAAATATAAATTTAGAACTGTGGATTGTGTCGATAAATGATATATAATCTCATTCTAAGTGATGATTAAAATTTTCTGATTACTTAAAAAAGACATCATAGGCAAAACGAATCAATGTGCCTACAACGACTACCAAAAAGAAGATTCGGATGAATTTGTTTCCTCGATTGATGGCGAGTTTGGCACCTATCCACCCTCCTATTGCGTTGCTGGCGGCCATGGGTAAAGCGATGGCCCAAATGATTTTGCCTTTGAGTATGAAAAGGCAGATGGAACCAAAATTGGTCGCGAGATTGACCATCTTGGCATTGGCTGAGGCATGTAGAAAGTCAAATCCCATTATTGCGATAAAGGCAACAACCAAGAAGCTTCCCGTTCCAGGGCCAATGAATCCATCGTAAAAACCAACTACAAAGCTGATTCCCACAGCATTCAAAATTTGGGTTCTTGCAGAAATATCTCTGACTTGATTTTGGCCAAAATTTTTCTTAGCGTAAGTGTAAATTACTAACAACGAAAGGACTACAAGTAATAATGGCTTCATGAAATCATTGCTCACGTAGGTCAATAATGTCGATCCCAAAAATGCTGACGGAAAAGCCAACAACATCATAATAATTAGTATTCTCCAATTTACAGTGACTTTTTTTATGTATTGGTAAGCTGCAAACGATGTACCGCTAAAAGCAGGTATTTTTAGGGAACCTATCACGGTAGATACTGGAAGATTGGGTAACAGTACGAGTCCAGCCGGTGTTTGTATTAGTCCGCCGCCACCTACTATGGCATCTATAAATCCAGCAAAAAAGGCTGCTATACAAAGTAATACGATGATGTAGGTTTCCATTTGGGTTATGCTATTTTAGTTTTGAATCTTGAATGGCAAAAATACCAATCCCCTTTATATTATTGCGAAAAATTATCGATTGATTTAGTTTCAAAAACATTATTTTTGCCTTTTTTAAAACGAAAACAAAATGGATTTATCAAAATTGCTAGAATTATTGAGTTATACTTTGCCAGCAGTAATTACTGGGATGGTTGCTTATTACTTTTTTAATTTACACACCAAAAATGAGGAAGGAAGACGTCGTTATTTATTGATGAAAGAAGGTCAAAAAAACTCTATGCCCTTGCGTTTACAGGCATATGAGCGTATGACTTTGTTTTTAGAACGTATCAGTTTGGGTAATTTAGTCACTAGAATTTCTCCCATCTCGACTGATAAGAATGATTACGCTAATTTTGTTATTGCCCAAATCGATCAAGAATTTGAGCATAATTTGGCACAACAAATTTACATGACCGATGAGTGTTGGACAATTATCGCAACTGCCAAAAATGCTACAATTCAGATGATTCGAAAAGCAGCTTTGAGTCCTGTGGTGAACAATGCCGATCAATTGAGAGAAGCTTTATTGAACGATTTGCTTGAAAAACAAACTCCTAGTAATGCAGCTCTAGGGTACATAAAAAAAGAAGTAAGCCAGATGTGGTAATTTTTTTTGAGTTGCTAAGGTTCTAAGAAGCTAAGATTCTGAGTTTTTTTTCTTAGAATCTTAGTCTCTCAGAATCTTTGAATCTATTCTTTGAGTAATCTATCCAATTGAAATTGCTCTATTTCATTCAAACTAGTCAAGATGGTTTGAAAACTACGCCTTATCTCAGGATTTTTTAATAAACCCCGAATGTTATCTCTTCCAAATTTTGAAAACTGCCACATATGGTGTGTGGTGGTATTGACCAAATTTTTTAAAATAGAATCGTTAATAATATTAAAATTTAGCAAATATTCTAAAGCATTTTGTCTTGTTATTGCTTCATATTTAGCAGAGGAATAGTCTACTAATTCTTGAATATAGGATTCTTTATTGGTAACATAGTCTGGAGTAGAAACGGCTAATGATAACCACAGAATTCGCAAATTGTAATCGTTGAATCCTATCCAATCTTTCGTTTTTGTTAAATAGTCATTCCTTTTATTTGGAAAATTATTCCATAAATGATACAGTACCAACTCTTGAGTTTGATATGATTCATCATCCAATAATGTTTCATACTCGATTCTAAATTCTTCTGGTATTTTTTGAAGTGTGCTTGCAAGAGCTTGGCGAACTTGGATATTTTGAGTTTGCAATGCCAACCGCAATAACTGTTTTTTATCTTCAAATTTCTCTTTCATTAGTTGACCAACAATTGAAGCTTTTACAGAAGAATGCACATCGGATTGCAGTGTTTTTTCGAAAAAAGCGTATTTCTCTGTCAATGGCTTGTTTCTGAGTTTAGCTACTTCAAGTTGTACTTGCATCGATTTATTTTTTGCTAATAAACCATTCGCAATTTCGCTATTAAAAGCAGATGATTCCAACCATACTTTACTGAAATTTACTAAATCATAATTGGACAATTTCTTGATTTCGTCGAAGAAATTTTCTGTTGTCACGTTTTGGTAAGCATATTTCTTTAAGTAATTCTTTACCGCTTTTTTGAAGGCTTTCTCACCTATTCCTTCACGTAAAACGTGTAATGCCCAAGCTCCTTTTTGGTAGAAAGACAAGGAACTGGCTTTGGCATTCATCACGGGAATGGTATCCGTTTTGGAGGCCTGCTTAAGCAGTAATGACGATTCGTATAACTTTGAATAAAAATAGTCATCACCATAGATTTCCTTTTCGGCCAACAAAGCATAATAGGTTGCAAAACCTTCCTGAAGCCAATGGTCTTTGCCGCTTTGAGCTGTAACCAAATCACCAAACCATTGGTGTGCTAGTTCATGTGCATTTACATTGACATAACTTCTGTCTTCAAATCCAATTTTATCAACTACATAGCGAGTTGTAAATAATGTCGTGCTTGTATTTTCCATCCCTGCATACAGAAATTCAGAAACTGGAACTTGACGATAGATTTTCCAGGGGTATTTTACTCCTATTTCTTTTTCTAAATAATCAAATATTTCTTTGGAATAACGATAGGTAGGCTCTTGTTTATTTATGTCTTTTGGTTCTAAATACAATTCTAGTGGAATTCCTGATTCTGCTTGTAGTGCACTTTTTTCAAATTTTCCAATGGCAATCATTAATAAGTAAGAACTCATAGGCTTTTGCATTAGATATTTCCAATGAGTATTGTTTTTATCTGTTGTTTTGTTTTTTAATACGCCGTTTGATATCACTTGATAAGTTGAATTAAAAGTAACATCCATGTTGAAAATCACTTTTTCATTTACATCATCAAAACTCGGAAACCAATGACTAGTGTATTTTCCCTGTCCTTGTGTCCAGATTTGTAAATTATTTGTGGCTTCGGAACCTACAAAATACATTGTTTGCTTGGGTTTTGCTTCGTATGAAAATTGAACGGAACTTTTTCCTTTTTGAAACGGAAAAATCAAAAGTAATTCTTTTCCATTTGTGGTAAACGGGATTTTTTTGTTATTTAATTCCACTTCTGAAAAGGTCATGTTCTGTGCATCAATCTTTATGGTATCAATAGGTTTCAATACTTCAAATGTATAGTTAACATTTCCACTAATACTTTTACTGTTTGGATCAATGGCAATATGACCATTCACAGTTTTAAAATCAACTGATTTACTTTGTTGTGCGAATACAAACGTGGATAGAAATAGGAAAAGGTATTTCATTAATATTAAATTTGAAGCTAAGTTATCCAAAGTTACAAAGGTTTAACCAACAAATCGTACTAAATTTGCATATCAAACCCGAATAAATTAAGACAAAACCATTGAAAAAGAAAGCCCTATTTAATTGGAGCAGTGGCAAAGATTCTGCATTGGCATTGTATAAAATTCTACAAAAAGATGAATACGAAATTAGCTGTTTGTTAACTAGTGTAAATCAGCAGTTTCAGCGTATTTCGATGCATGGCGTTCGTGTAGAATTGTTAGAACAACAAGCTCAAAGTATTGGATTACCGCTTGAAATTATGCAAATTCCCGAAATGCCCACAATGGAAGTGTACGAAGCTGTTATGCAAACGACACTATCCAAATTAAAGGAACAAGGAGTAACTCATTCTGTTTTCGGAGATATTTTTCTCGAAGATTTGCGAAAATACAGAGAAGATAAATTATCAGAAATAGGTTTTGATGGTGTGTTTCCACTTTGGAAAATACCAACTCAAGATTTGATTCAGGAATTTATTGCATTAGGATTCAAAACAATTGTGGTTTGCGTCAATGAAAGGTTTTTGGATAAAAGTTTTGTAGGATGCGTGATTGATCAGGATTTTATTAATGATTTACCAGAAAATGTAGATGTTTGTGGCGAAAATGGAGAATTCCATACGTTTACTTTTAATGGACCAATTTTCAGTAAACCAATTGATTTTGAAGTTGGCGAAGTAGTCTATCGAAAATATGAAAAACCAAAAGAGGAAGATTCATCAGATACTGCTTGTGATACTTCAGCTTCGGATGCATTTGATTATGGATTTTGGTATTGTGATTTGCTGGTAAAATAAGTCTATAAAAAGCTCAGTTGAAAATCGCAACTGAGCTTTTAGGTTTATTTAAAATAAATTCTCTAGTCTAGCTTTGGTAAATTAAAAGTATCAAAAAGACTTTTCTCAGCCATAAGAGTTTCTATTTCATTTGATTTTCTAGGTGCATCTGCAGATAAATTTACTGGAGCATTATCGGTTACCAAGATGTCATCTTCGATTCGTACAGCAATTCCCCACCATTTTTTATCACATTCACTGCCATTTGGAATATAAATACCTGGCTCCACTGTCACCACCATATCTTTTTCAAATGTGTTGTACATTCCAGGATCGTGCACATCCAGTCCGATATGATGAGATGTTCCGTGAGGGAAATACTTTCTGGATTCTTCTGCTTTATTTATAATTCCTAGTTTCATTAAGCCATTCGTAATGATATCACGAGCAGCTTTATCTGGAGCAGTAAAACTATTTCCAATTTTAACTGTTGCAATACCTGCTTCTTGAGCTTCATAAACTAAATCATAGATTGTTTTTTGTTCTGGAGAAAATTTACCATTGGCAGGAATTGTTCGGGTTACATCGGCAGAATAACCGTGATATTCAGCCCCTAAATCCATTAAAACCAAATCATTTTCGACTTTCATTTTACTGTTTTCAATATAATGTAAAACACAACCGTTATTTCCAGCGCCAACTATGGAAGGATATCCTTCGTACTCGCTACCATACTTTTTATAGACAAATTCATGAATTCCTTGAATCTCTGATTCAGACATTCCCGGATGCATTGCTTTCATGGTTTCGCGTTGTCCCATTGCCGAAATACGAACGGCCTTGGTCAATAAAACCATTTCTTCTTTGGACTTAACCTCACGTAAACTAGCCATATAGGTATTGATGGCTTTTGTGTCTATATTTGCTTTTTTAGCTGCGATAGTTTTGGTTGTATTGATTTCATTTTGAACTTTAGAATCGGTTTTGACTTCTGTTTTTGTATTGTAGCCAATTTGAACTTTAAATGAACCGACTAATTTGTACAAATCTGCCTCTTCTTTCTTAAAGTCGCGATAATCATCTTTGAAATCTGTAAAAAATACGTTGCTGAAACTATAAAAATCAATACCAGACTTTAGAAATTCCTTTCCATTGAGAGCATTCTCAAAACCGAGAGTTTTTTGAGCTCCTTCAACTCCCAAGCGTACACCTGTCCATTGTTCTGCTCTTGGATTTTTTTCTTGAACGTAAAGTACTTCGTTATATGTTTTTCCTTCTTTATTAGTTTGATTATCCGAGAAAATTACCAAAACACAATTTGGTTCTTTATATCCTGTCAAATAATAAAAATTTGGATCCTGGTGATATATAAAATCGACATCATTAGCTCTATTTCTAATTGCATTTCCAAAAAATACCGCGACACTATTCTTTGGCATTTTTTTACGTAAAGCCTCTCTACGCTCCTTGTGAAATTGTGCTGATAAATAATCATTAGGATTTCCATTCTGAGCTATTGTAGAGCAAATCAGCGCTAGAGTGAGAATAATAGAAAGTTTAAATTTCATTTTTATTTGGTTTAAGGATTAGTTGTCGTTTTGATTTTTGACAGATTAGAAAGTAAATATAGATATTTTTTGAAAATATAAATTTATCTTTCCTCATACATTTTCAACAACTGCGTCACGGTATTCCAATTACGAATGGTTGCTGTTACATTTAGTTTTTTCTCGATGTATTTTTGATCAAACCTCGTTTTTCCTGCTCCCACTGAATATTTGATGTAGATTCTACTTTCGTCGATATGTGCCTCGTCGGGTTTTACTTGGCTCATTTTTAAATCGTTGATACTATCGTTTCGTAATGCAATTGAAACAAAAGCAACATATAATTTTTTAGTATCAATTTCTTTCTCTTTCAAAAATGGATTGTTTTTGAGACAGTTATCCAAATCAGTTTTTCCAATAACAACAATAGGAACTTCATGTCCGAAGACCTTGAAAATTTCTTGTTTTATTTTAAAACCTACTGCTGGAGCATTTTCCTCCTCAGTATCTACAAAAACATTTCCGGATTGGATATACGTTTGTACATTTTGAAAACCAATGGCTTCCAAAGCAGTTTTCAAAGCTTCCATTTTTATCATATTGTGACCGGAAACATTGATTCCACGAAGAAGAGCTAGATGAGTTGTCATTTTTAAGTTTTTTGTTTCAGCAAAAGTATTGTGTTTATTTACGGTAAATAAGTGTTTATTAAATTTTTACTTTAACAACCACTTTTTTTACTTTCGAAATTTGTCCTGCTTTTACGCATGGTCTATGAAGATCCTCTGGAAAAAATATAGTAAACATTCCCTCCTCTACTCTAATCATTGAAGTTTCTCCATTATAGAAAGTATAATCTTTTTCTAAGTTTTCTTCAACAGAAACCTGATTAGTCAACGGAGTAAATCCCATTAATTCAACTCCCTGAATGACATACTGAATATCAATGTATTTATGATGTCCTTCAAGAATGCAATCTTTCTCTTCTTTGGTGTCATATTCTTGAACAATAGCAAAAACATCGTCATTATCGATTTGGTGTTTCCCTGATTCTATTGCGACTAAATCAGTTTCAGTAATAAACTCAAATCCTTTAGCCAATCTTTTTGTAAGCTTACTGTATAGTCTGTAATTTTCAATTTTATCGATAACCATTTTATGTTTTTTAAATTTGATTTCAAAGGTATTGTGAATTATAAGAATTTCCTAAACAATCCCATTTCCAAATTTCCCAACAAAAAACTATCTTCGCTTTCTTAAAAAGAGAAAAGAAAATAGAACAAAGAGAATAGACTCGAAAAATCTAAATTCTAGAATCTGCCATCTAAAATCTGTAATCTAAAAAATGTCCAATAACCTCCTAGAAACTCCAATAGAATATCTCAAAGGCGTTGGTCCCAATCGGGGCGCGTTGTTGCGTAAAGAATTGGGAATTTTTAAATATGGAGATTTAGTCAATTTTTTTCCAAATCGTTATATTGATCGCACTCGTTATTATAAAATTAATGAGTTGCAGAATAATATTGCCGAAGTACAGATTATTGGGAAAATAATCAATATCAAAACGGTGGAGTTTGGTCGTAACCAAAAACGATTGGTGGCAACATTTGTTGACGATACTGGACAAATGGATCTCAACTGGTTTCAAGGACACAAATGGATTAAAGAGAGTTTAAAGCTAAACGAAGTCATTGTGATTTTTGGAAAATGCGCGCAATACGGAAGCCAATATAGTATGGCTCATCCTGAAATTGAGTTGTTGAGTGAGCACGAGAAAAGTTTGCGTTCCGCCATGCAGCCCATTTATCCTTCGACCGAAACATTGGCCAATCGCGGAATAACGAATCGTGTGGTGAACAAAATGATGCAACAATTGTTTCTCGAAACACAAGCATTATTTAGTGAAACTTTACCTTCCTATTTGACTAGTGAACTCAAACTGATTCCAAAAAATGCTGCTTTATTCAACATTCATTTTCCAAAAAGTGCCGAAATTTTGGCGAAAGCCCAATTCCGATTAAAATTTGAGGAATTGTTCTTTATTCAGTTGCAATTGATCACGAAGAATTTGGTTCGGAAACATAAAATTAAAGGATTGCCATTTGAAAAAGTAGGAGAACTTTTTAATGAGTTTTATCAAAATCATCTACCGTTTGAATTGACAAACGCCCAAAAACGGGTAATTAAGGAAATAAGAACCGACATGGGCAGTAACGCTCAAATGAACCGATTACTACAAGGTGATGTGGGTTCAGGGAAAACCATAGTAGCATTTATGAGCATGCTATTGGCTTTGGATAATGGTTACCAAGCCTGTTTAATGGCGCCGACGGAGATTCTAGCCAATCAGCATTTTATAGGTTTATCCGAATTGGCTAAATCTTTAAATATCAACATCAAAATATTGACGGGTTCTACCAAAATTGCTGCGAGAAGAATCATTCACGAAGAGTTGGAAAACGGTTCTTTACAAATACTTATTGGTACTCACGCTTTATTGGAAGATAAAGTCAAATTCCAAAATTTAGGTTTGGCAGTTATTGATGAGCAACACCGTTTTGGAGTAGAACAACGTTCCAAATTGTGGAAGAAAAATACAATTCCTCCTCATATTTTGGTTATGACAGCTACCCCAATTCCTCGAACTTTGGCGATGAGTTTATATGGTGATTTGGATATTTCGATTATTGACGAGTTGCCTCCGGGCAGAAAACCAATTCAAACCGTTCATCGTTTTGACTCAAATCGATTAAAAGTTTGGAAATTCATTCGGGACGAAATTGCGCTAGGACGACAGATTTATATCGTTTATCCGCTGATTCAGGAGTCCGAAAAAATGGATTACAAAGATTTAATGGATGGTTACGAGAGTATTTCTCGCGATTTTCCAATGCCACAGTATTCTGTTTCAATTCTTCATGGAAAAATGAAACCCGCCGACAAAGACGAAGAAATGAAACGCTTTGCTGAAGGTAAAACCAATATTATGGTTGCCACAACTGTTATTGAAGTTGGTGTAAATGTGCCCAATGCGAGTGTGATGATTATAGAAAGTGCAGAACGTTTTGGATTGTCTCAACTCCATCAGTTACGAGGCCGTGTGGGACGTGGCGCCGATCAAAGCTATTGTATTTTGATGACTTCTTTTAAATTATCCAGTGACAGCAAAACCCGTATGGAAACGATGGTGAGTACCAATGACGGTTTCGAGATTGCCGAAGTTGATTTAAAACTTCGCGGTCCAGGAGATTTGATGGGAACTCAACAAAGTGGTGTGCTAAATCTTCAAATTGCCGATATTGTTCGGGACAGAGATATTTTAATGTTGGCACGAAATTATGCCATAAAAATTCTAAAGGATGATGCTTCTATGCAAAAACCGGAAAACGCCATCCTAAAAGCAGTTTTTATAGAATTGACCAAAAAGAAAAATATCTGGAATTATATTAGTTGATTTTTGTAAATCACTAATTCTCTGAGTATCTATGATGAAAACTTAATTATTTTAGTTTCTTAGAAACTTATTTCTTTCCCAATTAAACCTTTCCTTTTTTTATAAGTCTAAATCTTTAAGTCAAATTATGATTTTGGCTAAATTTTAATATTTGTATGTACAAACGTTAAATAAAAATTAACAATTCAATTTTTCACAATTCTAAACCCTAATTTTGTTTATTCCTTATTATAGGATACGTTAAACTTTTTACCTTTAAAAATGAAAATAAAAAATCTTGTTTATGCCTTATTAATAATAGGGTTTGGTGGATTTGTAGCTTACAGAATTTCTTCCAACAATGCGAAAAATAATGGTCCAAAAGAAAAAGATGGTAAGGATAAACCAATGACCGTAACAGGTATTGTTGTTGATCCTAAGACTTTTGATAATAATTTATCTCTTTCGGGTTCAATTGAGGCCGACGAGCAAATTGAAATTCGTTCGGAAGTTTCTGGAATTGTTGAGGGGATTTATTTTAAAGAAGGAAGTAATGTAACTAAAGGACAATTATTGTTCAAAGTGAATGATATTGAATTAAGAGCTCAATTGGCACAAGCGAATACGAAAGAAGGTTTGGCTGCCGAAAATGAAAGAAGAGCTAAATTATTGCTACAAAAAGAAGCTATTAGTCAAGAAGAATATGATATCGCCAGAGCTGATCATAAATCAACTCAAGCACAAAGTCAATTAATCAAAGCCCAAATTGCAAAAACTTCGGTTCGTGCTCCTTTTTCTGGGAAAATTGGACTTCGCTCTATTTCGCCAGGAATCTATATTACTCCGACGGTTTTGGTGGCCAAATTAGTAAACAGCAGTAATTTGAAAATTACTTTTTCAATTCCTGAAAAATACGCTTCTCAAGTAAAGACGAATACTCCTTTAAGTTTTACGGTTGAAGGTTCTGACGAAAAATTTACGGCTAAAGTTTATGCTATTGAACCAGAAGTGGCTGTTGCAACTAGGACACTTCAAGTACGTGCAATTACAGAAAACAGTCAGGGAAAATTATTACCTGGTACTTTTGCAAATGTTGTATTGCCTTTGAGTATTATAAAAGATGCAATTGTCGTGCCTACGGAAGCGATTATTCCAGTTCAAAACGGTAAGAAAGTATATATTTCCAAAAATGGAATGGCCAAAGAAATTATGGTGGAAACTGCCACAAGAACGGATGCTTCTATCTTGGTTCTTTCTGGTTTGAAAGCTGGAGATACTTTATTGACAAGTGGAGTTATGTCGTTAAAAGACGAAGCTCCTGTTAAAGTAATCATTAAATAAAATCCCTATTTATTTTAGGTTCTAGTATTCAATCTAAAATCTAAACTTTAAAATCTAAAATTACTTAAATGAGTTTATCCACTTTAAGCATAAAAAGACCTGTAATGACCATCGTTATGAACTTAACGATTATTTTATTTGGTATTATAGGTTACACTTATCTGGGAGTTAGAGAATTCCCATCAATAGATCCAGCTCAAGTTTCGATTCGAACGAATTATACAGGAGCCAATTCGGATATTATTGAATCCCAAATCACCGAACCTTTAGAAAAAGCAATAAATTCAATTGATGGTATTCGAAATGTAACTTCTTCTAGTGCGCAAGGAAGTAGTAATATTACTATCGAATTTAATTTAGACAAAAACCTTGAAGAAGCCGCCAATGATGTTCGTGACAAAGTATCACAAGCGATTCGAAATTTGCCACAAGATATTGATTCACCACCAGTAGTTTCTAAGGCTGATGCCAATAGTGACGCGATTATTTCGATGACAGTACAAAGTGATACTAGAAGCGCATTGGAATTGAGCGATTATGCTGAAAATGTAATTGGTCAACGACTTGAAACCATACCGGGAGTTAGCGGAATCCAAATTTGGGGACAAAAGAGATATGCGATGCGATTGTGGATTAATCCAGAAAAATTGGCTGCTTACGGTTGTACAGTTGCAGAAGTTCGCGATGCCCTAAACAGTCAAAACGTAGAATTACCTTCTGGAAAAATTACGGGTGATAATACTGAATTGACTGTAAAAACAGTTGGGAATCTGTCTAAACCTGATGATTTCAACAATATCATAATACGATCAGATGGCGAAAAAGTAGTTCGTTTTAGTGATGTGGGTACTGCAGAATTGGGACCTGAGAATGTAGAGACCAAAATGACGCAATCAGGTACTCCCCTAGTTGGTGTTGCGATTGTACCGCTTCCAGGAGCAAATTATTTGGATATAGCTAGCGAATTTTACAAACAATTTGAACGTTTAAAAAAGGATTTACCAAGTGATATTAAATTAAACATAGCTATAGATAATACTGTTTTTGTAAAAAAATCGGTAATTGAAGTTGCAGAAACCTTGGGAATATCAATCATATTAGTGATTTTAATTATCTTTTTGTTTTTCAGAGATTGGGCTATTGCTTTCAGACCTTTAATAGATATTCCTGTTTCATTGATAGCAACATTCTTTATTATGTGGCTTTTTGGTTTTTCGATAAATGTACTTACGTTACTTGCAATTGTTCTAGCAACCGGATTGGTAGTAGATGATGGTATTGTGGTAACCGAGAATATTTTTAAGAAAGTAGAAGAAGGAATGTCACCCATCGAAGCGGCAATTAAAGGATCAAATGAAATTTTCTTTGCGGTAATTTCTATTTCTATCACTTTGGCAGCGGTATTTTTGCCAGTGATCTTTTTGGAAGGTTTTGTGGGGCGATTATTTAGAGAATTTGGTGTCGTCATTGGAGCTGCGGTATTGATTTCGGCTTTTGTGTCTTTGACATTAACCCCAATGTTAAACGCCTATTTGATGAAAGGTGGAGAACAAAAAAAATCAAAATTTTATATTAGAACCGAACCCTATTTTGTAAAACTAAACACTGGTTACGCAGAAGCATTGGGACGTTTTATGAAAAGAAAATGGTTAAGTTTCCCTATCCTAATTGTTTGTTTTGCATTAATTTATTTATTCTTTAATCTTTTGAAAAAAGAAACAGCGCCTTATGATGACCGAAGTGGTTTCGTGATGCGTATGACAACGCCCGAAGGAGCTTCCTATGATTATACGGATCGTTTCATGCAAGAAGTTTCCAAATTGGTTGATGATTCCATTCCAGAGAAGAAAGTAAGCTTGGTGATTACTTCCCCAGGTTTTGGATCTTCATCTGTTAATAGTGGTTTTATACGTGTATCCTTGGTTGAACCAGATAAAAGAAAAACTTCTCAAAAGGAAATTGCTGATAAATTGACCAAATGGACCAGTCAATATTCCGAAGCAAAAACATCAGTTATAGAACAGCCTACTATCGCGGTGAACAGACGTGGTGGTTTACCGGTTCAATATATTATTCAAGCTCCTAATTTTCAGAAGTTAAGAGAAAAAATTCCATTATTTATGGATGAAGCAGCAAAAAGTGATGTTTTCTCTGTAACCGATGTAAATTTAAAATTCAATAAACCTGAAATCAACGTTTCTATTGATAGAGCAAAGGCTGAAAGTTTGGGAATTTCGGTAAAAGATGTTGCTCAAACTTTACAACTTTCCTTGAGTGGTCAGCGTTTTGGTTATTTTATTAGAAATGGAAAACAATACCAAGTAATTGGTCAGTTTGAAAGAGATGATCGTTCCAAACCATTGGATTTGACTTCAATGTATGTCAAAAACAATAAAGGAGAACTTATTCAAATGGATAATGTTGTTACCATTGAAGAGCAAAGTAATCCTCCTCAATTGTATCATAATAATCGATACATGTCAGCAACGGTTTCTGCAGGTCTCGCTCCAGGCAAAAGTCTTAGCGATGGAATTGATGCAATGAATGAAATAAAAGCCAAAGTGCTAGATGATACATTTACCACAGATTTAGGAGGTGAATCCAGAGACTTTGTCGAAAGTAGTTCGAATACTTCGTTTGCTTTTGGATTGGCTTTGTTGTTGATTTTTCTAATATTAGCAGCTCAATTTGAAAGTTTTGTAGATCCTTTTATCATCATTTTGACAGTACCAATGGCAGTTGCTGGAGCCTTATTCTCGCTTTGGTTGTTTAATCAGACCTGGAATATTTTCAGTCAGATTGGGACTATTATGTTGATTGGATTAGTTACGAAGAATGGAATCCTGATTGTTGAATTTGCTAATCAATTGCGAGAACAAGGAAAACCAAAATTAGAAGCTATTTTGGAAGCTTCAGAATCAAGGTTGCGTCCAATTTTGATGACTAGTTTGGCAATTTCGTTAGGAGCTTTACCAATTGCATTATCACTTGGTGCTGCAGCTACAAGTAGAATTGGAATGGGAGTTGTTATCGTTGGAGGTACTATTTTCTCTTTGATACTTACTTTATTTGTAATTCCAGCTCTATATCTAATGTGGTCTAAGGCTCGTAAACATTATCCCGAATTTGACCATATTGATGAATATGAAAACGAAGGAAAAAAGTAATCAAAGACTCGAAGTTACTAAGATTTAGGAAGCCTTTTGAGAATATATATCCGCAAAAGGGAATATTAACAACGAGTGTTTAGATAAAAATACAAACTTAACTTAGAATCTTAGCCACTTAGTGACTTAGAATCTACCTTAAAAAAATAATATGAATACTAAACTTTTTTTTAAAAGTCTCCTACTGTCTTTCTTTTGCTTTGCAATTGGAAATGCACAAGAAATACTTACTCTTGAAAATGCTGTTAAAATTGCATTGGACAATAATTATGATATAAAAATTGCCGATAATAATTTAAAAATAGACAAAACGAATGTGGCAATCGGAAATGCTGGAATGTTACCATCTATAAGTGCTGTAGCTACAGACAATAATAGCATTCTTAATACTTCCCAAACTCGATCAGACGGAACGACGGTAGAGTTACAAAATGCAAAAAATAATAGTTTGAATTATGGTGTGGCTTTGGATTGGACCATTTTTGATGGTTTAAAAATGTTTGCCAAATATGATCAATTGAAGGAATTGCAAAATATGAGTGATGCCCAATTGAAAATGACTATTATCGACAAAGTGAGCAGTGTCAATTCTGTTTATTATGATTTGATACAAGAACAACAAAAATTATCCGATTTGGATTCTACAATTATCATTTCGCAAAAAAGATTGGAGTTTACCAAAAATAGATACACTATTGGAAAAGGTTCTAAATTGGATGTGTTGAATGCCCAAGTAGATTTGAATACAGATTTGGGTAATTTATTAAAAGAAAAACAAACTTATGCCAATGCAAAAACACTTTTGAACCAGATATTGGCCAGAGATTTGAACACCGATTTTAAAGTTTCTGAAGGAATAAATGTTGATAGAAATTTGAAACTTGTTGATCTAATAGTTTTGGCAGAAAAGCAAAATCCAGAGTTAGCAATGCAAATTATCAATAAAAAAGTTACAGAACTTCAATTGAAGCAAATCAAAGGAGAACGTTATCCAATAGTTAAATTAAATACGGGATATAATTTTAATGACACAAAATCGTCCCTTGGTTTTACGACAGAATCTTCAGCACACGGCTTGAATTATGGATTTTCGGCGTCTTTGAATTTGTTTGATGGAGATGCTCAGAACAGAAATGAGAAAATTGCCAAAATGCAAATTGATAATTCTAAATTGGTAATTGATCAGCAATTGATTCAATTACGCAGTAATTTGACAGTTGCTTTTCAAGTATATTTGACCAATTTGGATTTAATTGATTTAGAGGAAAATAACACTGCTATTTCAAAACAAAACCTTGAGATTACCGCCGAAAAATTCAAAATTGGAACTATTACTTCTGTTGAGTTCAGAGCAGCACAATTGAATTACATCAATTCAAGGATTCGTTTGAGTAATGCGCAATTCCAAGCAAAATTATCTGAAATTACATTAAGAGAATTAGCAGGAAATCTTAATTTTTAAGTATTTTTAAAATCAAAAAAGACAGAATGATTTCATACAATCCAAAAATTTGGTTCGCCTACATCTTTCGTTTTCATAAATCCGACTCTTTTAGAAAATTATTACCAAGTATATTGGTTATCGCTTTGTATTCGGGTATCGTCGCTTATCTGGAAATTGAATATTTTAAATTAGACGACACAAGCCATGTCAAAAACCTTTTTGTAATTCATACCACTTTAGGTTTTGTAATCTCTTTGTTATTAGCCTACCGAATCAATTCGGCTTATGATCGATGGTGGGAAGGTCGAAAATTATGGGGTTCTTTGATGAATAATAGTCGAAATTTAGCTATTAAACTGTCTGTTATTTTGAAAGATGAAAAAGATTTGGCTTATTTCAGGAAATTGATTCCAAGTTACGCTTCAATGCTGAACAAGCATTTGAAAGATGAGGAAACAAGCATGCAGTTGTTTGAGCAGGTTGATTTAGTAATTGATCATCATAAACACAGGCCAAATCAAGTTGCGAAGATGATATTCCAAAAAATAAACGACTTATATATTACCCATAAAATATCGGGTGACCAGTTGATTATTTTGAACAACGAATTCCAATCTTTCACAGATATTTGTGGCGCTTGTGAACGAATAAAAAACACTCCTATCCCCTACTCCTACAGCGCTTTTATTAAAAAATTTATATTTATTTTTGTTTTGACACTACCCTATGCTTATAGTTTTACATTGGGTTATTATGTAATACCTGTTGTGTCTTTTATTTTTTATGTTTTGGTTAGTATTGAATTAATTTCCGAAGAAATAGAGGAGCCTTTTGGCTACGATGAAAATGATTTACCTACTACAAAAATTGCCGAAAATATTAAAAAATACATTGAAGAAATTTTATAAAAACAGTATCAAAATTTGTTACAATTGAATCAATTTTTGATGCTCACTAACTTTGACCCTCGAGAAACATTGATTATATTTGCGCCTGAGCCCGTAGGACGAACGGACGAAGTAATCTTGAAAAAAATGAAATATGAAAATATCGTATAACTGGTTAAAGCAGTTTCTTAAAATAGATTGGAAATCTGAGGAAACAGCTGGATTGCTAACTGATTTAGGACTAGAAGTTGAAATCGTTGAGAAATACCAATCTGTAAAAGGCGGATTAGAAGGTATTGTTGTAGGACACGTTCTTACTTGCATTCCCCATCCAGATGCTGATCGATTGAAAATTACTACTGTTGATTTAGGTGATGGAGTTCCTTTGCAAATTGTATGTGGTGCCAGTAATGTTGATGCAGGACAAAAAGTTCCTGTTGCAACCATTGGAACAGTTTTGTTTGATAAAGAAGGAAATTCTTTTACCATAAAAAAAGGAAAAATCAGAGGACAAGAAAGTCATGGAATGATTTGTGCAGAAGATGAATTAGGACTTGGCGAGAGTCACGACGGAATTATGATTCTGGATGATTCTATAGCTGCAGGAACATTGGCTTCTACCGTTTTTAAAATAGAAAATGACGAAGTTTTTGAAATTGGCTTAACACCAAATCGTGCCGATGCCATGAGTCATTTAGGTACTGCGCGTGACTTAAGAGCAGGACTGATCCAAACTGGAATTAATGTAGAATTAATAACACCATCAGTAAGTAACTTTAGAGTTGACAAAAGAACTTTGAAAATTGATGTTGATGTAAAAGATATCAATCTTGCGCCAAGATATTGTGGAGTAACTATTTCTGGTATTTCTGTAAAAGAATCACCGGAGTGGTTGAAAAACAGATTAAAAGCAGTAGGGATAAATCCTAAAAATAATATTGTGGATGTTACTAATTATGTATTGCATGATTTAGGACAGCCTCTACATGCATTTGATGCAGCCAAAATCAATGGAAAAATTATTGTTCAAACACTTCCTGCTGGTACAAAATTTACCACTTTGGATGACGTGGAAAGAACTTTGCATGAAGAAGATTTAATGATTTGTGACGAAAAAGGACCAATGTGCATAGCTGGTGTTTTTGGAGGGAAAAAATCAGGAGTAACAGAGACAACCAATTCAATCTTCTTAGAAAGTGCTTATTTTAATCCAGTAAGTATTCGTAAATCAGCCAAAAGACATCAATTGAATACAGATGCTTCTTTTAGATTTGAAAGAGGAATTGACCCAACGATTACGGAATATGCTTTAAAAAGAGCAGCTTTATTAATACAAGAAGTAGCTGGTGGAGAAATTACATCTGATATTGTAAATATTTATCAAAAGAAAATTGAAGACTTTGCGGTATTTTTAAATTTCAAAAATGTTGCACGCATTATTGGTCAGGAATTACCAAAAGATACAATCAAACAAATTTTAGCCTCTTTGGAGATTAAAATTAATAGTGTTTCGGATGCTGGTTTAGGATTAGTAATTCCTGCTTATAGAGTTGATGTTCAAAGAGAAATTGATGTGATCGAAGAAATTTTGAGAGTTTATGGATATAATAATATTGTATTCTCTAAAAAATTGAATGCCACAGTTTCTAATTCTCCTCGAAATGAAGATTATAAAGTGCAAAATAGTGTGGCAACACAATTGAATTCTCAAGGATTTAATGAGATGATGGCCAATTCATTGACTACAGCTTCTTATGTGCAACTTTCAGAAATGCTAAAAGAAGAATATAATGTGACGATGTTAAATCCGTTGAGTAGTGATTTGGCAACAATGCGTCAGTCTTTATTGTTTTCTGGATTAGAAGCAATATCGTACAACATTAACCGTAAAAATTCCGATTTAAAATTATTTGAATTTGGAAAATCATACCATAAATTTCTTTCGGGGTACGAGGAAATCAAGCATTTAACTTTATTTCAAACAGGAAATAGAAACCAAGAAAACTGGACAAATACCCAAAAACCTTCTGATTTCTTTTTATTTAAAGGATACGTTGAAGGAGTATTTTCAAGATTGGGAATATCAAATGCCAAAAGTGTTACAGTAAATTCGGATGTGTTTTCAGAGGGAATTGCATTTGGTGTGGGAAGTGAAACTTTAGTGGAGTTTGGTGTGGTTAAGAAATCAATCTTAAAACATTTCGGAATTAAACAAGAAGTTTTCTACGCTGATTTTAATTGGGCTACGGTTTTAAAATTAATGTCAAGCAAAATAAAATACACTGAAATTCCAAAATTTCCAGAAGTTCGTAGAGATTTAGCTTTATTGGTAGATCAAAATGTAACTTATGACGCGATTTACAACATTGCTAGACAAACAGAAAAATCACTGTTAAAAAATGTGAATTTGTTTGACGTGTACGAGGGACAAAATTTACCAGAAGGTAAAAAATCATATGCCTTGAGCTTTATGATTCAAGATACAGCCAAAACACTTGAAGATGCTCAGATTGATAAAATAATGAATAAACTAATAAAGAATTTTGAAACTGAACTTGGAGCAAGTTTGAGATAATCTTTTATTAGTAGATACAAAAAAATCCTAATTCATTACGAATTAGGATTTTTTTTGGTTTAGAAAGTAAATTTGTTTAACAATTTACAAATTCTTAATTACGAATTCACTTCTTCTGTTTAATTCATGTTGTTCTTCATCACAAGAATCTTCTGGAATACATTTTATAATTGGAACAGACTCTCCATAACCTTTGGCAAGAATTCTATTTTTAGGAATTCCTTGTTCCAAAATGTAATTTCTGGTGGCATCGGCTCTATTCTGGGAAAGATCCGCGTTGTATTTTGTGTTTCCGCGATTGTCGGTGTGTGAACCAATTTCTACTACCATTTCAGGGTATTTGTTCATTAATTCAACGACACGATTCAATATCTTTTTGGAATCTTTTCGAATGTACCACAGGTCGTAATCGAAATAGATAGGTTCCGTCTTGATGATTAATCGGTCTTTGTCTTTTATCACATCTTTTTCGGCGGCCACAATGGCGGCGGCTTTTTCTTTTTTCTTGGCTTCTGCTATTGCTGCATTTTTCTTGTCAGCAGCCAGTTTGTCTTTTTTCAATTGCTCAGCTGCTTCCTTGTCTGCCAATCTTTTGGCCTCAAGAGCATTGGCATCGTCTCTCTTCTTTTGTTGGAACGCAATAGCATCGTCTTTCTTTTTTTGTTCCAAAGCAGCTAATTCGGTTGCTTTCAATTGTTGAGCTACCAGCAAATCTGCTGCTAATTTTTTATCTATAGCCGCTTGCTCTTCCTTTTTGATAATTTCGATAGATCGAATTTCCATAGAACCATCATTCGTTTTATTTCTTTCTCCCGAAATATGGAATGATTTAGAATTTTCGGTATAATTTTCTTTGGTAGCGAATAAAGAATAATCAGATTCACATTCTATTGTAAAACTAAATTTCCCATCGGTTTTTGTAATTGCTTTTTCAAGCTCCTGATTGGAAGCATTCTTCAAGATTACAATCGCATTTTCTAGTGCAAGGTGGGAATCGACATCAGTTATTATACCGGCAATATATTGTTTGCAATCTTCGATAAGTAGTTCTTTGGTTTCTTTCAAAGAATATATATCATCTTTCCCTTTTCCACCGGGTCTATCCGAAGAAAAATAACCTTCCTTTATATCAGAATCTATATAATAAGCAAAATCATCATAACCAGAGTTTACAGGAATTCCCACATTAGCAGCTTTTGAATAAGAATTGTCATTAATGTCTGAAACAAAAATATCTAAACCGCCATAACCTTCATGTCCATTAGAAGAAAAATATAATTTATTGTCTTTGGAAACAAACGGAAATTGATCTCTTTTTGAGGTGTTTATTTTATCTCCCAAATTTATTGGTGTTCCATAAGTTATTCCGTCTATGGAAACTTTATAAATATCCAATGAACCAAATGTTCCTGGCATATCCGATGCAAAATACAGTGTTTTTTCATCTGGACTTAAAGCAGGATGTTCTACAGAATAATTTGGGTTATTGAAAGGCAATGCGACGATATTAGTCCATTTATTTTTTACAAACTCAGCTCTAAAAATTTGAATATTTGATATTTTGTCTGTATTCTTTCCTCTCCTACCATTGTTTGAATTGTTTCGGGTAAAATACATAGTTTTGCCATCTTTTGTGAAAATTGCATTTGATTCATGCATAGAGGATTTTAAATCTTTTGAAAAATAGGCTGTAATAGAATCATTTTGAATCACATTTTTTAATGCTATACTAACCAGATTTAGATATGATTCATTATTCCATTTATAGGTTTTATCAAATAAATTGGGTTTCTTTTTGACAGCTGAAAATACTAAATTATCACCAAAAACTACTCCTCCAAACTCTGAATTTATTGTATTTAATGCTAAATTATGAATTTCAAATCTTTCTCCAATTGCTGTGACATTTTTTAAGTTTTTGATGTCTCTGTCTAATTTTTCTATTGCAACTGTATTATTTGAGACTAAATAAAAATTTCGTAAAACATCATTAGCTTCGGTATATTTACCTCTAGCTTTTAATGTTTGTGCATATCGAAAATAAAAGTCCTCATTGAGTTCTTTATTACTGATTAAAGAAGCATATTGAGCTTGGGCTTTATCATAATCATTGGTGTAAAAGTAGCAATCTCCTAAATTTTGAATTACTTCTTTCGTTTGGATTTTGATGCTAATTTTTTCATACAAAGGAATTGCGGCACTATAATAGGTCTTACCAAACAAAAGGTTTGCTCTTTGTAAATCCTGCTGCTGGCCATGTGTAAATTGGACTGAAAATACGATAAGGAGTATTAATATTCGTTTCATGTTTACTTTTTTAGAAGAATCTAGGTGATTTGTCGTATCCTTTACCCAATAAATCCAAGTTATACAATAATACAATTTCATGTGAGCCAGAACTAAATTGACTTAGATTTGAAGTGACGTAATCATAGGAATATCCAACTCTCAAATTTGGAGTTACATTTACATTCATTAATAAACTTGCGGAATCACCAAATCGATAAGCAGCTCCAAGTTCAAATTTTTCATTATACAAAACATTAGCTGTTAAATCCACGGAAACTGGTGCTCCTTTTACAAATATGGCCATAGCTGCAGGCTTAAATTTGAAAGCTTCGTTAATGTCAAAAACATAACCTCCTGTGAAATAAGTATGAATTTCTTGAGGCCCGAAGGAATTAACGTCAGGTCTAGATTTGATGTGTTCTGACGAAAGTAAGTTTGGAACTGAAAGTCCAATATAATAATTATCGGTAAAATAGTAAGCCCCTACTCCAATATTTGGGACCGTTTCATTTATGTTTTCTGCAAATGCTTTATCTGTTGATATATCGCCGCTATTTAATCGAAAGCCATTAAAGTTGGTGCTTATTGATGAAAAACCTGCTTTTAATCCAAACGAAAGTTTTTGTTTTTCATTCAATTGTAAAATATAGGCAAAATCGGCAAAGAAATTAGTTTCCTTTTTGGCACCATCACCAATATTGTCTGATACTAAAGAGAAACCACCTTCAATCTTTTGGTTTATTGGTGTGTGGGCAAATAAGGTTAGGGTTTTTGGAGCTCCTTCGATTCCTGCCCATTGGTAACGATACAAACTTCCTAAATTTAGTATTGCTGGAGTTCCTGTTGCATAGGCGGGATTTACAACACTCATATTGTTCATATATTGTGTAAAATGTGGGTCTTGCTGAGCTGTTGCCTTTAGTATGGAAAGGGAAAAAAACACAAAAAGTATTATTTTTTTCATTAGAATAAAATTATTGGGTAAAAAATGAATTATCGGTTCAAATAAAGTTGGCCTTGTTTAGGAGGCAAATTGTCTTTATTATAATTGATAATATAAAAATAAACTCCAGTTGGTGCATCACCATCTATAAAGCTTGAATTGGAATTTTTTCCATTCCAATCTGGTTTGTTGATGTCGCCTTTGAATAACACATTTCCGTATCTATTAAAAATTTCTAGTGTATAATTTGGAAATAGAAATTCGATATCAATAATTTGGAAAGTTTCGTTCACCCCGTCTCCATTTGGAGAAAATCCATCAGGAATAAAAAAATTGTCAGAAGTAGCAGTACAATCGGTTAAAGAAACGGTTACTGGCAATGGACTGGAATAACATTGTGTTGTTGTATCATAATCAAGACCATAATAAGTTACACCTTCTGAAAGTAAATCAGTGTTTGTAAATATGGCCCCATTTATCGCAGCATCATACCAAGCTAAATTCGTTGATGCAGTGGTATTGTTTGATAAATTTAGAATAGTTGGTTTGTCAACTCCGCAAAATTCTTCTCCATTAGGTTTTAAAACGGGTATTGTGACAGTATTTATTAATACGTTTATTGGAGTTACTATTGATTCACAACTTGTAGTTGTATTCACTTCTTTGACAAAATAATCTCCTGTCGCCAAAAGGTTGTCCAATGCCAAAGGTGTTGTACTTGTAGTTGTATCATACCAATTGTATTGGCTTCCGCTTGGAACTAGGTTTGCTACCGTTTTCAAATCGGTTTCACAAAAATTTTGATCCCCTGCAGTTGGGGAACTTGGTATGGTATTAATAGCAAAATCTTCGGAAATAGTATTGATACTGGTAGAACAACTATTTCCTGTTATATTTGTTATGACCAATGTGTTATCACCTGTTGCAGAAAGGGATGATCCTGGAATTAAAAAACTGGTTTTTCCCGTATTTACGATCAAAGGAATTGTTTGCAAAGCTATTGTGTTAGCTCCAGATACCGCATAACTCACAGTGATATTGGTTAAATTTACTAATCCTGTTAATTCAACATTTAAGTCCTGACCCAAACATCCATCTTTAACAGTGACAATCATATTACTGACGTCAGGTATGGCATTTACAACAAAAACTTCTGAGAATGTCGAGGTGTTGGTGCAATGTGTCAATGTGTTTGTAATATTAGTAATTACGATTGTAGTATTTCCAGCATTTGAAATTAAGTTTGAATTTATAGTAAAACTAGGTATACCATTTGCAACATTTAAAATTGTAGAAACTCCTGCCGCCAGATTACTGCCACTTAGGTTATAAAGGATATCATAATTACCATCCGTTAGATTCGTAATACCTGCTGTAAAATTGACAATAACATTAGATCCTTGACAAATTGGGTCGATTACAGCTATTGCATTATCTATTTGCGGAATAGCATTAATCACAACACTAATCGTCTTCAATGCCGATTCACATCCCGTCAATGCGTTTACTTCCTTGAGAGAATAATTTCCTGTGACCAAAGGTTTTGTACTAATTAAAGGCACAGTTGATACCGAATCAAACCATTGGTATTGACTTCCTTGTGGCTGCAAATTGGCAACTGTTGCATTGTCAGATGTACAAAAAGATTGTACATCGTCTGCAATTGGAGTTGCAGGAATAGGATTTACCGTAAAATCTTTTGGAATTATTGTTGGTATTGGACATCCGTTTAAAGCATTGGTAATATTTGTAATGATAAAAGTCGTTAATCCAACATTCGGAATAGCAGTAACAGGAATTGGAAAACTTACTTTACCCGCCACTACTGCCAATGGAATTGTTTGAGCAGCCATAGTGTTAAACCCAGAAATAGTATACGTTATCTCGATAAATGTTAAAGTACCTAATCCAGTTAATTCAACGGTTGTTGGTTTGCCTTGACATACATCTTTTATAGCCACTGCTAAATTGGAAATATCAGGGGCAGGATTTATGGTAAATTCTTTATTAGCTGTCGATGTATTGGTACATCCTGTTGTCGAATTGGTGATATTTGTAATGGTAATGGTTGTTTTTCCAGATTTAGGAATTAAAGACGTCGGAATTTTAAAAGAAGGAATCCCTCCTACAACATTGATAACAGCAGGAATTCCAGTTGCTAAATTTGGATCACTTAAATTGTATAAAATATCATAATTACCATCAGTAAGATTATGATTATCCGACAATGTAACAGTGGCATCTTCTACTGTTTGACAAACGGTACCGATAGTAACTGTAGCACTATTGATTCTAGGAATTGGATTAACTTTAAAAACTCCCGAAATCAAAGGAATTATATTGTTACAAATATTAAGTGTTGTACTGCTGACAATATTGGTAACAGTTATAGTATAATCTCTAGGAAGAGTAAAATTGTTTGAAGCTATTGAAAACGTCAAAACATTATTCACAAAACTAGAGGTAGTCGTTCTTGATAATCCATTACTTGATATCGTATATGTCACATTATAGCTTCCGTCTGGAATATTTGTAACATTTTGTATGGTGGCAGTAACTGTAGTTGTCGCAACTTCATTTTCGCAAATAGGCAGTGACGGATTGATTGCTATAGTTGCTCCTGTGTAATCAAGTAATTTCTCTATAGTTATAAACACATCCGAAGTTTGATCAAAACAAACATTATTATCGGAGAATACTGTATAGATAAAATGATACATTCCAGGGCCTGAGGTATTGTAAATATTTTGGATATTAATAGTTGAATCAGTATCATCATTATTATCGATTTCATCTGTTGATATTTCAGTCCAAACTCCACCAGCATCTTCTCCTGATAATTGATCATTTAAATTTAAATTGGTATAAGCACTTAGTTCGTTGGAACACAGGCGTAAATCAGAAGGAGTTCCGGGTAATGGGGAACGATAAACTGTAGCAAAAACTTTAGCATCTGGGGGTGCTGCACAAGTACCGATAGCAGCTATTGAATATGTATATTCGTAAGTAGGCGGTGGAGGCCCATTGTATAAAGTAGTTGTATTCAAAAAGTTATCAGTTAATCCGACGCTAGACGTATTTCCAACCCAAGTTCCACCAGTTTGGGGAGCCAAAAAATTACCATTAAAAGTCTGATATAAGTTATAGGCAATTTCGGTATTACAAATTGAAGAATTGGGGCCAGGAACTCCAGTATATCCACCAATAGTTACGGTTACAACTGCAGTATTATCAGCACAACCAGAAACACCTGCAACGGTATATATATAATGATAAATTCCGCTTTTTTTGATTTGTTGTGCATTTAAAACACCGGTAGTTTTGTCCAACCCACCAGATCTATCATCATCTTTCCATGTTCCTCTAGGTGTTGGAGTTCCGCCTAATTCGGTATACAAATTAATAACTTGGCTAGCAGGATTCGTAATGTCACATACAGTAAGCATTACATTGTCATCACCTGCACATTGAGCATTAATATTAATGGAGCAGAAAAATAGAGTGAAAATTGTAAGAAAAGAATAAAATGCAAAATGTGTAGGAAAATGTAGTTTTGGAACCATAAATTTTATTTTATTTCGCCAAATATAAACATTTTCATACAGTTTCACATAATTTTGATCTTTTGTTTGGGGAAAAATGTTAAAAAAGTTGAATAAGTAAAAATTATGAAAATATAGTATTTGTCATAACAAAAAAAGCCCCGCAAATTGCGGGACTTTCTATATTCAAAAAAATCAAGAAATTATTTTTTCTCTGATTTTTCCATTTTAGCTTTTAATGCAGCTAATACATCATTGTTATCTCCTAAAGTTGCAGCTGGTGCGTTTGTAGTAGATGCAGATGAAGTATTTTCAGTAACAGCTTTCACGTTTTTCTCTTCTTCTTCACGGAAGATAGCAGTGTGAGAAGCAACTACTCTTTTGAATTCTTTGTTGAATTCAATTACTTTGAAATCAGCAGAATCTCCTTTTTTCAATTTCTTACCGTCTTCTTTTTCAAGGTGACGAGTAGGAATGAAAGCAACGATATCTTCACCGAATTCTACAGTAGCTCCTTTGTCAACGATTTCAGAAATTTCACCTGTGTGGATAGTTCCAACTGCGAAAGAATCTTCGTATTGATCCCAAGGATTAGCAGTAGTTTGTTTGTGACCTAAAGATAATTTACGTCCGTCAACATCTAATTCTAATACAACTACGTCTAATTTCTCACCAACATTTACAAATTCAGATGGGTGTTTGATTTTCTTAGTCCAAGAAAGGTCAGAAATGTAAATTAATCCATCAATTCCTTCTTCCAATTCTACGAAAATTCCAAAGTTTGTAAAGTTTCTAACGATACCTGTATGTTTAGAACCTACTGGGTATTTAGAAGTAATGTCAGTCCAAGGATCTTGAGTCAATTGTTTGATACCTAATGACATTTTACGGTCATCTCTATCTAAAGTTAAGATAACAGCCTCAACAACATCTCCAACTTTTACGAAATCTTGAGCAGAACGTAAATGAGTTGACCATGACATTTCAGAAACGTGGATTAAACCTTCAACACCTTCAGCAACTTCGATAAATGCGCCGTAATCAGCGATTACAACTACTTTACCGTTTACTTTGTCACCGATTTTCAAATCAGAGTTCAAAGCATCCCATGGGTGAGCATTTAATTGTTTCAATCCTAATTGAATTCTTGTTTTCTCATCATCGAAATCAAGGATTACAACGTTTAATTTTTGGTCTAATTCAAGAACTTCACTTGGGTGATTGATTCTACTCCAAGAAAGGTCAGTAATGTGAATTAATCCGTCAACACCACCTAAATCAATGAACACACCATAAGAAGTAATGTTTTTAACAACACCTTCTAATACTTGTCCTTTTTGTAATTGACCGATGATTTCTTTTTTCTGTACTTCAATATCCGCTTCAATAAGCGCTTTATGAGATACAACAACGTTTTTGAATTCGTGGTTAATTTTTACCACTTTGAATTCCATCATTTTGTTTACATATACATCGTAGTCTCTAATTGGCTTAACATCAATTTGAGATCCTGGTAAGAAAGCTTCAATTCCGAAAACGTCAACGATCATACCACCTTTAGTTCTGCATTTTACAAAACCATTAACGATTTCTCCTGTTTCGTTTGCAGAAATAACTCTATCCCAAGATTTAATAGTACGTGCTTTTCTGTGAGATAATACTAATTGACCTGTTTTGTCCTCACGGATGTCAATTAATACTTCTACTTTGTCACCTACTTTTAAAGCTGGGTTGTAACGGAATTCATTTAAAGAAATAACACCTTCAGATTTAGCATTGATATCAACGATAACGTCTCTATCTGTAATTCTAACAACAACTCCTTCAACTACTTCTTCTTGATCTGTAGCGATGAAAGTTTTAGATACTAGTTCTTCAAACTCTAATAAGTTTTTCTCATCTACTGCATCGATACCTTCTTCGAAGTTATGCCAGTTAAAATTTGCTAAAAACTCTTCTTGTGATTTTAATTGTTCAGACATGCTGATAAAAAATTTGTATTCTGTTTTTTCTCGAGTTTCTTCATGCGATAGAAAAATACAGAAGTTGTTTTACATAAATAGTTGATACCTAAAGGAAACTCTTCTCTACCAAAAGGTGTGCAAAATTAATTCTTTTATTTAATATGGCAAAATATTTATAGAGAGATATTTGCACAAACCGTCAAACAGTCAGAAATAAGGTTTAGAAGCGAATAATTAGGTATACTTATTGACATTGTTCCCGCTATACGTTACAATCTTATAAGCCGAACCCCGGCTTATAAGGATTTCCACTGCACACGAGCGAAGTGAACTGGCGAAGCAATCGGGGCTAGTTAGAAAATATTGTGAATTATCAGCAAATAAATATTTTTCAATTTCTCAACACAATTAATCATGGCTCGCGGTTTCATCTGTGGGTAACGCATTATAAATATTAGAATCTCATTATTATCTCCAACGATTGAAACCGCTGGCAATAGTAAAATCAAGACGAATAATTCAACTCTATTTTAAATGATTTGTAGGCAAAAAAAAATCCTAACAAGTTAAAACCTGTTAGGATTGTATATATTAAATTGAATTACAATTAATGACTCAAATTCTCCGCTACATCTGCATTTGGATTATGTTCGTGTTTAAACATAATGGCAAAAGCAATAGCAATAACCAATGAATAAATTGCAAAAGCTAGCCATATTGTATGCCAATCTTTCATCATGATTACGTTTTGTAACAAACCATCTGCGGTAACAGAATTTCCTTGACCTTTTACAAATTCCAACATTTTTGGATTCGCAACATCAGTTTGCAGAAAAGAAGCTAACTCGGTTGTATTATTAAATGACTTTGTAAAAAAGCGGTCAATAGCCCATCCAGAAGTAAAACTTCCTAATATTGCTCCTACTCCATTCGTCATCATCATAAACATCCCCTGAGCCGAAGAACGATTTTTAGGTTCAGCATGTGTTTCCACAAACAATGATCCCGATATATTAAAGAAATCAAAAGCCATTCCGTAAACGATACAAGACAAAATAATCATCCATAATCCTTGAACAGGATCTCCAAATGCAAAAAGGCCAAAACGTAATACCCAAGCCAACATACTGATAAGCATTACTTGTTTTATTCCAAAACGTTTCAAGAAAAATGGAATTGCCAATATAAATAAAGTCTCAGAAATTTGAGAAATAGACATAATAATTGTAGAATACTTCACCACAAATGAATCGGCATATTTTGGAAAATGTTTAAATTCATCTAAAAACACATCGCCATAAGCATTTGTCAATTGTAAAGCTCCTCCCAAAAACATTGAGAAAATAAAAAACAAAGCCATTTTGTAATTGGCAAATAACTTAAAAGACTCTAGTCCTAAAGTTTCCATTAAAGAAGCATCCTCTTTGATTAATCGTTGTGGCTTACATTTTGGCAAAGTAAAAGCGTAAATTCCCAATACAACAGCCGCCATTCCAGCGATATAAAATTGATTTGCGGTAGCTTTATTTCCTGTCAAATTGGTTATCCACATCGCAACAATGAAACCAATCGTTCCATAAACCCGAATAGGTGGAAAATTTTTAACCACGTCTAATCCGTTTGTTTTTAATGCATTGTATGAAATGGAGTTACTCAATGCGATAGTTGGCATATAAAAACACATTGCCAAAAGCATAATATATATAAAAGTGTCTGGTGTTGTAACTTGTGGAATGTAAAATAAAGCAGCCCCGTATGAAATTTGTAGAATACCGTATAGTTTTTCGGCATTAATCCATCTATCAGCGATAATACCAGCTATTGTAGGCATAAAAAGGGAAGCAATTCCCATTGTTCCAAATACTAAACCAAATTGGGTTCCTTCCCAGTTTTTGGTTCCAAACCAATAATTTGCGATTGTAATCAACCATGCTCCCCAAACAAAAAATTGGAGAAAACTCATTATTATCAATCTGTTTTTAATTCCCATGTGACGAATTGTATTTTTTTTATTTTAAGATTTTGTGGCGCGTAAATCTACTATTAATATTGATATTAACAAAAAATTTATAAGCTATTAATTACCTCATTTACTAACTCCAAAACAACATCAAATTGTTCTTTTCGATCCAAATAAGAATTATCTACTTCAATAGAATCTTCAGCCATTACTAAAGGTGAATCATCTCTGTGAGTATCAACGTAATCACGATCAACTACATTTTTCAAAACCTCTTCATAAGTAACTGAATCTCCTTTTGCTTGTAGTTCATCAAAACGTCTTTGTGCACGGGTGTCTGCTCCTGCGGTCATGAATATTTTAAGTTCAGCATTTGGAAAAACAACCGTCCCTATATCTCTACCGTCCATGACAATTCCTTTTTCTTTGCCCATTTCCTGTTGTTGCTCAACTAACTTAGAACGCACCTCCGAAATAGCTGCTACGGCGCTCACAAAACTAGAAACTTCCAAGGTCCTAATCGCAGTTTCCACATTCACATCATTCAAGTACATTTCAGCAAAACCTAACTCAGGATTGAATTTAAAACTCAATTTTATTGAAGGCAAACTTTTTACCAATTTTTCTTTATCCAAAAAATCAGCTCCAATACAATTATTTTGCATTGCAAATAAAGTCACTGCACGATACATAGCTCCAGTATCTACATATACGTATCCCAAATGTTTGGCAAGTTGTTTAGCCAAAGTGCTTTTCCCTGTGGATGAAAATCCATCTATTGCTATGGTTATCTTTTTCATTTTATTGTTTTAAAAATAAGTTTTAAATCTTTATTCTGCCTTCTTCGTTCTTTCTACTAAAAATTATTCCCCAAAATTAACAATCAATCCAAACAAACTGGTATTTCCTGCCAAAGTATATTTTGAATACGAATAATTAAATTTTAATTTATTCAGTTTCAATCCAAAACCCAATGAGAGTCCTGAGAAATTTCTTTGGTCTTGAATTTGCAATTCTGCAGCTCTTCTAAAATTATAACCAAATCTAAGATTAAACGCTTTTTTTGGAAAAAGTTCAAGCCCCAAAATCATATGTCGCAGTGTATTGTTTAAAAAAGACACTTTTTCTTCAGTCACTGTACCATCAATTGAAGTTTCTGCATTAACAGGATTTGAAAAAGCCAAATTCCATTGTTGCAAATTCTCGAGTGTAAAATGCCAGCGTATGGGAACATGTTCCAATTCTTGAGAAACTCCAGCAATTATTTCAAAAGGTAATTTTTCTCTAGTCCCGTCGTAAGTAGTAAATTGGGTTCCAATATTCATTAAAGTCAAGGCCCAATTTATATCATTTTTTTCGTCGATATATACCATTCCTAAATCTACGGCAGCTCCAAAGGAATTATAGCTTTCTAGTGTAGATTGAATCAGTTTGGCATTGGCTCCCAAATGAATATCAGTATAGGGAATGTTATAAGCATAGCCTAATGAAAGGGCAATTTCACTTCCAGTAAACGAACTTGTGGGCAAGCCATTTTCATCATATCCATCAAATTTTCCATAATTGATGTAATTGATACCGGCTTGAAATGTTTGTAGATGCTGATCGTAGGTATAAGCGTATGAAGCAGTTCCATAAGTTACTTCCTGGTAGTAATTTCCATAATTTAATGATAGATGATTATCCATTTCTTCATTAATAGAAGCAGGATTAAAAAGAGCCTGATTGACGTCTTCATCATAAATTGTAATAACTTTCCCTCCTAATGCCGCTTGTCTTGGTGAGGTAATCAAGTTCAAAAACTCATAAGTGTACTTGCCTCCTATTTGTCCGTAAGTAACAGAACAAATTAAGAGCAAAAAGTAGATAATAAGTTTTTGGGACATACAGTATTTGAAAAGTCAAAATTTAAAAATTCCAAGCGTCAAACTTACGAAAATTAAAAAGAAAAAGAATAAAAAAGCAAATTCCAAATTCCAATTCCTAGTTTATTTAGGAGTTAGAATTTGGAATTTAAAATATTCAGAATTTGAATTTATTTCAAATCTTTTGCATTTTTAACTTTGTCTTTAGTTATGGCTAATTCTAAAACTTCGCTCATTTCTTTCACATAATGAAAGGTAAGACCTTCTAAATATTCAGCTTTTATTTCATCAATATCACTTTTGTTTTCATGACATAAGATGATTTCTTTAATATTAGCTCTTTTGGCTGCTAATATTTTTTCTTTGATACCACCAACAGGCAACACTTTTCCTCTCAAAGTAATTTCCCCTGTCATGGCCAAGTTTTTCTTTACTCGTTTTTGAGTAAATAAAGAAACTAAAGAAGTCAACATTGCAATACCGGCGCTAGGTCCATCTTTTGGTGTAGCTCCTTCTGGAACGTGTAAATGAATATTATATTTTGAAAGTATTTCTGGATTTAAACCCATTAATTCGGCATTGGCTTTAATGTATTCCAAAGCAATTGTGGCTGATTCTTTCATTACAGTACCTAAATTACCTGTAATTGTCATCATTCCTTTTCCTGGGGAAACTAAGGACTCTATAAAAAGAATGTCACCACCAACGCTTGTCCAAGCCAAACCTGTTACAACACCAGCAACCTCATTATTTTCATATTTGTCTCTTTCTAATCTAGGAACTCCAAGTACTTTTATAATATCTTCGTCAGTTACTTTTTTATTGTATTCCTCATCCATTGCTACTGATTTGGCAGCATTACGAACGATTTGAGCAATTTTATTTTCCAATCCACGAACACCAGATTCACGAGTATAGCCTTCTACAATTTTTTCCAATTGTTTTTTTCCAATTGTCAGATCTTTAGCTTTCAATCCGTGTGCAGCCAATTGTTTTGAAAACAAATGCTTCTTAGCAATTTCTACTTTCTCTTCAATTGTATAACCAGACATTTTTATAACCTCCATTCTGTCTACCAAAGCTGGTTGAATAGCAGCCATATTATTTGAAGTAGCGATGAACATTACTTTAGATAAATCATACCCCATTTCAAGGAAATTATCATAAAAAGCATTGTTTTGTTCTGGATCTAAAACTTCTAATAATGCCGAAGATGGATCTCCATTATGGCTAGAAGAAAGTTTATCTATTTCATCCAAAACAAACACTGGATTTGATGTTCCAGCTTTCTTTAAACTTTGAATAATTCGTCCCGGCATAGCTCCAATGTAGGTTTTTCTATGACCACGAATTTCAGCTTCATCACGTAATCCTCCTAATGAAATGCGAACATATTCTCTTCCCAAAGCCTCTGCAACAGATCTACCAATCGAAGTTTTACCAACACCTGGAGGCCCTGTTAGACAAATGATTGGAGACTTCATGTCATTTCTTAATTTAAGCACGGCTAAATGCTCAATCATTCTTTTTTTGACATCTTCCAGACCAAAGTGATCTTTGTCTAATATTTTTTGGGCGTGTTTTAAATCAAAATTATCTTTCGAGAATTCACCCCAAGGTAAATCTAAAAACATTTCCAAATAATTCCTTTGAATTCCAAAATCAGGAGCTTGAGGATTCATTCTTCGCATTTTAGACAATTCTTTTTCGAAATGTTTTAGCGTTTTGTCATCCCATTTTTTGCTTTTGGCTTTCACACTCATTTCGTCCATTTCTTCCTCCTGCGAAACACCTCCCAATTCTTCTTGGATGGTTTTCATTTGCTGATGCAAGAAATATTCTCTTTGTTGTTGATCTAAGTCAAAACGGACTTTAGATTGAATATCGTTCTTTAATTCAAGTTTTTGCAACTCGACATTCATAAAACGAAGGGTTTCCAAAGCACGCTCTTTCAATCCGTTTATCGATAATAAGTCTTGTTTTTCTTTTACCGATAAATTCATATTGGAAGAAACAAAATTGATTAAAAACGAAGGACTTCCTATGTTTTTAATGGCAAATGTAGCTTCTGAAGGAATATTGGGACTTTCATTGACAATCTTAACAGCCAATTCTTTTACCGAATCAATTATCGCATTGAATTCTGAGTCTTTTTTGGTTGGTCTTTTTTCAGGAACTTCTTTGATATTAGCTGTAAGATAAGGCTCTTCCGAAGCCACTTCTGTAATTTCAAAACGTTTTTTTCCTTGTAAGATTACTGTAACATTACCGTCAGGCATTTTTAAAACCCTTAGAATTCGAGCTACAGTACCTATTTTATGAATATCATCAAATTTAGGATCTTCATCTTCTTCATTGATTTGAGACACTACTCCTATTACTTTTCCAGCAGCATTGGCATCGTTAATCAATTTGATTGATTTATCTCTTCCAGCCGAAATCGGAATAACTACTCCAGGAAATAAAACCGTATTACGTAAAGGTAAAATAGGTAAAGAATCAGGTAATTCTTCATTATTCATTTCTTCTTCATCTTCTGGAGTCAATAATGGAATTAATTCGGCTTCAGAATCAAATTCTTGAAGTGACAGATTGTCAATAGTAAGTATTTTATGATTTGACATAGTAGTATTTAAGTCTTTTTGTCATTAATTTTTTAAATCGGAACGCAAATATAAGGTATCGCAACAATATTTCAGGCTAATATCGATGTATAAATACAGTATAATATTGAGCTATAAAATAAGGCAATCATTATGCCAAAATCAAATCAGATTTGAATTATTATCCAATTGTGTAGCTAATTTTTGGTTTAAGCTGTTTTTTGTTTAAGATAAAAATGAAAAAAAAATAAACTATTTTTATAAAACTGTAACAAACCAAAAAATTTCATGTCTTTACTACAAATCATAACTATTTAATTGAATCTGACCAGTCAAAATATCGAAGAATTAATTTCGCTTTGCAAAGAGAATAATCAGAAAGCACAATTTGAGATTTATAATCGCTATTGCAAGGCGATGTATAATGTGGCCTATCGAATTGTGAAAGATGAGCACTTTGCCGAAGACGTAATGCAAGAAGGCTTTTTGAAAGCGTTTACCAAAATAAACGATTTTAAACAAGAAGTTGCCTTTGGAGCTTGGTTGAAACGAATAATAGTTAATTATAGTATTGATTTTTACAAAAAGAATAATTCATTTAAAACAGAAGATTTTGAAAAAACACTTTACAAATTAGAAGAATCAGAAAATGATTTGGAAGAGAAATTAGATTTTAATGATCTAAAAGTCAAACAGGTTTTGGACGCTATTCAGTCCTTGAAATACAATTACAGCATGGTGCTTACTTTATTCTATATTGAAGGTTATGATCAAGAAGAAATAAGCGAAATTCTTAAAATTAGTTATGCCAATTGCAGAACAACATTAAGCAGAGCTAAAGAAAGTTTAAGAAAAAAATTAAATGAGTTATGAAAAATGAAAATGAAAAATTAGATCAATTATTTGAAAATTTAGAAAATCAATGGGATGTTCATGAAATGGATAGCCAACATACAAATAGGTTTTCAGAAAAATTGGCTCTTAAAAAAAGGAAAAAGAATTTTGGGTTTTTATACGCCATCGCTGCTTCGGTAGTTGTATTGCTGGGAATTACTTTGTTTTATCCTAAAGCGGATAATCACAAAGAACTGAAATTTGCCTCCAAAGAAACTAAGCAAACGGATTCTATTTTTACCGTTTTGATTGAACATCAACTGGATCAAATTAAAGCTAAAAAATCGCCTGAAAACGAAAAAATAATAAATGATGCCTTGCATCAAATGAAATCGCTGGATAGCGATTATGAAAAAATCATGCACGAATTAGAAGTTAACGGTGAATGTAAACCTATTATTTATGCAATGATCAGTAACCTACAAACCCGAATTTCATTTCTGCAGAATGTTTTGCAACAAATTGAAGAAACAGAAAAACTTAAAGATTTAAAAAATGAAAAAACAATTTAACATACTGCTTTTAACCCTTTTACTAATTCCTTTTTTGGGATTTTCGAATGATGATTTTAATTATACTAAACAAAAAGTCATCAACAAAGCCTACATTGTGAATAGCGACGCCGGGATAAATATCGACAACTCTTATGGAAGCATTTTTGTTACTACCTGGAATGAGGATAAAATTGAGATTGAAGTTCTCATCAAGGTCAGTGGTGATAATGAGAAATGGGTTAACCAAAAATTAGCTGGAATTGATGTGGATTTTATAGCCTTGAAAAGCATGGTTAGCGCCAAAACTGTTTTTGGAAACACAAGTACTAAAAACAATGGAAGAAATAACAATTTTGAAATCAATTACACTATAAAGATTCCTAAAAATGGAACAGTAAAATTGAATAATAAGTACGGAAATATTGGTACTTCAGATCTTTTTTCTACAACTGATATCAATTGTAAATACGGTAAAATTAATTTAGGGAAGCTTAATGGAAACAGTAATACAGTACAAATTAGCTATTGTTCAAGTTCTACTATTGAATACTTGAAAAATGGTATGATTACCTCAAAATACTCTGGATTGAAAATGAATGAGGTTTCTAAACTTGATTTACTTTCGGATTATTCTGAAATTGATATCAATGAAGGTAATGATGTAAAATACAACAGTAAATACGGTAGTGTTAGAATTAAAAAAATCAATTCATTGGATGGAAATGGAAATTATCTGACTATTGATGTAGGTTCTGTTTCAAATCAATTGAAGTTAAATACAAAATACAGTAACATCTCAATTGATGCCATGCAAGCCAAAGCTAATAATATAAATATAGTGGCTGGATATACGGGTGTGGATATTGGTTTTCAATCTAATTATAATTTTGATTTTGATATATCGGTAAGATATGGCGACTTTAAATATGATAATGAATTGACTGTAAATTCCAAGGAAGAAACTAATTATACTAAAAGAGTCAGTGGTTTTTATAAGAAAAAAGGAGAAAATAAAATTTCAATTACATCCGATTACGGTAATGTAAAATTGTATAAAAAGGAAGTTCAATAACAGTTTCAATCATAATATCAAATTCAAAAATCACGTTCAATTATAATTTTTAATCTATGAAAAAATCAGTTTTATTAGTTGTTTTTAGTGCTTTGTTTTTTACAACAATTGCAAATGCACAATGGTCAAGAATAAAAGGAAACGGAAAAGTAATTACCGAGAAGAGAACTACTGCAGGATATGACGAAATAAATGTTTCCGGTTTTTTTGATGTGGTATTGGTATCTGGTACCGAAGGTGCAATATCCATTCAGGGTGAGGAAAATATACTTCCTTATATCAAAGTTGAAGTTGAAGGAAATATATTGAAAATTTATACCGAAAAAAATATCAATATTGAGACTAAGAGAGATATTGTTTTGACAGTTCCATTTGAACAAATAAGTTTTGTTTCACTTTCTGGATCTGGAGATGTTAAGTCAAAAAACACGATTGTTGGTTCTAAATTCGTAGCTAAATTATCGGGCTCTGGTGATTTGACTTTGGATGTTAAGACAACTGATTTTGAATCTAATTTAAGTGGTTCTGGAGATGTTGTTTTAACAGGAAGTTCTGATAATTTTGTTTCAAAAACTTCTGGTTCTGGAGATGTGGACGCTATTAATTTGACAACAAAAAATGCAAATCTGACGATTTCAGGTTCAGGTGATATGAAAGTAAATTGCAGCCAGAGTTTATTTGCAAGAGTTTCGGGATCTGGTGATATTCAATACAAAGGAGATCCTCAAACAAAAGATACGAAAGTGAGTGGCTCGGGTGATATTTCAAAAGTATAATTAAATGAAATTTTATAGACTATTGAGAGGCTTTATTTTAAAGCCTCTTTTTTTGTAACTCTTCTTAATAAAATAGCACCAACTATAAAAAGTATCCCAAAGAAAACAATTGCTAGTCTTGGACTTCCAGTAATTTGATCAATTATGCCGTACACACACATTCCAATTACAATTCCAATTTTTTCGGTAACATCATAAAAGCTAAAAAATGAAGCCGTATCTTCTGTTTCTGGCAAAAGTTTGGAATAAGTAGAACGGGATAATGCCTGAATTCCTCCCATTACAAGTCCTACTAGCGCTGCCATGATATAAAACTGATTTGGAGTTACTATATAATAAGCAGCAGAACAAAGGATGACCCAAAAACAATTGATTACAATAAGGGTAGGTATATTTCCAAATTTTGCAGAAGCTTTTGATGTTAAAATTGCTCCGATTACAGCAATAATTTGTATTAATAAAATACATATAATTAAACCTGTTTGGCTTTGGCTTGCGGACTCCCAAGCGATTTCTTGAGAACCAAAATAAGTAGCAATAAGCATTACGGTTTGAACAGCCATACTGTAAACAAAAAAGCTAAGTAAATATCTTTTCAATGGAATGTTGGCTTCTAATAAGCCCCAAACTTTTTTTAATTCTTTAAAACCATTAAAGACAACAGCTTTGGTTACTTTTTGGTCTTTACTTTTATTTCCTTTTGGCAAAAAATAATAGGTATATTGACTGAATAGAATCCACCAAACTCCAACCATTACAAAAGAATATTTCATTGCTTTCATTGCTGCTTCACCTTTACTTCCAGTAATCCCAAAAGTATCCGGCATCATTACCATAGCAAGATTTACTATTAACAAAATCACACTCCCAATGTATCCAAGAGAATATCCTTTGGCACTTACGGCATCTTGTTGTTCGCTAAAAGCAATATCAGGTAAATAAGAATTATAGAAAACCATACTTCCCCAAAAACCTATTAAACCGAAAAAGTAAAAAAATAATCCAACATAAATATTTTCTAAGCTAAACCAATATAGACCAATGCAGGAAAGAGCTCCTGTATAGCAAAAAAGCTTTAAAAAGAACTTTTTATTCCCAACATAATCGGCAATTCCAGATAAAAAAGGAGAAATAATGGCAACCATCAAAAAAGCCCCAGCAGTAACAAAGCTAATTAATGCAGAGTTTTTTAAGCTCATTCCGAAAACCTCAATATAATGATCTCTTTCAGAAAATAAAGCCTCATAAAATATAGGAAATATAGCCGATGAAATCACCAATGGATATACAGAATTTGCCCAATCATAAAATGCCCAAGCGTTTAGTAGCTTTTTACTTCCTTTTGCTAAATCTGCCATATATGTTTATTTTTTATTTGCGAATTTATTTATTTTTTAATTGTAAAAACAATAAATACTGCTTTTTCACATATTAATCTTTTAATAATAAATCATTACTATTATTGCATTCAATATGATTTAAAAAAGGCCATTCTTTTAAGAATAGCCTAAATAATTTATAAAAATTACAATAATTACACTTGGCAATTATTTGTAGGATGCATTAACTTTTGCAGCAGTTGCTTTGGCTTCTGGGATCAAAGCCTTTAAATTTGCCATCCTTGTAGCATCTGATGGGTGTGTACTTAAGAATTCTGGAGGTGATTGTCCTCCTGACTGTGTAGCCATTCTTTGCCAAAAAATAATTGCATCGTCTGGATTGTATCCCGCTATTGCCATTAAGGTAAGTCCAATTTTATCAGCTTCACTTTCATGATTTCTACTAAACGGAAGCATTACTCCAACCTCAGAACCTAAACCATAATATTGTTGCCACATTTGTTGTTTTTCAGTACTTTGCTGACCTGTAGCAACAGCAACACCTACCGCACCTAATTCCTGTAATTGCGATGCACTCATTCTTTGTGCACCATGATTGGCCAATGCATGCGAAACCTCATGTCCCAAAACTGTTGCTAAACCAGCTTCATCTTTAGTTATTGGTAAAATCCCAGAATAAACAACGATTTTTCCACCTGGCATACACCATGCATTAACTTCTTTACTCTCAATTAATTTATATTCCCATTGGTACCCATTCAAATACCCTGTTTGTCCCAAATAAATTGCATATTTTTCAGCTGCGGATTTAATTTTTAATCCAATCATTTCTACCAATTTTGCATCAGCTGTTCCTGAAATTATTTTGTTTTCTTTTAAAAATGCTCCATACTGTTGAAATGAAGATGGAAACAACTGACTATTAGAAACAAAATTAAGTTCTTTCGTTCCTGTCATCGGATTTGTTGCACAAGAATAAATTATGCTAATTATAGCTACTCCTATTAATAAATATTTTTTCATAATCTTATTGTTAAATATCTATACAAAACTGCAACTTTTATTAGTTTATTATTTTACATAATTAAATTCAAAAGTATCAACTTTCCGATAACTATTAAAAAATATAAATCTAGGATATCTTAAAAACTACTACACTTAATGGCGGAAGCAATAATGCAGTAGAATATTCTTTTCCATCATACGGATTGTTTTCTATGGATAGTTTTTTGCTATTTTTCACTCCACTGCCACCAAAATCTGTATTATCACTGTTGAATAATTCTACAAGTTTTCCTGTTTTGTGTATGCCTATTCGGTAATTCTCACGAACTACCTGAGTGAAATTAAGAACAACTATTAAATCGTCTGCAGGATTATTACCTTTTCGAATAAACGACATCACAGCATTTTCATGATCTGAATAGTTAATCCATTCAAAACCATCATGGCTAAACTGTTTTTCGTGTAAAGCTGGCTCTGTTTTGTACAATTTGTTGAGTTTGGTGATAACCTTTTTTATACCATTGTGAAAAGGATATTCTAATAAATGCCAATCTAGACTACTTTCAAAATTCCATTCGCTACTTTGTCCAAATTCAGCTCCCATAAACAATAATTTGGTTCCAGGATGCGTGAACATATAGCCATAAAGCAACCTTAGATTTGCGAATTTTTGCCATTCGTCACCAGGCATTCTTCCTGCAATAGATCTTTTTCCATACACCACTTCATCATGTGAAAGTGGTAACATGAAATTTTCTGTGTAGGTATAAGTCATAGAAAATGTCAAATCATTTTGATGGTATTTTCGATAGACTGTTTCTTTTTGGAAATATTCTAATGTATCGTGCATCCAACCCATCATCCATTTCATCCCAAAACCTAATCCTCCTACAAATGTGGGTCTGGAAACCATCGGGAAAGAAGTACTTTCTTCGGCGATTGTTTGTACACCTTCGTAATTAGAATATACAGCTTCATTAAAATCTTTTAAGAAGCTAATGGTATCCAAATTTTCTCTTCCACCATAAATATTAGGTTCCCACTCCCCTTCTTCTCTAGAATAATCCAAATATAACATCGATGCAACAGCATCTACTCTAAGTCCATCTATGTGATAATGTTGCAACCAAAATAACGCATTACTGATTAAAAACGAACGAATTTCATTTCGTCCATAATTAAAAACTAAACTTTTCCAATCAGGATGATACCCTTTTCTACGATCTGGGTGTTCAAATAAATTGGAACCGTCAAAAAAACCTAAACCATGTGCATCATCCGGGAAATGAGATGGAACCCAGTCTAAAATTACCCCAATACCTGCTTGATGTAATTTATCAACCAAAACCATAAAATCCTGAGGATTTCCAAAACGGGATGTAGGCGCAAAATAGCCTATTAATTGATAACCCCATGATGGATCATAAGGATATTCCATAACTGGCATGAACTCTACATGAGTAAATCCGGTTTCTTTTACATATTTTACAAGATCTTCGGCAAATTCTAAATAAGTTAAAAAACGATTTTCCTCTCCATGTCTTTTCCACGAACCTAAATGAACTTCATAAACTGAATAAGGTTTATCTAAGTCATTATGCTCTTTGCGGGTTTGCATCCATTTTTTATCTTTCCATTTATAGTCAAGATCCCAAATAACAGAAGCTGTATGAGGTGGTTTTTCGCAATAAAAAGCAAATGGGTCTGCTTTTTCGGTGATGATTCCACCATTGTTGGATTGTATTTTATATTTATATGTAGTTCCTTGTTCTAATCCGGGAATAAACCCTTCCCAAATTCCAGATGAATCCCAACGTACCTGCAATGGATGTTCTCCTTGTATCCAGTAATTGAAGTCGCCAATTACTGAAACCGTTCTTGCCGATGGTGCCCATACGGCAAAATAAACCCCTTTTACGCCATCAACTTCAATAATATGTGCTCCTAATTTTTCGTAAAGTCTATAGTGTTTCCCGGCTTTGAATAAATCAATGTCAAAATCTGTAAAAAGCGAATAGGTTTGTACTTTGTTCATTTTTTGTATTTTATTTTCTTGTGAAATTGTAATCAACTAACTTTATTAAACCCCATTATACTGGCAATTCCTGTCAACGGAATTACTGACCATCTCGGTCTAGAATTTAATTCATAACCCAATTCATAAACTGCTTTTTCCAAAAGGCAATATTTCAATAAAAAATCAATTTCTTTTATGTATCCGATGTTTAGATTACCACCTTGAGCGACTTCGGTGTACGTATTAAGAAAAACACCAACAAAATATTTATATAAAATTTCGCCAGCTTGAAAAAGTTCTTCTTGTTCATAAGGATATTTATCATTACTGTTGAAGATCGTGGCATAAATTGCATAATGAAAAGAACGAAACATTCCTGCAACATCTTTTAAAGGAGGTTGTTTTACTTTTCGATCTCGAATAGTGCTTTCTGGCTCACCTTCAAAATCAAGAATATAAAAATCATCTCCATTCACTAAAACTTGGCCCAAATGATAATCTCCATGAATACGAATCCTTTCCGATTTCATTTGTGTCCAGTCAAAATCAAGGAATGCTTTTCTAATTTCTTTTTTATGATCTAAAAATTGATTGGCCAACTCTAAAGCTAAACCATCCAATTTGTGCAAATTATTTTCCAAAATATTCAAGCGGTTTTGAAATTGATAGGTTAATCTATTTTTTAACCAAACAGAGTAATCTCCATTATAAGTAAGTGGTGTGAATGCTGTTTCGTGAATATCACTTCCTAATGCGATATGCATTTCGGCAGTTCTAGTAGCCAAAGTTTGAATTTTTAGAAAAATACTTAAACCAGCCCAATCAATGATTTCATGAGGTACATCATTTAGTTTTAATCTTTTAAATAAATCGATATCTGGAAGTTTTCCGACTGAGATTTTTTTGGTATTTAAGTTGTCAAAAATTCGATCTGCTTCTTCTAGCATATATTTCCATGCGTCTCCTTGATTTGGAACTAATTCTTGCATCAAACCAAGAGTAATATTCCCGTCAGATGATACTATGCTAATACTTCCTGTATAAGCCGGTGAATGTTTAAAATTCATTCTTTCAGTAAGAAAACGGCTGATTTCATAATCAGGGTTCATACTGATGTAAATTCTTCTGAAAATTTTTAAAACTAGATTGTCATTGTAGACAATGGAAGTATTACTTTGTTCCACTCCCATAAAATGAGATGAAATATATTCTTTAACATGTAATGCTTTTCCTTTGTGAAAGGTAACTTTTGACTCTTCATTTTTTTTAGAATGGATAATTTTATCAAAAAGTAATTTTCTAAAATCTTCTTGGTGTAAAGCATCCACAAGATATCCCTCCTTTTCATTCATTATAACTGGAGCAATAACGGTGTTAGTATCTAAATCTTCTTCAGACATAAATGCCAATGGCATAAAGTAATGTTGATAAAAGGCTTCTTTAAAATTAACTTCTAATAAAACGCCGTAATATGTATTTTCATTTGAAGCAATTTTAAAAGAATGTACAATCTCAATATATTTTAAGGTACTGGCTTTTCCTCCATACCATCTTTTATTGATAATATAATTTTCTAAAATATCGGAGGCGAAAATTTTAATAAAACTTTCGTCTTCAAAAGCATTATCCCAATCTGCATGAAAAATAAGTGGGTTTTTATATTCGGCTTCGTTAATTTTATCAACCATTATTTCTGAATTTTAAATAAATGAAAAGGCAATTCTGAAGGAAGTTCTACATAATTCCATTCATTATCCCATGAATAGAAATTTCCGGTAATCAAATCGGTGATTTCAATTTTATGTCTTTCCATTTTGTCAACAGGAAGTTTAATCATTGCTCTACCAGTATTATGAGAATCAAGGTTAACTATCATCAAAGTTTCATCTTGTTTATCATCATCAAATTTGTAATAAGCAATTACTTGATCATTATTGGTCTCACAAAAAACAATATTATTAGTTTGTTGCAACGAAATTTGTTCTTTTCTTATGGCATTGATTTTTGTAATTAGAGTGGTGAGTTTGTTTTGAATGTTCCAATCCCATTTGTAGCATTGATATTTTTCAGAATCGAGATATTCTTCTTTTCCTGGCGCCATTGGCGTACTTATCATGTATTCAAAAACAGGACCGTAGATTCCAACATTGGAACTTAAGGTTGCGGCCAGAAAGTATTTTTGCAAATGCATCGATTCGTTTGCATTTTGCAAAGCAAAAGGATTAATATCTGGTGTATTTGGCCAAAAATTTGGTCGATAAAATTCTTTTTGCTCTGTTTGAGTCAGCTCTTCTACATAGTCTGTTAATTCTTTTTTGGTATTTCTCCATGTAAAATAAGTGTAGGATTGACTGAAACCTTGTTTAGCCAATTCGTTCATAATTTTTGGACGTGTAAAAGCTTCTGCCAAAAATAAAACATCGGGATGCTTCTTTTTGATTTCAGCAATTAACCAACCCCAGAAATAAAAGGGTTTTGTATGCGGATTGTCAACCCTGAAAATTTGAATATTACATTCTTCAATCCAGAACAGTGCAACATCTAAAAGTTCTTTCCATAGGTTTTTCCAATCGGAGCTTTCAAAATAAATTGGTTGGATATCTTGGTATTTTTTGGGTGGATTTTCAGCGTATTGAACTGTTCCGTCCGGTCTCCATTTAAACCATTGAGGAAAATCTTTCACATAAGGATGATCAGGAGCAGCTTGTAAAGCATAATCCATTGCAACTTCGATTCCTAAATCTTGGGCTTTTTTTACCAATTCTTTAAAATCTTCAATCGATCCTAATTCTGGGTGGGTCGATTTGTGTCCACCGTGATGCGAACCAATTCCCCAAGGAGAACCAACATCGCCATATTCGGCATTTGTAGCATTGTTTTTACCTTTTCTATTAACTTCCCCAATTGGATGTATTGGAGGGAAATAAAGCGTGTCAAATCCCATTTCGGCAACTCTGGGAAGTAATTTTTCGCAATCTTTGAAAGTTCCGTGTTTCCCATCTTCGGATGAAGCAGAACGCGGAAAAAATTCATACCAAGTACTGAAAAGGGCTTTTTTGCGATCTACATATATTTCTAAATCTATCGATTTGTTTTCTAAAAAGCGTATTGGATATTTTTTGAAAATTCTGGTAAGTTCTTCAGATTTTGCTTCTCTAACTGCATTATCATATTCAGATTCTGTTGTGAAATAATAATTTAATCGATTGAGATATTCATTTTCGGAAGCATCAACAATATTGAGAATGGCTTGAACATATTCTGCTCCTTCCAGTAATTCTGATTTAACGTATTGATTGTCATTAATTTTTCGCTCTGTACCGTGTTGCCAGTTCAATGCATAATCAACCCATCCTTCTACGAAATAGACATATTTTCCTTGCTTCTCAACATGAAATTCAGCAAACCATTCATCATTTTGAGTATGAATCATTCGAACTTCCTGCCAATTATTTTCGGATTCATGTTTGAATTTTACGCAACATTGGATAACATCATGCCCATCTGAAAAAATTTCAGCGGTGACAAACACTTTTTGACCAATTATTCTTTTAATGGCAAAATTACCACTGTTAAGTTGTGGCAAAACATTTTCTATAATTATACGGGTTTGATTTTGCATGGTATTAGTTAAATTGAACATGTAATTTAGTAAATATTGAATATTTATAGAAACTAATTTTAAAAAATGCAGATATTCCATTAATTAGATTCATTAGACTTTGTTTATTGTGAATAATAAATCAAATTACATTAATTAGTAGTTTTTCTTTTGGATTAAAGTTGAATCAAAAACTACATTGCTTATAACTACTAATTACACCAAATCGAAAGTGCAATAAATTATACAGACGATTTGATATAATGAGTTTTCTTGTAATAAATATTTAAGAAAGATTTCCAGAGTGAAATTATTCTATTTTAAAATTATTTGGAATTATGGCTCCTTTTCGAATTACTATAATTCCTTCTTTTATGCAATATAAATCATTCGTAGTATCGGCTAAATGCTTTCCACCTTTTATATATACATCGTTGCCAATTCTGCTGTTTTTGTCTACAATAGCATTATCGATAAAACATCTTTCTCCAATTCCGATTACTGGTATATCATTTTCAATGTCATGCTTGATGTCCTCTATATTTTGATAAAAATCATTACCCATTACATAGGTGTTTTTAATCACTGTGTCCTCACCTATTCTGGATCTGTTTCCTATAACGGATTTTGTAATTTCTTTGGCACGGAGAATACAGCCTTCGGATATTACTGATTTTTCGATCATCGTTTTATGAAACTTCGAAGGAGGCAACAATCGCGGTCTTGTATAAATTTTATTGTTGTCATCGAATAAGTTGAATTGAGGAAGATCATCAGTTAGTCCAATATTGGCTTCAAAAAAGGAGTCGATATTCCCGATATCCGTCCAATACCCTTCGTATTGATAACTCAAAAGTTTTTTGTTTCCAACTGCTTGCGGAATGATTTCTTTTCCAAAATCTTTTGTTTCTGGATTAGACATCAATTCCACCAATAACTTTCTGTTGAAAATATAGATTCCCATTGAGGCCAAATAATGCTTTCCTAGGATTTTCATTTCATCGCTAACCTCTGATTTCCATTCAGGCAGTAATTCCTTGGCAGGCTTTTCTATGAAAGAAACAATACTGTTTTCCGAATTGGTCTTCAATATTCCAAACTCTGGAGCATCTTTGTCATTTACAGGCAAAGTTGCAATAGAAATATCGGCTCCAGCGTCGATATGGGCCTCAAGCATTGACCCGAAATCCATTTGATATAATTGGTCACCCGAAAGAATCAATGCATACTCAAAATCATGGTTCAAAAAGTGAGGCATACATTGCCTTACTGCATCGGCTGTTCCCTGAAACCAAGTTGGATTATCAGGTGTTTGCTCTGCAGCCAAAATATCTACGAACGATCGGCTAAAAATACTAAAATTATAAGTGTTTTTGATATGAGCATTCAAAGAAGCAGAATTGAATTGCGTCAATACAAACATTTTATAAATATCGGAGTTCAAACAATTTGAAATTGGGATATCTACCAATCGATATTTGCCTCCTATCGGAACTGCTGGTTTTGATCTACTGGCAGTTAAGGGATACAATCTAGAACCTTGCCCTCCTCCTAAAATAATAGCGACAACATTTTTTCTTTTACTTTTCATAATCTCTTTGCAATAATTAAATTATACAATTCAATATATTCTTGGCTAACGTTTTTCCAAGAATGGTCAGTATTCATTCCTTTTATTCTAATTTGTTTGATTTTTTCTTTATTTTTATATAAATCGACTGCCCTTTGTATGGAATCACAAATATCTTCAACTGAAACATTATCATGGCAAATTCCGTTTCCGTTTTCCTCCAAATCAATAATGGTATCTTTTAGACCTCCAGTTCTCCTTACTATTGGTATTGTCCCATATCGTAATGCATACATTTGATTTAAACCGCATGGCTCTACTCGAGATGGAATTAAAATAAAATCGGAACTAGCATATGTCTTATGTGCTAACTCTTCGTTATAACCAATATAAACACCGTAATTTCCATTATAAATAGAATGTAATTGCGTAAGTTGATTTTCTATTTCGACATCTCCGTAACCTAAAATTAAAATATTGATTTCTTCTTTAAAAACTGTCAAAGCTGATGACACTACCTTCGGAAGTAAATCGGCTCCTTTTTCATTGTATAATCTGCCAATGAAGCTAAAAAGCGGCTTTGTTGGATTCATATTGAAAAGCGCGCATAATTGCTCTTTATTTTTTTGTTTTCCTTCATCAATTGTTTCTGCTGAATAATTAATTTCTAGCATTGGATCTTTGTAGGGATCCCAAACATCAATATCAATTCCATTTAGAATACCTTTTGATTTGTGTCGAACCTGTTGAAATAATGTTTCCAGTCCAGTGCCAGAATGATTGATTTCATTTAGATAACTCGGCGAAACAGTGGTGATTTCATCTGCACATTTTATAGCTGTTGCCAAAGAATTGATACAATTTCCCCATTCTAATTCTTTTATGTTAATCAAATCAAATTCTGGTAAATAATACAATTTATTAAAAGTAAATATTCCTTGGTATAAACCGTTGTGAATAGTGATTAACACAGGAATATCTTTTAGTTTTTCATATTTTGGGCAATACTTTTTCATAAAAGGAATTAACCCTGTATGATGATCATGACAATGGATTATATCTGGCATCGAGTTCCGTCCTAAAATCCAGTCTAATGTTGCAATTTGAAATGATAAAAAGCGTTCTATATCATCTTTGTAATTATATATATTTGGTCGGTCAAAAAGTTCCGGTATTTCTATTAAATAAAGCTCATAGCCTAGTTTATTTGACGTTTCTTTTAATACGCTAAAAGGAAAATTAAAGTTACCTAATTTTAATTTACCCCAATGAACACATTCAAAATCATTTTCTAACCGAAATGCTGTTTGATAACAGGGAATAACGACACGGACCTTATTTTCTAAACCACTTTGGTATTTTGGTAATGATCCAATTACATCGGCTAAACCACCCACTTTGGCAACTGGGTAACATTCTGCTCCAATGTGAAATATTTCCATGAATTACCTTTTATTTTTGGTTTAATGATGATGTATTTAAATATCTCATTTGATTACAAAATTTAAAAATTTAATATTTTTACACTATTAAATTAAATTATATTAACATTAAATTTACTGTACTTTTATGTTTTTTAAATTTACTTAAAAAAAATTAATTTTTAAAGACATTATATAATTTTATCAATATGACAAAAAAGATCACAAATCATACTAAGCCTTTGAAAATTCCAAAAATTATAATCCTATCGAGTAAGTTTATTGCTTTTTTGTCTACTAAATGGATTACTATTTATGCGTCCAAATTGTTTACAACACCAATAAAACATAAAATTCCTAAACGAGAAGTTGAAATGGATCAAAAGAGTATTCAGCAAATGATTGTTGTTTCGTCCATAAACAGAAAGGTGAATGTTTATGAATATGGGAAAAGCAATAAAAAAATCTTGCTAGTTCACGGATGGTCAGGTAGAGGAACTCAATTATGTAAAATTGCAGATGAAGTGATCAAATTAGGGTATTCAACTGTTAGCTTTGATGCACCAGCACATGGTAAGTCTCCGGGCAATTCAACTATTATGGTTGATTTTATTGCTTCAATTATTGAAATAGACAAACAATTTGGCCCTTTTGTAATTGCTATTGGTCATTCCTTGGGCGGAATGTCTGTTATGAATGCTATAAAAAAAGGATTTCAAGTAAAAAAAGCTGTAATTATTGGAAGTGGGGATATTGTAGAAGATATTATCGATGATTTTGTTGCTAAATTGGAATTGAAACCTGAAATCAGTAAGCTATTATGTGAACGTTTTGAAAAAAAGCATGGAGGTAAAATGGACGATTATAGCGCATACAAAGCAGCTGAAATGACATTAATTCCAACATTGGTAATTCATGATGAAAATGATCCTGAAGTATCTGTAAAAGCAGGAATACATATACATGAACATCTTAAAAATGGTGAATTAATGTTGACCAAAAAATTGGGTCATAGAAAGATACTTGCCGACCACCAAGTAATTGAAAAAATAACTAATTTTATTGAAAATTAATAATTATGAACTATCCTTTTGTAAAATCAGAGCAAGAATGGGAACAAGAGTTAGGAGCTGAACGTTACCGAATTCTTCGTCAAAAAGGAACCGAATATCCACATACAGGGAAATATAATTTACATTTTGAGAATGGAGTTTATTGCTGTGGAGGTTGTGGTACTCCCCTATTTGAAAGCAATTCTAAATTTGATGCACATTGTGGTTGGCCATCATTTGACGAATCAATCCCTGGAAAAGTAGAATATATTGTTGATAATACGCATGGTATGAAACGCACTGAAATTGTTTGTGCCAATTGTGGTGGACATCTCGGACACGTTTTTGATGACGGTCCGACAAAAACTGGTCAACGATATTGTGTTAATTCGTTGTCTGTAGATTTTAAAGATAAATAATCTTTTTTCAAAATACTATAAACAAAAAATGCTTTACAGAATTGTAAAGCATTTTTTGCTTGATTGAGAATGTATTAAAAAGCTACATTCCATCTTGGTAATTTACCATTTTCATCTAGAAAGTTTTGCAAAACTTGTCCTTCAACGCTAGTTGGAATTGATTTTGCATCGCTATTAAAAGTTTCAAACCAAAAAACTTCTAAAGTATCAATACTTTCTTTTTTCATTTGAGCAGGCCAAGAATATTTTCTTCCTGTTTTAGCAAATTGATGACCATTTACAATCTTATCATGTAAACCACCATTTTTGCTTTTCAACGTTCCATCATTTTGGACTGTTCCTGTAGAACCAACCATAATTAATTCTTTGTCTGCATAAACAACAAAAACTCCACTTCCTGTTTCTGAAGCGTTACAAACAGCTTCTAAATTATCTTCCTGTGTAAACGTAAAATTCCCTTTTACTGTAAACTTTTCTAATTCTTTGTACATATTTTTAATTTTTTAAGCAACTAAGATTCTTAGAGTCTGAGTTGCTAAATTTTTAATTTTATTCCAGACATTTTAAAAATGTAAAAAAGTCTCAACAAAATATTGAGACTTTTTTTGGAATTTATTATTTAAATAATTGGAGATTATCCAAGTACTTCTTTTACTTTCTTTCCGATTTCAGCTGGAGAGTCAACAACGTGAATTCCGTTCTCTCTCATAATTTGTTTTTTAGCTTCAGCTGTATCGTCAGAACCTCCAACAATTGCACCTGCATGTCCCATTGTACGTCCTGCTGGAGCTGTAACTCCTGCAATGAAACCTACAACTGGTTTACGGTTACCGTCAGCTTTAATCCATTTAGCAGCATCAGCTTCTAATTGACCACCAATTTCACCAATCATTACGATACATTCTGTTTCTGGATCATTCATCAATAATTCAACAGCTTCTTTTGTAGTTGTTCCAATGATTGGATCTCCACCAATACCGATAGCAGTAGTGATCCCCAATCCTTGTTTTACAACCTGATCAGCTGCTTCGTAAGTTAAAGTTCCTGATTTAGATACAATACCTACAGTTCCTTTTTTGAAAACGAAACCTGGCATAATTCCAACTTTAGCTTCCCCTGGAGTAATAACACCTGGGCAGTTTGGTCCAATTAATCTAGCATTTCTTTCTTTAACATAGCTATTTGCTTTAATCATATCAGCAACTGGAATTCCTTCAGTAATTGCAATGATTACTTTTATTCCAGCATCAGCAGCTTCCATAATTGCATCTGCAGCAAAAGCAGGTGGTACAAAAATAATAGTAGTATCAGCTCCAGCTTGTTCAACAGCATCTTTTACTGTGTTAAAAACTGGAAGGTCCAAATGTGTAGTTCCTCCTTTTCCAGGAGTAACACCACCAACAACATTTGTACCGTATTCAATCATTTGAGAAGCGTGGAAAGTTCCTTCGCTACCTGTAAATCCCTGAACAATTATTTTTGAATCTTTATTAACTAAAACACTCATGATATATTTTTTATGTAGTTTTTAAAATTGTGACGCAAAAGTAAGGCTTTTGTAATTATTTTGTACTTTTTTTTAAAATAAAAATAATTACATCACTTGACTCATTTGATATCCTCTGTATAATTTATTATCTTTCAATTCCCATATAACCATCATATGAGCCAAAAACATTTCTTCTCTTGGGTTTTCTATCGTTTTTGCATAATGATCAAAACGAACAGAAACGATATTACCTTCTTCAACAATATGACTAATTCTAGCTTTGGTACGAACATAAGCTCTACTTATATCACTAGTCATATTTAATATTTCTTCATAATTCCTTTGAATAAATCCTTTGCTGCTATTCCAATCCAAAATACATTCTGGATGTAAATATTCTTTCATTATTTCTGTGTTAATGAAGGCATCTGATTTATAAAAACTTTTTACAATTTCTTTAGCAGACATATTATTTTAGTTTTTTTAAAATTTCGGGTATCTTTTTAATATTTGCTAATTGCTTCAATTTTTCTCTTGATTCTTCAATTGGAGTACCAAAATAGCTTTTCCCCCCATCTACTGATTTTGTAACACCTGTCTGTCCAAGTATTACTGCATTTGCTCCTATAGTAATGCCACTTGTTGTTCCCACCTGTCCCCAAATGGTAACTTCATCTTCAATAATTACGCAACCTGCAATACCTGTTTGTGAAGCGATTAAGCATTTTTTTCCAATTATAGTGTCGTGTCCAACGTGTACCTGATTGTCAATTTTGGTGCCTTCCCCAATAGTGGTATCACCGGTAACTCCTTTGTCAATCGTACAAAGTGCACCAATACCAACATTGTCTTTAATTACAACTCGACCTCCCGAAATTAATTGATCAAAACCGTCTGGTCTTTTCTTATAGTAAAAAGCATCGGCTCCAAGAACAGTACCCGAATGGATAATGACATTGTCCCCTATTATTGTATGGTCGTAAATGGCAACATTAGCATGTATCAAACAGTTTTCTCCAATAACAACGTTATTTCCAATGAAAGAATTTGGCTGAATCATAGTTCCTTTTCCAATTTTTGCGGAAGCGGAAATAGCAACATTAGATTGCACAAAAGGCATGAAATGTTTTGTCAATACGTTAAAATCTCTAAAAGGATCATCAGAAATCAACAAAGCTTTTCCTTCAGGGCAATCTACTTTTTTGTTGATTAAAACAATCGTAGCTGCAGATTGTAAAGCCTTATCATAATATTTTGGATGATCTACAAAAACAATATCCCCAGATTCTACAACATGAATTTCATTCATGCCATAAACTGGAAACAAGGCATCACCAACAAATTCGCATTGAAGCAAATTTGCTATTTCTTGTAGAGAATGAACTTTTGGTAATTTCATAAAAATAGTATTCAGAAATCAGTGTTTAGTGTTCAGTTTCTAATCAAACTGAACACTAAACAAAGACAACTATTCTTTAACTCGCTCCATATAAGAACCAGAAGTAGTATCAATTTTGATTTTGTCACCTTCGTTAATAAACAAAGGAACGTTTACTGTTGCACCTGTTTCAACAGTTGCTGATTTTGTAGCATTAGTAGCTGTATTTCCTTTTACACCTGGCTCTGCATAAGTAACTTCAAGTACTACAGATGCTGGCATATCAACAGAAAGAGGTAAATCTGTCTCAGTGTTAATACTTACCATTACACTTTCTCCTTCTTTCAATAAATCCGGTGAATCCAAAATGTTTTTGTTCAAAGAAATTTGCTCAAAAGTTTCAACATTCATAAAATGAAATAAATCTCCTTCAGGATATAAGAACTGAAATTTGTGGTTTTCAACTCTTACTTCATCAATTTTATGTCCAGCAGAAAAAGTATTATCTAATACTTTGCCATTAGTTAAACTTCTTAATTTTGTTCTTACAAATGCTGGTCCTTTTCCTGGTTTCACATGAAGAAATTCAATGATTTTGTAAATATCATTGTTGTATTTGATGCACAATCCGTTTTTAATATCTGATGTAGATGCCATTATTGTTTTGTTTTATTTATTATTTTGTTTAATCGCTCAATCGTTTATTTGTTTTTAGACTAAACGATTAAACAAATAAACGATTGAACTTTTATTTAGTAATTCCCAGAGTACCCTTTCATTACACCTCTTGATGAGTTTCTAATGAAATCTATGACTTCATCGCGCTCAGGTGTAGCTTCCATTTCTCCTTCTATTATGTCCAATGCTTGAGTTACATTGTAATTTTTTTGATATAATATTCTGTAAATCTCTTGAATTTCTCTGATTTTTTCAGATGTAAAGCCACGTCTTCTTAATCCTACGGAATTAATTCCAACATAGGATAAAGGTTCTTTTGCTGCTTTAGTGTATGGCGGAACATCTTTTCTTAATAAAGATCCTCCAGATACCATGGCATGGTCACCAACACTAATAAACTGATGTACAGCTGAAAGTCCACCAATAACTGCATAATTTCCAATTGTTACATGTCCTCCTAAAAGAACACCATTAACAATAATAGCATTATTACCAACGTGACAATCGTGAGCAATATGGGCTGTTGCCATAATCAAGCAATTATTACCAATTACTGTTTGACCTGAGGCTATGGTACCTCTATTGATAGTAACACATTCTCTAATAGTACAATTATCTCCAATAATTGCTAAAGAATCTTCTCCTCCAAATTTTAAATCTTGAGGGACAGCAGCAATTACAGCACCTGGAAAAATATTGCAATTTTTACCAATTCTTGCTCCCTCCATTATTGTTACATTAGAACCTATCCAAGTTCCATCACCAATGACTACATTGTTATGGATGGTTGTAAAAGGTTCGATTACAACATTTTTGGCAATTTTTGCACCTGGATGAACGTATGCTAACGGTTGATTCATATGTTTTGTTTAATCGTTAAACTGTTTAATGGATAATCTTATAATAGATTAACCTAATAAACATAAAATTATTGTTTTCTTGCAATTTGCGCCATTAATTCGGCTTGCGCTACCAATCTTCCATTTGCATAAGCATTGGCTTGCATGTGGCAAATTCCTCTTCGTATTGGGGTGATCAAATCACATTTGAATATAAGTGTGTCTCCCGGCAAAACTTTTTGCTTGAATTTTACATTATCAATTTTCATGAAAAATGTTAAATAATTTTCAGGATCCGGAACAGTGCTTAAAACTAAAATCCCTCCTGTTTGCGCCATTGCCTCAACAATCAAAACTCCAGGCATTACCGGAGCATTTGGAAAATGTCCAACGAAGAAATTTTCATTCATTGTTACATTTTTCATCCCCACAACATGACTATCCGACATTTCGATGATTCTGTCAATCAACAAAAATGGAGGTCTATGTGGTAACATAGCCATAATTTTGTGGATGTCCATTAATGGTTCTTGGTTTAAATCATAAGTTGGAACATAATTTCTTTGTTCGCTTTTGATGATTTTGGCCATTTTTTTTGCAAACTGAGTATTTACGTAATGTCCAGGTTTGTTGGCGATTATTTTTCCTTGGATTTTAGTTCCTATTAAAGCTAAGTCTCCAATTACATCAAGTAATTTGTGTCTTGCAGCCTCATTTGGGTAATGCAAAGTCAAATTGTCTAAAATTCCATTTGGTTTTACTGTAATTTCATCTTTACCAAAGGCTTTCTTTAAACTTTCCATTGTAGATTCAGAAATATCTTTGTCTACATAAACGATAGCATTGTTTAAATCTCCACCTTTAATCAATCCATTTTCTAATAGCGCTTCCAATTCATGTAAAAAGCTAAAAGTTCTAGCATTAGAAATCTCCGTTTTGAAATCTCCGATAGTTTTTAAAGTGGCATTTTGAGTACCTAATATTTTTGTTCCAAAATCGACCATTGTAGTAACACTATAATGATCACTTGGCATAACCATGATTTCACTTCCTGAAGCTTCATCAGTAAAAGAAATAACTTCTTTTACAACATATACATTTCGGTTTAACTCTTGTTCAATGATTCCAGCTTCCTCAACAGCTTCGATAAAAAACTTAGAAGAACCATCCATAATTGGTAATTCAGAGGCATCTAACTCAATAATAACGTTATCCAAGTCACAACCCATTAAAGCAGCCAAAACATGTTCTGGAGTTTGAATTTTGACACCTAATTTTTCTAAATTAGTACCACGTTGTGTATTAACCACGTAATTAGCGTCAGCCTCAATAACAGGGTGACCTTCAAGATCGACACGAACAAATGTAAAGCCATTATTTACTGGAGCAGGTTTGAAAGTCATTTTAACTTCTTTTCCAGTATGTAATCCAACTCCCGTTAGCGAAATTTCTGTTTTGATGGTCTTCTGTTTAACCATTGTTTCCATTTTTTTGGTTTAATATTTGTTTTTTTAACTCTTCTATTTCTTTTACCAGTTTTGGTAAATTCTTAAAATGTACATATGATTTACTGTAATCAGAATATCCAAAAGTTGGACTTCCTTGTAGTATTTCATTATCTTTTATATTTCTTCCTACTCCAGATTGAGCTTGAATACGAACATTATTACCAACTGTTAAATGCCCAACAATACCTACTTGCCCTCCTATCATACAGTTCTCCCCTATTTTGGTAGAACCTGCAATTCCAGATTGAGCAGCAATAACCGTATTACGACCAATTTCAACGTTGTGTGCAATTTGAATTTGATTGTCCAATTTTACACCTGCTCTAATAACTGTTGATCCCAAGGTGGCTCTATCAATAGTCGAATTGGCGCCAATATCTACATTGTCTTCTATGATTACATTACCAATTTGAGGTATTTTATTGTACGTACCATCTTCATTTGGGGCATAACCAAAACCATCAGCACCAATAATTGTACCAGAATGAATAGTACAATTATTACCGATTATTGTTTCCGAATAAATTTTAGCGCCTGCAAAAATAACCACATTATTCCCAATAGTTACATTGTCACCAATAAAACTTCCAGGATATATTTTAACATTATCACCTAATACAACATTGTCACTTATATAACTAAAGCTTCCTAAATATAGATTTTCACCATATTTTGCACTTTCAGAAATAAAAGATGGGGTTTCGATACCGCTTTTGTTTAGTTTAACCTGATTGTAAAACTCTAATAGTTTAGAAAAAGATTTATAGGCATCGGCTACTTTAATAAGTGTAGTAGTTATTGGAGATTCCGGAACAAAAGTATCATTAACGATTGTTATTGAAGCCTTTGTAGTATATATGTAATTAACGTATTTTGGATTAGATAAAAAAGTAAGCGACCCTTCAGTCCCTTCCTCAATTTTAGATAAGCGAGAAACTTCAATATTGGGATTACCAACAATTTCACCTTCCAATATTCCTGCTATTTGTTCAGCTGTAAATTTCATCTTATTGAATTGTATTTTTAAAAAATAAAAAATGAAACTTACCAAAGGTAGTTCTCACAATATCTAATAAAAATAGTTTGGCTTGTTTTTTTGCCACAAAAATATAAAAAATAGGTTTTGTATGTTAATTTTAAAGCAGTTGTTTTGGAAAACAAATATAATACTTAGTCACTAACTTGGATAATGATTTCAAATTCAGTTGGTCAGAGGCTTCAACAACATCTTCAATTGTCTTGTCTTTATTTAGGATTCGTATGGGTTCGGCAACTTTACTGTAAGCTTGACTCTTTATTTTTCCTTTGAAAATAAAATAATTGGATTCGGCTAGAGAAATTTTATTTTGAATAGAAAACCGTTCTTTTTGTACTTGTAATTCTTCTAACGGAACTTTATCATTCGTCAGTTTGATTTTCAAAAGATCTCTGTTGATAATCATTTTACTCAACGAAGAAAGAATGAAATCATCATTACTTTCCCAGGCTTTAAGAGCGCTGATAATATCAAAATCATCTAATTTAGCGAATAGTTTCAGCGTTTTTGGATCAAAAGTTTCCATTGTTACTTTGTTTTGCATAAAAAACAGCAATGGCTCGCTACAAGGCAAGACAACTCCCCTTTCGGTTAATTCTTTTGCACGTTTTAAGACTTTGGTCAACGTTAATTCGGCTGCCAAACTTGTTTTATGCAAATATACCTGCCAATACATCAATCGTCTGGACATCAAGAATTTTTCGACAGAGTAGATACCTTTTTCTTCAATAACCAATACATCATCCACAACATTCATCATTTGAATCAGTCGTTCCGAATTGACATTCCCTTCTGAAACCCCAGAATAAAAGCTATCTCGTTTTAAATAATCCATTCGATCCATATCAAGTTGACTCGATATAAGTTGCAACATAAATTTACGATGGTATTCTCCTTTAAAAACTTTAATGGCAAGACTCAATTGACCTTGAAATTCAATATTGAGCTGGTTCATAAATAATAATGAGATTTCCTCGTGATGCACATCCTCAACAATACTACTTTCCATAGCATGTGAAAAAGGTCCGTGGCCAACATCATGCAATAATATGGCAATATATAGGGCATTTTCTTCTTCAGAACTAATGTTTACCTCTTTGAAACGCAATACTTCGACTGCTTTTTGCATCAGATGCATACTTCCTAGTGCATGATGAAAACGAGTATGATTGGCACCTGGGTACACCAAATAAGACAAACCCATTTGGGAAATACGCCTCAAGCGTTGAAAATAAGGGTGTTGGACTAAATCGTAGATTAAGGCATTGGGAATTGTAATAAACCCATAAATGGGGTCATTAAATATTTTTAATTTATTTATTTGAGTCACTATCCGTTCTTTTTATAAGACAACAAATATACTCAAAATAGTATTTGTTTTAAAAGGGTAAAATAATACGGATTTAAGCTTGATTGCATTATAAAAGTGGCTATTTTTCATTTGTTTAATTTGTTATTCTGTACTTTTTTTTTTTTTTTGAGTTATAACAAATTATTTGGAAAATTTAAGGCAAAAAAAAACTTCTCAATTTCTTGAGAAGTTTTGTGGTCCTTAAGAACTTGTTTACGAACCATTTTTTGCAGGATTTAAAGAAAATCTCGATTAGATCCTACTGAGAAATCATTTCAATTTCAGTTTTCAATCGTACTATAGATATTCTTATATTGCTGTGACTTAAATCTAATTACTACATAAAATCCAACCAAAAAGGTGCATTGATATGATTCTATACGCGGAGCGGTTTTGGTTGCCGAAAAAGTGAATTTCATATCCAATATTGATTTTGGTAACAGAACCAACAGGACTCAAGGTCTGGAGAGTGTGAGCAGTTTTATACTGAGAGCAATTTTAAATTTGAGCAATGACTTTAGCTCAATCACAGGATGAGAAATAGCTGGCAATTATAGTTTGTCACAAAAAAAAATAGCAAGCAGGACCGACCAACATCTTATTCTAAAAACTTGGCATTGAGTATACAGTTTTTCAATAAAAATACCTGCGTAGGGATTGCGATCGCAACCCTTTTTAATAGATGCATGACCCAGAAATCAAAAAAGTATTGTGAAAATTACGATTAGTTAAAATCAAAGAAATTCTTGTCCAGTCTTTCGGTATTTAGTTTAGCTATAAATTTGGAAAACTGGAATGAAAAAAAGGAGAAAACAAATAAAATGGACCGCAGGAACCAACCGTACAATTGTTATTTTTTTGAATCTGAAAGATTTGGTCTTTTCGAAGTATGGTTTCCCGTTGTCCATTCCAACCTTGTGATCTGAATACCAGCTCACAAAGATTCCATCTGGCTAAAGGGGATAAAAGGAGTGATTTTGCTTTTTAGCAATTACCCAAAAACACAGAATTAATTCAGAATTGTATCTGTTCTTTGTTTTGATTTTAGAACATTAAAAATGAAATACTTACGTATAGTTTTTGCATTATTATCAACTTCAATTTTGATAGCCCAAAATAATGCAACCGACACTATTGTCGTAAATGACAGTGTAAAAAAATTAAAGTTCAACTACAAACAATTAATCATTCCTACCGCATTAATTGGTTATGGTCTTATTGGAATTGAAAGTGACCAAATCAAGAATTTCAACTCCGAAGTTCAAGAAGAAGTCACTGAACATATTGATGACAAAGTTACTATTGATGACTTTGCACAATACGCACCAGCCGCTGCGGTTTACGCCTTAAACGCATTTGGAGACAAAGGTAAAAACAATCTCAGAGACCGATCGATTATTTTGGCTAGTTCCTATCTTATGATGAGTGTCACGGTTCTAGCTCTAAAAAGCACCACAAAGGTCGAAAGACCCGATGGATCTTCAAATAACTCTTTCCCTTCTGGTCATACGGCGACTGCTTTTGCCGGAGCCGAGTTTCTTTGGCAGGAATATAAAGACAAGTCCATTTGGTACGGAATAAGCGGTTACCTTGTAGCTGCTGGAACAGGTGCTTTTAGAATCGTAAATAACAGGCATTGGTTTACAGATGTTGCAGCGGGAGCTGGAATTGGAATACTAAGCACCAAAGCTGCCTATTGGATGTATCCTTTTCTGAACAAGAAAGTTTTTACTAAAAAGGAAAAAGAAAACAAAGGAACAACGTTGATTCTACCTTATTATAACGGAAAAGAATTGGGCTGTAATCTTGTGATCCAATTTTAGATTGACTTCTGTTTTTTCGTATAAAATTTAAATCCCAAGATTATCTTTATTTTTGATAATCTTGGGATTATAAAAAATACCAATTACTATTTCAAAAGTTTGTTCGTAAAAAGATAATCAGCGGTTTGATACCATGCAATTGTTTCATCCAAAAAAGATTGATCCATCGGTATTGAATTGAGGCTATTATCTTTTTTGCTCCAGGAGTAAAATGCCTGTTTCTTCTGGTCGGATAAAATCATGACTTTTTCTTTTTTCATTAAGACCAATTTACGATAGGTCCCCATTAAGGCGCGCTGTTCATAATTGGCTTCAAGAACATTTTTACCAAAAAAATCAGAATCATAATTCCAATGAAACAGAGAAAAAAGAGTAGGCCAAAGATCTATTTGAGAACATTGTTTCGTTATTTTCTGATTTTGATTTTCATCAAAATTGACGATGAATGCAGGAATATGATAGTTTGCCACATCAATTTCATCTTTTCCAGCACTACTAGCACAATGGTCTGCAATGATGACAAAAACAGTGTTTTTGAACCAAGGCTTCTTTTTGGCTTTATTGAATAATTCTTTTAAAGCAAAATCGGTATATTTTACAGCACCTTCCCTACTTGTTCCCGAAGGAATATCAATTTTTCCAGAAGGATAAGTAAATGGCCTGTGATTGGAAGTTGTCATAATAAAATTAAAAAAGGGCTTATTATTTTTGTATTGTGCATCTGCAACTTTCAACATTTTATTAAAAATATCTTCATCACAAACCCCCCAAGCATTTTCAAAAGTCACTTCCTTATCATCAATATTATGACGAACCGTTTTAATTTGATCGCTTAAAACACTGCCTCGACCACGATCATAAATAGTAAATCCGTTGCCGCCAAAATAAGCATTCATGTTATCGAAGTAACCATCTCCTCCGTAGAAAAAATTGCAATCGTATTTTCTGGATTTGAATACACTGCAAACCGTATAGAGATTTTGATTATCCGGTCTTTTAACAATACTTTGACCAGGAGTTGGAGGAATACATAAAGTTACAGCTTCCATTCCTCTAACAGTACGAGTTCCAGTTGCATATAAATCCTCAAAAAAGATGCTCTTTTGGGCAATGCTATCTAAAAAAGGAGTGATATTTTGGGTGTTTCCAAATTCTTTAAGAAAACTTCCACTTAGGCTTTCCACCAAAACAAAAACAACATTTTTGTTTTCTTGAGAAGGAGAGCTATTTGTAATTTTTCTGTGAATAGAATTATTAGTTTTAGAATAAATAGAATTATCAGAAGCTAATTTATTTCTAATTAAACCAAAAGCTTTGTCATCTTGAATTGAAGTATAGAAATCAACATATTTCATTTGGTTGTTCCTAAAAGCTGCAAAAAACGAATAAATTCCTGATTTAGAAATCTCTGAATTGTAGCGATTCGAAGACCATTCCGCTTGATTGTTGTTTATAAAAAAAGCAAAAAACAAAGCAACAGCAATAGTAGGTATTAAAACGGAAAGTCTAGTTTTAAAATTAACTGTAGAAGTAAAAGTGGTTGCAAAAGCTTTTCTTTTATAAAAAAGAAACAAGAACACTAAAGTAAGTAGCAATACTCCGCCAATTAGAATAGGCAGTGGATACGACTGTTTGATATTGGCTACGACTTCATGGGTATAAATAAGATAGTCTACCGCTATGAAATTAAATCTTGTTTTAAATTCATCCCAAAATGTTAATTCAGCAAAAAAAGTAAAAACAAGTATAAAGACTGTTAGCGACGTAAAAAAACAGACTAGTACTTTATCTAAAAGAGAACCAATCCATTTATTTGGCAGTATACTATAATACAGCACACTACAGATTGAGATAAAAACAATTGTTCCCAAATCAAAGAATAAACCTGTTAGCAGTGTTCTTGCTAAATCAATTATATTCCAAGAAACCTCATCATATTGCCAAAGGAAAAATCCAATTCTTAAAAATTGCGACAGTACCAAAAACCAGATTACAAAATGTACTAAAAGTGAATATCTGCCGAGATTTGAGGGTAATTTATACATAGCCTTATTTAATAATTAAAAGGCAAATTTTAGAATCCAATTTTGAATATATTTTGAATTTTGGTTTTAATTAAGAAATCAAAATTTATAACTGTACCCAAATCGTATTACTTGAGTTTCATAATAATCTTTACTGTTGTAGCTAAAATCTTGACCTTGAATTTCTTTTTGAATTACTAGCGTATTGAAGACATCTGTTGCATTAAGAAACACTTCCCCTTTGCCTTTTTGAACTGTTTTTTTGAGTCCTAAATCAACCGAAAATCTAGAGTCTACTTTACCTTGTGGGATAATATCGGGAGCAAGATAAATTACCGACAATTGAGCTTTTAGAGTTTTATTTAGTTGTAAATTACTGTTCCATTTTAAATTACCAGAAACCATTTGTTGACGCTCTCCGTAATATGTACTTGGAACCGGATATAAATTGGTTACCGAAAAAGCATCAATAGTATTTTGATACAGATTCCCATTTAGATTAAAGGAATACCAAGAGTTTATTTCTTTAGAATAAATCATTTCAATTCCTACAGAGATACTTTCATCGGCATTTTGAAATACATTATAAATCAAATTACTGCCAGGAACTGTTGTGGCAATTCGTGTTATGGTTCCATTAATAATTCGGTAATATAGAGAAGATGTAAAGTATCCTTTTTCCATATTTCTTTTATAACCCACTTCATAAGCGCTGGTAAATTGTGGTTGAAGCCCTGGGTTTCCAACCTTTATAATTTCGGCATCATCGTATTTTGGAAAAATTCGAATATCGACTTCATTTGGTCTGTCAACCCTGCGATTGTAAAAAGCAGTTATTTTGTTTTGGTCGTCGATTTTATATCCAAATCGCATATTTGGAAAAGGCTCAATATAATAATAGCCATCACTTTTATAAGTAGGATGATCTGGGTTGACATCATATTCCAGATTTACATATTCCAAACGCAGTCCGAGTTCCGCTTCGATTTTATTATTTTCATAAATATAATTAGAATAAATTGCCGGTATATTTTCTTTATAATCAGCCCATCCACCAGCATCCTCGTCTATTACAGAGTTTTCACCAGGGAAAAACTGCATATTCGTTGGGATTTCTCTGTGTCTCATTTTCAAGCCCATTTCAAATCGCCCTTGTTTTAAAGGCTGAACATAATCGAGATTGAAATCGACTACTTTTTCATCCGAAATCAATTTGAAGGCATCATTCCCTGTAAGTGTGGGTGTTGTATTCGAAAAGTAATATTTCTCATCTTCCCGATGATAGGTATAATTGATTCCTGCATTCAGTTTATGTCCCGCTTCTTTGAACTTATGTTCATAAGAAACACTTGCCATTGCAGTTGTTTTAAGCTCATCTTCTAAAAATTGCCAAAGACGCAAACGCTGGGAATAATCAGCATTAAAAATAGGTTCTTCTCCATGATCTATAATTTTTTCACTTCCAAAAAGACCCGAAAAAGCAAAGGTATTTTGTTCATTGTATTCCCAATCAATTCCTGTTTTTAGGGTTGCAAAATGAGTGTCTCTATTTCGTTTACTCTGCTGATTAATAATAGTTCCGTCGTCATAAGTTCGCGTTACAAATTCATTTTTATTGAGTGTTTCTGTATAAAGATAATCAGCTTGTAAATAAGCATTTATTTTTCCTTTTCGGTAGTTTAATGACAGTGAAGGATTGATTTTTGGAGTGACTTGATATTGAGGACTAATGGTTGGTAGATTCTCTTTGCGTACCCATAAAGCACCATAACCAGAAGCGATTCCGACTTTCCCATTAAATCCTTCTTGCTTGTTCTTTTTGTAAATCAGATTGATAATTCCGGCATTTCCATTGGCATCAAATTTTGCCGAGGGATTATTTATGATTTCAATTCTTTCGATGGCAGAAGCTGGAATATTGTCCAAACCCGATTGATTACCAAAACCCGTAAGAGCAGTTTGTTTACCGTCTATAAGCACCATTACTTTGTCATTTCCTCTCAATTGCAGTTTACCCTCATTTGCAGTAACTCCAGGTAAATTTTGCATCGATTGCAGAACCGAACCGCCACTTTGAGAAATATTATCGGCTACGGTAAAAACTTTTTTATCCATTTTTGCACTCACTTCTTGGGGTTTAGAATTTACAACTACCTCTGTTAAATTATTAATATCTTCTTCCAGATGAATGGTGCGTAAATCCAGAAACGCAGAAAGGTTCCCTACGAAAATCTTTTGCGTTAGCGTTTTATATCCAATAGTGCTAATTTCTAATGTGTAATTCCCAGATGGGATAGCTGGAAAACTAAATCGACCTTCTTCATTGCTTAGTATTCCAAAAATAGCTTTTGGGTCTTTCACTGATTTCAACAATAAATTAGTGTAAGGAACAGGAACATCAGATTTTTTATCTTTAATTAAACCCGAAATAGTCGCTTTATTATTTTGAGCTGTTGTATTGAAACAAATTACTATTAAGAATGATAAGAGTAGAATTATTTTGAACCTCATTTTGCTTTGTGCTTTTAATTATTGGCACAAATTTCAAAACTTATTTTGTAGAAAGTTTGAATTTTAAAATGTAATGCAAAAACAGTGCAATTTATTCTCAAAATCATAAGTGATTTTCCATTGATTGAGTTCTGTTATTTTCTTAATAATGGCCAATCCAAGACCATTCCCTTGAGAAGATGGATTTATTTTAGAAAATCGATTGAACAACTTATCAATTGACAATGGAGTTTGCTGTCCTGTATTTTCAAATGATAATTGATTGTCTGTTATACGAATAACTATTTTACCGTTTTTTTCATTGTGGCGAATAGCATTCAAAAACAAATTATTCAACAATACTTCTGTCAAAGCGGGATTTCCATTTATCACAAGATTATTATTTAATTTGGTTATGATTGAAATATTTTTCGACTTTGCTTGTTCCGTAAAAAAATCAAGATGCTTCTCAATATAATCATTCAAAACAATAGTGTTATTTTCAAGATAACTTTCATTATCAATTTTAGAAAGCAATAATAGGTTTTTATTGAGCCTATTAAGTCTGGAAACATCATTATTTAATGAACTTAAAACCGAAAGTTGCTCTTTATTAAGCTCTAATTGCAGTAAAGTATCAATTTTCGTTTGAAATAAAGCCAGTGGTGTTTGCAATTCATGTGCTGCATTTTCTATAAATTCTCTTTGGCTTTTATAAATAGCCGTATTTTTTTCGATAAGCTTTTCAAGACTTTTGTTTAGGCTGTCAAACTCATCGATATCAGTTGGAATAAATTGTGGTGATTTGTTTTTATCGATTTCGAAATTTTGAATTTGACTTAAAGTATTATAAAAAGGCTTCCAGATTTTAGTTGCCAATTTTTTTGAAATCCAAACAATTCCAAAAAGCAAAATAATTATAATTAACAGAAACATGACAGCCACATTTATGACCATCCCTTCCATTTCAACGAGATTTGTCTTTTCTATATAAGTGTATCGCTTGCCTTTTACAACTACTGGAGCATACAATATTCGAAATGGTTCTTCCTCTCTAGCAATAGAATCAAATAACATTTTGCCAATAATAGAATCATTTTTGATTCCCATATCAGCAACAATCGTTACATTATGGTTGTATTTATTCCAAGCTTTTATATCATCTTGATCAAAACCTTTATGTGCCTCTTTGACAAAAGCCCCTTTATGAAAAAGCAAAACCTCATCGGTTTCATAAATATAAAGCTGTTGACAGATAAAATAAAATACAGGAGCAGACACCAATAATAGCACCGTGGAAAACACAAGGAAGCTACTGGTTGTTTTATGTAATAATTTTTTACTCATTTTCCCATTTATAACCTAAACCATAAATTGTTTTGATGTAATCACCACTTCCGGCAGCATGTAGTTTCTTTTTGAGGTTCTTTATATGTGCATAAATAAAATCATGATTGTCAAGCATATCTGCCATATCGCCAGAAAGGTGTTCAGCAATAGCGCCTTTGGATAAGACTTTATTATTATTACCAATTAAAAATAATAGTAAATCTATTTCTTTTTTGGTTAAATCCAATCTTTCATTGTTGATTGTTACCGTTTTAGAAAAAATATCAATACTAATTTCATTGAAAACAACAGTGTTATTTCCTTGGAAATTCTTGCGACGAATGAGCGCTTGCATTCGAACTAAGAGTTCCGAAAGATGAAAAGGTTTCGTGAGAAAATCATCTGCACCGAGATTGAAACCTTCAATGCGGGTGTCTAGAGTTTCCTTTGCAGATATAATGATTACTCCTTCTGTTTTGTTTTGGTTTTTTAATTCTCTCAAAATATCAAAACCATCACCATCAGGCAACATCAAATCCAATAATATACAATCGTAACTGTAATTATCAATTTTATTCAATGCCGACGTGCAATTGTTTGCTGTTTCACATTGAACCCCATTTGTCTTAAAATAGTTCTTTATGCTTAGAGCAATTTCCTGCTCATCTTCGATAATTAGAATTTTCATACCGCAATTTACGAATCAATTTTGAAGAAAATCTGAATAAATCTGTTAATGAAACTACTTATTCGAATCATATTGTTGATACAAAATTCAGGAAAAATTCAAAATTGAACGATTCCTTTGTTTAATAAAGGCATAAAGGCTCCATGATACATTCTTATTAAAAAAAAAACAATTTTTCTTATCCTCTTATTCTTAAGCATTTATTGAGTCTGACGATCTGAAAATTTAACCAATATTTCTTATTTTTATTCATTAGAAAACGTATCATCAAAACATACATATAATTAGACTCTCCCTAACTGAAAAAATAATATTTGTTAGCCTTTGTTTTTTTTTTTTATGATCAAAAGAGTTTTATCCCAACATGAATTAGCCCTAAAAATGCTAAAGATAAAATCATTAAAATACAATCTATGAAAATATTAGTTACAGGTTCGGCTGGATTTATTGCTTCACATACAGCCGAACGACTACAGTCGATGGGGCACGAGGTTGTTGGCTTAGATAATTTTTCGGATTATTATGATGTGTCTTTGAAGCAACTCAATGCAAGTACATTAAATTCAAAAGGGATCGCTATCGAAAAAATTGATTTACGGTTTACTAAGCAACTTCAGTTATTACCGACCGATTTTGAATATATATTTCATTTTGCCGCACAACCAGGCATTTCAACTACATCCCAGTTTGAGGATTATTTGGAGAACAACGTCATCGGAACCAAAAACTTAATCGATTTTGCTTTTAAAAATCAAAAATTAGCTCTTTTTGTAAATATTGGAACCTCATCCATTTATGGAATTCATGCCACATTTGACGAAACAGTTCCTCCAACACCAGTTTCTCATTATGGCGTGACAAAATTGGCTGCTGAGCAGTTGGTTTTGGAAAGTAGCAGACTGGGACAATTCAAGGCGTGCTCCCTTAGACTATATTCCGTTTACGGACCTCGCGAAAGACCCGAAAAACTATATACAAAGTTAATTGCAAATGCTTTTAATGACATTCCTTTCCCATTGTATAAGGGAAGCGAAACTCACCTAAGAAGTTTTACCTATGTTAAAGATATTGTTGATGGCGTGTTAAGCGTGATTGGTAAAGAAGATTTGGTAAACAATGAAATCATCAACTTAGGCAACGAAGAAGAAAACACAACGCAACAGGGAATTGAAATCGTTGAAAAAATTTTAAATAAAAAAATAGAACTGCAAATTGTCGAAGCAAGAACTGGAGACCAATTAAGAACTAAAGCCGTAATCGACAAAGCCAGAAAATTACTAGGCTATAATCCTAAAACAAGTTTAATCGAAGGATTAAAAGCACAAATAGAATGGTATCAGGAAAATTTTATTGACCAACAACATTTAGAAATTTAAAAAGCGTTCTCTATGCATTTTTAAAATCCATCATTTAACATAAACAAAAGCCAAAGTAAACTCGAATTTAAACAAAATTTAAGCTATTACTTTTATATAAAATTTATCAAAACATGAATTTCGAATTAACAATAATAGTACCTGTTTATAACGAAGAAGACAATCTCGACCGTGTACATCAGGAAATGAAACAATTTTTGTCCATTTCAAAGAAAAAGGCAAAAATCTTGTTTGTAAATGATGGTTCCAAAGATAATAGTCAATCATTAATTGAAAAAATCTGCAAGGATAACGAAGAGTTTACTTTTATTTCTTTCGGAAAAAATGCGGGTTTAAGTGCGGCTATCAAAGCAGGTTTTGATTATACAGACACACCTTGGGTGGGTTATATAGATGCCGATTTGCAAACTGCTCCCGAAGATTTTAATATTCTAATGGAATTTGCCGGCGAATTTGACCTAGTTACTGGAGTACGATCCAACAGAAAAGATTCCTTTACCAAAAACATGTCCTCCCTCATTGCCAACGGCATACGAAGGGCTTTTACAGATGACGGAATGGACGACACGGGTTGTCCATTAAAAATAATTCGTACGGATATGGCAAAAAAAATACCGATGTTCAATGGTTTGCATCGTTTTTTACCAGCCATGATTTTGTTGCAAAACGGTAAAATCAAGCAAACTCCAGTGAGACATTTTCCTAGAATCGCAGGTGTTTCAAATTTCAATCTTTGGAATCGATTGTTGGGGCCATTACAGGATTGTTTTGCATACTTGTGGATGAAGAAAAAATACATCAATTATAGCGTAGCAAAAAAAGGATAATGAATAACATCATCATTTATTCCATAGGATTCATTGCTCAAATTTTGTTTTCGAGCAGAATGCTTTTACAATGGGTTATTTCCGAAAAAAACAAAAAGGTACTGACTCCTGTTTTATTTTGGGAAATCAGTTTATTTGCCTCATTTTTATTATTCGTATATGGTTATTTTAGACATGATTTCTCAATTATGTTGGGACAGACAATCACTTATTATATTTATATTAGAAACATACAGTTGCAAAACGACTGGAATAAATTGCATATTCTTTTAAGATGGTTTTTACTTTTATTTCCATTTTTTATAATTGGTTATGGTTACAACAACAATGTTATGGACATCGATTTTTTGTTCAAAAACGAAAAAGTACCACAATGGCTACTTTGGATAGGAATCATAGGCCAAGTACTATTTACATTGCGATTTGTCTATCAATGGATTTATTCTGAAAAGAAAAAAGATTCTGTTTTACCATTAGGTTTTTGGATTATCAGTTTAACCGGATCTCTAATTATATTCATTTATGCCATATTCAGAAAAGATCCCGTATTATTAACAGGTCACGCCATAGGTTTAATTATTTACACCAGAAATATTATAATCATAAAGAAGGATGTCAAAATTAGCTCATAATTATACTTTTTGGATTTTGGTAGTAGCTTGTCTGATGCTTTTCCCGCATTTGGATGCTATTGAAACAAACATCATGGAAGCTCGGAACTTCATTACGGCAAGAGAAATGGTGAGAAACAATCATTGGATTTTGACCACTATCAATGATTTGCCTCGTTATGAAAAACCGCCATTACCCACTTGGATAACTGCTGTTTTTGGAATTATTTTTGGATTTGAGAGTATCTACGCTTTGCGAATTCCTGTTGTATTATTTACATTATTACTCATATTTGGAGTTTATAAACTTTCTGAAAAATTAAGTCTAACCAAACAGCAAAGCTTCCACAACGGACTGATTTTAATTACTTCTTTTTATATTTATTTCGCAGGAAGAGATAATCAATGGGATATGTACACCCATAGTTTTATGATTGTTTGTATTCTATTTTTATGGAACTTATTGAATGATTCGAAGAAACCGCTTTTTAATGCGGTCATGGCCGGATTGTTTTTTGGGTTTTCTTTTTTAAGCAAAGGACCAATTTCGGTTTATGCCTTATTATTGCCATTTTTAATTGCTTATGGGTTCACGTATAAATTTCAGTTGAAAGACAAAAAATCGTATCTCATATTAATTCTTATATTGGGGATAATCATTGGTTTATCATGGCCTTTGTATGTGAAATGGGTAGACCCTGAGACTTATTTAAAAGTTACCAAAATAGAAAGCAGCCGATGGGGAAATTACAACACTAGACCATTTTATTATTACTGGAGTTTTTTCACCCAAAGTGGTATTTGGACCGTTCCTGCTTTAATTGCATTAATCTATCCGTATTTAAAAAATAGTGTAAGTAATTTAAAAGCCTATCAATTCACGTTGATATGGACATTGGCTTCGGTTGTTTTACTTTCTATAGTACCCGAAAAAAAATCAAGATACTTATTGCCTGTATTAATTCCGATGGCTTTGAACACGGGATTTTACATCGAATACTTGATTAACAATTTTAAAAACATCAGTTTAAAAAAGGAAAAAGGAATTATTTATTTTGCTTTTGGACTTATCGGTATCATTTGTATTGCCATTCCAGTTGGAATTTTTATCAAAGTAAAAAATGATTTAGCAGGATATGAATTTTGGCTAATTGGCTTAACGCTGTCTTTATTGGCAATAGGATACGTGCTATTTACAAACCTTAGAAATAAAAACTTTGCAAAAGTATTCTATGCTGTTATAGCTGTACAAGCAGCTGTAATTCTTTTTGGAATACCGTTCACAAAGCTCATTTTAAAGAATCCTGATTACGCCAGTGCTAAAACGATTAGAGAAAAAGAAAAAAGTCTCGGTATTCGAACTTATGAATTAAATACATTCACACCCGAAATTATTTGGGATTATGGTTTTAGCATACCCATTTTATTAAATGAAGAAACCAACAAAATAAACTTACCTTCTGAAAGTAAATTTGGTTTATTGGCTTTGAAAAAAGATCATGTTGATTCTAAAAAAGAATTCCAGAATTACAATTTAAAAAAGGTTTCATCTATCGATTTGAATCATGTCCCTACAGATTCAAAGAAACACAATGATCGATTGACCAGAATATACTATATCGTTACGAAGAAATAATTATTCTTGATAACATTGAAACCATTACTTATTTATAATTAGACAACTCATAGTGACACTTAATTAGTTCCAACTCTTCTTTAATAAATGAATTAATTTTGCATCGTCAATACTTGTCTTCAGACTCATTTTGCGAGCGATGCTGATTTGTTTTTGAGATTCTGGATTTTAATTCCATAGGTAAATTATCATAGAGTCCATTTTTAATATAATGCTCAATATTGGTATCCCATGAGTTACTATAGATTGAAGAAATCAAAAAAATATTTTACGACTAATTTTCTTGTTATATGTAGGTAAAAATATAACTCTTAGTATTAGCTTAATTAGAATCAAAGTTTTTTTGAAGCTATATCCTGTGATTTTTAAGACTCAAAATCTTTAAGTTTCACTGCCTACGAGTTCCGAGTGAAAGGGCAGCAAGATATCGGTTGTGATACAATCGGACATCTTGCCGATTGCAGGAACGTGGCAATCTTTCAGTTTTTTAAAAGTTAGAGATTAATTTATGGTGGATAAAAGACTTATCCTATCAAGGTTAGTTTTGGCTACGATAGAACGAGTTATGTTTTATGAAAAGAAGTAGTTGAAACCGCTACAGCCTAAATCACTTTCCCAAAGAAAAAGGAAAAAAAGAAAGCAGATTTGAAATTGGACAGTTAGGCAAACGGAGTGCTATAAGTCCCGAAGGGTGACAGGACGAGGAACGAGGATTGTCATTATGTGCACGTAGTTGCCGATGTCCAATACCTTGGCTGATTTTTTCTCCTTTGGGCAGAGAATTATAAACTTTTAAAAAGCTTGAATAATCATTTTTAAAATGTCTTTTGAAAGTGTACGTTTCTCAAAATCATATGAAGAAATAACAGAAAAAAGAAACGTACTTTTTCAAACAATGATGCTTTTGAAATCCACAAAATTCTGACTCTTTTCAGGAAGATTTTTGCGGATGTCTTAGGGGGATAATTGCAGTCAAAAACTGTTTAATTCTTTGTACTAATGAGAGTAATGGTATCTGTAAGATTATTGTTTGAAATGTATTCTAATATGAAATCTTCTGCCTCTTTTTTGTGGGTTGGTGAAGAAGAAAATGAATTAAGATAAAAGTCATCATTTTCATCAGCAATGTGAATTATTTCAGTGTACTTTTTGGCAATTAATGCGCCTTTTAATTTCAATACTTTAAGCTCATCAATGTTATCAATTTCCTTTTTTACGCGGAGTTTAATAGTCTTGTCCATTTTGTTGGTTTTTATTATTGTTGCACCATAAATCAAAAAACATTCCTAAACAAAAAAGAGACCCTGTCGAGTCTCTTTTTTGGAATTAATATATTTCTATAAAGGTTATTTTCCTTTTAGCAATTTTTCCAAATATTCGACTTTATCTTTTTCAGCTTGAACTAATCGTTCATATAGTTCAACTATTTTTTCAACTGTATTGAAAGTTGGTTGGTAATTCATTGAACTAGCAATCAATGTTGAATTATCGCTACTAGTATTATGATAAGTATTTCCTATAATATTAAATACAGCTTCGTCGCTATAATTTTTTATTCCCTCAGCAGAAACACCTAATACTTCGGCAATCGCTTGAAGTTTTTCGTCGTCTATAGTTTCGCTGTTTTCTATATTAGAAACAGACTGTTGGCTAACACCAATTGCAGTAGCCAATGCCTCTTGTTTCATGCCTCTAAGCTCTCTGATTCGGCTGATATTTCTGCCAATATGTTTTGGTTTTGTTGCTGTGTTCATAGCTCAAAGATATTTAAAATTCTTTAAAAAAATAAGTCTTGGTAAAAAACAAGTTAGCTTTTGTGAGATACAATTTCAAATAGTTCGGTACGATACAATCTATTGCTTACTTGCTGTGTATTAAACAAAAATACAATTTTTCAGACATGTATCACTAAAAAGAAAGTAAAATTATGAAAGCAATTGACAACACAGGATTACAAGTACTAAGCAATATTATTATTGAAAGTATTAGCACTAGCGGGATTTACTGTTTTGGAGAAAAAAAGGAAATTCAGGTTATTCAAAACCCATTTCAGGAATCTGCTTCCAAACAAGAAGAGCACACTCATTTTTATCTATTGGTTTTTGCCAATGAAAACAAAACTAATGCGGTAGCAGACATTAGTGATATCATAAAAACCAAAACGGAAGGTCGGTACACGGCAACTTTGTTATTGCATAAAGCTACATCGGTTCGATATCTGGCACCTCATAAATTACATTTCTTCTATGAGGTTTTAACCAAATCCCAGACGGTTTATGAACATGTTAATGTTCCACCAAACATTGCCTTTGATGGAATCCCAAAACGTAAATTGGAATTAATCCGCTCGCATTGGGATAACAGAAATATCGTTGCAAAAACTTTTTTAGAAAGTGAAAATCAAATTGATGGATTCAACACAGAAATTATTCAGGAATCAATGTTACATATCTCAGTTGAACAAATTTGTCTAGGACTTATCGATGTTTTTTTGGGGTATCAGCCGAATCACTTTTCACTGACTTTCCTTTTTGATATTTGTGAAATATTTACTTCACTGACTTCTGAAATATTTCCTAGAAAAACGGAGGAGGATAAAAAACTTTTTGATTTATTAAAAATGCATCCAAGTTCCCTTCGTTGGGCTAATTTGAAAACTTCCAGTTTTTTAAACACAGAACTTCTAGAGAAAAGATGCAATCTTTTTTATGAAAGAGCCTGTGAAATTGCGGAAGCAGAATTGGAAGGGATTGAAAAATTAAGAAATAATGAACCATAAAAGCTTACAAGAGTGCAATAGCAATAAAGAAAAAACAAAATAATATTAAAAAATTATGGAAACAGATGAAATTAAAAACTTAGAAACTATTAAAAGATTGACGGCCAACTGTCTCAGTGCTTTGAAGCCAATTGAAGATAAAAACAGAATTCATACCGCAAAAATTAGAGTGCGTGATTATTATGAACTCGCTTCGGTTATTAGAAATCTGCTAAAATTATGTATTGTGGCTCTTGATGAAGATGGCGCTGTAGTTCCCATTACGATAAAAAATCAGTCGATTGATGTGGGGCTAATTTTGGGAATAGCCCTGCAATTATTTCCAATTGATGAATTCGAACTGTTAAATGAGATCAGCATCTTATTTCCTGTTGATTCTAGAAATGAAGATGAAATATTCTCAAAAAATAACATTCCAAAGCCATCATAGCTATATTTTGCCTCTGATCAAATCAAAAATGAGGTCTATCTTTATAGGGATGAATGATTGTAGAACAAGAAAGACCAGTAACGGTCTTTTTTTAATGAAGTGAGATATCAAATGGAGAACGATGAAAGAGATGAAAGAGGGAAACTTACGGCCGAACAGGCTTTAAAAATGTTGAATGAAGAAAATTTAGACCTGACACTTGACCAAGCGAGGACAGTCTTGGAATTTATGCGCAAACTAGCGACGATAACCGTATCAAATTTTTTAAATCAGCAAAATGAAACAGATAGCAGACCTTTATGTGAGAGTGAGTACGGACGAACAGGCGGACAAAGGATATTCACAAAGAAACCAAGAAGAAGTATTAAAAAAGTATTGTCAGATAAATAATATTGCAGTTCGTGATATTATATATGAAGATCATTCGGCCAAAACATTCATTAGACCCAAATGGAAATTACTGTTGGTTAATTTAAAAAGGTTTAAAAATAAAACGGATCTACTTTTATTTACAAAATGGGATCGATTCAGCAGAAATGCGGGAGACGCATACCAAATGATCAGTATCTTAAGAAAACTTGGAGTTGAACCTCAGGCAATAGAGCAACCTTTAGATCTTTCTGTACCGGAAAACAAAATGATGCTGGCATTTTATCTGGCTGTTCCGGAGGTCGAAAATGACAGAAGAGCCTTAAATGTTTTTCACGGTATGCGCAGAGCCAAGAAAGAAGGAAGATATATGAGTCAGGCACCTATTGGCTATGTAAATAAGTCAAAAGATGATGGCAGTAAATATATTGCGATCAAAGAACCGGAGGCTTCCGTTATGCGCTGGGCATTTAATGAGATATCAAAAGGGATATTTAGTACTGAAGATATTCATCGTCTGGCAAGAAAAAAAGGAATAAAAACGGGCAAGCATAGTTTTTGGTTGGCAGTCAGAAATCCTTTGTACTGTGGGAAAATAAAAGTTCCTCAGTATAAGGATGAAGAAAGCTATTTTGCCAACGGACAACACGAAGCGATCATTAGCGAGGAATTATTTTATAAAGTTCAGGATGTAGTGGACGGAAGAAAGAAAGTAATTCGTGCTAAAGTTGAAACTATTCTGGAACTGCCTTTAAGAGGCTTTTTAATATGTCCAGTGTGTGGAAAAGTATTGTCAGGTAGTAAGTCAAAAGGTCGTAATAAATATTATGCCTATTATCATTGTTTTAAAGGTTGTACACATCGTTCAAGTGCAGATGAAGTAAATCAAATGTTCGTAAAAGAACTTTTAAAATATGCTCCAAAACGAGAATATAAAAAAATTTATAGTATTATAATTCTGGAGGCTTATAAAGAACAAACAAAAGAAAGACAAAATGAAAAAGCACAGCTATTAAATCAAATAAAGGATTATGAGGGTAGATTGAGTAAGGCTCGAGATTTGTTAATGACAAATCAAATTGATTCAACTGACTATAGAGATATAAAATCTGATTACGGGGAAATATTAGCGAGACTTCAAGCAAGATATTCAGGTCTTGATACTGATCAACGTGATATTGAAAAATTACTTAATCAAGGAATTGAAAATTTATTTAGAATTCACTCTATCTATGAAAATTCAGAATTCGTAGCGTGCAGGGATTTGATTGGTTCAATATATCCTGAGAATTTGATATATGATGGAATTGGATTTCGAACCACAAGAATCAATGAAGCAGTCCAGCTAATGTACTTGATAAATGAGCAATTAGACTCAAATAAAAAAGAGACAAATCAGAATATTTCTGCTTTGTCTCTTATGGTGGGCGATGAGGGGTTCGAACCCCCGACCCCCTCGGTGTAAACGAGGTGCTCTGAACCAGCTGAGCTAATCGCCCTATTGCGTGTGCAAATATACAACTAGAACTCGTAATTGCAAGCAAAAATTTAAAAAAATAGAAGAAAAATTGCTTCGTTTTTCTTTAGTAACTCATAAACAGTATTTTATTGAAGGTTCAATCTCCATATTTTTTTTGTTATGAACTCCTTATAGCGTTACATTTGTATTATAAAACAAATATAATGGCGCGATACCAAGAAAATGATTTACCCAAATCAAAAATTACTGCAAGTTCTCTGCAAAAAGCAATCCTAATTTTTAAATATGCCAATAATCATAAATGGAAATTTTATGTTGGATTGGTATTTTTACTACTTACCAGTGTCACTGCTCTAGCCTTTCCTAAGTTTATGGGAATGCTTGTAGATTGTGTTAATAAGAAAGATGCTCATTTAGCCAATGAGATTGCTTTAGGCTTAGGATTGGTGCTATTATTACAATCATTATTCTCTTTTTTTAGACTTTCTTTGTTTGTCAATTTTACAGAAAACACATTAGCCAATGTTCGTTTGGCTTTATATACCAACTTGGTTAAATTGCCAATGTCGTTTTTCTCCCAAAAACGTGTGGGGGAATTGAATAGCCGAATCAGTAATGATATTACCCAGATTCAAGATACCTTAACTACAACTATAGCAGAGTTTTTAAGACAATTTATATTGATTATCGGAAGTTTTGCAATGTTGGCGAGTATCAATATGAAATTGACTATTATGATGGTTTCGGTTGTGCCGTTGGTTGGGGTTGCAGCCGTTATTTTTGGAAGATTTATTCGAAAATATTCTAAAAAAGTACAAGATCAAGTAGCCGAAAGCCAAGTAGTTGTTGAAGAAACCATGCAAGGAATCAGTATTGTTAAGGCTTTTGCTAATGAATGGTATGAGATTGCTCGTTACAAAGATAAAATTAGAGAAGTTGTTAAAATGGGGATTAAAGGTGGGCAATTTAGAGGTTATTTTGCTTCCTTTATTATTATCTGTTTGTTTGGAACGATTGTGGCTGTCGTTTGGTACGGAGTACAATTAAGTATTGCTGGAGAAATTACGGTTGGAGAATTATTTACCTTTATATTATACTCGAGTTATGTAGGAGCTTCATCAGGAGGAATTGCCGAATTGTATGCACAAATGCAAAAAGCAATTGGTGCCACCGAAAGAGTTTTTGAACTATTGGATGAAACACCCGAAAAAATCAATTCAAACGTACATATTCCTTCTATAAATAAAATAAAAGGAGATGTAACCTTTAATAATGTTGCTTTCAGTTATCCTTCAAGAAAAGAAATAAAGGTTTTAAAAGACATTAATTTCTCTGCAGAATTTGGGCAAAAAATAGCCATTGTCGGGCCAAGCGGAATGGGTAAATCAACTATTGCATCTTTATTATTGCGATTTTACGATATTGAAAGTGGTGAAATTCTAATCGACGGAAAAAATATTTACGATTATGATTTAGAGAATCTCCGTGGTAATATGAGTATCGTTCCTCAGGATGTTATTCTTTTTGGAGGAACCATAAAGGAAAACATCGCTTATGGTAAACCAAATGCTACAGATGATGAAATTATTTTGGCAGCCAAACAAGCCAATGCTTATGTCTTTATAGAAAGTTTTCCTGAAAAATTTGAAACTGTTGTTGGAGAAAGAGGAATTAAACTTTCCGGCGGACAAAGACAACGAATTGCTATTGCTCGTGCCCTACTGAAAAATCCATCGATATTGATTTTGGACGAAGCAACTTCATCATTAGATAGCGAAAGTGAAAAACTAGTTCAGGAAGCCCTTGAAATCTTGATGGAAGGAAGAACAAGTATCATTATAGCTCACCGCCTTTCTACAATCCGTTCTGCTGATCAAATTTTGGTGCTTGATAATGGGAAAATTAGCGAGCAAGGAACACATCAAGAACTAATCAATTTAGAAAATGGTTTGTATAAAAACCTTAGTAATTTGCAGTTTAGTAATTCTTAGTTTTAAAATAAAATCACATAAAAAATCCATTTGTTTTTAGCAAATGGATTTTTTATGTAAAAGAGGTACTGCTTTTTTCTGAATACTAAAAGCCTGAAAACTGCCTACTATTTTTTTCCTTTTCTTCTGTTACGTTCTGCTTTAATCATAGAAAGCTCACGACTAGTTTGTCCAGCAACAGATGTGTTTTCTTCTGCACGACGAATTAAGTATGGCATAACGTCTTTTACAGGTCCAAATGGCAAATATTTAGCAATATTATATCCATTTGCTGCCAAATTATAACTGATATTATCACTCATTCCATATAACTGTCCGAACCAAATTCTGTCATCAGTAGATTGAATTCCTTTGGCTTTCATCAACTCCATTAATTTATAAGTACTCTCTTCATTATGAGTTCCTGCAAAAATTGACATTGTATCTAAATGTTCTGCCATATAAAGGACAGCAGCATCATAATTAATATCCGAAGCTTCTTTGGATGCACATATTGGTGTTGCATATCCTTTTTCTTCAGCACGGACATTTTCTTTTTCCATATAAGCACCACGAACCAATTTCATTCCGATAAAGAATCCTTCGGTCTTGGCTTGCTCATGTAATTTTTTCAAATAATCCAAACGATCCCAACGATACATTTGAAGTGTATTGAATACGATTACTTTCTCTTTGTTGTATTTACGCATCATTTCGGTAACCAAATCATCAGCTGCATCTTGCATCCAGCTTTCTTCAGCATCAATCAACAAGGCAACATTCTTTTTGTGCGCTTCACTACATACTTGATCAAATCGAGTCACTACTCTGTCCCACTCTGCTTGTTCGTCTGGAGATAAAGTTTGTTTTTCTCCTACTTTTTCATATAAATCCAAACGACCTAAACCTGTTGGTTTAAAAACTGCAAAAGGAATCGCTTTACGTTCTTTTGCAAATTCAATTGTTTTTAGGGTCATCTCTAATGCAGCATCAAATTGATTTTCCTCTTCTTTGCCTTCAACTGAATAATCCAAAACAGAAGAAACTCCTTTGGTATACATTTTGTCAACTACCGATAGGCAATCATCTTCATTTACACCACCACAAAAATGATCAAAAACAGTAGCACGAATAAGGCTTTCAACAGGAAGATTTGCTTTTATGGCAAAATTAGTTACTGCTGTTCCTATACGTACTAAAGGTTGACTATTGATTAATTTGAAAAGGAAATAAGCTCTGTCAAGTTCTGTATCACTTTTTAGTGCAAATGCAATTTGTGTGTTATTAAAAATATTATTCATTTTTTGTTATATTTTTTCTGCAAATATAAAGAGACTAAGCGATTATTATTAGCAAAATTTACCTTATTTTGCGGTTTCAATTAAATTAAAATCATGCAATCTATTCAAGCTAATAATTATCCTGTTCATTTCAACGAAATTGGATATGAAAAACTAAACCAACATCTAAAAGAGAATAAATACTCAAACCTATTTATAATTGCTGACACAAATACAAATGAGCATTGTTTGACTAAATTTCTTCCTTTGCTGGAAACGGATTTGACTATAGAAATAATTGAATTTGAAGCTGGAGAAATTAATAAAAACATTGAAACCTGTGTAGAAATCTGGAATGTCCTAACAGAACTTGGTGCTGACAGAAAAACATTGATTATTAATATAGGCGGAGGCGTTGTTACCGATTTAGGTGGTTTTGTGGCATCTACTTTTAAAAGAGGAGTTGATTTCATACACATTCCAACAACACTATTATCGATGGTAGATGCATCTGTAGGTGGCAAAAACGGTGTAGATTTAGGTAATTTAAAAAATCAAATTGGTGTTATCAATACTCCAAAAATGGTATTAATTGATACTCAGTATTTAGAGACGGTTCCTCAAAATGAAATGCGTTCTGGACTTGCTGAAATGTTGAAACATGGGTTGATTTTTGATAAAGCTTATTGGGAATATTTTTTAGATCTAAAAGCAATAGACTTTGATCATTTGGATGCTCTTATTCATCGTTCAGTTGAAATTAAGAACATCATTGTAACGCAAGATCCAACGGAAAAAAATATTAGAAAATCATTAAATTTTGGTCATACATTAGGACACGCGATTGAAAGTTATTTTTTAGAAAATGAAAACAAAACTACCCTACTACATGGTGAAGCTATTGCTGTAGGTATGATTTTGGAAAGTTATATTTCATTACACAAAAAATTAATAACACAAGATGAATATAACGAAATAAAAACCACACTGAAATCAATATATGATTATGTTGTTTTTGAAGAAAATGATATTGATCCAATCCTTGAACTGTTGATTCATGACAAAAAAAATGAATACGGCATGATCCAATTTGCATTAATTGAAGGTATCGGAAAAATAAAAATTAACCAATCTGTTGAAAACGAATTAATTCTAAACGCTTTTCAGGATTACAAATCTTAGGTATTTTTTAATAAAAAAGGATTGCTTTGCGTCTGTTTTATTTTTTACATTTGCGCCAATGAATAAAAAACAAAATACTAAAACATTTTCTACCAAAAGGAACGGTAACAATAGGTCTTTCTTAAGCTTATTGAAACGGTTTTATGGTATAAAAGGAAATTTTAGTTTTGATGTGTTTCAATATTTCAAGGCCGATTACGATAAACTTCAGATTATATACGCCAATATTAGAGTTTGAATTTCTATTAATTCTATTTTTTCAAATGCAATTAATATAAAACTCTACAGAACAAATGAATACAAAATATTCCGATTTAATAAACCAAACATATTACTTTCCTCAGGAAGAATTTAAATTAAACAAAGACAATCTTCAGTTTCATAATATTGATTTGATGAAATTGGTTGAAACGTATGGTACACCTTTAAAGTTTACCTATTTGCCACAAATTTCAAACAACATCAATAAAGCCAAAAGTTGGTTCCGTAAATCGATGGAAAAAAACAAATATGAGGCTAAGTACTATTATTGTTATTGTACAAAAAGCTCTCATTTTGAATATATTATGAATGAAGCATTCAAAAATAACATTCATATTGAAACATCTTCTGCTTTTGATATTAATATTGTTGAAAATTTATTAGAAAAAGGAAAAATTAATAAAAGCACTTATATCATTTGTAATGGTTTCAAAAGAGATCAATATATTGATAACATTGCAAGATTGGTCAATAATGGCCACAAGAATACCATTCCGATTATTGATAATTATGAAGAATTGGATTTGTTGCAAGGGCAAATAAACGGAAAATTCAAAATTGGAATCCGTATTGCTGCAGAGGAAGAGCCTAAATTTGAGTTTTATACTTCAAGATTAGGAATTGGATACAAAAATATTGTTCCTTTTTATAAGAAAGAAATAAAAGAAAATAAAAATTTGGAACTTAAAATGTTGCACTTTTTTATTAATACGGGTATTAATGACAATGCTTATTACTGGAATGAGCTTGTAAAATGTATCAAGGTTTATGTAGCCTTGAAAAAGGAATGTCCTACCCTTGATGGTTTGAATATTGGTGGTGGTTTCCCTATCAAAAATTCATTGGCTTTTGAATACGATTATCAATATATGATTGATGAAATTATCAATCAGATTAAAATTGCCTGTGACGAAGCGGAAGTAGAAGTGCCAAACATTTTTACTGAATTTGGTTCGTTTACAGTTGGAGAAAGTGGTGGCGCTATCTATCAAGTATTGTATCAAAAACAACAAAATGATAGAGAAAAGTGGAACATGATTGATTCTTCTTTTATTACTACATTGCCAGATACTTGGGCAATAAATAAACGTTTTATTATGTTGGCCATCAATAGATGGAATGAAACATACGAAAGGGTTTTATTAGGTGGAATGACCTGTGATAGTGATGATTATTACAATTCAGAGCAAAACATGAATGCCATTTATTTGCCAAAATACAATAAGGAAAAACCATTGTATTTAGGGTTTTTCAATACAGGGGCTTATCAGGAAACTATAGGTGGATATGGTGGTTTGCATCACTGCTTGATACCACAACCAAAACACATTTTGATAGACCGTGATGAGAATGGAATATTGGCAACTGAAGTGTTTTCTGAGCAACAAACAGCTGAGGACGTATTAAAAATATTGGGTTATAATAAATAATAGAAAATTGGGTTATAATAAATAATCATTAAAAATAATGATTAAGGAAATTTGATATTTATAAATTTCTTTTATTTGTAAACCCAAATCTCAATAACCTTTTTAAAATAAAAACAAAAAAGAAAAGAAAAGAATATGAGTAAAGGACCAATCAGTCAATTTATAGAGAAGCATTATTTGCATTTTAATTCTGCCTCTTTAGTTGACGCTGCAAAGGCATACGAACAGCAATTAGCCAATGGTGCTAAAATGATGGTAAGCATGGCTGGTGCAATGAGTACCGCTGAAATTGGAAAGATTTTTTCCGAAATAATTCGTCAAGATAAAGTTCAAATTATTTCTTGTACAGGAGCAAATCTTGAAGAAGACATCATGAATTTGGTTGCACATTCTCATTACGAGAGAGTTCCAAATTACCGTGATTTAACTCCACAAGACGAATGGGATTTATTGGAAAGAGGATTGAATAGAGTTACCGATACCTGTATTCCAGAACACGAAGCATTTCGTCGTCTTCAAAAACACATTTATAAAATTTGGAAAGATGCTGATGATAAAGGAGAAAGATATTTTCCTCATGAGTTCATGTACAAAATGTTACTTTCAGGTGTTTTGGAAGAATATTATGAGATTGACTTAAAAGACAGTTGGATGTATGCCGCTGCTGAAAAAAACCTTCCTATTATTGTGCCAGGTTGGGAAGATAGTACCATGGGTAACATTTTCGCATCTTATGTTATAAAAGGAGATTTGAAAGCTTCTACCATGAAATCCGGTATTGAATATATGGTTTTCTTATCTGATTGGTATCCAAAAAACAGCACTAATGGTGTTGGTTTCTTCCAAATTGGAGGAGGAATCGCTGGTGATTTCCCAATATGTGTAGTTCCAATGTTATACCAAGATATGGAAATGCATGATATTCCTTTTTGGAGTTATTTTTGCCAAATTTCAGATTCCACAACTAGTTACGGTTCTTATTCCGGAGCAGTTCCTAATGAAAAAATCACTTGGGGTAAATTAGATATCAGTACCCCAAAATTCATAATTGAGTCTGATGCTACTATCGTGGCCCCATTAATTTTCGCATATTTGTTAGATTTATAATAATTATTTATGAAAAGAGTAATAGTTGATTACGCCAAATTGACCAACGAAATTTTGAATCTTTTGGTCGAAAAATTTCCTGATGGTTATGATGATTCAGATATCATTCGATTTAGAAATGCTAAAAACGAATTGATTGAAGCTGTTGAAGTTAGAACTGAAGATACTATTTATTTAGTAAAAGTAAGTACTAAATTAGCTGATAGAATTGGAAATTTTGATGAAGATGATGAAATTGATGATGTTGTAGAACCAATCAGCGGTTTGGAACTGGATGTTGATGATGCAGATGATGATGATGACGAAGATGAAAATCTTGACAAACCAGATGTTGACGGTGATGATGACGATGAAGACGGTAATGACAAAGATATTGCCGACGAAGATGATGATGAAGACGAAGATTAATTCTATGATTTTATAAAAATTAAAAAGGAACTCTATTTCGAGTTCCTTTTTTTGTTAGATTTATATTTCTAAATATCCGCCAAAATGACTACAGAAATTTTACACGCCAAATTAAAAGAGAATTTTGGGTTTGAAAAATTCAGACCCAATCAAGAAGAAATCATTAATTTTATCCTTTCGGGAAAAGATACTTTGGCTATTATGCCAACGGGAGGAGGTAAATCAATATGTTTTCAACTACCCGCTTTAGTTTTGCCGAGAACTACTATTGTAATTTCACCATTAATTGCCTTGATGAAAGATCAGGTTGACAGCTTGAAAGCCAATGGAATAGACGCTTGTTTTATTAATAGTAGCCAATCTTCAGAAGAACAGCAATTACACATTCAAAATTTAAAAGACAATAAAGTTAAATTGGTCTATGTTGCACCAGAAAGTCTGTCTTTTTTAGAAAATGCATTTAGTCAAATAACTGTGAGCTTAATTGCCATTGATGAAGCACATTGTATTTCGGCTTGGGGTCATGATTTTCGTCCAGCTTATACCAATTTGGGATATTTAAAAAACCGCTTCCCTTCTACTCCAATCCTTGCATTGACCGCAACTGCTGATAAAGCAACACGTACTGACATCTGCAATCAATTAAATTTAAATAATCCTAAAACTTTTGTGGCTTCTTTCGATAGAAAAAATTTAAGTTTGGAAGTTCGACCAGCTTTGGATCGTGTAAAACAAATTATTGATTTTATAAAAAATAAACCAAATGAATCCGGTATTGTTTATTGCCTAAGTAGAAAGACCACCGAAGAACTTGCCGAAAAACTGCAAAAAATTGGAATTAAAGCCAAAGCTTATCATGCTGGCTTGGACAATAAAATTCGATCAAAAACTCAAGATGAATTTATTAACGACGATTGTCAAGTCGTTTGCGCAACGATTGCTTTTGGAATGGGAATCGATAAATCGAATGTGCGTTGGGTGATTCATTATAATTTGCCAAAAAATATTGAAGGCTATTATCAAGAAATAGGAAGAGCCGGTCGTGATGGATTACCTTCCGAAACAGTTTTATTTGAAAGTTATGGAGATGTAATTCAATTGCAGAAATTTGCTTCCGAAGGATTAAATGCTGATGTACAATTAGCCAAGCTCGAAAGGATGAAGCAATATGCTGACGCTTTGAGTTGCCGCAGAAAAATTTTGTTATCCTATTTTGGTGAGCTGGTTTCTGAAAATTGTGGAAACTGTGATATTTGCAAAAATCCACCAGCCTTTTTTGATGGAACCATAATTGCCCAAAAAGGTTTGTCTGCGATAGGTCGTCTGAAAGAATCTGAAGCTTTGCCAGTAATTGTTGATTTTTTAAGAGGTTCTAAAAATGCTTCCATTTATGACAAAGGGTATCAAAATTTAAAAACTTACGGAGTTGGCGCCGATATTTCCTGGTACGATTGGAATCAGTATCTTATCCAATTAATAAATTTAGGGTATTGCGAAATTGCTTTTCATCAGCAGAATAAAATAAAATTAACTCCATTTGCAAAAAAAGTATTGTTTGATGGAGAAAAAGTGCAGTTGACAACTGTTCAGAAATTGAAAAAGGAAACTGCAGAAATTAAAACAGCTAAAACAAAATCTGCTTCAAACTCGCTTTTTGAATTTCTTAGAAAACTGCGTTCTGAAATTGCGAAAGAAGAAGGAGTTCCTGCCTACGTTATTTTTAATGATGCAACGTTAAAGCAGTTGGAAATTCAACGGCCAATGAGTGATGATGAGTTTTTGGCTATTGATGGAGTTGGAAAAGCAAAACTTGAAAAATATGGTGACGTATTTATAAAAGCGATTATTGAATTTCAAAAAATTAAAAAGGTTAGAGTCAAAAAGGAAAATACTACTTATAAAGAAACTTTTGAATTATTTAAAAGCGGAATGACTCCGGAAGAAATTGCATTGAAAAGAAAATTGGGAGTACCAACAATATTTTCTCATTTAGCTAAATTATACAATGATGGCCATGCAATTGATTTTAGCGCCTATATTTCAGAAAAAGAAATTTCAAAAATCGCTGAAGCAAAATTAGAACTAGAATCGCCTAGTGCATTGAAACCTTACTATGATTTTTTTGAAGAAACTATTTCGTATGATAAAATTCGAATTGGCTTAACGATTTTGGAAAAAGAAAATGCAACACTTTAATTTATGCAAATAAATTCATTTCCATATTTTATAGATTCAAATGCAGAAATTTTGATTTTGGGAACCATGCCTGGAGCAATGTCTCTTGAAAAAAATGAATATTATGCTAATCCAAGAAATCATTTTTGGAAAATAATCTATACCCTTTTTGATGAACTACCTATTCCTTATAATTTTGAAGAGAAAGTTAAATTTCTTCAAACAAATAAAATTGGACTGTGGGATGTTTTAGAAAACTGTGAAAGAAAAGGGAGTTTGGACATTCACATCAAAAATCAAAAGGAAAATGATTTTGTGGCTTTACTTGAAAAATTTCTATCTGTCACTAAAATCGTTTTTAATGGAAAACAAAGTCATGCATTTTTTTATAAAAGATTCGGACAAATTGAAGGCATTACATATTTTGTAATGCCTTCAACCAGTCCTGCAAATACTATGACTTTTGAGAATAAGTTAAAAATTTGGTCAAGCTGTTTTAAATAAAACTATTTATTTAAAAACTTACAAATATCTTTCTGCAAAAACTTTTTGATGATGTTTCATGTGGCCAATAATTAAAAAACCTAAGGCTCTTGCCGAAACTTCTTGTTGTGATGCAATCCCAATTCTTCTCAATTGTTCGTCAGAAAAACTTTTAAACATTAATAAGTTAGAATGTCGTACAGCTGAAAATTCAGTTAATAATTCTTGAATACTTCTGTTTTTGGCATCTGTATTTTCAACATATTCATTTTCTTCAAAACCTGGTAATGGAGTTTTGTCATTTCTTGAAATTCGAAGTGCGCGATATGCAAAAATCCTTTCGGCATCAATGATATGCTGAATAATTTCTTTTATAGTCCATTTACCTTCCGCATAACTATAATCAAATTTATCCAATGGAATATTTTGAACAAATTTGATGAAATCATGCAGACTTATTTCTAATTCTTCAAATAATTCAACATTCTCTAGAGCATTTATGTAAGTCGCATAGAATTTTGAATATTCATTTATTGGCAATTGATTTGAATTCATAATTTTTTTTTAAAATTGAAAAACTATATTTTAAATTAAGCAGAGTTTCTACTCGCATTCGTATTACCAAAAAGTGAGCGTGTCACAATTTTTTCATACACAGTTATCAGATTTAAATCTGGATTCGTTTCTTTATTCAATTCATTAATTTTTAATAAAGCATATTGTTGTATTGTCAACAAAGGCAGTACGATACGCTCTCTCATTTGAATAGAAGCTATACCATCTGGATAATTTTCCATAAGTTGAGAATGCCCAGCTATTTTCAATAATAATCTTTTGGTTTCCAAAAATTCATCATAAATAATTTGCCAAAAAGCTCCAAATTCAGGGTCTTTACTCATATAAGCAGTTAAAGGGAAAAATGATTTTGCCAATGACATCATACTGTTTTCCAATAACGTTCTAAAAAATAATGAATTATTGTATAAATTCTGAGCTTTTTCCCATTGATTCGTATCTTCAAAATGTTTTAAAGCAGAACCCACTCCAAAAAATCCAGGTACATTTTGTTTCAATTGACTCCAAGAACCTACAAATGGAATTGCTCTTAAATCTGCAAAATCAAGAGTTTCGGACTTACTTCTTTTAGATGGTCGGCTTCCAATATTGGTTTTTGCATAATATTTCAAAGTACTCATTTGTTCCAAATAAGGAATAAATTTAGGATGATTTTTAAAATCTAAATATTTATTATACCCTAAATCGGCCATTTGATTCAAAATTTCTTTTTCCTCAACTGACAATTCATTTTGCCCTTGATTAAATACTTGATTGGCAACACCAGCGCTCAAAAGATTTTCTAAATTATAACGACAAGAATCCAAAGTTCCAAAATTTGAACTAATCGTTTGTCCTTGAATTGTGATTTGAATTTCGTTGTTTTCAATATTAGGCCCTAGTGATGCGTAAAATTTATGTGTTTTTCCACCACCACGAGCTGGAGGCCCTCCACGTCCATCAAAGAAAATTGCGTGTATTCCATATTTTCTGGAAATTTCAGTTAATGCTTCTTTGGCTTTATAGATACTCCAATTCGCCATTAAATATCCACCATCTTTTGTTCCGTCAGAGAAACCAAGCATGATAGTTTGCTTGTTATTTCTATTTGTTAAATGTTTAGCATATTCAGCATTGGTGTATAATTTTTCCATTACTAAGTGCGCATTCTGCAAATCATCAACAGATTCAAATAGTGGTATAATATCAACAGTAGCGTTCTCCCAATTACATAATTTGAATAATGCAAAAGTTTCCATTACATTAAGTGCACTCTCATTATTACTAATAATATAACGGTTGGCACCAAATTCTCCATTATTTTCCTGAATTGATTTTATCGCTTGAATTGATTCGACTGTAGATCTTGTCATTTCATTATCAAAATCAGCTGAATCTAAATTGCCTTTTAATGTTGATAAAACTTCCATTTTTTCATCTTCTGTTAAATGGAAATAATTATCTGGAAAAATATTCGTTTTAGATTTTGAATAATAATCAACGATATCATAAAAAACACTTTGATGAATTTTACTATTTTGTCTAATATCTAAAGTTGCAAAATGGAAACCAAACAAATTTAATCGAATAAGCAAAGCATCAATTTGATCTACATAAAGCGATTGATGTTGCTCAATTATTATTGTTTTTATTTTATTCAGTTGAATTTTAAGCTCATCAAGCGTAATGAAAATTTCTCCTTTAGAATAAAAAACAGAACGATACAGTTTTTGCTCCAACTCCATTACTAAAGCATCCACTACAGGAAAAGTAAGCTTTCTCTTTAGATTTCTCATCTCTCCGTAATAACATTTCAGAATAGACGTTCTTAAACGATCTGCTACTTTTAACGTAATTTCAGTAGTCACAAATGGATTTCCATCACGATCTCCTCCTGGCCAAAACCCAAGTTTGATTAATTGATTGTTTATGGACTCCCCTTCAAAAACGTTTTTTTGCAAATAATGCACCATTTCTCCAGAAGTGTTGTAAAAAACATTTTCCAAATACCAAATTAAACTTACCGCTTCATCAAAAGGATTGGGTTTCTCATTTTGAATAAAAGGAGTTTTTCCTAATTGAGCAAGTAATTGTTTGATCTCCAATAAATCATTGTTTCGAATTGCTTCGGTCAAATCATTTATAATTCCTAATACTGGTCCAGGATAAAATTGTGTTGGATGTGCCGTTAAAACAGTACGAACATTAAAATTCTCAAGAAACTGAATAAGTTCTTCTTTATTGTCCCTAACATCTGACTTTTCTTTAATATCACGAAGAGACCCTCTACCTTCCATGTTGTTCACCACTGGAAATGCAGCATCTTCGATAGCATCAAACAAAACAATTTGGCGTTCAATATATTGGATAAAATGAAACATCAAATTAATTTTATCTTTTTCTGTCGCGTTAGTCAAATATTTATCTGAAAAGAAATCAAAAATTTCTTTTGGAGTTTCTTGCTTTTTGAATCCATTATCGCAAAGTTCCGTAAAAATAGGCAACAAAACTCCTGTGTTATCAACAGAATCGAAAGGTAATGTTATAAATACACTATTATAAATATGGTATTTAGATAAAACATTTTGATTAAAACGTTCTATTTTGGGTAACGTATACATAATTATACTACGGTTTAATGGTTGGTTAATTTAGCATAAAAAAACCCCAAGATTACACTTGAGGTTATATTTTATAATATAGCATTCAAGATTTTTTACATTTCTTTAAAAATGGTATGCATCAAACGCTTTTTATCATTTATACTCTCCTCAAGTGAGATCATAGTTTCGGTTCTATATACTCCTTCGATATCATCAATCATAAAAATAACATCTTTGGCGTGCTTAGTATCCTTTGCTCTAATCTTACAAAATATATTGAATTTTCCTGTAGTTACTGAGGCTACAGTTACAAAAGGAATTTCATTAATACGCTCTAATACAAATTTTGTTTGAGAAGTATTATTAAGAAAAACACCTACATAAGCAATAAATGAATATCCTAGTTTATCATAATCAAGGACTAATGAGGACCCCATGATGATACCGGCATCTTCCATTTTTTTAACTCTTACATGAACCGTCCCAGCTGAAATCAATAATTTTTTTGCAATGTCTGTAAACGGAACTCTTGTGTTGTCTATCAACATATCTAAAATCTGGTGATCTACTTCATCTAAACGAAATTTACTCATAATTCTTTTATTATATGGTTATTTGATGCTTAAAAAGTTAAATTTATAAATAAAAATTAAATAAACGGATAAAATATTATTTTATTATTGTTCCGTTAACAAAAAACACTTTTTCATTTAAATTAAAATTGGCTTTTTGATTTTGTTTTGGGAAATTAGTAAAATCATCTTTATATAATGCTTCTTTTGCATCGTACTCATAATGACCATAATAACCTTTTAAATCACCTACTTCAACTATGTAAGCATTAAAATTTAATTCATTGTCAATTAACTCTTCTTTATATTGAGCAACAAAATTCGTGATTATTTCGATACCATCATAATTTATTTTGACATTTTTATACATAAAATCAAAAAAAACGACTTTATTCTGAGGAATGTTCAAATATTTATCATTTATATTGCTAACTATATCGTTTTCGCTGAGAATAGTAAAACTCGAAAGTAGAGCAATAAATATGTATTTTCGTGTGACTTCTCTCTCGTAATCACCTGCGAAATGCCCAGCTTCAAATAATAAAGTAGGTACACCTAAGTATTGAAATGTATCTCCAATGCAATTAATATTGAAAGAATCATCAAATCGACCTATTTGACCTGGAATAAAATTTTGCAAAACTTCATTAATACCAGCAATCAAGTTAATGGCTTTCAATCTAGACTCATTAACTTCTCTTTCTTCATTATAGGAAGGTGCTAAAAAGGATACAGTTGCTGGTTTTCCAGTGTCTGCAACACCAAAAATGGTACGTTGGTCATGCAGATTAAAACAATAATCAGGCTTAAACTCTTCAAAAACTGCTCTTAGTATTTTACTTTCAGGCTGTGTGAGGTTTTGGGAATCTCTATTTAAATCAATGTCATTCGCGTTAGCTCTAGTGTATAATTTAGCTCCATCTGGATTTAGCATTGGAATACAATAAAAAGTAAAAGCACTCAAAAGTTGATTAGCCAAATCTGATCCGTTATTCAACAAGTTTATAAAATCAAATAATGCTTTAGTCGTAGTGCTTTCGTTGCCGTGCATTTGTGACCAAAGATAAATTTTCAATTTACCAGTTCCTTTTTGGTAACTATAAATAGGTTTTCCTAAAACAGATTCTCCAATAATTTTCACATCCTTCTTCAAGGATTCTCTGTTTAATATTGGCTCAATATTCTCTAATGTAATATAGCGCCCTTGAATTGTATTTTCTTTATTTTGATTAAATATTCCTTCTAAATTCATGTTACAATATTTGATTTACAAAAGTAAACATCTTTATTTTTACATTTGTAAACAGTTGTTTTTTATAAAAAATTAAAATTGTAAACTATATTTTAAAAGTCAATTGTAGACAAGTGTAATCAATATTTCTATTCAATATGAATTTTAGATTATTTATATAAACAATATTAAATCAATGTTTTATATTAATTAACCTATATAAAAACATTAGATTAAAGAATAACGAATTTATGTTTTAACATTGTAAATTAGGTTGCAATACTCCTTTTGATTACATTTGTAAATATGCTAATTTGAAACATAATTTACAATGGTAAACACGGATGATTTCATAAAAAGATTGGAGATTATACTCGATTATTATAGTCTTAATGCTTCTTCGTTTGCAGATAAAATTGGCGTGCAGCGTTCCAGTATGTCTCACCTACTCTCTGGAAGAAACAAGCCAAGTTTGGATTTTATTCTAAAAATTATTGAAGTTTTTCCCGATGTAGATTTGTATTGGATATTAAATGGAAAAGGTGTTTTTCCAAAAAATTCTGAAGTAAGTGAAAATTTAAATTCTAATTCTACTGTTTCAAATATAGACACTACTCCTACTCCAATTGATTTATTTTCTCAAATATCAATACCTGATAAACCAAATATCGATCATTCAAAAACAAGAGAAATTAAAACTTCGATAGAAAATGAAAATACTGATGAAGTAGAAAAAATTATCTTCTTTTATAAAAATGGTACTTTCAAAATATATTCACCCAATTGATTTTAAAAATTTGAGAGAATTTTAGAATCGATTGGGTTTCTTTTTAAATTTAAAATTGAACTTTATCTATTTCAGGAATTAAATAGCAGAGGTAATATATAAAAAGCTAAAACTGTAAATAAATTACAATTCGCGAGAATTGAATATTCTTTACAAAGATTCAGAAAAAATATTTTATGCGATTCTCAGCGAGTTTCATTTTAAGATACTTTATATCCATTTTCTGGTATTTTGCCTTTCGCATCTACAAAATGTTTATTCAAGCATAATAAATCAGAATCTATATCATTTGTTGGATAAAATGGTTTTCCAAAATCAACAATTTTCTTTTCAAAATTTATTGATACTGGAATGATTGGCACATTTGCCTTTAAGGCAATATAATAAAAACCTGTTTTGAGTTGTTCTACTTTTTTACGTGTTCCTTCAGGAGACAAACCCAATCGAAATATTTCTTTAGAATTAAATATACTTACTATAGACTCAACTTTGTTTAAGCCTCCCGTTCTATCTAATGGAGCGCCTCCTAATGATTTAAAAAAATATCCAAAGGGAAATCGGAATAATTCTTTCTTTCCAACCCAATTAATATCTACACCAATAGCGCCTCTGCAAATAATAGCTACATAAAAATCATGCCAACTTGTATGAGGCATAACCATCAAAACGCTTTTTTTTATCTCTTCATCGAAGCTACCTTCTATTTTCCAGCCCATTAGATTCTCAAAAATCCATTTATAGATTAGTCTCTTCATTTATGATTAATTTTGTACAAATTAAATAATTATTATCTTATTTTTGATAAAAACCTAAATTAATGCTGCGTAAATTATTAAGTTATATTATTCCAATCAAAATATATAAAACTAAATCAACTTTGAGTAAAACCATTGAAGTTACATGGGCAAATGGTGAATTAGTGATCGATTCTGAAAATACCAATTATTCTTATGGTAGCTTACAACGCATATTGAGAAAAGGGTTGAAACATTTCGGATTTGAGAAAATTGCGAAAATGGATAATGCGCTAGTACTTGGAGTTGCGGGCGGAAGTGTTATTAAAACATTGGTAGATGAAATTCATTTTGAAGGCCAAATTACAGGTGTTGATATTGATCCAGACATTATTAAAATTGCGAATGAGTATTTTAAACTAAATGAGATAAAAAATTTAAATATTATAATTGATGATGCTTTTGAATTTGTACTAAAAACAAAAGATCGTTACGATTTGATTATTATAGATATCTTTCAAGATACTACGATGCCTAATTTCTTGTTTGAAAAGTTCTTTATTAATAGAATTTGTTTTTTACTCAAAAGCAAAGGAGTTGTACTTTTTAATACTATGTGTTTGACTGCTGGTGATAATTTTAGAAATCAAAATTTCATCAAGGAGTTCAATGAAGAAAATTTCAGAATTCAATCTATTCCTAGGGTTGAAGTACATAATGAGTTAATTATTATAGAAAAATTGAATTCGTAATTACTACATAAATAATATATCCTTGTATTGATTATTCACAATTATATTCTTATAATTTTCTATTATTCAAAGTTTTAGTTTTATTTATTATTTGAAATTAAATAATTGTTTGTACATTGTGTCAAAATAACACATTATAAATAATTTTAATTCATTATTCAAATGAGAAGTAAATTTAAACCACTGTGTATCTCAACACTATTTGTAACCTCTTTAGTTTCATTGTCGTTTATTGATCCTCCTAAATATCGAGATCTAAATAAAAACGGAAAAATGGATCCCTATGAAAATATAAATCTTCCCATTGAAAAGAGAATTGACAATCTCATTTCTCTAATGAATATTGATGAAAAAGCAGGTTTGATGTTCATCAATGGAACGCTTATCAATACTGACGGAAGTATTGATAAAAAGGAAAATGCTACTGGAATGGCGGCTGGATTACCTTCTCCAAGGGATTTGATTGTAAATAAAAAAATGAATCATTTTAATTATTGGCAAGCTCCTGGTGTAAAAGAATTGGCGATGGGATATAATGCCATTCAAAAAGTTGCTGAAGAATCAAGACTTGGTATTCCTGTAACCATTGCATCAGATCCGCGTCATTATTTTAGTAATAATGTATTTGCTATGGAAGCCAATGGATTTTCTCAATGGCCAGAGCAATTAGGTTTTGCTGCAATTAACGATCCAGTATTGACTCAGAAATTTGGAGATATTGCCCGTCAAGAATATCTTGCCGTTGGAATCCGAGAAGCTTTGCATCCCATGGCCGATTTAGCTACAGAACCTCGTTGGCCTCGTGTAAGCGGAACTTTTGGGGAGGATGCTAATTTATCTGCCCGAATGATTCAAGCTTACATTTTAGGTTTTCAGGGGAAACAATTGGGAAATACGAGTGTTGCTTGTATGACAAAACATTTTTCAGGTGGTGGTCCACAAAAAGAAGGTTTGGATCCCCATTTTCAATATCAAAAAGGTCAGGTGTATCCAGGAAAAAACTTCGATTATCACTTAATTCCTTTTGAAGCAGCATTCAAAGCAAATACTGCAGCGATTATGCCGTATTATGGAGTCCCAACTGATCAAACTTCTGAAAATGTTGGGTTCTCTTACAATAAAGACATTATAACTAAATTACTTCGTGACAAATACAAATTTGATGGTGTGGTTTGTACAGATTGGGGCTTAGTAACAGATACACGTATGGGCCCAGTAATATGGCCTGCAAGAGCTTGGGGAGTTGAAAATCTTAGCGAAATTGAAAGAGTAAAAAAGATAATTGACTCTGGTTGTGATCAATTTGGTGGAGAGAACTGCCCTCAATATATTGTTCAGTTAGTTAAAGAAGGAAAAATTAAAGAATCAAGAATTGATCAATCGGTTCGTAGATTATTGCGTCAAAAATTCATTTTAGGCCTATTTGACAACCCGTATGTTGATGTTGAAAATGCAACCAAGATTGTCGGTCGTGCAGATTTTAAAAAATTAGGAGAAGATACTCAACGTCGCTCAATGACATTATTGAAAAACGATTTAAAACTTCCTTTATCTGTTTCAAATAAATTAAAGATTTATGTAAAAAATGTAGATACCAAAATTGCTTCTAAATACGGTATTATCGTTGCTTTACCTGAGCAAGCCGATATTGCAATTATCCGTTTGAATACGCCTTGGATTCCTCTTGACACGGATAATCCGTTTGCCAAAGGATTCCATCATGGTGACTTAGATTTTAAAGGAAAGGATTTAGAAGATGTTTTAACTCTTTGCAAAACAGTACCAACAATTGTTGACATTTATTTGGATCGTCCTGCTGTATTTCCTGAGGTAAATAGTGCTTCCAAAGCTGTTTTTGCTAATTATGGAGCAAGTGATTCAGCGCTTTTGGATGTTATTTTTGGCGTTGCAAAGCCAGAAGGAAAACTGCCTTTTGAATTGCCTTCATCAATGGAAGCTGTCAAAAATCAAAAGGAGGATGTTCCTTATGATTCGAAAAATCCTTTGTATGCTTTTGGATTTGGACTACACTATTAATTAGTTTCCAAAAAAATAAAATTCCCGATTCAAAGGTTTTAAATATAATCTTTGAATCGGGATTTTTTTTTATCCTATCATTCTCCGAGCTTTTTCTAAATCTTCCGCTGTGTCGATTCCGATTCCAACGTGTGTGGTTTCTACCATTTTGATACGTTTGCCAAATTCAAGGTAGCGTAATTGTTCCAATTTTTCGGAAGCTTCCAATGATTTCATTGGTAAACTATAAAAATCCAAAAGGGCTTGTTTTCTAAAAGCATAAATTCCGATATGCTGCATATATCGAACACCTACATTTATCTCTCTTGGATAAGGAATCACCGAACGGGAAAAGTACAATGCAAATCCATTTTGATCCACTACTACCTTAACATTATTAGGATTGTTGATTTCTTCCTCGTTCTTTATCTCTCTCATCAAAGAAGCCAAATCAACTTGCTTAGAAGCATCATTTCTGAAAACTTCGATGACTTTTGCCAAAGGATCTTTGTCTATAAAAGGCTCATCACCTTGCACATTGATAACAATATCTACATCAAGATTTTCGACAGCTTCAGCAATACGATCACTCCCCGATTCGTGTTCTTTGATGCTTCGAATGGCTTTCCCACCATTGGAAACAATTTCGTCATAAATCAAATCAGAATCAGTTACCACAAAAACATCATCAAATAATTGAGTGTTTATGGCTGCTTCATAGGTTCTTAAAATTACCGTTTTACCTCCCAAATCCTGCATCAGTTTTGCTGGAAACCTTGTGGATGCATAACGTGCGGGAATGACTGCTATTATTTTCATTTTTATTTATTCTTCTATTTTAAATTTAATTTCAAATATATGTTTTTATAATTTAAAACTAATTCGAAATCTTTACTGATGTCATACTCAAAGACCCGCCTACCAATTTATCATTAAACAAACTCAAATCTTCTGATTTTTCCTTTAATCCCAAAGTATAAATCAGAGGCAAATAATGGTCTGGAGTTGGAATCGAAAGTTGAAAAGCTTTGCTCTGTTTTTCAAAATCAATAAGCGGTTGGAAATTGCCGTCGAGTAAATAATCGTTTATATCGGCTCTGGCTTCTACTGCCCAATCATAACCATAATTATCCGTATTGATATTCCTAAAATCGACCAATCTTAAATTATGGATAATGTTTCCACTTCCTACAATCAGTATTCCTTTGCTACGCAAGGCACTTAGTTTTTGTGCCAAATCAAAATGGTATTGTCCCGATTTTGTATAATCGATACTCATTTGAATCACAGGGATATCGGCATCAGGATATAAATGTTTAATTACACTCCAGGCTCCATGATCCAAACCCCAATGATGGTCTAGTTCTACACTGTTTGGTAATAATAATTCTTGGGTCAATGTGGCTAGTTCTGGACTTCCTTCAGCAGGATATTGTACATCAAATAGTTCTTGTGGAAAGCCTCCAAAATCATGAATTGTTCTTGGCATTTCCATGGCGGTAACTTTAGTTCCGTTGGTAAACCAATGCGCCGAAATACATAAAATAGCATTGGGCTTTGGCAGCGTTTTAGCTAAATTTCTAAAGTTGGCAACAAACTGATTTTCTTCAATCGCATTCATTGGGCTTCCGTGACCCAAAAATAGAACAGGCATCTTTTCTGTATTCGAAAATGAGCCTGATATTTTATGTAAGTCGTTTAGCGTGTTCATAATATAATTGTCTAAATAATTCTTAAATGTAAAAAATATTTTCCTCTCAGTTATTCAATTAAAAAGGAAAACGAACAAATAAAATTGTCCGTTTTTCTAATCTTAATTTTTTTGCTATTATTTTGTATACACTTGCTTCAAGAAATCTTCCAATGAAATAGGTTTTCTGCCTAATAAATTTTCTAAATCAGTTAATGCAGTTAGAAATTCACCTTGTTGAATAGCTGCCGCAAAACCAACAAACATTCCAACGTATTCACCTGGAACACCCGCATTGCTTAAAACCTCAGAATAAGTTTCAGGAGTTGGACTTGTATAGCTCACCGTAGTATTTGTTATTTTACTTAAAAGATCCGCACTTTCTTTCATCGAATAATTTTCAATATTATTCATCGCATATTCTTTGCTTTCATTATTCTCAGAAATCAACACATTAGCAACCGCTTCTGCCAAATCATTTCGTGAAACATACGCTGCGCCAGTATCTCCTGCCGGGAAAAAGATTCCTGTTTCAAGAATTTTTTCACCAAAAAACATCGGTAAAACCTCTAAGTATAAATTATTCTTGAAAATACTATAAGTCATTCCGCTCGATTTGATGGCATTATCGGTATCTATATGTGATTTTGCCAAAAAAGCGATCGGTGAAGTTTCAGATTCATTTTTACGTTCAAAACTAGTATATAAAATATGCTTAACACCTGCTTCTTTAGCGGCTTTAACTACATCCAATTGTTGCTTACCACGATTTTCTAAATCAGTTCCCGAAACCAACAATAGCTTATCTGTCCCATGAAACGCTGTCACTAAAGAATCATAATTATTATAATCTCCAACTTTTATCGTAATTCCTTTCGTTTTAAGCTCTTCTGCTTTTGTTTCATCCCTAACCAAAGCTGAAATATTTGATGCAGCAATTCCTTTTTCTAATAAAAAATCGATTGTTGTTTTTCCAAAATTACCTGTTGCGCCTGTAACTAAAATTTTTGCACTCATTTTTTTTTGATTAATGTTATTAGTAAAACAAAGATAGTTACATTTGCTACCTAAAGTATAGTGATATACTAAAGTATAGCGGTATACTTTAGTATAGTAATAACAAAATCAGAGAATTAATGGAAATTAAAATGAGTTTTAAAGAAGCCAAAGCCTGCCCTATTCAGTTTGTATTGGCACTAAACGATACTTTAAACGTAATCAATGGTAAATGGAAATTGCCAATTATTGGTTCTTTATTGTTCGAAAAAAGACGCTTCACAGAAATACAACGCAACATTCCCAAAATTACACCTAGAATGTTATCTAAAGAATTGAAAGATTTAGAAATGAACGGAATGGTTAAACGTACCGTTTATGATACTATTCCTATTTCAGTGGAATATGAATTAACGGATTCGGCAAAATCTTTGGGTGACGTTTTGGATAAAATGTTAGAATGGGGTTTGCAACATCGTGAAAACGTTCTTTCAGGAAGTTAGTCCACAAAGCTCTCATCCTTAAAGCCTATCAAATATAGCTTATTTTTGGCTCTCGTCATGGCAGTGTAGAGCCATCTGATGTAGTCTCTGTCGATACCATTTGGTAAATACGGCTGCTCAATAAACACTGTGTTCCATTGACCTCCCTGAGATTTATGACAAGTAATGGCATACGAGAATTTAACCTGAAGTGCATTGAAATATTCGTTTTCCTTTACTTTTTGAAACTTTTTATATTTCGTAGTTTCACTTTCATAATCCAACATCACTTCCTGATACAATCTATTCGATTCCTCAAATGTCAAAGATGGCGATTCACTTTTTATAGTATCCATCAAAAGCACGGTTTCAAAGGGTTTCTGATCGGGATAATCAATCATTCGGATTTTTACTTTCGCAAATTTAAAGCCGTATAATTCCTTTATTCCAAACATTTCCAAAATTTCAATAATATCACCATTGGCAATAAATCCGGCTTCATCTGAATCCTTTAGCCAAAAATAATTATTCTTCACCACCATCAGGAAATCTCCCGTTGATAATTCACTTTCCTTATCAAGGATTTTGGTTCGAATTTGCTCATTATATTGATTTGCCCTTTTATTGGAACGAACAATAAAAGCGGTGTCTTCGATGCTAAAATTACTGTAAGCGGAATTAATCGCATCCTGAATATCGTACCCGTCAACCAAACGAACAATGTCTTTGAATTTCCGAACATTGAATTTGAATTCGGTTATAAAAGTATCTTTCAACAATTCCCTCAATTCGGTTGCGTTATGCAAAATTCCTGAGTTTTCCTCCTGACGCATTACTTCATCAAGCTCAATATATTCGACCTCTTTATTGTAATTTATACTAAGTGTATGAATATCCAAAGCCGGACTTATATCTAAATTTACAGGTGGTAATTGCGCTGTATCTCCCAACAAAATCATTTTACAATTGGTTCCCGAATACACATACGAAATCAAATCATCGAGCAAAGATCCATTTTCATATAATTTGGAATCCGAATTAGTATCCGAAATCATCGAAGCTTCATCGACTATGAAAACAGTATTTTTATGTTTGTTTTGCTGTAAAGTAAACGAAACACCGCCACCGGAATTCTTCTTCGGAAAGTAGATTTTTTTATGAATGGTAAAAGCCGGTTTATTCGAATAATTGGCAATTACCTTGGCCGCGCGACCAGTTGGAGCCAGCAAAACATACTTCTTATTAATCTCCAATAAACTATTTACGATAGTCGAAATAACCGTCGTTTTTCCTGTTCCTGCATATCCTTTCAGTACAAAAATGGTCTCATTTTGAGTGTCGGTTAAAAAAATAGCAATTTTTTGAAAAAATATATCCTGATTATAAGTAGGCTGAAAAGGGAATTTTTTCTGTAAATGACTATAAAACGAGGAGGAATTCATGTGGTTTATTTAGTTTACAAAGAACGGTTATTTCAATGGCAATATCAAAAATCAATTTTATTTATGCTTTAGGCTTTAAGCAATAGTTCAGTAGTAAAGCCTACTGCTTATAGCCTATTGCCTATTGCTTTTAAATTCGTAAGTTTGCATTGTTGCAAAAAAAATCTATGAACACCAATATAACCGATAAAAAATACAAAAAACTATCTATTCAGGTTTCACTGACTGGGCTTTCTTTTTGTTGTTTTGATACACTTCATAATACGATTGTATCAATAAATGAAATTCATTTTGATACTTTTCATAAATCGACCAAAATTGAGGAATTGTTTTCGGATGCTTTTAAAAATTATCCGGAATTGAATGACCAATATGATGAAATTCAGGTGATTCATAACAACAATCTTTCAACTTTTGTTCCCACTGCCCTATTCGACGAAAATTTCTTAGGTAGCTATTTGCAATACAATACCAAAGTTTTTGAAACCGACTTTTTTGCATTTGATGAAATAACCAATTATCAGATGAACGCGGTTTACATTCCTTATGTGAATATCAATAACTTTTTTATAGATCAATTTGGTTCTTTCGATTACAAGCACGCCAACAGTATCTTGGTTTCAAAGCTTTTGGATGCATCCAAAAACAATGATAACAAAAAGATGATCGTTCATTTTAATCCAGGACATTTTGAAATCATTGTAATTCAGAATCAAAAATTACTTTTATTCAATTCATTCGAATATAAAACACCAGAGGATTTTATTTATTATTTGCTTTTCACAGCCGAACAATTAAATATGAATCCCGAAAGTTTCCAATTGGAATTATTAGGTGCTATTTCTGAAGATGACGATTTTTATAAAATCGCTTTCAAATACATTAGAAACATTTCATTCTTTAATGTAACTGATTTGCAAAAAAGCAATTCTTTTTCAACCGCACAAAATCAGCAACATTTTATACTTTTTAACTCGTGAGAATCATATCAGGAAAATACAAAGGAAGACGCATTTCTCCGCCAAAAGGACTCCCCGTTCGACCGACAACCGACATGTCCAAAGAAGCATTATTCAATGTTTTGAACAATCATTTCAGCTTTGACAGTTTAAAAGTTTTGGATTTATTTGCTGGAACAGGCAATATCAGCTATGAGTTTGCTTCACGCGGAAGTACACCAATTACCTCAGTTGATGGGGATTTTGGCTGCGTAAAATTCATCAAGCAAGTGGCAGCCGAATATGATTTTAATATTGCGGCGACCAAAAGTGATGTTTTCTCTTTTTTGGAAAAAAACAAAACGAGCTATGATATTATTTTTGCCGATCCACCTTATGGATTAGATCAAAAAATATTCGAAAAAATTGTTTTATTGGTTTTCGAAAAAGGACTGCTCAATGAAGAAGGCATGATGGTTATCGAGCATTCCAAATACACCAAATTAGATCACATGATTAATTTTTCCTTCCAAAAAAGTTATGGAGGTTCAATTTTTAGTTTCTTCGAATTGGATTCAAGTGAAGAGGAAGAAATTGACGATGAATCAAACCGAAAAGAAACTGAAGAAGACGAAGGTTAATCAACCAAAGTATTTATATAACTAGAGCCCTTGCAATGCAGGGGCTTTTCTTTTAGTTATCAAACACTGCTGTTTTATTACTACTTATCATAAATTTTAAACAAACACACTCCCAACTTAAAACAATGGCGTCTCGTGTTCAAACAATGACATCCCTTGCTCAAGCAACAAGACATAGTGTTTAAACAATGAGATCATGGGTTAAACCAATAGTTATTTGTCTTAAAACAATTAGATTAATTGAAAAAATGACTGAGTTTTATTAAAATAAAAAGTATAACTATTAAAACCATTATTTAATCCTATTAGAATTATCATCGATATTTTTCTCCTTAAACTCAGCTGATTTTATTTTACCAAATGAGTATTTAAGCGCTATTGAAAATTCATGTGCATCTACCAAAAATCTTGCTTTTGAACTGATATCATTTATGGTAAATTTTTCTTCGTAAATCGTATTGCTCAAAATATCATTATAACTTAAGGTACAGTTCCAATTGGTGAAAAATGTTTTTAAAACCCCTAAACCCATTATAATAGATATTGCTTTTCTTTCAAACACACCTTCTTTTTGTTCGGTAGAGCCCCAAGCTGACAGAGAAATGACATACCCTTTTGGGAGTTTGAATTCATTGCTGGAATAATAATATAAATATGGTTTTGATGTCATAAACTGAGCTGAATCATCTTCTATTTTATTTAATATAAAACTTAAACTATTGGTTGATGTCCAAATTTTATAAGTAAAAGGCAGAGTAAATTCTAAATTAAATCCTGATTCTTTGTCAAAATTAGTTTCTTTAAATATCAATATATTGTTTTCATCATCATATACAAAACTGCTATAAACGGGATCTGTATTTTTATAATAACTTAGTTTTACGGATTTGTCCTTGTATTGAAAACTAGACGAAATCTGATTGTTAATTGTTGGATCTAAATTGATATTTCGAGAATATAAATAGTAAGGATTTATATAGGTAGATCCTTGACTTGTGGAGGAATAATTTGGTCTCGAAATGCTTTTTGAATAATTTAAGGTTATCGATTTTGTACTGTCAATAGGAATATCAACCTGTGCTTTCGGAAAGAAATCGGTGTAATTTTTGTCGATTAATGGCTCTTGATCATTTTTGAATTTCCCGAGAATATCTGTGTTTTCAACTCTGAAACCTACAGAATAGCCAATCTTTTTTATACTTCCTGACAATTGAGCATAACCTGCGCTGTTTTTCTCATCGAAATTATACATTGAACTGACTGTATTGTTTGTTTCAAAATTAAAAATTTCAAAATCAGTTTTTGCGTCAGCAGATAAATACAGACCTCCAACTTCCAATTTCATTTCATTTTTAAATTTCTTTTCAAGATCAATCCTTCCAGAAAAAACGCTAACATTAAATTTTTGATTGCTGTTTAGTGCCCATTCAAATTGTGTGTCATTAAAATTATTTTGAGCCAATGAACTTAAATCTTGATCAAAATTTGAATACTGTAAACCAGCAAATAATTGTGTGTCGATTGGTTTTATTTTCTTGGAATAATTTACAAAAGAGTTTATAAAATTCTTCTGGCTCTTATTGTCACTATGTGTTATAACATCATTTTCGACATCTCCATTTTTGTTATAAGTAGTTGCATTTATATCAAAAGGTTCGCTCTGTAATTTACTATTTAGACTAATTGAAAAATAATCATCCTCATTAATTTTATAAAAAAGACCTCCGCCAAAAATGAATTGTTTTCTTTTGTTATTTGCGGTAGCAACGTTATAATTCGAGATTATGTCTTCGTCGGGAATTTGATAATCGATCTTATGGCTTTCCCAAGGACTTAATTTATTGTAATTAAAATTAGCCTTCCACTCGAATTTGTTTTTCTTAAAACTTGAATTTATTCCAAGGTAATTATTGAATTCTTTCTTGAATGAAGCCACTTCGGACGCAGTTGTTTGTGAACCTTCTTTTTTGCTAAATTTCCTTGTAATCAAAATAACAGCCCTTCCTTCTGCTTCATATTTCGAGGATGGATTATTGATGATTTCAATGGTTTTTATGTCGTCAACAGACAAAGCATTCAAATCATTCATTCCAACTTTTTGATTGTCTATGTATATCAAAGGATTTCCTTTTCCAATGACCGTAATACTTTCTTTGTCGGCACTAATCGTAATATTGGGTAATTTGGATAATAAATCTAATGTATTTGGGGTTGAATTAAGAATTGAATTGGCCACATCAACTTTGATATTTCCATTTTTATTGGTGAACATTTTCTTTTCTTTGGTGACGATTACTTCAGTTAATTTGTTGGAAATACTGTCGTTTTCAGTCGTATTTTGTCCGTAACCAAATCCTGAAACGATAAGACAAATTATAATTAATGTATTCTGAATTCTTAAATTGGTATTCATTTAATAGTAAGTTTTGCGATTTAAAACATTACAAAAATGCTTCTAAATCCTCGCTTCCTAAGTTAATCGAAGGTTAATGCGGAGTTAATGACTAATTTGAATAATAAAAGAATTATTTTTGAATTCAATTTTTACCAAATGAAGCAAAGAATCAATTTATTAATCGCCTTTTCAGTTGTTGCTCTGATCGTTTTATCAGTTGTACAATGTTATTTGGTAAAAACTACTTACGATTATAAAGTAGCCCAATTTCACACAGAAATCAAAGATAAAATTGCTCTAATTACAAATGATTACAGTGATATTGATTCGGCTTATGTCAATAAAAAGGAAATGCTTTATAAGCAATTGGCACAAAATTATGTTTTGACCAAAAAGCCAAAATTCGAAATTGAAAGCACATTACTGGATCATGAATCTGGAAGTGAATTAACTCGAAAACTGCAACTAAAATTCAAACGTGAATTTCCAGATATTTCAATTGATTTTGCTATTGTTCTTAACAAGTTTGTCATTTATAATAGTCATAAAAAAGCAGACACTATTTTTTCCAAAAAGCCCCTTATACAAAGTAAAATATATGGTAACTTAAAGTCTTTAAATAATGCTTTTTTAGTTAGAAATTATGTTAGCACCACCAATGGTCCTGAAACATTAAAAGAGTATAAATTGCTTACCGAAGACTCTATGTATGTTTCTGTAATCGATTGGGAAATGATCATTTTCGAACGAATGAAAATGATTTTGCTATTATCTCTGTTATCCATTCTTACGCTAATAACGCTGTTCGTAATTGCCATAAAAGCGTTAATTAAGCAAAAGAAAGTAAGTGACGTCAAAACTGATTTTATCAATAATATCACTCACGAACTCAAAACTCCTTTGACTACTTTGGGAATCTCCACAAAAATATTGGAGCGAAAAGATATCCGTGACAATGACGAGCAATTCAGCAGTGTTCTAAATACTATTTCACGTCAAAATAACCGTCTGCAAAGTTTAATTGACCAAGTAATGGCTAATTCATTGGGTGAAAGTGATATTGAACTGCAAAAAGAGAAAATCATTGCAGAGTCATTTTTGAACGCAATAGTTTTCGATTTTAAGGTTGCGTTTCCAAAAGTGACTCTTGAAACTCATTTTAATACTAAAGAAACCCTTTTGGTTTTAGATAAATTTCATTTGACTACAGCCATTTTAAATGTACTCGAAAATGCCGTAAAATATGGTAGTAACACAATTACAATCAAAACAGAATTAATCAAAAACCAATTCAATATCAGCATCAAAGATGACGGAATTGGAATTTCAAAAAGCAAACATCCTTTATTGTTTGATAAATTCTACAGAGTCGAGCAAGGCAATCTGCATAATGCAAAAGGACTAGGTTTGGGGCTTTATTATGTAAATCAAATCATAAAAGCGCATCAAGGTACAATAGCTGTTATAAGTGATTTAGGTAAGGGGTCTGAGTTTACAATCATGTTTAAAGTCTAATAATTTGTCATTGAAAAAAGTACTTTTAGCCGAAGATGATGCTGATTTTGCAGGCGTTCTCAAACAATACTTAGAATTGTACCAATTTGAGATCACTTGGGCCGAAAATGGTGAAGAAGCATTGGCTATTTTTCAAACTAAAAACTTCGACATTTGTGTTTTTGATGTCATGATGCCAAGAATGGATGGATTTACTCTTGCAGAAAAAATCATTAAAATCAATCCCGATGTTCCTTTTGTTTTTCTAACGGCAAGAAAGCTAAAAGATGACAAAATCATTGGCCTAAAATTGGGTGCGGATGATTATATTGTAAAACCCTTTGAGGCTGATGAACTTGTTTTGCGACTGAACAATATTTTGAAAAGAAGCAAACAAAATCATTTTCCAAAAATAGATGATGAGTTACAAATTGGTACATATTTATTCGATACCAAACGTTTGTGTCTAAAAAATAATTCTATAACACAGCAACTCACTGAAAAGGAAGCTTCTCTTATCCATTTTTTCTATACTCATAAAAATCAAATGGTAAAAAGAGAGCAAATTTTGAAAACGATTTGGGGTAACGACGACTTTTTTTCGGGAAGAAGCATGGATGTCTACATCAGTAAAATTCGTAAATATTTCAAAGAGGACTCAAGAATAAGCATTGAAAGTGTTCGAAATATTGGGTTAGAATTTAAGATTGCTGAATAAAAAGCTATTTGGAGTTATCTTTTGCTGTTGAAGCAATTACAATCAGCCCTAAAATTAAAGCACAACTGTACTCCATTCCTCCTTCACCATGCTCACCAACCCACCAGCCATTCTGATAATGAATAATTATATTTCCCATTATTAGCATTAAAATAAATCCGAGAGATAAATACTTTGTATAATAACCCAAGGCAAGGGCTATTCCTCCAATAATTTCATAAACAGTAATTCCCCAAACCATTGCTGTAGTAGCAAAGAAGCCTTTTTTGGATAAAAAACCGGCAAATCGTTCTATTGTTCCATTTCCAATTCTAGTAACAGCATGGGCTACAAAAAACAATGGTAAAGTAATTCTAAAAAGAAAAAGTGACTGTGATGTGGATATAAAAGGAAAATTTTTCATATTTTTTTTACTAAAATAATAAATAAACATGAAAAACTGTAAAAAAATGCAGACCTATAAGCCGGATTCTGTTCTTGTTATTGCTAACAATACCTTATCATTTATCTAGATTCAGCATTACTGCTGAACTCAAGCTATCTACCCTTCAGCAACGGACGAGAAGCCCTTAAATGCTGATATACTTGATATTTCACCGCATAGAGTTTACCTGGTTTCACTACAGCATTACCTGTACATACTTTCTGTTGCACTTGTCCTAATCCCAATAAATCGGAACCGACGGGTGTTACCCGCTATGCTTCTCTTTGGTGTCCGGACTTTCCTCCCTCCCGATTAAACGAGACGACGATAAGGCGGTCTGCGGTGCAAATCTACAACATTAATCAAGGTTTATCAAGAGCAGTTATTTTTACTTTAACAAGTCCTTTGCAACCTATTATAAATAAAACAGTTACCTTTAATAATTACTTTTAATTTATTCGATCATGAAAACTAAATATCATTACACCACTGTTTTAGAGGCTTTAGAAGATTTAAAAGAAAAAGGTTTTGACCATGATTTTAATCTTCATAACGATGCTATTAAGTCAAATCCGAACGATTATGCTGTTAAACATGTTTATCGTTATGAAGGAGATTCGGATCCAGATGAAGAATCAGTTGTGTACGGAATAATTTCAAATTCGGGTAAAAAAGGTGTGTTTGTAGCAGGTTTTTCGGCTAATTCAGATAATGAAGCTGCACAAATTTTAGACAAATTATATATAGAAAGTAATAGGTAATAAAATCTTAATCACTTTTAAGCCAACCTGTAATGCTCATTCTGGTATTTTGTGTTACCAAAACTTCGTGAACCAATTCGTCACTTTTGAAGAAAACCGTTTTGCCTTGAGTTGGACTAATTTTTTGATTATTATCCAATTGATGAATCATCAGTTCGCCACCATCACTTTCCTTCCAATCACTGTTAAGATAGCTAATCATAGAGTATTTTCGGCTAGGATTATTCTTGAATTGGTCTAGATGTTTCAAATAGAAATCGCCGGATTCATACAAAGAATAATGGAATTCATAACCCGTAATTCCGGCATAACAACTTTCATTTAAATACACAATGAAGGCTTCAATTTGAGTAAAAAATTCGATTTCAAACGCATTATTATTCTTTTTATCCAACCAGTAAATCGAATCGCTTCGAATCGCACCATCATAAGAAAGTTTCTCAGAATTACCAATTCCAGCAGTCTTTAACAAACTGTTTTTGTTTAAATTCAGTAAATTTTGTTTTAAATTATTAGCTAATTCAGAACTCAAGAAATGTTCCGATATACCGACTTTATTTTCAATATAAGTCGCAATTAAATCCTCAAAGGAATTTTCCATTATTTTTTTTGGAAAGGCTGAAAATACAGCCAACGGAGCAAGGTAGACTAAATAAAATAGGAAAACGCCTTTTTTGAAATTATAATAAAAAAATGGATTTAATGTAGTAACACTAAATCCATTTCGCTCTTAAAATTTGCTGATATAACTGCCAAAAATATCCTTGAACTCAAAACCCTCGGAAACTCGGTCTTTACTTAGTTTTTTATACTCTACCAATCCCCAGAGAACAAACTCTTTCATAAAATAACGATCTTGTTTTTGTAATTTTGGCTGATATTTTTCTATTAATTTTTCTAAAGGAGCGATATTGTCCAAGATAGTTTTGTATTCCACATCAGTTGAATCATCTAATAATTCAAAACCGCTTTCAGTAAAAAACCAATCTAAAATATCAGAATACGGTGTTTTTTCTCCTTGTTTCTCTAGTTTTTCGATTTTTGGAAAAAAAGCAGGGAAAAAAGTATGAATGGCATCATTTATTAATCGCTGTGCAACAAAAGCAGCTCCCTCCTGCTCTCCTTCGTAAACTAATTCAACCTTACCGGTAATTGCTGGAATTATTCCCATAAAGTCAGATAAACGTAAAGTAGTTTTATCTATTCCAGATCGTAAAGCACGACGTTCAGCAGTACTCAACAAATTCTCATACGCTGTAATACTCAATCGAGCACTTACACCGCTTTTATTGTCAATGAATTCACTTTCTCTCGCTTCAAAGCTAATTTGTTCCAATAAATCCTTAGCCAAAGATGGAATATAAACTAAATCGCTTTGAGCAATATCCAATTTAGCTTCTTGCTCAGTAATGGTTCTAGCAATTTTGATGCTTTCTGGATAATGCGTCAAGATTTGTGAACCAATTCTATCTTTCAGTGGCGTTACAATACTTCCTCTATTGGTATAATCTTCAGGGTTAGCAGTGAAGACAAACTGCATATCAAGTGGCATTCGTAATTTGAATCCTCGTATTTGTATATCTCCTTCTTGCAGTATATTAAATAGCGCTACTTGAATTCTTGCTTGCAAATCGGGTAATTCATTGATCACAAAAATACAACGGTTCGCACGCGGAATCATTCCAAAGTGTATTACTCGATCATCGGCATAAGATAACTTTAAATTGGCCGCTTTTATAGGATCTACATCACCAATTAAATCGGCTACGGTTACATCTGGAGTGGCTAGTTTTTCGAAAAATCGTTCGCTTCTGTGTAGCCATGAAATTGGAGTTGCATCTCCGTTTTCGGCAATTAAGTCTTTTGCAAATCTTGATAAGGGATGAAAAGGATCATCGTTGATTTCGGAACCAGTCACATACGGAATGTACTCGTCTAATAATTCTACCATTTTTCGAGCCAATCTCGTTTTGGCCTGACCACGAAGTCCCAATAAATTGATGTTGTGACGTGACAAAATTGCTCTCTCCAACTCTGGTATTACAGTGTTTTCAAAACCATGAACTCCTTCAAAAGTTGGCTCTCCCGATTTGATTTTTGTTCTCAAATTGTGACGCAATTCATCTTTGATATTCTTACTTACGTATCCTAATTTCTTTAATTCTCCGAATGTGTTTATGTTTTCTATCATCATATTTTTTTTAAAGTTGCTGAGATTCTAAGGTTCTTAGAATCTCAGTTTAATTAATTCTGTTTGTTTTATAATGGCAACAAAGCAATATTTCCCCCTTTAGCCCCGATTGCAATGGAAATCCTTATAAGCCGGGGTTCGGCTTATAAGATTGTAACGGAAAGCGGGACTATGCTTCCAAAAATACCCAATCTTTCTGCTTCAAAATAATAATTGAACTCTATTTAATTCGTTTCTTTCTATTCGTTTCATAATCCTCGAAAATCATTTCGCCCAAACCTTTTAATCCAGTGTAGAACGCTTTTCCCTGATTGGCTTCGGTAAACTTATTTACAAATTTTTGCAGATAAGGGTCGTTGGCAATCATAAAAGTGGTTATCGGAATATGTAATTTTCGGGCTTGTTGTGCTTGTGTATAACATTTTTCTACAATATAATGATCGAGACCGTTGCTGTTCATATAATAACTTCCATCTTTTTCCCTAACACAGCTTGGTTTGCCATCGGTAATCATAAAAATCTGTTTGTTGGTGTTTCGTTTTCTGCGAAGTAAATCCATTGCCAATTGCAAACCTGCAACCGTATTGGTATGAAATGGGCCAACTTTGAGATAAGGTAAATCCCTTATAGAAATCCTCCACGCATCATCTCCAAAAACAAGAATATCTAAGGTGTCTTTTGGATATCGGGTAGTGATTAATTCGGCCAATGCCATGGCCACTTTTTTGGCGGGCGTTATGCGGTCTTCTCCGTACAGAATCATACTGTGACTGATGTCTATCATCAAAACGGTGCTCATTTGGGATTTGTATCGGGTTTCTTCGACCACCAAATCATTTTCGGTTAGCATAAAATCGGCCATACCGTTATTGATTTGTGCGTTTCGCAGGCTTTCTGTCAGGGAAATTCGTTCTAGGCCATCTCCAAAATGAAACTCTCTGAATTCCCCGGTGTGTTCATCACCATTGCCAACATGTTTGGTTTTGTGGTTACCGCTCCCCGACTTTTTAAGATTTCCAAAAATGTTATCCAAAGCTTGTTGGCGAATTGCACGCTCTGTTTTTGCAGTAATTCCTACACCCGAAGTTCCATCATCTTTGACTTCCTCTCGGATATATCCTTTTTTCTTCAGATCCTCAATAAAATCATCGATGGTATAGGTCGATTCTGTTAGTTTGTATTCTTTGTCTAATTCGCGTAACCAACTGATAGCTTCATCAAAATCTCCCGAAGTGTGTGTAATAAGCTCTTTGAAAATAGCAAAAAGCTTATCAAATGGAGATTGAAACGGAGCTTCGTAGCTTTTGAAATAGAATCCCTTTTTTATAGTAGTGTTCATAATCATAAATTTAGATTATTTTTGAATGAACCAACTAAAAACAATTTATAATTTTAAGTTAAAAGCCTTTAACTACAAAAGACAACATTTAGGAAGTCCAAAAAAATAACCATTAAGATATTAAGTTTCATTGAGTTTTAATGCTTAATGGAACTTAATATCTTAATGGTTAAAAATTAAACTAAAAGTTTAAAACAGTTAATCTACTTTTCTAAAAACCAATTCCGAACCCGATTGATTAGTTAATGTTAATCGCATATTCTCGACTTTATAATTGGTAGTACTTTGCAATGCTTTTAGGAAGTCATTTTCTTTATTATTTGGTTGGCACATCATTCGAGTAGTGATCACATTTTTAAATCGAAGTAATCCTCTTTCAAAGAAAATCGCACCATTCATTCTGTTGCAACCGGCAAATCCCATGAATTTATTGGTAGAACTGTTTATTTCCAGATTAGGCAATTCTTTGGTGAAATCTGCCAAAGTCACCTTTTCTCCATTCAATTGTTCCAAAACCCAAATATCGTGCAAACGGGAATCGGTTACATAGTTTCCGCAACCGCTAATGAATGTTGATTCATTATTTTTAACAAATTCAATTCGGACAGAATAAGCCGATTTATCGCCAGACATTGTATTTACACATTCCTGCTGCATAATTTGGATAATCATAGAAACTGCCCCAGACGCAACTCGATACATTTTTACATTGGCATCCATAGCTTGAAGAGGTTCAACGTGATTGCCTGTTAATGTTTCAAAACCGGGCATCAAAGAGGTAAATTCAATAGTTTTCTCAGAAATTTTTAAACTCCAATCGGGTTCGTTACCATTTCCTCTAAAATAAATACCTTTTTCTAAATTCTCCATTTGCTGTTTGTAGGCAAAAGTTGGTTCTTTTTCTACAGGCTCGCTTGGAGCTGTTACTGTGCTTTTACAACCTATAACCAGTAAAACAATTGGCAATAATTGAAGCCATTTTTTCATAATTTTTTAATTTAAAAACTTGAATTATTTAAACTTTCCATCCACATAAAACCAACTTCCATTTTCCTTTTTAAAAGTAGAAAACTCATAATGCACTTGATTATTATTACTTTCATCAATAAAATACGCTTTAAACTCCACCGTGTTTTCTGTAGCTGAAATAATTTCTAGTTTTTGCCATTTATTGGCGGTAGCCCATTTCAAAATTTCTTCTTTCGAATAATATTTTCTTTCAGAACTATGAGTTGTCGCCAATAAATAATCAACCTGTTGAGTTGCGTAAGCCGAATATCGCGATTTCATCAAAGCCAAAGCCGTTGGCGCATGTTGCACACCGCTTATGTAAAGACCACAACACGATTCAAAAGGTTTATCGGAACCGCAATAGCAATTTTCAGGCTCCATAAATCAATTAAGTTGTGTCTTAATCAAGGTAATCTTTTGTTGTAACTGGTTCAACAGGACTTGAAACTTACTGATCTCAATAAGATCTTCATCATCAGCAGAATGATCCAAAAGCTCGTCTAATTCTTCGCTAACATCTACCAATTTATTGCTAGCCTCTTTTGCGTTTTTATTAGCTATAAAGTCAATTATTTCTTGGACTCCGTTTTTCAATTCGTCAAATTTGTCTGTATCCATAATTGTTAGATTTGATTATCCTCCGAAGATTTCCCTTCGTTAAATTTTTTAGTGATTTGTTTTAGTTTTTCTTTGCGATCCATCGCCGCTTTCTTGGCCTTATCTTGGGCTTTGTGCAGTTTATCGTTGTGTTTCTTTATGTTTCTTTCGTTGTTTCGGCTCATTGTATTTCTCTTTTTATTTCTTCCAAAGTCTTATTGGTAAAAATTAGTTCTTCTATAATTTCCTTGCGTAATTCATCAATATCATCATAATCAAAATATTTTGCCCACGATGTCAATTCAAATAAATTCCGAATCTGCTTAATCCTTTTAGCAGTAGCAAAACTAGTTCTCAATATAGCTTTTTTGTCGTAATTTGGATTGTTTCGATGCTGATAATTAACCGTTCCCTTTTCGTAATTGGCATCCAGATAATATAATTCCTCTTCAGCATTGTCAGGATAAAATTCATCCCAAGACGCAAAACCTATTTTAAATTTGGATTCTGTTTCTGGTTCCATTTGCTCCAAACGCCATTTACTGTTGGCCAAACGCCCCCAATGATTCGACAATCGATACATTCCTTCCTTAGTATAATAGTATTTACTCCCCGACTGGCTGTCGTATTGCACTGGCATTCCCGCAATCCTATCAGGCAACACCTGGCGAAAAACACAAAATGTATTCTTGAACGATTTTGGACTCGGTCGAAATATTTTTTCCATAAAACAAAGGTAGCCACAAACAGCAGTAAGTACCAAATCAATTGCAAAACAAACATTATGGGGTGTCACCATAAAGAAAAGGGACCAAATTTATACAACGGTGATTTGGTCCCTTTCCTTTATGCTGTCGGGCTGTACGCGCTACTTCGGTAGCTAGCTTCCATCCCTCACCCGACCGCAATACTATTTAGGTTTAAATAACAAATATTCAGTTCCACGAAAAAGCATTTCAACTCCATTTCCCACCACATTCTCCGATTAATTAGCTAACTTTGCACAACATTTATTTTAAAATAAACAGAATATGACCAAAGCATCAGAAGAAAGAATGTTACAAAAAGGCGTTTTTACAGGAATAATGGAGCAAGATGAAAACAACAATTATTTTTGTGGTATTTATCTTTTGGACTTCAAAATGGCTCAAAAACACAATCTTGGCGATATGATTACTATAAAAAGCGTCATCGAAAACCCAAGCGACATCAGTTATAATAAATACCCAAAAAAGTCCAAAAACTTTGACAAGGCAAATATGAAGCCTGAGCAATAGACATTTAGACTATACGGATTATTAAAAAAAATCAAAAAATTACTTTTTTTGATTTTTTTTTTGGTCTAAACTAAAAAGTTAAAAAAAAGTGTACCTTTGCAAAAAATTGTCGATTTTCAGCCAAAACAAGTTTGGTTCAATAGTAAAAGACAAGCAGTTACCATATTTATGAAAAAAATAGTTGAATACCGCAAACTACTTAATGTAGAAAAAACAGTTGAGCTTAAAGAATTGAAAACCATCTATCGTAACGCGATGAAAGATGCGCATCCTGATAAATTTCAAGGTGATGATGCTGGTTTAAAAGCTGCTGAAGAAAACAGTAAAAAAATTATTGAAGCTTACCACTTCTTGGTAAGTATCAACGCTGAGACAATCAAACAACTTTTACCTGAATATACTGAGACAACTTCTACATCAACCGTTACAGATTATAAATTTGTAGAAGGTAGATTGATTATTAATTTCTCAAATGGAAGCGTTTACGAATACATCAGTGTTCCTAAAGCAATTTACGTAAAAATGGTTAACGCTGACTCTCCTGCAAGATTTGCAAAAAGACATATCTTTAATGCGTATCCTTGGAGAAAAACAACAAACCAAGAATAGTTTTTCCTTAATTTATATAAAAAAAGCACTCCTTCAAAAGAGTGCTTTTTTTATATAAATACTAATTCAAAATAGTCACGTAAATCTCATAAATTTTAAAATTGAATTCGATTAACGTTTTTTTAACAGGTTTTTTAATAAATTAGCATACCCAAATTAAACTAACTTAACCAAAAAACCATGAATGATTACATTAATCGGTATCAGAGGCAATATAAAAATGCCCTGAAAACCTATGAAAAGCTAAAAAATATAAAGGCTGAAATAGATTTTAAATTAAAATCAAATCCAGTTTGTTCACATCTCCACAAAGATTTAAGGACAGTAAATTTAGATATCAAGATCACATTAAATGAAATCGAACATATCGAATCACATATTCATCAATGCGAATCCTAAACGCTTTAATTAATAAAAAAATATTTAATTTAAACAGAATCAATACTTTTCCAGAGTGTATGTATTCAAACTTTATAAAATTATAAACATTGAATTTACTGGTTTTTAAGAACTTTAAAAACTAAAAAATTATAACATAAATTTAGGGACTAAAGTTATTGTTAATTTATAATTTTAAATACTTTTGTAACCTTAAAAACAATTAACTAATAAAAATGAAAAAAATTATTTTATTTCTTACTGCTACAGCATTACTTACTTCTTGTAGCAAAGACAAATACACTATCTCAGGAACTGCTACTGGATTTGAAAATGGTAAAACAGTAATCCTAGAGACTCAAGATGAGAAAGGTATGGGATTAATTGCTGTTGATACAGTTAAAATAGAAAACGGTAAATTTGAAATCAAAGGAAAAGCTGTTGAACCATCTTTCCACACTTTACAAATTGAAGGTGCTCAAGGTAAAATTCCATTTATCTTAGAAAACGGAGATATAACAATCGTTGTAAACAAAGATACAATTCAAAAATCTAAAATTTCAGGTACTTACAACAATGACGAGTATGTGAAATTCAACGAAGAAATCACTAAAGTGCAAAAACCTTTAATGGATTTCCAAACAGCTAACATGCAAAAAATGCAAATGGCTCAACAAACTAAAGATACTGCAACTATTAATGGTTTGATGAAAGAGTATACTAAAATTCAAACTGAAATTGGTGCTACTTCAAAAACTAAATATGTAGATTATGCTAATACACACCCAAAATCTTTTATCAGTGTATTAATCATCCAAGGAATGAGCAATGATCCAGCTGTAGATTCTAAAAAAATTGAAACTATGTACAATAGTCTTGAAGAGTCTTTGAAAAATTCTAAGCCAGGTAAAGCTCTAAAAACAAAACTTGCTGAATTGAAAACTCCTTCTGTTGGTGCTACAGCAATGCCACAAGCTCCAGCTGCTAAATGAAGGACTGATTTCTCTGCTCCTAACCCACAAGGCAAAACAATTAGCCTTAAGGAAAGTTTAGGAAAAGTTACAATCGTTGATTTTTGGGCTTCATGGTGTGGTCCTTGTCGAAAAGAAAATCCAAATGTAGTAGCCATTTATGCTGAATTGCATTCTAAAGGTCTTAATATAATTGGTGTTTCTCTAGATGAAGATCCTGCAAAATGGAAAGAAGCTATTGCAAAAGATAAACTAACTTGGACTCAAGTTTCGAATCTTAAAGGTTGGGAAGATCCAATTGCAAAGCAATATAAAGTAGAATCGATTCCAGCTACTTTCATTCTTGATCAATCAGGAAATGTAGTGGCACAAGATTTAAGAGGCGATGAACTTAAAGCAAAAATTATAGAATTACTAGGGAAATAATCCTTTTAGTATTCCAAAATAAAAAAATCTCCCTCGTGGAGATTTTTTTATTTAAAAGGGCAAACATATTAGATATGCTTCTATTCACCCAAAAATTATTCATCAGTATATTAATCATTTTATTAATAAAGATTGAAATTATACAATGTTAAATCTCTACTTAATCTAAAAGACTTATTATATAATTTAAGAGATAATGGAGTTGTAAAACATAGAATCATCAAGGATATCAAGCCTTTTTGGATATCAAAATAAAAAATATTCAATAAAGACATTTTTTATTTTATTCAATACCAATGCATTAAAAATAATACTAAAATAAAGTGCAAAAAAAGTTTGTAAAACTAAAAACAGTCTCTATATTTGCACCCGGATAACGCAATAAGCGCTACCAAATAAGGCTTGGGGAGATACTCAAGCGGCCAACGAGGGCAGACTGTAAATCTGCTGTGTGAACTTCGCAGGTTCGAATCCTGCTCTCCCCACAAAACGCTTCAAGAAATTGAAGCGTTTTTTTTCACTTATAGTTCTACTATATCCATATAGTTTGTAAATTTATTTAAGTATGTTAAAAAAATCAATTGAAGCTTTAAAATTTGAAGCAGAAAATACAGGGAAAAATTCATTAAAACGAAGCTTAGGTGCAATTAATTTAGTTGCCATTGGTGTTGGTGTAATTATTGGTGCAGGTCTTTTTTCATTAACAGGTATAGCTGCAGCCAACAATTCTGGCCCTGCCGTAATACTCTCTTTTGTTATTGCAGCCGTTGGGTGTGCTTTTAGCGCTTTATGTTATGCTGAATTTGCTTCTATGGTTCCTGTCTCGGGAAGTGCTTACACTTATGCTTACGCAACTTTAGGAGAACTTTTTGCTTGGATCATTGGGTGGGATTTAATCCTGGAATATTCAGTTGGAGCTGCAACGGTCGGAATAAGCTGGTCGCAATATCTGGTAAAATTTCTGGAAAAGTTTGATATTTTCATTCCACCACAATTGGTATTATCGCCTTTTGAAACAGCCACATTAGCAGACGGAAGCATTGTTCGTGGTATTGTAAACTTACCCTCTATTTTAATTATCGCTTTAATTACTTCAATTATTATTCGTGGTACAAAAGGATCTGCTTTATTCAATGCTGTAGTGGTTGCTTTAAAAGTGGGTGTTGTGATCGTTTTTATAGCTTTGGGTTGGCAATATATTGATCCTGCTAATTATCATCCTTTCATCCCGAACAATACGGGGACATTTGGTGAATTTGGTTGGTCAGGCGTTTTGCGAGGAGCAGGTGTAGTTTTCTTTGTTTTTATTGGTTTTGATATTGTTGCAACAATGGCACAAGAAACAAAAAATCCACAACGAAATATGCCTATTGGAATAATTGGCTCATTACTTGTTTGTACCGTTTTATTCATCTTATTTGGTTATGTCATGACAGGATTGGCAAATTACACTGAATTTAAAAATAGTGCAGCTCCTGTTGCTATTGCTATAGCAAATACACCGTATGAATGGTTAGGAATTGCCGTCATTTTAGCCATTTTAATTGGTTATACTTCGGTTATTCTAGTTGATTTATTAGGACAATCACGTGTATTTTATTCAATGAGTAAAGATGGATTGTTACCAAAAGTTTTTTCGGAATTGCATCCTAAATTCAATACCCCATATAAATCGAACATTGTTTTGTGCATTTTTATCAGCCTTTTTGCAGGACTAGTTCCAATTAGTGTCGTTGGAGAAATGACTAGTATTGGTACTTTATTAGCATTTGTTATGGTTTGCTTAGGAATCTTAATTCTTCGCAAGAAAGAACCTAATCTAGAGCGCCCGTTTAAAACTCCATTCGTTCCCCTTGTTCCTATTTTAGGAATTATTACTTGTGTTGTTATGATGGTTTCCCTACCATTTGACACTTGGTTGCGACTTTTTGTTTGGTTAGCAATTGGCTTTTTAATTTATTTCTTTTACGGTAAGAAAAGAAGCAAACTTCGAAACGAAACTAAATCATAAAAAAAAGTGCTTGAAAATTCAAGCACTTTTTTTTATAACAAACCGACTTTACTCTAGTTTAAAGCTCACACTTACATTGGCGATGATCTCAATCTCTCCAGCGGCCATTGTTTGTCTAGGAGATGCACCATCGGCTTCCATTGCCATCAATTTCATGGCATATACTGGCTGCGGATAGTATGTTTGTGAATTATCAGTAATAGTTATTGCTACGCCAACTTTTTGCCCTAAAACAGACACATATTCTTCTGCTTTAATTTTAGCATCTTTCATCGCTTGTTTGCGAGCGTCTGATTGGTATTGAGCCAATTTTGATGATTGAAAAGTCACATTGTCAATTCGATTTATACCTTGATCAACCAAACCTTCCATTAATTCGTCATACTTTGACAAATCTCTCAACAAAATCTCAACAGTTTGTGTAGCGTTATAAGAATGTTTCTTTTTTTCATAATCATATTGTGGATTCAAGGAAACTCTTTTGGTTTTATAATCTGCTGGAGCCAAATTCATGCTTTTAATTAATTTTAAGACAGCCTCCATTTGCTGATCATTTTGTTTTTTTACTTCTTTAGCATTATTTCCTTTGGTTTCCACTGTGGCCAAAATAGTAACTTGATCTGGAACTACTTTTATTTTTCCTTCACCCGATACGTTTACTTGAGGAATTGGTTTAATTTCTTGGCTGTACGCCAAAACAGTAAATAGACAGATGACAAACAAAATTGATTTTTTCATAATATTTATTTTTTATAGATTAAAAATTTATAGTTTACCCATTTTTGCCATTACAAAAAGAATAACAATAGGAATAGCAAGTAAAACGGTCATTAAAGTATGTTCTTGTATTAATTCAGGATTTCTTAGGAGAGTAATTAAATAGCCACCCATAGCTCCCCCAAAATGAGCCGTATGACCAATATTGTCATTTTTGGATCGCATTCCATAAATAGAATACAATAAATAGATAATTCCAAATAGATAAGCAGGAATTGGAATGATAAAAAACAGACCCAACATCATATCAGGTTGCAACAAAATAGCAGAATACAAAACTCCAGTTACAGCTCCTGATGCTCCTACAGCTCTGTAATTGTAATCATCGTTGTGAAAAAGCATAGTCAATAAACTTCCAAAAATCAAGCTTCCAAAATAAACTAGAGCAAATGAAAAATTTCCCAAATAATTTGTAACAACTGGAGCAAAGAAATAAAGAGTTAGCATGTTGAACAACAAGTGTGTCATGTCAACATGTAAAAATCCAGACGAAATCATTCGGATTTGTTCTCCTGCGCGAATACTGCCAACATGGAATTCATATTTTCTAAAAAAAGAAAGATCGTTAAATCCTTTATAACTTATCAGTACATTGGCGACAATAATTCCAATCAAAATGGCATTCATAAAAAGTAGGTTTTTAAAATTTAGTGTAAATCTAATTAATATTATATTTTGTATTAATAAAGAAATCATAAACTATTTCCATATGTAATTTAATAAACTATATTTGAAAAAATATATAAAATGAAATACATTGTTTATTTAATTGTTTACCCTATTCTTTGGTGTATTTCAATGTTACCCTTTCGATTACTCTATCTTTTTTCAGATTTCGTCTATATTATTGTTTATCAAATTATTGGTTACAGAAAAAAAACAGTACGAGCCAATTTAGCTCTGACTCTACCCCACTTATCCGATAATGAGCGTTTGATCGTTGAAAAAAAATTCTATCACCATATGTGTGATATGTTTCTTGAAATGATAAAAACAATGACTATTTCCAAAGAAGAAATTTGCAAAAGATATGTTTTTACAAATTTTGAAGTCTATGCTGAACTAGAAAAGCAAGAAAAAAGTATTGCTATTATGTGTGCGCATTACGCGAGTTATGAATGGGTTGTCTCAATGAACTACTTCACAAAATTTCACGGCTACGGTATTTATAAACAAATAAAAAACCCTCATTTTGACAAATTAGTTCATTCAATTCGTTCCAAATTTAATGCGACTTTGATTACTACCAAAGAAACAATACCTACAATTATAACCAATAACAGAAATAAAAAAATGTCTGTCTACGGTTTTGCCAGTGATCAATCTCCAAAAGAAAACAGCGCCCATCATTGGACTAAATTTATGGGAATTGAAGTACCAGTGCATACAGGTGCCGAAATGCTTTCTAAGAAATACAACATGAATGTTATTTTTCTTAAAACAAAAAAAGTAAAACGTGGATATTACGAAGCAACTATGGAAGTGCTTTCAGAAAATGCAAAAGAAATACCCAACTATGAATTGACCGATTTATTTTTAAAACGTGTTGAAGAGCAAATTTATGAATCTCCAGAATATTACTTGTGGACACACAAGCGTTGGAAACACAAAAGATAGTTTATTCAAAAGGTTGTGAGATTATATAATTGGTGATTCTCGAATTTCAAACAATTCGGAAAAAGATTATTTATTTATATTTGTATAAATTTTAAATAAATGCAATATCTCATATATATACTAGCCTATCCAATAATTTGGTTAATCTCGATGCTTCCTTTTCGATTATTATATTTGTTTTCTGATTTTGTTTATTTCATCGTATACCGAGTTATTCGATATCGTAAAAGAACTGTTCGTGAAAATCTATTTTTAGCATTACCTCATTTATCTGATCAAGAGCGATTAATTGTAGAAAAAAAATTCTACCATCACATGTGTGATATGTTTCTTGAAATGGTAAAAACCATGAATATTTCCAAAGAAGAAATTTGCAATAGATTTGTTTTTAAAAATATTGAAGTTTATAAAGAACTTGAAAAACAGGGAAAGAGCGTAGCTGTTATCTGTTCGCATTATGCCAGTTACGAATGGATTATATCGATGAATTATTATTCTGATTTTGCAGGGTATGGAATTTATAAACAACTAAAAAATCCCTATTTTGATAAATTAGTCCGTAAAATACGTTCTAGATTTAATGCCAAATTAATCACGACCAAACAGACAGTTCCTACTATAATTAATAACAATAAAAATAATATATTGGCTTTGTATGGTTTTGCCAGCGACCAATCTCCTAAGGCAAAAGGAGCAATGCATTGGTCAAAATTCATGGAAATTGAAGTTCCAGTTCATGTAGGTGCCGAAATGTTATCAAAAAGGTACAATATGAATCTCGTCTATCTCAATACCAAAAAAGTATCACGAGGTCATTACGAAGCTACTCTGGAAATTCTTTCTGATAATCCAAAAGAGGTTCCAAATTTTAAACTTACTGATCAGTACCTAAAACTTTTGGAAAAACAAATATATGAAGCCCCTGAATTTTATTTGTGGACACACAAAAGATGGAAATACAGAAGAAATAGTATTTAAGATTTTAGATTGCAGATTTCAGAATTTAAAATTTTGATTAAAAAAAAACTCACCTTTTCAAAAGAACTAACTTGAAAGGGTGAGTTTTTTATTTCTTAAAAACTTAGAATCTTAATTTCTTAGATTCTTATAGAGAAAACCAATCATGAACTAACGTATCTTCAATTGCATGGGAGTTTTTGTGTAAAAACTCATTGGTGTCTTTATTGTAATCATAATCCAAAGTCCAATTTTTATGACTTTCGGCTAGAGATTTAATGCTATTACAAACATATTCAATTTCGGCAGTTGTGGTAGTTGGGTGTATCGACATTCTAATCCAACCTGGCTTTCGGATTAAATCTCCTAAACTAATTTCATCAATCAATTTATTTGAAGCTTCCTGATCTACATGCAATAAAAAATGTCCATAAGTACCCGCACAACTACAACCTCCACGGGTCTGGATTCCGAATTTATCATTTAATAGTTTTACACCCAAATTAAAATGTAAATCTTCGATAAAAAATGAAATCACTCCCAATCTATTATGGTGTTGTCCCGCAAGAATCTTGATATTTGGAATATTTCCCAAAGAGTCAAAAACATATTCCACGATTTCGTGTTCGCGATTGAGAATATTTTCAATTCCCATTTGCTCTTTCAATTGAATAGCCAATGCCGTTTTGATTACTTGAAGAAAGCCTGGAGTACCACCGTCTTCCCTATCTTCTATATTGTCTATGTATTTATGTTCACCCCAAGGATTTGTCCAGGAAACAGTTCCTCCACCAGGACAATCTGGCACCATGTTGTGATATAATTTTTTATTAAAAACCAAAACTCCAGAAGTTCCCGGCCCACCCAAAAATTTGTGAGGAGAAAAGAAAATTGCATCCAAATATGATTCTGGATCTTCCGGATGCATATCTATTTTTACATAAGGACCAGAACAGGCAAAATCCACAAAGCAAACCCCGTTGTGCTGATGCATCAGTTTGGCAGCTTCGTGGTAAGGCGTTTTAATACCAGTTACGTTAGAACAAGAAGTTATGGAGGCAATTTTATAAGTTCTGTCTTTGTATTTATCCAATAAAACGGCGAGATTATCAATGCTAAAAAGCCCTTCCTCACATGAAGGAATAACTTCAACATCGGCAATGGTTTCAAGCCATGAAGTTTGGTTGGAATGATGCTCCATGTGCGAAATAAAAACAATTGGTTTTTTTTCGGCTGGAATATTGATATAATCTTTAAGGTTTTCAGGTACTTTTAAACCTAATATACGTTGAAATTTATTGACAACGCCTGTCATTCCGGTTCCATCCGTTATCAAAACATCATCTGAATTCGCATTGACGTGATGCTTAATGATGTTACGGGCATGATGGTACGATTTGGTCATTGCTGTTCCCGAAACGGTAGTTTCTGTATGGGTATTGGCAACAAAAGGTCCAAATTCATTCATCAACTTTTCTTCGATCGGACGATACAAACGGCCACTGGCTGTCCAATCGGTATAGATTATTTTTTTTTGGCCATAAGGCGATTCAAACTCTTGGTTTATTCCTATAATGTTTTCGCGGAATTGTTGAAAATATAATTCTAAATCTGTCAATCTTTCTGTAGCAATCATCGTGTTCAAATTTGGCTGTAAATATAACATTTAATATATAAAAGCCAATTTCATAAGTGCATATTGTAATTTTTTAAAACACTATACTTTTTGAATTATATTTACATTTTAAATGTCATAACCTTATTAAAACCATTAAAAACTAATCTATAAATTAACTCCATAACCTCTATGAAATCAAGTCGATTTACTTTCAAGGACAAAACGTTTCTTAAAACATTGTTCGTCTCCGTTTGGACCCTATTAATTTCTTTAAACTCCTATTCTCAAAAGTGGTCCCGAGATGGAAATTCGTATTATCGTATTGAGAAAAATGAAATTTCGGAATATTCTTTACCCCAAAATGCATCCAAAATTATCATCTCAAACAGTCAACTGACACCAAAAGGAAGTTCGACTCCATTGCAGATTAGTTACTTCTCTTTTTCAGAAGACCAACAAAAAGTGTTACTATTTACCAATACGAAAAAAGTGTGGAGGTTAAACACAAAAGGCGATTACTGGGTTTTGGATCTTAAAAGTGGTAATCTTACACAATTAGGGAAAACATTGCCTGAATCTTCCTTAATGTTTGCTAAATTATCTCCTGACAGCAAATCGGTGGCTTATGTAAGCAACAATAATGTCTATGCGGAAGACTTGGCTACTTCCAAAATAAAACCTTTGACCACAGATGGTTCTGTAACAATGATAAACGGCACTTTTGACTGGGCATATGAAGAAGAATTTGCCTGTAGAGATGGTTTTCGTTGGAGTCCTGACAGCAAATCGATTGCTTATTGGCAAATCGATGCCAGCAGTATTAAGAAATTTTATATGATTAACAATACGGCTGCCATTTACTCTGAGGTAATTCCAATAGAATATCCTGTGGTTGGAGAAGATCCTTCAGCTTGTAAAGTGGGAGTTGTAACCTTGGCAGACGCTAAAACAACTTGGATGAAAATCCCAGGAGTGGAAAATCAAAATTATATTGTCAGAATGGAATTCATTCCTGCAACAAACAATTTAATTATTCAACAACTTAACCGCAAGCAAAACAACAGCAAACTGTATGTAGCAGATGCATCCAATGGAAACAGTAAGGTTATCAATGAAGAGTCGGATGAAGCCTGGGTTGATGTTTTCCAATTAGGAAATCCTTATGCGATTGACTATACTAATAATTTTACTTGGGTAAATGATAACAAAAGTATTCTTTGGGCTTCAGAAAAAGACGGCTGGAGACATTTGTATCAGATTCCATTGAATGGAAAATCAGAAAATCTGGTAACAAAAGGCAATTTTGATATCATTGATGTGAAATATACAGACGCTAAAAATGGTTATGTCTATTTTCTGGCTTCACCCAATAATGCCACACAAAAATATTTGTATCGTACCAAACTAAATGGATCCAGTAATGCCGAATTACTAACCCCGCCAGCTTTAAAGGGAACACATAATTATAATTTTTCTTCAAACGGAAAATATGCTACGCATACCTTTTCAAATCATTTTACGAAATCTGCAAGTGAAACAATATTGGTTGAAAATCAAAAACCTCTGAACGAAAAAGAAAGTATTAATTCAAAACTGACTCAACTTCAGGAAAAACCAACTACCGAGTTTTTCAAAATCACCACCAAAGACGGTATTGAAATGGATGGTTGGATGGTAAAACCTAAAAATTTCGACCCTAAAAAGAAATACCCAGTAGTGTTTTATGTTTATACTGAACCTGCTGGAGCAACGGTTGCTGACGGCTATGGAGCTAGTCAAAATTTTCTTTACAATGGAGACATGACCGAAGATGGCTATATCTACATTTCTCTTGACAATAGAGGCACACCTGCTCCAAAAGGAAGAGCTTGGCGAAAAGCTATTTACAGAAAAATAGGTAAAGTAAACATCCAAGATCAGGCCATGGCAGCTACAGAAATATTAAAATGGAATTTTGTTGACCCCGAAAGAGTGGCTGTTTGGGGCTGGAGTGGTGGTGGATCGGCTACTTTAAATCTTATGTTTCAATATCCTGAAATATACAAAACTGGAATTGCAATAGCTGCTTGCGGTAATCTGCTGACTTATGACAATATTTACCAGGAGCGTTATATGGGCTTGCCTCAAGAAAATATGGAAGATTTTGTAAATGGCTCCCCTATTACTTACGCAAAAAACTTGCAGGGAAATCTACTTTACATTCACGGGACAGGTGATGACAATGTACACTACCAAAATGCGGAAATGTTAGTTAATGAATTGGTTAAATACAACAAACAATTCCAGTTTATGCCTTACCCAAACCGCACGCACAGCATTTCGGAAGGCGAAGGCACTCAGGAACATTTGTCAACACTTTACACTAACTATTTAAAAATGTATTGTCCTCCTGGCGGAAAATAATACTCCAGACAAAACTTTTAATAAATGCAAAACCCGACCTAAGTCGGGTTTTCTTTTATATTTCCAAAAATAGACTATGCCAGCTTTTTAGCCCTGATGGTAGCGGTATCCCTTCTCGTTTTTTCAACGAGATGGAATATAGTGGACAGCAGGAACTATGTGTACCGATAAAGCCTATTCATTCGCTCCTTCAAAATTTATTAGATTCCAGCAACAGCTTTAATTTCGTCGATAATTCGTAGTGCTAGAGAATCTGCCAATTGTTGGGTAGCAGCTTCAGTATAAATACGAATAATTGGTTCAGTGTTTGATTTTCTTAAGTGAACCCAATTATCGGCAAAGTCAATCTTCACACCGTCAATTGTGGTAATATCTTCGTTTTTATATTTTTCGGTCATTGCAACAAGAATAGCATCAACATCAAGTTGCGGAGTCAACTCTATTTTGTTTTTGCTCATATAATATTCCGGATAGGAAGCACGTAAAGCCGAAACCGACATTTTTTTGTTAGCCAAATGTGTCAGGAACAAAGCCACGCCCACCATACTGTCGCGACCGTAATGTGATTCTGGGTAAATGATTCCTCCATTACCTTCTCCACCGATGATTGCATTATTTTTCTTCATCAATTCTACCACATTCACCTCACCTACTGCGCTGGCTTCGTAGCTTCCGTTGTGTTTGTTGGTCACATCACGCAATGCGCGAGAAGATGACATATTAGATACTGTATTTCCAGGAGTTTTGCTCAAAACATAATCTGCACAAGCTACCAAAGTATATTCTTCACCAAACATTTCACCGTCTTCGCTGATAAAAGCCAAACGATCCACATCTGGATCAACTACAACTCCTAAATGCGCTTTTTCTTTAACCACTAACTCTGAAATATCCGTTAGATGTTCTTTTAAAGGTTCTGGATTGTGAGGAAAATGTCCGTTTGGTTCACAGTATAATTTTACTACTTCAACGCCCATCAATTCCAATAATTTAGGGATAATAATTCCTCCAGATGAATTCACGCCATCTACAACCACTTTGAATTTAGCTGCTTTTACAGCTTCAACATCCACCAACGGCAAGTTCAACACTTCGTCGATGTGAATATCCATGTAGGCATCATTTATAGTGATTTCACCCAAACTGTCCACGTCTGTAAAATCGAAAGCTTCGGCTTCGGCGATCTCAAGGATTTTTTCTCCGGCTGCACCGCTTAAGAATTCACCTTTCTCATTCAATAATTTCAATGCATTCCATTGTTTTGGATTATGTGAGGCAGTTAAAATGATTCCACCATCTGCTTTTTCCAATGGAACAGCAATTTCTACAGTTGGAGTTGTCGATAGACCTAAATCGATTACATCAATTCCCAATCCTACAAGTGTATTAATAACCAAATTGTGAATCATAGGGCCCGAAATACGGGCATCACGACCTACTACAACAGTTAACTTATCTTTTTTAGAATAATTTTTCAGCCAAGTTCCATACGCGGAAGCAAATTTTACGGCATCAACCGGAGTTAAATTGTCTCCTACTTTCCCTCCTATCGTTCCTCGAATTCCGGATATTGATTTTATTAAAGTCATTTTTTTGAATTAATGGTTATTTGCTACAAATATAAAAAAGTTACTGAGATTCTAAGTTTCTATGTTTTTATAAAATTTAGTTCTGATAAGATTGGTCCTTGAAAATTATATTTTAGAATTAATAAATTAAAAGTTTATACATTTACAAGAGAAAACTTAGAATCTCAATACCTAAGAACCTTAAGTAATTCCATAAAAATGAACTTCCTAGCCCACATCTATTTATCAGGAGACAATGATTTGATAAAAATCGGAAACTTTATGGCTGATGGAATAAGAGGGAAACAGTTTGAGAATTACCCCTTAGAGATACAAAAGGGAATTATTTTGCATCGTTTTATTGACACTTATACCGATGCGCATCCAATTTTTAGGAAAAGCACTAAGCGTTTACACGATAAATACCATCATTATGCTGGTGTAATTGTAGATGTGTTTTACGATCACTTTCTAGCAAAAAACTGGAATAATTATTCGGATGAAAGTTTGGTTGATTTTACAAATCATTTTTACCAATCGTTACGTGATAATTATGATTTTTTATCTGAAAGAACGAAAGGAATGATGCCCTATATGATTGAATACAATTGGCTTGTAAGTTATCAAACTATCGGGGGAATTAGTAGAATTTTGACACAAATGGACGGCCGAACCAAAAACGAGTCTAAAATGAGATTCTCATCTAATGAGCTAATTGAATTCTACACCGAGTTCGAACAAGAATTTATCACATTCTTTGAAGACGTAAGAATACATTCAAAACAAAAATTAATGACTTTATGAAGAAAATAATATTCTTAGCCACAATACTGTTCTTAAGTTGCAAGTCCAATGAAAAAATAGTTGAACCTACAGGTCAAGTGACTTCGAAAGCTATGGTCGTTTCGGCTCGAGAAGAAGCATCAAAAATTGGAGTTGAAATTTTACAGAAAGGCGGAAATGCTTTTGATGCTATGGTTGCCACCGAATTGGCATTGGCGGTAAGCCACCCACAAGCTGGAAATATTGGCGGTGGTGGGTTTATGGTTTTCAGAAAAGCCAATGGAGAAACGGGCGCTCTAGATTATAGAGAAAAAGCACCTTTATCAGCATCAAAAGATATGTATCTGGATGAAAAAGGAAAAGTTATTGATGGAAAAAGTACAGAAACAGCTTTGGCTTCAGGAATCCCCGGAACAATTGCTGGTGTATTTGAAGTACATAGAAAATATGGTTCTTTACCTATTGGCGAAATTTTAAAACCAGTTATTGCTTTGGCAGAAAGAGGTGTTATAGTTACCCAATTTCAAGCACAAAGTCTTGCAGATTACAGAGCTTCGTTTATAAAAGCAAACGGCCCAAATAGTTTATTTTCGAAAGTATATAAAGTTGGAGATACTATTAAATATTTGGCTTTAGCCGAAACATTGAAACGAATTTCAAAAAATGGTCAAGATGAATTTTACAAAGGTGAAACTGGACAGAAACTAGTTTCTTTTATAGCAAAAAAAGGAGGTCTTTTTACTCTTGATGATTTGGCAAAATATCAAGCAAAATGGAGAACACCTATCACTTTTAATTACAAAGATTTAAAGATAACTTCGATGTCTCCTCCTAGCAGTGGCGGTATTTGTTTGAATCAAATTATGAAGATGGTTGAGCCTTTTGATCTTGCCGAAATGGGACATAATAACATAAAAGCCATTCAGGTGATTACCGAAGCCGAAAGAAGAGCCTATGCCGATAGAAACTATTTCTTAGGAGATCCTGATTTTGTAAAACTTCCAATGAAAGAATTGCAAGATTCAACCTATTTAAAAAACAGAATGAGTAATTTTTCATTTGATAAGGCTACAAAATCTTCTGATGTTGCTCATGGTATAATTCAAGGTTATGAAAGTAAGCAAACAACCCATTATTCTATAGTTGATGCCAAGGGAAATGCAGTTTCGGTAACTACAACACTAAATGACAATTATGGTTCTAAAATCTATTGTGATGAATTGGGATTCTTTTTAAACAATCAAATGGATGATTTTAGTGCCAAACCCGGAGTGCCCAATTTATATGGTCTGACAGGATCAGAAGCCAATAGCATTGCACCCGAAAAAAGGATGTTAAGCTCTATGTCTCCAACTATTGTTGAGAAAAACGGAAAACTATTTATGGTCGTTGGAACTCCTGGAGGATCCACTATCATAACTTCGGTTTTACAAACAATTTTGAATGTTTACGAATTTGATTTGAGCATGCAAGAAGCTGTCAATGCACCACGTTTTCATCATCAATGGCTACCTGATGAAATCGTTTTTGAACCCAATTCTTTTTCAAAATCATTATTGGAAGATTTAAAAAAGAAAGGCTATATCATCAATGAAAAAAACAACCAAATTATTGGTGAAGTTGATGCTATTTTGGTGCTTCCAAATGGCAAATTAGAAGGCGGTGCTGATAAAAGAGGAGACAATAATGCATCTGGATATTAATTGATTTAAGAAAATGAAAAAAGCATCTATTTTAATACTATTTGTTTGTTTGAATAGTTTTTCACAAACAAATACAGCAAAAACCACAGGTCTTATTTCAGATAAAGCTATGGTCGTTTCGGCACGTGAAGAAGCTTCCAAAATTGGAACAGAAATTATGCAAAAAGGTGGAAATGCTTTTGATGCTATGGTGGCCACCGAATTAGCTTTGGCAGTAGCTTATCCCTATGCCGGAAATCTTGGAGGAGGAGGATTTATGGTCTTTCGCAAAGCAAATGGTGAAATTGGTTCTTTAGATTATAGAGAAAAAGCACCTTTGGCAGCTTCCAAAAATATGTTTCTGGACAAAGACGGAAAAGTAATCAAAGGAAAAAGTACAGAAAGCCCATTAGCAATTGGAGTTCCTGGTACTATTGCCGGTGTTTTTGCTATACATGACAAATACGGTTCAATTCCAATGTCCGAAATTTTGAAACCCGTAATTGCATTAGCTGAAAAAGGTGTGATTGTTACTCAAAGACAAGAAAAAAGATTAAATGATTATAGAGCTGCTATTATTAAGGCTAATGGAGAAAACACCAAATTCGCCGCAATTTATAAGCAAAACGATACTATTAAATATCCGATTTTGGCTGAAACGCTAAAAAGAATTGCCAAGAATGGGAAAAATGAATTTTACAAAGGGCAAACAGCCAAAACCTTGGTGAAATATCTTCAAGGAAAAGGTTCCATAATCACAATGGATGATTTGGCTAAATATGAAGCTAAGTGGAGAACTCCCCTATCTTTTAAATACAAAGATTTAAAAGTCATTTCGATGTCGCCTCCAAGTAGTGGTGGCATTTGTTTGGCACAAATTTTTAAAATGATTGAGCCATATGACTTATCCAAAATGGGACACAATTCAGATGAATCGATTCAGGTAATTGTGGAGGCAGAACGTCGAGCTTATGCAGACAGAAGCTATTTTCTAGGCGATCCAGATTTTGTAAAAATACCGTTGAAAGGCTTGATGGCTGATGATTATTTAAAACAAAGAATGTCAAGTTTTAATTTAGATAAAGCTACTTTATCTTCTGAAATTAAGGAAGGAAAAGTAACTTATAATGAAAGTACAGAAACAACTCATTACTCGATTGTGGATCAATTTGGAAATGCAATAGCGGCAACCACAACTTTAAACGACGGTTATGGATCAAAATATTATTGTGATGAATTGGGTTTCTTTCTAAATAATGAAATGGATGATTTTAGTTCCAAACCCGGCGAACCCAATATGTTTGGATTGGTTGGAAATGAAGCCAACAGTATAGCTCCACAAAAAAGAATGCTAAGCTCCATGACACCCACAATTGTCGAGAAAGACGGAAAACTTTTTATGGTTGTTGGCTCACCTGGTGGATCTACCATCATTACTTCGGTTTTACAAACGATTCTCAATGTTTATGAATACAATTTAGGAATGCAGGAAGCCGTGAATGCTTCGAGATTTCATCATCAATGGCTACCAGATGTTATCACATTTGAACCCAATACTTTCGATACAAACACTTTTGAAAAATTAAAATCCAAAGGATATATCATCAATGAAAAAACAACTCCAGTAATTGGAAAAGTAGATGCTATTTTGATTCTACCTGACGGTAAAATTGAAGGAGGTGCTGATTATAGAGGTGATGATAAGGCGGTTGGGTTTTAGATTGCAGATTTCAGAATAAAGAATTTAGAAAATAGATTTTTGATTTTTCATTGATATTGCTATTGAAATTGTTATAGCCATGAATTTTATACCTTCTTTAGAAAAAGCATTTACAGAAAATAGCAATGCCGAAAATGCAGTTGCTATGTCAAAATACATGAAAAATAATTTTCAGTTTTTTGGAATTAAAACAGAAGAAAGAAGACAGATTTTTAAAAAAATTTGGATAGAAAATCAAAAAGAAGTTTCTGATAACCCAAGAGAAATAGCATTGTTTCTATATTCCAAAAAAGAACGAGAGCTTCATTATTGTGCCCTAGAAATTTTGATAAAAAGCATGAAAAAGAATTATATAAAAGAAGATATTCAGCTAATCGAAAAAATCATAATTAACAACTCTTGGTGGGATAGTGTTGATGTTATAGCTAAATTTATTTTGGGAGATTATTTGCAGCAATTTCCTTTAGAAACAAATGCTGTTATCTCTCATTTTTCAAATTCCGAAAATATGTGGCTGAATCGAAGCGTCATTCTTTTTCAGTTAGGCTATAAAGAAAAAACAAATTTTGATTTATTGAAATCCGTTTGCGAAAAGCATAAAACATCAACTGAATTTTTCATACAAAAAGCCATTGGCTGGGCATTGCGGGAATTTGCCAAAACAGATTCCGAAGCTGTAGAAAATTTCGTATCAGTCTCCAAACTGAAAAAATTGAGTAAAAAAGAAGCTTTGAAAAATATAAAATAAAATAGATGTTTTTTATCCAAATAGTCAATGTCTTTGATGAAATAGTTTATTTTTTTGCTCTAAAAAGCTTATTTTTGTGATAAACCAATTATAAAATATAATGTTTAAAAAGTTTTTTTCAAAAATAGAGGATGTAATTGCTTTATCTCAATCTTTATTAACCTCAAAGCAATTCATATTTTTATCGAGTGTTTTGGTTGGGATTTCTTCTGCTTTAGCTGTTATTGTATTAAAAACTTTTGCCCATTGGGTTTTCAGATTTGCTACATATATAACTATTCATACCAATTTTTTGAAGATAGGGCTTCTTAAAATAATGTTACCTGTAATTGGTATTATGCTCACTGTATTTGTCGTAAAACGTTTTTTAGGAGGAACTATTGAAAAGGGAACATCACAAATTTTATATGCAGTTGCAAAAAAAGCAAGTATTATTCCAAAAAAACAAATGTATGCCCAAATAATGACAAGTTCGCTTACTGTAGGTTTGGGAGGTTCTGCTGGTCTTGAAAGTCCCATCGTAGTGACAGGAGCTGCTTTTGGATCTAATTATGCTCAAAGATACAAACTTCAATATAAAGATAGAACATTACTTATTGGTTGCGGAGTCGCTGCTGGAATAGCGGCTGCCTTTAATGCCCCAATTGCAGGGGTTTTATTTGCCGTCGAAGTTCTTTTGGTTGATGTTAGCATATCGGCTTTTACCCCAATAATGATAGCTGCTGCCACAGGAGCTTTAGTGTCAGCAATTGCTCTTGACGAAACCATTTTACTAAATTTCCCAAGTAGAGAAACTTTTGATTACCATAATATGCCATATTACATATTTCTTGGCATTTTTACAGGATTTGTAGCAGTATTTTATGCCCGTAATTTCCAAAGAACAGAGCATTTTTTTGGTCATATTCGATTTCCTCTTTATACAAAAGCTCTTATTGGCGCTTCCATTTTGGCCCTTTTAATTTTTATTTTTCCAACACTTTTTGGGGAAGGATATGAAAGCATTAGGACTTTAGCTGGTAGTGATCCAGGAGAATTGTTAGAAAATACTCTTTTTAGTGAGTTTAGGAATAATAACTTGGCATTATTGGCTTTTGTAGGTTGTTCTTTGATGTTGAAAGCTTATGCCACTGGAATAACTTTAGGAAGTGGTGGTAATGGAGGTAATTTTGCTCCATCTCTATTTTTAGGTTCTTATGTTGGTTTTTTCTTTTCAAAATTATTAAACTTAACAGGTTTGACAAATTTGCCAGTTGGTAATTTTACTATGGTGGGAATGGCAGGAATCCTGAGTGGGTTATTCCATGCGCCATTAACGGCAATCTTTTTAATTGCCGAAATTACAGGAGGCTATGGATTGATGATTCCTCTTATGATTGTTGCTTCTATTAGCTTTGCAATATCCAAGCGTTTTGAAAAACATTCCTTGGATGTCAAGAATCTTGCCAAAAAAGGACATGCTTTTACCAGCAATAAAGATTCTAATGTACTTTCAACATTGGACACGCAATCAATTATTCAAACCGATTTTTTAAAGTTAACACCAGATGAAAATCTTGAAAAATTGGTAGATCTAATTTCACATTCTAATCAGGTGATTTTTCCAGTAGTTTCAAAAGATAACTATTTAATGGGAATTGTCCATTTTAATGATATTCGGGAGATTATTTTCAATCCATACAGGGTAAAATATACTTTGATAAAAGAAATAATGGTTCAGCCTGTTGCCATTGTACATCCCTCCAATAGTATGGAAATTGTCATGGACAAATTTGAATCCTCCAAAAAAGTCTTTCTTCCTGTAATAAGTGATGACAAATATTATGGTTTTATATCTAAATCTGAAGCTTTAGAAGCATATAGAACCAAATTAAAATCCATGACCATAGAATAAATTTTATATCCCATTTTAACACAATCTTCCATACTGTTCTATTAAAAGAATCAATCAAAATGGTAACTTTGCTTTTTTGCAAAAATTATGCTAGATACAGACAATACGATTGAAGTTCAAGGTGCACGCGTTCACAATCTAAAAAATATAGATGTTTCCATACCCCGTGAAAAACTGGTGGTAATTACTGGTCTTTCGGGTTCCGGGAAATCTTCATTAGCTTTCGACACTATTTATGCCGAAGGACAACGCCGTTATGTAGAAACGTTTTCTGCTTATGCAAGGCAATTCCTAGGAGGTTTGGAACGTCCTGATGTCGATAAAATTGATGGACTCTCCCCTGTTATCGCCATCGAACAAAAAACGACAAGTAAAAGTCCACGCTCAACCGTAGGAACTATTACCGAAATTTACGATTTCCTGCGTTTGCTTTATGCTCGTGGCGCCGATGCTTACAGCTACAATACAGGCGAAAAAATGGTCTCCTACTCGGATGACCAAATCAAAGAATTGATTATTCAGGATTTTACTGGAAAACGAATCAATATTCTCGCTCCGGTTATCCGAGCAAGAAAAGGACATTATGCCGAACTTTTTCAGCAAATTACCAAACAAGGATTCTTGAAAGTTCGTGTTAATGGAGACATTCTGGATTTAGTTTCGGGGATGAAATTGGATCGCTACAAAACCCACGATATCGAAATTGTGGTTGACAGAATGGTAATCGAAGATACTCCTGACAACGAAAAACGTCTCTCCGAAAGTATCAACACTGCCATGCATCACGGTGAAAATGTGTTGATGGTTTTGGATCAAGACACGAATGAAGTTCGTTATTTCAGTAGAAATTTGATGTGTCCTACTACTGGAATATCATATCAAAATCCAGAACCGAATTTATTTTCTTTTAATTCTCCAAAAGGAGCTTGTGATCATTGTAACGGATTAGGAACTGTCAATCAAATTAATGTTGGCAAGATTATTCCGAATCCTAAATTATCTATAAAAGCAGGTGGATTTGCACCTTTGGGTGAATACAAAGCTTCTTGGATTTTCAAGCAAATGGAAATTATTGGTGAAAAATATGGTTTTAAATTAACCGATGCCATCGAAAAAATTCCTGAAGAAGCAATGGAAATGATTTTGAATGGAGGGAAAGAAAAATTCACTATCAATTCAAAAGATTTGGGAGTTGCACGCGATTACAAAATTGATTTTGAAGGGATTTCTCATTTTATAAAAAACCAACATGACGAAAGTGGTTCAACAACCATTAAGCGTTGGGCCAAAGAGTTTATGGACGAAGTAAAATGTCCTGTTTGTGAAGGTTCCCGCTTAAAAAAAGAAGCCAATTATTTTAGAATAAACGAAAAAAACATATCCGAGTTATGCAATATGGACATTTCGGATTTGACGGCTTGGTTTTTGGATTTAGACCATCATTTATCAGATAAACAAAAACGAATTGCGACCGAAGTAATAAAGGAAATCAAAGATCGTTTGGCTTTCCTGATGAATGTAGGTTTGGATTATTTGGCTTTAAGCCGAAGCTCCAAATCACTTTCGGGTGGTGAAGCGCAACGTATTCGATTGGCAACTCAAATTGGATCGCAGTTGGTAGGTGTTTTGTATATTTTGGACGAGCCAAGTATTGGTTTGCACCAAAGAGACAACGAAAAGTTAATTCATTCTTTACAACAATTACGTGACATTGGAAACTCCGTAATTGTGGTTGAACACGACAAAGATATGATTGAACAAGCCGATTACGTGATTGATATTGGCCCAAAAGCTGGGAAATACGGAGGTGAAATTATCAGTATTGGAACTCCAAAGGAGACCTTAGCATCGGATACGATTACAGCTCAGTATTTGAATGGCAAAATGAAATTGGAAATTCCTGAAAAACGCCGTGAAGGAAATGGTAAATTCCTGAAACTAAGCGGAGCAACGGGGAATAATCTGAAAAATGTTTCGATTGAATTGCCTTTGGGAAAAATGATATGTGTTACAGGCGTTTCCGGAAGTGGGAAATCAACATTGATTAATGAAACCCTCTACCCTATTTTGAATGCCTATTATTTTAATGGTGTCAAAATTCCGATGCCGTATAAAAAAATAGAAGGTTTGGAACATATCGACAAAGTGATTGATATTGACCAAAGCCCGATTGGTAGAACACCACGTTCCAATCCTGCAACGTACACTGAAGTTTTTACCGAAATTCGAAACTTGTTTACGATGACTTCCGAGAGTATGATTCGGGGGTATAAAGCGGGACGTTTTAGTTTTAATGTAAAAGGCGGACGTTGTGAAACCTGTGAAGGTTCTGGAGTTCGTACAATAGAAATGAACTTCTTGCCTGATGTTTATGTGGAATGCGAGACTTGTCAAGGAAAGCGTTTTAATAGAGAAACATTGGAAATTCGCTATAAAGGAAAATCCATTTCGGATGTATTGAATATGACGGTTGACGAAGCGGTTCCATTCTTTGAAAACATCCCAAAAATTTACCGAAAAGTAAAAACGATTCAGGATGTTGGTTTGGGTTATATTACACTTGGTCAACAAAGTACCACACTTTCTGGCGGAGAAGCGCAACGTATTAAACTGGCAGGTGAATTGTCTAAAAAAGATACAGGAAATACATTTTATATTCTTGATGAACCAACAACTGGTTTGCATTTTGAAGACATTCGGGTGTTGATGGATGTGATTAATAAATTGGTTGACAAAGGAAATACCATTTTGATTATTGAACATAACATGGACGTAATCAAACTTGCTGATTACATCATTGACATTGGTCCTGAAGGAGGAAAAGGCGGTGGACAGCTTGTAGCCAAAGGAACACCTGAAGAAATTGTAAAAAACAAAAAAAGCTATACAGCACAGTTTTTGAAAAAAGAGTTATCTTAGTTAAACATCTTTAACAAAGATTAAAGTTCAATTTAAAACCGAAGCCCTAGCCCAGATAGAAGTGGAAATCCTTTTTATTTTTCCTTTGAAATAAAAAGATTGAAACGAATAGCTGGAAATAGCTCAAAATAAAATAAATTAATATTATGAGATTAGAAGATTTTGATAACGATGAAGACAGAGTAATCCAAGATAAATTAAAGCAAAAGACTTGGAATGAAATAAAAACAAATGACAGTTGGGCGATTTTTAAAATTATGTCCGAGTTTGTAAACGGATATGATACGATGAGCCGTATTGGACCTTGTGTGACCATTTTTGGTTCTGCTAGGATAAAACCCGATGCTCCTTATTATTTGCTAGCTGAGAAAATTGCTTTTAAAATTAGTAAGGCTGGTTATGGCGTGATTACAGGTGGTGGTCCCGGAATTATGGAAGCCGGAAACAAGGGAGCGCATTTGGGTGGAGGAACTTCGGTGGGACTTAACATTGAATTGCCTTTCGAACAGCATTTTAACCCTTATATTGACAGGGACAAAAATTTGAATTTTGATTATTTCTTTGTTCGAAAAGTAATGTTTGTAAAATATTCGCAAGGATTTGTGGTTATGCCAGGTGGATTTGGAACTTTGGATGAATTATTTGAGGCTATTACCTTAATTCAGACAAAAAAAATAGGCAAATTCCCGATTATATTGGTAGGAACTACATTCTGGTCAGGTTTGATTGATTGGATAAAAACGGTATTGATAGAAAGAGAACACACGATAAGTCCTGATGATTTGAATTTGTTTAAAATAGTAGACACCGAGGATGAAGTAGTTCAAGCCTTGGATAAATTCTATAAAAAATACGATTTAAGTCCTAATTTTTAATACTAAGAGCCGTTTTGAAAACGGCTCTTTTCTTTTAATGCATATTGATGAATTTTAACCGTTAAGTACTGAACTTTTCTTGATTTTTTGTAAATTGTATTAGATTTATACTTTTTTAAAAACTTATATATCCCCAGATTGAAAACTCACGGTAAAATCATCCTATTCATAATTGTTTTGTTGGTTTTCCACAAACAATATGCACAGCATCACTCCAAAATTGCTGTCGCTGTGGATATGAATGCAAATATCCTGACCATTGACCAAGAAATTACCTTTTACAACCAAACAAATGACACTTTAACCTCTATTGTATTGAATGATTGGAACAATGCTTTTTCGGACAGAAATAGTCCTTTGGGAAAACGTTTTTCGGACGAATTCTACAATAAGTTTCATATGGCACAAGCAGAAGAGCGTGGAGGAACCATTAATTTAATTATTGAAGATAAAGATAAGAATGTTTTCACTTGGGAAAGAACCCAAAAAAATCCTGATTACATTGAGGTTATCTTGCATCGAATATTGGCTCCTGGCCAAAAGGTAAAATTGCATCTTACTTATGTTTCAAAAATTCCAAGCAATAAATTTACCAAGTACGGTCATTTTGAAAAAAACGGCATGCATCCCAAAAATTGGTTCCTTACTCCTGCCCGTTATGAAAATCAACAATTTATAAAATACAGCAACGAAAATCTTGACGATATTGCCAATGGAATTTCGGATTTTGACATTGATTTGAAAATTCCCAGTAAAAGTGTAGTTACTTCAGATTTAGCAGTCACTAATTTAGTGCAAACAGAAAAAGAAACCCATGTAAATCTTAGTGGTCAAAACAGAACTGATTTTGAGCTTATAATTGAAAATGAATCGAGTTATAGGAGTTATAAAATTGGTGATTTGGAAGTTATGACCAATATTAGTTCAGCTAGATTTGATGATTCACTGAAAGCAGCAATCATCAAGCGAGTTGTTGATTTTTCCGGTACTAATATTGGACAATATCCATTTAGAAAAATAGTCGTTTCGGAGGAAGATTATGAGAAGAATCCATTTTATGGTTTGAATCAACTGCCGAAATTCATGCGTCCTTTCCACTCTGATTTTATATTCGAAATAAAATTTTTAAAAACGTATTTGAATAATTTCCTCAAAAATAGTTTGCTGTTGGATTCCAGAAAAGATAATTGGATATACGATGGGATTCAGATTTTTACAATGATGAATTATATTGATCACTACCATCCCGAAAGCAAAATGATGGGATCGGCTTCCAAATATTTTCTATTTAGAGGATTTAAAATGGCTCAAATCGATTTTAATGAACAATACAGCTATTATTATATGCTGATGGCTCGTAAAAATCTTGATCAACCGCTAAATGCACCAAAAAACACATTGATAAAATACAATGTCCAAATTGCTAACAAATACAAAGCCGGCTTGAGTCTGCATTATCTCGATGATTATCTAGGGAATGATTTGGTTTTATCTGGAATTCAGCAGTTTCATAAACTAAATAAAGATGGACAAACCGACAGAGATGATTTTGAAAACATATTGAAATCAAAAGCATCCAAAAATATCGACTGGTTTTTTAAGTATATTATTGATAGTAGAAAACCAATAGACTATAAATTTGGGGATTTTTCTAAAACACAAGAAAGCATTACTTTTAGTGTAAAAAAGAAAGGAGTTCCATTGGTTCCAATGCCTATTTTTGGTATAAAAGACAAACAAATTGTGTTTAAAAAATGGCTTGAAACTAATGAAATAGACACTACGCTCACTTTTGAAAGAAAAAGCATTGACAAATTGGTGCTCAATTATAATAATGAAGTTCCAGAATTTAATTTGAGAAACAATTGGAAGTCCTTGAATACTGTTTCACTGAACCGTCCATTGAAAATGACTTTCTTTCAAGACTTTGAAGATCCGCATCGTTCTCAATTATTTTATGTTCCGACTTTGTTTTTCAATAAATACGATGGATTTGCACCTGGAATCAGTTTTTACAATTACAGCTTCTTTGACAAACCATTTATGTTTTCTTTGAATCCGATGTACTCAATCAATACGAAATCAATTATAGGTAGCTATTCTTTGATTTTTAATAAATATCTGAGAGAAACAAGATTGTATAACATGCGCTATTCTTTGAATGGTTCCTATTATCATTATGCTTCGGATGCTGCTTATTTAAAATTATATCCAAGTTTGTCACTCTATTTTCGGGAGCCTAGCTACAGAGACAATAGAAAACAAGCCCTATTTTTAAAATACAATATCATCTACAAAGAACCTTCTGCTACAGTAATTGACAGTACAGACAATTACTCCATTTTGAGCTTAAAATATTCCAATATAAAAACTGAGATTACGAGCCATGTAAAATTTCTTACTGATGTCCAGTTGTCAGGTTATTTTGGAAAAGTATCAGCCGAAATAGAATATCGTAAATTATTTAATGACAATCGTTATTTTAATGTTCGCGGATTTGCTGGAACTTTTTTATACAATACTAATAACACTGAAAACTATAATTTTGGTGTTGCCAGAGTAAATGATTATATGTTTGAATACTCAGTCTATGCACGATCTGATACCACTGGAATATTGAGTCAACAATATGTTATGGCTCAAGGAGCTTTCAAATCATTTGTTAATCCTTCTCAATCCAATCAATGGTTGGCAACAACAAATTTGAGTTATAGTTTATTATGGAACTGGGTGGATGCCTATGCCGATTTTGGTTTTATTAAAAATAAAGGAATACAAGGAGAGTTTGTTTATGATAGCGGAATCAGGCTGAATTTGGTTCAGGATTACTTCGAATTATTCTTTCCGGTCTATTCTTCTAATGGATTTGAAGTTACTCAAAAAAATTATGATGAAAAAATACGATTTATCTTCGTTTTTAATCCAAAATCATTAATTAATCTTTTTACCCGAAAATGGTTTTAATTCAAAACAAAAACTTTAAAATATTAAACTATTAATCAATTTTTTAAGTTAAAATTAAATATATGACAAAAATACATTCGTTTTACTAGAAATTATTTCATAAAAAATTGTAAAAATACAGAATCGCATAATGATATATATGTAGTTTTTGATTAGATTTGCACCATTAAAGCTATACTTTTAAATTATGATAAAAGAGAAAGTCAATACTAGTTTAACATTTGAAGATTTTAAAACCGAAGTCTTAAATGATTACCGAATTGCCATAATAAGCAGAGAATGTAGTTTATTGGGGCGTAAAGAAGTATTAACTGGAAAAGCCAAGTTTGGTATTTTTGGAGATGGAAAAGAAGTTCCACAACTTGCCATGGCCAAATGCTTTAAAAATGGGGACTTCCGTTCTGGATATTATCGCGATCAAACCTTTATGATGGCTATTGGCGAATTGACTATTGAGCAATTTTTCGCGGGTTTATATGGTCATACTGATATTGATCTTGAGCCAATGTCTGCAGGAAGACAAATGGGTGGTCACTTTGTAACCCATAGTTTGAACGAAGACGGATCTTGGAAAAACTTAACACAACAAAAAAATTCTAGTGCCGATATTTCTCCAACAGCTGGGCAAATGCCAAGATTACTTGGACTAGCACAAGCTTCAAAAATATACAGAAACGTTCCTGGTATTCCAAATGCGGATCAATTTTCTATAGATGGAAACGAAATTGCATGGGGAACGATTGGAAATGCTAGTACATCAGAAGGATTGTTTTTTGAAACAATAAATGCTGCTGGAGTATTACAAGTTCCAATGGTAATGAGTGTTTGGGACGACGAGTATGGGATTTCTGTACACGCAAGACACCAAACTACCAAAGAAAGTATTTCGGAAATCTTAAAAGGATACCAAAAAGATGAAAATACTAACGGTTTTGAAATACTAAAAGTAAAAGGTTGGGACTACGTAGATTTGATTGCCACTTATGAGAAAGCTGCTGAAATAGCTCGTGAAAAACACGTTCCAGTTTTAATTCATGTTGATCAACTAACACAACCTCAAGGACACTCTAGTTCAGGTTCACACGAAAGATACAAAAATGCAGCCCGATTAGCGTGGGAAAAAGATTTTGACTGTATTCGTCAAATGAAATTATGGATGATTGCGATCAATATTGCATCACCAGAAGAAATTGAAGCTATCGATTTGGAAGCTAAAAAAGAAGTTTTTGAGGGTAAAAAAGCCGCTTGGAATGCTTTTATTGGACCAATAATTAGTGAGCAAAACGAATTAGTTGCTATTTTAGAAAGAATAGCAATAACTAGCAATAAGAAAGAAGAAATTTTAAAAAATGTTTCTAGTTTAAAAGGAATTAAATCTCCTTTGAAAAAAGAAATATTGATTGTGGCTAGAAAAACATTGCGTTTGATTATCAATGAGGAAGATAAATTAGAATTATCTAGTTGGATCACTGCTTACATCAAAAAAACACAACCAAAATTCAGTAGTAATTTATTCTCTGAATCAGATAAAAACGTATTTTCTGTTAAAGAAGTTTTACCACAATATCCAAGTGACGTCACAGAAGATACTGATGGTAGGATGATTTTGAGAGATAACTTTGATGCTATTTTTTCAAAATACCCAGAAACCTTAATATTTGGAGAAGATGCCGGAAACATTGGCGACGTAAACCAAGGTTTGGAAGGAATGCAAGAGAAATATGGTGAGTTGCGAGTTGCCGATGTTGGTATTCGTGAGGCCAGTATATTAGGTCAAGGAATTGGAATGGCATTGAGAGGATTACGTCCGATCGCCGAAATTCAGTACCTAGATTACCTATTGTATGCGATACAAATCATGAGCGACGATTTGGCTACTTTACAATACAGAACTGTTGGTAGACAGAAAGCACCACTTATTATACGTACCCGTGGACACCGTTTGGAAGGTATCTGGCATTCTGGTTCTCCAATGGGAATGATTATCAACGCTATAAGAGGGATTCATGTTTTGGTTCCAAGAAACATGACACAAGCAGCTGGTTTTTACAATGCTTTATTGGAATGTGACGAACCTGCTTTGGTTATCGAATGTTTAAACGGTTACCGATTAAAAGAAAAAGCACCTTTGAATTATGGTGAATTCAAAACGCCAATTGGTGTTGTGGAAACATTGAGAAAAGGGACTGATATAACACTTGTTTCTTATGGTTCAACATTGAGATTAGTAGAACAAGCTACCAAAGAATTATTTGAAGCAGGAATTGATTGCGAAGTTATCGATTTACAATCGTTACTACCATTTGATATTAATCATGATATTGTAAAAAGTATTTCAAAAACTAATCGATTACTGGTTATTGATGAAGATTTACCAGGTGGAGCTTCTGCTTATATTTTGCAACAAATTGTGGAACAACAAGATGCTTACAATCATTTAGATAGTAAACCACAAACTTTGACTGCTAAAGCTCACCGTCCTGCATACGGAACTGATGGTGATTATTTCTCAAAGCCTTCTACTGAAGACATTTACGAAAAGGTATATGAAATGATGCATGAAGTAAATCCTTCGAAATATCCAAGTCTATATTAGACTTAAAATGTAATATTCAAAATCCCATTCGCTCTGCAAATGGGATTTTTTTTTATCTTTATTCAAAACTATCACCACCAACTTAAATGACACCATTAGAAACTTTATTTTTAGATTTAAAAGATATAAAAGTAATTGATAACGCTATCCCCTATTCGCAATACACTCCATTAGATTTATCTGCTTCAAATCTAGAATTGGAACAATTGAATATTACTGATTCTTCACAATTTGAAACTTATATAGAGCATCTATTATATAAAAACAATGCAAAAGTGGCTCATGGTGGTTACAATGAAATTCGAAGTTTGTATAAACGAAGTGCTGTTTTTAATGATCTAAATACTGAGGAACGCAATATTCACATCGGATTGGATTTATGGATTAAAGCAGGAACACCAGTATTGGCAGCTTTGGACGGAAAAGTACATAGTTTTCAATACAACAATAACTTGGGTGATTACGGACCTACGATTATTTTGAAGCACCAATTGGAACAGCATATTTTTTATACCTTATACGGACATTTGTCTTTAGAAAGTATCGCATCTATTAAAATTGGTGATTTTTTTGCAAAAGGACAACAATTAGCTACATTAGGAGATAATAACGTAAATGGCGATTATTCTCCGCATTTGCATTTCCAGATTATTAAAGACATTGAAGACAAGTCTGGGGATTATCCGGGAGTTTGCAGCAAAAGCAAACTGGCTTTTTATTTGGAAAACTGTCCTGATCCCAATTTGCTATTAAAGATTTACTAATAATCTGATAGTTTTTTTATGGGATAAATGCAGAACTAGAAATATATTTATCCCCATTAAACAGTAACTTCTTCACCATTCATAAGCTTTCTTATTAATTTTCAATAAAATAACAAAGTCACTATTTTTTGGAGATAAAAAGATAAGCCCTGTATTAATAGTTATTGGTTATACTTATGACTATATTTGGTATGGATTTACCCATATTTAATGGATGTATTAAAGGGAATATTTCTTTTAATGCTACTATCCAAAGTAAATATTGGTACAATGAAATCAATTTCGACCATAGAAGACAATAGTTTACTTAAATTACTACCCAGCAACAAACTAATAGCAACGAAAGCAATCAAAATCTCAAAAGTCCCTGCAAAGAAACTTCCGTTTTCAAAAAAGGAGCTCAAAAAAAAATCTTTTACTGTTGTAGCTATTGGTGCTTCTGCAGGTGGTCTTGAAGCAGTAACCCAGTTATTGAAAAATATTTCTCCTAGCACAGGTATGGCTTTTATCTACGTCCAACACCTAAGTCCTAATCATAAAAGTTTGCTTGATGTACTTTTGTCAAAAGTGACTCAAATGGAAGTTCAGGTGATTGACAATATGGAAACCATGAAACCAAATAATGTTTATGTCATTCCAAATGATAAAGAAATTGAGGTAACAAACGGACATATTAAACTAATTCCACGCCCCAAAAACCGAACTTCAAACTTTTCAATCGACTTACTTTTTTCTTCTTTAGCAGAAACGCATCATGAAAACGTAATTGGTGTTATTCTATCTGGATCGGCTAATGATGGTACACGAGGATTAAAAGAAATAAAACAAGCTGGAGGAATTACTTTCGCACAGGATGACTCAGCTAAATTTAGCAGTATGCCCAATTCTGCCATTGCCGAAGGTTTTGTTGATTTTGTATTGTCTCCAAAAGAAATTGGAATTGAATTAACACGCATCAGTAAACATCCGCTGATAATCAATACAACACACAAAAAAATCTCCGAAACTGAAATAGATAATAATAATCTTGAGTGGAAGATTATTCTGCAACTTTTGCACAAAAGAAAAAATGTAGATTTCAGTCACTACAAAATGAATACCATCAAAAGGAGAATGCTTCGAAGGATGCTAGTTCATAAAATTAAAACTTTAAAAGAATATGCTGAATTGCTTATGAATGAATCTAATGAAGTCGATATTCTTTATCAGGATTTATTAATTAACGTGACAGCTTTTTTTAGAGACACCGAACCTTTTTTGCATTTAAAAAATGTAATTCTGCCTAAATTACTTGAAACCAAAACTGCAGGAGAAACTCTTCGTATATGGGTAGCCGCTTGTGCCACCGGCGAAGAAGTTTATTCAATCGCTATGATATTGTTCGAACTACAAGAAAGCAGTCCAAATAGTATTCCTTTTCAAATTTTCGCTTCAGATCTCAGTGGCGATGCGATTCGGATTGCTAGAACTGGTGAATATTCTACTAATCAATTGGCAACTGTTTCGCAAGAGAGACTGCACCGTTTCTTTATAAAATCAAAAAATAAATATCGAATATCAAAAGAGTTACGAGATGTTTGTGTATTTGCAAAGCATAATATTTTGCGTGATCCTCCATTTTCGAGAATGGATTTCATCAGTTGCCGAAATATGCTAATTTATTTGGACACTACTGCCCAGAAAAAAGCCATTTCCACTTTTCATTATGCGCTGAACGATGGAGGTTGTTTGATGTTAGGAAAATCGGAAACAATTGGAACAATAGCCCCGATTTTTACGATTCTCGATAAAAAATTTAAATTTTATTCACGAAAAAAGAATTCAGGATTACGTTCTATTCCTGACCTTACTTCACGTCTATCCCATTCTACTATGTCTGATAAAAACACAATACCCCCTTCTGCATTCAAAAAAGTATCTGCATCGGTAAACGGTACTATCGGGATGGCTTTTGATAATGTTTTACTCGAACATCATGTGCCTGCAAGCGTCATCATTAATTACGACTTGGAAATTCTTCAATTTCGAGGATCTACTTCCTTGTATTTGAAGCATTCTCCAGGTAAGGCCAGTTTTAATATTTTGAAAATGGCACATATCGAAATAACATTTGAGTTGCGAAATGCTATTCATCATGCGATAAAAACAAAACTTCCGATTAGGAAAATGGGAATTGAAATGAATCGTAATCCTATAGACAACACCATTCAAATTGTAAATCTTGAGGTTATTCCTCTGAACATTGAAGGAGAAGAACCTTTATTGATTGTAATTTTTACAGGATACATACAGCATGAAACAGAAGAAGATTCAATAAAAGCTCAAGAAAATAATACAATTGCAAAAGACCGTCGAATAAAAAAACTGGAAGATGAACTTGCCGCTGCCCGTGCTGATATGGGGTCTATAACACATGATCAAGAAGCTGCAAATGAAGAACTGCAAAGTGCCAACGAAGAAATAGTCTCAAGCAATGAAGAATTACAAAGCCTGAACGAAGAACTCGAAACCTCCAAAGAAGAGATTGAATCAACCAATGAGGAATTAGTGATTAGTAATCAGGAATTACATTCTAGAATTCAGCAAGTCGAAGAATTAAATCAATATAATGAAGCCATACTCTCTACGGTTCATGAACCTGTGCTCGTTCTTGATAAAGAGATCAAAATCAAATCGGCCAACATATCATTTTGCAAAACATTTCACGTCACCGAAGAAGAATGCATTGGAAAATCATTGTATCAATTAGGGAATAACCAATGGAATATTAAACAATTAAAAGAACTGCTGGAAGAAATTGTTCCAAAAAATAACCGATTTCATGATTTTGAAGTAGAACATGTTTTTCCAGTTATTGGCAAAAAAATAATGTTGCTCAACGCCCATCGTATCGTTCAAACTAGAGAAAATGAAGAGCTGATTGTTCTTACGATTATCGACATTACCGATGTTCGAAATCTTGCCATAGAGCTCCAAGTTAAAGAAACAAAAGCATTGGAAATACAGCTTGAAGTTGAGAAAAAAGTGCTTAAATTGATTGAAGACAGCAATAAACGCTATAATATGATGCTGATGCAATCGCCTTTCTCTTTTGCCATTTTAAAAGGAAAAGACATGATTATTGCCCTGGCCAATGACAGTATTAAAGAAATATGGGGAAAAGGAAGTATCATAGAAGGCAACCCTATTATGAGTATTTTACCCGAATTAAAAGACGGTCCAATCCCAAAAATGCTCGATGATGCTTACACAAAAGGTGTTGCACAAGAAGGGTATGAACTGCTTGTCCCTTTGATGCGTAATGGAAAATTAGATAATGTTTACTTCAATTTTGTTTATCAGCCGTATCTGGATGCCGATGGAACCATCTTGGGTGTCACTATTATTGCGTATGAAGTGACGGCACAAATCAACCTAAAAGATGAATTAATTGAGGCCCGTCGCATTGCGGAACAAAACACAAAAATTGCTGAAAACGCCTTAAAATCGAAGCAACAATTTTTGTCGAATATGAGCCATGAGATTCGGACTCCGATGAATGCTATAATTGGGTTTACGAATGTGGTATTGAAAACCGATTTGAATAAAGAGCAAAAAGAATTCATTTCAGCCATTAAATCTTCGGGAAGTGCATTGATTGTTTTAATTAATGACATCCTTGATCTTGCCAAAGTTGATGCCGGAAAAATGGCATTTGATAAGAAAAACTTTAACATATTCGAATCGATTGCCGACATCTTTTATTTATTTGAATCTAAATGTTCTGAGAAAAATTTGAAATTGGAACAACAATATGATACTCGAATTCCTGAATACATAGTAGGCGACTCCATTCGTTTACGACAAATTATTTTGAATTTAATAAGCAATGCAATCAAATTTACTTCAAAAGGAAAAATAATTTTAAGAGTTCAAATGCTGAAAGAAGATTTAGAAAAAACCACAATAGAATTCACTTTAACCGACACAGGGATTGGGATTCCAAAAAATAAACTAGCAACTATTTTTGATAATTTTGAACAGGCATCTACCGAAATTTCAAGATTGTATGGAGGCACTGGTTTGGGGCTTGCCATTGTCAAACAATTGGTGGAGCATCAAGGTGGAACATTAATTGTAAAAAGTGAAGAAGGTAAAGGTTCCACTTTTGGATTTATTATGGATTTCGGTAAATTCTGTGTAGAAGCTCCAACCGAAGCGGAAAATATTCAGAATACGATTGAAGGATTAGAAAACATAAAGGTTTTGGTAGCAGAAGATGTGCCGTTGAATCAGCTTTTGATAAAAATCATTTTAGAGGAATTTGGTTTTCAATGTGACATAGCCGAAAATGGTAAAGTTGCCATAGAAAAACTAAAAGAGAATAGCTATGACATTATTTTAATGGATATTCTAATGCCCGAAATGAATGGTTTTGAAGCTACGGATTACATTCGGAATATTATGAATTCCAAAATTCCTATCATTGCGCTTACCGCTGATGTCACCACTGTAGATGTTCAAAAATCGAAAACAGTGGGAATGAATGATTATATTTCTAAACCTATTGATGAAAAGCTCTTGTATGATAAAATAATCAAACAGCTTAAAAAAACACTTCATAAGAAATAACGATAGTGATTAGTAATTACCTAATAGTGTAATTGTAAGCGAAAACTACTCATTGAATAATAACAAAAAAGCAAAATATCTCCCCTTAGCCCCGATAGGAACGAAAATCCTTGTGAGCCGGGGTTCGGCTCATAAGATTGAAGTGGATAGCGGGACTAAGGCCTCCTAAAAAGGCCAAATCTTTCTGCTCCAAAAAAACATTCAAATGCCAATTACATGAACTCCAAACAGTTATTTAAACTGATTGTCTTCAATAATTACTAATAACAAAATATTTAACAACCTGTGAATTATACAACAATCTTGTGAATTCTATAACAGGAATTGTTGATTTCTAGATGACCTTTACTTTATCTTTTAATTAGAAAAAACTTGAAATTATATATCAAATACATGGTTAGTAATCGCTGTAAAATTGCGGTTAAAGAAGAGTTGAAGAAACTTGGTCTGCACTTTATCGTTGTTGATTTAGGCGAAGTTGAAATCATGGAAACTATTTCTATGGCCCAAAGGGAACAACTCAAAATAGGCTTAATTGATTCCGGACTCGAATTGATGGACGACAAAAGAGCCATGCTTATTGAAAAAATAAAGAATGTAATTATCGAGATGGTTCATCACACTGATGAAAATATTAAGATCAATTTTTCGGATTATTTACATGAAAAATTAAATCATGATTACACCTATATGTCTAATCTTTTTTCGGAAGTGCAGGGAACTACAATTGAGCAGTTTATCATTTCCCACAAGACCGAAAGAATCAAAGAATTGATCATTTATGGCGAACTCAATATCACCGAAATTGCTTGGAAAATGGGCTACAGCAGTGTTGCTCACTTATCGAGTCAGTTCAAGAAAGTCACGGGCTTGTCCCCTACTCACTTTAAGCAGTTAAAAGACAAAAGACGCAGTCCAATTGAGGAAATTGGTAATTAATACTGTCTTGCTTTTTGAAACCAAATTAAAAACAGCATCAAATAAAAGCCAACATGCAAGAATCACAATACGCCCGCAGTCTAATAGAAGCTAGCTTAGATCCTTTGGTAACCATAAGCACCGAAGGTAAAATAACGGATATGAATGAGGCTCTGACACATATAACCGGAATATCCCGAGAAAAATTAACAGGAACTTACTTTAAAAATTATTTCACCGAACCAAACAAAGCCCATGATGTCTATCAGGAGGTTTTTGAGAAAAATTCGGTTTCAGATTCTCCGCTTACGCTACGTCACAAGAACGGGAAACTGACTCAAGTGCTGTTTAATGGTTCCGTGTATCGAGATAATCAAGGTAACATTAAAGGAGTTGTGATTGTAGCAAGAGATATAGCCGAACAAAAATGGGCTCTGGAATTAAGAAATGCCAATAAAGAATTGGCTTTTCAGAATGAAGAGAAAGAGAAACGTGCAGCGGAATTATTCATAGCCAACAAAGAATTGGCTTATCAAAATGATGAAAAAGAAAATAGAGCGACTGAATTAGGAATAGCCAACAAAGAATTGGCTTTTCAGAATGACGAAAAAGAGAAGCGCGCAAATGAATTAGGAATTGCAAATAAAGAACTGGCTTTTCAGAACAATGAAAAAGAAAAACGTGCTGCAGAATTAGGAATAGCCAACAAAGAATTGGCTTTTCAGAATGACGAAAAAGAGAAGCGCGCAAATGAATTAGGAATTGCCAATAAAGAACTGGCTTTTCAGAACAATGAAAAAGAAAAACGTGCTGCAGAATTAGGAATAGCCAACAAAGAATTGGCTTTTCAGAATGATGAAAAAGAGAAAAGAGCAAACGAATTATACCTTGCCAACAAAGAGCTTCTTTTTCAAACAGGCGAAAAGGAAAGCAGAGCAGCAGAACTAACAATTGCTGATTTTGAGTTAATTTTCAACAATAAAGAAAAAAAGAAACTTGAAATTGCCAACAAAAAATTAGAAGCCCAGAGTGATTCACTTAAATTAGCTTCGCAATATTCTTTAAGTTTAATTGAAGCCAGTCGCGATCCATTATTTACCATATCTCTCAAGGGAAAAATTACCGGAACTAATGAAGCAACTGTATTAGTAACGGGAGTTTCCAGAGAACAATTAATTGGTTCCGATTTTTTTGATTATTTCACAGAACCTCAAAAGGCACGTGAGGGATATAAAGAAGTTTTCAAAAGAGGATTTGTTGTCGATTATCCGCTTACGATAAAAGACGAAAAATTTACCGATGTTTTGTTTAACGGTTCCGTTTACAAAGATGTTTTAGGAAACATTATTGGTGCTGTGGTGGTTGCCAGAGATATTACGGAACAAAAAAGAATCGCAACAGAATTATTGGAAGCTAAGGTTTTTGCCGAACTAGCAACTGCACTGGCCGAAGAAGCCAAAAGCAAAGCCGAATTGGCTACAGAAATTGCCGTAAATGCGGTAAAAGCAAAACAGCAGTTTTTGTCGAATATGAGCCATGAGATTCGGACTCCGATGAACGCCATAATTGGCTTTACGAAAGTAGTTTTGAAAACCGAATTGACAGCCAAGCAAAAAGAATATTTGATGGCGATAAAAATGAGTGGTGATGCTTTGATTGTGCTTATAAATGACATTCTGGATTTGGCTAAAGTGGATGCTGGAAAAATGACATTTGAACAAACTCCTTTCAAAATAAAAAAATCATTGTCTTCAATGCTCCATTTATTTGAAACAAAAATTCAGGAGAAAAATCTAAAGCTAGTATCAGATTACGACGACAACATTCCAGAAGTCTTGGTTGGAGATCCTGTTCGTTTGCATCAGATTATTTTAAATTTAGTCAGCAATGCCGTTAAATTCACTAACGAAGGTGTTATTACTGTAAGTGTTCATTTAATGTTTGAAGATGATGAAAAAGTAATTATCGAGTTTGCTGTTAATGATACCGGAATAGGAATTTCAAAAGATAAAATGGAAAGTATTTTCGAAAATTTCCAACAGGCTTCGAGCGGAACTTCCCGTTTATATGGAGGAACAGGCCTTGGACTTGCCATTGTAAAACAATTGGTGGAATCGCAAGGAGGCAGCATAAGCGTCAAAAGTAAAGTAAACGAATATTCCCGTTTTAGTTTTACGCTACCTTTCCTGAAAACGAAAGAAAATGCAGCTTTAGAAAATGAAATCATGGAATTGAATAATGAAATCAAAGGCATCAGAGTATTGGTAGTCGAAGATATGGCTCTGAATCAGTTGTTGATGAAAACGGTATTGGATGATTTTGGCTTTGAACGCGATATTGCCGAAAACGGAAAAATTGCTATCGAAAAACTCAAAACAAAACAATACGATATTGTCTTGATGGACTTGCAAATGCCCGAAATGAACGGCTTTGAAGCCACAGAATACATCAGGGAAACATTAAATCTGACTATTCCAATCATTGCTTTAACGGCTGATGTCACTACGGTAGATTTGGCCAAATGCAAAGCTGTGGGTATGGACGATTATATTGCAAAACCGATTGATGAAAGGGTATTGTACAGTAAAATTGTTGGGTTAATTAAAAAACCTAAAAGTTCAAAACCAAATAAAAACAACATTGCGGAAGTCTCAGAAGTAGAAAAAATAAAATATATAAACCTGGAGTATTTAAACCATCGCACCAAATCCAATCCAAAATTGATGATTGAAATGATTGGTCTGTATTTGGACCAAACACCTCAATTAATCAATACGCTGAAACAGAGTTTGGTTAATCAGGATTGGAATTTACTCAACGCAGCCATCCATAAAATGATTCCTTCATTTTCGATTATGGGAATTCATTCCGATTTTGAAAATATGGCAAAAAAAATTCAGGAATTTGTGGTGATACAACAACAAAATGATGAAATGGAAAGTATGGTATTGAAACTTGAAGATGTATGTATGCAAGCCTGTAAAGAATTAGAACTAGAACTAGAAACATTAAAAAAATCCCTAAAATGAATACCATAAACAAAATAAAACTATTCTTAGTCGATGATGACGCCTTATTCTTAAAGTCTTTGGAAATTGAGTTTTTGGATCATGCTGATTTTGAAATAGAAACCTACTCTACTGGAGAACTTTGTCTGGCTAATTTATCCAATAAACCGGATGTAATTATTCTGGATTATCATCTTGATGGTATTGATAAAAATGCCATAAACGGTATTGACACCTTAGATAAAATAAAAGAATTCAATCCCGAAATTGCTGTTATTATGCTGTCTTCTCAAGACAAAATAGATGTTGCTATCGATTGTATGCACCATCAAGCCTTTGATTATGTGGTGAAAAGTGAAACAGCTTTTGTCCGTTTACAAAAAATAATATCTTCTCTCTTCGAATTTAGAAAAATGAAAAAAGAACTGAATTGGTATATGGAAAGAATGTAATCAAAATGATTTCAAACTCTAAAGCATTATAAATTTAAAAAATAAAAATCATGAATATCAAACGAATCTTTGGTGCATTATTAACGGCTCTCGGCATCGGTGCCCTTATTTATGAAGCCGTAATATTTACAAACACTTCGGGAAGCGACAAAGACATAAAGGCTTTAGTCATTTACGGCGTTTTGGGAGTAATCTTCTTTATGTCGGGAATTAGTTTAGTACGAACTACAAAAGATGAATCTTAGATTTATCAAATCTAATTTAAAAAAAATAAAAACAAAGCTTCATACAACTGATATACAGCTATTTTTTAAAAAACTACAACTGTAAATTCTACAACTATTATCAAAAGTTATACAACCACATTTCATTCACAAACTTCCATCTTTGTATTCTAAAGATTAAATAAATCCATTAAAAATATAAAGATGTATAAAGTAGAAAATGAGTTTTTGTTCATTCCAAAAAGTAATTGTAAAGTGGGTAAAATAACTTCTTCAAAAAATGGAGCTGATGATTCACGAATCATTCAAATTGACTTTAAAACAGAAGCATTTAAAAAATCTAATGCCACTTTTATCGAAAAAAGAAGAGCTCTTTAAGCTTGCTATCAAAGGATTGAAATTCTAAAATTCTGAGCTAAAAAATTGAATTATACCTATCGAAAATAACAGTACTAATTTCCCTTTTGCAAAGTTATTTGGTAAAATTACAACCCCTATTGAATAATTTATTATCCAATATCTTCACTCTAAAATATCCGAAATCTGTGTGATTGTTATATCATACAGATTTTATATTTCCAGCTTATTTTATCTAACATTCTAATCTAAAAGGTGTGAATAATACAAATATTTACAAAAGTTATATAATACTAAAAATCAATCAGTTGAAGACCTTTGTAATGAACAATTAAAAAAACTACAAAATGAAAAAATTACTATTCGTATGCATATGCTTAGCATTTACATATATTACGGAAGCAAAAAGCGGAGACCGAAAATTGGATATTAAAATATCTGATGGCGCAACACTATATAGCGAAGACTTAGTGAATAATTTTTATAAAACAGATATTTCGTTTTATGGCGTTGGAGATTTAACAGCCATTTTATCTGATGAAATAAAAGACACAGATAATGACGGTGTTGCCGATAAAAAAGACAAATGTCCAAGCACTCCTAGTGGTGTAGCTGTAGACAAAACAGGATGTCCTCTTGATAAAGACCTAGATGGTGTTGCCGATTATCTAGACGAATGTCCTAGTGAACTAGGATTAGGATCTTTGAGTGGTTGTCCCGATAAAGATAAAGATGGAGTAGCTGACAGTAAAGACCGTTGTCCTGATGTAGCTGGACCAGCCGATTTAAAAGGTTGTCAAGATGTTGATAAAGATGGCGTTGTAGATATTGACGATATATGTCCTAATACTACCGCCGGCTATAAAGTAGATCCTTCAGGATGTCCTTGGGATAATGACAAAGATGGTGTAGCCAATGAAGAAGATCTTTGTCCAGATGCCGCTGGACCACCAGCATTAAAAGGTTGTTCAGATACTGATGGAGATGGTGTTACTGATAATACTGACCGTTGCCCAAAAGAAAAAGGAAATATTGCCGATAAAGGCTGTCCTACAATTGCCCCTGTTGATGTCAAAAAAATAGCAGATATTGCAGGTAAACTTTTCTTTGAAAATGACAGCGCCAAGTTAAAAACATCTTCTTTTGTTCAACTTGATTATTTGGTTGTCATCTTAAATCGTTACAATGCTACTAATTTACAAATTGAAGGTCATACAGATAGTAATGCTGGTGATAAATACAACATAAACTTATCGAAAGATCGTGCAGAATCTGTAAAAACGTATTTAATAAGTAAAGGCATAGAAGAAAAAAGACTGACAGCCTTAGGATTTGGGGACGGTAAACCAATTGAGAGTAACGAAACTTCTTCAGGCCGAGCCAAAAACAGAAGAGTTGAATTGAAAACATCCTACTAAAGATTACATCTTAATACTTTTTTCTATAATTTTTTTTGGAGGAATAAGGGCTGTTGGAAACAACAGCCCTTTTCTATTGTGAAATTATTGTAATCTGAATTCAATTACCAATTTATGGAACAGAAACATTTGGCTTTTTTTTAAACATTATACAATACAAAACACACTTACAACAACGTTATAACTAATTGACAATCTGTGAATAATATAACTAATTCCAAAAGTTACATAACATTTTTTGGCATTATAAACAGACCTTTATAATTCTTGTAATTCTAAGTTTTAAAAAAGATGAACTAATGCTTAATACCTCCAACAATGAAAAATAGTATCAACTCTCGCAGCACAAATATCCATCATATTGGATTATTTAATACAGACTTCAGAACTTCTGCCACTAACCATTTGACATCTAAAACAGCTGAAATACTCCCCGAAATACTATTCATTACCACTTTTCCCCCTAGAGAATGTGGCATTGCAACCTACTCGCAAGATTTGATTAAATCAATAAATAATAAATTTAAAAATACATTTAACATAAAAATTTGTGCTTTGGAAACGGACACTGAAAAACATCAGTACGATGAATCCGTGAAATACATTCTCAATACCGATCAACCAAATTCTTTCAGCAATTTGTCCGAAAAAATCAATGCTAATAATTCAATTCAAATGGTATTGGTTCAGCATGAATTTGGGCTTTTTAGAAATAACGAAGCTCATTTAATAGAGTTTTTGCATAAAATTACAAAACCTGTCACAATCGTATTTCATACAGTTTTACCTAATGCTAATGAGGCACATAAAGAAAATGTTCAAATTATAGGACAGCTGGCTCATTCGATAATTGTGATGACCCATTCAGCTGCTTTAATTTTAAAAAAAGATTATGGAGTCGATCCTGAGAAAATATCTGTAATACCCCATGGAACACATTTGGTACCTCATTCTGACAAAGATTTTTTGAAAGAGAAATATAATTTATCAGGAAGAAAAGTGCTTTCAACTTTTGGATTATTAAGTTCTGGAAAAAGCATCGAAACAACGCTGGATGCCATGCCAAGTATTATTGAAAAAAACAAGGATGTTTTATTTTTAATAATTGGTAAAACTCATCCATCTGTAGTAAAACAAGAAGGTGAAAAATACAGAGCAATGCTTGACGAAAAAATTCAAAGCCTTAAATTGCAAAATCACGTATTGTTCGTAAACGCCTTTTTGCCCTTACACCAATTATTAGATTTTTTGCAGCTTACAGATATTTATTTGTTTACTTCAAAAGATCCGAATCAAGCTGTAAGCGGAACTTTTTCGTATGCCATGAGTTGTGGTTGCCCCATTATCTCCACTCCTATTCCACATGCGAATGAAGTGTTGAGTGAGGGAGCCGGAATCATAATCGATTTTGGAAATTCTGTACAATTAGCCAAAGAAGTAAACCGTTTGTTACTGGATAATAAATTAAGAAAAAACATAAGCGCAAACGGATTGCATAAAATTGTACCAACAGCCTGGGAAAACTCGGCAATTGCCCATGCTTTCTTATTCGAAAAAATGGGTGGAGAAAATATAAAATTAGAATATAAAATTCCTGAAATCAATTTAGACCACATCAAAAAATTAACCACCGATTATGGCATGATTCAGTTTTCCATTATCAATCAACCCGACTTGGAATCAGGATATACAATAGATGACAATGCCCGTGCCATGGTGGCAATGTGTAAACATTTTGAATTAACGAAAGACAAAGCCGATTTAGAGTACGTCAAAATCTACTTGAATTTCATAACTTCTTGTTTACAAGACGATGGTTCTTTTCTAAATTATGTAGATGAGGATGGTGATTTTACAGACCAAAATTACGAGACTAATCTTGAGGATTCTAATGGAAGAGCCATTTGGGCTTTAGGCTATTTGATTTCTTTAGAATCAATTTTACCTGTTGCACTAGTTCAAAAAGCAAAAAAGACTTTGGAGCGAGCATCTGCCAATGTATTAAAAATGCATTCAACACGTGCAATGGCTTTTGTAATCAAAGGGCTTTATTATGTCAATTCAAAAGAAAAATCACTAAAAAATACAGTTATAATAAAAGAACTTGCCGACAGAATGATTCAAATGTACAAGCATGAATCAAAACCCAATTGGAACTGGTTCGAAAGTTACTTGACTTACGGCAACAGCATTCTACCAGAAGCAATGCTTTGCGCCTATTTGAGTACAGGTGATACCAATTATAAAGCTGTAGCTAAAACATCGTTTGACTTTCTCTTGTCCAAAATTTTTAATGACAAAAGTATTAAAGTAATATCCAATAAAGGCTGGATGATGGAAGATAATAGTACAAAAATTCGGGCAATTGGAGGAGAACAACCTATTGATATTGCATATACCATTTTGGCATTAAACAAATTTTCAAAAGCCTTTAATGACCCGGAATATACCCAAAAAATGAAAATTGCATTCAGTTGGTTTTTGGGAAATAATCACCTGCATCAAATTATTTATAATCCTTGCACTGGTGGCTGTTATGACGGTTTAGAAGATACGTACATCAATTTAAATCAAGGAGCAGAATCTACTGTAAGTTATTTAATGGCTCGATTATGCATAGAAAAAAATGCAAAAAGGTCTTTAAAACTAAACCCACAGAATGGATTCCAAAAAGAGGTTTATGCGAAACTAAACCATAAAAAAACATTGGCTTAATGTGTGAAATATATAATATTTACTCAAAGTTCTGAAACACTTTTGGACACTAAAGTACTGACCTTTGTCTATTGATAAATTCGTAGTATTTCAAGAAAAAAGTTAGAGGAACAATGCCAAATTGGTTCTTGGAGATTTACTGGTGACTAGCAGAAAATTTGACTTCGATTTCAACAAAGTTATTTTCAGATTAGGCTTTTACATAAATCCACTGTACAACTCCATTTTTTAAAATCATGAATACACCTGTAAACACAATAAAAATAACATTTGATAAATCCTATCTAAAAAATATTTTTGAAGATATTGGTAAGGCGACTCTATTTACAATTCGTTTTTTTAAAGAAGTCGTAAAGCCGCCTTTTGAAATCAAGGAATTTCTGTGGCAATGTTATGCCATTGGATACAAAACTTTGCCCTTGGTGAGTATCACTGGTTTTATAATGGGATTAGTTCTTACAATACAATCCCGTCCCACAATGGTTAAGTTTGGTGCCGAGTCCTGGTTACCTAGTATGGTTGGACTTTCGCTGGTCCGGGAAATTGCGCCTGTGATCACAGCTTTGATTTGTGCCGGAAAAATAGCCTCTAGCATAGGAGCTGAATTGGGTTCTATGAAAGTTACAGAACAAATAGATGCCATGGAGGTTTCGGCTATAAATCCATTCAAATACTTGGTGGTTACTCGAATTATGGCAACCACAATTATGATACCTATTTTAGTAATTTACGCCGATTTTGTTGGAGTTTTTGGCGGATACATAGGTTTTAATATTCATGAAAACATGGGATTCTACCGTTATTTCTCTAATGTACTGGAGCATCTTGAATTTCTAGACATATTTCCAGCAGTAATAAAGACTTTTTTCTTCGGATTTGGCATCGGTTTGGTGGGCTGCTATAAAGGTTTTAATGCCGAAAACGGGACTGAAAGTGTTGGGAAAGCTGCAAATACAGCAGTTGTTACCGCTTCGCTAACCATCTTTATTCTAGATATGATTGCCGTACAAATAACTGATTTATTTTATTAAAGCCATGATACAAACTAAATTATTGAACGATAAAAAGAAAGCAATACAATCTTTAGAAACTATCGTAGAACTAAAAAATTTACACAAATCGTTTGGAGATAATAAAGTTCTGAGTGGTATTAACCTTATTGCAAAAAAAGGAGAAAATCTGGTAATTTTAGGAAGATCAGGTTCAGGAAAATCAGTTACTATAAAGTGCATGGTAGGTTTAGTTCATGCTGATGAAGGTGAAATAAATATTTTTGGAGAAGATATTACAAAAATGGATGCTGCAATCCTAAATGAAATTAGAGTTCGAATAGGTTTTTTGTTCCAAAATGGCGCTTTATATGATTCTATGACTGTTAGACAAAATTTAGAATTTACCCTTAAACACCATTCCCCCTATTTGTCCTCAACTGAAATTGAGGAAGCAATACTTGAAGCTTTAGACAATGTTGGACTTAAAGAAGCCATTGATAAAATGCCTTCGGAATTGTCAGGCGGAATGCGAAAAAGAATTGGTCTTGCCAGAACACTCATCATAAAACCCGAAATCATTTTATATGATGAACCTACCTCAGGTTTAGATTCCATTACTTCAAGAGAAATCAGCGAATTAATACTGTATGTTCAAAAAAAATACAAAACAACTTCTATTATTATAACTCATGATATGGCTTGCGCCAAATTAACAGCAAACCGAATTATAATTTTGAAAGAAGGTGTCATATGTTCTGAAGGATCTTATGACGAATTAGAAAAAAGCAAGGACAAATCGGTTCGTTCTTTTTTCATTTAATAGGTTAAAATACTCAAGCTATGTATAAAGAATCAGGGTTTACGTGGAAATTAGGAATGTTTGTAACAATTGGATTGATTCTTTTTATAGGAACTATATACTTTGTTGGAAAACAGAAAAATTTATTTGGTTCAACTTTTACGTTGCAATCACAATTCAAAACTGTGACAGGTCTAAAAGTTGGAAATAATGTTCGATTCTCAGGCATAAATGTGGGAACTGTAAGTGAAATTGAACTCATTACTGATTCGGCTGTAGTAGTCAAATTAGTGATTAAAGAGGAAGTACGACGTTTTATAAAAACTGATGCAAAAGCCAGTATTGGTTCTGATGGTTTGATGGGTGATAAAGTACTGACTATATCACCAGGTACAGCATCAAAAAATACTGTAAAAGACAACGCTACAATTGCGTCACTCAATGCTATTGAAATTGAAGATATCATGAAAGGGGTAAAAACCACAGTCGATAACGCTGCTGTAATTACAGATCAATTAGCCGAGTTTAGTTTTAAAATAAACAACGGAAAAGGAACTTTGTCCAAATTATTAATGGATGAACAAATGGGAAATAAACTGGATGCTACAATGACCAATCTGGAAAAAGGGACCAAGGGTTTTGATGATAATATGAAAGCCGCAAAACACAACTTTTTGCTGAAAGGGTATTTTAATAAAAAAGAAAAAGCCGAGGCAAAAAAACAAGAAGAGATCCAAAAAGAGAAAGCCGAAGCCAAAAAACAAGAAGAAAAGCAAAAAGAAAAAGAATTGAAATCAAATACTAAGTAATCCGTGAATTATGAAATTTTTACAACAAATACTGTAACAGGAATCAATGGCTTGTGAATGAACTTTGTATTATAAAAATCAAGAGAGCCTTTATCTCTTATTTTGAAAACAAAGTAGTTTGAAAAATTTTAAAACAACAAAAATGAAAACACTAAAACTAATTGCCCTAGCCCTATTCTTTTTTGCATCAACTGCAAATCATGCGCAAGTATCAATAAGCGTAAATGTAGGGGCACCGCCTCAATGGGGACCGGTTGGATATACAGAAGTATCGTATTATTATATACCAGATGTGGAATCCTATTATGATATACGTTCACAACAGTTCATTTTTTTAAGCAATGGAGTTTGGATCAGATCTCATAGTTTACCATATCGTTATAGAAACTATGATTTGTACAATGGATATAAAGTAGTTTTAAATGATTATAGAGGTCCTAGTCCTTATGTCCATTACCGTGAGCACAAAGTAAAATATTACAAAGGCTATAATCCAGGACATCAAAAAACATACAAAACAGCCGACAATTACAAACCTCATGACAATGGAAACCATAATGGAAATAAGGACAATCATGGAAAAGGGAACAATGGAAAAGGGAACAAAGGAAAACATTAATTCCTAATGTTATGAATACTGTAAAAGAACTGAATGACAAAATCTTGAAGACAACATTGCTGATACGGAAGGATTATCCAGAATTATCAAAATATCTTCTCGAAATGCCAGAAACCATTCCTGGTATTGAAAGTCCTGAAATGGACAAAAAAGTTCTAAATGATTATTTAAATTCTTTGAAGGAAATTTTAAATAAATATGCTCCAAATCACAGCATTGATGTTCTAAAAATTTGAAAACAAAAATATAAAGAAAATAGGCATTTGGATGGATAATTCAATAGCACACATCATAGAATTTACTGATTAATGGAAAGAATTAAAAAACTATTGAATCCAATTTCACACATCAGGATAAAGTTGACAGTTTAACTAAAATTGAATCATTGATGCATAATAAAGAACAAAATAACAATTGCTTTGCCAATATCAAAATAGAAGTCAAAGAGGCAGAGAAAATGAGTGAGACTCAACGAATCAAATTTGTTTCAGACTTTTTTGAAACAGTAAAAGCATAAATGTTCAAATAAAATTTAAATTTAAGACAACCTGATAGTTAGTTAAAAATTTAATATAAGCCCTGCTATTAAATTAGCTGGGCTTTTGTATTCCCACTAAAATAAAATCTCATGAATAAAATATATAACCATTCCGAAAATCTATTCGAAAAATTAGTCTCTGTGGCAACAACAATACTTGGAAATTCCATTTCATTTTTAATAGCATTATGTCTGGTACTGTTTTGGTGGATTAATAGTTTATTCATCAAAACTGATGCACATCTTATTATTGGCGATATCATTTTTGGAATAACATTCTTGAGTTTGTTCATTATCCAAAAATCGTTCAATCGATTCTCGGCATCTCTTCATCTAAAAATAAACGAATTAGTTTCCTCACACGATACCGCCAACAATGCCGTATTAAATGCCGAAATCAAGACAGAAAAGGAAATCACAGAATTGTCCAAAGAGTATTCTGATTTGGCAGAACAAATTAAAGAGTTGGATGAAGAATTCAAAGGGGAGTATAAAAGAGAACTAGATAGTGCATTGGATGTGGAAGAAGCCCTCCCTAAAAAAGATAACAATGAAGCATTACGGTAGAAAGAACCGTAAATGATATAACAGTTTACAAGAATTTTGAAACATTTTTAAGGCAAAATATGGCAACCTTTGTAATGTTGTGAAAATGGTTTCACACATAATATGAAGAAGATGAACACAACAGAATTAAAAGGAAATTGGGACGAGCAAAAAGGAAAATTGAAACAAAAATTTGCTGCCTTAACTGATAATGATTTATTATTTGTTGAAGGAAAAAAAGACGAAATGCTGGGGAAACTTCAAATTAAATTGGGAAAAACCAAAGAAGAACTTCAAAAAATTATTCAAGCGCTTTAAGTAGCTACTTGAAGTTGTATCCATTTGATTTTCTTTGACATTTTAAATGGATACAATTTTTATAGAAAAGAATATAACCTTAAATATAAATAACATGAAAAAAACAATTTTAACCCTTGCAATTGCCACTTTCGTAATTGGATCAACCCTTATGAGTTGTAAACAAAATACTGATAAAGAACAAATTGCACAAGACAGTGTTGATAGCGCAAAAGTTGCAGTAGACGAAGCGGAAGAAAATTTGGATGAAGCCAGAAGAGCTGCAACAGCAGAAGAATGGCAAGAATTCAAAGATGCTACCAGTGTAAAAATCGAAGAAAACAATGCTAGAATAGCCGAATTGAAATTGAAAATCAAAAAAACGGGAAAAGATATTGATAAAGCATATCAAAGAAACATCGATACAATTGAACAAAAAAACAAGAATCTAAAAGCCAAATTAGACACCTATAAAAATGATGTCGATAGCGATTGGCAATCTTTTAAGAGAGAATTCAACCATGATATGGATGAACTTGGAGAAAGCTTAAAAGATTTTACCGAGAATAACAAAAATTAAATAAATACGTTATATAGTTGTAATAGTGATGATTGCAACTAATTATTAATCTTAAAAAAAAATAGAAATCATGAGCAATCTTCTTTATACAGTAGCAGTAATACTAGTACTTTTTTGGGCAATTGGATTCTTTGCCTATAGTGCAGGATCTATAATACACATATTGCTTGTTATTGCACTAATTGCAGTAATATTAAGAATAATTCAAGGCAGAAAAGTTTTATAATTAATCATCTAAAAATATAGAAATATGAAAGCAAATCACATCGCATTAGGGCTTTTGGGCGGTATAGCAGCAGGAGCAGTAGTAGGAATATTATTTGCCCCTGCAAAAGGCGCAGATACAAGAAAAAAAATTCAGCAAAAAGGCAGTGATTATGCCGATGACTTGAAAGATAAATTCGAAAATTTATCAGGAGTATTAAAAAGCAATTATGATAAAATAGTTCATAATGGTAAAGATTTAGTAGCTGAAAGCAAATCTAAAATTGATAATATAAAAAATATCAATCCTGAAATTTTATAATAAAAACTAACTGTAATTGAAAAAAAGCCAAATTGTGTAAAAAGCAATTTGGCTTTTTTTATATAAAATGACCATGATTTGTTAAGCACAAAAAATTGCCTCTTTTATTTGAATAATATAAATAATGAGGCTTAATTATTATCAATAAAAAGGTTATTTTTACTTACAAATTAAACTAAAATGAATCCCAACGAACAATTAATACATAAGTTCTATACCGCTTTTGCAAATGCAGATGCCAAAACAATGTGTGAAAGCTATCATCCCAACATACAGTTTCAAGACCCTGCATTTGGTATTCTAAAAGGAAATGATGTTTGCCAAATGTGGAAAATGTTAATCGAAAAAAGTAAAGGAAATATCAAAATTGAGTTTTCTGATATCAAAGCTGATGATTTCTCTGGTACTGCAAACTGGATCGCTACTTATAATTTTAGTAAAACCAATAGAAAAGTAGTTAATGTTATTCATGCTAAATTTCAGTTTAAAGATAATTTGATAATCAAACATACCGATAATTTTGACATCTGGAAATGGTCGAAACAAGCATTAGGATTCAAAGGACTATTGTTAGGCTGGACTGGTTTTATGCAAAATCAAATTCAAAAGCAAGCACTTGCTTCTTTAAAAAACTATAATAAATGATAGAAACCTTAAAAGCTTTGTTTAACAGAGACCTTAATAAACTTAAACTGGAGATTGAATCATACCAAAACGAAAGTAAAATTTGGAAGATTGAAAAATCAATTTCCAATTCGGCGGGAAATCTTTGCTTGCACTTAATAGGGAATCTAAACACTTACATCGGAGCCCAAATAGGAAAAACAAATTACATCAGGAATCGAGAATTGGAATTTAGCGACAAAGACGTTCCAAAAGCGGTATTAATAGCCAAAATTGAAACCACAATACAAACTGTGAATGATGCTCTTACACTTTTAACAGAGGATGATTTAAAAAAGGAACACCTCTTTTTAGTTTTTGAAACCAAAACTTCAACAGAATTCCTACTAACGCATCTGACAACTCATCTAGCCTACCACTTAGGGCAAATAAATTATCATAGACGTTTATTAGATAATTAAAGAGATATATAACCGAATTACCAATAATTTGTTAATTTTTTTTTGAATTCTTAAACAATTCATAAAATTCCCGATTGCAACCTATTTTGAGAAGAATATTTGAAAATACTAACATTTTAACACAAAAAAACCTTCATCATAAATTGACGATAAATTTTATCGATAACGAAATAGCTTTTAAGAATAGTTATTAAAATAAAGTAATATCTAAACAAATTACCGCACTTAACTCAATACCATAATTATTATTTAAAAATCAGTTAAGATGTATATTCAACATTTAAATTCATTAATTTTACTAGTGTAAATCAGACTATTACAAACAACACACGTAAAATAATAATTTTAAATAAAATGAAAAGTACAACAGAAACGCTATCTTTTAAAACAGGAAATTGGAATTTAGCAATTGATGTTTATGATTTTGTATTGCAAAATATCATTCCTTATAATGGAGATTCTAAATTTTTGGTTGGACCATCACAAAGAACTCAAAAACTATGGGATGTTTGCAAGGAAAATTTGCTTCTAGAAAGAAAAAATAACGGCTGTTTAGCAATTGACACCAATGTTATTTCGGATTTGACCTCATTTGGGCCTGGGTACATTAATAAAGAAAATGAAACCATCGTTGGACTACAAACTGATCAGTTATTAAAAAGAGCCATGAAACCTTTTGGAGGAATCAAATTGGTTCAATCAGCTTTAGCAGAAAGAGGATTGCAAGTATCTGATGAAGTCGTTAAGATTTTCAATTATGCAAAAGACCACAATCAAGCTGTTTTCAGTGCTTATGATAGCGAAATTAGAGCTTTTCGTTCCAAACACTTATTAACAGGTTTACCTGATAATTATGCAAGAGGAAGAATAATTGGTGATTTCAGAAGAATAGCTCTTTATGGTGTAGATCGTTTGATTGAAGCCAAGAAAGCTGATTTTGCAGCTGTTTCAGCTGAAATGACAGACCATAAAGTACGTCTTAGAGAAGAAATCACATCTCAAATAAATGCATTGCAGGACATGAAATTAATGGCCCATACTTATGGTATTGATATTTCTGTTCCAGCGATCAACGCACACGAAGCTGTCCAATTTACTTACCTAGCTTATTTAAGCGCCGTAAAAGAACAAGACGGAGCTGCAATGTCACTTGGAAACGTATCTTCTTTCTTGGATATTTATATCGAAAATGATTTAAAATCAGGTTTAATCACTGAAGAAGAAGCACAAGAATTCATTGACCAATTCGTGATGAAATTGCGTTTGGTACGTCACTTGCGTCCTGGCAGCTATGATGAGATTTTTGGTGGAGATCCAACTTGGGTAACTGAGGCAATAGGTGGACAGTTAAATGATGGAAGAACTAAAGTAACTAAAACTTCTTTTAGATTTCTTCAAACACTTTATAACTTAGGAGCTTCTCCAGAACCAAACTTGACTATTCTTTGGTCACAAAAATTACCACAAGGATTTAAAGATTTCTGTGCACAAGTTTCTATTGACACTTCATCACTTCAATATGAAAATGATGACTTGATGCGTACAAATAGAGGTTCTGATGATTACGGAATTGCTTGTTGCGTATCATACCAAAAAATTGGAAAAAGAATTCAACACTTCGGAGCTCGTGCCAATTTGCCAAAAGCCTTATTAATGGCTTTGAACGGTGGTCGTGAAGAAGACAAAGGGTCTGTGGTTATCAAAAATATTCCTCAAATGAAAGACGGAGTATTAGATTATGACTCAGTATTAGACACCTTCAAAGTAACTTTGGCTGAAGTGGCAAGAGTTTATGCTAAATCAATGTACATCATTCATTACATGCATGACAAATACTATTATGAAAGAGCACAAATGGCTTTGATTGATAGTGATCCTGGAATTGACATTGCTTATGGAGCTGCTGGTATTTCAATCATTGCCGATTCACTTTCTGCAATTAAATATGCCAAAGTGACTCCAGTAAGAAACGATATCGGGTTAACTGTAGATTTCAACATCGAAGGTGATTTTCCTAAATATGGTAATGATGACGACAGAGTTGACAGCATTGCACAGGAAATAACTAAAATCTTCATTGATGAATTAAGAAAACACAGAGCTTATAAAGATGCCACTCCTACTCTATCTTTATTGACGATTACATCAAATGTGATGTATGGAACTAATACTGGTTCTACTCCTGACGGACGTAAAGCTGGTGAAGCTTTTGCTCCTGGAGCAAATCCAATGCACGGTAGAGACGTAAATGGTGCCATTGCTTCTTTAAATTCAGTAAGTAAATTGAAGTATGAAGATGCTCAGGATGGTATCTCAAATACGTTCAGCATGGTACCAAAATCTTTGGGATCAGATAAAGAAGAGCAAATTTCAAATCTAGTAACAATCATGGATGGTTATTTTGGAAGAAACGCACATCACTTAAACGTAAATGTTTTGGATAAACAAACTTTAATGGATGCTTACGAACATCCTGAAAATTATCCTCAATTAACAATTAGAGTTTCTGGTTATGCTGTGAATTTCGTTAGATTGTCCAAAGCACACCAGTTGGAAGTTATCACAAGAACTTTCCATGAAACAATGTAAATTTAGAATGAACTAATTTTAAATTAAAACCATGAACCTGTCTAAAGAAACTATAATAAAGTTTAATTTAGACAGGTTTTTTTAAATCTCATATCAAATGTACTTCCCACAGCAAGAATATATTGACGACTCCATAGATGCTCATAACCCAGACTTATTGAGAATCCATTCCTTGGAAACATTAGGAACTCATGATGGCCCTGGAATAAGAATGGTTGTTTTTGCACAAGGGTGCCAGTTTAGATGTTTGTATTGTCAAAATCCCGATACTCTGGATATTCACGGCGGTTCATTTGTACCCATAGAGGAATTGGTTGAAAAAGCGTTAAATCAAAAAACTTATTTTGGTAAAAAAGGTGGCGTAACTGTTTCAGGTGGAGAACCTTTGCTGCAACGCGAAAAATTAATTACTTTTTTTGATCGCCTGCATGAAAACGGAATCAACACTTGCTTGGATTCCAATGGAAGGGTTTTGGACTCCAAAACAGAGCAATTATTGGAAAGAACCGATTTATTGCTTTTGGATGTCAAACACATCAACAAAGAATGGCATAAAAAACTAACAGGCCTAAAAAATAAAACAACGCTACGTGTGGCAGAATACAGAGAAAGCACGGGTAAACCAATGTGGTTGCGATATGTTTTAGTTCCAGGCTGGAGTGATCAAGAAGAATATTTGCACGAATGGGGACAACATTTCACTTCTTATAAAACTGTAGAAAGAGTCGAAATTATTCCATTTCATCAATTAGGAAAACACAAATGGGAATTGTTAGGTTTAGAATATCAATTGGCAGACACAGTGCCACACACAAAAGAAGAAATAAACAAAGCTGCCGAAATATTCAAGCTTTATTTCAAAAATGTAAAAATTAAATAAGGTCATTATAACTTTACAACAATACAAAACATGTCAAAAAATAAATATTTGATTGTATTGGCAGGAATGATTATGCAACTGTCAATCGGATCTATTTATGCTTACAGCAAATGGATCGAACCTTTATCAGAAGAATTAAATTGGGACCCACACGATACCAAAACAGGATTTAGCTTAGCAATTTGTTTTTTAGGATTAACTGCGGCTTTCATGGGTAATTTTGCCCAAAAAATTGGCCCTAAAAAAGCTGGACTAATTGCGGCCTTATTTCTAACAATAGGATTGTTAGGTGCTGCTTTGGCAGTTCATCTTTCTTCAATCTATTTATTTTACTTGACGTATGGAGTTTTGCAAGGAATCGGTTTGGGATTTGGATATATTGCTCCAGTTTATACAGTTGTAAAATGGTTTCCTGACCGACCGGGATTAGCTTCCGGTATAATCATTATGTCTTTTGCATTGGGATCTTTGTTAGCTTCCTTTTTGATTGGCCCTTTATATGCTTCGATGGGACTTTCTGGCGCTTTATCAACTTTAGGAATAGGTTACGGAATTTGTATGCTTTTGAGCGCTTTGTATTTAGCTAATCCTATAAGCACAGCTGATAATCAACATAAACACATAAATTTAACTCCAAAACAAATCTTAACAGACAAGCGTTTTATTGCACTATGGTTACTGTTGTTCCTAAACGTATGTGGCGGAATTGCCATAATCTCAAAAGCTGCAGTTTTAGGTGAAGAAGTTGTGGGAATGAGTGCCAGCCAAGCTACTATGTTCGTAGCAATTATCGGTTTATTCAATGGGTTGGGACGTTTGTTTTGGTCAAGCATATCAGATAAAATAGGATGCTGGGCAACTTTTATGATTTTCATCGGAATAAATGCTGCTTGTTTTGCATTAATACCAACTTTTTCAACAAATCAAACTTCATTTCAAACTTTAACCTTTATCATTATTGCTGGTTATGGTGCTGGTTTTGCAACTATGCCCTCTTTTGTAAAAAGTATATTTGGGGCAGAAAAATATGGTCAAGTACTTGGTTACACATTAACAGCTTGGTCTGCAGCAGGATTTGTTGGCCCATTATTATTGGGCTTAAGCACAGATATTTCCATTTTCTATCTATTTGCAATATTGCTTGTTATGGCTTTATTTGTTGGATTGTGGCTAAAAAGTCTTTTATTAAAACTTACTTAATTTTATTCAAAATATTTTGTACAAAAAAAGCAGTCCAAATAGACTGCTTTTTTATTTATTTTTTGACAATTTAATTATATTTTTCCGTGATACATTGCTTTTACAATACCATCTGAAAGTCCAATTTTTGGAACATAAATCTGTCTAGCTCCACTCCATTTCATTGCATTCAGATAAATACGAGTTGCTGGAACAATTACGTCAGCTCGGTCTGGATTTAAACCTAATTGAGAAATTCTTTGTTCATAGGATAGCGAATTTAAATAAGCATATTGAGAGTTCATATAAATGTATGACAGCGGTTTCTCTTGAATTTTACCCGACATTTTGAACAATTTATTAATATTTCCACCAGAACCTATTAACGTAACCTCTTCATAATCTGCGGTATTGGTTTTAATCCATTTTTCAATTTCATCCCAGACTACATCACAAACCATTTCATTTAACAATCGAACAGTTCCTGCTTTGAAAGATCTTGAATTTACCATTTTTCCATTAGAAAACAATGTAAATTCAGTACTTCCACCACCTACATCAACAAACAGATAGGTTTCATCAGTTTTTAATAAATGGTGTAAATCTGTAGAAGCTATTATGGCTGCTTCTTTTTTACCGTCAATAATTTCTATTTTGATATCCGCTTTCTTTCTTATTAAAGCTACAACTTCTTTTGCATTATAAGCTTCACGCATGGCCGATGTTGCAAATGCCATATATCGCTCTACTTTATGTACTTTCATTAACAAATTGAATGCTTTCATCGCATCAATCATTCGCTCAATATTTTCTGGAGAAATTTCTCCAACCGTAAAAGCGTCCTGACCTAAACGAATAGGCACACGCACTAATGAACTCTTATTGAATTGTGTTTCTTTTCCTTCTTCTTCTACAATATTGGTGATTAATAAACGCATAGCATTCGACCCAATATCAATAGCAGCATATTTTTTAATTTTAATCATATTCTCTAGGATGCGATTTATGGTTTTGAATATTTCTATTCTTGCGTTATTTTAATTTTCTTTTAATTCGCCTATCAATTCCACTTTTCTTTGATAATACTTATAGGTTTCTAGTTGAGCCCTAAAGATGGGATTATCTCCTCTAATTCTATATTTATTATCCAATTTATAGGAATGAAATCTTGCTTTTACATTTCCTTTCCAGCCGATATCAAAATTATCGATCAATTCATTTTTTATTTCTTGATCATAAATTGGACACGTTACTTCTACTCTAGCATCAATGTTTCTGGTCATAAAATCTGCCGAAGAAATATAAACTTCGGTAAATCCAGCATTCCCAAAAATATAAACTCTTGAATGTTCTAAATAGTTATCAACTATACTTATAGCCTCTATATTCTCACTTAAACCTTTAACCCCTGGAATTAAAGAACAAATACCTCTTACTTCCAATTGAATTTTTACACCAGCTTTACTAGCTTCATATAATTTATCGATCATCGCCAAATCAGACAAACTATTCATTTTTAATTTCATGTAAGTTTTTCTACCAGCTATGGCGTGTGCAATTTCTCGATCGATCAATTTCACAAAACGTTGTCTGGTATATTGAGGTGAAACGATAAGGTGTTTATAGCGTTGCACTTTATAATTGATATCAAAAAATTCAAATATTTTTGATATGTCTTTTAATATTTGAGGATGACACGTAAAAAGTGTTACATCGGTATAAATTTTTGCTGTAGCCTCATTAAAATTTCCAGTCGAAATAAAACCGTATCTTTTTACTTTATTTTTCTCCAACCTTTCAATCACACAAACTTTACTGTGAACTTTTAATCCTTTTATTCCAAAAATAAGTTGGATTCCTTCTGTTTGCATTTGTTCGGCATAAGAAATATTTGAAGCCTCATCAAATCGAGCTTGCAATTCTATTTGAACAATTACTTTTTTTCCGTTTTTGGCAGCATTAATCAAAGAGCTAATGATTTGAGAATTTTTAGCTAATCGATATAAAGTAATTTTGATCGAAGTTACTTTAGGATCCAAAGCGGCTTCACGCAAAAATTTTATTAAGTAAGCAAATGACTGATACGGAGCATTCAACAAATAATCCTTTTCGGCAATTTTCTCCAAAATACTACCCTCTAGACTTAAACCAGGTATAGGAAGAGGATCATTTTTTTGGTACAGCAAATCAAATCTACCAAGATTTGGGAAATCCATATAATCTCTCCTATTATGATATCTACCTCCCGGAATAATACTATCCGTAGAATCGATACTCATTTTGTCCAGAAAAAACTTTAGCGTATCCTTGTCTATTTCTTGATCATAAATAAAACGTACTGGCTCCCCTATTCTTCTGTCCTTTACACTCGATGATATTTTTTCAAGCATACTTTTACTCAAATCACTATCAATATCCAATTGAGCGTCTCTCGTTATTTTTATCATATGAGCCGAAACACTTTCGTAATTGAAAATATTAAAAATACTACTCAAATGCATTCTAATAACATCATCAATCAGAATTACATACTGCTTTTCATTATTAGAAGGCAATACTACGAAACGATTGATCATTTTAGGAATCTCAATGATGGCATAACGAACTTCTAGATTCTTTTTCATCACGAGTTTTACCGCCAAATACCCCAATGAATCTTTAAGAACAGGAAATTCCGCTAAATCATTTAATATAATGGTAACGAGTTCTGGACTTAGCTTTTGAATAAAAAATTCTTTCAAAAAAGCCTCTTGTTCTTTATTAATATCATTTTCATGAATAATAAAGATATTTTCAGTTTCTAATTGTTCTTCTATGTTATTAAGAATTCTTAAACTTTCAGATTGCTGTTGGATAACAATCTCTGTTATATCTTTAATTAATTGTTGTGCTGTAACTCCACCAAAATATTTTTCGCCAGAAATGCCACTCAAACTTAACCGTCTTATTGCAGCAAATCGAACTCTAAAAAATTCATCTAAATTATTGGAAAAAATCCCTAGAAACCTCAACCTATCTAATAATGGAACTGAATCGTCAGCAGCTTCTTGTAACACCCGAGCATTAAAAGCCAACCAGCTTTTCTCTCTATCAATATATTTATGTTCAAACACTTTTTATTTATTTTAAATCTCTGGGGAATAGTATTTTTTTGGTCTTGCCTTTGTTAATAGCGTCCCAACTTTCATTATCAAATTCTATATGGACAAATCCAGCCGTAGGAACATTTTCAATGTAAATATCCCCAAATTTATTAACAAAATTTGTAATAGCCTCGTTATGTCCGAATATAATTATACTATCATAACCATTACTATATGATTTGATAACATTTTCTAATTTTCTTTCATCGAAAGTATATAGATCATCCTTATATAGAATGCTTTCCAAAGGAAAATTTATATTTTGTGCAAAAATCAAAGCAGTTTCTACCGCCCTTTCGGCTGTGCTACTCCAAATACTAAAAGTTTTAGGCAAATATTTAATAACATGAGAAGAAACTAAATGAGCACTTTGCATTCCTTGTGAAGTTAGAGGTCTATCTTTATCATGTAAAGGTGCTTCCCAACTAGACTTTGCATGCCGAATTAAAATTAAATTTTTCATATATCACAACTATTTATTTTATATAATAAAAAACTTCATCACAACATCAATGAATTGAAATTCAATAAATTAAAATTTAATTAGGTTAGATTTCAATTATATAAATTGAATTAGAAAATCTTAGGGAGTTACAATTTACAAAAAAAAAGTTTAGAATCTTTATTTTAATTTTTCATTTAAAATAATATATGATTTTTAGTTCTCTAATTTAAAAATATACTTCAGACAATAACTTCAGCAACAATATTCATTTTTAATTATTCTCTAGATTTAAAATTATATAACTATTTTTAGATATCAATCACTTTTAATTATATCAAAAAAAAAAGCTGCCAATAAAATGACAGCTCCCTTACAAACAAACAAACAAAATTTACATTTTTACAAAAATATTTGTAAAATATTTTCTTCCATTAATTGGATTCTCTCTTATTGATAATCCAAAATGTGTAAAATCGCCTTCAATATTTTCTCTATGGCCTGGACTATTCATCCAAGCATCAAATGCACCCTGTGCACTATTATAATTATATGCAATATTCTCACTTACTCTTAACGCACCTAATGCTTTTATTATATTTTCTGATCGAGCTACAAAATCATCATGATTGACAACATTATTTGCAATCATATACTTATCATGTTCTTCTGACTTATGAGAAACGTGATTTATTTTTTCTAAAGCATTTAATCCAACGCTCACTCTATAATTATTTATCAATGTCATTGTTTCCAATTCTAAAGGACTATAATCATAAGCCATAACTATTGGTAATTTTTCCTCGGTTTCATTTGAATTATCATCAGATGAGCAAGATGTAAAAACAGTAAGAATAAATCCAATAGCAATAAAACGAAATAATTTTGCACTCATAAAATTGTAGGTTTAAATTTAAAGTAGATTGTGGGGCAAAAAACTTTAATTATATGGCATAATTTTTATTAAATTTCCATTGTCAAAATAAACGAATTATTCGTTTAAATACAACAAATAATCGACAAAATACATTTAATGTATATTAATAAGAAGTAAAATCTTTCATTTAAAAACTAAACCTATTGATTTACAACAAAATAAGGTTAAATAAATTTTTAAAAAAAAATTAAGATGAAATTTTTAAAAAAGGATTTTAGAATCGATATGACATCAAATCTCATTTTTCAGTTGTCATTTGATTCAAGATTATCAAAATATTTTAGCAATCTTTTTAATAAAAAACATAGAAAATCAATGTTCTAAACAAAAGTTAAAACATTGATTTATAGATTGTTTATAAAATTTAATTACAAAATCATTAGCATTTAATAGTAGTAAATTATTTATATCAAAAGCGCATCATTCTTAAACTATTCGTATCATAATGCAGATTTTTTTAAAACAATTAAAAATAATTAACAATTTTAAGAATCCAATTGTTATAAAAAAGTAAAAATTGATCTAAAAATTTACATTTTTATAAGGTATTTTTCTTATATTTTTAACTATTCAACGAGTATTTAGGTTTTTCAAAGACAATCAGATTGTAATATGAACATTCTTTATAATTTTGGTATATAAATAATTGATTAGTTTTTTAACCCCAAATAAAAAACGCTATAAATATTATTTTGTAACCTACTGCAAGCTTTAATGCTGAAATTAAAAATTTTGATTATTTCCCAAATCTTAATCAAAATTAAAACATAAAAAAACCTACTGCAATTATCTGTTAACTAAACATGTGTTAACATATTAAAAAAAAGTTTTTTGATTGTAATCCCAAATCTCAATCAAAATTAAAAGCAAAAACCTACTACAATTATCTGTTAACCAAACATGTGTTAGCATATTTAAAAAAAGTTTTTTGATTGTAATCCCAAATCTCAATCAAAATTTAATTGTCAAGAAAACCTACTTCAATTCATTGTTAACTGACATCAGTTTCAATTTTGACACAACAAGATTTTATTTGATTTAATTCCCAAATCTGAATCAAAATAGAATTAGCGATCAACCTACTTAATTTAATGGTAACTGATAGTATACTTCAGTTCTCAATCTAGACAAAACTAAATTTTTAATTGATTTCTTTCCCAAATCCAAATCAAATAAAAATTGTCTTTCTCGAACCTACTACAATAGCTATTAGTTTGCTTATTTATTTAATTGGCAAATCAAGATATATTTTCAAAAACAATTAATAACAACCTAATCAATAAATAAAAAATTATGAAACCTAAAACTACACTAAACCTATTCAAAAACTTTTTGGCAATTGAACTTAAAAAAGTTTCACAAGGTTCTCAGATGTTGCTTTTCTTATTTCTTTTATTGTTAAGCAACTCCACTTCTAATGCTCAATCAAACTCTTGTAAAGCAACTCTACAGGTAGAGAAAAACAGATTTACAAAAAGTGTTCCTCCAGAAGGTGTATCATATTCACTGCAGATTTCGAATATAGGCACTTCTAATTCTATCTATACATTGAGTGCAACAAACACAAACAGTAATTGTTCAAATAAAGACGGAAGTAGCTCCGCGGGCAATGTTAATCTAAGTATCACACTTACAGATACGAATTCAATACCTATAAATCAAATATCTGTAAACCCTGGAGAAACAATTACATTTTTAGCACAAGTAAAAGTTCCTAATGGAACAACTATAAATAGATGGAATTGTTCTCAAATTAATGCTACAGCAACAGAATGTCCTTCTTATTCAGTAAGTACTACTTTACACACTATGGTAAGTGATCCTTCTGCAGAATGATTAATTTAAAAAATACTCTTTTACTATTTTGGTTATTCACCTTAATTTTTTTAAAATGAAAAAAACATTACACTTCAGCAATAATATACAAAATATAAAAAAAGGATTATTCTTAATTCTATTTATATTTTCATGTTTACTTGGCTCTTCACAAACCATTACTCCGACCAAAACCGTTACTGTAAGACCTGGCGTATGTGGCAAAATTGACGTGGAATTAAAAATCCAAGGAACTAATCCTGTTTCAAGACCTCTTGAAGTTGTTTTAGTTATTGACGTTTCGGGTAGTATGGATGATGATATTCAAAATGACTCTAAGAATCCTTTAGAGCATGCACAAGATGCTGCAATTGATTTCATCAACCAAGTATTTCTTCCAGCAAATAATCCAACAACTAAAAATAAAATCGCCATTGTCACATATGGCAATAATGGTGTTATTGTAAAAAATTTACTTCCTTCAGCAAACAAACAAGAACTTATAAATGCAATTAATGCTTTAAATGCAAATGGAAGTACTAACATTGAAGGAGGGATAAAAAAAGCTAGTGAGGAATTGAACGCAAATGGCACATTTGATTGTATTACCTCTAGAAGTATTATACTATTGACTGATGGTGTAGCTAATAGAAATAATGCAAGTGGCGATAATTGTACAAATGGTCAGAATGGAACTTGTATTCAAAGTGCAATTATAGCGGCTCAAGCTGCAAAAACAACTACAAAACCAAGTGGAGATTATAATAATCAAATATTTTCTGTAGGCCTTTTCGGGGCGATTTCAGGAACAGATCAAATTAATGCTCAATATACCCTAGACAATATTCAAACTGCAGGAAAATATTATACTGAAACTGCAGCAGATTTGACTACTATATATACAAGTATATCGACACAACTCTCTTGGGTTGCTCAACAAATTACAGGCACCCCATTTGGCAAAGAAACCGTAAGTAACGATTTTACAATTGGCGCTGTTACTCCTTCAAAAGGAACAGCATCAGTTTCAGGACAAGTTATTTCTTGGAATATAGATTTCTTAAATGTTGAAACTATTACCTTAAAATATGAATTGACTCCAAAATCAAATGTCTGCGGGACAAAAACGGTCAATACTGCTTCAAGGCTTGATTATAAAAATTCATCATGTACAAATACATTCTTGGACATTTCGACACCTTCTACAAATGTTCCCTGCCCTTCAGTTAATTTAACTTCGCAAACTAATGTGGATTGTTTTGGAGCAAGCACTGGTACAATAACAGTTAGTAATGCCACTGGGGGAACAAGTCCATATATTTATGCTTGGAAAAAAAATGGTCTAGCGTATGCCACAAACACTCAAAACTTAACAGGATTGGGTTACGGCACTTATACCCTTATTGCAACAGATGCAAATGGATGTGCTTCAAGTGAATTATCGGTAACAATTACACAACCAACTTCAGCTCTTACTGTGACAAAAGCTTCCCAAACAGATGTTTTATGTTATGGAGAAGCAACTGGAGCTATTAGTATTACAGCTTCTGGTGGAACAGGAGCATATAAATACGACTGGAATGATTTAGTTGGAACAAATGATATTGAAGACCGTACAGGATTAGCAGCAGGAACCTATACTGTAATTGTGAAAGATGCAAACGGTTGCTCTTCTAATGAATTATCTGTAACAATAACGCAACCTGCTTCTGCTGTTACTGTTGTAAAAAACTCAAAAACAGATATCTTATGTTATGGAGAATCAACTGGTTCTATTAGTATTACAGCTTCTGGTGGAACAGGAACTTATACTTACGACTGGGATGATTTAGCTGGAACAAATAATATTGAAGACCGCACGGGACTAGCTGCAGGAACATATACCGTAACTGTAAAAGACGCAAATGGATGTAGTACTGCAGCATTGTCTGTAACTATTACCCAGCCTGCATCTGCAGTTACAGTGGTGAAATCTTCACAAACAGATGTTTTATGCTATGGAGCATCAACCGGAGCAATTGACATTACTGCTTCTGGCGGAACGGGAGATTATACATACGACTGGGGCGATTTAGCGGGAACAAATAATAGTGAAGACCGCACAGGACTACCAATTGGAACTTACACTGTGACTGTGAAAGATGAAAATGGATGTGCTTCAAGTGAATTATCGGTAACAATTACACAACCAACTTCAGCTCTTACTGTGGCAAAAGCTTCCCAAACAGATGTTTTATGTTATGGAGAAGCAACTGGAGCTATTAGTATTACAGCTTCTGGTGGAACAGGGGCATATAAATACGACTGGAATGATTTAGTTGGAACAAATGATATTGAAGACCGTACAGGATTAGCAGCAGGAACTTATACTGTAATTGTGAAAGATGCAAACGGTTGCTCTTCTAATGAATTATCTGTAACAATAACGCAACCTGCTTCTGCTGTTACTGTTGTAAAAAACTCAAAAACAGATATCTTATGTTATGAAGAATCAACTGGTTCTATTAGTATTACAGCTTCTGGTGGAACAGGAACTTATACTTACGACTGGGATGATTTAGCTGGAACAAATAATATTGAAGACCGCACGGGACTAGCTGCAGGAACATATACCGTAACTGTAAAAGACGCAAATGGATGTAGTACTGCAGCATTGTCTGTAACTATTACCCAGCCTGCATCTGCAGTTACTGTGGTGAAATCTTCACAAACAGATGTTTTATGCTATGGAGCATCAACCGGAGCAATCGACATTACTGCTTCCGGTGGAACGGGAGATTATTCATACGACTGGAGCGATTTAGCGGGAACAAATAATAGTGAAGACCGCACAGGACTACCAATTGGAACTTACACTGTGACTGTGAAAGATGAAAATGGATGTAGCACTGCGGCATTGTCAGTAACTATTACCCAGCCTGCATCTGCTATTAGTGTAGTAAAAACCTCCAAAACAGATGTTTTATGTTATGGAGAATCAACTGGAGCTATCGATATTACAGCTTCTGGTGGAACAGGAGATTACACATACGACTGGGCTGATTTAGCAGGAACAAATAATATTGAAGACCGTACAGGATTGCCCGCAGGAATGTACACTGTGACTGTGAAAGATGAAAATGGTTGTAGCACTGAAGCATTGTCTGTAACTATTACCCAGCCTCAAGCGACTTTGACCTGCTCAATTACGCAAGACAAAGCCGTCTCTTCTAATGGTCTGAGTGATGGACAAGCAACTGTAACTCCTCTTGGAGGAAGCGGTGGATATTCTTTCTTATGGGATGATGGTGAAACAACTCAACAAGCAACTGCTCTTAATGCTGGTTCACATACTGTCACAGTTACTGATTCTAATGGATGTAAAACCACTTGTGAAATTACAATTACACAACCTAACGTATTATCATGCAGTGTTACACAAAATGCTCCCGCCAAATGTTATGGCGACAGCAATGGTGTGGCAACCGTAACTGCCATTGGCGGAAACGGTGAATACACTTACTTATGGGATAACGGTGAAACTACACAACAAGCTGTAGGTTTAAGCGCAGGTTCTCACACTGTTACAGCAACTGATAAATTAGGATACAAAACAACTTGTAACGTAACCATTGGACAACCGGAAGCAGCTCTAACCTGTTCAATTGTTCAAGATAAAGCGATTTCTTCCAATGGACTAAGCGATGGACAAGCAACCGTTACTTCAATAGGTGGTAATGGAGGTTACTCATATCTATGGGATAATGGAGAAACTACACAACAGGCTGTAGGCCTTAACGTAGGATTACACAGCGTTACCGTTACAGATTCTAAAGGCTGTGAAACTGCCTGTGAAATCACAATTACACAACCAGAAGTACTGTCTTGCAGTGTTGTACAGGATGATCCCGCCAAATGTTATGGAGAAAGCAATGGTGTGGCAACTGTAACTGCTATTGGCGGAAACGGAGAGTACACCTACTTATGGGATAATGGTGAAACTACACAACAAGCTGTAGGTTTAAGCGCAGGTTCACACACTGTTACAGTGACTGATAAATTAGGATACAAAACAACTTGTAACGTAACCATTGGGCAACCGGAAGCAGCTCTAACCTGTTCAATTGTTCAAGATAAAGCGGTTTCTTCCAATGGACTAAGCGATGGACAAGCAACCGTTACTCCAATAGGTGGTAATGGAGGTTACTCATACCTATGGGATAATGGAGAAACTACACAACAGGCTGTAAGTTTAAGTGCAGGTTCACACAGCGTTACCGTTACAGATTCCAAAGGTTGCAAAACCACTTGTGAAATCACAATCACTCAACCTGACATATTTTCTTGCAGTGTTGTACAAGATGATCCCACCAAATGTTATGGCGACAGCAATGGTGTGGCAACTGTAACTGCTATTGGCGGAAACGGAGAGTACACCTACTTATGGGATAATGGTGAAACTACACAACAAGCTGTAGATTTAAGCGCAGGTTCACACACTGTTACAGTGACTGATAAATTAGGATACAAAACAACTTGTAACGTAACCATTGGGCAACCGGAAGCAGCTCTAACCTGTTCAATTGTTCAAGATAAAGCGGTTTCTTCCAATGGACTAAGCGATGGACAAGCAACCGTTACTCCAATAGGTGGTAATGGAAGTTACTCATACCTATGGGATAATGGAGAAACTACACAACAGGCTGTAAGTTTAAGTGCAGGTTCACACAGCGTTACCGTTACAGATTCCAAAGGTTGCAAAACCACTTGTGAAATCACAATCACTCAACCTGACATATTTTCTTGCAGTGTTGTACAAGATGATCCCACCAAATGTTATGGCGACAGCAATGGTGTGGCAACTGTAACTGCTATTGGCGGAAACGGAGAGTACACCTACTTATGGGATAATGGTGAAACTACACAACAAGCTGTAGGTTTAAGCGCAGGTTCACACACTGTTACAGTGACTGATAAATTAGGATACAAAACAACTTGTAACGTAACCATTGGGCAACCGGAAGCAGCTCTAACCTGTTCAATCATACAAAACAAAGCTGTTACTTCCAATGGACTAAGCGATGGTCAAGCTACTGTTGCCCCAGTAGGTGGTAATGGAGGTTACTCATACCTATGGGATAATGGAGAAACTACACAACAAGCTGTAGGCCTTAACGCAGGATTGCACAGCGTTACCGTTACAGATTCAAAAGGCTGTAAAACCACCTGCGAAATCACAATCACACAACCCGAAGTACTGTCTTGCAGTGTAGTACAGGATGCTCCCGCCAAATGTTATGGAGACAGCAATGGTGTGGCAACTGTAACTGCTATTGGCGGAAACGGAGAATACACCTACTTATGGGATAATGGTGAAACTACACAACAAGCTGTAAGTTTAAGTGCAGGTTCACACAGTGTTACAATAACCGACAAATTAGGATACAAAACAACTTGTAACGTGACCATTGGACAACCGGAAGCAGCTTTAAGTGCTTTAGCAGTAATCATAAATAACAATAATTGTGTTGCTTGTAGTAATGGATCCATTGACCTAACAGTTTCAGGCGGAACAGCTCCATATAAATTCTTATGGTCAAATGGGGCCACTTCAGAAGATATATCTAGCTTACCAAATGGGACATACAGTGTTGTGATTATTGATAGTAAAGGTTGTAAAGTTAATTACTCTTATGTTATTTCAGAATCAAGCATCAATATTACCAAAGATGCTACCTATGTAGATAGCAATCAAGATGGCATTACCAATGTTGGAGATACTGTTACTTATAACTTTGTAGTTACAAATACTGGAAGTGTAGAACTTACCAATGTAACAGTTACCGATAATAATGCAACTATTACAGGTGGGCCAATTGCAACTCTAGCTGTTGGAGCTAGTGACTCAACAACATTCTCTGGTTCACATGTAATCACTCAAGAAGACATCAATACTGGATATGTTTACAACTTAGCTACAGCTACAGCAAAAGATCCAGAAGATAAACCTGTGACTGACACATCTTCTGACCCTACTCCTTGTACTACTTGTCCAATCAACCCTGAGTGTCCTGATTGCACAATTACACCATTAACTCAATCTCCTAGTATAAACATTACTAAAGACGGAACTTATGTGGATAGCAATCTAGATGGCATTACCAATGTGGGAGATGTGGTTACTTACAATTTCGTAGTTACAAATACCGGAAACGTAACATTAACCGACGTGACAGTCACAGACAACAATGCAACTATCACTGGTGGACCAATTACAACTTTAGCTGTTGGTGCGACAGATACTACGACATTCTCTGGTTCACATGTTATTACACAAGAAGACATCAATACTGGATATGTTTATAACTTGGCAACAGTAACATCCAAAGATCCAAACGGAAATCCAGTAACGGATACTTCGTCTGACTCTACACCTTGTACTACTTGTCCAATAGACCCTGAGTGCCCAGATTGTACAATTACACCACTAACACAATCACCTGGATTATCAGTAATCAAAACCGCTACTACTACAAGTTATAGCGTTGTTGGAGATGTAATTAATTATACCATAATTGTAAAAAACACTGGTAATACAACATTGCATCAAATAATCGTAAAAGACCCACTTACAGGATTAGACACGACTATAGATGTTTTAGCTTCTGGTGCGAGTTCAGAATATACACAAAGCTACACTGTAACCCAAGAAGATTTAAATGAAGGTTCTGTTACCAATGTTGTGACAGCTGATGGGTTAACACCAAATAACACTCCTATTAGCAGTACTGATGAAGAAATTGTCAATGAAAGAGCAAATCCAATTGATGCTGTAGATGACACTGCTGGTCCAATAGACGGAATTAATGGCGCCTCTAATGTTCTTAATGTATTCAATAATGATACTTTGAATGCTATTGCTGTAAACCCTGTCGATGTTACCTTGACTTTGGTAACACCAGACGCAACAGGTTATATGACAATGAATACAGATGGCTCTATAGATTTAAAAGATGGTACCCCGGCAGGAACTTATACCCTGGTATATCAAATTTGTGAAAATGCTAACAGTGGAAATTGTGATACTGCTACTGTTACTATAACAGTTATTTGTAATAATGCAACAAAAATTGCGGGTACAATTTTTAATGCTGGAACTAACACTCCTTTGGCAAATGTTCCAGTAAACTTAATCCCTCAAGGAACTACAACTGGTCCAATCTTAATTAGAATAACTAATGCACAAGGATATTATAATTTTACAGGAATGATTCCTGGAGATTATTTAGTGCAAGTACAAGATGCTAATTTAAATAGTGCATACCAATTGTATCCTGTAGATTCAAGTTTATTCTTTACAACGTTAGAAAATTGTATTTACCAAGCTCATAATTTTGGATATGATAAATCAGATTTACCCGTATTAGGAGACTTTGTTTGGTATGATACAAATAACAATGGTATTCAAGATGAATGGTTTGATGCCAACAATGATAATTTGGTGACTCAAAACATACCTGATGCCAATGGCTCATTTGATTATAGCAAATGGGAATGGATTGACCTTAATGGTGATGGAAGCTATCAAGGACCATTGAATGTTGGCGAATTGAATGCGGCGGGTTTTGGTAATGCTAAATCTTCAAATATATTTGTAACTGGTCCTAATAATTATTCAGATTCAGTAATTATCGGTATTCAAGGTTTCTGGAGAAACAGACCAGCAGCTGGTGCTTTCGGAGACTATAATGTAGAACTAAAAATGGATGCCAACTTAATAGCACAATCTTCAGCAATGAGTGCTACAGGATTGGTTAAAATCCTACCAAGTACAAGTAAAAATGGAAATTCGCCAAAAACTGGTAAACCATCTAGCTTTGAAGTTTGTGGGCCTACAAATACCAATCCACAAACGGCAGCTGTAACCGCTGATAATCAAGTTCATCTAGATATTGATTTTGGTATCAGTTGTAAAATGTTTGCCAATATACAACCGACTCCAGATCAATTTAGTGTGACACAATGCTCAATTGGTGATGCAATTCGTAATGCGTTAAGCAACGATTTATTGGATGGCTCTATAACAGATATTACGAAATTTAAATTTAAATTGTTAACAGCTATCGGACAAAATATTGTTATTGATGATAACGGAAATGTAACATTAACAAATGGTGTAGCTGTTGGTCAATATGTGTTTGAATATCAAGTTTGTGAAGTTGCAAATCCTACAAACTGTGGTACATCAACAATTACAATCAATGTTGCAGGAATTGATCCTATAACAATTACTAGTCCAGCATTTTGTAATGCAGATACAACACCGATTAATTTGACAAATTTATTACCTCAAGGTGTTCAAACAGGTGGAACTTGGGTGGACACTGATAATACGGGAGCATTAAATGGAAATATTCTAAATGCTTTTGGATTACCAGTAAACACATATCATTTTGAATACAAAATTACAGGTGATTGTCCAAGAAGTCTAACCCTCATAGTACCAATTAACGATGATTGTAAAGTACTTCCTTGTAAAACTATAATTGTACATAATGCTTTCTCTGCAAATGAAGATGGAAGAAATGATTATTTCCAAATTGAAAACTTAGAAAACAATGATTGCTATAGAAATATAAGAGTTGAAGTATTCAATCGTTGGGGGGTTTTAGTTTTCGAGAAAGATAATTATAACAATGAAGGTAATGCCTTTAGAGGAAGATCAGAAGGAAGAACAACCATTAATAAAAATGAAGGTTTGCCAACAGGAACATACTTTTATATAATAAGTTACGATACAGTTGATGGTCTTGGTAATACGCAAAATATTAAAAAAGATGGATTCCTCTATTTGGTAAAATAAATTGGTATTGAAAATACTCTGAGAATTAAACCCTCAGAGTATCTTCAACCAGCATTAATAAAAGACTACGATACAAAACAATAAACCCTCAAAACTCTGCTATTGAAAAAATAGCCAATTTAAACCAACAAATAACTAAGTATGAAAACAAAATTATTTTCAATCGTTATGATGTTTGCAGCCATTGCAAGTTATGCGCAACAAGATGCTCAATATACTCAATATATGTACAACACAATAAATGTGAACCCTGCATACGCTGGATCGAGAGGAGCATTAAGCTTTTTTGCTTTGCATCGTACACAATGGGTAGGCCTTGATGGTGCTCCAGTTACAAATACATTATCTGCAAACACTCCCTTTAATAATAGCAAATTGGGGTTGGGTGTTTCTATAATAAATGATGAAATTGGACCATCGACTACCAATTCAATATCAGCAGATATATCTTACAGCATACCTGTATCCGAATCATATAAATTATCATTTGGTGTAAAAGGAACTGCAAATCTATTTAGCATAGATGTGAATAAATTAAATCCAGGTGACCAAACTGATCCTCAATTTCAGAATTTTGACAATGAGTTTTCTCCTAATATAGGAGCAGGTCTTTATTTGCATTCACATAAAGCCTACATAGGTTTTTCAATACCGAACTTTATTGAAACAGATGCATACAATGACAATGATGTGGCGATTTATAAAGAAAAAATCAACTATTATTTGATTGGGGGATATGTTTTCGATTTAAGTTCTTCAATAAAATTCAAACCAACTTTCATGACTAAGCTAGTAGAAGGTTCTCCTTTGCAAGTCGATCTTTCTGGTAACTTCATGTTCAACGAAAAATTTATAGTTGGTTTAGCCTATAGATGGAGCGCATCAGTGAGTGCCATGGCCGGTTTCCAAGTTTCTGATGCATTCTATGTCGGATACGCTTATGATTTTGAAACTACTGAACTAGACAATTACAATTCTGGTTCTCATGAGATCTTTTTACGTTATGAGGTGTTTAAGAAAAACAGTAAAATCATAACCCCTAGATTCTTTTAGTTCCACAATAATTTGTCCATTTATCAATTAAATAAAAAAATCAACAAATGGTAATTACATCATAAAAAGTGTTTTCTCTTAATACAAATGTCATGAAAAATAAAATACTTCTTTACACCGTAATTATAAGTTTATTTTCATTCAATAGTTGGACACAAAAGAATGCTATTTCATTAAATGAAAAAAAAGCAAATGGATCAACTAATGGATCAACTAATAGTTTAGTGATGGATCAAAAAAATCATAATCCAAACATGAAAGTGAAATATTATCATGTAGAAGAAATTGTTCCAATGAAATTTGGAGGTCATAAAACAGTTTATAACGTAAGTAATCCAAAACTAATTAGAACATATGATTTAGGGCCAAATAGCAAACGAATTGTCACACCAGTATTTGCTGAAGGTAAACAAGACGAAAAAAATATTCTAAAATCGGATACAACGTTAAATATTGAAAATTCAAAACTTTCAATTTCTGAAGCACCTAAAAAGGTTGATTCTTATGCTTATATAGACATTATTAAAACATACGAAAGAGTTTCTGAAAAAGGATATGAATCTATAGATATGCTGAAAAAAGTGGGGAATTCTTATTTTTTTAATGATGAATTAGACAAAGCGGAAAAATGTTATACCAAACTTTTTAGCAAAACATCGGATTTAGAACCTGAATATTATTATCGCTATTCTATTGCACTGAAATCGATTGGCAAAACAGAAAAATCTAATGAATACTTAAAAAAATTCAATCAATTATCTAGTAACAATACTCGATGACAACACTTATAGTAATCAAAAATATTATTAAAGAGTCCTAAAAAATTAATATTATGAAAAACATTACAGTAATTTACTTAACGATACTCTGCTTCTCATCATTAAGCAATTATGCTCAAAAAGCTAAAGTAGCAAGTGCGGATAAAAAATATGACGATTACGCCTATATTGACGCAATAAAAACATATGAAAGAATTGCCGCAAAAGGATATCAATCACCTGATATGTTTCAGAAATTGGGTAATGCATATTTCTTTAATTCTGAATTAGATAAGGCTGCTAATTGGTATGGTCAATTATTTGCTTTAACTACAAATGTTGATCCTGTCTATTATTATAGATACGCCTACTGCTTAAGATCAATAGGAGATAATGAAAAAGCAAATGAAATGCTTAAAATCTACAATGAGAAATCAGACAACTCTAAAAAAGGAGAGCTTTATATCCAAGACGTGAATTTCTTAGATGAAATAAAAGAAAATTCTGGTCGATATAAAATTAAAGATGCTGGAATTAACACTAAATATACAGATTATGGCAGTTCTTTCTACAATGAAAATAAGCTAGTTTTTACTTCATCAAGAGATACAGGTAGCTTAGGACAAAGAAAGCATACTTGGAACGATCAATATTTTACAAATTTATATGAAGCAAACCTAAGTGGTGATTCATTAAGACCAGATAAAGCAAGTAAATTTTCAAAAAGTGTAAAATCAAGGTTTCATGAAGCGAGTGCTATTTTTACAAAAGATGGTAAGACCATGTATTTTACCAGAAACAATTACTTGGAAGGGAAAAAAGGAAAAGATGGTAATAAAGTTACATTAGTTAAATTATATAAAGCTAGTTTAGGGGACAAAGATTGGGAAAAAATTACGGAATTACCTTTTAACAGCAACAATTATAGTACTGCTCACCCTGCTCTTAGTCCTGATGAAAAAACATTGTATTTTGTATCTGATATGACTGGAACCTTGGGAGAATCAGATATTTTTAAAGTTAGCATCAATAGTGACGGTAGTTATGGTATTCCGGAAAATTTAGGAAAAAATATTAATACCGTAGGAAAAGAAACATTTCCGTTTGTAACCGACCAAAACGAAATCTATTTTGCTTCTGATACACATTCTGGCCTTGGAGGTCTAGATATATTTGTATCAAAAATTAAACCTGATGGAACTTTCGATGAGGTTCAAAATGTTGGAGCCGATGTCAATTCTCCAAAAGATGATTTTGCTTTTTTAATAAATACCAAAAATAAAATTGGTTTTTTCTCTTCCAACAGAGATGGAGGGAAAGGATACGATGATATTTATCAATTTTTAGAAACCAAACCACTTTGTAATCCTGTCTTAAGTGGAATTATAACAGAATTGATATCTTCACAAGTAGTACCAAATGCCAAAGTAACTCTTTATGATGACCAACATAAAGTAATCAATAGTGTTCAATCTGATTCTGATGGTAAATATTCATTTGCCGATTTACATAAGAAAAAAACATATAGTATAAGAGTTGAAAAAGAAGATTTCACAACTGCAGAACAAACAAAAACAATGCCTGCTGAGTGTAAGGCTGAATTAAATTTTGCACTTGAAAAAGCCTTGTGTAAAGTGGCAGTGGGTGACGATCTAGGTAAATGCTTCGGAATAAAATGGATCTATTTTGATTTAGATAAATCAAATATCAGACAAGAAGCTGCTCTAGATTTAGCCAAAATATTAGATGTAATGGCTGAATATCCAAATATGAAAATCGATATCCGTTCACATACCGATAGTCGTGCTTCTTTCAAATACAATAAAGGGTTATCTGAAAGAAGAGCAAAATCAACAAAAGATTGGTTAATTAAAAATGGTATTAATCCAAATCGACTAACCAGTAAAGGCTACGGAGAAACACAATTATTCAATAAATGTTCTGATGACGTACAATGTACAGAAGAAGAACATCAACAAAATAGACGTAGTGAATTTATCATTACGGCATTATAAAAAAGATATATTAAAAGCAAAAAACTACCATTTAGGTAGTTTTTTGCTTTTAATTAAATTTTAGAATTTAAATCTTAACGAAGATATTAGTATAGTATTTTTTTCCATTTGCTGGATTTTCTCTGATAGAAAGGCCAAAATGTGTAAAATCACCTTCTATATTTTGTTTGTGTCCTTCACTTTTTAGCCAAGCATCAAATGCACCTTTGGCACTATTGTAATTGTAAGCAATATTTTCACTTACATTTTTGGCATTAAGAACTTTCTTAATATTTGTTGAACGTGCCTCAAAATCATTATGATTTACAACATTATTGGCAATCATATAATTATCATGCTCTTCAGATTTATGCGAAATATGATTGATTTTTTCCAAGGCATTCAAACCTAAACTTACTCGGTAATTGTTAATCAAAGCCATTGTTTCCAATTCAACCGGACTATAATCATAATTCAAAACAATTGGTAAGGTTTCGGATGTTTCTTGTAATGAAGCGGAATCCTCTGCGGTACAGGAAACCATAAAACTCAAAATTGCAGCAAAAAAAGATAAACGAAGAAATTTCGAATTCATAAAAATAGTAGTTTAAATTTAAAGTAGATTGGGGGCAAACTGCTTTAATGTTAACGGTTTAGGGTAAATTTTAATCCAAATAAACTCACTAAACTTAAAACTACCAAATAAAATCGATGAACTACATATAAAGTATAAAAAAGAATACCATATTCCTACATTATGGAGCTAACCGAGAAATTTTCCATGAAAAATCTCCCTGAAGAGTATAACGAATTCTATCATGTAAACGATTCGGTCTTCCTTGCCAAAATTCTACCTCTAAAGGAGTTACTAAGAAACCACCCCAATGCTTTGGACGAGGAATTTCTTTTCCTTCAAAGTCTTTTTCTAATTGTTTTAAACTCTCTTCAAGGTAATTTCGAGAAGGAATAACTTCACTTTGATTGGAAACCATAGCACCTAATTTACTGCCATTTGGTCTTGATTCAAAATAACCATCTGAAATATTTTCAGAAGTCTTCTGGGCAATCCCTTTTATTATTACCTGTCGCTCCATACTTTCCCAAAAAAATGAGAGGCAAATTTTTGGATTATTGATTATAGCCCTACCCTTTTCAGAATTATAATTAGTAAAAAAAATAAAACCTTCTTCATTGAATTTTTTTAACAAAACAATACGTGATTTTGGAAAACCATCCAAGCCAATAGTAGAAACAGTCATCGCATTGACTTCACCAGCACCATCAAAATCTTCCTCTTCATGAAACCATCTATTAAAAAGGTTTATTGGATCTTCTGGGATTGACGATTCTAATAATTCACTTTTCTCATATGATTTTCTATAATTACTTAAATCATTCATTTTTTATAAACTTTAAATTATCAAAAAGAATTTTATCAAAATTCAAAACTTTTACCATCCTCAGCCAATAGCACTTCTTTAAAAATCGTTTCTGCTTCTTTTTTAAAAACATCTATACTATCGTAGCGAGTAGAATAATGACCTAAAATTAATTGTTTTACATTTGCTTTCAAAGCAATTTTGGCAGCTTCTTTGGCAGTCGAATGCATCGTTTTCTGCGCCAATGTTTCTTCAGATTGCAAGAATGTAGATTCATGATATAATACCGTAACATTTTCTATTAAAGGAATTATTTCCTCAGAATACTTAGTATCGGAACAAAAAGCATAACTCAATGGAGGAATTGGCTCAAATGTCAATTTATGATTGGGTATAATGCGACCATCCTCAAGCGTGATATCTCTACCGTTTTTGATGTTCTGATAATAGCATTTATCAATTTCATAATCACGAACCGCATTCAAATCTAGCCTGCGCTCCCCTATTTTCTCTTGAAATAAAAAACCATTTGTATAAACTCGATGTTTTAATGGAATGGTTTTTACGATTACTTTATCATCTTCATATACAATTACACTTTCCTTCGATTCCAATTCATGAAAGAACAATTGATAATTAGTCCATGAATTTGATAATTTTAATTGCAAATCAATTATTTCTTTAATTCCTTTTGGACCATAAATATGTAAATCTGTAGTGCGTCCTAAAAGTGCAAAAGTAGAAATCAAACCTATTAATCCAAAAAAATGATCCCCATGCAAATGAGAAATAAAAACATGATTAATTTTTGAAAATTTTAATTTGTTTTTACGCAACTGAACTTGGGTTCCTTCTCCACAGTCAATTAAAAAAAGCCTGTTTTTAATTTCTAAAACCTGCGAAGTAGGATTGGTTAAAGTACGAGGAGTAGCGGCATAGCAGCCTAATATGGTAAGTTTCAAAATTAGTTTATTTGTTTAATTGTTGAATCGTTTATTTATTGAATTGTTTATTTGTTGAAATAATAAACTTTACCAGTTTTAACCAATTTAAATTTAAATGATTAAACAAATAAACGGTTAAACAATTTTAAAAACCTAAATCTCTTTCAATTTCATCCATTTCAATCAAATCTTGAGCTTCCAATTGGGTAGGAACAACTGTAATAGAAACAGGAACTTTATTATAGTCTAAATCTTGAACAACAAAAACCAAGGATTTTTTTTCTTTTTTATGTTTTTTGGCTAACTCAGAAAAAATTTTAATCGATTTTACATCAACCGATTTGTCATGCGAAATATCTAAAATAAGATTATGATCTTTAAAACTATTGTATTGATTATTTATTTTCTCAAGAAATTCTACAATATCCCCTTCAGTATCTTTAATTATAATTGTATGTCCTTTGGTAGTAACTTTCATAATCGGTGCTTATTGGATTTTTGATGCTAAAAGATAGATAACTGCCATTCTAATAGCAACACCATTCTCTACTTGATTTAAAATAACTGATTGTTGTGAATCGGCTACATCACTTGTAATTTCAACTCCACGATTTATAGGTCCTGGATGCATAATTACAATTTCTTTATCGAGTGAATCCAATAAAGCTTTATCAACTCCATATTGTTGAGCATACTCTCTGGTAGATGGAAAAAAATTAACGTCCATTCTCTCATTTTGAACTCTCAGCATATTTGCTACATCACACCATTCAAGTGCTTTACGTAAATTAGGCTCAACTGTTACTCCAAGTGATTCAATATATCTTGGAATAAGTGTTTTGGGTCCGCAAACTTTAACTTCGGCACCTTGCATTTGCAAAGCATATATATTGGAAAGCGCAACTCTTGAATGCAAAATATCACCAACAATAACCACTTTTTTCCCCGTTACATCTCCTAATTTTTCACGGATTGAATAACTATCTAATAAAGCTTGAGTAGGATGTTCGTGAGCTCCATCCCCTGCATTTACAATACTTGCCTTAACATTTTTTGATAAAAAATAAGCGGCACCTGGATTTGAATGTCGCATAACTACCATATCTACTTTCATAGAAAGGATATTATTAACAGTATCAATTAATGTTTCTCCTTTTTTTACTGATGATTGTGCTGCCGAAAAACTAATAACATCAGCAGATAAACGTTTTTGAGCTAATTCAAATGATAATTTTGTTCGTGTACTGTTTTCAAAAAAAATATTAGCAATTGTAATATCTCGCAATGAAGGCACTTTCTTAATTGGACGATTAATTACCTCTTTAAAATGATCGGCAGTTTCAAAAATCAGGTTAATATCATTTTCGTTAATATATTTAATACCTAATAAATGATTTACACTTAATTCGCTCATTATGTTTCTTATTTATTCGTTTAAATTGTTTAATCGTTTACTCTAAATTCTGCAATCAGTTGGTGACTAAATAAACTCCATCTTCTCCATCTTGCTCAGCCCAACAAACTTTAACCTTCTCACCATTAATTGCATCAACTTGACGACCACGATAATCCGGTTGTATTGGCAAGTCTCTACTAAAACGACGATCGATTAACGCCAACAATTCAATTCCTGAAGGTCTTCCAAAAGATTGAATAGCTGTCAAAGCAGCACGAATACTGCGTCCCGTGTACAATACATCATCAATGAAGATTACCTTTTTCTCTTCTACTAAAAAATCAATTTGTGTTTTATTGGCTTCCAAAGGCTTGTTGGTTCTTCGGAAATCATCTCTAAAGAAAGTGATGTCCAAATATCCCAAAGACACATTAGGTATATGATATTCTTTTTCTAACAATTCTTTTAGTCGTTCTGCCAAAAATGTTCCTCTAGGCTGAATACCTATCAAAACAGTATCAGAAAAGTTAAGATGTTTTTCAATTAATTGACAAGCCAAACGATTCAAAATAATATTGACTTCTTTTGAATTGAGTAACACTTTTTGATTCATATGAGCAATTATTTGTTTTTAAAAGATTTACGACTTTATCAATCTAACATTCGATTTTAAAACATCGTAGGTTTTTGGTTAAGCAAATATACAAATTCCGATTTAGGATTTATTAATTGCAAGACTAGAAAATTTTTTCTTTTTTTCTAAAAGAAACCCATGTTGAGTTATACCAAATATACTCCTTACGAATAGGATCTTTTGAACATTTGCCTACAAAAAAAAACTCCCACATAAATGCAGGAGTTAATAATTTATAGAAACTTATTTATTCTTATGAATACATTTTAGATCTTAATTCTTGAACTTTTTCATCATCCAAATATTCATCAAAAGTCATGTAACGATCAATTGCTCCATTTGGTGTTAATTCAACCACACGATTACCTACTGTTTGAGCAAATTCATGGTCATGAGTTGTAAAAATAACCGATCCCTTAAAGTTTTTCAATGAATTATTGAATGCGGTAATAGATTCCAAATCCAAGTGATTAGTGGGTTCGTCAAGCATTAAGATATTAGCGCGTTCCATCATCATTCTAGACAACATACAACGAACTTTTTCTCCTCCAGATAAAACTCGACTTGTTTTTAAAGCTTCTTCACCAGAAAAAATCATTTTCCCAAGAAAACCTCTAATAAAAACTTCATCACGCTCTTCCTCTGTTTTTGCCCATTGACGCAACCAATCAACTAAAGTGTAATCATTTTCAAAAAAAGAATGATTATCACCTGGCAAATAAGCCTGATTAGTAGTTACACCCCAATCGAATGTTCCGGAATCCGCTTCTTGATTCCCGTTTAGAATTTCATAAAATGCAGTTGTAGCACGTGAATCCTTTGAAAAAAGAACAATTTTGTCCCCTTTTGCCATATTCAAATCTACTCCTTTAAACAGCAAATCACCATCTACAGATGCACTCAAATTTTGTACATTCAAAATTTGATCTCCAGCTTCACGATCCTGATCAAAAATAATGGCAGGATAACGACGGCTAGAAGGTTTAATCTCTGAAATATTCAATTTAGAAATCATTTTTTTACGAGAAGTAGCTTGCTTAGATTTGGCCACATTCGCAGAAAAACGACGAATAAATTCTTCCAACTCTTGTTTCTTTTCTTCGGCTTTTTTGTTTTGTTGAGCACGCTGTTTAGCAGCTAATTGACTTGATTCATACCAAAAAGTATAATTCCCTGAATAATGATTTATTTTACCAAAATCAATATCCGATATATGTGTACAAACAGAGTCCAAAAAGTGTCTGTCGTGAGAAACTACAATTACTGTATTTTCATAGTTTGCCAAGAAGTTTTCTAACCAAGCAATAGTCTCAAAATCTAAGTCATTGGTAGGCTCATCCATGATTAATAAATCAGGATTTCCAAAAAGAGCTTGTGCCAAAAGCACTCTCACTTTAATTTTCCCTTCCAAATCTCCCATTAATGTATAATGGTTATCTTCTGAAATACCAAGGTTTGAAAGCATTGAAGCAGCATCAGAATCGGCATTCCAACCATTCATCTCTTCAAATTGAACTTGCAACTCTCCTATTCTGTCTGCGTTTGCATCATTGTAATCCAAATAAAGGGCGTCCATCTCTGTTTTAACAGCATACAAAACTTTATTACCCATCATCACGGTTTCCAATACCGTGTGTTCGTCAAACATGTTGTGGTTTTGGTTTAAAACCGACATACGTTTTCCTGGTTCCAAATGAATATGTCCCGAAGTTGGGTCGATATCACCTGCAATTATTTTAAGAAAAGTTGATTTTCCAGCACCATTGGCTCCAATAACTCCATAAATATTTCCGTGTGTGAAGGTTGTATTTACTTCGTCAAACAAAATTCGTTTGCCAAACTGAACTGATAAATTATTGACTGTTAACATGAATGTCTTTTTATTAAAATTTTGTGCAAAAGTACAAAAAAATAATGATTTTCTTTATTCAAATAAAACCTGATAAAATTTTATCAGGTTCTCAATATTATATTTTCTCTCCATTTAAAATATACTAGTTGTTATCGCAAAAGCGAAAAATGTCCTTTTGTAAATCTTCCGTCAGATAAATATAAAGTGTACCAATAGTCGTCAGCTGGCAAAGGAAGATTATTAAACGTACCATCCCACCCCACCTCTTTTGGCGATATTTGTTTTAGAAGTTTACCAAATCGGTTAAATATATCAATGATTGCATTTGAATTAGATGGAGTGTTTAAATCCCAAAGATTCCAATTGTCATTTATACCATCTCCATTTGGTGTAAAGTATTTTGGGGCACCTAAAACAGAAATTGTTTGATGTAGAATACCACAGCCATTAATGTCTTTTATATACAGATCGTGAATACCAGTGGCAACGCCATCAAAAATGGGAGAAGGTTGATAATTTCCGGATATATTATCTAAAGAATACTCATAAATTCCTTGCCCTAATACAGAAATTGTAACCTTTTTTACTTCGGTAAAATCGTCTATTATAACTTCATAAATTTCAGCACGTTCAGAGTTCTTCACTGTAAATATCCGCTCTTTTGTGCAACCTCCTTTATTTTTAACTGCAACAGTGTATGTTCCTTCTTTATAAACTTCTATCTCTGAAATTATTTCTCCGTTTGGAAACCATTTGTATTGGTAATTAATTAAATCAGAGCTGGTAATTCCTGTATCTAATTTTATTGAATCATCTGTTTGATCTAAACATAAATACAATACTTCATTTTTTTCAAGATTTGGCAAAACGGCCACTTTAAGCTCAATAGTATTAATACCAATGCAATCATTTTCATTTTGGACTCTAGCATATACCGTTTGTTGATAAGGCTGCGTATTTGTAAAACTTGAAGATATTGGACTTTGGAACAATTGCGCATTTTCCAATGTTAAAAAATAAGCGACTTTATTTCCATTATTTTCGAAGCCCGCGTCAGCTAAATTAAATTTTACAATACCATCGACTATACCATCATCATCACATTTTTCTATTATTTGGGTTAATGTTATTCCTTTTTTTACTTTCAAATCCACAGTTGTAAAAGCATAACAAGCGGTGGTTTCATTTGTTACTTTGGCAATTATTGTTTGCGGATTTGTACTATTGGTGTACAAGGTATCTAAGGAATTTACATCATTTTGAGCATCTGCATTGTTAAGGTAAAATTTCACAGAAAACTGTGAATCACTTAAAGTCAATGCTTCTGATGCTTCCGAGAGATTAAATGTTTTTATATCACTTGGTACATTACCAATATCACATTGTGTCAACTGAACAGGTTTTACATTCGGAAGCGTTTTATTTATTATTAATTTAAAAGGCTTAAAAACGCTACAAAGCGATTTTGTATCCATTATTTTAGCATAAATAGTTTCTTCTTGATAAGCCACTTTGTTAACATAATCTTTTGGCAATAGTATCATATCATTTGCGGTGGGATGATATGTTACGATTCTGTTTGGATTATTGTCTTGTAATAACAAATCATTTTCTGCTAAATTGAAATGAACAAAACCCGTTTGATTTACATCACAACCAGCTATATTTAATGGATAAGGTGTCTGTAACTGCTCTACCGTAAAAACAAATTCCTCAACTACAAAACATTTAGAAACAGTATTGGTTAATCTAATATATCCTATTTGTGGACTTTCGGTATTTCGAAATCCGTTAGGAAGCCTTCGGATATCTATTATTGCATCCTCACCCCTAGTGTAAAAAGAAGCTTCAACATTACTTTGATTTCCTACAGCAATAGCAGCAATTTCATTTAGATCGATATTTGTAATAAAATCATTTACACCGTCCGATTCACAGATTTTAGCACCATAACTATCGAATATTTTTGGCGTTTTTATCTCAGGAGGAGCGTCTATTGTTGCAGTACCATTAAAATCAATTGAAAACTGATTATATGGAGGTCCTGCATCCATAACAACAATATAATAACTTTCTCCTGCTTTTACGTCTAACATTTCAAGAAAGCCATTCCCTTCGTTAGACTCCTTACTATTTCCATAAGCATTAGGAATTAATCCAGTTGCATTTTTTGTTGAAAATATTTTTGTAGGTGAAGTATAAGAACAACGAATAGACTGTCCAATATCGCCACAAGGAACGTTTGGGCCAAAAACAAAAAAGTTTAAATCTGCTTTGGGATCTAGACTTTTGGGAGTCAATACAAACCCAAAACTACCGCCAGTTACAATGGTTACTTTCAGCCATATCATAGGAGAATGAAGGTAATTTCCGCAGCTTACATGACCATTAAACTGAGTGTCATCTGGATATGTTTTTATTACTCCTGTAAAAGTTGTATTGCCACATATAGTAAGAGCACTGGCACAATCTCCTTGTGAAAAAGACATTTGACAAAATAAAATGCAACAAAATAAAAATATTTTTTTGATAGGTATCATTAGTATATTTAATATTATAACACGTTTAATCTTACCCGGAAGGAAAAACTTCAAAAAAAACCTGGTAACGAGTTACCAGGCATTATATATTGTTTTCATATAAAAACAATAGCAATTCAAAATAAAAGAAATCATAGTAAAATATAAATAACCAAACTCAATCTTAACGATTACAACTTTAATTTTTGAATTTAAATTTTTATTATGCTTGAACTAACTTTTTCAAGCTATTATAAACTGCTAATTCAACATCAGCATGATCTTTAGAATTACACTTTTCAAGTAACTCATTCAATATTGTCGCATTTATATTTTGTTTCTTTTCTATTTTAAGCAACAATTGCTGAGAAATATCATTTAAACTTTTAGACAATGGCAAAAGTGGCTGAACCAATGGAGCATTGTTGCTTAAAACATTTAAATCTGAGTTCATTTTAATCCATTTATTTAAATAACTTACAACAGCAGATTGGTTTTCGATTGATTTATTACTTAAATAATTAGTAACAGCTTGATTAAAATCTAAAGCATCTGAAGCATCTGAAGTACAAACATCAGCAAATAAGGTCAATGGAGAATACATTTTATATTCAGTTCCCCCGCTATTTCTGGTATAACCTTTTAATGGCTCACAAACATTGGACAAATCAAGCAAAGCATCACTTTTTTGATTATTGCTAATATTTCTTAACAAACTTTCTTTGCTTTTTAGATGTGTCAAACCTAACTCTTCCAATCTAAAAGAAATAGTTTTCAGTCTTTTGCGTAAGCTATTGATATCAGTTACATTCTCATTTGACCAAAAACGCTCTGCGATTGCTGCTGTTCTAGGCCAAATTCTACTGTCTAATGTAGCAGGAGTAACCAATTCTGTCCACATGGTAGCTTCACCTCCTAAAATCCTTGCTTTTTCTTCATCAGTGAATGTTACATTTTTAGGCATTGGATCTACTGTATAATGATCTTCAACTCCATAAATCAAATCAATATAATATCCATTAGACAAAACAGTTTTATATCCTCCTTTGGCAGCCTCGACTAATGATTTTCCTGCTGCAAGCCCTTCGTTTGAACCTTTCCAAGAATGAATTACCGCTTCTTTAGACATATTTTTGGTCATAATTTCTTCCCAGCCCATTAATTCTTTATTGTGTTTTTTGAGCATCGGAATTAACTGCATGGTAAAATAAGTTTGCAGTTCATGATTAGTCGCTAAATTATGTTTCTTTTTGAATTCTTGAATTTTAGGATTTGAGTCCCAGTCTTTGCCCTCATTTTCATCTCCTCCAATATGAAAAAACTTTCCAGGAAATAATGGACAAACTTCATCAAAAATAGAGCTTATCAACTCGTATGTTTTTGGATTTGAAGGATCCAAAGTAGGAGTAAAAATACCAGCGTTTCTTTCAAGAGCATAGGATTGTACTTGTGTAAGTTGCTGTCCTTTCTCACCAGAATTCACATTCAGATTCACCACTTTACTTCCTATTTCCGGGTAAGCCGCCAAAATTGCCGTTCCATGACCTGGCATATCAATTTCCGGAACTACTAAGATTCCTCTATCCGCAGCATATTTTACGACGTTTTTAATTTCTTCTTGAGTATAATAATTTCCATCCGATGCCATTTGAATCAACTTCGGGTGTTTTTTCATTTCAATTCTCCAACCTTGATCATCTACCAAATGCCAGTGAAAAACATTCATTTTTACAGCAGCCATTCCATCCAAATTTCTTTTAATAACATCAACAGGCATAAAATGTCTCGCTCCGTCAATCATTAAGCCTCTCCAAGTAAATCTTGGAAAATCAGAAATTTTTGAAACTGGAAAATAAAAAGAATTACTATTGTTTTGCAAAAGTTGCAATAATGTTTCCAAACCATGCAATGCTCCAACATCAGTAGTAGCATTTATTGTAATTTTATTTGGAGTTACATCTAGTAAATAACTCTCATCTTCATATAGCTCAATTTTTCCGCTTCTCACACAATTAATTTGCAATTCAGCTCCTGGAACTTCATTCAAACCAGTTATAAACCCTTGGTTAAAAAACAGGCCTGTTCTTCCGTCCAATCTTCTCAAAAAGTTAGTTGCTCCAGTAAATATTCTTGCATTAGGAGCTCCAGTAATATTCAATTTAAAATTCTTTGTTAGTACAAAAGAACCATCATTAAGGCTTATGTTTTGTGGCCATGGCATAAGATTTAATTGCTCTTTAGTAATTTGAGCTGTGGAAATGAAAGATGCAAATAAAAAAAACAGAATATATTTCATTTGATAATAAAAAAAATGTTAGTAAAAATGTAAAATAGTGCCAAACCCAAGTTTTAAAGTTCTAAAAAAACTTAACGTCCAGCACTAAACTTAACACAAAACAAAAAATTATGGTATTTTAGTACTCAAAACGTTTAAAGGCTTCAATCGCTTCATATTCGGCAAGACCAAGCTTATCGTAAACTTTTGCTGTATTTTTATTTCGATCTTCAGCTCTAACCCAAAATTCTCTCGAATCATTACCTTGGAACATCACCCTGTCTTTTTGTGATTGGTGATATAAAATGGCTTGTCTTTTCAACATAACTTCATCCGGACTCAATGGCACTGCCATATCAATTTCATGAATATCCCATTCATGCCAAGCTCCTCTATACAGCCACAACCAACAATCGTTCATGAATGGCTTCGGTTTTAATGCTTTCATAGCCGCAAAAATGGCATTCAAACACACTTCATGTGTACCGTGTGGATCAGCAAGATCTCCTGCAGCAAATACTTGATGTGGTTTAATTCTCTCAATAATTTCTTTTACAATAGCAATATCTTCTGTTCCCAATGGCTTCTTTTGAACCATTCCTGTTTCATAGAATGGCATATCCAAGAAATGGGTATTTTCGTCTTTTAAACCGATGTATCTCGTTGCTGCATAAGACTCACGTCTTCTAATCAATCCTTTTAATTTGCGGACTTCATCAGAATCGCTTTGTCCAATCGTTTTTGAATTGATTGAATCAATTACTGACTGAAAATTGATTCCTGATTTATCACCTTCAACAAAATCATTACACACTTCGGCAAACTTCAATGCTTCATCATCAGTAACCGCAATGTTCCCAGAAGTTTGATACACCACATGTACATCATGACCTTGTTTGATTAATTTGGCAAATGTTCCTCCCATCGAAATAACATCGTCATCTGGATGTGGACTGAACAAAATCACTCTTTTCTTGGCTGGATTTGCTCTTTCCGGTCTGTGTGAATCATCTGTATTCGGTTTTCCTCCAGGCCATCCCGTAATGGTATGTTGCAAAACATTGAACATATTTATATTCAAATCGTAAGCTGAACTTCCTGCTGCCAATAAATCAGACATTCCGTTGTTGTTGTAATCTCTGTCGGTCAATTTAAGAATTGATTGATCCGTATGTTGACAAAGCCATACAATTGCTTTGTTTTTCAATTGTTCGGTCCAGATACACTCCCCTACTAACCAAGGTGTTTCCAATCTGGTCAATTCCGAAGCTGCTCCTTCGTCTAATACAAATGTTGTATTGTTATGATTTTGCAAAAAAGTTGCAGGAACTTCAGAACTGATATCACCTTGAATCGTTCTCTTGATAATCGAAGCTTTGTTTTGTCCCCAAGCCATCAAAACAATTCTTTTGGATCTCAGAATAGTAGAAACTCCCATCGTAATTGCTTTTTTTGGAACATTCCCAATTCCATTAAAATCACCAGAAGCATCTACTTTGGTAATATGATCCAAAGTGATAATTCTCGTTCCCGAATTGATATGTGAACCTGGCTCATTAAAACCAACATGCCCAGTACGACCTATTCCCAACAATTGAAAATCCAGTCCTCCGGCATTTTTTATATTCATTTCATAATCTACACAAAACTGGTTTAAATCTTCTAAAGCAACTGTTCCGTCTGGAATATTGATATTTTCAGGTCTGATGTCAACATGATTAAAAAGATGTTGGTGCATGAAGTAATAGTAACTTTGGTTACTTTCCTTTGGCATAGGATAATATTCGTCCAAGTTGAAAGTAACAACATTATCAAAACTCAATCCTTCTTCCTTGTGCATACGAACCAATTCCTGATACACTTTTATTGGTGAAGAACCAGTAGCCAAACCTAATACACATTTTTTATTTTTTTCTTGTTTTGTGCGAATTAAACCAGCAATCTCCTGAGCGACGATTATTGAAGCATCAGCTGAGTTTTTAAAAATTACGTTGTGGATTTTTTCAAAACGGGTATCTTCAAACTGACCTGCTTTTTTGAAGCTTATGTCATTACCGATGTTTGATGTAGTTCTCATGTTGTTTTTTATTATAAATTTTTAATCTTAAAAAGTAACAATTAAATATTATTTGGTGATCAAATATTTAAATTTAATTTACAAATTAATATCTTTTTTTTTGTGTTGAAGCAAAAACCATACTAGTTTGCTCATATATAATTTTTATTTAAAAAAATAAAAGAAATTTCAATAGTAATTAGCTCTTAAAACAAAGTAAAATTACTTTACAAATCGGAGCGATTGGCTATAAAGCCTTTAAAAATCAATTAAAAAAATCTTGCAACATCATTTTTCAATCCTTTATTTTATATCCAGACAGGCAAAAACCTGTCTGGAATAAAAAATAACTATTTGTGTTTTTTTTTAGAAATTAGATCCAGTAGTATCCCACCAAAGTCTAGTTCCTCCATTATCAGGTCCTCCTAATTTTGCCAGACCAGTTTCAATACCACCAGGGTTACCATCTTTCTCAGACTGTACAAAATTTACTCTACGAGGACCAAATTCTGTAGTTACTGTTCCACCACTTGTATTATGTAACACTCTGAATAATTTAGGGTAACCTGTTCTTCTGTATTCAGACCAAGCTTCTTGTCCTTCTGGGAAGTTAGCAATCCATTTTTGAGTAATAATTTTCTGCAATTTAACTTCGTTACCAGCTGCACCATCCCAAGCAATAGTTACATTATTTACTGCAGTTCCATTATTACCAGAATCTTTAACATCAACGAAATCTTTGGCAGTTTTTACGTTATCAGCTATGTAAGCTGCTGCTCCTGAAGCACCATGTTGTGTAAACGAAGTTGTTATACCCGCTTCATATAAAGCCTGAGCAGTTCCACCCATATTCCAACCTCTCAAAGCACCTTCCGCTCTTAAGAAATATACTTCCGCAGTAGTCATTAATACTTTTTCATTTGACCCAACAATTGAACCAATTTCAGACATACCTGTACGATCAGACTTAGCTATCATATCAATTCCTGTACGAACTCCTCTGTATTCACCAGGAAAATCAGCTGATTCCTTAAAATATTTAGCAAGTCTTGGATCAGAATATCCATTCATTATTGATTCCATATCTGCAGACATTCTAATATCACCCCATGCAGAAGATATTGTCAAAATTGGATCAATATAATTAGGAATAATAACTTTAGCTATATCAGCATTTGTAGTCATTACACCAAAAGGATGACTGATTGCTTTTTCAGCTTCAGTTTTAGCCAAAGCTGGTTTAATTTTAACAATTCTCATAGCTAAACGCAAACGCAATGAATTTGCATACTTAACCCATTGTTTGTAATCACCAGCGTATGCACTCATATCAGTACCAGCAAAAGTTGAAGCTTCACCAGCATTTACTCTTTTAGTCAATTCTGCAACAGCAAAATCAAGTTCAGAAAACATTTTAGTATACACTTCTTCTTGTGAATCATATGCAATTGTAGCATCTGTAGTACCAAATTGAGAATATACAATTGGTCCAAATACATCAGTTACCCTATGCATTCCTTCCACTTTCAAAATCAAGGAAATAGCATAGAATTGATCATATTTCCCTTTAGTTCTTTGCTCGATTTTAAGCGTATTTGCCATTACATCTGTATAAGGCAAGTCCCAAATAAAACCATTCCAACCATCAACATAGTTGTAATTTGAGTTATCTCCTGCAGCCCCTTTAAAAGGAGTTGGAGTAGCCATATAACCAGACCATATATCAGCACTTAGGTTTTGTTGCAATTGGTATTTCCAATGTAAAGTATTGAAAATCCCAGTAAAAACGGTTACAAAAGGAACTCTTACATGATTAAAATCTTGCTCAAGATCTGTGGCGGTAATCCCAGTTGGATTAGTATTAGTTTCATTGAAATCGCTTGTACAGCTTACTATTGCAAGCAATGAAGCGCAAATAGCAGTTGTTTTTATTTTATTTAGTATCATGATGATATATATTAGAAAGTTACATTTAAATTAAGACCGATACTTTTTGTAGATGGTGCTGCATAAACATCAATCCCTTGTAAACCATTACCTGTACTTAAAGAAATATTTGGATCAAATGGTGCGTCTTTGTAGAAGAAGAATAAATTTCTACCCACTAAAGATAAATTAGCTGTTTTGAAAATTTTACTGTTTTTAAGATCAAATGTATATCCTAAAGCCAATTCTCTTAAACTTACGTTAGTTGCATCATAAACATACTCTCCTGTTGCGCCTTCTCTACCACCAACTTGGCTATAGTAGCTTTCTGAATCATATTTTCCAGCATATGCTTGACCCGCTTTTGTAGTTCCTGGAGCATAAACTGCATTAATATCAACACCACCTGCATCTCTAGAATTTCCTGTTGCTTGAGAAACACCAAATTTGTCATTTACAGCTTCAGTTAAGCTCATTACATCTCCACCAAAACGTCCGTCAATAGTGAAGTTTAAGAAAAAGTTACCAAATTTGAATGAGTTATTAAAACCTAACATATAATCTGGATTCGCATTCCCAACTTCTTCAAAACCTGTCTTTTGAATAGAACCATCTTCATTCAATAAAACTCTTCCTTGGTCATCTTTCTTAAGATTAATTCCTTCGATAACTCCAAATGGACGACCATTAATCAATGAATATCTATAACTATTCACACCTGCTGGAGTTAGAATAACTGTACCTCCTAATTCTTCTGGTAATCCAGAAACTTCATTGTTGTTTTTTGAATAGTTTACAGTAGCATCCCATTTAAATTTATCATTATCGATAATTCTAGCATTAACCAATACCTCAATACCATTATTTTTAATTACACCTCCATTGTAAGCATAATTTTGGTATCCTTCAGCATTTGTAGATGGTGCAGGAATTGTAAGCAACTGATCTTTAGTTTCATTATTATAGTACGTCAATTCTATTCCAAATCTGTTATTAACAAATCTCCATTCAGTACCTAACTCATATGAATCTTGACTTTCAGGTTTCAAATTTGTACCTGGTCTTGGACCAACAGTTGGATTAATATTTTGTGGATTTGATGCAACATAAGCCGAAGTTGGCGATGTATAAAATGCTGGAACGTCATTACCAACTTGTGCATATGAAGCACGAACTTTACCAAATGTAATTGCTTCAGGCATTGTAAAAGTCTCAGATATAAGCCAAGTCACCCCAACAGATGGATAGAAGAAAGACATATTCCCCGTATTTGCCAATGTAGAAGACCAGTCATTACGTCCTGTAACATCTACATACAACATGTTTTTGTAACCAAAAGTAGCTGCAGCAAAAACCGATTGTTGCTCTCTACGGAAACCGTAATTTTGATAATTACCAGTATTAGAATTAAAATTGTGAAGTGTAAACCAATTTGTAATACCTAAACCAGATGGATCAGAATCTAAAACAGTTTCATCATTAAGCGAAGTTTTTGTAAAACTTGTTCCTACGTTTGCAAAGAATGTAAGATCATCGTTAAATTTAGTATTAATAGTAGCAATTAAATCTCCATAATTTTGAGTACTTACATTATTAATATTGATGTATCTACCATTTGGATGAGACAAAGTACCTTGTGTAGTTGCATAAATTTCTTTATCAAATTCTGAAGTAATTCTATCATAATTATATCTAGATCCAACAGAAAGCCAACTATTAACTTTATAGTTTAACCCAACAGCACCATTCATATATTGGCTACCATCTTTAGATTTATTACGATTCAATCCCCAATATGGATTTTGTTCGATATCTCTATTAGTCATCCAATTTTGAACCATCATATTTCTAGCAGGGTCAAAAACTTCAAAATTATTTTTATATTCGTTAAAATCATATCCTCTAGGCATCAAGTAAAGACCAGTAAGAGGGTTAAAATACAAACCACTAGTAGGTCTGTTTGTAACATACTGAGAGGTGTAATTTGCATTAGCATTTACTGTCAATCTGTCTCCAAAGAATTTTCCCATTTGTCTGATGCTAAAGTTATTTTTACTCAAACTGTTAGTTGGTAAAACTCCATTAGATGAAGTATTAGCATAAGATATATTAGTAGCAGAATTTTGAGATCCAGTAGAAAAACCAAATGAAGATATTTGAGTAACTCCTGTATCAAAAAAGTCTCTTGTATGATCTGGAGTTCTTTGTGCAGCTCCCCATGACTCATCTGCTCCTGGTTTAGCGATGTAAGAAGTTTGAAACTTAGGCAAATAAGCTGCTGTTTCAACTGTAGTATTTGAAGATACTTTGAATGTTGAAACTCCTTCTTTTGCTTTTTTAGAAGTCAATAAAATTACACCTCTAGCACCTTGACTACCGTATAAAGCCGTTGCTGATGCACCTTTAAGTACAGTCATACCTTCAAAATCATCTGGATTCAACAACCCTATAACATCTCCCCCATCTCGGTTACCACCTTGAGTAGAACCAAACGAATCATTAGGCTGTATAGAAGATATATTCAACATTGGTACACCATCAACAACATATAAAGGATTGTTGTTTGTTGTAGATGAATTTCCACGAATAGTAACTTTTGTAGATCCACCTGAACCTCCAGCACTTTTAGTTACAGCAACTCCCGCAATTTTACCTGCAATCGTATTCATAAGATTCGGATCTTTTGCTCTAACTAGATCTTCACCTTTTAGCTCTTGAGCTGAATAAGTTAAAGATTTTTTTGATTTCTTAATACCTAATGAAGTTACAACCACTTCTGTCAACGCAGTAGAACCTGCTGAATTCAACTTTACATCGATTGTTGAAGACTCTCCTACTACTACATTTCGAGTTTCATATCCTAAATATGAAACCACCAATGTAGCACCTGACTTAACTTCAATTGTAAATTTACCGTCAAAGTCTGTTGTAGCGCCATTAGCTTCGCCTTGTACGTTAACATTTGCACCTGGTATAGGGGTACCCGCTGCATCTGAAACAAAACCATTGATTTTTTTTACCTGCGCAAGGGTTACTTGCGTCGTAAAAATAATCATCACGATTAAAAAAATTTTTTTCATTTTTAAATTATTTTTTGTTAGTTATAGCGTAAAATTATTCTTAACGTACTGTTAAAAAAAATATATTAAACCAACAGCATTACTTTTTAAACCAACGACATGTTTTAATCAATAATGCGTTTTTCGAAAACGTTTGCTTAAATATTTTTTAAACTCTTCTACCTATATTTCAACATTTTTTTCATCAAAATGCTTTTTTTAATGACAAAATGATTATTGTTGCAAAATTAAATTCTAAATAATTCTATTTACCGCATTACAACATTCACCGTTATAAATGAAAAAAAAAAACTCCAAAATAAAACCCATAAACTATGTATGGTTCTGGTTAATCTGGTTTTTTCTTAATTTTTTGCGTTGGGGGGCGTATTTTAATGATTATAAATATTCCTTCAAATCCAATTTATTGGAGTATGCTATTCATATTCCTTTTGTATATTTCAATATATTTATACTCGTCCCTTTATTCGTTTTAAAATCAAAATATATTAAATACACCCTTTCATTATTAGTCAGCTTGGCTGTCGTTTACCTTTTAAAAACGGGGTTAACCTATTATATAATTTCGGAGAATATTTGGCCTGAAGCCAATAGAGACTATAGACCATTTGAAATAAACCATATTGTTGCCGTTACTATTGGTGAAATTTATGTTCTTGCAATAGCATCGTCCTTCTATTATTTGCTAACTTGGTTAAGAGAAAGAGATCGCAACAAAGCGATAATGGAAAATCAAATTAAAATCAAATTAAAATATTTGAAAAACCAGATTCAGCCTCACTTCTTTTTTAACACCTTGAATAATTTATATGCATTATCACTGGAATCATCAAACAAAGTTCCAGATGTTATCATTAAACTCTCCAATTTGATGGAATATGTCCTATATGACATAGATGATACTAAATTTGTACCGCTTATAAAAGAAATCGATTACATTCAAAATTATATTGAAATTGAAAAATTACGATTTCAAAATGTAGAAGTTGCGATAAACTTAGAATCAAATATTGATAATATAAAAGTTCCACCTCTATTGTTTATTACACTTATTGAAAACGCTTTTAAACATGGAGGTTTAAATAACGGAAAACTGAAAATGAAAATAAATTTTAGGATTGTGAATTCGAAACTTGAATTTGAAATAATAAATAATTTTGTAATTTCACCACCGTTAAAAAGCAAAAAAGGAATTGGTTTATCTAATACAAAAAAAAGATTGAAGCTAATTTATAAAAATGATTTTAGCATAAAACAGATGATAAAATTCAACTTTTTTATTATAAAAATGCAAATACCTTTATATAATGAAGATTAAATGTGTATTAATTGATGATGAACCCTTAGCTATAAGAGTATTGCTCAATTATTTTGGAAATTTTTCAGACTTTGAGGTTATCGGTACATTTAATAATTCATTAGAAGGACTCGAATTTATAAATTCAAATAATGTTGATGCCGTATTTTTAGACATCAATATGCCTATGATGACAGGGTTTGAATTAATCAGTTTAATTGAAAATAAAACTCGAGTTGTCATCACAACTGCTTTTAGGGAATTTGCTGCCGAAAGTTATGACTTGGAAGTATTGGATTATTTAGTAAAACCCATTCCATTGCCTCGTTTTATAAAATGCATTCATAAAATTGAAGCCGAATACAATTTAAAAAATAATATCAAAATTGAAAACCATCATATTGAACCACATATTTTTATCAAAGTCGATAAAAAAATGATGAAAATTAATATTGATGAGATTCTTTTTGTCGAAGGAATGAAAGAATACATCAAAGTCGTTACTCCCGAAAAAACTTATATCACTCATAAATCATTGACTTCATTAACAGAAGAATTACCTACAGATCGATTTATGCGTATCCACAAATCATACACTATAGCATTGAATAAAGTAAAATCTATTGAAGGCAATAGAATACAAATTTTATCTTATACCATTCCTATAGGTCGAAATTACAGTAAAGAAGTTAAAAGCAAAATCCTAGAATAATATCTACTTACATACTAGATATTAACTCAATAAAATGTAATGAAATAACTATTTGTTGACGAAATAATGTCGTTTATATAAAAGTGAAAAACTTTATATCAGAAAATTTTTTTTTGAAATTCTTAACAAATATATTTACAGTCTTGCAGCATCAAAAAATTAATAATAACCAAAAACTTAAACTTTTAAAAATTATGAGTTCAGAAAATTCACAAACCAAATGGGGACAGTTTATCCCCTTAGTCATCGTATTCTTCTTTTGGGGATTTGTAGCTGCAAGTAACGATATTCTTATTCCGGTTTTCAAAACAGCATTTAATTTAACGCAAGGAGAAAGTCAATTAGTAGCTTTTGCCTTCTATATAGCATATACCGTAGGTTCTCTTATATATATGGGAATTTCAGTTATAATAAAAGAAGATTTAGTAAACAGAATTGGATACAAAAATGGACTGTCAATAGGTTTGATTATTTCGGCATTGGGTACACTTTTATTTTATCCTGCTGCGAATACAGGCTCTTTTACATTAATGTTGGCAGGATTATTTATTGTAGGACTAGGGTTTTCACTACAACAAACCGTGGCTAATCCATTGGCAATTGCTTTAGGACCAATTAAAACTGGTTCCCAACGTTTGACATTGGCAGGAGGTATCAACAATTTAGGAACAACAATAGGTCCGTTAATTGTAAGTTTTGCCATTTTTGGTTCAAGTACAAATGCCAATACCACTGCAAGTATTGAAAGCGTAAAAATCCCATACCTTATATTAGGATTGGCTTTTTTAATAGTTGGTATTTTATTAAAATTCTCATCGTTACCAGAGCGACCAGAATTAATTGAAGAAGATGATTCCCATGATGCAACATCAGTAAAAACATCAGCCTTACAATATCCTCAATTAGTATTGGGTATGATTGCAATCTTTTTATATGTTGGGGTTGAAGTTTCTACAGCAAGTAACCTACCTGCATATATGGAAAGTAAATTAGGTTTTTTAACCAAAGATGTCGCTCCATACATATCTTTATATTGGGCAAGTTTAATGATTGGCCGTTGGACTGGAGCTGTTGAAGCTTTTACTGAAAATATGAGCCTATTAAAAATATTGCGTTTTATTGCTCCATACTTAGCATTTGGTGTGTTTTTGGTTGTAAATGCAATTGCTAATCATGATTTAACTCCTTTTTACATCTATGGATTGGTAATTTTAGTCCTAATTGGAGCTGATATGGCGAGTAAAGGAAATCCAGCCAGAATGCTGTTAATTTTTTCTTCTTTAGGTATATTAGCAACTGCTGTCGGTATGGGAACTACAGGAATGATAAGTGTTTATGCCTTTACCAGTGTTGGTTTATTTTGTAGTACTCTTTGGCCATGTATCTTTACTTTAGCTGTAAGTGGATTAGGAAAACATACTAGCCAAGGAAGTAGCTTCCTAATCATGATGATTATGGGTGGTGGTTTTGTGAGTGTGGGCCAAGGTGCAGTAGCCGAAATCATTGGAATACAAAACAGCTACATCGTCGGTATCATTTGTTTTGCTTATCTTGCTTTTTATGCTTGGAAAGTAAGTTCAATTTTAAAAGCGCATGGAATCGATTTTGATAAAAAAGTATCTGGAGGACATTAAAACAGTTTTCAGATTTGAAAATTCAGTAAAATGAATACAAATAAAAATCCCATTTTGCAGAATAGCAAAATGGGATTTTTTATTAACCTCAAGTTTTAAAACAGAAAATCTGAACACTTTTAAATTCTTTAAATCATAAAAAAGTCTCATATCATTACGAAATGAGACTTTTTTATTAGCATTTTCAGTCTGAAACTGATTACTTTTTTACTTGTTTCCTTTTTCAAAATCAGCAACAAATTGAGCTAATCCGATATCAGTCAATGGATGTTTTAATAAACCGTAAATTGCAGATAATGGTCCTGTCATTACATCAGCTCCAATTTTAGCACAATTTACAATATGCATAGTGTGACGTACAGAAGCAGCAAGAATTTCAGTTTCATAACCATAGTTATCATAAATCAAACGAATTTCTTCAATAAGAGCCAAACCGTCAGTAGAAACATCATCTAAACGACCAATAAAAGGAGAAACATACGTAGCTCCTGCTTTTGCAGCCAATAAAGCCTGACCAGCAGAAAATACTAAAGTGACATTGGTTTTAACACCTTTATCAGAGAAATATTTTGCAGCCATTACTCCTTCTTTTGTCATTGGTAATTTAACAACGATTTGATCGTGTAAATCAGCTAACTCTTCACCTTCTTTGATCATACCGTCGTAATCCAACGCATTCACTTCAGCACTTACATCTCCTTCAACTAAATTACAGATGTCAACATAATGCTTCAAAATGTTATTTTTTCCTGTAATTCCTTCTTTAGCCATTAATGATGGATTTGTAGTAACTCCATCCAAAACGCCTAAGGCTTGTGCTTCTTTAATTTGAGCTAAATTAGCTGTATCAATAAAAAACTTCATAATATATTTATATTTAATTGTGTGTTTAAAAAATTCGGTGCAAAATTACAATTTATAATGATTCATCAGCATTTTTTCATACACTTTATCAGGTAGAATTCTCTTCAATACAATAGAGAACTTTTGCATAAAAGCACCGACTTTATAATGAATTTTTGGATTAGAATTTTGAATCACTTCACAAACTGCTTCGGCCATTTCATTTGGATTGCTTCCATTATCCACGTGTTCATTCATGGTTTTCAAGTTATTTCCATAAGACAACTCATAAGCCGAACCTTTTATTACAGGTGCATGAAAACGTCCTGCAGCAATATTGGTAGCAAAATCACCAGGAGCTATATTGGTAATTTGAATTCCGAATGACTTCACTTCCATACGCAATGCTTCGGTAATTAATTCCAAAGCACCTTTTGAAGCTGAATAAACACTGCGATAAGGTAATCCCATATATCCAGCAATTGAGGTAATATTAATAATTAATCCCGATTGTTGCGAACGCATTTGTGGCAAAACCGCTTTCATCACTTCAATTGGTCCAAAAAAGTTGGTTTCAAAATTATTTTTGATTTCCTCCATCGGAATTTCTTCCAAAGGTCCTGTAATACCAACTCCTGCATTATTTATCACAACATCTAGTCTTCCGGAAATCTCAATAACTTTGGCAACTGCCAAATGAATGGAATTTGCATTCCTAACATCTAAAGTAATTAGAGGAAAAATCGAATTAAGTACACGTTCTGGGTTTCTACTCGTTCCATATACCACGAATCCTTTTTGATGTAAAAATTCTCCAATTGATTTCCCTATTCCTGAAGATCCTCCCGTAATTAAGACTACTTTATTCATTGTTATCTGTTATGATTTATGGATTATGGGTTGAGAGAAGTAGATTAATTTTATATATTCTAAATATTAGTACACTACTAAAAATTTACAACTTCAAATTTCCTGAAATTTATTTTCTTTATTATAAAATCTAAATACTTATTGGGTAAAAATAAAAAAATCCTCCCGAAGGAAGACTACTTTTGCAAAATTCTTGTATAGAATATGAAATTAAAAAAAAATGGCAAGCGATCTACATCGCACCGCTCAACCACGTACCCTTGCTATGTTCCCATCCTGGGGGAGTCTGCAGGAGCTGGTCGTGTAGGACTTGCCGGTGCAAATATACAATCTTTTTATATCTTTGCAAGGGCTTTGCCTCTTAAAATTATCGTTGTATATTGGCTTTTTAAAATTTCAAAAATATGAAAAACTATAACTTCCTATTTATCATTTTCTTAGGAATAATTTTAGCAAATTGTGGGAACACAAAAAATGGTGAAAATTCTATATTTACCTTCGATAATTCCAATTACAAGGCACATTATACCTCTGATGATGCTATATCGTTGGGTATTTTAAACCCAAATTCTAAAGAAATTGACAGTATAATCTATTTTGTAAACGATAAAAAAGTAGGTTTCAAAAAAGGAAATGAGAAATTAAACTTCAATTTGAAAGATCAAAAACTGGGCTATCAATACCTTAAAGCTTTAGTCTATTTTGATGGCGAAAACTCGGAAGCAACTGCAAGAATAGAAATGGTTTCGAATGTACAACCTAAATTATTAAACTATAAAATTCTCAATACTTACCCGCATGATCCAGCATCTTTTACAGAAGGATTTGAATTTTACAATGACACATTGTGTGAAAACACAGGACAATATGGATCATCGTATTTTAGGAAATACGATTATAAAACAGGTAAAATTTATAAGCAAATTGATTTAGATCAAATGTATTTTGGAGAAGGAATCACCTTTATAAACGGTAAATTATATCAATTGACTTATAAAGAAAAAACAGGTTTTATATATGATGCTAAAACGCTGAAATTAGAGAAAAAATTCACCTACGAAAAAGATATCGAAGGCTGGGGAATGACTAATGATGGCACTTATATCTATCAAACAGACGGAACAGAAAAAATTTGGAAAATGGATCCAAAAACTCAAAAAATGATTGATTATATTAATGTATATTCTGCCGATTCCAAAATAAAAGCCATTAATGAGTTAGAATGGATCAATGGTAAAATCTATACGAATGTTTGGCAAAAAGATGCTATTGCAGTTGTAAACCCAAACACTGGATCAGTTGAAGGAATTTTGAATATGTCTGGTTTGAAAAAATTTATAAAAAATGCAAATGCTGATGTTCTAAACGGAATTGCTTACAATCCAAAAACCAAAACTATTTTTGTAACTGGTAAATATTGGGACAAAACGTTTGAACTTATTATTACTGAATAAATACAAATGACAACATTAATAGTTAATATTAAAGAGCTGCTTCAGGTTCGTGAAAATTCTGTTTTAAAAGTATCCGGAGCTGAAATGTCTATTTTGCCCACAATAAAGAATGCTTTTTTACTCATCAAAGATGATTTGATTTCTGATTTTGGATCTATGGACAATTTACCTAAAATTGCCGTTGATAAAACTATCGATGCTACCGGAAAAATAGTTCTTCCATCTTGGTGTGATAGCCATACTCACATCGTTTACGCCGGTAATCGCGAACAAGAATTTGTTGATCGCATTAACGGAATGACTTATGAGGAAATTGCCAATCGAGGTGGTGGAATCTTAAATTCAGCAAAAAAACTTAACGAAACCTCAGAAGAAGACATTTACAATCAATCGAAAGAGCGTCTTGAAGAAGTAATACGATTAGGGACGGGAGCAGTTGAAATCAAATCAGGTTATGGTCTTACAGTTGAAGGAGAACTCAAAATGCTTCGCGTTATCCAACAATTATCCAAAAACTACCCAATAACCATAAAAGCAACTTTTCTTGGAGCCCACGCCTTCCCTACCGCTTTTAAAGACAATAAAAAAGGTTATATAGAATCAATCATACACGAAATGCTTCCTGAAATTGCCAAAAACAAATTGGCCGATTTTATTGATATCTTTTGCGAAACAGGTTATTTTTCAGTTGAAGAGACCGAACAAATTATGGAAGCAGGAATTCAATTTGGCTTAAAGCCAAAAATTCATGTCAATCAATTCAATTCTATTGGAGGAATACAATCTGGCGTAAAATACAATGCGCTTTCGGTAGATCACCTTGAAATAATGAAACCAGAAGACATAGAAGATTTAAAAAATACCGAAACAATGCCGGTTGCTTTACCTTCTTGTTCCTATTTTTTAAGCATTCCCTACACACCGGCACGCGACATGATTGCGGCAGGACTTCCTTTGGCTCTTGCTACCGATTTTAACCCTGGTTCAACACCATCAGGAAATATGAATTTTGTAATTGCCACAGCGTGCATCAAAATGAAAATGACTCCCGAAGAAGCCATAAATGCTGCAACCTTAAATGGTGCTTATGCGATGGAAATTTCTAAAACTCATGGGAGTATTACCAAAGGCAAGAAAGCCAACTTAATCATCACAAAAGCAATACCATCTTATTATCAATTACCGTATGCTTTTGGCAGTAATCTAATTGATAAAGTAATGCTTGATGGTGGAATTATTGATTAATATTTTAAAGTTTTAAAAAAATTGAAGCAAAATAAAAAAAGGGAACGATATTCAGATTGAATATCGTTCCCTTTTTTTATTAAAAAAAATTGTCTCTTATTTTAAAGAGAAATTTGTTGATGAAACCAATTGATCCTTATCGAAAACATTTACGGAATACATTCCTTTTGCAAAATCTTTTCCAGCTAAATCTTGAGATACTTGAACAGTTTTGTTTTCATATTTCACACTAGAAACAAAACTATATAACAATTCTTTAGATCCAAAAGTAATAGATTTAGCCTCACCCAATACATTATTTTTGCTATCAATTACTTGCACATAATAATCTTTATCCCCAGATTTGGCAATAGAATTCTCAGCAATAGTAAAGCTTATTTTAAGAACGTCTGCTCTACTGGCTTTATCTGTAGCAACTTCTTTTCCTGAGTTTTTTAATTTATAAGCTGCAGTTTGCAAATTCAATATTGATAATTTAGATCCTTTATCAACAGTTTTTGCTAACTCTTCATTTTGCCCAACTAAAACTTCATTGAATTTTTGTGCTTGACCCAAAACAACAACTGTACTATCACGTTGATTAGTCAAAGTTACGTTTTGTTTTTTCAAACCTTCATTTTCTTTCATCAATTCATTCATATGAGTTTGCATAGAACGAACTTGGCTTTTGTATTTTGATAAATCACCATTCGTTCTTTTAAGTTCATCCATCAAGTTAACGACTTTATCCCTTTCTTGAATTAATTCCTCAGACATTGAGGTATTTTCTGCAATAGCGGCATCATAAGTGGCTTTTAGATCTTGTAAATCTTTCATAACCGATTCTTTTTCTGATCCAACTTTTACAACTTCGGACTGAACTGATTCGACTTCAGAAGACATTTTAAAAATATAAACTAAACTCCCTACTAATAAAATAGCTAAAACGGCTATGACAGCTTTTAGACTTTGATTGTTTTTTTGATTTTCCATGTTAAAATATTATAGTTTTTACAAATTTAATAATATATATAACGCAACTTAATACAATTATATTATTTTTGAAAAATATATTTTTTTATGGAAAACCTTATCACGCTCAGTATTAACGATCTAGTAAAAATCACTAATCATAGAAGTGGTGAAATTAAGTTTGGTGAAAAAATACTTACAATACCAAAGAACACTGACCCTATAGCTTTTATAAAATCAAGTGATGCAAAATTTGTCTTATTTGGAATTCCTGAAGATATTGGAGTAAGAGCCAATTATGGAAGACCAGGAGCTGCATCTGCATGGGAAAGTGCTATTAAAAGTATAGCCAACATACAACACAATCGTTTTTCGAAAGGAAACCAAATTATTGTTTTAGGTCAGCTCAATGTAAAACAAGAAATGGAAGAAGTAAAACATCTTGATTTCAATGATATTGACGACCGTTCTAAGTTAAGTCAATTAGTTGAAAAAATTGACAAAGAAGTTTCCCATATAATTTGTAAAATTATACAGTGTGGTAAAATCCCTATTGTCATTGGTGGCGGACACAACAATGCCTACGGAAATATTAAAGGAGCTGCTCTTGCCAAAGGAAAAGCAATAAATGCCATCAATTTTGACGCCCACTCCGATTTTAGAATTTTGGAAGGACGTCATAGTGGAAATGGTTTTTCATATGCCTTCGAAGAAGGGTTTTTAAAGAAATATTTCATTTTTGGACTACATGAAAATTACACTTCCAAAAGTGTTTTGGACATAATAAAAAAAATTGAAGACAGAGTTCGATACAACACTTACGATAGTGTTAATATTAGAAAAGAAAAAAACTTTGATCAAGAAATGGTAACTGCTCTAGATTTTATTAAAAACGACCCATTTGGAATCGAAATTGATTTGGATGCCATCCCAAATATTGCAAGTAGTGCAATGACTTTAAGTGGTTTTTCAATTGAAGAATTACGTCAATTTGTTTCTTATTTTGGAAAAAACAAAAACGCTACTTATTTACATATTTGTGAAGGAGCCCCAGATTTAGGTGAAGACAAAAACAATCATTTAATCGGAAAATTAATTGGTTATTTAGTAACCGATTTTATGAAAGCACAAAACTCTATTGTACTATAAATCAAATATTAAGTTTGCCAAAATTCAAAATTAATAATCATAAAAAATAATAACACTATCTTTGCAGCCTTATCTATGTACTTAATACAAGATATTTAATACAAAAATTATGTTATTCGAAGATTTATCACTTTCTAAAAGTATCCAAAAAGCCGTATTTGAAGAAGGCTATACACAAGCAACACCCATTCAAGAACAATCTATTCCAGTCGTATTAGCTGGAAAAGATTTGGTCGGTTGTGCACAAACAGGAACAGGAAAAACAGCCGCTTTTGCAATACCAATTATACATCAATTACACAGAATCGTAGGTTCTTCTAAAAAAGCAAAAGTAATTCGTGCGCTTGTAGTTACGCCTACAAGAGAATTAGCTGTTCAAATTGGACAAAGTTTTGATACCTATGGTAAATATACCAACTTGACACAATTGACACTCTTCGGAGGTGTTTCTCAAAATCCTCAAGTAGATGATTTAAAAAAAGGCGTTGATATATTAATTGCGACGCCAGGACGTTTATTGGATTTACACAAACAAGGTTTTATTGATTTAGATAATTTACACACTCTTGTACTTGATGAAGCTGATCAAATGCTAGATATGGGGTTTGTCAATGATGTAAAAAAAATTGTGAAACTAACTCCAAAAAACAGACAAACTCTTTTCTTTTCAGCAACGATGCCAATTGCTATTAGAGAATTAGCAGAAATGTTTCTTACAAACCCAGAAACAGTGACTGTCTCCCCTGTTTCATCAACAGCTGAAAATGTAGAGCAACGCGTATATTTTGTTGAAAAAACAGAAAAAAGAAACTTATTGTACCATCTGATAAAAAATGAAAATTTATCAAATGTCCTTGTTTTTTCTAGAACAAAACATGGAGCAGACAACGTTGTAAAAGCATTAAGAAAAAAAGACATTCCCGCTGAAGCTATACACGGAGATAAATCCCAAAATGCGAGACAGCGTGTTCTTGACGCTTTCAAAAACAAAGAAGTTGGAGTTCTTGTAGCTACTGACATTGCGGCTCGTGGAATTGATATTGACCAATTGCCTTTTGTAATTAATTTTGATTTGCCAAATATTCCAGAAACATATGTTCATCGTATCGGAAGAACTGGTCGTGCTGGAAATGGTGGGATTGCAATTTCTTTTTGCAGCAAAGATGAAAAGGACTATTGGAAAGATATCCAAAAATTAATCAAAGTTGATGTCCAAACTATAAATGACCATCCGTATCCTTGGCACTCTGGAAGTCCTACAGAAACCCCAAATGCCCAGAAAAATTCAAACCGAAGCGGTGGCGCTCATAAATCTAGAAAATCAGCAACATCAAAACAAAACAAAAAACGTTGGTACTAAGATTAAATAAACTAAAAAGCGTTGTTATCAAACAACGCTTTTTGTTTTTAAAATAAGACAATTAATAATTTTAAAAAGCTGAACTACTTCAAAAGGCTTTACTATAATATCATTTATTCCAGCCATTATTGCTTCATCTGTAATTTCGTTTTTATCAAAGGCGGTCAAAGCTATTATTGGAGTATCAATATTTTTTTGCCTTATTCTTCTTGAAGTTTCAAATCCATTCATTAGAGGCATATTGATATCCATCAAAATAATATCGAATTCTTGATTTTCTAATACTTCCAATGCCTTAAAACCATCATCCACAACAACACAAGAGTAATTATTTTTCTCTATGGTTTTCCTAGTTATCAATTGATTTATAGGATTATCTTCAACAACCAACACTTTAAAAATTTGACTAGAAGTCATATCTACCTGAATATTATTTATAATTTCTATAGTTTTGTCAGCATTACATTCAAAGTTGACAATAAAACTAAAAACACTTCCTTTACCTAATTCACTCTCAACAACGATCTCACTTCCAAAAAGTTCCAATAATTTCTTAACTATTGGCAAACCTAAACCAGTTCCTTGATAATCTAATTCTTTTCTCCCTACTTGAACAAATTTATCAAATATTTTTTCTTGGTCTAAAGAAGCAATACCAATTCCATTGTCTTTAATCTTAATTTCTATGGCATGTATTTTATCCCGAATTTCAACTTGTTTAGCAATTATATAAACTTCTCCGTTTTTAGTAAATTTCAAGGCATTGCTAACCAAATTCATAAGTATTTGAGCAAATCTCAGTTTATCTCCTATTAGACTTTCAGGAATTAATGGATCAATATCAATAAATACTTTATTGTTGTTTTTTTTAGCAATAAAAGACAATGAATTTTTTATCATATGAAATTCATCAGTAAAATTGAAAGATAAATTATCCAATACAACTTTATTTTCTTCTATTTTATTTATCTGTAATATATCATTTACTAAAGACAATAAATAACGTGCTGAAAATTTTAAGGAATTTAAATGTGGACTTTCTGCCAGCTCTTTGTGCTCTTCCAATAACAAATCTGTAATACCAACTACTCCATACAAAGGCGTCCGCAATTCATGACTTATCGTAGAAACGAACTGTGTTTTTAGAACAGATGATTCTTCTGCTTTTTTATTGGCTATAATCAACTCTTCGTTTGCAATCATCAAATCGGCATTTGATTTTAATCGAAGTTTGTTATTTTTAATCAATGAGTTCAAGAAAAGTAATAAAACAAAAATTGCGATTATAAAAAGTAAAACAATAATCCTTGATTTTTTCAAACTTTGAAATTGCAAATCCTTTTCATTTTCGATTTTATCAATTGTTCTTTTATATTCATCCAACTCAAAATTAACACCTTCTATATTTGCCTTTTCTATTTTTTCATCGGCATAAATTTCATCATTGAGTTTAGTATAAATATTTAAATTTTCATAGGCTTTTTTATAATCCTTTCGTTTCAATAAAAATTTAGAATACTCTAAATGAGAATAAGACAGATCCGATTTTTCATTAAGTTTTGTTCCAAGCCGAATGGCCTCTTTAAAATAATAATCAGCTTTTATATCTTCATTTTCATAACTACAGTACATGCCATTAAGCATATTCAATACAACAATAATGAAATCATTATTATGTTTTTTATAATAGGAATTAATCATTTTTAAACTCTCTTCACCTTCTTTAAACTTACCAACGTCAAAAAAAGCCCAAGTTATATTGAGATTAGTAAAAGCCATTTGAGAAGAGTCTGATATTTTTTCGCTGTATTCAAGTGCCTTTCTATAATAAGGTATCCCTTTTTCGTATCTCTTTTTTTCAAAGCAATATACATTTCCAAGATTATTATTAATCCTTTGTTTTACAGCATTATCTTGAGTAAGATTAGCATAAATTAAGGCTTTATTGTAGTAAAAAATAGCCTTATCAAATTCAACTAAATCATTATAATTGGCAGCAACATTATTATAATTTTCGGCAATAAGAACATTGTCGTGTATAGCTACTGCTTTACGCAAAGCTAATCTTGAAATCAATAAAGATTTTTCAAAATCACCTGATTCACGCAACTTAGTAGCTTGACTTATTAATTTATCAATTACTTTTTTGGTTGGTAATTGCGTTTGACACAATGCAGTACCGAAAAAATTAAACCACAAAATAATTAATAAAACTATTCTTATTGGGGGCATAAATAGTAGTTATTTGTTCAAATATACATTATAATCTATGGATAAATTGTATTTTAATTCAGAATATTTTAAAATATAACATACACATCAATAAATAAAAAAACAGCTACATTTGAGTTGTAACTGCTTTTTTGTTGTAGATTATATTTACCTTTCTAATATTTGAATCAAATAAAAAAAGCTTGGAATTTAATTTTAACTATTTCCTTTTCCTTCTTTTTCATCTTCCCATTTTCCAACTACCGAAGTTGCCAAAGCATTACCCAAAACGTTTGTAGCGCTTCTAAACATATCACAAAAATGATCTATTGGCAATATTAAAGCAATTCCCTCAATTGGTATTTTAAACATTCCGCAAGTAGCAGCCACAACTACCAAACTTGCTCTTGGAACTCCTGCTATCCCTTTACTGGTTAGCATTAAAACAAAAAGCATTGTAAATTGAGTTGGATAATCCAAATGTATTCCATAGGCTTGTGCAATAAAAATCGCCGCAAATGTCATATACATCATACTTCCGTCAAGATTGAATGAATAACCCAATGGTAACATAAAAGACACAATTTTGTCTTTTACTCCGAATCTTTCTAATTCTTCAGTAAGTTTTGGAAAAACTGCTTCAGAACTAGTAGTACTAAATGCAATAATTAATGGACTCACAATATGCTTCAACAATATTTTTATTCTTTTTCCAAGGAAAACTATCCCTACAAATATTAATACCACCCAAAGAGTACTAATACCGATTAGAAATGAACCAAAGAATTTGAAATAAGTAATTGCCAATTCTTGAAAATCCCTCACGGCAAAAACCCCTGCAATAGCACCAAAAACACCAATTGGAGCAAATTTCATTACAAAATTCACCATTTTCAAAACAATATGTGAAGTTCTATCTAAAAAGTCGACAACTGGTTTTGCATAATCACCAACAGATGCTGCCGCCAATCCGAAGAATATAGAAAATATTACAATCTGCAAAATTTCATTGGTAGCCATTGCTTCAAAAAGACTTTTAGGTACAATGTGCTCTATAAAATTTTCAAAAGATAAATTTTGAGTTTTTGCTGTTACGTCTGTAGCCGTAGCTAAATCAACATTAGATAAATTTAAACCAACTCCAGGTTGCAATAAATTCACATACAACATTCCGATTAACAATGAAATAAATGAGGCAGTAAAGAACCAGGCCAAAGCTTTTCCTCCAATTCTACCAACAGTTTTCACATCTCCCAATTTTGCAATACCAACCACTAAAGTTGTAAAAACTAATGGAGCAATAATCATTTGGACCAGTCTAATAAAAATAGTAGCCAACATTTTTATTTTATTACTGAATTCCTGCGCGCTTTCAATAGTAGTAGAATTATGAACAATAACTCCTAATACAGCCCCTAAGAGCATTGCAATCAAGATTTGTCCTGTAAGACCTTTTAAGAATGATGTTTTTTTAGTTGTAATTGTAGTCATTAAATTAATTTCAAGGTTAAATCTCAATATCTAGCTCGTCAAAATACCGAGGATGCTTTGCAATTATAAATATGTTTTATTCAAAAGATAAAAATCCGCAAGAACTATAGCAGCCATTGCCTCAACAATAGGAACAGCACGAGGCACAACGCAAGGATCGTGACGTCCTTTTCCTGTCATTTCGGTAATATTTCCTTTATTATCCAATGATTCTTGTTTTTGCATTATTGTAGCCACTGGTTTGAAAGCAACTCGGAAATAAATATCCATTCCATTACTTATACCTCCTTGAATTCCACCTGAAAGATTTGTTCGGGTAGTTCCATCAGGGTTGTATAAATCATTATGTTCACTCCCTTTCATTTTAACACCTTCAAATCCGCTTCCAAATTCAAAACCTTTTACAGCATTGATTGACAACATTGCTTTTCCTAATTCGGCGTGTAATTTATCAAAAACTGGCTCTCCTAAACCAATAGGTACATTTTGAATCACACAAGTAACGGTTCCTCCTACGGTATCACCGTCCTTACGAATTTGACGAATATACTCTTCCATAATCACAGCCGATTCTTCGTCTGGGCAGCGCACTGGATTACTTTCAATTTTAGAAAAATCTAATTCTTGGTATGGTTTTTCCAGAAAAATTGGTCCTACCGAAGAAACGTATGCATTTATTTTAATTTCAGGAAGCATTTGTTTGGCAATGGCACCTGCTACTACCCTACTCGCCGTTTCACGTGCTGAGCTGCGTCCACCTCCTCTATAATCACGAACTCCGTACTTTTTTTCATATACGTAATCAGCATGACTTGGTCTATAATTGTCTTTGATATGGGAATAATCGTCTGATTTTTGGTTTGTGTTAGGGATAATGAAACCAATAGGGGTGCCTGTAGTTTTTCCCTCAAAAATTCCAGATAAAAATTGAACATCGTCTGGTTCTTTTCTTTGTGTAACTATTGCGGATTGACCTGGTTTTCTTCTTGACATTTCAAACTGAATAGACTCTAAATCCAACTGGATTCCGGGAGGACAACCATCAATAATTCCGCCTAATGCTTCACCATGTGATTCTCCAAAAGTAGTTACTCTATATAGTGTTCCGTAGCTATTTCCTGCCATTGTATAAAAGTTTTGGCAAATGTAAGTTTTATGAATTAAACTAAAAATTATAAACTAGTAATATTTCATATTAATTCCTTAGAATATCAAACTAAATCCTATTGGTTTTAGCGTAAATAAACATTAAACTCTTAAAATGCTATTGATATTTAATATGAGAACTCTGCTTAATATTTAACTACTCCAAATACTGATCTCAATTCACTTTTTTAAACAAAATACAACACATTGATTTTTAAATAACTACGAGGTTTTCTGGCTTTTTTTTGTATTTTTATTGAATCGATGCTTTTTGACACCAAAAACAAATAGATCAATGAAAAAAAACTACTGCTGTTTTTGTCTACTAATTGGGTTGGCATTTACGAGTCAAGCCCAAGAAAACATTTTAAAAAATACAATTGGATTAAGAATTGGCAACAATCACGGTCTAGGCATTGAAATCTCGTATCAAAAAAAGTTATTACCAAAAAATCGTTTGGAACTTGATTTAGGTTGGACTAATGACAACAATACCGATGCAATAAAAATAACAGGGATCTATCAATGGTATTGGAATATTGAAAAAGATTTAGACTGGTTTACAGGTTTCGGTGGAGGAATTGGCACTTGGAACACAAATGATAATTACAATAATGTATATGGAAACGACAATGGTGTTTTTGCAGTTATTTGTGGTGATGTCGGAATCGAATACAACTTCAAAGACATTCCAATACAGCTTGCCATCGACTTAAGACCAGAATTTGTCTTTAACAATTACCAGAAAAATGATTTTGGATTCAACCTAGGCTTGGCAATGCGGTATAAATTCAAATAAAAATCCATCTTTAAATTTATGCTAAAGATGGATTTTTTAAAACTATTTGTATTTATTGATCGCCTTGAGATACAAAGCCTCATAAACAGGCAGAATGTTTTTAATGTCAAAACTTTCGGCTACATGCAAGGCATTCTTTTTAAATTCGGCAAGAACGCTATCCTTTTTAAGTATTTTCAATGCATTTTCGGCCATTTCATCAACTTCGCCTACATCACTTAAATAACCCGAAACTCCATCAATATTTACCTCAGGTAAACCACCTGAATTACTTGATATTACTGGAACACCACAAGCCATTGCTTCGAGTGCGGCCAATCCAAAACTTTCAGTTTCTGATGGCAAAAGAAACAAATCAGTAAGGCCTAAAATTCGGTCAATTTCATTGCTATTTCCAAAAAATATTACCTTATCCTGAATACCAAATTTTCGGCACATTTTTTCAGCCTTTTCTTTTTCGGGGCCATCCCCTACCATCATCAGTTTAGAAGGAATTTCTTTTTGAATTTTGTAGAATATTTTAATGATATCAGGGATTCGCTTAACTTTTCTAAAATTACTGATATGTGTAATTATCCTTTCCTCTGGCTTAGCCATAACAGAACGTCGGCAAGGAACTGTCGGATCATAATTATTTTTATCCAATTCAATAAAATTTGGAATCACCTGAATTTCATTTTTTATATTGAATAATTTTAGCGTGTCGTCTTTCAAGCTTTGAGAAACTGAAGTCACATAGTCTGATTTATTGATACTAAAAGTTACAGCTGGCTTGTAAAAAGGATGATTCCCAACCAAGGTAATATCAGTTCCATGAAGCGTAGTTACCATCGGAATATCAATTCCTTCGTCTTTCAGCATTTGCTTGGCCATATAACCTGCATAAGCATGAGGAATCGCATAATGCACGTGCAAGACATCAATTTTATACAATTTAACCATGTCCACCAATTTACTGGATAGAGCCAATTCATATGGCTGAAAATGGAATAAAGGATATTCTGGAACGATTACTTCGTGATAGTGAACATTGGGATTTAATAATGCCAAACGTACTGGTTGGCTATAAGTGATAAAATGAATTTCATGTCCTCTTCTTGCCAATTCCAAACCTAATTCTGTAGCAACTACGCCACTTCCGCCAAATGTTGGATAACAAACAATTGCTATTTTCATGTATAGATAATATTAAAATTTTGGAAACATGGTATCGCCATATTGTATTGTTTTATTACAATAAACTTGTTGTTAATGGCGATTTCATGTATGTTTTTTAAGTTGAACGAAATTAAGGAGATTCGGTGTGGATTATTATAAAAAAAAAGTTAAAATTTAACTACTCAAACTTCATTCTCTGAATCCGAACTGCATTCAAAATAGCCAATAAAGCAACACCTACATCTGCAAAAACAGCTTCCCACATTGTTGCCAAACCTCCAGCGCCGAGAATTAAAACAACAGCTTTAACGACAAATGCCATTGTTATATTTTGCCACACTATTTTTTTTGTTTGCTTTCCAATGTTGATAGCTGTATAAATCTTTGAAGACTGGTCATTTTGAATAACAATATCAGCAGTTTCAATGGTTGCATCACTTCCCAATCCTCCCATTGCAATTCCGGCATCAGCAAGTGCTATAACTGGTGCATCATTTACTCCATCTCCAACAAAAGCAACTTTCTGATTTTTATTTTTCAATGCTTCTACCTGTTCTGCCTTATTTTCTGGTAATAAATCACCATAAGCCAAATTAATATTCAACTCTTTTGCAACAGCTTTTACAACAGCTTCTTTATCACCCGAAAGCATTATTGTTTTTATATTTATTTTATGTAAATTTTGAATAGTGGCTTTTGCATCTTCCTTAATTTCATCAGCAATTAAAAAATACCCCGAATACACCTTACCAATTGCGACAATTATAATGGTAAAGGGAGAACTGTCAATTTCTAAAGCATAATCGATATTGTATTTTCGCATTAACTTAGAATTCCCCACAATAACTTCTAAACCATTTATTTTTCCTTTAAGTCCTAGCCCAGCAATTTCCTCAACCTCAGTTACTTTTAAATTTTCATTCAATGTTTTTGAATATTCAATAATTGCAGTTCCGACAGGATGAGTAGAATTTGATTCTAAAGCTGCTGTATATTTCACCAAATCTTCTTCTGAAATACCTATTGCCACTACTTTTTGTACTTTAAAAACACCTTTGGTCAACGTTCCAGTTTTATCCATAACTACCACTTGAATAGCTGCCATTATATCTAAAAAATTAGAGCCTTTAAATAGAATTCCATTTTTACTAGCAGCTCCAATTCCTCCAAAATAACCCAACGGAATAGAAATCACTAAAGCGCAAGGACAAGAAATCACCAAAAAAACCAATGCTCTATACAACCAATCTTTAAACACATAATCACCTAAAAAAAACATTGGCAACAAACAGATTGTCAATGCTAGGTAAACTACAATTGGCGTATATATTTTTGCAAACTTTCGGATAAACAATTCTGTTGGCGCTTTTTTAGCAGTTGCATCTTGCACCATTTTCAAAATTCTGGAGAGTTTACTATCTATATAAGCAGTCGTTACTTCAACTTCGACAATGGTATTTTGGTTTATCATTCCAGCCAAAACAACATCATTCTTTTTTTTACTATCTGGTTTGCTTTCACCAGTTAAAGCAGCAGTATTAAAAGTAGCACTTTCAGAAATAAGTTTTCCGTCCAAAGCCAATTTCTCACCAGGTTTTAATTGAATGATTGTCCCAATTGCAATCTCGGATGCCTTTTTCAAAACGGTTTTATTTCCTTCTAAAACAAAGGCTGAATCAGGTCGTTGATCTAACAATGATTTGATATTTGATTTGGCTTTTTGAACTGCCAGACTTTGAAAAATCTCACCAATACTGTAAAATAGCATTACCGCTACTCCCTCTGGAAATTGTCCAATACTAAATGCGCCTAAAGTTGCGATTACCATCAATGAAAATTCCGAAAAAAAACTTCCCTTTTTAAAACTTTCAAAAGCTTCTTTTAAGACGGGAAAACCAACAGGAATGTAAGCGGCAATATACCAGCCAATCCTTACCCAACCGGTAAACCATGTCTGAGGAAAATAATTATCTTGAACAATACCAATTAAGAGTAAGCAAAAGGAAATTAAAGCAGGAAAGAACATTTGAAAATTGCTTCTATTCCCGTGAGAATGATCGTGGTCGTGTTCATCATCACTTGTGCAAACAGAATCATTCTTATCCGAACAACAGTTCAATTGATTATAAGAATCCGTAGAAGATTTATTATGCAAATGTTGATGCTTCATAAATTTAAGAATTACTAATTAATTTTAAATTTACGAATAAACATCAATCAAAAAAAGATTATTCCCAAAGCTTTTTTTGGTGAGGAGCTCTTTTTTTATTTATCCACTTGTTCAATTTATAACACAAAAAAGCAGAACCACTACCAACAATAGCACCTGCTAAAACATCGGTTGGATAATGAACTCCAAGATATAAACGAGAATACCCAACAGCACCTGCCCACAAGAAAGACGGCGCAATAACATACCATTTTGGATAAGCCATACTCAATGATGTTGCTGTTGCAAAAGCCGATGAAGTATGGGCAGAAGGAAAAGAATAGCTTGATTCTTCTTCAACATTATCTATTTCTGGATACGTTTCATAAGGTCTATCTCTTTTAGTTATATTTTTTAAAGCTAAAGAAATAAATACCGAAGCGGCTAATGATTCCCCAATAAAAATTGCTTTTTTCTTTGTTATGCTATCTTTTTCAATCAATCCAACTGCATAAATAATTACTGGAGCACCTATACTGACAGGCATAGCACTGTTTGTAATCCCAATCATAGTTGATTCAATATCCGTATTTCTATTTAGATTTATTTTCTTTAAAAGATCTATATCAGAATTTTGGGCATTTGAAATTGAAAAACAAAAAAAGAACGCAAAAAGGGGAAGGATTCTAGACATGCTAACTTTATTTTGATTTAAAAAAATCGGCTATGCCAACTATCCATTGCGGGAACTTCCCAAGACTCATTGAATTCTTCGATATTGTTAACCAAATTATTAAAGACAATCGTGTTTTCGGTAACCGCTTTGTCTTTTACCATTTTCTTAAAATCTATTAATGTTTTATGCGCAATATGTTCACCCAGTTTGAAGGTTACATTCATTTTATCCAATAAATCAACATTGTATTTTTTTTCTAAACCTTGGATGAATTCAACAGAAGAATCAATAGAACAACCCGTTGCTGCTTGTACATCCTGATTTACAGCTATAATAATAAAACGATTATATTTCAATAAATATGAAGATTCAAGGCTAGTTCCGTGTGCAGCCCATTCGTTAAGAAAAGATTGCAAATCTGTTTCGATTTCAGAAAACTCGGCATCCGAAAATTTTCTATTCGATTGATAAATCCAAATTCTAGATTCTTCGGGTAAATTTTCAAATGGAACGTACATGGTATATTATTTTAGATTGCAGATTTCAGACTGCAGATTTATAATTTTAGGTTTTAAATACCTTAATAAAGAATAAACGCTAATATTTGTTTTAGATTACTTTCTGATTCAAATAATTTATTCGCTGCAGAAACAATCAAAATCTAACTTCAACTCTTTACAAATCCTGAGCGTTAGCGATCAATTCGGCAATATCCATTACTTTAACATCACCTTCTCTTTCTTTGTTTTTAACTCCATCGGTCAACATGGTATTACAAAAAGGGCAACCCGCAGCAATAATATCTGGTTTTGTTTCAAGAGCATCTTCTGTTCTTTCTACATTGATTTCTTTATTACCTGTCTCAGCATCTTTAAACATTTGTGCTCCACCAGCACCACAGCACAAGCCATTAGCTTTCGAACGCTTCATTTCAAGTAATTCAACATCTAATTTCTGAATTAAATCCCTTGGAGCCTCATATATATTATTGGCTCTGCCTAAATAACATGGATCGTGAAAAGTAATGCGTTTTCCTTTAAATTGTCCACCTTCAATAGTTAATCTTCCTGAATCTAATAAAGATTTAAGAAATTCTGTGTGATGAACAACATCATATTTTCCACCCAATTCTGGGTATTCATTTTTTAAAGTATTGAAACAATGCGGACAAGCCGTAACTATTTTTTTAGCTTCATAAGCATTAAGAACTTCAATATTCATCATCGCTTGCATTTGAAACAAAAACTCATTTCCTGCTCTTTTTGCTGGATCTCCTGTACAACTTTCTTCTGCACCTAAAACGGCAAAAGAAACATTAGCACGATTTAAAATTCGCACAAATGCTTTTGTTATTTTCTTTGCTCTATCGTCAAAACTTCCTGCACAACCTACCCAAAATAAAACTTCTGGTTGTTTTCCTTGGGCTAGCATTTCGGCCATTGTTGGCACAATTAAATTTTCTGACATTTTTTATTGTTTAATCGTTAATTTGTTTATTTGTTGAATCGGTAAATCGCTTAATCGTTGATTTCTAAATCGGTTAAACTTTTTACCGATTAAACGATTCAACTATATTTCGTTTTTCCAATTCAAACGATCTTGTTGACTGTATTGCCAAGGTGCACCATTATTTTCAATATTGGTCATCATTGCATTTAATGGCATTGGAGCAGCACTTTGTTCCATTACAAGATAACGTCTCATATCCATAATGATAGAAAGCGGACTGATATTTACAGGACATTCTTCTACACAAGCGTTGCAAGAAGTACAAGCCCATAATTCTTCGGGAGTTATGTAATCGTTTAATAAAGATTTGTTGTCTGGCACAAAAACACCTTTATTGGCATCAATATTTTTACCAACTTCTTCTAATCTATCTCTGGTATCCATCATAATTTTACGAGGAGACAATTTTTTACCTGTTTGATTGGCAGGACAAGAAGAAGTACAACGACCACATTCGGTACACGTATAAGCATTTAACAACTGAACCCAGTTTAAATCCTGAACATCACTAGCTCCAAATTTACTTGGAGTTTCATTTTCTGAAACTGGCGCTGCCGCAAATGGGTCTGCATTAGGATCCATCATCAATTTTACTTCGGCCGTAACTGAAGCTAAATTATCAAATTGTCCTTGAGGATTTAAGTTGGCAAAATAAGTATTTGGGAAAGCCAATAAAATATGAAGATGTTTTGAAAAATATAAATAATTCATAAAAACCAAAATCCCTACGATATGTAACCACCAAGAGACTTCATTTAGCAACATCACCGACTCATTCGACACGCCATTAAATACTGGAGCTATAAATTGACTTATTGGAAAAGAACCCGCTTTTATAAAATGTGAAAATCCTCCGGGAACATTTTGCAAATGCAAATCAGTAGCATTCATTAATAAAAACAAAGTCATCAAAGTAATCTCAAAATACAAAATGTAATTTGCATCGCCTTTTGGCCAGCCTTTTAAATCAGAATGAATAAATCTTTTCAGCTTAACTACATTTCTTCTTATTAAAAATACAATAACAGCAAATAATACTAAAAAAGCCAAGATTTCAAAAGAACCAATTAACACATCATAAACAACTCCAAGCGGAGCAAAAATTCTATGAGTTCCAAATAAACCATCAATAATTATTTCTAATAATTCGATATTGATGATAACAAATCCAATATATACTATAATATGAAGTACTCCAGCAACGGGTCTTTTTACCATTTTGGATTGCCCTAAAGCAATCATTGCCATATTTCTCCATCGGGCTTTTGCATTATCTTTTCGATTTACATCAACACCAAGATTAATATTTCTAATGATTTTTTTTACGTTCGAATAAAAATACCCGAAACCAATAATTAATATAATGGCAAATAACACATTACTAAGGTAACTCATAAATACTAGTTTTTAACTTTTGTTATAGAATCGTTTGGAGCAACATATGGTTTGTTTTTCTTACCAAAAACAGAAACATTTACATATCGGGTTGGATTTAATCTCACATCCTGCAAAAGCAATTCTAACTCTTTGGAAGTTTTTTCCAAGTTTGCATATAAAGCTTCGTCTTTCAATAATTTACCCATAGTTCCTTTTCCAGATTCTAAATCTTTCATTAAGCCATCAACTTTGCTTAATGTTGTATTCAAGTTTCTAACTGTCTTCCCTAAATCTGCTTTATTTAATGAGTCTGAAATTTTTACAAAATTATCAGAAACTTTATTGAAATTTGAAACAACACCTTTCAACTGCCCTCTGTTTTCATCCAAAATTCCATTAGCATTTGCAGCTACTTTATGGAATTCTTCCATAGTAGCACTAAGTTCTGCTAAACTCTTTTTTAAATCTGCTTGCCCTTTTGCATCTAAAACAGAATTAAAGCTAGTCACCAACTGATCGGCACTAGTCATTAATTTTTCTATTTTAGCCATAACTGGAGCAGCTTTATCACCTAATGAAGTCATTAGGCTAGGTTCAATATTTCCATTCAAATAATCCCCGTCTTCGGCGATAATTTTGTCATTAAAATTATGGTGAATAGCAACTTGTTTACCACCAATAAGACTGGCGTCATAAATAGAGGCTGTACTTGATTTCGATATTGGAAAGTCAGTATCAATTTGCAATTCAACCAACAAAGATCCATTTTCACGAATCGCTATGGTTTTCACTTTTCCAATGCTTAGACCATTGATTGTTACTAGAGCAGAAGGTGTCAGCCCCTCTACGTTTGCATATTCAACATAAAAAGTTTTATAACTATTAAAAAGGTCTTTTCCTTTTAAAAAACTGTAGCCCCAGAGGAATAATAAAATTGAGGTAATAACTAAAATAGCAGTTTTTATTTCTCTTGTAATTTTCAAAATTTTCGTTTTTTTAATGGGCAAATTTAATATAAAATATTCGAATTTATTAGTATTATTTGATTGCTTCCTGAATACTTACTTTTTTTCCATTTTTGAAAGCAATTAAAAAAGCAGAATCATATCCTTTGGATTTCACCTCACTTAATTGGTTCTTAGCACTTTCATAATCGGAGGTTTCTCCGTACAGATATTTATAAATATTATCTTCATAAACAAGTTTTACATTTTGCAAACCTTTAAAATTTTTAGGTTCCAATGCTAATTTTTTTTTACTAGCTGAAAGCTGAATTTTATAAATTGAACCTAGAGTATCTTTTTTAATAATTCCTTTGTTTACATCTGGTTTATTAACCTCAGGAGTTTCTGAACTTTTTACAGGATTTTCTTTAAGGATTTGAGAAGGCTTTTCTCCAAAAGTTTCTGCTCCCCCATCTCCAAAAAAATCATATTTATAACTGATTATTGCATTAGCAATAGCTCTAGCGATATCATTTTGTCCATCTTCTGAATTTAACAAATCACCTTCAACAGGATTTGATATAAAACCAGTTTCAACCAAAACCCTAGGCATATACGCTTTATGCAAAACCATAAAAGGAGCTTGCTTCACACCACCATGTCTTAATTTCTTGCCTAATTTTGCAAATTCATCTTCTACCTTACCTGCTAAAGAAATGCTATTCTCTAAATATTCTTCTTGCATTAAAGTCATACCAATCATAGTTTCTGGAGAATTTGGATCAAAACCTTCGTATTTTTGTTTATAATCCTTTTCCATTGTGATTACGGCATTCTCCTTTTTTGCAGCTTCAAGATTTGATGCAATTTTATTCATACCCATCACATAGGTTTCTGTACCATCTGCAGCAGTGTTTTTATTGGCATTCAAGTGTATAGAAACAAAAATATGAGAATCTGCTCTATTGGCAATATTGGCACGCTCTATCAAATCTATAAAAACATCCGTTTTTCTAGTATATATAACATCAATTTTGGAATATGATTCCAAAATTTTACCAACTTTTAAAACAATGGCCAATGCAATATTTTTCTCAATCCGTCCGTTATAATTCGCACCAAAGTCATGACCTCCGTGGCCAGCATCTAAAGTAACTTTAAAATCATTGGATTGGCTATAAGAATCGGCTGCCAACATCACTAATAAAAATGTAAATGCAATTTTTATTTTTTTTGATATATACATCTAATAGTAAATTTAATTATAAGACTTCCGTTATAAATTTATGTTTTGATTATTTTTGCCAAAAAAATATAGTAATTTTGGCTCGCGAATATTCGAGTCTTCATTTTACAAAAATAGCATTTAAACCTTTGCATACAAACTTATTTAATATCGTTTTACTATCAATTTTCCTATCTTTAGGATGTTCTAATTTGTATTCACAAGATATAAAAAAGAAACAAACAGCAATTCCGTCTAATAAACAAGAAGTTAAGAAACCAATTCAAGAAGATAGCATTAAAAATTCTTTGGCTGAAACCCCTGCTGACACCGTTAAACTAGACACTATTAAGGTTAAAAAAAACGCTCTTAATGGCAAGGTAAAATACAAAGCGGAAAAATACACAAAGATTGAACAAAAAAAGAAGCTCATTACTTTATATGACAAAGCCGAATTATACTACCAAGATGTTGAATTAAAATCGGGTATTATTGTAATGGATTATGAAAAAAATGAAGTTTATGCCGGAAGAATAAAAGATTCTCTTGGTAATTATACTCAATTTCCAAATTTCAAACAAGGTTCAAATGTTATCGAGCCTGATTCAATCCGTTTTAATTTTAAAACTAAAAAAGCGTTAATCTGGAATTCTCGATCTTCTCAAGGAGAATTCAACGTAAAAGCAGCCATCACAAAAAAAGAAAATGATTCAGTATATTTCCTAAAAGGGGCTCGATTTACTACTTCCAAAGATGTAGACAATCCTGAATATTATTTTCAAACTAATAAAATAAAATTTATTCCAGGAAAAAAAATAGTTACAGGTTTTACCAACATGGTAATTGCTGGAGTACCTACTCCATTATTTTTGCCTTTCGCTTATTTTCCTCTTTCAAAAGAAACCAGTACTTCGGGAATCATACTGCCTTCCTATAATGATTCCAACGATAAAGGTTTCTCTCTTCAAAATGGAGGATATTATTTTGCTTTAAGTGACCATTATAATTTAACCCTATTAGGTGATTACTACACGAACGGAAGTTATGGTGTAAGTGTACAATCATCTTATGCCAATAGATACAATTATCAAGGAAATGTTAATATTAGATTTGAAAACAATATTATCAGTGAAAGAGGATATCCTGATTATTCGAAAACCAAAATTTACAACATTCAATGGTCGCATTCTCAAGATTCGAAAGCCAATCCAAATTCCACTTTTTCAGCTTCTGTGAATTTAGGAAGTAGTGAATATTTCAAAGAAACAATAAATCAAGTCAATGTTGGTTCCTCATTAAATAACACATTGAGTTCCTCCATATCGTATAGCACAGTATTCCATACAGTTCCAGAAAGCAGAATATCACTAACTGCGACACATTCCCAAAACACGAATACAAAAGCGATTAATATGACACTCCCTACGCTACAATTTAGCTTAGATCGTATTTATCCATTTGCTATAAATGATGGCGCAAAAAAAGGGATATTCAAAAACATTAACTTACAATACAATTTAAACGGAAAAAATAGCTTCATTACAACAGATTCATTGTTTTTTAAACCCGAAATGTTCCGAGATGCTGAAATTGGTTTCCAACATACTATCCCATTGAGTACCAATTTCAAAATTTTCAAATATTTTAGTGTTTCGTCTTCATTAAATTATGAAGAAGTTTGGTATTTTAACACAATCAACAAACAGTATGATGATAATTTAAGTACTGTTGTTACCACCGATGTAAAAGGTTTTGACTCATTTAGAACATATTCTTCTTCTACTAGCGTTGGAACAACAATTTACGGTACATTCAATTTTGGGGAAGACAAAATGATAAAATCCATTCGACACGTTATGCGTCCTGCAATTTCACATAGTTACACTCCAAGTTTTGAGAAATATTATGACACCTATGCAACAGATGGCAGTGGTACTATGCAAAAAGACTACACTCGATTTGAAGGAGGTATGTACGGCGCTCCAGGTATGAATAGTTCCAATTTTGTTGGTTTTAATCTTAGTAACACATTTGAAGCAAAAGTAGCAGATAAGGATAGTACCAAAACTGAGCCTAAGAAAATAATGCTGCTTAACAATTTAAACTTATCAACGAGTTATAATTTTGACGCCACAGAACTTGCCTGGTCGCCGGTAAGAGTAAGTGGTGGAACTCAATTTTTCGACAATAAATTGAGTGCGAATTTTGGAGCTACATTGGATCCATACGCAATTGACAACTCAGGGAATAGAATAGATGTTTACAACATCAATAATGGAGGAAGTCTTTTTAGAATGACAAGTGCCAATTTGACTATGAATTATTCTCTTTCTAGTTCAGATAGTAAAAAAGAAAAGAAAAACTCTCAAGGAAAAAGAAATGGAGGTCGAGAAGATGATTTATTTGGTTCAGATATTGATGTTGGAAGTGTAAGAAACAGTCAATTTGACGACGAAGACCAAGGAGAAGACGCCGTTACAGAATTCTTTAGATCAAAATTACCATGGGACATGACATTTGCATATTCCTTAACTTATGGTAACAATAATAGAGAGAAAAAAATAATAGGAAATTCTATCATGGTTTCTGCAAATACCGATTTAACACCTAAATGGAAAGCAGGAATTTCTACAGGATATGATTTTGTTCAACATGGTGTTACCTTTACACAATTGCGTTTTGAAAGGGATTTGATGAGCTGGAGAATGGATTTTAACTGGACGCCATTTGGAGACAATGCGAGCTGGAATTTTTACATCGGAATTAAATCCGGAATTCTTAGTGATATTAAATGGGAAAAAAGAAACCTTACCAATCAATAGATTAACTTTAAATACATAGTTATGAAAACAATAATTTATACCGAAAAAGCCCCTGCTCCAATTGGACCTTATAATCAAGCGGTATTAAAAGGAAACACCTTATACACTTCTGGTCAAATTGCGCTGAATCCAGCAACAATGGAATTGGTAGTAGACAATATTGAAATGGAAACCAAACAGGTGATGGAAAACATGAAAGCCGTTCTCGAGGCAGCTGGAATGACTTTTGAAAACGTGGTTAAAACTACCATTTTCATCATGAATATGAATGATTTTGGAAGTATTAATACTGTTTACGGATCTTATTTTAATGAAAAAACCGCTCCAGCTCGTGAAACGGTTCAAGTGGCTTGTTTGCCAAAAAATGTAAATGTAGAAATATCTATGATTGCAGTGCTATAGCATTAATCAACAATTGTGCTGTTGCTTCATTAGTCGCCAACGGCACATTATGCACATCACAAACACGTATAAGCATATTAACATCAGCTTCATGCGGATGACTTGAAAGAGGGTCCTTAAAAAACAAAACCATTTGTGTTTTGCCTTCAGCAACTCTTCCAGCAATTTGGGCGTCACCTCCTAATGGACCGGAAAGCATTCTTCTAGTTTTAAAACCTGCATCTTCCGCTCTTCCTCCCGTTGTTCCTGTTGCAATAAACTGAATTTTTTCTTGCTGTAACACCTCACGGTTTTTAATTAGAAACTTAACAATATCTTCTTTTTTTCCGTCATGAGCAATAATTGCTATTTCCATATAATTACTTATTTGCTATATGATAAGCTATCAACCCATCGATAGGTCTTCTTAACACATTGCCCAACTGTAATTCGTATTTTTCAAAAATTTCAGCTAATTCATCTTTTAGATAAAAAGCAATTGAGCCTACAAAATGCACAGGTACTTCTTTACAATTTTCAAATTGCTGGATATAATTTTTAATAAAAGATTTCATTTCTTTAAAAATTATTTTTCTACAAAATTCGTGTTCTTTATGCTGAATTAAAAATTTTGCAAAAGTGGCAAGATAGGCGTTTGGATTTGGCTCTTTATATAATTTATTTTTGATATAATCAGGATCAACATCATACTCTTTTTCCAAAACTTGAGCTAATTCTTTAGGCATTTTGTTAAAATAGTATTTTCTAATTAATCTTTTTCCAAAAACATTTCCGCTACAATCATCCATTACAATATAACCTAATGACTGCACTCTTTGTTCTAAAACTTTACCGTCAAAATAACTACAGTTCGAACCAGTTCCTAATATACTAACAATCGCTTTTTCCCCTTTTGGAGTAGTCGCAAAAACTGCTGCATAAGTATCTTCTTCAACAACTACAATCGCATTCGGAAAATATTCTTTAAAAACTTGAGAAAGAAAAATTTTCATTCTATCAGTTCCGCAACCAGCACCATAGAAAAATAAATGGGTGGCTAATTTTTTATTTTGTGATATATCAAAACGATCATTTAAACGATCTAGAATTTCATTTTTATCAAGAATTTCAGGATTTAAACCTAAAGTTTGTGTGGTAAACATAACTTTTCCATCATCATCTATTGCAATCCAATCTGCTTTAGTAGAACCACTATCAACTATTAATTTCATATTACTTATTTTATTAGTTATGATTTTTGTTCTTCATTTTAAATACAATTTTTAGACAATATTTAATTGAACAAAAAAAACAAAAATCCCATTAAGTGCAATTAATGGGATTTTGTAAAATTATAAATTTATTTTAATGAAGAAATATGTACAGCCAAGTCAATTAATTTACTTGAATAACCATACTCGTTATCATACCAAGATACCAATTTGAAGAAAGTAGAATTTAATCCAATTCCTGCAGTAGCATCAATGATTGAAGTTCTTTTGTCAGAAATAAAATCTTGAGATACAACTGCATCTTCAGTATATCCTAAAATACCTTTCATTGTAGTTTCAGAAGCATTTTTCAAAACAGCCATGATTTCTTCGTAAGAAGTCTCTTTAGCAACTTTTACAGTTAAATCAACTGTAGAAACGTCAGCAGTAGGAACACGGAAAGCCATACCTGTTAACTTACCATTCAATTCTGGAATAACTTTTCCAACAGCTTTAGCAGCTCCAGTTGAAGAAGGAATGATATTTATGCTTGCTGCACGTCCACCTCTCCAGTCTTTTCTAGAAGGTCCATCAGCTGTCATTTGAGTTGAAGTTGTTGCGTGAACAGTTGTCATCAAAGCCTCAACAATTCCAAAATTATCGTGAATAACTTTAGCTAATGGAGCTAAACAGTTTGTAGTACATGAAGCATTAGAAACAACTAAATCAGATGCTTTTGCAGTTTCGTGGTTTACACCCATAACAAACATAGGAGCATCAGCAGAAGGAGCAGAAATAATTACTTTTTTTGCACCACCTTTGATATGCTCATTTGCAGTCTCAATAGTTGTAAAGATACCTGTACATTCAGCAACTACATCAACATCAACTTCATTCCATTTTAAATCAGCTGGATTTCTTTCTGCAGTGATACGAATATTTCTTCCGTTTACAAAAAGTTTTCCTTCTTTTACTTCTACAGTTCCGTCAAAACGACCGTGAACTGAATCATATTTTAATAAATAAGCTAAGTGATCTACATCTAGCAAATCATTAATTGCTACTACTTCTATGTTATCTCTATTGAAAGATTCTCTAAAAACAATTCTTCCAATTCTACCAAATCCGTTTATTCCTAATTTTACTTTTGACATTGTATTAAATTTAAATTATTTTTTTCTACTTTATTTTTTCTTTTTTCTTTAAATTGACATGATATCAGAAACGCGTAGCAATTCCATATCTATTTCACTATGCCCTTTTATTGCTTGTTCCAAAGGTGTAAGTGCAATTTTATCACACAATAAACCAACCATAAAATTTGATTTACCTTCCAATAAACTTTCAACGGCTTTCACTCCTAATCGACTGGCCAAAACTCTATCAAAACAAGATGGAGCACCACCACGCTGCATGTGTCCTAAAACGGATACACGAACATCATATTCAGGGAAATTAGATTCAACATAATCTTTTAGTTCAAAAACAGTTTTTCCTATTTTATCACCTTCAGCAATAACAACAATACTTGAAGATTTTCCAGCAGCTTTACTTTTTCGTAAAGAGTCTAACAAACGATCCAATCCTAAATCTTCCTCTGGTATAAGAATTTCTTCAGCACCAGCTCCAATTCCAGCATTCAAGGCTATATGACCTGCATCACGCCCCATTACCTCGATAAGAAATAATCTATTATGAGAACTTGCTGTATCACGAATTTTATCAATTACATCAACAACCGTATTTAAAGCGGTATCATAACCCAAAGTATGGCTTGTACCAAAAATGTCATTATCAATAGTTCCTGGAATTCCAATTACAGGAAAATTATATTCAGAATTAAATAATAATGCTCCAGTAAAAGAACCATCACCACCAATTACTACTAAAGCATCAACTCCTGCTTTAACTAAATTATTATATGCTTTTTCACGTCCTTCTGGAGTCTTAAAATCCATTGATCGTGCTGATTTTAAAATAGTCCCTCCTTTATTTACTATATTATTTACACTTCGGGGTCCCATTTCCTTAAAATCCCCTTCAATCATTCCTTGATATCCTCTATAAATACCAACACATCCTATATTATGAAAAGCACATGTTCGTACAACAGAACGAATAGCGGCATTCATTCCTGGAGAATCTCCCCCAGAGGTAAGTACACCTATCTTTTTTATTGTTTTTGACATTTTTTTAAGTATTAAAGTGTAAATTTAGCAAATATCGAATACATTTTTGGGCACCTTTCTAACATTTTAATAAAATCATCGAAATTCAAACGTTTTCGTTGATAAGTTTTCACAATTAAAAAAAACTCTTTTTCGATTTTTTTTCAAACAGTATCTATTAACATCTTCCTCTTAACAAATTTCAGGCCAGATTTTCAACAAAAGAGAAAAAACGAGAAAATTTAATAAAACTTTAAATAATTAAAGATGCAAAACAAACGATAAGGGGCATCGTTTTTATCAAAAGCAACAAGCAAACACAAACCACCTGTTAAACAAACACTTATAACTAATCCTCTTCAGGAAGCACAGCATCTTGATTAACCTTTGGTTTTTCAGAACTAGGTTCTTTGGGTTTTGTAAAATTAATAAAATCAGGATTTAAATTAGAATCTGAGTTATCAACTTTTGTATTGGATTGTTTTTCTTTTTTTAGCTTATTACTTCTAAACATTTTATCGACCAACTCTCTAAAAGTGTCAAAATCCACCTCATAAGTAATACCAGCACCTTGAGTATAACCAATATCTTGTCCGATATAATTTAAATCATTTTCTTTATTAAAGACATGGAAATTAAAGGACCCATCATCATTTACTCTGTATTTAATATCAACAGCTCCAACAATTGCAGATTCATTAACACCTCCAAATGGAACTCCAATCTTACCATTTATCGTGATTCTTTCATTAACTTTAGAAGAAACAATAGCTTCGACTCTACCATCTGTTTGAGTACTTGGTCTATTATCTGGTGAGACAACATTAAAATTCATTTCAAATTTATCATTATTTGATTGAACTATACTTCCAAGAATACTAGAAGCTGTTTCATAAGCACTTGAAGCAACTGCCTGACTTGACCCATCTTTACCCAAAAAACTTCCTGTTGACAATAAATACAAAGCTTGGGTTTCTCTAATATTTTTATCAGCTAATTCAGTTTGTAGTTCTGATTTTAAAACACTGGTAGTAGTAGGGAAATCGATCATAAACTCAGGCTCTGGTCGGGTTAAATCACCACGAAGACCAATAATAACTTCAACATCAACCTTTTTATTTACACTTGAATTTTCTAATAACAAAGCAGGATTTGCTGATGTTTTATAAACCGCTTCCAGATTCAGTTGAGCTTTCATTGGATTTCCTTCCCAAATAATAGATCCTCCTTTTCTAACTTTGAATTTTTTATCAATTAATCCACCATATTTAAAATTATATGTACCATCATAAGGCAAGAAATCCCCCCACATATTAAAAGCACCAAGTGTATTAATTTTAAACAAAAGTGTTCCATTTCCACGGCCTTTCATTCCATGTCCCGAATTTCTGTCTAAAATAACTTCAACCTCTGCGTTAGGATTGATCTCGAGATCAAACTCTAATTCAAGACCATTATAATTCTTTGATTTATCAACAATCCCTTTTTGTAAATTGAATTTTTCTTTCGGGGTTATAAAATGAATGAAACTGTTTTCACTAACACTTTCCGCACTATTAATCGGTATTTTAAGAGTAGATCCCTTTTCAGATTTTGCATCAACTTTAATAAACAAACCATTTGCAGGCCCTTTTATTGTTGCAATTCCGTTAATAAATGCTGTTCCAAAATAAGCAGCATCTTCACTGTCTTTTGTATCTAGCACAAGAAGTCTTTTGGAATTAATAGCTAAATCCAATTTCCAATCAGAAAAATTCTTATGCTCAACTACTCCATTTAAGGTTCCTGTAGTGTTATATTTTGTATCTATCAAAGTGTTATTTCTAAATAGAAATTTTTCACCTGTAAGATCTATAATCGTTTTATCTTTTAATGCATAATCAACATTAAGGTAAGGTATTGCCAATCCTCCTCCATTAACAAATAAACGCCCATTTACATCTGGTTTGCTCACAGAACCACCAATGGTCGCATTTCCTGATACCAAACCTCTTATATTTGAAATTACATCTCCTCCCAACGAACTTAATGTTGCCAAATTAAATTGATCAAATTTTAGATTTAAATCAAATAATGTTTCTTTGTTTACTATCTCAAAACTTCCATCGGCACTAAATGACTCAATATTTTTGTTTTCAATAGTAGAAAACAGAGTAAATTTTCTAAAATTTTCATCACCTTTTATATCAAAATTTAGAATTCCTAAATCATGATCATTAACCTTCAAACTATCAATCCGTAATGAAGCCGTTGGTTTATAAACCTGTTTATTTTGATTGTAATTAATTTTACCATTTAAATTCCCATAAATAGCAAAACTCTCTTGAGCAGAGGTCAATGCATTAATGTCGAAATTCTTAAATTCAACATTAATATCTTTATAAGAATTTCCTTTGAACTCTCCATCTAACTTTATTTCTTGTTCTTTATTGGAAAGTATAAAGTCATCTAGTTTAAATTCAGTCAATTTTTTATCAAAAATTAGACGATTATTTGATAGATTTGACTCGTTCATAAACCACAAACTATTTTTTAATTTAATTTCTGATTTACTGAATCCAATTACATTTTTATCTTCTTTATTAATGGTGTGGTATAAATCCAGATTAAAATAGTCCTCTCCTTTTGAACCTCCTTTAAACTCAGTTCTAAAAAACAAAGTATCTTTTGAAGTAACATTTATTAAACTAAAATCGCGGATCTTATACCTTTTAGTTTTAATACTGTCCAACTCAATATAAGCATTATATAAAGGGTTTTTATTATCAATTGAAATCTTAATATTATCAAAAGAATTATCGGCTACTTTTATACTTGGAGAATTAAAATTGAATTTAAATTCATTATTATCAGAATTAATATTTCCTTTTACAACTGTATTTTCACTTAACTTTATTTCAGGAAAAAAAACTTCAACTATCTTATTGTAGACTTCAAAATTAAACTTCAAAAACTGCCCTTTTTTAACCGCTACAGGATTGTAATTCGTATATAGACTCCCCAACGAATTCGAAATCAACCCTTGTAATTCAGAAAACTTATACTTTCCTACAATTGTACCATTGGTAATATCGGGAGCTGCTATTTTTATAGTTCGAATTCTTTCATCGTCAAAACTCGAATTTAGATTAAAATCATTAAACTGATAAGTACTTGTAGAATTGACATACGTCGCATTATTGACATAGACATTACCGTGCATATTATCAATAGAATTTCCCTGTACATCTACAATAATATCCCCTTCGAACTGAGAAACTGAATCTTTTACAAAATTCAATTCATTCAATTCGGCCTTGTCAATTTTGATCTGAAAATCGTATTGGCTTTCTTTTTTGCTTAAATCTACCAATCCATCAAAATTCATCTTCAGATTAGGATCATTTACAACAATAGATCCTTTGTATATAGGTAATTTGAAATTACCATTTACAGCAACATTTTTATAATTATATCCATTATAAGCAATACTTGAAACAATCCCTTTTAATGAAGTATTCAAATACTTTTCAGAAAAACCGTGGCCATCAACATCAATATTTAAACTTATTTTAGACAAATCTTTATTATCTAATAAATTACCAATATTGAAATCATTCAAAACAATATAACCAACATAAGCAGCCTTGTCGCTTTGATCCATATTATTGATAATAAATTTTGATTTTACAGCCCCCAAAGCTGTATTTGCAGCAAGATTTGCGTGAATAGAAGTTGTTGTAACTTGGGTGTTTCCAACTAAAGAAATATTACCAAATTTCTTTAAGATTATTGGCAACTTTTTACCTAAAACATTCGGCAATATACTTACTAAGTCATCATAGTTAGCATTCAATTGATCAAACTTCCCATTCATATAGAATTTTTGGTCTTTTGTTCCTAAAAGGTTTTTAAAATTTATAAAACCGATGATTTTTGTACCTCTATTATCTTTTAGATATAAATCAAGAAATTTCAAATTATTTAAAGGTCCTGTAATATGTGATTTAAGCTTAAAATATTGATGTTTACCTAATTCATTATAAAAATAACGAATATCATTGGAGGATAGTTTTGCTGATTTTAACTTAACATCAAACTCTACTTTATTTACAAAATCGGAGAAATCCTCAATCTCATAATTCAAAGCAGCATAACCTTTAATACTGGATTCTTTGGTTTCAATTTCCATTTTATCCAATATCATGTGCTGTTGGGTAAAACTATAATTTCCTTTCAAGTTTTTAACAAACAGTCCTCTATGATCTAAAAAAGACATTTTCTGAATATTGGCATACACTTCAGGGCCATATACTTTAAAATTGGTAACCGATAAGTTTAATCTAGTAAAATCAACAGGTTTCTTCGTTTCGAGATTTTCATCAATCAAAACAAATCGACCGTTCGACAAATCAATCTTTGTAGCGGTCAATAAGAAATGTTTCTTGGAAGGTGTTTTACTGGGAGGACCAAAAGCATCTACAAAATAATCCAGGTTGGTCTTCTTCTCGTTTTTATAGGTTTTTAAATTAAACAGAACACCATTCATCGCCAAATCTCCAAAAATAACATCCCCATCTAAAATCTTTTTGGCACCTAAAAATGATGTATTCAATCTTTTAACATAAATCAAGGTATCTTTATGATGATCAATAATCAATACTTTTTTAAGTTTTACACCACCAAAAAGAGTAAGCTGTACTTCATCAATATTCATGTGAAGCCCATAATCATCATTGATACTTCTCATGAAATACTGAGCTAGCTTAGTTTGAACAAAAGGCAAACCAAGGGCTATAAAAAGTACTAACAAAAGTAAAATTAGTCCTAGTAGACTGCGAAATACTATTTTTTTAATCTTTTTGATAAGAGTCGCTTTTTGTTTTTTTAGTACAAATAAATAATTTGCCTTTAGAAATGGTAATACCTTAACTAAAAAATCTTTAATTTTGGCACAGCTGTAAAAATACTGTTTTTATAGTAATCCATCAAATATACTTCAAAATTCATCTGTTTCTATGCAAATTCCAGAGGTTTATATACTTGCCATCGAAAGTTCGTGCGATGATACTGCAGCAGCAGTATTATGTAACGAAAAAGTACTGTCAAATGTTGTTGCCAATCAGTTAATTCATAATCAATACGGAGGCGTTGTACCTGAACTTGCTTCTCGTGCGCATCAACAAAATATAGTTCCGGTAATAGAAGCTGCATTAAAAAAAGCCAATATCAAAAAAGAACAATTATCGGCTATTGCTTTCACACAAGGCCCCGGACTTATGGGATCTCTTTTAGTTGGAAGTTCATTTGCAAAATCTATGGCATTGGCTCTGCAAATACCTCTTATCGCTGTAAACCATATGCATGCACATATTCTAGCTCATTTTATTGATGAAAAAGGTTTTGACAAACCTAGTTTTCCTTTTTTGGCATTAACAATAAGTGGTGGACACACCCAAATTGTTAGGGTTGATGATTTTTTTGATTTAACAATCATTGGTGAAACTACTGACGATGCAGTTGGAGAAGCATTTGATAAAAGTGCCAAAATTCTTGGACTTCCCTACCCAGGCGGCCCTTTGGTTGATAAATATGCCCAATTAGGGAATCCAAAAGCTTTTCCTTTTACAAAGCCAAAAGTTCCAGGATTGGATTTTAGTTTTTCTGGTTTAAAAACAGCTATTCTATATTTTATTCAAAAGAAAAAAATTGAAAAACCTGAATTCATAGAAGAAAACTTAAATGACATCTGTGCTTCCATACAATACACAATTATAGAAATATTGATGGATAAATTAAAAATGGCCGTAAAAGAAACCGGCATCAAGCAAATTGCAATTGGTGGTGGTGTTTCGGCTAATTCTGGAATACGAAATACTTTGAAAGAAACAGAAACAAAATACGGTTGGAAAACATATATTCCAAAATTTGAATACACCACCGACAATGCTGCAATGATTGGAATTGTAGGTTATCAAAAGTTTTTATCCCAAAAATTTGAAACAGCAGAAGTTGTTTCAAAAGCACGAATACAATTTTAAATTATGCAATTATTTTATAACCCAGCAATAAACGAAACTACCGAAACCTTTTCTTTTGATAAAGAAGAAAGCAAACACATAATTAAAGTATTACGTAAAAAAGATAGCGATATATTGTTTGTAACTAATGGCTTAGGTTTTTTATTTAAAACTGAAATCACATTAGCTTCAGACAATAAATGTACTGTTCAAATTTTGGAAATTACAGAAACTGAAGCTCCAAAACAAAAACTACATCTTGCGGTTGCCCCTACAAAAATGAACGATCGTTACGAATGGTTTCTTGAAAAAGCGACAGAAATTGGAATCTACGAAATCACTCCAATTATTTGTGATCGTTCTGAAAGAAAAATAATAAATCCCGAAAGATTTGAAAAAATCATTCTTTCAGCAATGAAACAATGCAATCAAATGTATCTTCCAAAATTGAATCCTGCCATTTCGTTGAAAGAATTTATAAAAAGAGAAAAAGTAGGAGAAAAATTAATAGCACATTGCGAAGAGACAAATAAAAAATCTCTAAAATCAATACTTAAAGCCAAAACAGACTACACAATTTTAATTGGTCCTGAAGGTGATTTTTCTAATAAAGAAATCGAATTGGCTTTAGAAAATAATTACATTCCTGTTTCTTTGGGCGAAACCAGACTACGAACAGAAACTGCTGCTATAGTTGCCTGTCACAGTGTGGTTTTTATTAATGAAGATTAGATTTTAAAATTCAATTTTACAATGAAAAAAGCACTGTTTTTATTATTACTATCTTCTTCTTTAAGCTGTTTCTCTCAAGAAATAGCTTTACTAAAATATAGTGGCGGGGGCGATTGGTATGCAAATCCAACTTCTTTACCAAATTTAATAAAATATTGTAATGCCAATATAAACACAAAAATAAAATTGAAACCCAGAACTGTAGAACCAAGCAGTCCTGACCTTCTTTCCTATCCTTTTGTTCACATGACAGGCCACGGTAATGTTGTCTTTAGTGAAAGTGATGTTACGAACTTAAGAAAATATTTACTTGGCGGAGGTTTCCTCCATATTGATGATAATTATGGAATGGATCAATACATTCGTAAGGAAATAAAGAAAATATTTCCAAATAATAATTTGATTGAAATTCCATCAAATCATCCAATATTTCAAAAAACTTTTGTTTTTGCTAATGGATTGCCTAAAATCCATGAACACGATGGAAAAAGACCACAGGCATTTGGAATATTCATCGAAAACAAATTGGTTCTACTCTACACTTTCGAATGTGATCTTGGAGATGGATGGGAAGATCCTGAAGTTAATAATGACCCTTTAGAAGTTCGTGAAAAAGCTTTAAAAATGGGAGCCAATATTATTAATTATATTTTCACAAATTGATCATATCTAATTAAAAAATTCATTTTCAATATTTTATTTCTTTTCCTTACTAATTTTAACAAGTAAAATAATAAATTTTACCTTTTTTAAAATCATGAGTTTTAATAAATTATTTAATTTAACAAAATTAAAGCTACGTGTTTACACCTAAATTACTACAAACCAAGTCAATAAAACCAGTAAATTTCTAAAATAAAGAAAAAAAATTGTTAAATTAATTTCAAATAATTGATCTTTTGTTATAAAATTGTAAAATAATTAACCAAACAAACTTTTTTATAACAAAAACCATTATCACATGAAAAAATTAATTTTATCAGCTGTTGCTGTATTAATGTTGTTTTCTTGTCAAAACGACCAAAATGAATCTTCTAATGAACTTACTAACGCTGTTACACAAAGAAAGTGTGCAACACAAGATGTATTGGAAGCTCAATTAAAAGCCGACCCTACTTTGGCTATCAGAATGAATCAAATTGAAGCTTTTACTCAAAACGCTTTATTGACAAAACGTTTAGTAAATGGAAAAGTTGTAATTCCAGTAGTTGTGAACGTATTATACAGAACTGCAGCAGAAAATATTTCGGATGCACAAATACAATCACAAATTGATGTATTAAACAAAGATTTCACTGCAACAAACCCTGATTTTGCAAATACACCAGCTGAATTTGCAGGAGTAGCCGCAAATGTTGGTATTACATTTGAATTAGTTAAAATCAACAGAAAATCAACAACAAAAAGTTCATGGGGGACTAATGACGTTATGAAAAATGCAAAAAGAGGTGGTATCGCAGCTACATCTCCTACAACAAACCTTAATCTATGGGTTTGTACTATTGGTGGAGGAATTCTAGGTTATGCTCAATTCCCTGGAGGTTCTTCTTCTACTGATGGAGTGGCAATTGATTCTAAATATTTTGGCTTATCAGGTACAGCAAATTACCCATACAATTTAGGAAGAACAGCAAGTCACGAAGTAGGACACTGGATGAACCTAAGACATATCTGGGGAGATGCATCTTGTGGAAATGATTTAGTTTCAGATACTCCAGTTGCTAAAACTGCTAATTATGGAGTACCGGTTTATCCACACGTAAGCACATGTCTTCCTGCTCATAATGAAATGACTATGAACTATATGGATTACACAGACGACAGAGGAATGTTTATGTTTACGAATGGTCAAAAATCAAGAATGAGTGCATTATTTGTTTCAGGTGGTGCAAGAGCTTCTTTCGGAATTTAATTGCTTTTGGGAATTTGATTTAATTTGTTATTAGAATGTAAAAACTCGCTACTTGTTAGCGAGTTTTTTTTTTACAATTACTTAAATTTTAAAGAATTTAACATTCATTACTATAAAAGTGTAGTTCACCGATTTATTTATACTTAAACAATAAATAATTGTAAATTTCAAATTAATTAACTGAAAATCAATTTTTTAAACACAGGCTATTATGAAAAAAATTAGTTTATCCGCAGTTGCATTTATAATGCTTTTTTCATGTCAAAATGAAGATAATGGCTCAGAAATCTCCCAAACAGATTCATCTACCCTTCGTAATTGTGCAACACAAGAAGTTCTTGAAGCTCAATTAAAAGAGGATCCAACATTGGTATTAAGAATGAATCAAATTGAAGCTTTTACCAAAGATGCAATGCTAACTAAACGTCTTGTAAACGGTAAAATCGTAATCCCTGTAGTCGTAAATGTTCTATATAGAACTTCTGCTGAAAACATTTCTGACAGCCAAATACAATCACAGATTAATGTCTTAAATAAAGATTATACAGCTACAAACTCTGATTTTTCAAGTACTCCAACTGAATTCGCTACAGTTGCTGCAAATATTGGTATTACATTTGAATTAGTGAAAATTGTGAGAAAATCAACAACAAAGAGTTCATGGGGAACTAGAGATGCAATGAAAAGTTCAAAAAAAGGAGGCATTGACCCAACTACTCCAACTACTGTATTAAACATTTGGGCTTGCAAAATAGGAAATGGAATTTTAGGATATGCACAATTTCCTGGAGGTTCATTAGCAACTGATGGAGTTGTAATTGATTCTAAATATTTTGGTTTATCTGCAAGTAACAGTTATCCATACAATCTAGGAAGAACAGCAACACATGAAGTTGGGCACTGGATGAATTTACGTCATATTTGGGGAGATTCATCATGCGGAAATGATTTGGTTGCAGACACACCAGTTGCGAAAACTTCAAATTTTGGTGTCCCAGCATATCCATACGTGAGTACTTGTTTGCCAAGTCATAATGAAATGACAATGAATTACATGGATTATACTGACGATAGAGGAATGTATATGTTTACTAATGGTCAAAAAACAAGAATGTCTGCATTATTTGTTTCTGGTGGTATAAGAGCTGGTTTCGCCCAATAGTCATAATGAATTTATAGTTTTTAAAACTCGCTAAAATTTAGCGAGTTTTTTTATCTTTATAACCAAATACAATGATATGATTACATCCAAAATTATTGCAAATGGAATTTTAAGGGCAATAAGCACTTTAATTTTAGCAGCTTTACTTCTTTATTTTCTGTATCAAATTCAAAACGTATTAATTTATCTACTGGTTTCATTAATACTAGCCTTAATTGGCTTACCAGTTTTAGATTTTTTCAAGAAAAAATTAAAATTCAAACATACTTTTGCATCAATTACAGTTTTGATGATTTATATTTTAATTATGTTGGGTTTTATAATGATGTTCATTCCATTGATTATATCACAAGGTCAAAATTTGTCTCTTTTAAATACAGTTGAAATAGAAAAGAACAGTTTGGAACTATTCAAACAATTAAACAGTTTTTTAGAAAACCATCATATAGACTCTGCAACAGTCTTTGATTCAAAAAACTTTAAATCAATAGTAAATTTCAATATAATACCTAATTTTTTAAATTCTGTAGCAGGAACAATTAGTAATTTTGGAATGGGTCTTGGTTCCGTGATGTTCATTACCTTTTTCTTCCTTAAAGACAAAACTATATTTTTAAAAGGTGCCAAACTACTTATTCCTGACTCCCAAGAAGAAAAAATTTTAAACTCAGTTGAAAAAATAAACCTATTACTTACTAGGTATTTTATAGGTTTGCTAGTTCAACTTTTCGTAGTTTTTATATTATACACTATTGTCTTATTTGTTTTTGGAATTCCAAATGCCTTAGTTATTGCTTTTTTATGTGCCGTTTTAAATATAATACCATACATAGGTCCTTTAATTGCCTCAATCTTAGCAGCACTTTTAACTATGTTAAGCAACTTAGGCTCTGACTTTCAATCCGAAATTTCACCAACTACAATTTATGTACTAATAGGTTTTTGGATAGTACAAGTAATAGACAATAACTTTTCACAGCCAATAATTTTTTCAAAAAGTGTTAGTTCACATCCTTTGGAAATTTTTCTAATAATATTAATAGCAGGCTTCTTATTTGGCATCATGGGAATGATTATTGCGGTTCCTTTATACACGATTATAAAAGTAATATGCAAAGAATTTTTTCCAGATAATAAATTTATTCAACTAATAACAAAAAACATATAAATTGAACCTAGACATTTTAGACTCTAAAATTCAAGATTTTATTGATTTAAATATTGGAGCATCTATTTCAAAATTGGCTCTTCAAAAAAATCCATTTCCAAATGTGGAATGGATTTCTATACTAAATCAAATTGCTGCAAAATCAAAGGCAAAAGACAAGCTACCAACCTGGTTTTCATCTAAAAATATAATTTATCCCAGTAAAATTTCAATTGAACAAACTTCTTCCGAAAAGACAGCTTTATACAAAAGCTCAATCGTTTCGGGTGAAAATCTAATTGACTTAACGGGCGGATTTGGTATTGATGATTATTATTTTTCAAAAAAAATAAAAAGCGTAGCACATTGTGAAATCAATGCGGAATTATCCAGCATTGTAGAGCACAACTGTAAACAATTAAACAGCAACAACATCACTTGTTATGTTGGAGATAGTTTTGAAACATTATCGAGCGTAAATACCAAATGGGATTGGATTTACATAGATCCATCCAGAAGAAACGATACCAAAGGCAAAGTTTTTATGCTAAAAGATTGCTTGCCAAATGTACCTGAAAATCTAAACTTTTATTTCAAAAAATCAAATTCTATTTTAATAAAAACGGCACCAATATTGGATATTACTGCCGGTATAAATGAATTAGATCATATCAAATCCATACATATAGTTGCAGTTGAGAATGAAGTAAAAGAATTACTTTGGGAATTAGAAAAAGACTATAACGGAGCTGTTATTATTAAAACTATTAACCTTTTAAAAGAAAAAACAGAAACATTTGAATTTATATTAAACGACACTCAAGAACAGCCAACCTTTAGTTTACCACAGAAATATTTATACGAGCCCAATAGTTCGATTATGAAATCTGGAGGCTTTGATCAAGTTGGCCTTTTTTATGAATTGAATAAATTACATAAACATTCACATTTATACACCTCAGAAGAGCAAAAAGACTTTCCCGGAAGAATCTTTGAAATTAAAAACTGTATTACTTATAACAAAAGTGATATGAAACAATATCTAGAAAATCAGAAAGCCAATATTACTACCCGAAATTTTTCTGATTCAGTTGAAAGCATTCGAAAAAAATGGAAAATCAAAGATGGTGGAGATTTATATTGTTTTTTTACAACCGATGAAAATAACAACAAAATTGTTTTAATTTGCACCAAAATAAAATAAAATGAAATACATACTTGTTACAGCCTTATGCTTTTTTAGTTTTAATCTTTTTGCTCAAAAACCTTGTGAATATACTGCAAACGTTACCGATTCCATTGGAACATACAAATCCACAAAAGAATACTTAATTAGTGAAAAGGTTTTTGGAGGGAATTCTAATTACATTTTTTATTCTTTAGCGTTAACAGATGGATTACCAACGCTAACCTTGCAACTAATCCAAAAAAGTAAAGATTTTGTAAAAGCAAATTGTTTTGATAAAGATTCAAAAGTTTTCTTGCAGCTTCAAAATGGAAAAATCGTTACTCTGTTGCATATAGACCAAGAAAATTGTGGTTCTATGATACGAGACGACAAAGGTTTTGACAATAGAGTGAAATCAGGAATTTTTATGTTCACAAAAGAGAACTATGATGATTTAAAAACATCTCCAGTTTCCTTAATGCGAATAAAATATCTAACAGACGTTGAAGACATTATATTCAAGAAAGAATTCACCGCCGAATTAGACGGAAAAATATATCATCCTGAAACTTATTTCATAGACAACTTACGTTGTGTAGAATAAATATCTTTTATACAAAATAAAAAAACATCTTCAAATGATTCTTAGATACATTTGAAGATGTTTTTTTATGCGTTACAACTCTCTCGATTATTGTTTTGTTTATCAATACTGATAATATAATTTTTAACATTTTGTACTACCAATGGAACTAGCCATCCAACAACAAGTACTTCAACAAATGTAATTCCTGATTTATTTTCCGGTCCAATACATTTAAAAAAACTATTCTGCAATATCCTTTTCATCTAACGATTCGTATTTTTTTTGATAAAAAATTTTGACAAATTCAACATCATTATTCTTAAATCAAAATTTGAATTAAAAAGCAATAGTAGCACTTGCTAATAATTCAATATGGGGGTTAATATATTTCAACTTTAAACCATTGTTTTTAAATGATTTAAAGCGCGAAAGTAAAAATATAAATCAATTAAACAACAAAATAATCGATTAAATACATTTTTTACACTTATTTAAGTGTTAATTCTTACAAAACAACCAACTCACAAGTCTTTAGACACTTAAGTTTTAAAAAAAATAGCATAAAAAAAAAGATAAATAAACAAGCTATTTTGTAACTCTCTAAGAACGAGAATACAATAAAAAGGAATTTTTAAAGGATAATTTAGAATAAGAAAACAAATTATTTACATTCCCATTTAAAGTTAGAAACAGTATCCTTTAAACCAGCTTTTAAATTATAGTGCCACCATTCAGAATCGAAAGAATTAAAATTCTCTTTAACCATAACCTTTCTCAATAGATTTCTATTATTTAGAATTTCTTTAGAAAAACCACGATAATCATGACTGGCTTCTTTGCCAAAAAAATCAAAAGAAGTTCCCATATTCAATTCTTTTCCTTCAAAATCAACCAGCGTGATATCTACCGCTCCTCCTCTATTATGGATTGAACCTTTACTTGGGTTTGCAACATATTGAGGATCCGAAATTATTGCCCACATTCTTTTTTGAATATCCAAAGGTCGATAACAATCAAAAAGTTTTATTTTAAAACCTTTCTTCATAAATCTTTGATTGGCCAAAATAAGCGCTTTTACAGTCTTATAACGCAAATAACATTCTGCACAATCATATACTTTAGATTTCAAAAAATTGTCATCTGTGGCATATTTCATATCGTAAATAAAATCTTGACTGAAGTCTTTTAAATTTACAAAAGTAGTATCATTTATAGCATCCAAAGATGTTGATGCATTTGTAACAGTTTGCGAATTACAATTGAGCAGGTTTAGAAGAAAAAGAAAAACTAACAAGGGTTTGAGGTAGGAAGTCATAACAAATAAATTTTCATAAAAATAGGAAAATTTAAAGGGTTTAGAAAAGTAAATATATCTTAAAACAAAAAAACCTTACAATCAAAGATTATAAGGTTCCTTGTGAACGCAGAAGTTTCCGAACCCGCGATCCTTTGTAAGTAAAGACATAATTATATTGCAAATTAAAAATATTAATTGCAAGACATAAGTAACTAAACTTCAACGGTTATACGATCTAAACAGCTGTAAATACAAGGCGTTCAAGCGAAAACTTCAATTTATATTTCTATTTTTCAACCCGCTAAGAATGAGTAGATTAATTTAATCGTTTTCAAAATAGATGAAATTTTTAAGGCAAAATCGTGGCAATTTGAAATATAAATTTAAAAAAGGCATAAAAATAAAGGGCTCAAGGCTATAGGTTCGAATCTTTTAAAAAATTAGGGCTTTTTTTATGGGCATATTCTAAATTTCAAACTTCTATACTTCAAGGGAAAATTTTTCGATAAAAATCAATTTCTGATTATTCAATTTTTCTATCTATAGCATTTTTAATCTTTATAAAAACACTCAAAAGTAATTTGTTTAAACAGCCCTTGCACATTATCATTAAAAAATTTAATATCTTGAAATTATATATATTTGCTTTAATTAACTTTCCTTGATCTTATCAAAAGGATGTTCTCTCAGAAGTGACTCTAAATTTTAAGCTATGTTTCACCATCAATTTACAGATATCTTAAATCTTATTAAACAGTCAAGATTCAGTGATTTTAAATCAATCTATATTGACTAAACTTGTAGAAAGCAAAAACTAAAACCTATTTTAATAATAATAATAATAATGAAGCTACTAAAATTCTTGTTTGTCATCGTTGTCACTGTATCTTTTAATAGTTATGCTCAAGAAAATAAACGTATTTATTTAGAAGGTAACGTGGTAAAAATTCCAGTGGCTCTAATTAATGATTGGCCTTTTATAAATGGTGAAATCAATGGAGTAAAAGGTCGTTGGATGTTTGATACGGGAAATAGCAAAGCTTTCTCTGTTCATTCTAAAAAAGTGGTTGGAGCTGAATCCAAAGCAGTAGGTTCAGGATTTGTGGCTAGCGGACAAAAATATGAAGTACTCGAATATCCCCTAATTGATCAAATCAAAGTTGGAACTAATGAATATTTGGCCTTAAAAAATGTAAGAGGTAATAATTTTGATTTTCTGGAGGCGATTTCCACTACCGTTATTGGTCAGATTGGTTTTGATTTTTTTAGAGGCTATGATATGAAAATAGATTACTTAAGGAACGAACTGACTTTCTACAAACAAATAGAGGATATTGAGAACTGGAATGACATTAAAAATCATAAAAACTACATCACCTCACTGCCCTATTTTACACGAAAACTAGACAATCACCCAATGATCAAAATACAACATAAAGGAAAAGAACTTTTATTAACTTTTGATACGGCTGGGGGAAAAGGTAGTTTTACTATAGAGGATTCGTATTTTGAAAAGCTGAAAAATGAAGGAGATATTGAAAATTTTTACGACGAACCCAGCACGCTATATAATTGGTATAATATTAAAATCGATAACCGTTTAACCGTAAATCTTTATGGTATCGATAGAGAAAATTTTAGCCCCGCTCATAAGCCTTTAGAAATAACAGAAAAAAACACACTCACTCTTGACCATTCTTTTTTATCACAGTATATTACAATATTGGATACCAAAAATAAAGTAATCCATGTGTTAGAAAAAAAATAAATTAATACACTTACCTCCAATACATTAAATCAGAAAAAAAAGGTCTATAAAGAGTTTCAATCACTAATTTTTCTTTTTCAACACAATCTCAAAAAGCCTCAGTAATTCTAAAATAAAACCCCCAATCTCCACGGCCAACCGCAACATCAATTCCAGCGTTTACTTTTTGACCGACCTTTTCGATTACCTGATAACGAGCACCGGCTCCTATACTTGGCAGTGGCTTACTCCAAGAAGCTCCAGAATTATACCAATTTAATAAGTTAATAAAGGTCGAATTATAATATCTCTAAATCAAGTCGTTAACCAGCTTTACATCTCTAATAAACAATTCTTTACGTTGTTTTTTGGCAAATATCCAGCACCAAACTCAGAGAAAAAAATTGTAACTAGCATTTCTTATTCAGCTGGAAAAAAGGAGTATAAATCAATGCTAATGATGCTATATCCTATTAATTCAATAAACATCATTTATACGTCCAATTCTATCAATCATAAAAACACGTAGAAGTATAAAAATTAAAATTAATTTAATACGATACTGTTAGTAGATATGCAAATAAGAATATAATTAAACTTTTTCTCTATTTTTTGCTTGCATATTCGCTATAGTTAATAATAGAATCTCAAACTATTTTTTAATGTTTTTTTTCTCAATCATCATATAATCACTAATTACCTTTTCAGAAATCTTCGGATTTGCTCCTTCTTCTCCAGCTACTAAAGCTCCTATCGCACAAGCATAATTCAATGACTTTTGAGGTGATTTTCCTCTTAATAACCTTACTATCAATGATGCTAAAAATGAATCCCCTGCACCAACAGTATCTACTACCTTAATAAAGTAACCGCTATTATAATAAAACTTCTCACTATAGTACAAAACAGCGCCAAATGCCCCCTTAGTAACGCATACTTGTTTTGTATTTGTTTTGTCAGCAATAAATTTAATATTTTGCTCAAAAGAATTATAAGGGGAATCCAATTTTCTGCTTATTTCAAATAATTCTTCATCGTTAAGCTTGATGAAATCAGCTTTCATCATAAGCTCTACTAGTACATCAGTTGTATAATAAGGAGCTCTTAAATTGACATCAAAAACTTTATATTTTGCTTCTTCCAATAATGCATTTAAAGTTGACCTAGATTCCTCATCCCTACAGATTAAACTTCCGAAAATAAAAACATCAGCATCAGAAACCTTTTTCTTTATATCTTCATTCAATGCTATTTTATCCCATGCAGAAGGATATAAAATATCATATGATGCATTTCCCTTTTCATTAATCATTACATTAACCACACCCGTTTTATACTCTTCACTAACCTGAATCATATCCGCATCAATCCCTTTTTCTGACAAAAAAGAAACAATTTCTTTACCATCAACATCGGAACCAATTTTGCTGATAATGGTGGATTCCGCTCCAAAGGATTTCATTCTAAGTGCTACATTCAATGGTGCTCCTCCTATTTTCTTTTGGGTTGGAAATACATCCCATAAAACTTCTCCGAATGTAACCGCTTTAACTTTAAATAATTTAATCATTTTTTCTAATTTTAATAAATTAAAGGGTAAGAGCATCAGTCTTACCCTTTACAACAAAAAACCTAACTTAACTTAATCCATCATTATTTGGTACCTAAATAATCAATTGAATTGCGATAAATTCCCTTGATATTAGACTCGTATGCATTTATTCTGCCATCATTCATAGCCCATTCCATACCGCCAATACCAATACCAATGATAGTTCCTGCAAACACAGAATTTGGTGTGAATTCAATAATTCCTGCAGTGGCTTCATCGGCAACGTGATTCCAGGTTGCTAAAACCTTACCTCCATAGAGTCTTTGAAATTCAGCAAACTGACCAAGCTGATTACCCGGAGCTAATAATGGACCTAAATCCCATAAATTATTATGATCTTCTTTGTAACCGGCATCTATAACCGGAAAATCACCATTGGCATCTGTTGAAATAACTTGCGTAAAATTATAAATAGGATGACTTCTTTGATCAGTTTGAAACTTTGCTCCTGCGCCTATTGTCCAGATATCGGGATTGGGTCCTCCAGCGCCATTACCCTTAAGAGTTAAAAGCCCGCTTTTATCTCGACCTAATACCGCTGCATAACTAGTTGCCATACCGCCTAGAAGCATTTTTCCTCCTTCAACAACATATTGGATTAATACACTTTTTTTATCTAAACTCTCTTGTGGCAAAGCCGATGTTCCTACAGCGTCATGATAAAAGAAAACAACATTTACCGGTTTTAAAGCATCAGTTGTGAGTTCTGAGAACGGGATATAAACGAATTTGCTGCCGTAAGTATCTTTTGTCCATTGTGCTGCTGCCTTTACATCATCATCTGCAATTAAATCTATTGAAGCGGCTTCATTTACAAATGCAATTTGACTTGGGAGCAAACGGGCGTTAACAAGATATTTTCTTGTTTTACCTCCTGATGTTGCCGTAACTGAAACAGGACTTGTTAAATCGACTATTGTACCTGAAGCTGGAGATATGGCAACCCCATCAGCACTTTTTATATCTAATTCAACGGCAGACAAGTTCGTATCAGAAGGTAGAACAAAATTTACTATACCCGATAAATCATCAATAGTTGCTTCTGTTTCGCCTATTTTGATAGATTGAATAATGTTAAGTGTAGTAGGAAGCTCATCATCATAATTGAGACGCTCTTCACACGAATATGTTATTGTTGCTAGTGCAAGCAACAAAACATATTTAATGATTGATTTTTTATTTTTCATTTGTAGAAATTTATTTTTTAATTGTTTTTAAGTTAACATATCATAGCTGATTGTTATAACCCGCTATGATATGTTTCACTTCATCTATTCTTTTTTAAAAAAATTAATAGATTTATTAGTCATTATCAAGAGTATACAAGTAATCCAAGATGTTTTTGGTAAATACTTCTATGTTATTTTGATAGGCATTTGTTGAACCATTTGAATCCCATTCATAACCTAGAATAGTATTCGAGATTACGAAAACATGACCTTTAAAGTCAGTTGAAATAGTAGAATCAAAAGCTGCATCATTAGCTAAGTCAGTTCTTTTAAATTCGACAGCGCCATAACCAAATGCGTCCCCAATATGTCTTAATGTACCAAACTTAACTGCTGTCATTGTTTTTTCAAATTGTGCAGCAGCATCCGAACCACAACAGCTTGGATTCAAAATTCCATCAAAATGTTGCCACCAAATCAATCTAACTTCTCTATTAGCACTATTTTGTAATGGTAAATATTCACCATTTTCAAAAGTTAAATTATTAAAAATTGCATGACCTCTTCTATTGCCAGAGTTATTTGAATCTCTCATTCCTAGTCCCCAAATATCATCTGATGGTTTTCCTGTATCATAACATCCGTTAGAACCTGAACAGCCAAACTCAGAATAAACATAATTTCCTGGAGCTCTAGCAGCACCAAAATTTGCAGGGACTCTTCCTAAAGAAAATACAAAAGGATTTGGATCACCGGCAATAAGGATATCTCCTCCACCTTTTACCCAAGATTTAAGTACTTGTACTTGAGAACTTCCTGCTCTTAAAGCAGCAGGTAACATAGTAGATACATCAGTTGCTGTTGCAGAGAAACCTAAATCTTCTTTTGGGGTCAAGTAATACAACATCGCTACTTTTACGTCTCCAATATTTTGAGCTGAAATATCATCAATTTTAATATATTTAAAGTCAACCCCATATGTAGCTTGCATCCAAGTGGCAGCCGCTTTTGCATCGTCATCTTTTAGCGAGCTAATATTGTCTTCAAGTCCTAAAAATGCATATTTTGTAGCGGCTATCGATTGAACGGTCACACTATACACTTTAGTTAACATTTCTTTATTGGTAACAGTATATTGTACAGCTCCATTTGAGAAATCTTGATTAGCTCCAGAACTTGGACTCACAGTTTGTTCAGCAGGCAAAGCAATTACTGGGGATAAACTAGATAAATTGGTTCCAGCAGGCAATATCACTACAATCGAATTAGCAGCATTATCAATAATACCGACTGTCCCATTTATTTCGAAAGATTCGATTGAAGGAGTTTTTATTTGCTTAACAGTAACTGTATATTGTTTTGCAGTATAACCATTATTAGATAAAATAGTATACACTTTTGGTGCAGTAAAATCTCTGGCAACACCAGAAGCAAAATCAACGGTTGTCCCTTCAGCAATTACAAATGATGGAGCCAAACTACTTAAGCTTCCGTCTTGACTTCCAATTTCTACTTCAATAGTTCCTTTTACTTCATCAATGACTCCATTTTTATCTCCAATAGCAAAGGATAGCATTTTAGGGTCTCCATAGGCAGCAATACTTACCGTATAGGTTCTATGGGCACCATTTGTTGATTTTACTTCAAATGTTATTGGTCCTGCGCTGAAGTCCAAAGTTGTTCCTGAAGCAGGTGAGATTGTTGCAGAATCAGGAATTCTTATTTCGGCAACTACATGTTTCAAATCACTGCCTGATGGCAATGTCATCGTAATAGTTCCAATAGTATGATTAATATCTGCATATTTATCGCCCACCTTGAAGGATTGGATAATAGATTCCGTGTAATCTGGAACATTATCATTAAAATTATCATCTTTGCTACATCCAAATAAGGTAATAGCTAATGCAAAAAATACTATTGCTATTTTAAAAAAGGAAAATTGTTTCTTTATTGTTTTCATAATATTAAAAAATTTGGTTTTGGTTAGTTATTTTATTAATATCCAGCTCTTTGCGTATAAACACCTGAACTAGCGTCTATTTCTATTTGAGGAATAGGAAGATATAATTCGTGTGGTTGCAAAGAAGCTCCTTGTAAATAACCACGTCTGGTTTTTTCCACTTCGATATAGTCGTTAACATATTGTTCAGCAATTCCCCATCGAACTAAATCATAGTAAGTATGACCTTCATTGGCTAGTTCTAATCTTCTTTCCATTCTTAGGGCTTTAGTAGCCTGGTCTTTGGATAAATTTGAAGTATAGGTGTTTATCAAATAATTAGCCGCATTTATCGAAGGGTTCGCAAAATCTTTTACATAAGCAGTGTTTTTTGCCCTAGTTCTAATCAGATTTATTAGTGAAACCCCCTCTGGAATATTTCCGCTTTCGATTGATGCTTCCGCTTTCCATAGTAAGACATCGCTGTATTTGATAATAGGAAAATCTAAATTTCCAAGTGCCCATGGAAAACCAGTAGGATTTGATGCTAAACCACTTGAATTTGGAGAAATTACATTTTTCTTTACTAAAAAATTACCATAAGTTGATGCATCTCTATTCCAATTTCCCTGTTGCGCTCTTGCTCCCCAATCTTTCCAAGTAATACCATCCCTTCCTATAGCGTGATCCAATCTTGGATCAACTAAATCCGTTAGAGTAACATTTGAACTATTGAAAGAATCAAATAAAGGCAATCCATCTGCACCCACTTTGTAGGCATTTACTAAATTTTGGGACGGTTTATCAAAATCATCTCCATTTAGATATGGATTATTTACATCATCACCAGGACTGTCAGGAGCATTTAATAAATTCCCAAAATTAAGGTTACCTAAACTAGACCCATCATTTATAGAATATTGAACAGCAAATACATTTTCTAAATTTCCATAACCTGGTTCAGAGTATAATTTTTCAATATTTGAAACTAAGTTGTATTTACCCGAATTAATTACATAATTTGAACTTACTATAGCTTCTGTCCATTTCTTTTGAAAAATTTGAGCTTTACATAAAAAGGCATAGGCAACCACCTTATTAATTCTGCCTGACTCTGTTTGAGTATCTGGCAATTTTGAGATAGCATCATTCAAATCGTCTTCAATTTTTGACCACATAAAGTTGAAATCGAATGTATTTGGAATTTTATTGATATCGCTAGCAGGAGTATTTTCATCAATCCAAACTATGGAGCCAAAATTCTTAATTGCTTCAAAATAAAAATGAGCTCTTAGTACTTTTAGTTCTCCAATTCTCACTTCTTTATTTGGAAATTGAGCTGCGTCCACAGTATTTAATGTTTTCAAACCAGTATTTACACGTTGAATGCCAAAATAAATTGCTCTCCAAAGGTTGTATACATTCTCGCTTGAAGGAAATAAATTCTGTGTTTCTAATTGGTGCATTCCGCCTCCAGGGTTATCACCAGTTCCTCCGCCTCCTTTGTAGGCATCTCCACAACGAATATCACAAGCCACCCAATTTGACGGAGCATGATCAAAAGGCCAATTATCTCTAGTTTGTCCTGTATTGTATCGGTAATCCAATGCACTGTAGGCAGCAATTACAAATTGATCAGGATCAACATTAGTTTCGGAAAGAACATTATATTCAGTTACTTCTAAATCGCTGTCAGTTACACAAGATGTCATTTGCAGTCCTAAAACAAATGCAAATACTATTTTAAATTTTGTTTTCATAATTCGTTTAATTAAAATTTCGCATTAATACCAAAAGCAACTGACTTATAGTGAGGAATTCCATAACCCGCAACACCAATTCCACCAGCACTTAATCCAGAAACCTCATAATCAAATCCAGTGAAAGAAGTGAATGAGAATAAATTTTGACCTACAAAATAGAATCGTAAATTACCCATTCCTAATTTTCCCACTAAATCTTGACTTAATGAATACCCTAGAGTTATAGTTTTTAATCTGAAATAAGATCCATCTTCTACGAAATGGCTAGAAGGCTGAAGTTCATTGTTACTATTTAAAGTAGATAAGGCAGGAACATTTGAATTTGCATTGCTTGGTGTCCAAGCGTCCAATGTATTTGTCCCATAATTAAATCCAAAATAGGCAAAGTCGCCAAGGTTACGTTGGGTATTATAGATATCATTCCCTTGTTTTCCATCAAAAAATAAGCTCATATCAAGTCCCTTGTACGTAGCATTTAAATTGATTCCATAGGTGAAATCAGGGTGAGGATTTCCAATTATAGTTCTGTCACTTTGGTTAATTACGCCATCTTTATTAACATCTCTATATCTAATTCTACCAAGATCTTTTCCTGGCTGGTCCGCATGAACAGCTACTTCTTCTGGAGTTCTAAAAATTCCGTCAGCAACTAAACCATAGAATGAAGCAATTGGAGAATCTTTTTGTGTTATAGAAACACCATTAAGTAAAAAGTTGGAATCAGAATCAAGGCTTTCTACATTATTCTCATATTTAGAAAAATTTAAATCAACTCCATAAACAAACTCATTAGCAGAATTACTTTTATAGCTCAACACTGTTTCAACGCCTTTGTTGCTAACAGAACCTGCATTGATAGTTGGAGGAGTTGACTCGCCTGATACTGCTAATGCAATAGGAGTTAGAATTAAATTGTCAGTAGTTTTTATATAAAAATCAGTATTAAACTGAAGTCTATTATCAAAAAACCCAATATCAAATCCGGCATCATATTGAGTAGTAGTTTCCCATTTTATATCTGGGTTTGCTTGTCTTTTTTGTACAACACCACCAGAAGAACCTACGCCGTCGCCATCAATATCATAGTCAGAATTTTCAATAACTCCCCCAGAAGTATTATTGATAAAACTGGATAAATACAAATAATCTCCAATCAAATCATTACCGTTAACTCCCCATGAAAATCTTAATTTCAAATTCGACAAAGATTTATTGTCTTTTAAAAAATTCTCATTACTGACATTCCATGCAGCTGATGCCGCCGGAAAAACTCCATATCTATTATTAGGTCCAAATCGGGAAGAACCATCTCTTCTTAATGAACCATAAAGCACATATTTGTCATCATATACATATTTCGCAGATCCAAATTGAGAAATCTTATAGGATTCAACTTTATCCTCAATAGTTTGAAATTCAGCATCATCTCTAACTACATATCCTGAAGGGTCAGTAATATCGACACCTCTTATTAAATTATTATGAAAATTATCTTGTCTTGCCGTATTCTCGATACCTGCTAATAATGAAATCTTGCTTTTTCCAAAATTTTTATTGTATTCTAATGTATTGGTAAAAATGGTTGCAGTATAATCGTTATCAATGTCATCGGTAGTAATATTTTGGAAAACAGAAGGAATCGATCCATTGACAGAAAATGCTTCCGTAGCAGTGTTAAACTTGTTAGTTCCACTGTCAAAATTTAAAATAGTGTTAAATGTTAAATCCTTAGTGATTTTTAAATTACCATAAACATTGCCCAGAAAACGCGTAATCTTTTCAACATTTTTTCTACCACTCCATAAATTGGCTAATGGATTAGGCTTGTCCTGCAGTCCCCCAGACATTGGAGCAGCATAATCTCCTAGATTTGTATAAACTGGAATCAAAGGATTTTGAAGAATTGCATTTTCAAATTGATTGTTTTTCACTTCATCAATTTTTGAAAACAAAAAGTTTTCACCTATAGCCAATCTGTCATTGAAAAATTTGTATGAGGTATTCAATCTAGCATTCAATCTTTTATAGCTAGTATACCTTTGGATTCCATTATCTTCAGAATAGCTTACTTGTGTATACAAACTCAATTTATCTGTTCCTTTACGATACCCAAAATCTGTGTTGGAAGAATAAGAATCACTGATAATTTCGTCTACCCAATTCGTATCTGATGCAGTTTGTACGCCATTTGGGTCTAGATATTGTGGTATAGTAAAGCCTGATCCATTATTGATTAAAACAGGATGTGTTGGTGTTGTAATTCCTGCTCCCAATTGGGCTTGATAAGTCACATCTGCCCATTGCTGAGAATTCAATAAACCTATTTTATCCCTAAGTTTGTTTACAATAGTTTCTGTTTTGAAAGAAAATTCAGAAACACCCTTTTTCCCTTTTTTGGTTGTTACAACGATTACCCCATTGGCTGCAGAAGTACCATATATAGCTGCAGAAGCCCCATCTTTCAAAACCTGAATAGACTCAATTTCATCTGGATTTAATCCTGATGAATTATTAGTTTGAACCCCATCTATTACCCAAAGGGGTGCAGAACCGCTATTTACAGTAGTTAATCCTCTAATGACAATTTGAGTATCACTGCCTCCTGGTGTTCCTCCAGAATTTATTTGTAAACCTGCAACTCTGCCTTGTAGAGCTGTTAATAGATTAGGTGTTGGCTGTTTTGTAATTTCAGACATTTTAACTATTGAAACTGAACCTGATATTTCAGATTTTTTCTCTAATGTGTATCCCGTAACAACAACTACTTCTTTAAGAGTATTGCTCTCATCTACCAATACAACATTGTATGTTTTATTAATGTCATCTACTTTTACAGACCTTGATTTATATCCAATAAATGTCACAATTAATTCATCACCAATCTTGGCATTTATTTTAAACTTTCCATCAAAATCTGAAGAAGTAGCAGTATTACTCTCTTTTAAATTTATATTAGCCCCTGGAAGCCCCAGACCATCCTCTCCTTTAACAACCCCTTTTATTTGAACCTGCTGTGCTGCCAAAACAGATACAAAAAAAAGAAAGCATATTGTTATACTCTTTTTCATGTTTTTCATTTTATTAATCATAGTTTAAATTTGTTTGGTTATTTGGTTTTAGTTTTTAAGTTTTAGAATAGCTGCATCAATTTTATTTAATATTTAATTGTTTTATAAATACATTTTTAAGTTCAAAAGCGGTATTTGCTTTAGCAATTGAAAATGAATCCATTGGTTTGTCTGTAAAATAAATCTCAGTCATAACTGTTTTTCCATTATCATAAAACACCTCGATCGAGGTTTTATCAATAATTATCCTCACATCAATTGAACTAAAATCGGATGAAATTGGAGCCTTTGATATTTTCTTTGCAAATTCATCTGAGAATGTTGTTTTACTCACATATTTTCTATCAATATAAAAGCACTTATCCTTTTTATTGATTCCAAAATGAAGGGCATTCTTCTCTTTATTAGAAAGGATAAAATCATAATTATCGTCCTTCAAGCCATTCATCGTAAAATGAATATCCAATCTTGACATATCAACTGTAGATTTGTCAACTATCACAGTCTCTTTATCAATAGTAAGAAGGTCTCTCTTGATAGTTTTTGAAACATATTTATCCAATTCCTTTACTGGCAAAGAGACAATTCGATAATGACCATTAATGTTTAAAAGTTTCAACTCCCTTGCAATAGTAGTACTGCTTCTCCAATTTTCAGTTGGAACTTTATTCGCATATTCCCAATTTGACATCCAGCCTATGAATAATTTACGTCCATCTGTGTCAGGAATATTAGACCAGGTAACTCCTGCATAATTATCCTTGCCATAGTCTACCCAAAAGGCTGTTTCTTGTTTTAAATCATTAGCAAAAGAATTCCCAAGCGTGAATGTTTTTCCGTCAAAGTCACCAACAAAGTATTGTGTAGCAGATCCTCCATTTGGCCCATTTGGATTAATACTTTGTAAAAGCACCCATTTCATTTCTGTTGATCCTTCAACTTTAATAGGAAAAAAATCTGGACATTCCCAAGGTGAACCATGAACGCCAAGATTCTTACCAAATGCAGAGACTAATTCCCAATTAATCAAATTTGAAGAACGATATATATTAGTTTCAACATCAGCCGCTAATACCATTATCCATTGATTATGGATGGCATCCCATGTCATTTTAGGATCTCTAAAGTCTTTAATTCCGGGATTTTTTATTACTGGATTACCTTTGAACTTTGTCCAAGTCATTCCTTCATCCAGTGAATAAGCTATTGCCTGTGATTGATAATCTATAGCTCCCGTTTTTTCTTTGACTGCATCATGATAGGTAAACATTGCAACTATAGGTGGATTTTTCAGACTTCCAAATCCCGAAGTATTATGAACATCTACCACCGCACTTCCTGAAAAAATGTATCCTTTCTCATCAGGAAAAAGTGCAATTTTTTGCTCTTCCCATGTTATCATATCCTTACTTGTTGCATGTCCCCAATGCATAGGCCCCCACACATTTTTATCAGGATAATGCTGAAAATACAAATGGTATAAGCCTTTATAAAAGAACAGTCCATTCGGGTCATTCATCCAACCTTTATTAGGTGTGAAATGTAAATTAGGCCTATACAGCTCCTCATTAGTAAATATTTTTTCATCTGTTGCTATCGCAGAACTACAGCCATTCATAATAACCATCATTAGAATGAAAAATATGCTTTTAAAAAGTCCTTTAATTACTGTGTTTTTCATCCTAATTATTTTTTAATTAATATTTTACTTAGTTTTTCTAAAGAAATTCCTTTGGTTTCAGGCATCATGACAAATACAAACAAAAGTTGAAAGCCCATCATTACTGCAAAAAACAAAAACACAACTCCTGCACCAATTGTAGTAAATAGAAAAGGAATCAAAGAAGGAATGATAGCAGCTAAAACCCAGTGTGTAGTACTACCGAATGATTGACCTGATGATCTTAAATGATTTGGAAAGATTTCAGATATAAACACCCAAATCACTGCCCCCTGACCTATGGCATGAGATGCAATAAATAAGAATAAGAATATTGGCACAAACATTCCTGTCCAGTGAAAAAAGAAAGCCATAGAAACAAGACTCAAAGAAATAATATATCCAATGGATCCAATATACATTAGCATTTTACGACCCAGTCTATCTATTAGAAAAACGCCTACCATTGTAAAAATTAAATTTATGAACCCTATACCTATACTGCTTAAAAGTGCAACATCTGCCCCTAAACCTGCTTCTCCAAAAATTCTTGGTGCATAATATAAAAATGCATTAATACCTGACAATTGGTTAAATGAAGCCATTAAAAAAGCTAACATTAAAGGAACTCTATATTTTTTCATGAAAATATTTTCATTGCTTGGAGTTGCAATGTTGTCATTATTTACCTCTTCTATGAATTGATTTATTTCATCTTTTGAAAACACTTTCTGTAAAACTACTTTAGCTTCTTCTATTTTTGACTCTGATAATAACCATCTAGGACTTTCTGGTATATTGAATACTAAAAATGAATAAACTAGCGAAGGAAAAACTTGTATGCCTAACATCCATCTCCAAGAGTTCTCTCCAATATCACTTAATAAATAATTAGATAAAAAAGCACAAAGAATTCCAAGTACAATATTGAATTGATAAAAACCAACTAAACGGCCTCTATCTTTAGCCGGAGCAATTTCAGAAATATAACCCGGTGCCGCTATTGTTGAGGCTCCAATTCCTAAACCTCCAAGAAACCTGAAAAATGCAAAAAACCATGGGCCGTTTGCCAATGCTGTTCCTAATGCAGAAGCAGCGAAAAGAAATCCTATAAGTAACAACGTTTTTTTTCTCCCTAATTTATTTGTTGGAATTCCTCCAAAAATAGCTCCAATAACAGTACCCCATAAGGCCATAGCCATTACTACTGAACCATGAAAAAAGTCACTAGAATGCCATAATGCCTGTAACGTTTTATCTGCTCCAGAAATTACTACTGTATCGAACCCAAACAAGAATCCTGCGAATGCCGCAATGATTGACCAACTCATTATTTTTTTATTCATCATTATATATTTTTAATACTTCCAAAACTATATCTTAACATAAAATTAGACATTTCAAAATGTTACTATAACGTTTGATAAAAAAACACAAATCACAAGTCGCTTACTTTCAACAACTTACAATACGGTAGATTTGTTTTAATTTCTATTTCTTTTAATTATGTTACATAGAATTACACTCAGGTAACATGGTGTACATACTAAAAATTAACAATCAATACTTTTTTAATACTTTATTTATTAATACTGTTTTTTTATTACTTCTTTTTTATTGATTTAAAAAATGAATAACTATTTTCAATCAGTTCATTAATAATTAAATAAAAAATTAGTCAAAATATTCAATAATAATGGCTAGTTTTTCTTAATAATTTATTAAAATATTGGGGCTTTGTTTCCGATTTTTAATGATGCCCGTTTGAACCTGAATCAACATTAAAATGATTATAGTTTACTTTTAAATCGTTAAATTATGCCCTAACATCAATGATTCTCCTAATCTTCAACGAACCATGATTTCATATAGGTATTTTGAATCGGCAACAAAAACCCCAAATAATCAAAATTTGATCAACAAATTCTGTGAATCATTATCCAATTCGAAACAGAATATCTCCTTTTCCCCTTTTTTATACTACCATTGCCATCTGAAGCGTAGATTAAATTAGTTATGTTATTAATCTAATTGCATTAGAATAAAAATAGACCGTGCCAAAAAATTGTTTGCAATAAAAACGAGAAAAGGACAACCCAAATGGATTGCCCTCTTATCAAATTTATATTTTTAGTGATCCTGAAAAATTTCGAACCAAAATATTTTAACCCATTAATTCACTATTAATTTTGCATCGAATAATTCTTCATTATAAAAACCTTTTATAATATAAATACCCTCATTTGCTTTATTTCCGTTTTCCATATAACCATCCCAATTAATGGTTTGATTCTCTGAATTTAAAACTGATTCAATCTTTTTTAATGGAAAACCTTTTATATCAAATACATAAGCATAAACTACTGCATCTTCCTTTTTATTGAACTTAATATTAAAATTTGCATTGGATGGATTTGGATAAACAGTTGGATGCATTGTTTCTTTTTTATCATTTACACCTCTTGAAACTGAAGCTACTCCTCCGCCATTGATATTGTAAATTTTCAAATCAATTGCATTAGCTGCACCACCTTGAGCATATAAATCCAATATATTGTTAGCTGTAGATGGAAATGAACGTGTTGCAAAAGCCAATTCGTCATTTACAAACACCTCAATTACAGAGGCATCAACAAAAATCCTCCACTTTACACTCCCAGCAGGTAAAACATAATTTGTGGATTGATTAGACAAAGGGACATCTGTCAATATGGATGATTTACTTCGATCTACAACAAAACTACTGGTAGAATAATCATAATAAATTAACGTTTGTTCATTAGTTACAATGTTTTTATTTATCGAAAAACCAACTTTAGTGGCTGTACCAGGATCGATTGTGGCGACAACTTCATATTGTGAACCAGAAGCTCCATTTAACACATTCGAAGTAGACTGACCGAAACTCACATTAGAGAAATTTGCAACAGCTCCTCTTAACTTCAATAAATTAGGATGTGGCACTTGTTTTATTTTGCCATTGACAAGTGTCCAAATTCTTGGTAAACTAAAAACATGAGCCCAACCTTGTGCTTTATGCTTAGTTGAAGAAACACCATCGGGAATAATTCCAATTGCAGTTAAGTTCCCATTACTATCTTGACCAATGGAAGGAGATAACAATTGATTAATAACATCTAGTCGTTCTGGAACTGCATTATCTCTAACAAATTGAGAACCATTAAAACTACCCGACCAATATAAGGCATTCGCATTTGGAAGTTTATTGATTAACACGATTGCTTTGGAACCAAAGTTATAATAGATCGGCATTTCCCAAAAATCTCCAGTTCCATCTACAGAAGGATTTCCTTCAAGCATAGTTCCTTGTAAAGACCATTGTGTAAAATCTCCACCTGTTGATTTATACAGAAACAGTCCGCCTCTTGGTGTACCGTTTCTTAGTCCAGTTCCTATCATCATATACCATTCTGAATTATTTTGAAATACAAATGGGTCTCTAAAATCTGCATTTGCAAATGAAGTAGGTGCATTGGTGATAATTGGATTAGCATTCTTTTTCCAAACATCATATGGTGCAGTAGAAGTGGCTAGCCCAATTCCGGCTCTAGATTTATTGACTCCAGTATAAAAAATAAAAGGCTCTCCATTTTTAATTACAGCATGACCAGACCAAATCCCAACTTCATCAAATCCTGGCTCTGGCCACAATACTTGCGTTTTTTCATTCCAACTCACCAGATCATCACTTACATAATGTCCCCAATTGATATGTTCCAAATAAGGACCGTTAAAATTTCTTTGGCTGAAAATATGGTATTTATTATTGACATAAATCAAGCCATGGGACTCATTAGTCCAAGCTGCCGAGGGCATTAAATGATATTTAGGCCTATGGATATCGTTTGCAAATCTAACATCGGTTGGTATCTTTAAAATTGGTTCCGAAGGAGTGACAGCGGTATATTGTGCTAAAATTTCTGTATCTGATAGATTTTTATCCCAAACCGAAACTTTATCTATTGCTCCACTCAAACCGTTAGTTTCAAAACCCGCTATTGTTTTATTTTTCGACTCCTTGCCTATATATATTGTGGCATTGTTATCCCAAGCAAGAATGCCTCCTGGAAATGTAATATCTTTTATTTTAGCACCGTTGAGAAATAAAGTTGCGGTACCTTGAACAGCATTTATATTTAATGACAAGAAACTCCACTTTTTTAGTTCTATCTCTTTCTCTGAAAGAATTTGTACCAATTCGGTTCCTACTTTAAATTGACCAATAAGTCTACCATGATGATTGATTCCTAATGCAACTCCTGAACTATTAGTTGTGTTTATATTTGAAAAAATAGCCGCGATAGTATTTTCTGTGATTGGATCTAAATCTTTTCTTTGAACAGGAAATGCTGCAGGAGCAATCCAACCCGTAACACATACTTGACTGGTAGGATAAGTAACTTTTGCATTTCCAGTTGCCCAACCATAATACCCATTTACTCTTAATGCGTTTCCTTCTACACCAACAATTCTTTCTGCGGAATTTACAGGGCCATTTATAGTAAAACTAGATTTTGTTTTAGTTTCGTCTAGTGATTGTCCAGAATTCTCATTAAAACCAAAAAAAAGTATTTCCTTAGCCGAATTTGGGACTGGTGTCGGTATCGGAGTGGGATCAGGTGTTGGATCTTTTTTTGTTTTGCAACTTAAAACTGCAAAACAGGTAAGGAATACAATTATATACTTTTTCATTTTTATTATTTTCGATAAAAATACAAAAGCAATAAAACGTTATAGTTAGATTATGTTACATTGACATTTTTATCAAAATAAAAAACAAATAACACTGTAAAACAAACCTTTAACAGAATAAACAATCATTCACTCCCCAAGAAAACAACTTGAAAATTATTATTTTTATAATAATGTAACATGCTTTTTTTATTAAACATTCCTAAAATCCTTAGGCGAAATAGAATATTTACTTTTAAAGGCCGTTGAAAAATAATTTGGAGAAGCAAATCCACAAGAATATGCAATTTCTGAAATATTCAAAGTTGTAGATTTCAACATCTCTTTTGATTTCTCAAGTCTATAATTATTTATATAATCTCCAACCCCTATACCTAATACCGCTTTTACTTTTCGATATAATTGAACTCTAGATATATTCAATAAAGCAGCAAGGTCTTCAACTGAAAATGATGAATCATCAATATTTTTATCTATAAACAAGTCTATTTTATTTAGGAATTCCTTTTCAATTAAGTCAAAACCTTTTATTTCAGTTTGTACTGGTGTCCTAGCATTAGTGTAAAAATATCTTAATTTTTCCCTATTAAATAACAAGCCTTTTATTGCTTGCTTCAATACTTGCAAATTGAAGGGTTTTGTCAAAAATAAATCTGCCCCTACTTCCAACGCTTTAATATTGGTTTCGTGATCATCCGAAGCAGTCAATATAATTGTCGGGATATGAGAAGTAAGAAAATTTGCTTTTAAAATTTCACAAATTTCAAAACCATTTTTTTCCGGTAAATTTAAATCACATATGATAATATCAGGAATAGTTGCCAATACATGTTCAACTGAATTTATTCCATTACATTTAAAAACATTGTAATTTTCACTTAGTTTTGACGAAATAAAATCTATAACTTCTACATTATCTTCTATGATTGAAATGGTTTGTTTATTTTCATCAAACAAAGGAGAGCTTATTTCATTTAATGTTTTATCTAAATAATTATATTCATAATCGTTTTCAAAATTTTGATCATTCGAATTTTCAATTATTTCTTCATCCTTAAAATGATCACGACCTAATTTTAAAGTCAAAGTAAAATGTGTTCCTTTATTTGATTTAACTTCAATTGAACCTTGATGTAAATCCATAAAGTTTTTAGACAAATTTAGTCCCACGCCCGAACCATTTTTATAATTATTCGACCCTTTGAAAAAAGGAATAAAAACATTTGCCAAATCCTTTTCAGGTATCCCAATCCCAGAATCTTTAAAGTGTATTTTTACAATTCCAAACTCTTTCTCCTCAACAATAGAGATCTCAATTTTACCATTATCAGGTGTAAACTTAAAACTATTAGACAATAAATTATAATATACTTTGTCTATTAAATTTTGATCTATATATACCTCTAAACCTTTATTGTTTGAAGAAAAATCAAATTTTATATTTCTTCTTGAGGCTTCTCTTTCAAACTCTTTAATTATTCTTTTTGAGAAACTCCAAAGATTTATTTTGGAAACGTTTATAGCAAAGCTTTGATTTTCACCTTTTCTAAAATCAAGCAACTGATTAATCAACCGAAGCAATCTTCTAGAATTATTATACATTAAATCTAAATCTTTTTTTACTGTATTACTTTTATTTTGAAACTCATCATGTAAGGATTCTATCGAACTTAATATCAATGTCAACGGAGTTTTAAATTCATGAGAAAGTCCTGTAAAAAAATTAATCTTAGCTTCATTACTGATTTTTAACTTATTGGCGTATAATTCAATTTCATTTTTTTGATTTACAATTTTAATATTCGTTTTTTCTAATTCTTTCTTTTTACTACGTAATTTTATACCAGAGTATAGACTAAAGACAGCTAGTCCAAAAATTAACAAACTAAAAAGAATAATGACAATCAGAAGATTTCTTTGGGTAGAATATTTTTTCTCTTGCTCTTTAATTTTATTTTGTTGCAATTCAATATCGGATTGTTGAACCGAAATTTTATCAAATTGATTACTCATTATATCGGCATTCAGAGAATCAATTAAAGTTGTATTAAGTATATTATTTTTAGAAACTATTTCCTTATTTGCAAGCTTAATTGCAAGCTTAATTGCTTCACTACCTCCAGTTGGATACAATATGGTTGCCGTTAGTTTACCATCCTTAACTGCCTGTATACCTCCATTTGGATCATTCAATCCGTCTATTCCTATAAATTTTATATTTTTCTCACGACCTTTCCGCTTTGCAACTTCCCATGCTTGGAGTGCCATATTGTCATTAAAAGCAAAAACATAATCAATTCTTTGCATACTATCCAAGACCTTACTAAAATTATTATTAAGTGATTCCAAATTCGGTGCACTTATACTTACCTTTTTAATGTTTGGATATTGATCGATAATTTGTTTAAAACCTAAACTTCTCTCTACGCTAGGTGAAATATCAGTCGTTGCCTTAATTTCCACAACATTTGCATGAGCATTAGACATAGAAGCAATATATTTTCCTGCAATATGACCAACTTCAACATTATCTGCTCCTAAAAATGAAGTATAATTGGATGTATTAACTTTTCTATCGACAATAATGACTGGTATACCTTTTTTATTTGCTTTTTCAATTACAGGCACTATAGAATCGGATCCATATGGAGCAACTATTAAGACATCCAAATGATGTTCCATCATTTTTTCAATATCATTAATCTGCTTCTTTGTACTGCCATTTGCATTAGAAATAGTTAAATCGATTTCCGGATGTAGTGAAGCTTCCACCATCATTGTATTATCCATAGATTTTCTCCAGCTATCTTCTTCAGAAATACTTTGCGAAAATCCGATAACAATCCTTTTTTGATTATCTTCCTTTGAGTCACAGGAAAACAATGTTATTAAGAGTAATAATATTATATTTTTTGACATACAATTTGTGGTATTTTATAGAATAAATTTTGATTATTTTGGCATTCATTTTCACTAAGTGGTTCATCATTAAATTGAAAAAAATATTTATTTTTCAATCAATAAATAATAATTGCCATTAATACTTTTAAAATAGGTGATCTATTAAGATAAATCGAAGGTTAAACAAAAGTATATATTTTTAGAATAAATTAAGAATCTAATGTTGTTTTCTTTAATTAACATAGGGTATTATATTACCCCTCTCATACCTCTATTAATTTGAGATAGTTTAGAATAATATCAGATTTTATAAACCTCTCAAAATAATTAATACAGCTAACATTTTCTACAAACGATTTAGGTAATAGGCTTAATGGTAGTTGGTTTTGTATTTTGGTCCCGATAGCTATCGGGATTGGTAAATCCGAAGAATGGGCTTAATTTAGTGTCAAATCCGCTATAAACAAGTGTATAACTTTTTACACTTCCTGTCATGCTTTTATTACATTTTTAAAATTTGAAAATATAGCAATTGAAGTTATCAGCGAAATGCTAGGTCACAAAGATATTAAAGCTACAATATCCTATTTGAACAAATTACCATAAAAAACTAGATCAAATTATTGATGATGCATTTCCTACTCTAAATATTTTTAATTTTAAGTTATATTTTTTTGAAATAAAAATATCTACTACGTATTTATTCTAAAAGCTGTCTTTTAGAACATAATGAGTACTTCTTCCTCCTGAATTAGCTTTAACTAATATACCTTTATTTACTAAATCGGTTATATCTCTAAGGGCAGTATCTGGAGAAGTTTTAGCTATTTTAGCCCATTTACTAGTATTTAAGTTGCCTTCAAAATTATCCATAAGTTTATTAAGCATCTTTTGCTGACGCTCGTTACTTATTTTGCCCGCATTTTTAACCCAAAAATGATGCTTTTTAATTACTTTGTCTACGATTGTACTTGAGTAAAGAATACTATTTTTTAAGCATTCTAAAAACCAAACTATCCATTCTGTAATATCTAATTCACCCTTTTGAGTTCTCTCTAATATGGTATAATAGCTTTTCTTTTGTTTGTTTATTTCAGTTGACATACTGTAAAACCTTTGATTTACACCATCTGCTTTAGAAAGTTGCATATCAGTGATAGCTCTGGCAATTCTTCCATTTCCATCATCAAATGGATGTATCGTTATAAACCATAAGTGGGCGACAGCTGCTTTTAGCAACGATTCTAGATTTTGTTCATTATTGTACCAGTCTATAAACTGTTCCATTTCTGATGCTAACCTTTCGGCTTTTGGAGCTTCATAATGCACTATTTCCCGACCCATGCCTCCCGAAACTACTTGCATAGCGCCTGAACGCCAATTTGCTACTTCAATTTTATGCATACCGCTCCTTCCTGATGGGAATAGTGCGGCGTGCCAGCCAAACAAACGCTCATCAGTCAATGTTTTATTATCGTTTTGAGTGGCATCTAACATTAATTCTACGATCCCATCAACGTGTCTATCTGAATGTTCTAAACCAGAATATTCTAATCCAAGTCTTGTTGCAATAGAGGAACGAACTAGTTCGGGGTTTAATATTTGACCTTCAATTTCAGAAGTTTGCAGTACATCTTGAATTAAAGTTTCTAAATTGGCTTCACCTTTTAGTTCGAAACCGAGCAATTCTACTTTACCCATAAGTTTTCCCTGCAAGTTTCTTACTTCGCTTAATAACGAAATAAATTCTTGCTCATTCCAATGCAAATGAGGCCAATTTTTAAGTTGATGAATGTAGATTGCCATTACTTTTTAATTTATGCGGTAAATATAATGATTATTCTCCGCAAAAAATGCGGTGATTAAATTGTTTATTCACCGCGTTTTTCATCACTGCCTTCAGGATTATGCCTTTAAGATAACAATGACCTTTAATATTCATTTTTGAATAGATTTAAAATTCTAAAGACAAAAATTATTAACAGATGAGACAGAACCAACTGAATGATATATATTACAATTTTACATCAATCCATAACAGAAAATCCAAACCAAATCGTTTGTGGAATACAAACAGACATTACAGTTAGTAAGCCAATCTATTCAAAACCTTCATAAAATTATTTGAAATTTGTATTTTATGAGTCATAAAAAGTCTCATTTATTCAAGTAGGGAATTTTTCACACTAGCTTCCCTTTTGATAATCATTACTTTAACAAGCTAAGCTTTCTCTTCATTTCGTTTAACTCCTTCTCCATCCTCTCAATTGTCCGTAAAGCTAACTCACCCGTAACATCCTCCTTATCTGCCAGTCGTTGTTTTAATCCCTGCATCTCACGGCCAATAGCAATCTGCTCAGTTATAGCATACTCTTCTGTCTGACTCACTGACTGATGTCCCAGCATTTCTTTCACGACATGAATTGGCACATTATTATTCAATGTCACGGTACTTCCAAAAGTTCTTCGGGCTTTATGAGTATTTAATGCACTAGTAATTCCACATAAATCAGCTATTTCTTTGAGATACTCATTCATTTTCTGATTTGAACTTACTGGAAGTACCGAATTTCTTTCCATGCAAACAGGATGATTTTTATACAACTCTACAATCTCAGCCGCTTTCGGCAGCAATGGAATATTAATAGGACTTCCTGTTTTTTGTCTTTCTGTTAAAATCCATTGTTCCCCGTCAACACCTTCTTTAATATCTGATTGCTTTAGATTAAAAACATCAATGTATGCTAGGCCGGTATAACATTGAAAAACAAAAACATCTCTAACTACTCCAAGACGAGCAGTCGAAAACTTATGCTTCTCCAGCAATGACAATTCAAATCCTGCTAAAGGTCTTTTCGGAACCTTTATCTTTTTACCTTTAAATCTTTTAAAAGGATCTGCAACAAGAAATTCTTTATCCAATGCAATAAGAACAATTTTCTTAAAGTTAGTAATGTATTTAAGTGCTGTATTATTAGCGTTGTTCTTTACAGTCTTGAGATAAAATTCATATTCTTTTACAAACTCAAAGTTAAGTTCGTTAAACTCCATATCTTCCACACCAAATTTATACAGCATAAAGTCTTTAACATGTTTTTTTGATATTTCAAAACGCACATGGGTACCAATGGCATATTCACCCCTTTTTACTAAAGCAAGCATTTGATCGTTATGAAGCTGAAATTCCTGCAGAACCGTAGTTCTCTGCTTGGTTTTGCCTAAAATAAAATTAATCAGCTTTATACTGCTCAGGGATTCCTGCTTTTCCGTAAGCTGATCTGCAAACTTTCTTATTTTCATTTCCAGCGAGTACAAAAAGAAATTTAATGTTTTAGCATCTTCTTTATTTCCTGTTGCCCTTCCTGTTTTCTGCTCCCATCTGTTTACATTCCATTTTCGTTTAGTGGAGGTTTCTTTGGGCACACCATTAACAGTAATCCTAAGATAAATAAATCTTTCATTGGTACTCTTTGCAGAACTCTTCAAAAAGAAGATAATTCCAAAACTGTTTTCTAACATAATTCAACAATTTAATAAGTTAATAAAGGTCGAATTATAATATCTCTAAATCAAGTCGTTAACCAGCTTTACATCTCTAACAAACAATGCTTTACGTTGTTTTTTGTGGCAACTTTTTTTGAAAGCGTAAAATGCCACAAACAATCCTCAAACAATCCATAAAATTTCGAGCAAAATGAGTTTTTTTGAACATAAAATTACGTTGTTTTTGTGGCAACTTTTTTTGACAGTATAAAATGCCACAAATAATCCACAAAATTTCGTGCAATAATGAGCGTTTTTGAAAATAAAAATGAAGAATAAAAAAACCCGCATCTTAGTAAAGATGCGGGATTCCTGTGTTTTAACCAATTTTTAATCGAATTAAAAATTGGTCTAAGTGAACGCAGAAGGAATACTTGCACACTTGTAAACCTGCATGTTTATTGACTTTTTATATTTTATCGTGGCTTTTCCGTGCCAAAATCTCTTTTAATTTGGTTAATTTTTCCTCTATTTCCATTACTAACTGGACTGCTTCTGTGTTGTAGGAATCGCCAGGTTCATTCATAATATGAATTGTATCATCATCATCTCGCACTAAATAATCGATATCCGCATCCGGGAAGTATTTGGCTATTTTTTTAATGAATGTCGATGAAATTTCATCGCTATTCATATAACGACTGACCATCTGTTCGTTGTAGTCATCCATTATCTTACTTACGTCTCTTTGCTTCAAACCCTTACTATCAAAGAATTCTTTTATTTTTTTTGAAAATCCCATATTTAGAATGATTTTAAATTATACTAAAAAGTATAATTTATTACAAAAACTATACTTTTTAGTACAACTATTTAATACTTTTGTATAACAAATAACAACCTGATGACAAATATAACAATAAATAACAAAGGCAAGAATGTGCAAACGCACATCGACAAGGCGTATGAAATAATTGATAATCATTTGCCATTCAATTATGTAACCGCTGTATTAGAGAAACTTCCAAAAGGGACTGATGTTACTGCAGGAATGATTCGAAATACCAAAAAAAAACTATCTAAACGAATTGATATTCTAAATGCAATGGTCGAAGTAGCATTGGAAAACAAGGTTTTAGAAGACAAATTAAAAGAATTGACCACTTAAAAATCACAAATCCATGACACAAACAGTACCAACAATCAACAGGCTTTATCCTGGTCTTGCAGATTCTTGCATAGAATTTTTTAATGATCAGGAGGAAACAAAAGTTATACAAAATAGTAAAGTTTTTCCCTTAGACGAAGCTTCATTTTCGGTTATCCAAATCTTAGATGAAGAAATTGAAAAAGATCCTTTAGTAAAAAGCCACTTAATGGCCATGCATCCGGATTCCAAAATCAAAAGAACTAAGCAATTTGTGAGTTGCAGATTTGGTGGATTGGATTATCAAGGTGATATCAAGGATGGTAAACTCCAAGAAGGAGAATATTGGGAATGCCCGCTAAGAGGAAACTGCAAAAGCGAAGGAATCCTTTGTAAGCTTCCATCCTACAACGGCCAGCAACTACAATTACAGGAAGTAAAGCTTCTTCAACTTACAGCCACTAACAAAACCAACGATGTTATTGCCGAAGAATTGAATCTACCATTAGGCTCATTCCATAAGGCTAAAAAATATCTATATGAGAAACTCGGAATCCAAACCAAACAAGAGGGGGCTATGATATCCATTTTCTTAAACCTTATTCAGTTCTAAAAAAACTGGGTCACGTTCTTACCAATCCTGTGTGTGCACTTACACACGTAACCACTCCTTGTGGGTGGTTTTTTTAACTAAACCATTAAATTAAAATATATGTTAGACGACAAACTTCAATCAAGAAAAGATCTACTCGAGGAACAACTTGAGAGTGTTGAAAATTCAGGGTTCTATACTGATCATCAGATTCAAGTTCTTTCAAAACCTTTAAGATATGAGTTGTCATTAATAAATGATTCCTTATCGTTTGAGTTCCTAACACTCCAAGAACTACGCCAGCTACAAAGAAAAATACAAAATGCAATAGTGACAAAACATCATTCAGGAACTGGTTTTATTATAAATTTTTCAAATGTTTTTTTATCGCTAAAAAAAGAAACTAATAATTTCTTTTTCCCAAAGCCATATATGACTAATGAAGAGGTTTATAGAAGAGGTTTTAATAACTCAAATCTGAAGATCAATGTAATCGACGCCCAAGTACTAACCCCAAATCATCAGGAGGCTTAGTTATGGGATATATCAAAACAACATTTATAGACAAACTTCTGGAGCGTGCCCATATTGATGAAGTCATAGGCAAGTATGTAGAATTAAAAAGAGCCGGTGCCAACTATAAGGCTAAATCTCCTTTTAGCGATGACAAAACAGCATCACTAATGGTTTCTCCAGTGAAAAACATATGGAAAGATTTTTCATCTGGAAAAGGTGGCAACGTTGTTTCATTCGTTATGGAGAAAGAAAGCTGTACTTATCCTGAAGCTATTGAAAAAATTGCAGGAATCTATAGTGAAGTTGTAGAATATGAAGCTGTAGAATTTTCGGAGAAGAAAAAGGAAGTATTAGAGAAAAAGGAAGAATTACGCAAAGTTTTAAAAGCTACACACGAATTATACCAAAAAGAATTTTTGCGCCTTTCTGATGACCATTCTGCTGTGCAGGAAGTAAAAGTTAAAAGAGAATACTCAGACGATACTATATTAGAATGGGGAATTGGATTTGCTCCGGATAATTTTCTTTATAATAAATTATCGGCATCCGGAAGAGTTTCTCAAGGAGAAGCTTTAGGATTGATCACTAATCAATGGGATAAATATTCTGAGCGGGTAATATATCCAATCCACGATGGTAATGGGTTAATTATTGGATTTGGCGGGCGTGATATTTCCGGAAAGCCTAATAGAGGAAAATGGATTAATCCAGATGTGAACGCATCAAATTTACTTTACAATAAATCTAAAGTTTGGTTTGGCCTGCATAAAGCAAAATTGGAAATACGCAAACGTGGCGAAGCTTTTTTGAGTGAAGGTTATAATGATGTTATCGGAGCGCATCTTTACGGATTAGAAAATACAGTGGCCAGTTGCGGAACTGCTATTACCGATATCCAAATTAATGAACTCAAAAAACTTTGTACAAAGGCAGTTTTTTGGATGGATCCTGATCCTGCAGGTAAAGCTGCCGTATTAAAACAAATTCCTCTTTTTATCAAACAAGGATTTCGTACCGAAGTAATTTATACAGACTTAGACCCTGATGATTTCTGTCGTAAGTATTCTGATGTTATTGCGCTTTGTGGCGGATTGAACGAAATGTTCAAAGTACCTGGTATCCGTAAAGATGGATTTGGAATATTGGTAAATGAATTTATCAAGAAAGATTATTATCAACTTGAGGAAGATCTGATTTTAGAAAAAGAAATTCTTCAAAACCTTATCATCGAATTTGAAACTGAAAAACAGGCGCTAATACAGGAAAGAAACAAGATTGAAACTGATTTTTTGACCGTTGACAATCTTCTAAAAGAAATTGTAATTACAAAAACCAAAAAATCTGATGAATACAAAGAACAACAAATCACGACTGCAGCTGTAAAAAGCAATTTGGAGAAAATTAAAAACCAAATTAAAAATTTTCAGGAGCCAATACATTTAAAAAAACAAAAAACAATCGTTTCAGATTTGACAATAAAATTTGAAACCGCTTATAAGAATGCGGAAATAAATAGAGCATCTGGAGCCAAGGAACTTTGCAAAGTAATCATCAATATAGAAGATGATGCCTACTTTCAAATTTATTTAAATTGGATCCAGTTAGAAAGCAAACTTCCAAAAAGCACGATTAATTCTTGGATAAAAGAATTACGTGCAGAAATTGAACCTGTAGAGGAAGAATATCACATTGATTATGTTTTACCAATTGATGTGAAAGTTCCGATGAAGGAATTAGAAAAAAACATCAAGCACTATGGAATGTTTGTTGCAAACAATCAGATCTATATGTCACTGCCTGAAAGCCGTGACGGGAAAGTATATTTCACTTCGATTTCAAATTTTTCTATTGAAGTTTTACAGCATATGAATGATGAAAAGTTTCCTCGAAAACTGATTCGTCTTAAGAACATTCACAACAAAGAAGTAATCTTCGATACCAATTCAGAGAATCTAAATACGCCTTTGAATTTTTACAACACAATGAGTGGCCACGGAAATTTTAATTTCAAGGGGAGCAATAATGATCTGCAGATATTAAGAACATTTCTTCTTGACAATATGGGAGATGGCCGAAAAATTGAAGTGCTGGGGTGGCAACCAGATGCCAATATTTGGGTTTGGAATAATAGAATAATCAATGAAGAAGGCGTTGATATCGTATTAGATGAAAATGGGGTTTTTGTACACAATGATACTCACTATTATATCGCTTCGGCAAACAAGATCTACAAGCATACATCAGGAAAATATAAGGCTCAAAAGCAATTTAGAGTAATGGAAAATCCTATTTCATTTGAATCTTACACGGCAAAAGTTTTAAAAGTACATCGTGAACACGGGATATCCGCCCTACTCTTCGCTATCGCATCATTGTTCCAAGATATTGCAGTGGACGAAACAGGAAGCTTTCCAATATTGTTTTTTTATGGACCAGGTGGTTCCGGAAAAGATGAGTTGGCTTATATCGTTCAAAGCTTTGCAGGAATTCCGCAAATACCTATCAATCTGGAAGCGGGTGCATCTACATTAAAAGCAAAAATTATTGAGTTGGCACAATTCAAAAACGGAATTTCTCAATTATCAGAATATAAGCGAGGAGATAACAAGCTTGATGGAACCATCAAATCTATATGGGATAGAGTTGGGTACAAAAAAGGAAGCATTGAAAGCAGAATTGCAATGGATACCGTAGATATCGAATCATCGGTAATACTTACAGGAAATGATTACCCAAATTCAGAACCATTGATCATCCGTTTGATTTGGAACGAAATGACAAAAAACGTTTTCAGCCAAGAAGAAATGGTTGAGTTTGACGAATTGAATGACTGGACTACAAAAGGTGTTAGCGGTTACTCCCATCATTTATTGACCTACAGAAAAGTATATAAAGAGAATTATTCTAAAGGTTACCGCAAATGGAAAGGTATTCTTCAAGAGAACTTTAAAACAGCCAAAGGAAGAATAATTTCAAACCTTGCAGTTTTGGCAACCACTTTTGAGATCGTTCGGGATATGACCGATTTGACACTCCCATTCACCCAAAATGAAATGATGGAACATTTTAAAAACCAAGTAGAGCATCAAACGGCAAAAATCAATTCGGCATCTATAATGATTCGTTTTTGGGATTGTTTCATCGCATCGCTCCGAGGTAATAAAGACGAAAGATTGCAGGCCAACTATATTGTTAGCGTAGAAGAAAACACGCTGTACATTCAATGGACACACACAATGGATAAGATCGAGCGCAAATGGTGGTCACAATATCATGAAATGCCACCAGGCCGTGCTTCGTTCAAAGATGAATTGAAAAAATCAGGAGCGTGGATAGAAGATATCAAATCCCACAGTTTTGCAAGTGGTAGAATGGCCAATCGTTCCAGCGCCACAAGCATTAACATGCTACAGCTTTCTGAAAACGTAAGAGAAGATATTACTGGCTCAATAATGTACCAATTAAACGAAGGTACACTCTGGGATAACAAATCAAAAGACAATACTGAATCAGGCCAAGATGAACAGCTCCCGCTCAATTGGAGGGAGATTGAGGGCGCCGATTCCGATTTTTTATAAAATTTCCCTGCGACCCATTTAAAAAAAATATAATTAAACGGAAGCGTGGAGTATAAAAAAACTGTCACAACATTCTCAACATATCTAACTTATTGATTTTTAAAATATTAAAGTTGAGAAAATGTTGAGAATGTTACAGAGTGTTGAGAAATAAAATTAAGTTTCTGTAACATTCTCAACATAAACGAAGATAAAGCCTTGATTTTTAAAGGTTGAGATGTTGGGAAAGTAAAAGACAAAAAAGGACTTAATGTGTATCACGAAAAAAAAATATTTTTTTTCAAAAAAAATAAAAAATTTAAAAATCACTTAAATAAATAAAAGCCATGAGCAAAATCACAAAACAAATTGCAGAATTGACAGCTAAAAAATTAGTGAAGCCAAAAAAAGAAAAAATAGATATTCAGAAAAAGGAATTAAAAGAGGAAGTAGAAAAATTACTGCTTAAACAAATTCCTACTGATGTTTTAACTTTTTATAAAAAATATCCAAACTATACAGATACATCTGCTAGTGTGGAAATAAGTGGAAATGGATGGAATTTTCAAAGAGTCCTTTTAAATAAAGAGTTACCATCGCCTAATAAAAATAAACATCAACTATTACCTGATGTTGAAAATGCATCAATATTATTAAAGCTTTTTAATGAAATTAAAGATGCTGAGAAATCAGTCGAAAAATTAGAAGCCGATTTATCAATAACAATTTTCGCTCTTAGAACTTATAAATCAGTAGAAGAAAATTTTCCAGAAGCTTTTGATCTACTCCCAAAAATTGTAAATAACTCACTTCAAATCAATTTATCAGACATCAGAAATAGAGTAAATAATTAATCACTTAATAATTAAAAATCATTTAACGATGGCAAAAACAATTATCCTAACAGGACCACAAGGCTCAGGTAAAACACTTTTATCAGAGACAATCCAATGCCTAAATTCTGGCAAAAAAATTTTAAAAACTGATTTTAATAAAATTGGCTGCACCACAAATGTATTCCTTTTAAGAAGAGACTTGGTAATAGTAGAAGAAGTTCCAAGCAAGGAATTACCTAAACTTTTAGATCGAATTGAAGAGATGACTCCTAATTTAAAAAAACCACATTTTATCATTATCTGTCAATCAATCCCCGAATTAAAGAAAAGCTATACGTACACAGAAATAAAATGCTCTTATAATCAAAAAATAATTTAGCGATGAAAAAAGAAGTAAAAATTTTAGAAGTAGAACACATTGATATGGATGGCCGTGATGTGGAAATAGAAATGCTTGATGGAAATGTAGTAAGAATAGGTAAAAATGTTCAGGATTTTTACTTCAAACTTTTGAAATTACCCGTAGGATATCGTTGCAAAATATTGCAATTAAATATTGATGAACTGCAAAATTTCATAAAAGAACACACTAAATATTACAACCAAAAATTGATTAGTGAATTTAAAAAAAAATGGGTTTGGCTTATAGATAGCGAAGTATATGATTTCTCCGATAAAGAAATAAATGAGGAGTTTTTTGGGGTTTCCTTAGATAAAAAGCAAATACTAGGAAAATTAAAAAGAAACTCATTTGACACAACACAGGTGTTTAAAATGTTGGATTTTTTCAAAGAAAATGATGATATAAAAGAAGATTACGAAGAATAATTAATCACTTAATAAAATGTACACCTTTAACGAGATCAGACTAATATTCACCAGGTGCAGGGATTTTGCCGAGTTAGAAAAAGTATGTGAAGGTTTCCTGCTAATAGTCAACGATGGTGGTCTAACTGTAGAACAGGAAAGATATGCCAGAACACAGTCACTTGTGAGATTTAGACAATTAAAAGTATAAAATCTATAATTATGAATCCAACATTTTTAGAAGTTCGAACAGCATTAAGATCTGCTACAAAGCATGATTTGTTTACTGGAAATGTAAACGAAATGCATGCGGTACAAGGAATCAAAGAAAACGTAACTGTTTTCTACTTGGATGAAAAAACAAAAGCAATTTCAGGCCCTTATAACCTTCATGAAGGTACCAACTTTATGAATGTGTTTATTAGAATGACTTGGGGATTATGTGGAGTGATCACTCCTATTCCCAAAGTTGTCTCCCCTACTGATTTCATTTTTGACTTAGTGCTGCGCGAAGCTTCTTTAGATGATGTAAAATACAACTCAAAAAATGTCCGGCTGCATCTTTTGTATTACACATATGCTAGCCAAGTTCTTTCGGGTCCATTCTATATAGACGATAGCACAACGAGTTTATATCTCGAAAATCTTGTTTCCAAAAAGCAGATTTTCATCCCGAATGAGAGACAGCATTTTAGAAAAAAGGAATATAAAAAAGCCGGTTAAAAAATGGAAAAATTAGAAATATTTCTTGAAAAAAGAATGCGACAATCGGAACATCATGCAATGATGATTCGAAGATACAATGAATTTCCCGATCAGTTTTTAGGAAGCAAAAATTACACAGAACAGGATTCTATTGATGCTCAAAATGATTCTGTAAAATGCAAATTAGCCTTAAAGCTTTTAAAAGAATTAAAAAAAGCAAAGCCCGGTACAAAAGAAATCACAATAATAATCACTTAAATAATAACACCATGACAGAAGAAAACAAAGTAATTGAAATTCCTATAAAAGTAATTCTTATAGGAGAATTTAAAGAGTTCCATTCCTGGGTAAAAAACGTTCAGGATTGCATTAACAAACTAGGTGTGAATTCAAAGTTACTGCACTTAGATAAAAAGGGGTTTGCTACCAACGGTTATGATCTAAAAAATCACAAAACCGAAACTCCTTATCCTGTAAAAACCTACTTAATGGTTCAGGATCCAGAAATACAAACTGCAGTTCCTTTTAAATCACTTTCAAATAATTAACCATGAGTAATAAAAATTGTATCGTATGCGGGCTTAACGAAAAAGCTTGTCTACACACCCAACAGCTGAAAGATGAAATTAAAGATCTGAGAGTAATCAGATTGGTTTGGTTTTGTGTGGGAGTTCTGTTTATGTGCTTTTTATTCTTAATTAAATTTTGGTAGATATGAAAACGAAATTTCACCCAATGCTATATTCTACTCCAATGGTTCAAGGAATTTTGGAAGGTATAAAAACGAAAACTCGCAGAACCAAAGGCTTGGAAAAAGTAAATATAAATCCTGATGAATGGAAATTTGAAGCTTTATGCAGAAATCCTGATAATGAAGAAGACAAAAATTTACATGCTTATTTTACTGTAAAAGGTACTGAAACGTGGATGTATCAAAAATGTCCTTACAATGTTGGGGATGTGCTTTGGGTTCGGGAAAACTTCCATTATATACATGATTCCGATACAAACGCTTTTTTAAGTTATGGATATAAGGCAGATAATAACTATAAAGGTGCTAAATGGAAACCATCTATTCATATGCCGAAAGTAGCCTGCAGAATATTCCTTAAAATAAAATCTATTCGAGTTGAAAGGCTGAATGAAATTACAGAAGAAGATGCTATACAGGAAGGTTGTTCAAAGTATGGTCCATTTGGCGAATATAAAGGTTCAATACATCCTAATGGAGGAGCAATGAAATATAGAGCGTATTCTAAAGCATCAAGAGCATTTCAATGTATTTGGGAATCTATTAATGGAATAGAATCTTGGAATAAAAATCCATTCGTTTGGGTTTACGAGTTTGAACAAATTGAGAAACCTAACGACTTTATATAATGGCCGAAGAAATAAAAATAAACGCAACCCTTGTTTTTGAAATCACTTCAAAACGCCATTGGATAAATGCTTTCCCCGGTGCAATTCCTGAATTGCCAAAAACTGAAAAATATATTTGGATAGACAGCAAAGGAAATACTGCAAATTGTGGTGAAGACTTTATGAAAGCTGATAGTGCTGGAACCTACCCTGTCAAAGTTTATTTATTGCAAAGGATTTGCCACACCGAAAAGAACGAATATACAGAAGGACTTTTAAAATATCTTGGATTATGATATACGTAGTAGATTTATTTTGTGGCGGTGGCGGAACAAGTACCGGTGCATCACAAGCCGAAAATGTGAAAGTTATATATTGCGTTAATCATGACCCAATCGCAATTAAAAGCCACGCCGCTAATCATCCAGATTGCATCCATGCAATTGAAGATATTCGAAAGTTGGATTTAACAGTTTTAAAAAACCTCATTGCCGAAATCAGAGAAAAGGATCCTACGGCATTATTTGCGCTTTGGGCATCATTAGAGTGTACCAATCATTCTAAAGCCAAAGGCGGTATGTCTCGTGATTCAGACAGCAGAACATTAGCTTATGACTTACTTCGTTATTTAGAAATTGATTTTGATGTTGTCTATATTGAAAATGTTCGGGAGTTTATGATTTGGGGACCTCTAAGAATAAAAGAGGGTAAAAAATCAGATCACTTGCAATCAGAATTGGCTTTAGATAAAAAAGGCTGCTACCACATGGTACCAGTTCCGGAATACAAAGCCGTTTATTATAATGATTGGGTAAGTAAAATGGAATCACACGGATTTAATTTTGATCATAGGATTTTGAACGCTGCTGATTTTGATGCTTACACATCCCGAATCCGATATTTTGCACAATTTGCAAAACCTCATTTTAATATTGAGTGGCCAGAACCAACCAATTCGAAAAAAGTTACTCCGGAAAATAAATTGAAACCGTGGAATGCTGTAAAAGATGTTTTGGATCTGGAAGAAAAAGGAGAAAGCATTTTTATACCAGGTAGAATAACTTCGGATAAAACTTTTGAGCGAATTCTTGGAGGTTGTATTGTTCATGTTGCCAAATTAAATCAGAAGCAGTTTATTCAGAAATACTACGGCACTGGGAAAAATGTTCAAGGAATCGATACGGTATCGCCTACAGTTCCTACCAAAGATAGAATGGCATTAATGAGCGTTAACCATTTTGTGTATCGTGATTTTGGAAGAGAAACAAATTCAAGCATTGACAGTATTGCTGGCACAATGCCGACTAATCCAAAGATGAATTTGATATCAACGGATCCGTTAATACTAAATTTCAATAGTTCTACTTCACCAGTTACATCATCAAAGGGCATTAGTCCAACGGTAACTACTGTTAGAACTCATTACATTATTAATCCTTCTTGGTTTAGTTTGAGCACTCGCAGTATAGAAGACCCTGCTCCTACTTTGATTGCTCGAATGGATAAAGCTCCACATTATTTAATCACTACAGAAACGGGAGAATTAGCTATCGAAGTTTACGAAACTGATTTGCCACATGCAGTAAAACTTAAAGAGTTTATGGCAATGTATGGCTTGAAAGATATTTTAATGCGAATGTTTTCCGAAGTGGAATTGCTTAGAATAATGGGTTTTCCGGAAGGATATATTTTGAAAGGTACAAAAACCCAAAATAAAAAATTTATTGGCAATGCCGTAGAAGTGAAACAAGCCAAGGCAATATTATCAACATCATCAAAGGCTAATTCAGTTAAAGAAAAAGAATTAGCCGCTTAAAACTAAATACTATGAAAATATCAGAAGTGCCAATCGGCCACAAATTTAATCACGGAACCAAAGGAGAAGGAATTATAATTGGTAAAACTAAAAGAACATTGACAGCAAAATTTGATATATGCACTACTAAAGTTACGTACAGATATTCAGATGCATATTTTTCAGTATCTGATTTTTAACAGGGAAGTATATTTAAAATAATAATCTTGCTTATAGAATAGCAGGAACAAACATAAACAACATGAGAAAAAGTTTTGTACAAAAATCGGCTAGTTCATTTTTTGAAGGCAAGCAAGCCACTGTCTTAAATGAGATTATGAATTTAGGAGGTGATAAAATAGGTGTAGGTATGCCAGTAACACTGCTGGGGAAAAATAGAGATCGCAAGGACTACTTAGACGTTAAATTCGGTAATACAGAAATATATGGCGTTTCGCCTGATGATTTGGAACTTATAAAATAATTATGAGAAAACTAAATGTATTAAAAGTTACTAAGGCAAAAGTACAAGAAGAATGGGGCTATATCTTGCCTTTGATATGGCCATATCACGTATATATTAGATGTAATTCTAAAGGAGATGTGAACTGGGAGAAAGCGCCAGTTTATCAAAAAACTGAGTTAGACAATAGAGGTAATTATGAAATTCATATTAAAAAAGAAACATGAATAAAGAACTGAATTCAATAGAAAAATTAATGCTGACTATAAAAGACAAGATGCGAGAAACGCCATCCTACATTGTAAAAGGTGTTTTTGCAGAAGTGATATTGATTGCTCAGGAAATCAATGATAGTGAAAAAAGAGAGGAACATGAAAAAGCAAACTTATCACCGACCACCGATATCGAACGAACTCAAGATAAAGATAGTTGAACGATGGCGTCATTCGACTTTTAATTCTATCTCACAGCTGATGAAAGAATTTGAATGCTCAAAGTCTCAAATTCACAAAGCTATAGATGATTACCTATCACCAAAAAAACCTTCGTAAGCGGAGGAATTTCTAACTTAAAAATAAATAATATGTATTTAGTAAAAGAAAATGACGTGTATAAACGTGAAAGAGAGAAAGAATTTACCCTTAAAGAAACGATTACTTTAAATCTTCCAACTCCTGTTATTTACCAAAAAGAGGAATATGACTGGTACATGACCGTTGCACTTGAAAAAGTGGATAAAGTAACTCAAGACAGGCACTTGCTTACTTCTGAATTGATATTAGGCTATCGTTGGGCAATTCGCGAAGGTTATAACCATGAATTAGATAGTGCTCTAAAAAATAAATATGATTATCCAAGAAATCAAAACACAGTAAAAGGAATTCAAGGTTATATTGATCGTATTAAAAGGGCTTCTGATGCTGAAATGGAGTCAATGGGAATCGAGCCGTAATCTGTACGGTTGATCAATAAATATCAAGTTACTTAAAACCGCTCCAATTGAGCGGTTTTTTTATACTTTTTTGTATAATTATTACAAATAGTTATACTAAAAAGTATAGTTTTTGTTATCTTCGTAAAAATATTTTTTTTATGGAACTACTTGATAAGGTGAAAACTAATCCAAATATATGCGGTGTCGAACTTGCATTTAATGGTGATCTTATTCCTTCCAAAATTTTGGACTGGCAACAATTCCATAATTCTCTAATGTCCGGCACGGATTTTACCAAAGCGCATTTTGGTTTGGCCTCTGTTTCGTTTGGTGAAGAAAGTGAAACAGTAAACTCTGGTCCATTATACAAACAAAGTGTCACAATTCGTTTTCCATCGACTGATGAAAAGAGAGCCGAGCGATTGGCAATGATGATGGATGTAAAATTTCTAAAACTGAAATTGACCAATGGACTTGATTTGGTTATTGGCAGAAACGATTTTAAACAAAATGCACGTCCAAAAATTGAGATAAAAACGAATATTAAAACAGCAGAGGCAACATTCAAAACTGTTTCGATATCTCCATCCGGTTATGTTCCAAATCCAAATTCTTATGGTTTGCCTGCCTTTATACCCTTAACACTTTATTAGTTATGAGTTCAAATCTACCTGTTAATTGGCTTGACAAAGTTAATAGTCCAGAACTATTAGCTTTCCTGCAACAATATGGTGAAGAAACCTACCTTTCTGCAGAAGAAATAAATCAGATTCGAGATGCTCTGAATGAGTTGTTTGACAATACACCTTCCAATTATTCGCAAATAGTGTACGTTAATGCAAATACTCCTGCAGCTGCTACAATATTTGATATTGAGAATCCACCTGTTACAAATCATGATGAATTAAAGAATGATGTAAGAAATCTTTATGTTGGAGCAAATGGTTCTAATTGGACTTATAAAACAAGTCCTGCGGGTTATTCATCTGAAAATGTTGTGAGTAATCTCGGTTCTCAAATTGCTGCTGCACCTGAAAAGACAACAATCGTAGATAACGATAAAATAGGTATTTCGGATTCACAAGATTCTAATAAAACTAAATTTTGGAAGTGGTCGACTATCAAGGCATATATTTTAGATTATTTCAGAAGCCAGATAGAGATAAGTGGAGCTGTAACTATTCAGCCGTCTTGGCATGGTAAATTGATAATTGCCACTGCTCCAAGCACGATAACTGTTCCTGCTACTTTGTCTGCCAATCATGCTTGGGAGGGATATACTATGACAGGTGCTACAGTTGCATGGGCAATTACTACTCCAAAATCTTGGGAAAACGGAACGCCCACTGCAACTCCTGAGAAAACAACATTTGCTTTCTTTCAAAGAGGTTCGACAAATTCAGTAATCTTATTGCAATAATTATGAAAAGGAGATATGATTTTGGAAGAATTAAATATAGATACCTTGACGGAACAGGGGCTTCAAATATTGTATTTAGTTTAAGAAAAGCCTATACTTTTTATAGTGGCAATTGTATTAGAGTAAGAAGAAGTTCAGATAATACAGAATTAGACATAGGGTTTTTAGGTTATAAATTAGACTCAGCTTCTTTACTATCATTTGTAGGTAGTGGAAACGGATATGTAAGAACATGGTATGACCAATCGGGTAACGGAAACAACGCTGTACAAACCGTGTTAGCTAGTCAACCTATTATAGTGGAATCAGGGGTTTTGAACGTCGAACTTGGCTTGCCTACGATAAAATTCACAACTGCTCACACTATGACGTTGCCAATTTTTGTTCTTAATCAATTTAGTATTTTTTTAACTGTTTCAACAAAAACAGGGTCGCCAAATTTAGGTGGTGTAATGGCTATATTTCCAACCACAGGATATGGCGCTATGGTAAGCGGAGCATCGGGCGATGCTACTTCGCACATTGTAAGAATAAAAAACCACATAGGAATAACAGGGTTTGGAAATAGTGCTAAAGGCGCTTATTTACCTCCTAAGCCTTTGTTTAGGATTTCATTTCATAATAACGGGTCTAGTGATGTTAATAATAGTTCAAATACTTCTTTTTCTGGTCAAACAGAGGCTGTCTACCAAAACCCTTTAACCGTAAATACTGCAAACTGGACAGGTAGTTATTCAGTAGGTATCGGTAGATTAAATCATGGACATAATGGCACTACTTATAATATGAATCTTAGCGAAGTAATCGTATTTAATTTTGATAATAGAAGCAATAATACACCAATAATGAATAATATTAAATCATTTTATAAAGTAGCTTAATCATGATAAAATCAACAGAAAAAGGAAAATACGGGGATGCACGTACAGGGTACAAAGAATCACTAATTGAAACCAGTATTGTAAGTTTTACTTCTCTGCCAAATGGAAGAAGTTACCAAATTGAAAATTATTTAGTTGGTGATAATGGAGCAAAACTACTTTATGGAGAACAGTTTTCAAAATTTATATCCAATTCTGAATTAACTGCATTGGATTCTTATATAGAGAGTTTGGGCGTTTCATTTACTAAAGAAGTAGACGGTGTAATAGTAGAATTGTCAAGCAATGAAAGAGAGTGGGCGAAGTTGCCTTATGGATTACTGTATTTCGTGAAAACCGATTTTATTCTTGATGAAAATGGATCGCCAACAGGGCTAACTGTCTTTATGTTGCTTCCTGAAAAATGGGTATTGTGCTAGGTTCAAAATCAAAATATTTCAACCAGGACAAAGCAACTCTTTTTGAATGTAGAGATAAAGTATTTCGTTTTTTGGATTTGAAAGGTTATGGAATAAACGAAATAGAAGTTTATTTAAAAGCTTTCGATTATTTCTGTGATGATACAAATGCTTTTGATGGTGCAACTATTGTAAAAGATTTACATGACTTGCCTCATTTGGATTTGGACGCAATGTTGCATGATTACCATTATATGGTTAACAATGCAGCTTCAAATTTTGTGACAAAATGGAAAGCAGACTGGATATATGCCAAAGGGAACGAACGTAAAGGAAAAGGACAATACAGCGCTTTTAGTCGTTTTGTAGGACTTACAATTATCGGAGTTGGATTTGTTCCTTATGCAAGGTTAAAACGTGGAAAACTAACTCCATTTCAGAGAAAAGAGATCACAAGAGATTATTACTTATTAATTCACTAAATCAATAGCCTATGTCATCCATTGTCCCAATTACTATTCGTGAACATTTGGTTCCCTACTTTTTTAAGGAAAGTGAAGGGGATGTATTTACTTATGGAAATCAGAAAGTCAAGACGGCTTTGTTTTCTCCGGATGTTTCCAGTATTGGGAAAATTATTAGGATGCTAATGATTAAATCGGGCAAGCCATTGAAGATAAATAATTTCAATTTATGTCTAAAGGTTTCGGATGATGGGAACAAGAAAATATACACTGGCCAGTTCTATAAACATGAAAGCGGGAGAAATTCTTACTTGATGCTTCCGGAAGAGGCCAATGATGATATTAATGATCTGTTGGAGGATATATTCCGAATGTCATTTGTATCCTACATGAATGGCTGTATTGAAAACAATGATGAAGCGGTGGTAGTTTCGGCTATTGATAAATGGATTGACAAATATGATTTACTTGAATTTGGATTCTCAAATGACACTTTTCGGCAAATCTTTTATCGTGAAAAAAAAAACGGGAAAATAATCGCACGATTCCAAAATAAGAAGTCAGCAAGGATTTTGAATTTTGCTTCATAAATAGCTGTCACGGCAAATCTTGATTAATACCCTTATGTTCTGTAAGGGTATTTTTTTTTGTGCTTCACTCCTGTCACAGATTTTTCTTTAGAGTGAAAGTATTTTTGGATTAAATAAAAAGTGACCTATGAAGATACTAGACTATTTCCGAGAACTTCCCAAGATATTTGACTGGTACTTCTTATTGCCCCAAATCAAAAGAATCCAATTGAATTATATCATTTTACTGGCAACAGTAATGTCAATAGCCTACTACAATGACAAACGCCATAGAGAAAATTATACCATTCTTTCTACTCGAATTGATGCTATTAATAATTCTCGTACCCAAGAACAGGAAAAATATACGACTAAGCTTGTGTATTATACAGATAAGTTTAACCATCTACTGGAACTCCTTATTCAACAAAGGGAAAAACGAGCAGAATTAAATACCTCCAACAAATGAAAACAACATTTTACATCATCGGGATTGTGGTTTTTAGTGCGATAATGCTTTCGCCAAAATTACCAAAGTTCTATCCTCCAAAAGAAGTGATAGAACAGCGAAAAGAGATTGTTTACAAGGAAATCAAACTCAATAAAATCATTAGTGAAATTGAAACCAAGTTAGCCGTTGACAGTGTGCTAATTAGCAATAAATAATTAATAATTCCTTATGGCAAATATCTATCAATGGCTTAAAGCCGAAAAATCTCCAAAAATTCTAATTGAAGCATTAAAATTATTAGGCATTAAAGAAGTACCTGGAGCGCGTGACAATATTGAAATACTGCATTGGGCAGAAACTTTGGGGATGGAAAAAGAGTACCGTAAAGATGATATTCCATGGTGCGGATTGTTTGTTGCTTATGTGGTCCACAAAGCGGGATTTGATTTTGTAGAAAAACCATTGTGGGCAAGGAATTGGGCAAACTATGGAACGAAAGAAACCATTGCTATGCTTGGTGATGTTCTGGTATTTGTTCGTGACGGTGGCGGTCACGTTGGAATTTATATTGGCGAAGACAAAACAGCTTACCATGTTTTGGGCGGGAATCAATCGGATATGGTTTGCATTACCCGAATCAAGAAAGAACGTTGTGTGGCCATCCGCAGAACTCCTTGGAAAATTGCACAGCCGGACAATGTTAGAGTAATCAAATTGGAGGCCACTGGTGCTGTTTCCACAAACGAAGCTTAATCATGATACAAATAATTCCCTATTCATCAGGATTCAAAGAATTCTTAAAATATCTAGGCTGGATTTTATTGTTCTTTTTCTTGTGGTTCAATGGTTGTTCCAATAAAGAAAAAGCAGTGACTTCGGTAAAAGTTACTGTTCCGGAAGTGAAAGGAAAGTTTGATACGAAAGTGCCAAATCATACGCCAATTGTCATAAATGCAAATGAAAAAGCAAATGTGCAAAAAGGGGAAACTGTTTTTGTTCAAAATAAAATTGATAAAAAACTGATTGCGGAAAATGAAAAATTAAAACAGGATTTTGCCAAAGCCAATGACAGCATAAGAAAACTACAATTTGCTAAAGCGATTCAATTGAATAATTTCAATTCTTTGTTTGAGAATGATGTGATTAAAATAGATTTCAAAGGAATTGTTCAGGGCGAAGTCAAAGAAGTAATACCCACCTACACGCTCAAAGAAAGAAAATTGGAAGTTCCGGTACAAGCCAAAGAAACTGCTTTCAGGGTTTTAGCAGGAATTGAAGTTGGAAATAACACGGCTCTAAATGATTTTAAAGCCAAAGCGAACTTGATGTTCCAAAACAGAAAAGGAAACGTTCTGACGGCTTCATTTGATACCAATCAGACTATTTGGGTAGGTTATAGTTTTTCAATTTTAAATATCAAGCGATGAACGATCTCGAAATCAAACTAAGGGATTTAAAATTTAAAAAAGCGCTGCTCTTTGCGCAAATTGAATCACTCGCAGAAGTGGAGGAAAAGATGTTTACAAAATTGGGGAAACTCGAAGCCGAAATTCTAAAACTCAAAAAGGAACTGATAAGAACGGTTGAAAACAATCTGCAATAACAGTGAAAATAACATGTCACAGCGATTGTCTTGAAATAACAACAACTTCGTAAAAAAATTACAACGATGAAAGTAAATAACTCTTTAATGGATTTGATGAAAGCAGAATGGGCTTTATCTATCGAGGGAATTAATATTTATGCTAACGTATTTCATAAGATCATTACTGGCGAATCTGTTGACTTTGAAAAAAGCACTAAAGCAATTTTATCAGTATTCGATGATAATGGCAAGCCAGTCCGACCTGATTCTAATGGAATGCTTAATGCTCCAAAAAATTCGGTTGCAGTAGTTGATATGATTGGACCAATTATGAAGTATGGTGACTGGTGGAGTTATGGAGGTCTTGAAATTGTAAACGCTTTGCGTGTAGCGGATAATAATCCGAATATCATTGGAACTCTTTTTAATGTGGATTCTCCAGGGGGAGCAGTATCGGCGGCAAGTCCATTTGTTGAATTTGGAAAAACCAAAACAAAACCAATTATAGGAATTGGCGATCAGGTTAATTCTTTAGGATATTGGGCGATGTGTGCGGTTTCTGACCATAAAATGGCAGATAATAACATATCGGCTTCTTTTGGATCTGTTGGGATTGTGTTGTCTTATCTCGATACAAGAAAATATCTTGAAAGTTTAGGATACAAATTTCATGATGTTTATCCGGATGAAAGTCTGCATAAAAACGAAGCTTGGAATTTAATGCTAGAAGGCAAATATGATATGATTAAAAAGGAAATGCTTTCTCCTTTGGCAATCAAGTTTCAAGAAATTGTTATTTCTACATGTCCTGATTTAAAGCAAGAAACAGGTGTGTTAACTGGTAAGTCTTTTGGTGCTGATAAAGCTTTAGAATATGGAATGATAGATTCCATTGGTAGCCAACATCAAGCTATGCAAAAGCTTCATATAATGAGTGAATTGAACCACTATAAGTAAAATAATTTTTAACCCTAAAACAAAACTCCTATGAAATTTAAAATCATGGCGGGAACAGTAGCATTGTTAAATGCACTGTTTGGCTCCAAAGAACTCCCTATTGATGCTGAAAATAAACAGCTGAATTTGGATGAAGCGCAGCGACAAAAGATTGTCGATGCCCTTGGCGAAAAAGATGCTGAAAAAGCGATTAACGGAATCAATTCCGAAATCAAAGCAATGGCAGATCAAAATTTAATTTTGAAAGCTGCCAAAGATGAACTTGATGCACTTGTATTAGAATCAGGTCTAACTGCAGAAGAATTAGCGAATGCTGCAAACGATGGTGAAGGGAATGATAATGTACTTGCCATTGTCAAAACTATCGCTGCTAAAAACAAGGAAATGGCTGGTACCATTAACAAATTACTTAACGAGTCAGAAGGTGATAAACCATTGGCAGTAATACCAGGAGGAAAAGCAATTATGAAACATTCTGCAACTCACTTGTTTGGTTCTAATAATTCTTATGATGCCTTTGAAGGTGGCAGAGCATGGAATGCTAGAATGAGAGACGGTGGCGTAACTGCAACCGACTTTAATCAATCTGGAGTAATTCCTTTGTTGCAAAGTGACTTAGAACATTTTGTGGAGGAAAACAACGGAACATTGACTTCATTGTTTAATGATTTCCGTGACTTACCATCACAATGGAGCAGACGTACTGGTGTACTTGACCGCGTTTCTGACGGATTTATCATGCCTGATGAAATTGTTCAAGGTAGAGCCAAAGGATGGTCTCCTAAAAACAAATTCAAAATTGCTTCTGAAAGAGGTCAAGTGTACCGTAAGAAAATTGATATCTCATTCAAAGGATATGAATTGCAGGAAATGGAAACTACTTGGATTAGAAGCTACAACAAAGCGGATGGTTCCAATCCTTGGAAAATGTCATTCATTGGATTCTTATTGGGTGAATTGATCAAACGCCAAATGCTTGACGACAGAATTGCGCAAATCAATGGTATCTATGCCGAGTCTCCAGACGGTGATGATGTACCAGGTGCAGCAGTTAATTCTCAAAACGGATTGCGATATTTATGGTACTACTACAGAGATGTAGAGAAAAAATACCGTGCGTTTGATATTGGTGCGCCAACTGAAGCAAACATCGTTGATCATATCAACACTTTGATTGAGTTGATGCCTGAAATTGAAAGAAAAGAGCAAGGTCTTGAAATTCAATTATCATCAAGATGGTTAAAAGCTTATTTGAAACGTGCTGGAGAATTGCGACCATTAGTTGTGAATTCTGCAATTGAGCAATCAAAAGTTCAGTATCAATCTAATTCGCCACTTGATTATCCAAACTTCATTTTTCAGGAGTTAATTGATCAAACTAAAACGGATTTTATAGCAATCACAAAATCTTCAAACGTGGAGATCTTGGATTACAATGTAAATGAAAAAGGGAAATTCACTATTACTCACAATAAGAGAGATACTGACATCTTTGCTGATTATCGTTTAGGTATTCGTTTGAAACAAGTAGGAACTAAATTGGAAGCGGGTGATCCTAGATCATTTGAAATTCAAAAAGTATGGTCTAACAATATGCCGGTATTTGGAAATGAAGTTTTCGCGCCTGCATTTGATGATCAATCTGGAATTTTGAAAATCACTTTCCCTAATATTGAAGTAGATTCAGCTTGGAAAACAAACATCACTTCTATTGAAGGTGCTACCAAAGGTTCTGTAATCAGAATCAAAGGGAATACTGGTTTAGCAGCTGCTAAAAACTTAGTAAATAATGCTAATTTACTTTTGGCTTCTGACTTTAATTTAGCACTTGGAGGAACTATTGTATTGTTTGCTCAAGAAGATGGTAAATTCAAAGAGTTGAGCAGAACCATTATTCCTGATGTTGCAGCAACAACTGATATTTCATTCACTACTGGTGTGATTGATTCTAAAGGAGGTAACGTATTCAGATTTACAGGTGCGGTTACTACAGCAATTACAAGCATCTTGAATGGTGTTGAAGGTAAGACTATCAAAATTTATGGAACTAATGCAGCTGCTGTTGATTTAACATTTGCTGACGTGGTTGGAAACATAAATGTTATAGCTAATGCGACATTGGGAGATACTGATGACTACATGCAATTGACTTTTGTTAATGGCGTTTGGGTTGAAACTGGTAAAAGTATAACTGCTTAAAAGTAATAGATATGTATCAAAGAGTAAATGTGCTAAAACCCCTAGGTAAATCACCAGGGGCGGCTGCTCCAAAAGAGCCAAATGTAACTATTGTTGCAGTTGATGATATCGCAACATGGCCATTGCGTGATTCCAAAGGTGTTAACCATACAGGTGATTTCATAATGAAACCAAATGCCAAGATGATTCAGGTGTATATGACACCTTCTAAAATCAAAGCGGGATTTGAAAGTGATGGTGATGAAGATGCCGTTTCTTTCAAACAAAAATTTGAAGGGGAATCTCCTGGTAACGAATTGGAACTTGCTGAGTTTGTACAAAACTGGACAGGTGTAAATGCTGTTATCATTTATGGTAGCTGTTCTGATGCTTTCAGAAAAGTAATTGGTACCAAGTGTGCTCCGGTGCAATTGAAACCATCTTTAGTAGATGATAATGATTCCAGAAAACATATGCTTGTTTTTGAGCAAATGGCCAAATCAGGATATGTACCAGGACACTACACAGGATCATTAAGTTTCACTGACCCATTTACTGTGGTTTCTTCTACTGCAGTTCCGGTGAATTCAACAAACGGACGTATCTATCAGTTACCAAGTTTGGCGGTTACCGCTGCTATTGCTTTTTCTGAAATCAGTTTGAATCATGGTGATACAATTACCTTGATAGGTGGTGGCGGTGTTGCTCCAGCTACATTAGCTACTGGCGTAACTGATAAGAAAGCAATCTTGAAAGATGGAACTACATGGGTAGGTCTAGCGGGTGCTACAATAAACTTGGAAGTATTTGTAAATGGAGCATTGACTTTCTTAATTGAAAAGTCTAGAACATAAGTATTTTTTGGTTAGTTAGTTTGGATGAAAAGCCACTGCAATTGCAGTGGCTTTTTTCATGTCACAGCAATTTTGACAGGTAATTACCAATTTTACAATCATTCAAAAACTAAAAAGCCATGAAAACAAAAGTAATTACATTCTTCCAGAACTTACCTGAAGAAAAACATGAACAATTTAATGAAGCCTTTCAATTATATCGTGAATCTCCAACTAAAAGCGAAGTTGTAGAGCGCACATTGAATGCGGGAGGATATTCGGAACGTGTGTTGGAAAATCTATTGTATGATCTGCAGAAAATGCACGGAATTACAGATGTAGAGAAAGTTCCGGTTATTAGTTTGCAAGCTTCAGATGATGGGCTAAGCGATGGATATAAAAAATATATGGAAGTACAAAAATCGCTTTTGGCTATTGATTCAATTCAGGACTTAATTGACTGGGCAATTAAAAGACAAGCCGAATTCCAAGATGTAGATTATTTACTCGGTTTTGCTATTTCAGATAAAGATGAAGAAGTTATTGAAATTTTGACAATAGCATGGGAATCTTTGGATATTGACACCACAGAAAATGAAAATGTAAAAAAACTATTAGAAACAAAAGAAACTGAAAAATGGAATTCTTTAGATTCAAAAACAGCCGCTTTTTTTGCAAGTTTTCTAGCAGTGCCTGCAGAAGAACTTAAAGATTGGGTGGCTACTAAGGAATTTTCACCAGTTGATTTGCAAAACTATATTGAAACAGCCGATAATGCTGGAATTTCAAAGGTATATTCTAAATTAAAATTATGTGTTGATTATGTGATTTCTTTGGATTCAGATGAAAACTTATTCCTTGAATTGAAGCCAGTTTTTGAAAAGACTGACGAGGAATTATTTGCTTGGGCTATTAAAAGACAAGCAGAACATAATGATGTACATGACCTTTTAGAATTAGCAATTGATCAAGAAGGAGAAAAAGCAATTGAAGTTTTGACTAAGGCTTGGGAATATTTGAGTATTACACTTGTAAACCAAATCATGGCAAAAAAAGAAGTTAAGGACATCAATGTCGTTACCTCAGATATTCAGGATAATGCTTATGTAAAAGAATTGACTGAACAAAATGAAAATTTAGCTTTGGAAAATCAAGATCTTGAAGAGGAAAAAGCAGATTTAGAGAACGAAAAAGAAGAACTGGAAGCTGAAAACGAAGCTTTGAAAGAAGAAAATCAAACTTTAAAATTATCTCCAAAAATCGACAATCAATCTATTCGTGTGGAATTTCCATTCTTGAATAATGCTGATTGTCCGGATGAATTCAAAATATTGATTGCTGATAAGATTACGGCTTGGAATCGCTATCTAGAACTGCAGGAACAAATTGCTGATGCTGGATTAGGGAAAACTGTTATTTCTAATGAAGACTTAGCAATTCTTGGTAATGAAGCTGTGAAGTGTTTTGATGAAAATCAAAAAATATACGATGAGTTGAACGCGTACCAAACTACTGGTAAAGTTCTTGGGGTTCATCCTATTTTCAGAAGACTACAATTGACTAGAGAAGTAGAAGTCATGACTCCGGATGAATTGCACAATTTCAAAGGTTCGTCTGCTAAATATTTTTCTGATAACAGAAAACAATTGGCAAAAGCAGTTAAGGCTAAAAACGAGGAACGAATATTAGAAATTAATACTCGTGTTGCTGATCGTGAAGTGAAATTGGCTTTGGTAAACAAAACTTTGGGTATTAGCCCTAAGTAATGTCTTGGTTTAATTATAAAGACCTCCTTACCCCTGAAGCACTCCCAAGCGATAGGGAAACGGAGGTCTTTACATCAAAATACCTGGTGTCGCATTATCAAAAGGTTTCTTCATTGGAAAATGATTTGATGCGGGTACCAACTCCGGAAGAGTTTTTCTTTTTGCAAAGCGATACAGCTTTTAATGCTTTCACATTTATTCCGTTGGTAGCTAAAATTTACCCTATCAAGGAATTACACGCTTCAACTTACAGCATAAGTAGAAAGGTTATCGATGCATTGATTGAGATGCATGACAAAGGTCAGATTGAACGAATCACTCTTTTGGTAAGTGATAGTATGATCAAGCGAAATCCTTTGGTTATTGATAACCTTATGGGAATGGCAAAAAGCAGGCCAAATGTAAACGTACTGTATGCTTGGGTACATGCAAAAGTTTGTTTACTGGCTACGCATGATTCTCATTTTGTGATTGAAGGTTCGGGGAACTGGAGCGAAAACGCACAATATGAGCAATACACTTTTGCCAATAGCAAGGGTTTGTATGATTTTAGAATGAAGTTGTTTACGGATTCAAAACTTAAAAAATATTGAGATGTCTGACTCGAAAAAGAATAATTTGGAAATAAGACCACTAGATATTGCTTTGACTGATTATATAGATAGAAAAATATATGAAAGAAAAATAACAGAAAATTTTGTTTTCAATAATCTCCACTTTACTGATGAAAAATTCAAAGATGAAGAAATAATAACAATTAAAGAATCATTTGAAAAAGGTATTAACTCTGTATTGAAATTTGTTAGTAGAGACAAGTATATAATTATTGTAGATCAGTTCAACGAAAGAATAAATTAAATAGAAAGGCATGAAAAAAATAGGAATCACATTATTGGTGGCATCATTAATTCTTGGTTTTATATCGGATTATCTGCCAATTGAATTTCCTATTGAGCCAATTGTTGCATTGGCATTTGGATATTTTCTACTGGGTATTTACATTTTAATAAAATCAAAATGGATAGAATAATATTTTTAATCATGCTGTTTGGGTGGTTCTCGATGATGTTAAAACCGAGATCGAGAAGTTTTAGAGTTCCAAGATATCCAAATCCTCCGCCTCCGCCAAAAAGAAAATGCATTTGTAATGAGATAGAAAAACATACTCCAGGTGGCAGATGCAACGCAAAACATTAATTTAAGAATTATGAAATTCCTAGACCTAAAATTTACCGAAGAAGAGATTACCTCGATTGAGGATTTGGCGGGTTGCAATTATTCTCCAGAGAAAATTGCGCTTTATCTCCAAGTCGATAAACAGGCGTTTATGCGGTTGTGGTATGAAAAGGAAAGTACGGTGAGAGTTGCTTATGAAAAAGGAAAATTAGTTTCAGATTTCAATATTAGTAATAAACAAAAAGAATTGGCAGAATCAGGCAATATTACTGCAACGCAAATATTTATTGGTTTGCGTGAAGCCACAGAGATAGAAAGAATTAGAGATCAAATTTTATACGGACACGAAGATGTTGATTAATAATGTTGGACTAGATGATCTAAAAGATTTTTTGGAGACGGGAAACCCCGACGATGCTCCAGAAGCAATTCACGCCTATGTGGAAATGCTAGGTAAAATTTATGGAATGACTTTGCGCATTGATAAATGGGGAAGCAAAGAAGCTGTTCTCAAACATTTGATTGCATTCGAGGGATTTTCAAGACACAAAGCTTCCCAATTATATAACGAAACGTTAGAGTATTTCTATACTGACAAGGAAGTTTCCAAAAAAGGGTGGCGCAATTTTTATGCAAATATTATTGATCAGGAAATTAACTTCTCCCGAAGAATTAAAAAAGATACTGCAGACTCTAAAAGGATTGTAGATATGTGCGAGAAAGCGGCCAATATGAGAGATGTATTTACAGAAGAAATTCAAGAAATACCAGAAGAATTATTAAGAACTCCATTTATTGTTTATACATGTGATGCTGAAATGCTTGGTATGCCAAAAGTGGACCGTAATAAACTATCGGCTCAAATCGATTTGTACCCGGATATTTCAGAGAAAGAGAAAATCCAAATTAAGCGTGAAGCCCAAATTTTACCAATAAAAATATTCCCAAATGAGCAGGAGGACGCACGTAAATCTTGAAGATGACAGAGTAACAGGCCAATATGCTTCTTGGGTAAAACAAGCAATAGATTTAATTGCGCCAAAGGACTTATATCTTATTGCGGGTCGTGCTACAGCTAAGACTTCGGATATTATTGCGGAACGATCACAGACCATTTGCCGTGATATGCCACATAGTAAGCAGGTTTTTGTTTCGGATACTTATGTCAATGCACTGAAAAACATCACTCCTACCCTAATTGAGGGATGGAATCGTAAAGGATGGATTGAGGGGAAGCATTATGTTACTGATTCAAAACCACCATCCCATTTTAAAAAATGCTACAAGCCTGTAGAATCGTTCAAACACACTATTTATACTTATTTAGGGAATCTGTTCACGATTGGGAGTTTAGATCAGCCAAGCGGACTAGCGGGGGATTCCTTTCAGCATCGATATGGTGATGAAGCCAGATTGCTTAAAAAAGCGAAATTAGACAAGCTTACTCCTGCATTGCGTGGAGAATATGCACAATTTGGAACTTCGGTTTTTTATCGTGGGAATACATTCACAACAGATATGCCTAATATCCTATTGGGTGATGATGAATGGATTTTATCTATGGAAAAGAACATGAATCTTGACCAGGTTAAAAACGCTCTGCAGGTGGGATTGGTTTTGAATGAAATCAAACTGGAAGTTCTTGCAGCTGTACAAATAAAAGATTATGCAAAAGTTGAGAATCTAAAAAAACAGCTGGTTAAGTGGACGATGCATTGGGTTCGTGCAAGGAAAGATCTAACTTTCTTCTATGTGGTTTCCTCATTTGTAAATGTGGATATCCTTACGGACGGTTTTTTTGCAGACAGCTTGAAAGCTTTAGGAATTGAAGAATTTAAAAGCGCCATTCTTTCTCTTAAAATCAATTTGAAGAAAGGGGAAAAATTCTACGGTAATCTTGGCGAGCATCATTTTTATGATGATGGCGTGATTACTTCTTATTATGACAAATTTGCAATTGGCGAAGAAATAGAGGAAAGCAGTTTGGCTTTGAGGTATATAGACCACAATGCTAAACTGGAAGCGGGTGTGGATTTTGGCGATATGTGTAGTATGATATCAGGTCAACCTAGAGGAAACTACTTATATGGTCTTAAAGCATTCCACACATTGGCTCCGGAGAATGAAAAACATCTTGGTAAACAGTTCAGGGATTTTTATAAATATCATAAAGTCAAAGTACTTGACATGTATTATGATCGTTCTGGGAATGCTAATGCAAAAACCAAAAGAGATTGGGCAAGTGCATTACAAAGAGCAATTGAATTTGATGAAAACGGCATTTCTACAGGATGGACGGTAAATTTAATGTCATTAGGTCAAGGAACTATTTATCATGTTGAAGAGTTCAATTTTGCCAAAGAATTGATGGGAGAAACTACCCAAGGACTATTAAAACTTAAAATTGACAAGTTCCTGTGTAAATGCTTAAAAAGTTCCTTAGAACTCACAAAAATCAAAATGAAAACTGACGCTAAAGGTACCAGAACATTGCATAAAGATAAATCATCGGAAAGTTTGCCACTGTATTTACGTCCTATGTATTCGACAAATTATTCTGATGCGTTTAAGTATTGGATTTATCGAATGGATTTTGTGGAGCAAGTGAATACACATTCACAGTATTCCGGAATGGATCCAAGTGTAGGGGGATAATTATTTTGTATATTTGAGAATCAAAACAAAAGCCATGACAAATAAAAGTACATTCAAAAATTTATCTGTTTTAAAAGATGCTCAAAAAAGCGTTAAAGCAGATTTGGGAGATAAATATGAGGCTGTAATAACTCCTTATGTTAAAATAATTCAAATGGTAATGAATGCTAATGAAATCACAGAATTTGAAGCTTTGAAAAAAATCAAAGAACAATTACCCATTTATAAACAAGTGGATGCTCCTTTGTTATTTTCGGCTGCGCTGATTGAAATTACTGAAGGGAAACATTTTGTTGGGTTTAAGGAAAGTGTTAACGTTTAATTGATTTTTTATGAAAATAGTTGACAAAATAATTTTTTACAATTTACCTAACGGGACTTTATTTTCTCATTATGAACCAGTAGTATTTAATGGTTTGAAAATTAAAGGAGATACAATTTATAATGGAATAGAACCTATAGATTATTTTTATACTGATTTGATTGGAAATATTCAAAGTAATTCATCAGAAGAGTTTATTGATAAGTTAGATAATGCAAAAGACAATTCCTTAGAATTAGATTTTGAAAGATCTGAAAGAGATGGATTATATGAAGAAGATTCACTTTTTGCTATATATGAAAATAATGATTTAATAAATTTTATTAAAACACTAGAAAACTGTAAAAAAAACGATAGTTTATAATCAAAAAGAAAAATTAACTTATAAGTGAATTTATATGGAAATTAAAATAACTGAAATTATAGAACCAATTATAACTCATTCAAATGGGGACATTTCTATATATGGTGAGATTAAAACAAAAATCAATATAGAAGGGATTACGGATAGTGAGATTAAGGAGTTATATTCGATTTTAAAATTAAAAATAGAAATCATGGATTCCGATAGATTTTCCATAAATAATGAAACTAAATCTAGAATTATGGATCAGTTTAGAGCTATAAAAAGTGAATATCAATCAAGGTTTCCAGTTTGGAAAATGTAAAAATTAATTTTTATGAACGACAAAATAATGATAACGGAAAATGTGCAGGACATTTGTAATAGGCAAATTGCTATTTCTTTAAAAGCGGAACAGAATATTATAAATTCAGTTCCATTAAAAAAGCTGGTTGGCTTTGCTGCTTATGATGGTAATGGTTATTCCAAAGATGAAGCGTCCGTTTTGTTATCAAAAGAACAGCTTAATAAAGTCAATCCTGCGAGAAGTTATGGAGAAATTGGAAAACGATAGTTTTTAATCAAAAAGAAAAATTAACTCATAAGTGAATTTATATGAAAAATAGACTTGGTATGAAGGCATTTATAGAAAGAATTGACAATTCACCTTCCAAAACCCTTTTGGGATACATTGAGGAACAAAATGCCATTTTAAATGTTATGCCACATATTATGGGAATACCTTTAGGTTTTGAGCAAAATAGATTGCCTGAACTTGTCATGAATCAAAAGGGAGAATCTGTAGCGTTAGCGGAAGTTGACAGAAAAGATCATTTTACTGATGCGATATCTTATATTCCAGAGGGATATGTGGAAAGAGCAAATTGGCTAGACGTTTATAATGAATTGTCTGGTATGAATAGAAAAAAAACAATAGTTTTTAATCAAAACGAAAAACTTTAATACTGCCTCCGCCCGCTTGGGCGGATTTTTTTTGGCATAAAAAAAACGGCTTGAAATTAGCCGTTTTAATCATTGTTATAAAATAGAATAGAGTGAGTTTTGTTTTTCCAAAATTCGTAATTTGTGGCTAATGAAAAGCGGGGTTTGTCCATCATTAAGGAGTTGTGACAGTGAACCTCTCCCCTAATTTCGTGAAAGCATAAATTAATAGCTGTCATTTTACAGCATATCGGGTCAAGGTCTTCACAAACAAAATAATTTCCTTTTGCTACTTTATTAGCTGCTAAAACCATTCTTCCACTACCAGAGCAAGGCTCATTTATTTTTAATCCAAAATTATATTTATCAATGGTAATTCCTGCCATTAAATCACAGAGGCTTTTTGGCGTGAAATACTGACCGAAATTTGATTTTTTATAATTCCCTGTCAAACATTCGTAATATTCACCTAGAGGGTCGCACCAATCATTTTCAGCCGTGTGAAAGGTGTATATATTCACAAGTTCGGCAAACAGATTGCAAAGAATGTCAAGTTCTTTCCTGTTGTATTTTTGGATAGTTTTTAAATAAAGTTCCTCCTGCGTTCCTCTTCCCATTGCGCAAATAATCACAGTTAGCAAATCGTCAAAAACTTCGTTTAAGTTATATTTATACTCGAATCCAAAAAATAAGGAGTTAAAATTTTTTAACTCCTTTGGTACGTCTCTATTCTTTAACATTTGGGTCTTGAACTTGAGCATTAGAAAACAGATAACAAAGCGGATAAAATGAAAATTTCTTTTCTTCTTCGGTCTTTGGTTCTGCGGTTGGCTGGTCTTGGTTGCTTTTCCGTTTTCTTCCCCAAACTAGAAAGGCTTTTTCTCCTTTTTTTACTCGTTTACCTTTTTTAATCCATTCGTGAAAGGTGTTAAATTCTTGGTTTTCGGGGTCTGTATAGAAGTCTTCAATTAGAATGCTGTTAATATTTCTTTCTTCCTCTTCTTCGTTTTCCTGTATTGCTTTGGCTAATTTGGAAAGTGCTATTAATGCTCTTTTTTTGGCTTGGTGTTCTTCTTGCTTTTCTGTCATGGCTTATATTTTTTGTATTATCAATAAATTTTGAGATACTGAAACGGTTACTTTCTCCCCTATTTCAAAACCTGCTTTTTGCATCCAATCGCCCGAAATTGTTAATTTTGGCTTGTGGGTTGATTTCTTAAAAAGTGCTCGCACAAATCGAGAGGAAACGGTCAATTTTCGGATATTAAAAGATGTATCCATGATAATCGCTTTTTGTTGGTTGGTTATCCTGGATAAATAATTCTGCAATGGCTTGGGCTTTGTTAAATGCTCTTTTTGCCTGTTTTTTGTAGTATTCGTAATCTTGATAATTAAAAAGAAAAGAATATCCTTTGGCGTGTAGTGTTGCTTTTACTTGCTCGGACAGTTTAAAAGCTGTATTTTTGTGGCTATTAGATTGTGTTCGCGTCATGGCTTATATAATTTAAGTGATTTTTAAACTCCTGTACTCTTCGACCAGTACAGGAGTTTTGTTTTATTACTAGATTTCAAAGTTTAAAACCTCGTTTTCTGCTTCTGCGAGTAGAATATTTAATTCTTCTTCCATTGTATCCCTAACTTTTTTTATTACGCTAGAGTTGCTTACTTCAAACTCAAAACCTGCCTGATTTTTCAAAATGATTTTTGCATTTATTTTGTCGTTTCCTGCATCGAACATTTTTAAATCGTTGGCTTTTTCTTTTAGGTGTTTATACCTTTTAGAGGTTGCATCAAAATGGGTTATTCTCTGGATGCGTTCCTCTGCCGTTGGGGGTGTTTTGTCAATGAATTTTGCAATCATTGCCATAGTAGCAGGATTTTTGTCTACTGCGGTAGTTTCTACTTTGTTTAGTGTAGGTAATGCTTTTGCAACTTCTACTTTTTTTACTTCTTGTTTTACTGTGTTCATAATGATATAATTTAGTGATTTTCAATACTTAAAGATACAAAATTCCGTACTTATACGGAAATATTTAAAGGTAATAATGAGATTTTTTGACTTTAAATTCAAAATAAAGAATCATTCTAAATAGCTAGAATTACCTCTTTTAATATTCAATATTAGGCAGTTACAAAAAATATAAAAACCATAAGAAATTGAAAACAAGCGAATTAACCCAAATAAAAAGGGGTTAAAAGCTGTTTTTGTTTTTCGAAATACCGTCCCGCTCAAAACTCGGTTCCTCGTTACCTCAGTCCCTTTTTGAAAGAGATATGATCGAGGCGGCCGACCGCCCGCCCACCGTTTACGCTCCGTAGGATACCTAACCCCTTGCTATTGTTCATGTCACACCATTAGTGCTATGGTAATAGTACTATTGTATAACATTAAGAATAGGTAATTACATGTCTCAAACCATCAAGCTGTACGATGCATTGAAAAGAATGCGTAGACTAACCGAGTTAGGCGTTCCATTCACATTCACTTTCTTGTCATACAATGCAACTACCCGCACGAGTGATGGCTTTAAAGATGTCACAAAGGCTCAGCTAAGGAAAGGCTACCGTGATGACCAGAGCGATAAGGCTGATATCTTGATAGGTTATGTTAACAGTAATGACAAGAGCCGATGGTTCTATCTCCCATTGTTAATGAAATTCAACGGATACACGATAAAACCATAGTTATGAATATAGAGTACATTGGTAGAGATGCCATTATAGACACACCTGATGTAGCATTCACTTACCAAGTGAGAGATACACCGAGAGACTTCTATAAATCCAAGTCAGAGACTAACAGCCTTGATTGGAATAATCAATGCAGTTATATTGGTGATTACTTAGTTCATCCTTTTGGTGCTAATGATGATCTTCCAGATATCATAAAAGAAACTGTACAGTCTAACAACATTGCACCAGGTATCTTAAAGAAGAAGACTCAATTAATTTGGGGTAGCGGTCCTGTATTATACAAAGAGAAGTTAGTTAAGACAAAGGATGGTAATAAACGCATCAGAATACTTCAAGAAGATTCAGACGTTGAAGAATGGTTAGAGTCATGGGAGTATCAGGACTATTTACTAAAAGCCTGTACTGACTATCAACATATAGAGGGTGTGTTTTCTAAGTTTGAATTAAACAAAGGTTCACGTATAGGAACTCCTTTCATCGCTAAGATTGTTCATCAATATTGTGATAGAACGCGATTGGCCACTGAAAAGAATAATAAAAGCAGAAAGGCTACTCATGCGATAACATCAGAGTGGTCATTCAAGAATGTTCAAGCGTCTACTGAATTTAAGGTATATCCCCTATTCGATTTCCAAAACCCTTTTGCTAATCCAAATTCTATTATATATTCCAATATGTACAGCTTTTGTACGGAATATTATACAGTGCCTGATTTATATGGTTCGCTTGAATGGTTGAAAGGTTCTACTGCAGTGCCTTTAATATTCAAAGCACTGCGTAATAACTCAATGAATCTAAAATATCATTTCATTTCTCCTCAAGCATTTTGGGATAAAAAACAAAAGGAAATAGAGGCGAATTGTGTGAAAGCAACGACTCCTTACAGTCCGAAAATGTTAATGGAATATCAAAGATTATTCCTTGAAAAAATATCGGTTGTTCTTTCTGGGGATGAAAATACTGGTAAGTATCTGCATACTACCAAAAGCTTTACAGTTGAGGGAGCAAACCTACTTGAGCACGGTTGGGAAATTAAAGTTATAGATCAAAACATTAAAGACTTTGTGTCTGCTCACATATTAATTTCAGATCATGCTAATCATGCATTAGCAGCGGGATTGAATCTACATTCAGCTTTAGGCAATGTTTCCGAAAGCGGAAAGAGTGATTCAGGTTCTGAGCAAATCTACGCACTTAAAACCTTTCTTCAAACCGGTATTGATATCCCCGAATTTATAATCATGAAAGCCGTTAACTATGCTTTAAAAGTCAATTTTCCCAAAAAAGGATTAAAGCTAGGTTTCCTTCATGAAAAGCCAGAAAAAGAAGAAGCAGTAACACCAAGCGAACGCATAATCAATAAGTAAGATGAAATTACTATTTACCACTACAGGAACAACTGGCAATACCGAACTCAAAGAGTTAATGGGTTTCATCGATGCCGATTTGAAGTTTAAAAACCTGATTCCGGATTTAATCACTGCCACCAACGATGTGATTGATTTGATAGGCGAAGAAGTTTATAAAAAAGCAGTTGAAGCCTTTAATGATGGCACAATTGCGGATGAAGACAAAGACTTCATTTATGCAGTACGTTATCCAATTGCTGTAAATGCCTATCGATTATTTGCACCTACAAACGATGTTTCTCACACGAATAACGGAAGAAAACAACGTCAGGATGATGGTGAAAAACTGCCTTGGGAATGGATGCTTGACCGTGATAATGCAGCAATGGAAAAACGCTATTACCGAGCATTGGATGATTTAATCAAATTTCTTGATCGTTCTAAAGTTGAACATGAATTAACCACAACATTATACTCAATTTGGACAAATAGCGAAGCTTTCAAAGCAACGCACAATCTATTCATAAGAACCGTATCCGATTTTGATAAAGTATTCCCAATACAATCAAGATTGTTATTAATAAAGTTAGCCCCTGGCATTTCGGATTGCGAGCAATATGAAATCAGACCCACTGTTGGTACTGAAAAATTTAACGCATTGAAACAGGTGCTAAGAGCGAATACGCCAATAACCGATGAAAATGATTTAGAGTTGATTCGACTAATTCGAAAAGCATCGGTTGCGTATTCATTTGCTTGGGCTATGCCACGCTTATCGGTTCAATTGTATCCCGAAGGTGTATTACAGCATGTTACCAGTGACAGAGCCACCACACGAGGAGCAAAACCAACGCTAAAAAATGAAACTCAAGAAGCGGAACAAGCATGGCGTTCTGATTTTGACAGAGTAAAAATTGAAATTGAAAAGTTTCTAGAACCGGCACCAACTGTTGATGAATGTACCTCGGTTATTCCGGAACAGACTTACGGAGAAAAATACTTTTCTGCTTTATAAATAAATCCATCCAAAACCTTAACTAATGAAATCACTATTTAAATTAATTGCCAATTTCTTTAATTACCTAAGGAATTTTCGAACGATCAGGAAATTCGGAAAAATCAACAAAAAACTGTATAAAACACTTGAAGACCGTGAAGTAGATAGAATTATTCTAAAAGGGAATATTCTAAAAATGGTCAAAGAATATATTGCCATTAACACTTCTTCGGAGTTTATCCCCCCATGGATTAAAAGCAACGCCGAAATAAGAGAAGAAATACTCCTTAAATATGGAGAAGAAATGAAGCATCTTGATGTGAAAATATATCATAATTTAAAGCTTTCAGCATAAATGCGTATCATCGAAATCCCCGAAGCTAATGTAAAGCGTTACATTCCAAGTGATTTATCAGAGTGTGACCAACAGCAGTATATGGATATATGCGAATTGATATTCTATTTTCAGAACGAACAAATAAACTATGATGAGTTTCGAACTCATGCTGTCTACAAGTTAATGAAAATGGTACCATCCAAAAAAGATGATGATGACGAAGAAAAGTTTGCAAATATTTATCAATTATCCGAACTAATCGATGATTTCTTTGATACCGACAAAGAGGGAAAAAAAATAATCAAGCAGGATTACATTAATAACCCGATACCAAGTTTCAAACCAATATTCAAAACACTTTACGGACCAAGCGATAGTTTCATGAACATGACATTTGGCGAATATACTGATGCTTTGCGTTTGTTTTTGGATTTCCACGCCACTGGAGATATGGAATTACTAAAACTTTTGACAGCTGTATTTTATAGAGAAAAAAAGGCTTTTCATTTCATCAAGAAATATTTAAGTTCCTACAATGGCGATATTCGGGTACCATATAATTCAAAATTATTGGAGGTCAATGCAAAAGAACTAAAACATGCACCAATTGGCTTTGTTTACGGATTTTATCTTCTTTTTGCGAGTTTTCAAAAGTATCTTATCGATGCCAAAATAATGTGGGGAGGAAAAGAAATTGATTTAGCAATTTTATTCGAAAACAATGGATCCGATAGCAACGAAACGCCATCAGAAGATATACCAGGTATTGGAATGGACAGCATAGCTTTTAGTATTGCTGAAAGTGGCACTTTTGGAAATATTGATCAAGTCCGAAATACTAATTTTTGGGATATAATGATAAGAATGTATGATCTCCGCAGAACCGATTTAGAACGACAAAAACACGAAAACAATGCTAGCACTAAATAGATTGCGAGAATATCAAGCAGAAGTATGCGCTCAGTTATTGGATGCAGACGGCAAAAAAATGTTCAATTACTATAATATGATAATTGATAACAGTGGATTGTCTAAGCTGCTAAAAGAACGAGTTGAGGAAGAGAATACCTTTCTTATTGCTGTAATGCCTGATTTTCAAATGAAAGGACAAGAAGACAGTACTAAGTGGGAAAACATTCTGCAGTTCTTTATTCTCGACAAAACGGATTATTCCGAGCATGATCATGACGGATTTATAAATATTTTTGTAGAAACTCAAGTAAAAGCAAAGGCATTTATAGATAAACTTATAGAAGATAAATCCAATCGTAATGGCGTTTTTTGTAACTTCTTATCGTGGCTCGATGAAGAATCTATCAGGGTATCTCCTATTTGGGAAATGAACCAATGTAACGGTTGGAAAGTCGAATTAAATTTTGATACACCGCAATAATTCCGTATATTTACGGAAAACAAAAGCCATGACAACAGAAGAAATCGAAGTATTATTTCATTCAGTAATTGAAGAGAAAGCAATTTATAAAAATCTAATTGGTATTTCCGAAGACAAAATATACAATTGGCGAAAAGGCCGTGGTGCTAAACCCTCCGTTGGCGATATGCTTGGTGTATTATATCAATTGAATAAAATAAGTGTATTTAATTGTGTTATAAAATCTATGCCTAATAAAATTTTTTCAAGCACTTTTGATGAACCATCAGGTTATACTCATACACTACACTTCGACCCAAACAAATAAAAGAAAATGTCACTAATAGAATCACGCGAAAACATATCGGACCAAATCCTCCAAGGTCGCTTCATTCGCAGAGTGATGCAGGATTCTAGTAAGGACATTGACCAAGCACAACGAAGTTATATGTCTAGCCGTGGTTTTGAAACCAATGAATGGTATTCTGGGCGGGGATTTACGGTAACGGAAAATGGTTTAGATTACACCCACCTCAAAAAGCATCGATTTGTAGATATGAAGATGCGAACTTCGAAGAAAGGCAAGAACCGCAAAAAATCCCACCCAATACACAACCGTATTATTTGGGGTCATTATAACAATATTATTAAGGAGTTGCATTTTGGTTTTACCAATGCTATCAAGGATGAACTAAGGAATTTGGAAGAATAAAATATTTAAGGCTAATGCAGTTCGATTCTGCTTGGTTATTGAAACTTGGTAGTTAAGTTAAGGTTCGACTCCTTACACCTATTAATTAGGTACAAATAGCTACACGGAGTAGTCAGTAAATAAAATCCCTCCCACAAGAGGGATTTTCTTATATTTACAACTTAACTAAATCCAAAAAAACTATGGGAACCTTTTTAATTATATTAATTATTGCGTTTGTTATTTTCATGATAATAGGTGCTACAACTAAACCTCCATCTACAGAAAAGGTAAATAATAATGTTAAGAGAAAAGAGATTGAAATAAATCTTAAAGAGTTTCCTAATGAATATACATTTTCAGTAAAAGGAGTTCATCTTTCAGATTATAGCTATCCTATTTTTAATATTTGCAAAGAATTTGATTTAATTACATTAGTACCTGAACCAGATAATAGTTTCGATTCGGATGCAATAAAAGTTGTGAATTCAGGTTGGGATATTGGATATGTACCAGCAGAGGAAACCTATGAAGTTCATCAAATTATAAAAAAAGAAAACATATCGTATATCGAAACATTGAATATATCAGGATATATAAGTGTTATTGTAAAAATTAGATATAAAAATTAACCATTAAAAACCAATTATGAACCCAATTTATTACGGCGACCAAGAATCCAAAAATTTTTATGAAGGAATTGAAAAACTAACAGATCGTGAACTTCAAGAAAAACAAACCCGGCTATTAACACAAATCGAAAAAAGCAATACAAGAATAAAACTAAATCTTCAATTTTGGTTTTACTTCACCTTAATTGGTGGTGCTTTAACGTTGTTTGTTTTAAATCTAAAAAAATAGGATTTTCTAAGCTTAATTTCAAAGATGTGCAATTGCACATCTTTTTTTTTGCACATTCATTTTATATTTGTACGTTTGCTCTGCAAAACCATTATTTCAAGGAGCAATCCTAAAAAACTTTTTTAAGTTAACATAAGCGAACCCTCGTTCACGTTGTAGGTGTCTGGTGACAGCCCTGATCTCATTCCTTGGAATGGTTTTGCACAACCGAAGACGAGGGTTTCGTGTATAATATTTTCAGACATGCAAAACGAAAATGTAAAAACATCACACACTGATGTAATGCCAGCAATGGCCGAATTCCTAATGGAGGTATCTCTCGAAGATATCAAAAAAATGCCAGCCACATTCCAGTTTATTTTTGACCTCGAATTGGAAACTGAAAACATGGACGATGTAACTCTCAGAATTGAGGTTATGCGTGCCATTAGAGACCTAAAGACTTTGACAGACAAACTACTGCCTTTCACTGATGAAGTGATAGAAAAAGGAGTTAAAGAATTTCGTCAACTACAAAAATGTTGTAAAAATGCCTAGCCAAGTCAACATAAAAGTATTCTACGGCAAAGGCATTAGAGTACACATCAAGAACAAATCGTTCGAGGATGCAATGAACCTTATTTGGATATCCCCTGCTTTTAGTGATTATGAACCGCTAAAGATTCAATTTGATTCAACAGGAAAAACACTCTATGCCGATAGACAGGCTTTCGTCCACTTCTTAAAAGGAAATACAGATCTCGAAACTTTAATAGAGCACACCCAGTGCGAAGAATTGTATCGAAATACAAAGGATTTCAAAGCCGAAAACAATTTAATAATTGATGCCGGTTCTTTGTGGAAGCTAGAAAACAAAACATTAATTCTAATTGATGATGATCATGTTATTACAGCAAAACCATCCGAAATTTCAATTTTTGAAAAAATAGAATAATTCCAAAATCAATACCTCAAAATACCACTCAAAGCCTCGTATTCACGGGGCTTTTTTATGTCACATCGTTAACTGTTTTTTAGTGCCAATTTTACTTAAAATCAGCACTAATGGCAAAGACAATATCAGACGAAAAGTTGAAATTATCCATTGAAATCAATGGTAATTCAGCTCAAAAGGGCATATTAGAATTAGAGAAAGCAGTCATAAAGCTAAAGCATGCAAATAGCGATTACGCTTACGAACAAAAAATGATTGCCAAACAATTAGGTAAAGATTCTCAGGAATACAAAAACCTAACGGCAAAGATGAAGGCGAATAGTCTTGAAATTGAACAGAGTGAAGCTAAACTTCAAGGGTTAATTTCAAATTTGAAGCTGACTGAGAAAACAATGGGACAGTTGGGTACAGAAGCATCTGTTTTAGGAAGAAAACTAAAATTATTAGATCCTAATTCGTCTGATTGGAAAAAAACCGATGCCGATTTAAAACAAGTTAATGGCAGAATGCAGGAATTACGAAGTAATTCACAAACTGCAAAAATATCAATCAGTTCCCTAGCTGATGGATTCAATAAATATCAAGGAATGGCTCTTGGGGTAATTGCCACCTTAACAGGTGTAGTTCTTTCTGTTCAAAAAATAATCGACATCAACGGCAAATTATCCGATGCCCAATCGGACGTGATGAAAACCACGGGCATGACCAAAATCGAAGTCGATGAACTGACCAAGTCTTTTGGATTGCTCCAAACCCGTACTTCAAGAATTGATCTCTTAGGGATAGCTGAGCAAGGCGGGCGTATTGGAATTGCAAAAGCCGAAATAGGCGATTTCGTTAATGTAATGAATAAAGCTTCAGTCGCTCTTGGAGATTCATTTACTGGAGGTGCTGAGGAAGTGGCAAATAAACTTGGAAAAATTAAATTCTTATTTGAAGAAACTAAAAATTTAGGAGTAGAACAGGCTTATAACTCCATTGGTTCTGCTATCAACGATCTTGGAGCAAACGGAACAGCATCCGAAGCAAATATTGCAGATTTCACCACCCGTATAGGTTCACTTACCGATGTATTAAAACCAACTATACAGGAAACATTAGCTTTGGGAACTGCATTTGAAGAATCTGGAATCGAATCCGAAGTTTCGGCTCGTGCCTATGGTATTTTCATGAAGCAAGCAGCTACCGAAAGTGGGAAGTTTGCCAAAGTCATGGGGATATCACAAAAAGCGGTCGAGAATATGATTAACACCGATCCTTTGGAGTTCATGCTAAAATTCTCTGAAGGTATGAGAGGGATGGATGCAACTAAAACGGCAAAAACTTTGGATTATCTAGGAATCAGTGCTGATGGTGCAAATAAGGTAATTGGCGCAATGGGTAATAACGTTGGGCGTTTTCGTGAACTTATCGATTTATCAAACAACTCCTTTGCTTCTGGAACTTCGCTGGTAAATGAATATGATATCAAAAATAATAACCTTGCAGCAACACTCGAAAAAATAAGCAAAACAGTTTCCGGATGGTTCTCTTCAGAAACATTTATCAAGTGGCTAACAATAGGAGTGAATTGGCTTGCTAATTTCATAGGTGCCACAGAGGAAGCAAACAAGGAAGTATCCGCATGGAGGATAATGATTGTATTTACTGCTAAAATTTTAGCATTAATGGTTGCTTCGCTAATTTCATACACAGCATGGACAACTATAGCTGCGTTAAGAACTCGAACTTTAGGTGAAGCAACCGCATGGAATTTATTGCAACAAAAACTGCAAGTAATGTGGACTTCACTGCAAATCGCGGGATTGACTATTTATACTGGAGTAATGAACTTCTTCGGAATTACAACTACCAGAGCAACAGCCGCATTAAAAGCTATGAATGTTGCAACCGCTACAAGTCCATGGGGAGCAGTATTAGCAGTGCTTACAGCTGTTATTGGCGCATATATAGCTTTTAAGGATTCTGTAAATAACAGCGTAGTAGCCCAAGAATCATTCAGTAAACAACAAAAGAAACTTGTAGATGAAGTTGGAAAATCAACTTCTGCAACAAAAGCGCATATGAGTTCATTGGTAACTGTAATCAATGACACGAATGTTTCCTTAGAAACCCGAAAAAAGGCTTATGAAGATTTAGTTAAAATTGCTCCAGAATTTAATGGACTTCTTGTAAAAGAAGGTCAGGAAGTTTATGGATTGACAGCAATCTATGCAACTTATATCGAAGCTTTAGACCAAGTGGCTAGAGCAAAAGCTTTCGCTAAACTTAATGAAGGAAATATTGAAAAAGAAATAAATGCAACCCAAAGATTGTATAATGCCGAAGTAAGACTATCAAATGCGAGAAAAGCAAAAGAAGATTATTATAAAAAAGGAGGAGCATATAATAATAAAAATTTGTCAGTTGATGAACGTGTATCTAGATTCGAAGGTATTTCAGATGAATTAGCGAATGCTGAAAATGAATTCAAAATAGCATCTTCATTACTTTCTAACACTAAAAAAATAGTTAAAGAAACAAATAACTTCAAAAAGAATGAGGTAAAAGACATTCAAGACAGGATTAATCTTAATGAAAAAGAACTTGCTTCACTAGAAAAAAAATATAAAAAAGAAGTCGCTCTAAAATCTTCCAGAGGTAGACAATTAGCTATGTTATTGAAAGCAGACAAAGAATCTTTAAATTCTTTGCTTGGAGTTAGTTCTTCTCCAACACCGGATACATCAGATTATAATGTACCAGGTGATAGTTCTGATAAATCCGCCGAATCAGCAAGAAAAAAACGTGAAGAAGCTGAGAAAAAACAGTTAGAAGATACCCGTAAATTCCTTGATGAAAAATTAAAATTGGAACGCCAAGCACAGGATAACCGTCTCTATAAAATGGAGGAAGGTGAACAAAAAGAAATTATCATCGAACAGGTAAATCTTGGCCGTAAAATTGAAGATTTAGAAAAAGGTTTAATAAAAGAGCAGGATATTGAACAGGCATTTGCCAATTCAAAAAATGAAAAACTTTCTAAAAACACACGAGCGTATTGGAAAGCACAAGCAGAACAATGGCAATCATTAAATGATTCCAATAATTCTGATATGGAGCACGCTGTTATTCTTCATGATATCAAAGTTGCCACTATAAAAGAGAAATATGCCAAGGAAGCAATTGAAAAAGAACAGGAACAATATGAGTTAGGCAAACTTCAAAGAGAAACTAATTTCAATAATGAATTAGCCGAATTAGATTTATCTGATAAGGCTAAGAAAAAACGCCAAGACGATTTTGATAAAAATGAATTAGTTCTGCAGAAAGAACATTTAAAAAAGAAAATTGACGAATTAAAAAAAGTTTTATCAGAAGGTATTTTAACACCAGAAGGTAGAGATAAATTCAATAAAGACATTGCTTTCCTTGAAAATGCAATGTCGAAAATTCAAATTGCAAAAGACCCTAAAAAGCAATCAGGTGCGGAAAAACTTGGAGAAGCTGCTAAATCTGCATTTGGTGAACAGGACATTTTAGGTTTCACGCCAACTCAATGGACTGATGCTTTTAACAATTTAGATTCACTCGCTGGAAAATTACAGGCTTTGGATATGGTCCTAATAGGGATGCAAAACGCTTGGGGACTTTATGGCAATTATCAAAATGCGGTAGAATCTGCTGCATTAACAAAATTTGAAAGAGCCTCAGATGCAAAGAAAAATAAATTAAAAAGGCAATTGGATAGCGGTATGATTTCTCAGAAAACATACAACAAACAAGTTGATAAAATTGATAAAGAGTTAGAGAAGAAAAAAGCGGAAACTGAATACAATAAAGCCAAAAGAGAAAAACAAATGGCAATTGTGAGCGCAGTTATTAGTACAGCAAAAGGTGTTGCTGCATCATTACCAAATTTCATTTTAGCAGGAATAGCAGCTGCTATTGGCGCAATACAAATTGCTACAATTGCTAAACAACCATTACCCGCCAAAGGATACGAATCAGGATTATATGGCAACTACGTAAAGCGAGAACAGGACGGCAAAGTTTTCAAGTCTAAGTATGCAGGAAAAACACGTTCCGGCTTAGTGAGTGATACAAGTCATTTCCTTGTAGCTGAGAATGGCCCCGAAATGGTAATCGACAATAAAGCATGGCGACAAATGCACCCTGCAGTTAAGGATTCACTTATTCGTGAACTCAATGGTATAAAAGGATGGGAAAAAGGATTATATAATCAAGAAGCCAGACGTTACGAGGTTCCCGCTGAAACTAATACCACTACTCCATCATCATCTAATGACAACCAATTACTACAAATGGTATTAGCTGTAGTAGCGGAGAATACTGAGGTCATGAAAAACCTACGTGATAATGGGGTGGTTGGTAAATTTTTTAAAAATGATTTGCAATCAGCAAAGAACATTCAGGACAGTATTAAAGATTTTAATGATTTAAGAAATAAAGCTAAAAAATAATAAAATGGCATATTCAAGTATTACAATAGTGTTTAACGAAGTTCCATTAACACATTCTGATTTAAATATTTTGGAATCGTCTTTGGGGCTGCATTTAAACGAAAGTTTTAAGAATACTCGATTATCATCTGGCCAAGTTTCAATACCCGATGAGAATGTAGAGGAAGGTGGTTATGACGGATATACTTCAGATAATTATGTATCTGCTTTTAATTCAGATTATAATTCTGAAGATTTATTTAGTTTATCGAGTTATAGTGGTCCAGAATCGGAAGGAAAAGGTACTGTAATAATTACTGCAAATTATCCTGGTGCGCTTTTTTCAGTAGTACTAGAAACGGCTGATGTTACAATAACAATAACGGAAGGTGATGATGAACCAATTGACCCTGAAGACCCTCCTCCAACTTTCAGCTTTACGCCAGTAAGTATGGCCTTTGTACATCAACAAAACGTACCTAGCCCTACTCAACTTATTACATTAACCGGTGATTTGTGGAAAGTTAAATCAAAACCTAATTTTATATTAGGGACTTCATCTCCAGGAGTAACCATAGTCTCAGTAACTGATGGTACTGGAACTTATTTTGTAGCATCGGGTTCTGGCAACGCTATTGTTGGAGTTGGTTTAAGTGAATATTATGATAGTGATGCAATATTTACAGGGGTAGATTTGGCGGGTACATTTGAAATATTAAAGAATAATGTTCATTTTGGCAATATTAATTATACTGTTAGCGTATCAAGATTATCGGATTTCTTTGAGACACCATACACAATTGGACAAAAAGCATTTACGTTAGATCCTGTGTTTTTTAAATTTCAATCAGAAAACGTAGGTACTTATTTTCAATTTAATGCATTAATAAATACCTATGATTTTTTCACAGAAGAATTATATGAAAATCTGATTCCCCAAAAAGTGGTTTTATTTAAAGGAAAATCCGAAGTCAATTTGGGAAGATTAATTCATAGATTAATGAGAAATTTTCCAGATGTTAATGACAATTTAGAACAATATAAATTCACCAAATTACAAGTAACCGTTTCCGAAAAACTGTTTTTGGATGATAGTGTGGTACGATCTGGAACATCTGCAGACATTCATTTTGTAGCTGGATTAAGTCGTTATTTTGAGAATTATGGATTTTTGGAATTCAACCCAAAACCAAATCGAGTTACCCAAAAAAGCTTTGCTTATTTAAATATTTTAATTCCTGCGGGCAGTTTTGAATTAAGAACTTTCAAGAATGGGGACTTGATTGCTACTGTAGTATTACCAACTGATGCAACTACCACTCTCTGCAAAAAAGTAACATTTGAAAATTTCAAACAAGGAGATGTAATCGAATATGTAATTGATTTAGTTGGGGAAGTTAATGAAGATGCTCCCAAAAAAGCTTTTTATATTTTCCCAAATTCTTATTATTCAAATATGATTGTTTGGGAAAATGAATTTAAAGTGCAATCAGCAATTGAGTGCACGGGGACTGCTGTACTAGACCCTGATTTAGAATATCAATCTCAAAAAGTATATAAGAATTTAGTAGAAGCCCTTGAACATTTATCAACTTCAAAAGAAGTGAAAATGTTTATCGATACAGGTTGGTTACTCTTTACGGATATCGATACTATTGAAAGTTTAATGCGCTCCAAAAGAGTCTGGTTGGTTCAGGGAGAAAAAAGGATTTCTCTTCGTCCAATTGGCAAGAAACTTCCAAAGCAAGATTATGAAGCCGAAACGATATCATTCCCTTTAGAATTCACTATTAACAGAGCCTACGATGAGGAAACTTATACACTCTAGTTTTGAACTAGACCTAACGCCTTTCAAAATATCGGATACCGAAGAGAACAATTGGTTTTCGGATAGTTTTTTCTTGAAATATTCGTTTCCTTTTGAAATTGATTTGGAAATTGATTTGGATATCGCATTTGGTTTCATCTCCCAATTCAATTCTGATGATGTAAAAACGTACTTCGATTTACTATATGTACACGGAGATAAAATAGAGCAAGCGGTTTTGGAAGTGGAATCCATTCAGGAGAAATTAAGTTGTACACTTCGTTTTGGATTTGAACAATTACCAAGTTTTGACAAAAAATTATCTCAATTGTCCCTGGCTAATTTTACTTTGGAATCCGGAACAACAATTTTTGATCATGCCCAATCAGTAATCACAAAGACATGGCCAGAAGTTAATTATAATTTTCCGCAGGTTCATGTTGACAGGTATGATACTTCAGAAGGAATATGGGAAAATTTCGGGGGCATCTTAAATAACCGTGTGAGTGGTTCTTTCCTTGAAAACACCGTAGATACAGTTGAAGATATTACCTATAACAGGAATGTAATGCAACCACTACCCTATATTTTACACATTCTGCAGCGCGGAATGGTAGATGCGGGTTATACTTTGTCTGGAAAAATATTGACAGATGAACGAATTACAAAGGCTTGCCTTTATGGTGATGTTGATTATTTTAAAAAACCAACGCTTCAAGAACCATTGGACATTATTCAGATGTCTGAGGATGCAACGATCACTACGGGTACACAGACTCAAAATTTTTATTACAATGTTGTTTTGGCGGCACCAGGTAAGTATAACATTCAAGGAACAATAAAGAGTTTGCGTTGGTCAAACTATTGGTGTTATTTCAGAATAAAATATAGAAATACTATACTTTTCGACCAAAAGTCATCCCCAACCAATTGGGATCATGGAACTACTTTCAGGACCTATGATGTTGATATTACTTTTGAAACAATTGCCGATGCAAACCCGAACGATATCACGATAGAAGGTTATATAAATTATACCGAAGAGCAAACCATCATCGATTTATCCGTTTTGACATTGGTATTGTTTGATTCTTCGGGTACCGCAATAGCATCAGTTTTAAATGAAAACAAAGTTGATTTAACCAAAGCAGTAGCGGACATAACCTTTGGTGATTTTGTAAAAGTGATTAAAAACTGGTTCAATTATGATTTGGATATTGTTGGAAAGCTTGCCGTAATGAATCCCGTGGAAGACGAAATAAATTATGAGGATGCAGAAGATTTACAATTTGCGGAGATAAAAAGACCGCTGAGGAAATTCACCCAAGGAAACTCATTTGAACTTAAATTTCAAGATGTGGAAAGCACTGTTTATAAATTTGAACCCGTATTTCAAAATAAAGACGGTGTGTCGTATTCAAATTACACAACCGACGATAAGACAAGCACAATTGAAGTTAATGCATTGCCGTTACCATTACTTACCAGTAACGGTGTTCAAACAGCACATGCATTCGAAAGTAATGATTCTAAAGTGTTTTTGGTGAAATACGATGGTTTATACAATGGTAATAATTTGGCACAATCCAACACAGAATATTTACTCCCTGCAATCCATCCTATATATTGGCAAAAATGGTTTGAGTTTCGGATTTTCGCTCAGGCTTTTACTTGGAGTTTTAAAGCTTGGGACGAACAGCTTCAAAAAATAAAGGCGAAAACCAAGATTTTCGCCTATAACAGATATCACATAATTAAAAACATAAACAGGACTGAAACAACTCCTGAACAATTTACTGTTGAAATTGAAACAAATACTTTAAAATAACTTGTCAATTAGAAAAATTTCAGCATTTGCATCAGCCTGAACTATATGTGAATAAATCATAGTCTGATTAATATCAGTGTGGCCAAGTAAAAGCTGTAATTTTTCGATTTGACCTCCAGCACGTAAAAAACTGGTTGCAAATGTATGCCTGCCTACGTGAAAAGTGACTTTCTTTTGAACTTTAGCGTTTACCATAATTTTTTTTAATTCATCATTAATATGTTGATCGCGAAATTTTTTTACAAACAAATTTGGCTCATAATCTACTATCTGACGGGCTTTCATATTTAAAGCAATAGATTGATCCTTTTTTGATTTTTTAGCAATAAAGGTAACGTAGTCATCCATAAAATTTTTACGGGTCAATTTTTGAACATCAGATATTCTTAAACCAGTCATGCAGCTAAAAAGGAAATAACCCAATATTAAGCGGTGTGAATCATTTATAAATGGGCTAAAATAGTATTCGCAGCTTCGTTTAAGTTCATGAGTTGTTAAACTAGTTCGATTTCCTTTTGTACTTCCGGGTTTAATTTCATCAACATTCAGAGCTAACTTAATTCCGGATTTGAAAGCAATTCCTAAAAACTTTTTTACAGCTGCTATATTACCGGCAACAGTAGTATTTTCATTACCCAAACCTTTCAAGTGCTTCCTAAATTTATCCAGCCAATTATGATCTAAATCCTGAAAAGTCACATCATCATCAAATGCAATAATTTTTTTTAACACAGAATTATATCTGTTATAAGATCCTGGTTCCATCAATACCTTTTCCTCCTCTAGCATTATTTTATAAAATGCAGTAAATCGAACACGTGGCATCCCGTTCAAATATTCCTTTTTAAGATTTTCGGGAGTTAATATTCTATCAGATAACCTATATGATGTTTTAATTTCTGTCAGCTTAGACTTTATATTATCTAAAAGCAAATTAATATCCTGATTGTTTTTTGAAATTGGCATCAGCCTTTGAGTAACAGAATTCCAATCTTTCCGGTAAACATTAATATCCAAATGGATCCTGATTTTTGGAGTTGAAGGTGTTATCGTTAATTGTAAAGATGTCTTCCCATCTTTTAAATCATATTCTCTTAATAAAAATCTTTCTTTCATTGACACGTAAATTTTTTGCGTGTCCACTAGCGTGTCAAAAATACTTCTTGAAACTGAATTCATACTGCAAAAATAAAAGGTTAAAAAAACAAAAAAGCGCACTATACTTGGCCTTACGACCTGTATGTGCACTTGTTTTTTTGCCTCTTATGGCAACTTAGTGAACGCAGAAGGATTCGAACCTTCGACCGCCTGCTTAGAAGGCAGGTGCTCTATCCAGCTGAGCTATGCGTCCATTATTTTTATTTGTCGGGGTGGCAGGATTCGAACCTGCGGCCTCCTGCTCCCAAAGCAGGCGCGATAACCGAGCTACGCTACACCCCGAAAACAATCTGTTAATTTATTTTATGAAAATATAATAAAATATTGAATCTTGCTGTGATTCTTAATCAAGAATAAATTGCGGAGAGTAAGGGATTCGAACCCTTGGTACAGTTACCCATACGCTTGTTTAGCAAACAAGTCCTTTCGGCCACTCAGGCAACTCTCCAAGCTCAAGGAACGTGTCCTGTTTTGCGGTTGCAAACTTAAGACATGTTTACGTTTCTCACAACTATTTCAGCACTTTTTTTTCATATTTTTCTACTATTTATTCAAATGACTTCACTATCAAATATATAACAACCACTCAAAAAACCATTTTTTGCAAATAAAAAACTAGAAGAAGACTATTATCATTATTTCGGAAGACTAAATCATTATTCGAATATTTATACAAACCTTCATTTATCCTATTCTTTTTAAAATTTTACATCATATATCATATGACAAAACAGCTCTAAATAGTAAAAACACTTTTATTAGAGAATTAAATGAAAACAAAGTAAAAAACAGAGATTCGTTAAATAAATCCCAATTTAAATTCATTAAAAATTTGAATTTTACAAAATAAGTTTAAATTTGCTACTATAAATCAACATATAATAAACATGAGCAAAAGAGTTGTTATCGTTTCTGCCGTTAGAACACCAATCGGCAGTTTTATGGGAGGATTATCTACAATTACTGCACCAAAATTAGGCGCAATAGCCATAAAAGGTGCATTAGAAAAAATACAATTAGATCCAAATTTAGTTGACGAAGTTTTTATGGGTAATGTCGTGCAGGCTGGCGTAGGTCAAGCTCCCGCACGTCAAGCTGCAATTTACGCTGGTCTTTCTAATAATGTCACTTGCACTACAGTTAATAAAGTATGTGCTTCCGGAATGAAAGCTCTAATGTTAGGATCACAAGCCATTCAATGTGGTGATGCTGAAATTGTAGTTGCTGGAGGAATGGAAAACATGAGTTTGATTCCACATTATATGAATTTGAGAAACGGAACCAAATTTGGACCTAGCACTATGGTTGACGGAATGCAAAAAGATGGATTAACAGATGCTTATGACAATAATGCCATGGGAGTATCTGCAGATCTATGTGCAACGGAATATAAAATATCTAGAGAAGAACAAGATAATTTTGCAATCCAATCTTACGAGCGCTCAGCTAAAGCCTGGAGTGAAGGTAAATTTAACAATGAAATAGTTCCTGTTGCCGTTCCTCAAAGAAAAGGTGAGCCAATAATTATTTCAAAAGATGAAGAGTTCACTAATGTTTCTCTAGAAAAAATACCTACATTAAACGCTGTATTTACAAAAGACGGAACAGTTACCGCAGCAAATGCATCAACTATAAATGACGGTGCAGCAGCGGTTATTTTAATGAGTGAAGAAAAAGCAATTTCTTTAGGTTTAAAGCCGTTAGCATACATTAAAGGTTATGCCGATGCCGCTCAAGAACCAAAATGGTTTACAACAAGCCCTGCAAAAGCACTTCCTAAAGCATTAGCGAAAGCAAACCTAACTTTAGATGAAATTGATTATTTCGAATTTAATGAAGCTTTTTCAGTAGTTGGACTGGCCAATTCCAAAATACTAGGATTAGATAATAAAAAAGTAAACATTAACGGAGGAGCCGTATCATTAGGACATCCTCTTGGTTGTTCAGGTGTTAGAATAATCGTGACATTATTAAATGTTTTGGAACAAAATAATGCAAAATATGGAGCCGCAGCAATCTGTAATGGCGGTGGTGGTGCTTCAGCCTTTGTTATAGAGAGAAATATTTCATAAAGATCACTTTAAATAAAATACAATTATTAAATAATACGAATTGAAAATTACTATTTTTACAAATATTTTTGATTCGTATTATTTTAATTTCTAATTTATATAAATGTTTGGAATTTGTAATTTAGCCATGATTCCACTTCGTGCCGAAGCCAGTGATAAAAGTGAAATTGTTTCTCAAGTCTTATTTGGAGAACATTTTGAAGTTTTGGAACAATATAAACAGTGGTCTCATATAAAAATGCAATATGACGAATACCAAGGCTGGGTAGATACTAAACAATTTCAATTTATTACAGAATCCAGCTACAAACAGCTTTCGTCAGAAGCAATAATTCTCAATGCTGATTTAATAGAATATATTGTTGCCCCATCTAATTTATTAATTCCGATCCCACTTGGATCCTCCTTATCCTTTTTAAACTATCCAGAAATTAACCCGAGTAATTTTAATTTTGAAGGAGCCAAAGTAAGTGGTATAAAACCAAGAAACAAAATAATAAACTCTGCATTTATGTATTTGAACGCTCCCTATTTATGGGGTGGAAAAACACCTTTTGGCATAGATTGTTCAGGTTTCACACAAATGGTATATAAACTAAATGGTTACAAATTATTGCGAGACGCATCTCAGCAAGCAACACAAGGTGAAGCATTGAGCTTTATTGAAGAGAGTGAACCTGGTGATTTAGCTTTTTTCGACAATGACGAAGGAAACATCATTCACGTTGGAATAATAATGGAAAACAATTATATTATTCATGCAAGCGGAAAGGTGAGAATCGATAGATTGGATCATTTAGGAATCTATAATGCCGAAACTAACAAACACACTCACAAACTAAGAGTAATAAAAAAAATTATATAAAAAAAAGCTAGAAAATTTTCTAGCTTTTTTTTTGTACACTCATAAAAGCTACATACTTGCTTTTAATGAATTATATTCGTTGGTCATATCCAAAGATCTATAAACCCCCAAAAGAGATTTCATAACATCTTGATTTTTGGGATCTATTACCAATGCTTTTTTAAGATATGGAATCACACTTTTTACCAAATTCTCTTTTTTGACTTTCAACTGATCATAAAGCTCCATTTCCTTTGGAGTATTTCCTAATGCATCCATTTGATCCATTAAAGCCTTTTTAGATTCCAATTTGATATAAGCTAAATTAATATAAGCATCAATATAATTTGGGTCCAACTCTAAAGCTTTATTATAACAAATTTCAGCTTTAACAGCATCATTTTTTTCAAGATAGATATAAGCTAAATTTTTATTAATTTCAAATTTTTTAGAAGGCGAAAAAACATCCCTTGGTTTTTCATGAAACCCACCAGTAACACTTGCAGTTCTAACGTTAGCAGAAGCAAAACTTTCCTCTACTTTTGTTTTTTTATTTATTGCATAATAAACTACCCCTTTTCCTGAATAATTTATTTTCCTCAATTCTTCATAATATTTAATAGCCGAATCATAATCTTTAGCACTCATTGATGAAGAAGCTGCATAAAATAAATTTAAAGTGTCTTTTTTATCAAATAAGTAGACCTTATAACTTTTTTCCGCACTCTCTTTATATTTACCTACCTTAAAATCATCTGCAGCACCATTAACAAGCTTCGATTTCATCTCTCTTAAAGCTACATTAGCTTGTAAAGAATACTTATACTTACCCGCCTCATTTTCAAATTTAATCAATTCTTGATAAGCTTCGGATGCCAAAGAAAGATTATTAGCCATATCAATATTTTTTGAAGCCAAATCTTTAAAAATATTACCTTTCAAAAAATAGAAATCAGACTTCTCTTCATCTGTAGAATTAAAAATCAAATATTCAATTTTTTTCAAAACACCTAAGGCATCTTGAGATTTTCCGCTTTCAAAAACAGATTGAGCTGCTTTTATTTGATCCTTTTGCGCGTACATACCAGCATTTATCAATAATACTATTGATAGCATTACAAATTTTCTTTTCATTTGGTTAAGTTTAGTTATTAATATTAGGGGCTGATTATTTTATATAGAAATTCTGAAAAATTAATTTTTACTCCTTCATAAGTTTAGAAAGACTATAATACTCAATAAACAAAAAAAGAAAATAAAAAAATTTAAAAATGCATTAAAAAAAGTTCATTAGATTTTTTTGCTCTAGACAATACTTTTTATAACATTTTAGAAGAAAGTAGTTTTTTTTACATACATAAATATTTTTTTTGATTAAACAATTTGGATTATTCATTTTTAAAAACTCAAATTACTTTTACATAATTAACAATACTTAGTTTACACAAACTCGTTAATTAACTATATTAACTCTAAATTCATAATTTTGCTCTAAAATAAAATTATTTTTTGATTTTACAAACAAATTATTTATAAATTTTAACAAAAAGACTATAATTTCACAAAGCAAGATGATCTCTGTTATTTTCTATTTTTATTTAAAAAAAAGCAATCCAATATCAAATCATTATTGCACTATAAAATCTTTTTGATATAATAAATTAATATGGCAATCCATCATTATGCTATTTCACAACACTAAACCGATCCAATATTCTAATCAAAATAAAATTATATTTCTACTAATAATTTTAATTCAAAAAAAGACTGACAATTCCTTACTAAAAAGTAAAAAACATAATTGCATAAAATAAAAAAATCCTGCATCGAATATACTCGAGCAGGATTTAATTTGACAACTTATTTAAAACTACATTTTAGCTTTTAAAGCTTTATACTCTGTAGTCATTTCCAATGCACTGTAAACATTCAATAATGTTTTAGCCACATCAACATTTTTAGGATCTAACGCTACCGCTTTCTCTAAATATGGAATTGTACTTCTAAACAAATCTTCACGTTTCTTTTTTAACACATTATATCGCTTCATATCATCAGCAGAAGTACCAAGCTTATTCATCTCATCAATGATAACTTTTTCATCATCCAGTTTCATTGCAGCCATATTGATATAAGCATTAATGTATTTTGGATCCAATTCCATAACTTTAGTATAGAATTTTTCAGCTTCACTATAGTTTTTTGATTGAGCACTAACAACACCCAAATTAAAAATCAAATCTACATCGTTTGGATTTTTTTGCAACGCTTCAGAAACTAACTTTTTATAAGTATCCATATCTTTTGACTCTAGATACAGATTAGCCTCTGTCAATATTAACGAAGTATCATCTGGATTAGCTTTTCTAGCATCAGAAACAGCTTTTTTAGCTAAATCCATTTTCCCTTGTTGAACATAAATCAAAGCTACATTTTTGTAGATTTCACCTCTTTTTGAAGGTACACTTTCATTTCTTGGCTTTTCATGAGTACCCATTTTAACTAAACGATCCCTGTCTGCAGCTGTAGTGAAATAATCTTCTTGGCTATTTACTTTATTAACAGCATAATAATAAGTTGCTTTTCCTGAAAAATTTAAAACTTTTAATTCTTCATACAGTTTAAGGGCAGTATCATAATCTTTTGCATTTACATAAGTAGATGCTGCATAATAAAGATTAAGAGTGTCTTTTTTCTCAAGTAAATAAGCTTCATATAACTTTTTAGCTCCCTCTGCGTCCTTATTAGCTTTAGTATCTTCAATTGCAGAATTAATTAATTTTCCTTTAATTTCAGCAATTGATGCTGCTGCTTGAGTTGAATATTTCGCTTTTCCAGAAGCTTTTTCAGCATCCAATAAATCTTTATACGATTTTGCAGCAAGACTTAAATTCTTATCTGTCTCAATATTTTTATTCGCTAAATCCAAATGTGCATTTCCTTTTACAAATAAAAATTGTGCTTTTTCAGCATCAGGCGCATTAACAGACAAATACTCCGCACCTGTTAAAATTGTAATAGCCTCATCAGACTTACCTGCTTTTAAAGCTTTTTCAGCAGCTTTAATTTCATTTTTTTGAGCAATACTTGCTACTGATAAAAATAATGCTGACGCTATTATTACATATCTACTTTTCATAAATAATTATTTTAAATTTTAAACCACAAAAATAGTAAGAAAAACATTTATTCTTTATGATTTTTGTCATAAAGAATAAATGTTTAAGATAATTTTATTACTTAATTCTCTTCATCTGAATCATCTTCTTCACTTTCTTCAGACTCATCCTCTATTTCCTCATCATCCTCATCTTCGTCCTCTTCAGTTACTCCATCATCTTCAAGCACTTCCAAAACAGGTTTCACTCTTTCGATTGCAGAATCTTCAACAATATTTCCATCTTCATCAACAACAACTTCTGTAGCGTCATCTTTCATTACTTTGGTAACGGCTGCTATTGAATCATTACCTTTTATATTAATCAATTTCACACCTTGGGTTGCTCTTCCCATAACTCGCAGATCTTCTACAGCCATTCTAATAGTCAACCCAGATTTATTGATAATCATCAAATCATCAGCATCTGTCACAGCGTTTATCGAAATTAATTTACCAGTTTTTTCAGTAATATTAAGAGTTTTAACCCCCTTACCTCCACGGTTAGTAATTCTATACTCATCTAGACTAGAACGTTTTCCGTAACCATTTTCAGCAACTACTAAAATTTCACTGCTCATATCATTTACAGTTACCATTCCAATCACTTCGTCAGTTTCGTCTTTTAGAGTAATACCACGAACTCCGGAAGCTGTTCTCCCCATTGGACGCGTTTTAGTTTCTTCAAAACGAACCAATTTACCAGATTTGACAGCTAAAATGATTTGGCTTTCACCATTAGTCAATTTAGCTTCTAATAATTCGTCACCTTCTTTAATTGTAATTGCAGCAACACCATTAATTCTTGGTTTAGAATATTTCTCCAATGAAGTTTTCTTAACCTGTCCTTTCTTTGTTACCATTACAAGATTATGACTATTGATATACTCTTTATCTTTTAAATCCTGAGTACAGATAAATGCTTTTACTTTATCATCACTTTCAATATTCACTAAATTCTGAATAGCTCTACCTTTGGCAGTTTTACTTCCTTCAGGGATTTCATAAACACGCATCCAGAAACATTTTCCTTTTTGCGTAAAGAACATCATATATTGGTGATTCGTAGCAACAAACATATGCTCCAAGAAATCCTGATCTCTTGTACCAGCACTTTTTTGCCCAACTCCTCCTCTATTTTGTGTTTTATATTCCGATAAGTTTGTACGTTTAATATAACCCGCATGAGATATTGTAATAACCACATTCTCATCAGCAATCAAATCTTCAATACTTACATCTCCTCCCGAATATTCAATTTTAGAACGACGCTCATCACCATATTTATCGCGAATCTCAGTCAACTCCTCTTTTATCAAAGCAATTCTTAAATTAACATCCGCTAATAAAGCTTTCAAATGCTCAATTAACTTCATAATTTCATCGTATTCTGACCTTAACTTATCTTGTTCCAGACCAGTTAATTGACGCAAACGCATTTCAACAATGGCGCGAGATTGAATATCAGACAAATTGAACCTTTCGATTAATTTATCTCGAGCTTCTTCAGTACTTTTTGACGCTTTAATTAAAGCAATTACTTCATCAATATTATCCGAAGCAATAATCAAACCTTCCAAAATATGAGCTCTCGCTTCAGCTTTCTTCAATTCAAATTGCGTTCTACGAGTAACAACATCATGACGGTGTTCTATAAAATAATGAATCAAATCTTTAAGATTCAACATTTGTGGACGACCTTTAACAATTGCAATATTGTTAACACTAAAAGAAGATTGTAATTGTGTAAACTTATAAAGTGTATTCAATACTACATTTGGCGTAGCGTCACGTTTTAATATATAAACGATACGCATTCCATTTCTATCCGATTCATCACGGATATTGGCAATACCATCAATTTTCTTTTCATTTACTAAATCAGCAGTACGTTTGATCATATCTGCCTTATTAACTTGGTATGGAATTTCGGTAACAATAATACTTTCTCGTCCATCAACTTCTTCAAAACCAACTTTGGCACGCATCACTACTCTACCTCTACCTGTTTTAAAAGCTTCACGAACTCCTTCATAACCATATATTACACCACCAGTAGGAAAATCTGGAGCTTTAATATGTGTCATTAATTCATCAACTTCTATGTCATTATTGTCCATATAAGCCAATGTACCATTGATTACCTCAGTTAAATTATGAGGTGGCATATTGGTAGCCATACCTACTGCGATTCCTGTTGCACCATTTACCAATAAGGTAGGAACACGAGTTGGCATAACCGTTGGCTCTTCTAATGTATCATCAAAATTCAATTTAAAATCAACTGTTTCTTTATCTATATCTGCTAGAATTTCTTCCGAAATTTTACGCATCCTGGCTTCAGTATAACGCATCGCAGCAGGACTATCACCATCTACAGATCCAAAGTTACCCTGACCATCAATCAATAAGTAACGCATACTCCATTCTTGCGCCATACGAACCATGGCATCATAAACAGATGTATCACCATGAGGGTGATACTTTCCAAGAACTTCCCCAACAATTCTTGCGGATTTTTTATGGGCAGATCTTGAATTAACTCCCAAATCATGCATTCCAAATAGTACTCTTCGATGTACTGGTTTCAAGCCATCTCTAACATCTGGAAGTGCTCTTGATACAATTACTGACATCGAATAATCGATGTAAGCTGTTTTCATTTCATCTTCAATGTTAATAGGAATTAACTTTTCTCCTTCAGACATAATATATACTTAAATTAAAATTATTTTGTTTTAAAAAATCCCGCTAATATAACCTTTCTCAATGTGTTTTCACTCATAAATAGACAGAAATTTGCTCGAATTATTAACAAAATTTTATTGCGATTTAGTTAATAAATTAAACAGGCTTTAACTATATGTTCTTCATTTTTTTTGTCAATTAGCAGTAAGAGTATTTAAAGGTATGATTTTTGCTTTTGATTATCTTATTTACTAAATTTACAATAACAATACCTAATAATATGGATGATAATTTTTCACCTAGAGTAAAAGACGTTATTACTTATAGCAAGGAAGAGGCTTTACGCCTTGGACATGACTTTATAGGTACTGAACATTTAATGCTTGGCATTCTAAGGGATGGAAATGGTAAAGCAATTCACATCCTTAACAACCTATCTGTAGATCTTGACCATTTAAGAAGGAAGGTTGAAATCCTAAGCCCTGCCAGTCCTAGCATTGATGTTAGTGTAGAAAAGAAAAATTTACATCTGACACGTCAAGCGGAACGTGCTTTGAAAACTACTTTTTTAGAAGCAAAAGTTTTCCAAAGTTCATCAATCAGCACTGCACACTTACTGTTGTGTATCTTGAGAAACGAAAATGATCCTACAACCAAGCTATTGAATAAACTCAAAATCGATTATGACGTAGCTAAAGAACAATACATCAATATGACTCCAAACGAAGACGATTTTTTAGAAAACTTGCCAAAAAACGAATCTTACAATGACGATTCAGGACAAGATGACAGCCTCAAAGAAGGTAATTTTAATAATCCCGCCAATAAATCAAATAAAAAATCTAAAACTCCAGTACTTGACAATTTTGGAAGAGATTTAACAGAAATGGCAGAAGAGGGAAAATTAGACCCTGTGGTAGGGCGTGAAAAAGAAATAGAACGTGTTTCTCAAATTTTGAGCCGACGCAAAAAGAACAATCCTTTATTAATAGGTGAACCAGGTGTTGGTAAATCGGCTATTGCTGAAGGTCTTGCATTGAGAATCATTCAAAAGAAAGTTTCCCGTATATTATTTAACAAACGTGTAGTCACTCTAGATTTAGCTAGTCTTGTTGCTGGAACAAAATATAGAGGACAGTTTGAAGAAAGAATGAAAGCCGTGATGAATGAATTGGAAAAAAATGATGACATCATTCTTTTCATCGATGAGATACATACAATTGTTGGCGCTGGAGGAGCAACTGGCTCACTAGACGCTTCAAACATGTTCAAACCCGCACTATCAAGAGGAGAAATTCAATGTATTGGCGCAACTACTTTAGACGAATACCGTCAATACATAGAAAAAGATGGCGCACTTGAAAGACGTTTTCAAAAGGTAATTGTTGAACCGACTTCCGTTGAAGAAACAATCACTATCCTGAACAATATTAAAAACAAATATGAAGATCATCATAATGTAATTTACACACCAGAAGCTATTGAAGCTTGTGTTAAATTGACTAATCGATATATGTCTGAGCGATTTTTACCAGACAAAGCAATCGATGCATTGGACGAAGCTGGATCTCGAGTTCACATAACCAATATTGATGTCCCAAAACAAATATTAGATTTGGAACGACAATTAGAAGAAGTTCGAGAGTTGAAAAACTTGGTTGTTAAGAAACAAAAATATGAAGAAGCAGCCAAACTTCGTGATGATGAGAAAAAGATAGAAAAAGATTTAGCCATAGCACAAGAGCAATGGGAAGAAGATTCTAAAACCAACAGAATATTAGTTACCGAAGATAATGTTGCTGATGTTGTATCCATGATGACTGGAATTCCAGTAAATCGTATTGCACAAACGGAAAGTAACAAACTGGCCAAATTGCCTGAGCTTATTCAAAATAAAGTAATTGGACAAAACGAAGCAGTTTTAAAAATAGCTCGTTCTATTCAAAGAAATCGCGCAGGATTGAAAGATCCAAACAAACCAATTGGTTCTTTTATTTTCTTAGGCCAAACAGGTGTTGGAAAAACACAATTAGCCAAAGTTCTTGCTAAGGAATTATTTGATTCTGAGGATGCATTGGTTCGAATTGACATGAGTGAATACATGGAGAAATTTGCGATTTCAAGATTAGTTGGAGCGCCTCCAGGATATGTAGGTTACGAAGAAGGAGGTCAATTGACTGAAAAAGTTCGTAGAAAACCATATTGTGTTGTGTTACTTGACGAAATTGAGAAAGCACATCCTGATGTTTTCAACATGATGCTTCAAGTGCTAGACGATGGATTTTTAACAGATAGTTTAGGTCGCAAAATTGATTTCAAAAACACGATTATTATTATGACATCTAATGTTGGTGCTCGTCAGTTGAAAGATTTCGGACAAGGAGTTGGGTTTGGTACAGCTGCCAAAATTGCACAAGCCGATGATAATTCTAAAAGTGTTATTGAAAATGCTTTAAAGAAAACTTTTGCACCAGAATTTTTGAACAGAATTGATGATGTAATTGTATTTAACACTTTGGAAAAAGAAGATATTAATTTAATTATTGAAATCGAGTTAAAAAAACTTTATGACCGCATCAAAGAACTAGGTTATCAATTAAAATTATCTGATAAAGCCAAAGCATTTATCGCTGATAAAGGTTTTGACAAGCAATTTGGTGCAAGACCATTAAAAAGAGCGATTCAGAAATACGTTGAAGATACATTGGCTGAAGAAATTATCACTTCAAAAATTGCATCTGGTGATGAAATCTTTATGGATATTGTAGATGGTTCACAAGAATTAACAGTAAATATCCACAAGGCAGAAGAACCAACTAATCAAACCGAAGAGCCTACTAATCAATAATTTAAAATAAAATACTACATAACAAACCCGTTACGTTTTAATAACATAACGGGTTTATTTTTTATAGGATATTATCGTATTTTTTTAAAAACAAATATCTACATTTGATAGTTATTAAAAAGATCAACAAAATTAATTTATGTTTCAAAATAAAGTCATACTGGGTAGCGAAGAATGGTGCTCTTTTCCAGAATTAGGAATTCCAACAATTAAAGCTCGTGTAGATTCTGGTGCAAAAACATCTGCTTTACACGCCATAAATATTGCTCCATTTATAAAGAATGACGCCAATTGGGTAAAGTTTGACATTAATCCCATACAGAACAACACAAAAACTGTTATCCATTGTGAAGCCCCAATGGTTGACAAAAGAATAGTAAAAAGTTCCAGTGGCTTTAGAGAACACCGATATGTAATTCAAACTCAAATTGCTATTGGAGATTCAAAATGGCCTATTGAAATGACCCTAACAAATCGTGATTCAATGGGTTTTAGAATGCTTTTGGGACGTGAAGCCATGAGCGGAAGGATATTGGTAGACCCAGAACAAAAATATCTTTTAGGACAACCTACAACAGAAAGCCTTGTTGAATTATATAAAAATTCAGAAAAAGCAAGTTCTGGTTTAAGGATAGGACTTTTGGCAAGTAATCCAGAATTGTACAGCAATAAAAGGATTATGGAAGCTGGAGAAATGCGTGGTCACGAAATGCATTTTTTGAATATTAAAGAATGCTACATGAAACTGGACGCTAAAACTCCAGAAATTCATTACCGTGGCGGAAAAATATTAAATCAATTTGACGCAATCATTCCTAGAATCCGACCAAGTATTACCTTTTATGGTTGTGCCTTAACTCGACAGTTTGAAGCTTTAAAAGTATATTGCTTAAACTCATCGACTGCCATCACGCAATCTAGAGATAAACTATTTTCTTTGCAATTATTATTAAATCACGGCGTAGATATCCCAACTACTGGATTTGCTAATTCCCCTTTGGATACCGATAATTTAATAAAAATGGTTGGAGGTTCGCCTCTTATTGTAAAATTACTGGAAGGAACTCAAGGAAAAGGTGTTGTATTAGCAGAAACCAAAAAAGCAGCAGAAAGTGTAATCAACGCATTCAAAAGCCTTAATGCAAATATATTGGTGCAAGAATTCATCAAAGAAGCTAACGGAAAAGACATACGTTGTTTCGTAATTGATGGTAAAGTTGTTGCCGCAATTCAAAGAGAAGCGATGCCAGGCGAATTTAGAGCCAATATCCATTTGGGTGGAACAGCATCTGTGATTAAAGTTACTGCTGAAGAAAAAAGAATAGCCATAAAAGCAGCAAAAGCAATGGATTTAAAAGTTGCTGGTGTTGATATAATTCGCTCCGCAAAAGGACCTTTATTACTTGAAGTAAACTCTTCTCCAGGACTTGAAGGAATTGAAGGTGCCACCAACAAAGACATCGCTGGAGAAATGATTAAGGCAATTGAGAAAAATTTTAAAATTAAGTAGATCATCTTAAAAGAACAAAACACACCTACAAGTAAAGATAAAAACCAAAATCTACACGATGAATCCCTACCTAGATATTGTTATTCGTAGTTCAGCTGTGTATTTATTCATGGTTATTGCGTTGCGTATTTTTGGTAAAAAAGAATTATCTCAACTCAATACTGCTGATGTAATTTTGATTTTGCTAATAAGCAACTCCGTGCAAAATGCCATGGTGGGAAATAATACAACTCTTTGGGGTGGCCTGGCTGCAGCTACAATACTTTTTGCTATTAATTTTATATTAAAGAAATTAATATTTAGGTATAAAAAATTCAGCGAATTCATGCTTGAGAAACCTGAAATCTTAATTCACAACGGAACTTTAGATTTCAAAAACTTAGGCAAGTTAGATATCACTTCGGATGAATTGAAAGAAGCTATGAGAGAGCATGGCGTGGAATATTTTAAGGAAGTAAAACTGGCGATGCTTGAAATTGATGGAAACATAAGCATTATTACAGGTGAAAATGACTTAAAGCAAACCCACTATAAGCGCAGAAAAAATCATAAAGATTTAATTCAAGGGAATTAAAAAACAGTTTAAAATACCCTGTAACTTTTGCTTTTTTTTTTGTAAATTATAGCTAAATATACAATTGAATTCCATTTTTGGATAAGTTGATAAAACCAAGAATCCTGTCTTTAGCCCAGATGGAAACGGCATCCTTTTTGTCTCGATTTTTTTTGAGATAAAAAGATATCGTGGACAGCTGGAGAACTGCTGATTATTGTAAAATAAGTCTTGCTCCAAAAAAAATAAATACAAATTTTAAGACACAAAAAAACCATTCGAAATTCGAATGGTTTTTTTTATAATGTGATAATTATTTTATAAAAATATATTTAGAAACCAATATACTAGTGCAGCTAGTAATGCAGAAACAGGAATCGTTAGTACCCAAGCCCAAATTAAACTTACTGTTACTCCCCAACGTACTGCTGAAACTCTTTTGGTTAAACCTACACCAATGATAGAACCTGTTATTGTATGTGTTGTACTTACAGGAACTTTAAAATGTTCTGTAAAATATAGCGTTAACGCACCAGCTGTTTCAGCCGCCACACCTTCGAAAGAACTTACTTTGGTAATTTTAGACCCCATCGTTTTTACAATTTTCCAACCTCCACTCAATGTTCCAGCAGCAATTGCGGAATAACATGCTAAAGGAATCCAGCTAGGCATTTTAAATTCAGCACCATCTGACGGAAGTACCACATCTAACCAAGCATCCATATGTACACCAGGATTTGTATTGATATATACTGCAACAGCTGCAGCAATAATACCCATTACTTTTTGCGAATCATTTCCACCATGACCTAAACTAAACGCAGCAGAAGACACCAATTGCATTTTTTTCAATGCAGCATCAGCTTGATGAAGATTTAGACTGCTAAATATCAAACAAAAAAGACTTACAGTCAAAACAATAAAAGCTACCAAAAACCATTTTATATTGTGAGGCTCAAAAGCAACACTCCAAAAAACTGAATTTTCAAAACGTGGATTTCCACCATCTTTTATGATCTCTTCATATGGTATCATTTGATTATATACAAACCAAACAGTTATTATCATTAATGCTATTGTAAACAATTTAGGATAAATACTTTTACGAGAAGCATTCAATAACCAAATAGAAATTAAATACGAAGCCATCGCTCCCAATAATGGAGCCAAAACTATAAATGCAACAATAATAAGCACTCCAGAAGGCATTCCTCCATCTTTTCCGGCTTTATACCAACTCACAATATCGTACCAATGTTGTATTTTTCCATCATCTGCAACATACCCAGAAAATCCATGAACAGCAATCGCGTGAGCTAAAGCTGCTCCTGCGAACCCCCCTATTAAAGTATGAGAAGAACTTGAAGGAATTCCAAGCCACCATGTCAATAAATTCCAAACAATTGCCGCAATGACTCCTGCCAAAATGACAACAAGATTTATTTCCATAGTATGGGCAGTTTTGGCAACGGTATCTGCTACTCCAAAACCAAAAACCCAATAGGCCAAAAAGTTAAAAAAAGCTGCCCAAAGTACTGCCTGAAATGGCGATAAAACTTTGGTTGCAACAACAGTAGCAATAGCATTGGCCGCATCATGAAAACCATTGATGTAATCAAAAATTAATGCTAGAACTATAATAATTATGAGTAAAGTCATATCAATATCTTCAAATGAATATAGTTAAATTAAGAATGTTTTACCGTAATAGATTCTAAAACACTGGCAACACTCTTACATTTATCAGTTGCTGATTCTAAAACTGATAACACTTCTTTATATTTAATGATATTTTTGGCATCGGTTTCGTTTTCGAAAATTTCAAAAACAGCTTTGTTATACACCATATCCGACTTGTTTTCCAACTTATTAATTTTGGCACAAGCGTTGGTGATCGTTTTCATATTGCTCAAGTTTTTCAACTCTTTTACCGCAACATCAATATTTTGACAGGCCTCTAGATTGATTTCTGTCATTTTACGAATTGATTTTGTGATTTTATCCACTTGATACAAACGCATTCTTGAAGCAGCACCATGAAGATAATCGGCTACATAATCAATTGAAGTGATTAGGGAGTGAATGTCTTCCCTGTCAAACGGAGTAATAAAATTTTTACTCAATTCTAAATTAGTTTGACGTGTAATATCTTCTCCTTTTTGCTCTAGTTCATCAATTTTGATAAAAAGAACTTCTCTTTCTTTCAAAGGAAGATTTACCGCTTCGTGCAAAATTGAAGCCAACTCGATTAAATTACTTGATGCTTCTTCGAAAAGAGGAAAGAACTTTTTGTCTTTTGGAACTAGAAATTGAAAAATACTATTTAATGACATTTGTTTATGTTTTAGTAGTGCAAAATTAATTCATTATTTAAAGCTAATGTTAAGCTAATGTTAACAAATCTTCTTCGATTTGAAAACTATTTAGAAAACCAACAGTTTTCTCAATATCATAATGAAGAATTCTGTCTTCTTTTACCAAAGGAACTTCACTCCTGTAAGATTTTAAAAACATTTCTATAAAATCACTTGACTGCAAAGGTCTACGGTATTCTATTGCTTGGGAAGCATTCATCAATTCAATAGCTAAAATACGCTCCAAATTATCCATCACTCGTAAACATTTGGTAGCTCCATTAGCTCCCATGCTCACATGATCTTCTTGACCATTACTTGAAACTATGCTATCTACACTCGAAGGAGTTGCCAATTGTTTGTTTTGACTTGCAATACTTGCAGCAGTATATTGCGGAATCATAAATCCTGAATTCAATCCTGGATTATCCACCAAGAAAGCAGGAAGGTTACGCAAACCCGAAATCAGTTGATATGTTCTACGTTCAGAAATACTTCCAAGTTCTGCCAAAGCAATCGCCATAAAATCTAAGGCCAAAGCCAAAGGCTGTCCATGGAAATTCCCACCTGAAATAATCTGATCACTTTCTATAAATATATTTGGGTTATCGGTTACCGAATTAATCTCGGTTTTGAATACTTTTTTCACGTAATCAAACGCATCTTTTGAAGCTCCATGTACTTGTGGAATACAGCGGAAAGAATATGGATCTTGAACATGCGTTTTAGCCTGTTCGATAATTTCACTTCCTTCCAAAAATTCCTTTACTCTTTTGGCTGTAGCAATTTGACCGTTATGTGGACGTATATAATGTATCAACTCATTAAAAGGTTCAATTCTACCATCAAATCCTTCCAATGATATTGTTCCAATTAAATCGGCTAAAAACGAAAACTTGTTTGCTTTCATTAGAATATGTGCACCATAAGCACTCATAAATTGAGTTCCGTTTAATAATGCCAAACCTTCTTTTGACTTTAAAACAATAGGTTCCCAACCAAAATGCTTTAAAACTTCTGCTGAATTAACTTTTTTACCTTCAAACCAAACTTCTCCCTCTCCTAACAAAGGCAATGATAAATGCGCCAAAGGAGCTAAATCTCCAGAAGCCCCAAGTGAACCTTGAGTATAAATAACTGGTAAGATATCATTATTATAAAAATCAACTAATCGATCCACTGTTTGCAATTGTACTCCAGAATGCCCATAACTTAAAGATTGAATTTTAAGCAACAGCATCAATTTTACAATATCGTTTGGCACTTCCTCTCCTGTTCCACAAGAGTGCGACTTTACAAGATTTTCTTGAAGTTTAGAAAGGTTTTCATTTGAAATTTTCACATTACAAAGTGATCCAAAACCTGTATTGATTCCATAAATAGGTTCCGAATGAGAAGCCATTTTAGTATCTAAGTATTTTCTACACTTTAAGATATTTGTTTTTGCAGTCTCTGAAAGAGCAATAGTTTTATTATGAGAAATAATTTCTTGTAAGACTTCAAAAGAAAGTAATTCGGTACTTATATAATGTGTATTCTCCATTTCATTTGATTTTAAGTGTTCAAAATTCCACAAATCAATATTAAAAAGCAACGTTTTTTGATAATAATTTAAAATTATTATCAAAAAAGATCATTACACCTTAAAAATCCAATGGACTTACGAAAGCGCTAAAAAGTCAAAAAGTCTGAAATACTGGAACTACTATATTTAACTCAATGGTCTAACCTGAAGATTAATCCCTGCCTCAGCTAAAACTGTTTTAACATCATTCATCGCTTCTGTACGGACTTGACCTGCAAGAGATAAATCTGCCACCCATAACAAGGTTTTTATATTAATTGTGTATTCGCCAAAATCTTGAATAATGACTGCAGGTTTGGGCAATTCTAAAATCTTTTCGTTCGTCGCTAATTTTTCTCCAATAAGTTTACTTACTATTTCTATATCAGCAGTGTATGGTACTCCAATCGTAAACTCTAATCGTTTGCTTCTATCCTGCATTGTCCAATTAATTAAATGTTGCGACAATAGATCGCCGTTGGGAACAATAATATCAGAACCCTCTGCACTGTGTATTTTACTAGAACGCACACCAATTTCTTTAACCACACCAGATTTATTGCCAATTTCAATTTGATCACCAATTTGAATAGGGCGCTCAAAGGCTATAATTACACCTGAAACCAAGTTGTTCACAATGTTTTGCAAACCAAAACCAATACCAACACCCAAAGCACCAAGCATAATCGAAAGTTTATCAATCGGAATACCTGCTGCAGCAACAGCAATAAAAAAACCAATCGTCCAGATTGCCAAACGAATCAGTAACATCATCGAATTTAGCCCACTCCTTTTTCCTGTAAGTGCAGCTTCTTCACTAAAGAAAAAACTAATAAAACTTGAAATTACAGATGAGAGCCAAAGAATAAATATAAATATTGCAATGCTTAAAAAAGTAAATTTATAACTACCAATGCTTCTTTCTGCATTAAAAAAATCAGCACAAAAATTAGTCAACAAATCGTATAAGGTAATATTTCTAGCCAAAGCAATTATAAACACAACTGAAGCCAATAACCATAAATACTTTACGAGACGATGTTGAAGTTCTTTAAAATTAATGAAATTTGAAAATCGACTAGATTGATAAGCTTCTGTTTGCAAATAGATAGCTTCAATAATTATAGTACAAAATACCTTTAAACTAATCCCTAAAACTAAACATTGCACGGCACTAACACCAAATATTTTAGCAAGTGATAATCGCCCTGTTAAATTAAATATTATAGACAAAATGACTTGTACAATGGTAAAAATAACCAAAACTTTAGTTGCTGGAGAAGATTCTACCTCAATCAACAATTGGGTTCTATTCCTAATAATTTTAATACATAAAGTTAATAATAAGATCCCCGCAACAAACAAGGCCCACCGTTCTCCAAATGCCGAATCTAGTAAAACATCATCTATTGAATAAAAAAACCAGATTCCTAATAAAGAAAACCACATAACCTTTGCTTGCTCAGTCAAAAAAGGCAAAAGTAAAAAGCAAAGCAAAACAAGTCGAAAAAATTCAAAAGTATGCAAAAGAGACATCGGAGGATTACCAAAAAGAAAAGGTATATAACCAAAGAAACCAAATGCAGAACCAATGATTACACTTTTCTTCAAAAATTTTAATTGACCCAAAATTGATTCAGAATCTTCTAGTTTTTTAATTCTACGCTTATTTGAAAGCATCCAAGCCGTTATACCAGCAAACAATAAAAGGCTTAAAAAAATAATATTTATTTTATTACTCAAATAAATCATCAAAATCTTTCCAGAACGCTCTAAAGCTTTTATAACAATATCAAAATAAGAACTTTCATATTGATTTATATTTGCTGCCAAAAGAGGAGATTCTTCTTGCGTCCACATATTAATCTTTTTTGAAATGGATAAATAAACCATATCCGAAGATAAATCTTGGGTTTCAAATAAATTAATCGAAACACGGCTACGCAATAAATTTAGCTTGGCCAGCACTTTTTTCTGCGATTTATTTAGTTCATTAGCCTCCGTTAGCACATCCGTCAATTGTATCTGCAGTGCCGAATCTTGTACCTGCACTTTCAATTCCTGATCTGCTAAAATTTTCTTTAATTTCTCATTACTTTTAGTTAGTTGATCACAATAACCAGAAACAAGCGTTTTATAAGAATTCAAATTATCTGATATTTCACCCAATAATATAACTGTACTGTTAAGGCTACGCAAATTCTTTTTTTGTCCATTCTTTTCAAATCGTCTCTTAAATCCCTTTATCTTTTTTTCAATATCTGGCAAAGCATTTTCAATAACAGAAACATCATAACCTCTTTCAAGCAAGAATTGACTTCTATCTATGGTAAAATTATAAGTTTCAATTTTACCAATTAATTCTGGTACTTGACTCTCATCTAACTCTGTCATTCCAACAGTTTTAGACTCGTGCTTAAGCTGCGCAACTATTTCTGGAGAAACCAAAAATACGATTGTGCAAAGAAAAATTTTGATGCTGTTCTTTAAATGATCTCTTAAAAACATATAATTGAAGTATATAAATTTGATTAATTTTAAAACTATTAAATAATAAAAACCCTAGAAAATACAAACTTAATAATTTAAAGATTGATATTTTTTCACATTCCGTTATGAAGAATAAAATAATTCAACATATAAACCATATAAGCTTTTTATTCCTTCTTAAATACCTCTAAATAATTTATAACGTCCAAAAAAAATCGAATAAGACATAACCTTTTTGCAAACTCTTATTTAATATAAACTTATAGAACTTAAATGTTAAAAAAATGCTCATTTAGTGATATTAGCACTTTAGAAGTAAAATATCCCTCGATTTTAACGACAGTTAACTTCTAAAACCCTCTGATTTCAAATTCAAAACAAACATAATCTCAATAAATAAAGTGATAAATTACGCAATATTAAATTTGAGTACTAATAAAAATTCAAACGTTAAACTATTCGCAAAAACGAACCTAAAAGCTTTATTTTTTGATGAAAAACTGTACTTTTGAAAAATCAAAATGAAAAATTTTAACAGCACATATCATCCTTCGATAACAACTCAAATCTGGGTTGCACTTGCTGTTACAACTACATCTACTACAACTACTACCCCTTAGGGGTATACATTTTACATATAATCCAGTTGCTGTACTTTTTTTTTAAAGAAAGAAAGTCATAGGTGTATAGAAGCCTTTTTGCAATTTAAAATAAGAAATACAATATAAAATCGTTAGGATTTCAAATACGGATAATCATATAAAAAATAACGATACTAAATTACATCAAACAAATACAATACAATATGAAAGTATTAAAATTTGGCGGAACTTCGGTAGCCAATGCAGAAAACATAAAACTAGTTTTAGATATAGTCATTAATAAATCACAAGAAGAAAAACTTGTTGTTGTTGTATCCGCCTTAAGTAAAGTAACCGATTTATTGCAATTGGCTGCATCCAAAGCGGCTGCAAATGACGAAACCTTTAAAGATATTGTTACCGAAATCGAGAAAAAACACTTAGAAGCACTTAAACAACTTATTCCCGTAAGTGAACAAAGTGGTTTATTAAGTCATATCAAAAGAATCATCAATCACCTGGAAACACTGCTTGACGGTTGCTTTCTATTGGGCGAATTATCCCCAAGAACTTTGGATACCATTCTAAGTTTCGGTGAATTATTATCTTCCTATATCATTGCCGAAGCTTTAAAGCAAAAACTAAAAAACAGCCGTTACAAAGACAGCCGAGAATTGATTAAAACCAATAATAATTTCGGAAAAGCAGCTGTGAACTTTGAGGTTTCAAACCAACTGATTGCAGATTTTTTTGCATCTAATGAAAATCAAGTAGTTGTGTTGCCTGGTTTTATTGCTACTTCTGAAGATGGTATAAATACAACTTTAGGTCGTGGTGGTTCGGATTATACTGCTGCCATTATTGCAGGAGCATTAAATGCTACAGATTTAGAAATTTGGACAGACGTAAACGGAATGTTTACTGCCAATCCAAAAATTGTAAAACAAGCACAACCTATAGCTACAATATCTTACCAAGAAGCAATGGAATTGTCTCATTTTGGTGCCAAAGTATTGTACCCTCCAACAATTCAGCCTGTTTTAAGAAAAAATATTCCAATTATAATAAAGAACACTTTCGAGCCACAAACCGAAGGGACTTTGATTTCCAATATTGTTTCAGCGCAAACAAACCCAGTAAAAGGAATTAGCCATATCGACAATATCACTTTGGTTACTCTAGAAGGTTCTGGAATGATTGGAGTTGCTGGTTCTTCAAAAAGATTATTTGAAGTTTTATCTAATGAAAGCATCAACGTAATTTTTATTACTCAAGCTTCATCGGAACATTCTATATGTATTGGTATTTTAAATTCAGATGCCGAAACTGCTGAAATAGCTATAAACAGAGCTTTTCAAATAGAAATTGCACAAAACAAAATTGATCCTTGTATTGTAGAACAAAATCTTTGCATAATTGCTTTGGTAGGTGAAAACATGAAAAACCACCAAGGTTTAAGCGGAAGAATGTTTAGCACTTTAGGAAAGAACAATGTCAATATTCGTGCGATTGCACAAGGTGCTTCGGAAAGAAACATCTCGGTTGTTATCAATGAAAGAGACGTCAAAAAAGCGTTGAATACTTTACACGAAAACTTCTTTGAAGAAAACACCAAGCAATTAAACCTATTTGTAATGGGTGTTGGAAATGTAGGTGAGAAATTCATTGAACAAATCCATCAGCAGAAAAAATTCTTAAAAGAAAATTTAAAAATAAACGTAAGGGTTATTGCTGTTTCCAATTCTAGAAAAATGTATTTTGATGAAGATGGAATGCCTCTAAAAGAATGGCAATCACTGCTTGAAAAAGGAGAATCAGCCAACAAAGAACAATTTATTGCCAATGTAAAAGCACTCAATTTACGTAACAGTATTTTTGTAGATATCACTGCCAATGAAGAAGTGTCAAAAACATACGATCAATATTTGAAACAAAATGTAGCGGTAGTAACTTGTAACAAAATTGCTTGTTCATCAGCTTATGATAATTACAAAAACCTAAAAAGTTTGTCTCGTAAATTCAATGCGCCTTTCCTTTTTGAAACTAATGTTGGAGCTGGATTACCAATCATAGATACGGTAAAAAACCTAATCGCTTCTGGTGACAAAGTGCATAAAATTCAAGCTGTTTTATCAGGTAGTTTGAACTTTATTTTTAATAATTTTGATAAAAATAACACTTTTCATGATGTAGTTAAAGAAGCTGGAGTTCAGGGCTTTACAGAGCCAGACCCGAAAATTGATTTAAGTGGAATTGACGTTGCTAGAAAGATCCTTATTTTGATTCGTGAAAGCGGTTATCAAATGGAAATTAAAGATATTGAAAACAAATCTTTCCTTCCAAAAGACTGTATGGAAACTACTAATAATGAGGCTTTTTTCGCTTCATTAAAAGAACATGCGAGACACTTTGAATCAATTTTGGCAGAAGCCAATCAAAAAGAAAGTCGACTAAAATTTGTAGCCCAATTTGAAAATGGAAAAGCAAGCGTAGGTTTACAATTCATCCCGAAAGATCATCCATTTTACAATTTGGAAGGAAAAGACAACATCGTTTTATTCTATACAGATCGTTACGTTGATCAACCTTTATTGATAAAAGGTGCTGGCGCAGGAGCAGCAGTTACCGCTTCTGGAATTTTTGCCGATGTAATTAGAATAGGAAATGTGTAAATAAAGTTGCTAAGATTCTAAGTTTATCAGATGTTCAGTCATCTTAGAAACTTAGAATCTTAGGAGCTTAGAATCTTAAAATAAAATGACTGAAATAAAAATATTTTGTCCCGCCACCATTGCGAATCTTTCTTGCGGTTTTGATGTACTTGGACTTTGTTTAGCTACTGCAGGCGATGAAATGATTGTTCGCAAATCAGATGTAAAAGGAGTTCGTATTACTAAAATCGTAGGTGCCGATTTACCATTGGAAACCGAAAACAATGTTGCTGGAGTTGCTGCTTTGGCAATGTTGGAGGAAATCGAAACTGAATTTGGTTTTGAAATCGAAATCTACAAACACATCAAAGCGGGAAGCGGTATCGGAAGTAGTGCTGCCAGTTCAGCAGGTGCAGTTTTTGGTATCAACGAATTGTTGGGACGCCCTTTCACCAGAAAAGAATTGGTAAAGTTTGCCATGCAAGGCGAAAAACTAGCGAGTGGAAATGCTCACGCAGACAATGTTGCCCCTGCCCTTTTGGGAGGTTTTACATTGGTACGATCATCGAATCCTTTGGATATCATCAAAATTGAAAGTCCATCAGAATTATATGCTACAGTGGTTCATCCTCAAATTGAGCTAAAAACATCGGATGCACGTTCGGTATTGAAGCAAACCGTTTCCCTAAAAAGCGCCATTACGCAATGGGGAAATGTTGGCGGATTAGTCGCAGGACTTTACACTCATGATTATGAGTTAATCGGTCGTTCTTTACATGATGAAATAATAGAACCTATCCGCAGTATGCTGATTCCAGGATTTGATTTAATTAAGCAAGCAGCTTATGAAAACGGAGCTTTGGGTTCAGGAATTTCTGGTTCTGGTCCTTCTATTTTTGCTTTAAGCAAAGGAAAAGAAAACGCAGATAAAATTGCCAAAGCAATGAGTGCCGTTTACGAAGAAATGAATTTACCTTATGAGATTCACGTTTCCAAAGTGAATGATGAAGGAATTAGAACGCTTTAAGCCGTAAGCTATAGGCTGTAAGCTGATCACTGTAAAATAAAAAATAAATAATCGAAGACTATAATTGAACGCAAAGGCAAAAAGCTTAAAGCCTATTGCCTAAAGCCTAAAGCAATTAAAAAAATGAAATATTACAGCTTAAACCATAATGCACCAAACGTTTCTTTTCAAGAAGCAGTAATACAAGGATTAGCAACAGATAAAGGTTTGTATTTTCCAGAAACTATCACACCATTAGCACCAAGTTTTTTTGAGGCTATCGAAAGTTTATCACACGAAGAAATTGCTTTTGAAGCGATTAAACAATTTGTGGGAGACGAAATTCCTGCCGAAACTTTAAAACAAATCATAGCCGAAACATTATGTTTTGATTTCCCATTGGTGGAAGTTGAAAATGGAATCTACTCTCTTGAATTATTTCACGGTCCAACAATGGCTTTCAAAGATGTGGGCGCAAGATTTATGTCTCGTTGCCTGGCTTATTTCAACAAAGACAACAAAAAAAATAAAAACACGGTTCTTGTAGCCACTTCGGGAGATACGGGAGGAGCAGTCGCCAGCGGTTTTCTTGGCGTAAACGGTGTTGATGTCGTGATTCTTTACCCTTCTGGAAAAGTGAGTGATATTCAAGAAAGACAATTAACGACTTTGGGACAGAATATAAAAGCACTTGAAGTCGATGGTGTTTTTGATGATTGCCAAGACATGGTCAAAAAAGCATTTCTTGACGAAAGTTTAAGCCATATGCAATTAACATCTGCCAATTCAATTAATATTGCGCGTTGGTTACCGCAAATGTTTTACTTTTTCTTTGCATACAAAGCACTGAAATCACAAAACAAACCATTAGTATTCTCTTGTCCAAGCGGAAACTTCGGAAATATTTGTGCTGGTATTATTGCTAAGAAATTAGGATTACCTATCGAGCATTTTGTGGCTTCTACCAATGTAAATGATACCGTTCCTAGATTCCTTACTAACGGACTTTACGATCCAAAACCATCTATCGCTACCATTTCGAATGCTATGGATGTTGGGAATCCAAGTAACTTCGTTCGTATCCAAGAGATGTACCAAAACGATTTGGAACAGTTCAAGAAAGATTTCACTTCGTATACCTTTACTGATGCCGAAACTTTGGTAGCAATGAAAGCCATCCATAACGAAAGAGGCTATATCGCAGAACCACACGGAGCTGTTGGGTATTTAGGATTGAAAAAAGAATTGCAAAACATACCAAACGCAATAGGTATTTTCTTAGAAACTGCACATCCTATCAAGTTCTTGGATGTTGTTGAACCAGCTTTAGGAGTAAGTTTACCACTTCCAACACAAATTGAAAGCGTAATGAATAAAGAAAAAGTAAGCGTTAAAATCTCAACTTATGATGAATTGAAAGCTTTCTTGAATTCAAAATAATTCTGCTAAAAAAGGTTTTTCAAACCATATAAGTTATATAAAGCCATTTAAATTTTGCTAGTGATTAGTGAAATTTAAATGGTTTCCTTTTTTATACCAAAATAATTCCTCTACGAAGTATTCGTTGTTATAAAACTTAAGCAAAGTTTCCCAATTTCGACTCACGCGCTGAGCAAATAATACAAATCTACAATCAAAATAACAACCCGCTGTAGTAAAGAAACATTAGCATTTATAATAAAACGACACTCAACTACAAACAAAAAATTTTGGCCAAACAGTTAAATTTAATTCAAAAAATATTAAATTTAACTATCTAAAAAACAACATCATGGCAAATAATAAAGTTACACTTCACAGAGTTTTTTCGGCACCTCCTGAGAAAGTTTATAAAGCATTCACAGATGCCGATGCAATGGCGTCTTGGTTACCTCCTTATGGTTTTGTCTGCAAAGTTCATAGTATGGATTTGCAAATTGGCGGAAAATACAAAATGTCATTTAGCAATTTTACTACGGGTAATAGTCATTCATTTGGTGGCGAATATTTGGAAATTATACCTAATGAACGATTAAAATACACAGACGAGTTTGACGACCCAAATTTACCAGGACAAATGATTACAATAATCGAACTGCGAAAAGTACTATGCGGTACAGAACTTTTTGCAACACAGGAAGGAATACCTGATGCAATACCTACTGAAATGTGCTATTTAGGCTGGCAAGAATCGTTAGACAAATTAAAACGCTTGGTCGAACCTAATATTCCAGATGCTTAATTCAATAAGATAAAAAAATAAAAAATGGCAAAACAAATTTTCATCAATTTAGCAGTAACTGATTTGCAAAAATCTATGACATTTTATACTGCATTAGGCTTTGCAAACAATCCTCAGTTTTCGGATGACAGCGGAAAATGCATGGCTTGGTGTGAAAACATTTTTGTAATGCTTTTGACACACGAAAAGTTTTCAAGCTTTACAACCAAACCTATTGCAGACACAAAATCAAACATAGCGGGACTTTTTTCTTTATCGACTGACAGTTTTAATGAAGTTAACAGTATTATGACAAATGGTCTAAACGCTGGCGGAATAGAGCCGAGCGAAATGAAAGATTATGGTTTTATGCAAATGCGTACTATCGAAGATTTTGACGGGCACACTTGGGAAATTTTCTACATGGATATGTCAAAAATCCCAACATAATAGTAAGACAAACGACAAAACATCAATTGAAAACTACAAAATAATTAGCCATTATCTTGTAGTTTTTTTTTAATTTGTTTAAGCACGAATCCTTATAATAATTGTAGTTTTTATTTAGTTACAAAACCAGTTCTTCAAAAAGGCGTTGAATTGTTTTATCCAAATCCTCACATAAACCCGAATGCGGTCTGGAAGTTTGAATCGCCGAACTTCGGATAGCGGTCAACCAACGAAAACGGGACGGAATATCGAACTCACCAATAGGCCCACTGGCTTTGTCCCCATGAGCGATTTTCTGAAAAGATTCTAAATTTAATTCGAGTTGTTCCAAATCAAAATCTTCCGAGAACAACAGTAATTTTGCTTCATTAACTGAATAGAGCATTTTTATGAATTTGGCGCTTTTGCAAAAAAGAATAACGCCTACATTCAGGAATTCTTCTCGTTCTACCCTTGGTACAACGCGAATAACGGCATATTCATATAAGTTTTTCTCTTGCATTTTGGGCTTCATTTATAAAAATTTCTGAATGATTCAATCTCGTCCATAAAAACTGAAAATAGACATCTCTTATTTCGCTAGGAGTTTGATCAGTGTCTTCCCATTGCAGCCAATCTTCTGGAATGTAATTGACAATATCCTGTAGAATTTCTTTGGTAAGTAACTTTCTAAAGGCAAGATCTGTTGCTAACAATTCGCTGGCTTGAGGCAATAACACATGGTCTTTTATCAGCGCAAAAGGGCTTTTCGCATGCGTTTCCCAAGAATTCCAAGAATGATGGAAATATAGCGACGCTCCATGATCGATAAGCCATAATTCTTTGTGCCAAATAAGCATATTGGTATTCCTGAACGTACGATCAACATTGGTTATGAAGGCATCCAACCAAACGATTTGCGAAGCCAAATCTGCAGGAAGCTTTGTAACCACGGGATCAAAAGTAATAGCTCCCGACAAAAAATGCAAAGCCAGATTCAGTCCTTGACTTCCTTGCAATAAATCTTGAATTTCCTCGTCTCCTTCGGTACGGCCAAAGGCTTCGTCGAGATTGGCAAAAACCAATTCGGGCATTTTAAGCTTCAAAACTCGGGCGATTTCTCCGCCTATGAGTTCAGCAATCAAGGCTTTTACGCCATGCCCAGCACCTCTAAATTTCAAAACATATTTAAAATCATCATCAGCTTCGGCTAGAGCAGGCAACGAACCACCTTCCCGCAGCGGCGAAATATAGCGCGTAACATTTACAGTTCTTAATTCATGTGGTTTTCTCATAATCTGATTTTACGAACTACAAACTTACAAATAACTATTTTCTTTAAGACGCTAAGCTATTAAGAAACTAAGATTTTACTAGATAGTTAAAACTCTCAAGACTCAAGACTCAAATACGCTTTCCCAATATTTACAATAATATCCGAAGCGATAAAAGACTGATAACCCGTTTCGGGCAAAGCAATATCAGCGGTCAAACCGTGGAGGTAGACGCCTAGTATAGCTGCATCGATGGATCTATAAGATTGCGCCAAAAGACTCGTAATCATCCCCGTTAGTACATCCCCGCTTCCGGCAGTGGCCAACGCAGCGTTTCCGGTCGTATTTACATAAATCATTTCACCATCAACAATGTAAGTCGGGGCACCTTTCATCACTATAACCACTTGGTTTACAAGCGAAAAAACTACGGTTTTTCCAAACTTTTCTTCCTCAGTATACCATTTTCCAATCAGCCGTTCTAGTTCTTTGGGATGTGGAGTCAAAATAGTTCTGGGTGAAACCAAAGCTACCCAAGACGGGTTATGTGACAAAATATTCAGTGCATCGGCATCGATAACCAATGGAAGACTTGTATTCGATAAAAAATCGTGAAGTGCCTTTTGAGTTGCCATTTTCTGTCCCATTCCAGGGCCAATCCCTATCGCATTGACATCCAAATTCAAAGCAATCTCCGAAATATATTTTTCATGATCATCTGTCACAACCATCGCTTCCGGAATGGAGATTTGTACAATTTCGTAGCCACATTGTGGTACAAAAGCGGTCACTAATCCACAACCTGTTTTCAGAGCCGCTTTAGAAGCCAAACACATAGCCCCTATCTTTCCATAACTCCCACCAACGAGCAAAGCATGCCCCTGAATACCTTTATGAGTGTATTTGTCAATGGTTTTATAGCGTTTCAGGATTTCATTTCTGTCGATTGCAATAGGACTATTCATGAGTTTTAATTTTCTATTAAAAGTACGAAATTCTAAAACTCAAATTTCAAACTCTTAGATTTTAAACTTCTCAGGTCGTGACCACAATAGAAAAAGATAGACTAACCTATCAAAAAACAGGTGGTGCCTTCAAAATGAATAGGCTCACCTATCAAAACAATAGATGAGCCTATCAAAAAAATAGGTGGTGCCTACAAAATAAATAGGCTCACCTAGCTAAACAATAGGCCAGCCTACCAAAAAGATAGGCACACCACTAAATGGGGCTCAAAATTTATTTAGTGTAAACTCAAAATCCCAGAATTATTGCTTAATGACCTGTTTAACAGTATTTGCATTCTCAGTTTCAATTTTTAAATAATAAACACCAGCTGGTACATTGTTTAATGATACAGAAGTTGTATTTGCGGATTCATTGTTGGTAATAGTTTTAATTAATTGTCCTGCATTATTATACACATTTACTTTTTGCACCAAGACGTTATCAATGTTTACCTCACCTGTTGTTGGATTAGGATAGAGTATCATATTTTTGAATACCACATCCTCAATATCTAGATTTGAATTTACAGTTATGATAATCGTAGCAGCACCACTACCAAATAAATTAGTTGCCGTTACCATATAACTCGTTTCTGTGGAAGCAACCGTCGGAGTACCACTGATGGTTCCGGTTGTCTCATTGAAAACTAAACCTGTCGGTAAACTTGGTGCTATAGCATAACTTGTGGCGGGTGAACCCGTGTTTGTTGGTGTTATTGCAACGATGGCTCCTCCAACAACAAATGTTTGTGGAGTTTCATAACTTATAGATGGTTTTGTTCCCCCAGAGTTTACTGTTATTGCAATTGTAGCGGTTCCTGTTCCATAACTATTGGTAGCGGTAATTGTATAATCCGTTTGCACAGAAGCTATCGTCGGCGTGCCGCTTATGATTCCAGTTGAAGTATTTAAAACTAAACCTGTCGGTAAACTTGGTGCTACAGCATAACTTGTAGCCTGTGAACCCATGTTTGTCGGTGTTATTGCAACGATGGCTCCTCCAACAACAAATGTTTGTGGAGTTTCATAACTTATAGATGGTTTTGTTCCCGCAGAGTTTACCATTATTACAATCGAGGCAGTACCACTTCCATAACTATTGGTTGCGGTAATTGTATAATCCGTTTGCACAGAAGCTATCGTCGGCGTGCCGCTAATTATTCCGGTAGTGTTATTTAAAACTAAACCTGTCGGTAAACTTGGTGCTACAGCATAACTTGTAGCCTGTGAACCCGTGTTTGTTGGTGATATTGCAACGATGGCTCCTCCAACAACAAATGTTTGTGGAGTTTCATAACTTATAGATGGTTTTGTTCCCGCTGAGTTTACCGTTATTACAATCGAGGCAGTACCACTTCCATAACTATTGGTTGCGGTAATTGTATAATCCGTTTGCACAGAAGCTATCGTCGGCGTGCCGCTAATTATTCCGGTAGTGTTATTTAAAACTAAACCTGTCGGTAAACTTGGTACTACATCATAACTTGTAGCGGGTGAACCCGTGTTTGTTGGTGATATTGCAACGATGGCTCCTCCAATAACAAATGTTTGTGGAGTTGTGTAACTTATAGATGGTTTTGTTCCCGCAGAGTTTACCTTTATTGCAATTGTAGCAGTTTCACTTCCATAACTATTGGTAGCGGTAACCGTATAATTCGTTTGTACGGAAGCAACCGTCGGAGTACCACTGATGGTTCCGGTTGTCTCATTGAAAACTAAACCTGTCGGCAAACTCGGAGCTATAGAATAACTCGTTACGATCCCTCCTGTATTTGTTGGTTCAAGAGACATTATAGTTATTCCTTCTGTATAGGATTGTGGACTGTTGTAACTTATAACCGGTTTATTTCCTACTGTAATAGTCACAGTAACGATATTGCTATCTAAAATTCCGTCGTGGGCTTTATAACTAAAACTGTCCGTCATAGTTTCAGAAGCATCATGCGTATAACTGAAAGTCCCGTCATTGTTCAATGTCAACGTACCGTTGCTCACTCCCGAAGTCAATATTGCCGTAAGTGGGTTGCTCTCTGAGTCAATGTCGTTTGCCAAAACGGTGTCTGCCCCGCCAACCAGCGTTGTAACCGTTCCTCCTTTCACAACCAAAATTTGATCGGCAGTCGCTATAGGAGGTACACCGATTGTAATCCTTCCTTCTTCAAGGGCAATACTACTGATATTCTTATTCGAAGTATCACTTATTGTTACATTTGAAAAAGTAAAAGGATATGCCCCTAAATTTACATTAGAATTTATAAAGACGGGGAAATTCAAGATGGATTCAGAACCTGCATTTAAAGACACATTAGAAAAACTATAAAGCAATACTCTGTACTTATTGCTACTCAAAAGCGAAGTTGTCACATTAAACCCAGCTGTTCTTGCTGTTGTAGCAATATTAGCTGTTTGCAAATCAAAACCCGTTGGTAATTCAACGTCAAACTGAACAGCTCTTACAGCATCATTGTTTTTTAATAAGATAGATAGATTATTCAACTGATTCTTTACACCTGACTCACTGTCGACCATAACATAGTTAGGAGAAAAGACAGTGGAATACACATTAATTATCTTTTGCAAATCGGGACCATTGTGTCTCAGGGAAACAGTACCAAAAAAATCACCATTGCTTGCGGGATTATAAGTTAATGTCACGGTTTTGTTTTCTCCTGGCAAAAGTTCAATCGGCAAAGAAGCGTTTATTCCGATCTGATTAGATGAAGATACTATTGAATCAATTATCAGCAACGCAGAGCCAGTATTAGTCAAATTGATTGTACTGGTCTTTGACTGGGTAATCGGAATAGCACCATAAGAAATTACATCGGTGTCTAATGTAAGATTAGGAGAATTAATCTGCAAATATCCACTATAAGAATCCGACTGAATGTTACCCAAAGTTGCATTTGCAAGAATTGGGTTTGAAATGGCCAAACCATAAGTCCCTGATGATACAGCCGGTTTCAGTTTAAAACGAAATAATTCTCCGTCGATTCCTTTGAAATCAGTATTAGTAGCAGAAAAAGCAACAAATCGAATGGTGTTCCCATTTACCACAGAAGCATTTATAGTCTGTCCATTAAAACGTTGAGACGGAATTATAGAGTTCTCTACATAAGAAACATCTGTAGGGAGCAATACGTCAAACTGAAAACCATTAAATGACTCCATATTATTCACATTGACTGGAATTTCAATTTCGGAATTGATGGTACCGCTACCGCTTCCTAAATGGATTTCATTTACGGCATATACATCGGTTTTCAACGTAACTGCTTGAATTTTTCGGATAGGATCGGGATCATTATTCTGAAAACTAAGGTTTGCAGAGGTATTCGCTTTGGTAGCAGTATTTAATCCAACCGTAATATTTTTAACCTCATTTGGATTAACCGTAATTGGATAGGCATCAAGCACACTGAAAGGAGAAACCGAGTTGTTTCCTATTAACATCAAAGGAATATTCCCAGTGTTCTGAACCTGTAATTGCTGTGAAACATTATTTCCAATTGGAACTCTTCCAAAATCAATGCCTGTAGACAACAGTTTCAGAATAGCTCCTTTTACGACAATATCCAGATTTGTTCCTCCCATAGCAATTGTCATACCGGTATCTGAAGAAGGAATGATATTGCTGAAACTGAAATTAAGGTTGCCAGGAAGAGTTTTTGACCTCATTTTAAGCCGCAACAACAAACCGGAACCGGAAGCAAAAACAGCTTTGGAGGGCGAAAAAACAATAATTCTTGCCACTCCTGGAGACGGAGTACTTACCGATAGCGTATGATTTGGTGCAGCAGCAGTCAATACATGTCCGTTTAGCAAAGCAAAAGCGGTTGAATCGTAATTAATGTCAAACTGCAGGGCAGCAATATTTTCTTGATTTTGCATTGAAATATTCAAGTCAAAATCAGCATTCGTTTGCACTTCCGTAGCCTGAATGGAAAGCGCATTCTGCGCAGAAACATTCAGTGCAACAGCCGCAAAAAAAACAAAAAGGGAATATATTTTAAGTTTCATTGATATTATTTGCATTTCCCCTTATTTAGAGGGGTACCTGTAGGGCTAGGTTGTTTAAAACGTCATTGGTAGCGGAGCAAAGCAATCACACTAAGACAGACAAGTATTGCACGATCTACTGAGTGTGATTGCTTCGTTCCTCGCAATGACTATTTCTTAACGATTATTTTTTTCACGATACGGTCTTTCAACTCTCCATTTCTCTGAACGTCCATAACCAAAAAGTATATGTTGTTACTCAATCCGTTCAGCTCCAGGCCGACAGTATTGTAACCGGAAGTATTCTTAAAATTGTTTTGGCTCCAAATTCTTTTACCCGATAGATCATATACGCTAAACGAAACATTGTCCATATTATCAGGAAGGTAATATTCAATATTCACTATCCCGCTGGTTGGATTAGGCGATAACGATACGATTTCGGTGAAATTCGTCTGCAAAGGAGCGGCTATACCCGGTATGGCCGATGTGTTGAAAACCGCATTCAGCTTAAGGCCGCTTGGCGTTCCCACCACGGCTTTGCTGATATCCAGGTTGTCTGAAACAGCATTGCTCTTGGTTAGCAGTTTTATTTTTCCTGCCGGAATAGCGGTTCCGTTAAAGCTGTAAACCATAACCACTTTCTGGTTGTCCTGTTTGTACGAAAGCGACTCGAAACTATTTATTGCATCCGATTTGCTAAATTCAAACTCAGAATCAAAAGCCAACTGAAGTCCTCCTATGGCATTTTTGGACTCCACATACAAATCGTTTCCTTCCCAGTGAAAAACGGCATCGCCCACCGTTTCATTTGGATAGAAAGCAATGCTTGATTTTGCAGTTGCTTTTCTTCCTGTTTTGGGATTCAGAATAATATCCACAGTGCCCACTATATCAAGTACGTTGATCGCTTTGTCGGCATTCACGTCGGCGGCAAGGAAGATGAAAGGAGTTGGGTTATTGCCCAAAATATAATCTACAGACTGAACCAAATCCTGGACATTGACACTAAAATCACCGTTGCTGTCTCCCAACTTAGACGTAAGCGGACTAACGGCCACGGTTTTTGAATAATCGGTTTCATCAAAACTAGTTCTTAGCACTTTATATTTGTAGTAGTAGGTTTTCCCTTCTTCCACATTAAAGTCAACATATTTAGGGGCTTCATTTTCCGAAGCCGTAATTAGGGTATTATTGATTTTTTCCAGCTCTGTAAAAGTATGATCTTCTTTGGCGGTATAGCGATACATATTATAGCCCAAGACATCCTCAAGCTGAGTATTTGAAAGTTCTTTCCACTCTAAGGCTATTTTACCAAGACCAGGTGTAGCCTCAAAACCTACCGAAGCCGAACCGGCACTTTGAACCAACATATTAAAACGACTGTCCTCAGTAGGAATATCAAAATTATCAAGATCTCTTGATCCCACTACCCGGATTCTGTTGATACCGTCCGCAGCTCCAATTTTCACCTCGTGAGTTACAGTATATATTTTACCGTCAGCAGACCATGTTCCTTTTTCTGAAATCATCTTTTGGTCATAAGGCTCCCTAACCCCATAGCTTATCTGAGGAGGATAGTTGGTATCCATAGCTCGGTTAAAATACACCTTGAATTCATGTTGACCCACTCCTATCGGATCCATTAGTTCATATTCGTCCTGAGCATCTTTTCCATTTACTAGAACCTTCCAAACGACACCATGGTTTTCTTCATAAGGTATTTTAGAAATAGCACTCATATTCATAAGTCCTGTTTTAGAAGAATCATTTAAAGCATCTCTAACCTCTCTTCTATATTTTGAAGGATCTCCTGTTCCTAAATAAGCAGTAATAGGCTGTGATGTACCCGTATTATTAAAGTAATAAGAATTAATATTATTATAAATATTCAAATAGCTCGACGGGCTACTAGCAGAATAATAACCAATTCCAATTTCAAATGTGTTATTAATAATATTCGTGCTATTCACATTACATTCGGTAATGCTACCATACTGAGAAATATTATTGTCGTAAAAGCTACATTTTAAGAATTCTATATTAGCCGTATTGGTAAATAACTGGGTTGAACAATTTGTCATCAGTAAGTTAGAAAACACAGCATTTTTGCTTTGATAATTAAACATAATGGTCTTATTAATATTTTCTACTTTGACATAATCAAGAATTGATTTATTTTCATTATTACTTAAAAAGGAAAAACCTGACCAATAATTATTTTCACTTGTAAATGTGATAAAAGCATCTTTGGTCCCTTGGGCGACCAATCGGGCATTATCATTTAAACTAATATTTTTATTATCTGCTATTTTTATGGTAGTACCTGGCAAAATAGTAATAGTAGCATTCTCTGAAAAAATTACATTATCCGATACCAAATATTCTTTTTCTGGATATAAGGTCATATCCTGATTAATAATACCAAACAACAATATGGAATTTTTCACATTAATCACATATTCGGTTGAAGTCAAATACTCTTTGTTCGGTCCCGACCATACTTTCAAATTAAATTTAACATTCACATTGTTAGCTACATTTGATGCGATTTTTATCTTCAGAGATTTTGTCAAATCCTGTAGTTTTGCATAAGCAGTTATAGACCCAATGACTATTTCAGGAGTTAGTATTGTTGCCTTGGTTTGGTCTTCAAATTCGGCAAATTCAATCCCTACATGAACATCGTTGGTTGGGCCCCAGTAGTTTTTCACTAAAGGGAAAATGTCAATTATTTCATTGGGTTCTAGAAAACCGTTACCGTTCTGTCCGTTACTATCGTCCTTATTTATAGCAGAAAGGACTTTTAATTCTGGAGTAGGCGTAATTTCAATTCCTTTTTTAAAATCAACAAATGATGTCGAAGAATTTATCAAATTCCCAAACAATAATTCTTTGCTGTCATTCGGCTTTTGCTGCAAGTAAAGTGCAATACCTCCGGCAACCAAAGGAGTTGCCATGGAAGTGCCTGTCAAAGTTCTGTACCCACCGTTAGGTACCGTACTCATGATACCGCTTCCGGGTGCTTTCAATTCGTAATTCAGCAGATTAGAATAGGCAGAAAACACTGAGCCATCCTGATCGTAATTAGAATATCCAGCAATATCTTCAACTCCTAAAACAAAAGAATAGGCTCCTGGATAGGATGGCATACTAGGTTGATTATCGGGACATTTTCCCGGACCTATACATATTCCACTATTCCCTGCTGCAGCCACCAGCACAGCCGTTGCATACGCATTCTCAAGTGCATTACGCATTGTTGTAGATTCAGCATAAGAACCGAAACTCATGTTGATAATCGTTGCGTCATTGTTTGCAGCGTATTGTATCCCTAAAGCTATGGTACTCGCATTACCTTCTCCGTTACTTTGAAAAATCTTAATCGGCATCAGCTTCACGTTCCAGGCAGCCCCGGCTATACCCATGCCGTTTCCGCCCACGGCTCCGGCAATACCCGCCACGTGGGTTCCGTGCATATTGTCGTCCAAAGGTGCATTGTCGTTATTGATAAAATCCCAACCCCTAATATCGTCAATAAAACCATTGCCATCATCATCGTAACCGGCAATACCGTTAAGTTCTTTTTCGTTTGTCCAAATGTTTGGGGCCAAATCGGGGTGGTTGTAATCTACGCCCGTGTCTAGTATCGCAATTATTTGGGAACCGTTTCCTGTTCCGTACGTATTCCAAACTTCATTAATGTGTGTAGCCGTAATGTTAGATTGCTGTGCATACAGAGGATCATTTGGAGTTACGGTAGTTCCTACTCTTTTTTTGAAATCGGCATCGGTATATGTCTTCGCATCAGCCTTAAAGTCATTTACGCTGAAGACATAATCTGGCTCTGCGTATTCCACATCCGGGTTATTCTTTAAATCTTCCACCAGTGCCAAAACATTTTCCTGCTTGTCTTTCAACTCCAATGTAAAGATATTTTTCAAAGAGTGAATTTCCGGCAGTCTGCTGTCGGTTCGTTTTGTCTTCCTGTTAGTCAAACTTTGCTGTACTGATTGCTGTGAAAACAATACGGCAGAACCAGAAACCTTGCTTTCGATTCCCAGAAGTTTGCCTATGTTTTCCTTTGAGGAACCGACACCCTTGGAGGTATAAGTCACTTTTGTATTTACTTGGTCTTTTAATTTTACAATAATCTTACCCGGAGTAAAATTCATCTTGTCCTGTCTTGGATCCCGATTTTGTCCAAAAATGAATTGTGTGATAAAAAGTAATAATAGTAAAGTTTTTTTCATAGTAATATATAGTGTTAAAATGGAGCAATAAATAGGTTAAGCACAAATTTTTGATTTTGGCTTTTAAAAATTTTAGCAAATACCTTTAACTATTATAAATAGTGGGGGTGCAAATACACCAGAAAAAATGTATCCTATTGATTATCAGCAAAGCTTAATCAATATCAATTTTGGAGAAAAATACAAATTAATTTCAAAAGAATTACAAATATTTTTTAAAAGAATTGCAAAAAAAAAATGAGAATGAGTAACTAATGCTAAACAAATAAATTAGTCTCTGATTTCAAGAAATAATGCACTTTTTTGAAATGTTATATAAAAAAACTACCGAGAAATATGTTATCTCTCAGTAGTTTTCTCTATAAAATGTCCTATCTGTAAAAATCAATTACAGTCAGTGGCGAATTTCTATTCCTTAATAATTATAACGCTTGCTTTATACCCCTTTCCAACGTTCCATTGGTCTTTCATCACAACAACTCCTTTATCGTCCACAACTTCAAATTGTGCTGTATTGGGAGGTTCAGTTCCTTCATTCAATGCTTCAATGTCAATCCTATTCATTCCTTTTTCTAGTTTTATTTCAAATTCTTTATAATCGCCTTCCAAAACAACCTCCGGCACAATTACTTTATGATTTAAAAACACTCTTATGTAGTCTTCGTCCAAAGAAGCAGCGTCACGATAACGCACTTTAGATGTCAAAGATTTAGTTTTTATATTACCTAAATATTGATTTTTTCTATAATAAATGCCCTCTGTATTTGCATCCTTTTTATAGTAATTGATATCATTAAAAAGCGCCTTAGGATCAAACGGCAAAGAATCCTTTTTCTTTACAATTTCTGGAGGTGTAACTGTTGGAGGAACTTCTTTTGGAGGAATATCCTTTTCAACAATTGGTTTCTCAGGAGGAATCGGCTTGAATGTATTATTAAATTCATCCTGGGCATATCCATTTAAGTACATTCCAATCATAACAACTAGAAACAATAACTTTTTCATATCAATTAAATTTTATATCTGTTTTAAAATCAAAATCATACTTCAAAAAAAGCACAACCTGTCTCTTATAACATAACACTCGATTATGAAATTTATTGCATTTTTTCACAAAAAAGTGATTCCAAAATCAAGCTGCCAATTTGGGCGTGACCACAATAGAGAAAGGGGCTGACTAATGTTGGTCTTTATTCGCCCCTTTCCCTATTGCGGTCGGCTATCCGGGCTACTTCTGTAGCTCCCTACTATCCCTCACGTAACATACTGCAAACCAAAAACATTTTATTTAAATGAAAAGTCCTCTCCCTGGAAGGATTACTTCCCGTAATCATTACCAACCCCCAACTGTAATTAAAACACATAAGTTTTAAGACTATAAACAGATGAATTATAGCTGGTTTTAGAAAACAAATTAAAGTAAATTCGCATTATATTGCTTTTTTCAAAAAACTAAACTAAACTAAACTAAAAATAAAACCAAAATTAAAATGAGAAAAATAATAATCCTTTTAAGCCTAGTTGCATTTGCAAATGGGAATATCCAAGCCCAAATAACAAACAGAAATACACACGAAGTTTTAAAACCAGAATTTGGAATTATTCTAGACAGCCTAAAAGTAAAAGGAGCCGTTTTGATTTATGATATAAAAAGTGAAACTTATTATTCCAATGATTTTTCTTGGGCAAAAATGGGAGTCATTCCAGCATCTACTTTTAAAATTCCAAATTCGATCATCTCTTTAGAAACGGGAGTGATCAAAAACGATTCTGTCATTTTCAAATGGAATGGAGAAAAACGAAATTTTAAAAAATGGGAAAAAGATTTAACTTTCAAAGAAGCATTTCGTGCTTCTTGCGTTCCTTGTTACCAAGAAGTAGCAAGAAAAATTGGCGTTAATCGAATGAAAACCTATCTAAAGAAATTGAATTATCCTGGAATGGTTTTCGACACCCTGACTATTGATAATTTTTGGTTACAAGGAAAATCAAAAATTTCACAAATGCAACAAATTGATTTTTTGGAAAGATTGTATTTTTCTAAATTGCCAATTTCTAAACGAACCGAAAATGTCATGAAAGACATCATGATAATAGAAAAAACTAAAAGTTATACTTTAAGTGGAAAAACTGGCTGGGGTATGAGAAATGACATCAACAACGGATGGTTAGTCGGCTACTTAGAAACTAACAATTCGGTTTATTTTTTTGCAACCAATGTTGAAAAAGAAGAAACCAATATGGATGAATTTCCTATAATCCGATTAAATTCAACCAAAGAAGCATTTAGAAAACTAAAGTTGATTGAATAAAAAAGACAAAACATCGGTAAGCCATTATACATGCCATTACATTTCTTTTTCATTTATTACAAATCCTACTTTTTCATCCTCAATTCAAAAAAAATCCTTTTGAGTTAGAAATCTCGGAATATTTATAAGAACTTTGCACGCTTTTTGTGAATACACAAGCAAATAGCTTTTTAGAAATTATAAAATGATCATCAACTGATGAAGAAGAAAGTAGAAATATTAGCCCCTGCAAAAGATTTAATTCATGGTATCGCAGCCATAAACAGTGGTGCTGATGCTGTTTATGTTGGAGCTCCACAATTTGGTGCCCGTTCTAATGCAACCAACTCAATTGAAGATGTTGCTGCATTGGTACAATATGCCCATTTATACAATGTTCCCGTTTTTGTGGTTATGAATACCATTCTTTACGACAATGAATTGGAAACTTGTCGTCAGATGATTTGGAAATTGTATGACATTGGTGTCGATGCACTGATTATTCAGGATATGGCTATTATGGAAATGGACTTACCTCCAATCATATTACACGCCAGTACACAAGCCAATAATAGAGATGCCGACAAAATGAAGTTTTTATCTGATGCCGGAATCAAACGTGTGGTATTGGCTCGTGAATTAAACTTACATCAAATCAAAGAAATCAGCAACGCAACTGATGTTGAGTTGGAATTCTTTGTAACCGGAGCTTTATGTGTTTCTTTCAGTGGTAACTGCTATATGAGTGTAGCCAATGGGGAACGTAGCGCCAATCGTGGTTCTTGTGCCCAAAACTGCCGCTTACCATACAACCTCATCGATGGTCACGGAGAAACTTTGATTAAAAACACTCACTTACTTTCTATCAAAGATTTTGACGTTTCAAACGAAATTCCAAATTTGGTTGAAGCTGGTGTTTGCTCTTTCAAAATCGAAGGCCGTTTAAAAGATATCGTCTATGTAAAAAACAACGTTTCTTACCTTAGACAAAAACTAGATGCTTTCTTGGCAGATAACGATAAATACACCAAAGCTTCTTCTGGAAAATGTACTTATACTTTTGATTCAGCTTTGAATCGTACTTTCAACCGAGGATATACCGATTATTTTGTTAATGAACGTCATGCTACTATTGGTTCTTGGGAAAGCCCAAAATCAAAAGGGCAATACATCGGTAAATTAATACGAACAGTTGGAAATGCATACGAAATTGAAAATGGTCACGTATTGAACAATGGCGATGGTTTGTGCTATATCAATGAAAATAACGAAGCCGATGGTATTTATGTAAATAAAGTAGAAAATGGTTTAGCATATCCTAATGTTCTAAAAGAAGTCAAAGAAGGCACTTTTATTTACAGAAACAATGATGCTGCTTTTATAAAAATAGTAGAACGTGAAGACAGTGCAGTTCGAAAAATAAGCACCTCTTTATTGCTATTCGAAAACGAAACTGGTTTTGAGTTACTTGCCACCGATGAAGATGGAAATATGAGTTCAGTTCAATTGGCTCATCCAAAAGAACAAACCAAAAATAATCAATCCATTGAAGAAAACATCAAAGCGCAATTGGCCAAAACAGGTTTTACGCCTTACACAGCTGATGAAATAGCCGTTCAGTTTACTGATAATTGGTTTTTGCCTATTTCAAAAATCAATGAAATGCGCAGAACCGTTTACGAACAATTATCTGAAATTCGTTTGAAAAATTACAAACGCGAAGAACGTAAAATCGAAAAAACTTATCATCCTTATCCTGAAACCAAATTGGATTTCATGTATAATGTTTCCAACAAATTAGCTCGTAAATTTTATGAGCGACATGGAGTAACCGAAATTGAAAAAGCATTTGAATTACAATGGGATCCTGGAAAATCTCGTGTGATGACTACCAAATATTGTATCAAATATGAGCTAGCCAAATGTCCAAAATACCATAGAGATACTATGGAAACCAAACTGAAAGAGCCATTGGTACTGAAACAGGGAGAATTGGAATACAAACTAAAATTCAATTGCAAGCCCTGCGAAATGGAAATTTGGGAAAAAGACGCCGAATTTGAAATTGAGGAAGATTAAAAAGACTAATTTTCTGCATTTAAATACAATCAAAAACTACAAAGAAAAGGAAACTTTACTTTGTAGTTTTTTTATATAATAAAATTGTGAATGTTGATGAAATCACATTTGAATACAATTATATTTTCAAAACAATCTTAAACCTAAACTACTAATAAACAATTACTTACATTTAATCAAATATATACAATACACACAAATTATTACAGAAAACAAAATAGTAAACACCTGATTTTAAGTAACTTTATAGTTGATTTCGCAGAAGTTTTAATTTAATATCTGGTGATTATGAAAAGGATATACTTTACTCTATTATTTGTATTATTATTTACTACAGTTATCGCCCAAACAGTTTCCATTATTACTCAAAATGCATCTTGGAAATATTTAGACAATGGAAGCAATCAAGGTACCGCATGGCGTGCAGCTACTTTTAATGATGCCTCTTGGACAAGCGGAAATGCCGAATTAGGTTATGGTGACGGTGGAGAAGCCACAATCGTGAAATATGGCCCAAATGCTTCCAATAGGTACCGTACTACTTATTTCAGGAAAGCTTTTACTGTATCAGCACCAGCTAATTATTCAACGTTCACATTAGGTCTGCTTCGTGATGATGGCGCGGTTGTATATTTAAATGGGGTTGAGGTCGCAAGAAGCAATATGCCAACAGGAACTATTGATTATAGAAAATTGGCAAGTTCAGCTGTTAGCGGAACAAACGAATCTACTTTTTATACATTCACATTAAATCCTTCCTCTTTTGTTACTGGAAATAATGTATTGGCAGTTGAAATTCATCAGTCGGCTATAAACAGTAGCGATTTAAGTTTTAATTTAAAATTGGATGCAACTTCAATTTCTGCAACTTGTGCAACACCATCTTCTCTTACTGCATCATCAATAACTGCAACAACAGCCTCCCTCTCTTGGTCGTCAATTTCAGGAGCTACAAGTTATAACATTCAATACCGAGTAATTGGAAATTCAACATGGACAACCACTACTGCTACAACTACCTCAAAATCGTTAGCAGGATTAACCGCCAATAGTATCTATGAATTTAAGATACAAGCGGTATGTTCCGTTACAGGAGCATATAGTGCTATAGTAAATTTCACAACACTTGCTGCAGCAAACGAAAATCTCATAGCAGCAAACTCACCATGGAAATATTTGGACAACGGTACCAATCAGGGTACAGCATGGCGAGCTACTGCTTTTAATGATACCGCATGGGCAAGTGGAAATGCTGAATTGGGCTATGGAGATGGAGGCGAAACAACAGTGGTGAGTTATGGCCCTTCTTCAACCGCAAAATACATAACTACTTATTTCAGAAAATCATTCAATGTTACCAATGCAGCTACATACAAAACACTTACATTAGATGTGGTACGAGATGATGGAATTGTCGTTTATATAAACGGAAACGAAGTATTTCGCAACAACATGCCAACCACAACGATTGCTTATAACACTTTATCGCCAGTTGCCATTGGTGGCACAGATGAATCAGCATGGATTTCAACTGCATTAAATACAAATGCTCTTGTTTCGGGCAACAATGTTATGGCTGTTGAGATTCATCAACAGGCAGCATCCAGTACCGATATCAGTTTTAATGCACGCTTAAATGCTTCGAGTACTGCAGCAACACCAGTCGTTACGCGTGGAGCCTACCTACAAAAACTAACTCCTAATGGAATTACCATTCGTTGGCGTACCGATTTGCCTTGTAATAGTACTGTACAATACGGAACAAGCACTACTTATGGTAACACAGCCAGCGATGCAGCTATGGTTACAGAACACATTGTTACGTTAACTGGATTAACTCCTGCCACAAACTATTTCTATTCAATAGGCACTTCATCTCAAAAATTGCAAGGCGATACAAAAAATAATTTTTATACCGCTCCATTAGTAGGAAGCACAGCACCAGTCCGTATCTGGGCTATTGGCGATTTTGGAAACGGTTCTACACAACAAGTCGCTGTTCGCAACGCTTACAACGCTTACACTGGAACAACTCCAACCAACTTATGGATTTGGCTGGGTGACAATGCATATTCTACAGGAACGGATTTAGAATTTCAAAACAATGTGTTTACACAATATCCAGACCAATTTAAAAGCATTCCCCTATTTCCCTCTCCCGGAAATCACGACTATGGCAGTGCTACTTATCAAAGCACAAATGCACTTACCACAAATTTCCCTTACTTCTCTATTTTTTCTTTACCACAAAATGCAGAAGCTGGAGGTGTTGCATCCAATTCTCCTAAGTATTACTCCTACAATTATGGCAACATTCATTTTATTTCGTTGGACAGTTATGGAGCCTTAAATACTAACACAAGTCCCATGTATCAATGGCTCAATAATGATTTGGCAGCTAATAGCCAAAAATGGACTGTAGTTTATTTTCATCACCCTCCCTACTCATTGAGCGCCCATAACAGCAACACAGACATTGAACTAAAAAACATGCGCACTAATATTATTCCGTTGTTAGAAAGTTATCATGTAGATTTAGTTCTTTCTGGCCATTCGCACAGCAATGAAAGAAGTTATTTGATTAAAGGTCATTTTGGATTGTCTTCTACATTTACACAAGCCATGAAGGTTAGTACTGCTACCAATAACTTTACAAAAACTACACCTTATGACGGAACTGTTTATGCAGTATGCGGCTCATCAGGGCAAAGCCCAGAGGGAACACAATCCGGTTACCCAATGCCTTGTATGTACTTTAATAACAACGTCAATAATTGTTCATTGGTGATAGATATCAGTGGTGATAATCTTTCCTGTAAATACCTAGCAAGCACTGGAACTGTAGTTGACCAATTTAGTATAACAAAAAGTGGAACAAGCAAAATGGTATCTACAAGCACTAAAAAAGAAGAAAATCAATTTAATGTTTACACTAATGAAAATACATTAAATGTAAACTATGTTTTAAGCGAAAATGTTAATGTCAAAATTGATTTATTTAATACTTTGGGACAAAAAATTATTTCATTTGACCAAAACCCTAGCTATCAACAAAAAGGCCAATATAATTTTGAATTACCTTTATCTAAAAAAATAGCTAAAGGGCTTTATTTTATAATAGTTACCGTAGATGGAAAACAGATTGTAAAAAAAGCCTATGAACAGGAATGATACGATTATTTTCATAGACAAAAATACAAACACAGGAGTACAAAATGTCTCAACCTGTCAAGTACGATTGTTACAATTTGTCTCAATAAAGCTTTGTAAAAATAAAAGGCTATCGAACTAAATCTTAATTTCGTGATGTATTATTAAAAATCCTAAATTTGTAAAAACCAATAAATCAAATCATGAAAAATTTGTTAACTCCCCTATTCATTATAGCATTTGTATTGATTTCTTGCAAAAATGAAACGGAAAACCAAACTCCTAAAGTTGTTGTTCCTTTTACTCAAGTAGCCAATGCACAAACAAATCAAACGGTTGCTGCACCTCAACCCAGTATCCTTTATCAGCAAAATGATGTAAATAAAAATACAGCAACTCAGCCACAAACACAAACACAAACACAAACAGTTGCTGCTCCAGTAAAAGTAGCCAAGGGAATGAATCCTCCTCATGGTCAGCCAGGCCACCGTTGTGACATCCCTGTAGGATCACCTTTGAATTCTCCTGTTGCCACTAATTCTACAGCGTCTCAAGTTGTTCCAAATTCGGGACAAACTGTTACAACAACAACCATGACCCCTGCGAAAACAGCAAAAGGAATGAATCCTCCTCACGGTCAACCTGGGCATCGTTGTGATATTCCAGTAGGATCACCTTTAAATTCTCCAGTAGCAGCCGAAAAACCTGCAACTCCACAAGTTGTTCCAAATTATATTGTTTCACCTCCAGCAACCACTGAAACCCCTGCTGAAACTACTCCACCAGCTGCAGTAACTGGTCAATAAAATTTCATTTGGGCGTGCCCCTTCATAAAAACTGCGGGTCGTGCTGTACGTTCCCGCTTTTTTTTGATCCCTCAAAAAAAGGGATCAAAAAAAGAGCTCCACTGCCATCACTCACGCAAAAAAATCGAACACATCTTTAATTTAAACAACATCAAAAATCAACTAAGCTGTTCATTTTTAAACATATCCTTTTTTATCTTTGAAAAACATGCCAAAGACATATTAAAAATGAAGCACAAACATATCGAAAGATGAAAAAAATCCTCCTAACCTTTTTAATAATGCTTTTTGTGGTCGTATCGGCTGTGGCACAAAAGAAAGAAGTATGCTACATCACCACGTCAATGGGTAAGATCACAATAGAATTATATCCAGAAAAAGCTCCGATTACGGTAGCCAATTTTTTAAAGTATGTCGATGCAGATTTGTATGACAATACTAGCTTCTTTAGAGCTGTAACACTAAACAATCAACCCAAAGATTCCATAAAGATTGAGGTCATACAGGGAGGTGAAATTGATTCTACAAAAACATTTGCACCCATCCCGCTTGAAACTACAAAACAAACTGGATTGACTCATAAAAACGGAACACTTTCTATGGCGAGAGACAAACCCAATTCGGCTACCACCAATTTTTTTATTTGTATAAATGATCAACCTTCTTTAGATTTTGGCGGTAAAAGAAACAAGGATGGGCAAGGATTTGCAGCTTTTGGTAAAGTCATAAAAGGCATGGAAATCGTAAAAAAGATTCAACTACTTCATCCCGAACAGGAACAATATTTCAAACCCGAAATACAAATCATATCAATAACAAGAAAAAAATAAGATATTTAAATCCACTAAATCATTTAAAATCAAAACCAGAATATACTTTAGCGCCATGATTACAATTGCAACCCTAGAAGACGTTTCTACTTTAGAAAAATTAATTAACTCCGCCTACCGTGGTGAAACTTCTAAAAAGGGATGGGCCACTGAAGCTAACCTTTTAGAAGGTAAAAGAATTACTTTAGATGAATTAGAAGAAATTATTAAAAATAAAGAAAATACAATTTTAAAATATACAGAAAATAACCAAATCATTGGATCCGTTTTGCTTTCCAATAAAGGAAACAAACTCTATCTGGGAATGCTATCTATTTCACCCGAATTGCAAAATAGAGGCCTTGGAAAAAAACTGTTGCAGGAAGCCGAAGTTCACGCATTATCTTTAGGTTTGCCCAAAATTGTAATGACAGTTATTACCATTAGGGAAAAATTAATTGAATGGTATAAACGACATGGATACGTCGATACAGGAGTAAGAGAGCCTTTCCTACTCAATGATTCAGATTCTATTATTACAGACCAACATTTGGAATTTATGGTCTTAGAAAAAATACTTTAGCACTTTTTCATCCATTGATTATTATTTTATAAATTAGTAAAAAAAATATAAAATATGAAAACATTAGATCAATGGTTTGAAGAATACGCAGTAAGTCATCAAAATCCAAAAAACAAGGCTATACATTACATTTGTGTTCCTGCAATATTTTTTTCAATTGTTGGTTTGCTAATGAGTATTCCAAGCGCTTTTTTGAATAATTTACTACACCTCAACCAACCAATAATAGAAAATTGGGCCGTGGTTGTTATATTATTTGTTTTACTATTTTACTTAAGATTATCTGTTGTAATGGCAATTAAAATAGCTATTTTTTCATTCCTCTGTTTGATTCTTAATTTTTACATTGGACAATTTGTTCCTCTTTGGGCTTTTTCAATTGGTGTTTTTGTGGTTGCTTGGATTGGACAGTTTTATGGTCATAACATTGAAGGTAAAAAACCATCATTCCTAAAAGATATTCAATTTTTAATGATTGGTCCTGCTTGGGTAGTTCAAAATTTATTTTCCAAAAAATAATACTTTTATAGTAGAATTTTTAATCAAACTTAGTTTCAAAATAGTCCCTCAGCGAACCAATGTTGAGGGACTATTTTTTTGTATTAAAAACTAGTGCTCAACAAAGCACAATTACTTAAAGATCAAGTAATTAATTAATTATTTTATTTATCTTTATATGTCATTTTAAACACAAAATAGTTTAAAAATTTAAGCAATAATAAAAATGGAAAATAAAAAGATAATAACCGTATTTGGTGCAACAGGCGGACTTGCCAGAGCTATTTTGGCAGATGCAACTAGTGAGTTTGCTGTAAGGGTAGTAAGCAGAGATGCCAATTCAGAAAAATCAAAAGCATTATCAAAATTAGGCGCCGAAGTCGTAGAAGCTGACATTGACAACATACAAAGCATCAAAAAAGCTATAGCAGGTGCTTATGGTGTTTATTTCGTTACTTTTTTCTGGGACCATTTCTCAGTTGAAAAAGAACAACAGGAAGTAAAAAACTTTATCGAAGCTGCGAGAGAATCTCATTTGCAACACACCATCTGGTCAACATTAGAAGATACCAGAAACTGGATGAGGCTAGATGATGATAGAATGCCAACGCTACACGGTAAATACAAAGTACCACACTTTGACGGAAAAGGAGAAGCTGATCACTTCTTTACCGAAGCTGGATTACCAACTACTTTCTTAAGAACTTCTTTTTATTGGGACAATTTAATTCATTTTGGTATGGGACCACAAAAAGGAGAAGACGGCAATTACTATATTGCATTCCCAATGGATGACAAAAAATTGCCAGCCATAGCAGCAGAAGATATTGGCAAATGTGCTTACGGAATTTTCAAAAAAGGAAAAGAATTGATTGGAAAAACGGTTGGTATTGCAGGAGAAAAGTTAAATGGAAAGAAATGGCAGAAAAACTATCAAAAGCATTGGACAAAAAAGTACTTTTTAATCCCGTAACCCCAGAAGCGTATCGTAATTTTGGATTTCCAGGTGCAGATGATTTGGGTAATATGTTTCAGTTCAAAAGAGATTTTAATGACGAATTCAATAACGCTAGAAATGAAACTTTTGCAAAGGAACTAAATCCTGAACTACAAAATTTTGACATGTGGCTTTCCACCAATGCTTCAAAAATACCAATAGAATAGATAGTAATGTATTTAGGGAGATAAAAAGTCTTTTTTTGTCTCCTTAATTAAAATTTTCCATTGATATGATTTGTGTTATTCACAAAATACATTTTCAGCATCCCCCTATTTTTGACCTCTATCTCTCCCCTATACTCACAATCGAAAGAGTCTTTAACAATGGCAAATGTATTTTCAGAAATATTAATTTTTCCTCGAGCTGAATTCGATTCCATTCTAGAAGCGATATTTACAGTATCGCCCCAAATGTCATAGGCAAATTTCTTGGTGCCTACTACGCCTGCAACTACAGGACCTGTATTAATTCCAATACGAATGTTAAAACGTGTATGATTCAGTGGGTTTTCCCTGTTCGAATGTTGAACAAATTCTAAAATTTCTTGAGCTACCAAAATCATTTTATGAGCATGATCTGCTGTAGGAAAAGGCAATCCACCTGCACACATATAGGAATCCCCCAATGTTTTTATTTTTTCTAAATCATACTTTTCAATAATTGCATCAAATTTTGAAAAATAATAATCGATACTTTCTACTAGTTTTTCCGGTGACAAATTTTCTGCATACTGCGTAAATCCTTCAAAATCGGTAAACAAAACGGTAACTGATTCAAATCTTTTGGCTACTACTTTCCCGCTTTCTTTTAACTCCAATGCTGTCTCTTCGGGAAGGATATTCAATAATAATGTATCTGATCTTTTTCTTTCAGCTTCAATGATACTATTCGTTTTTTTTATAAAACGATATCTTCTGAACAAGCCAACAGCCAGAAAGAAAACAAGAACAAATGAAACTATGGAAGAAATGGCTATTATTTTTTGGGTTCGTTTTTGTTGAGTCATCAAATCAACTTCTGCCTGCTTTTTTGAAACCTCAAACTTAGTTCTCAAATTTCCCATTTTCTCCACCTCTTCCAGGTTTTTGACACTGTCTCGATAGGTAATATATTTTTTATAATAGGTAAATGATTCCGGTATATTACCCGCTTGTTGATACAATTCAGAAAGCATTAAACTCGACTTTTGGACTTGATCTTTCAACCCCTTCTTTTGGGCAATGTCCAAACTTCTTCTTGCATAATCAAGAGCAGTTTTCCATTCTTTTCGCTTAAAATAAATATCGGACATATAGATGAGATAATCCGATATACCGTAATAATCTTCCTGTTTTTCTAAAATTGAAATGGCTTCACTTATATTTTTGATTGCCAATTCATCATTCCCTTGCTTAGCAAAAACCATTCCTTTATTTCCTAAAGTATAGGCAATACCTATGAGATAATTTTCCTTTTTGAATATAATCCCAGCCTCATCAAAATAATTTAAAGCCAAATTGAATTTTAAATTCTTAGAATATTCATCTCCTGCATTTAATAAAGCAGTTGCCAGCGAAAGTCGATTAGTTGTTTTTCTTAAAATTTGAATAGCCTTATCATAGTACAACTCTGCATTCCCAATGCTACCCATGTTGGAATACACATCGGCAATACTCATATAAGACAATCCTTCACCTACTATATAGTCTGCTTTTCCTGCTGCATCAATACTCTTGAAATAAGAGTCTAGTGCAATATTAAAATTCCCTACAATTCGATTTTTATTTCCTTTTTGACTATATCCCCTATACAAATACAAATAGTTCTTCTCAGCCTTTGATAAAGTAATGAGCTCCTCGGCATATTTTAATGATAATTCAAAGTTATCACTTTCATTAAATGACAAATTCCTCAACAATTCCATTTTTTCAGAATTATTAAGCTTCTTTGTTTTATAAATTTTCACAAGACTATCTGCTACTTTTTGATCTTGTGCAAAAACAACAATTTGCTGAAAAAACAATAGTCCTAAATAAATTGTGATGTTAATATAATGACTAAATAACTTTTTTAATATCATCCATTTGCTATTAGTTTAGGATCTATCAAATACGATTTAGCCCCATCGTTATAATGAATACTAAATTCTATTTTATAAATATTTTGCGTTTTGGCCATTTCAACTTGGTCTTTAATCGTAGCTACAACTTTGCTATTAGAACCTCCTGTTCCCATAATAGTAATATCATCTTCCAAAAAACACTTATCATTAGGATCATTCAAATCAAAATCATAAACGATTCGGTCTATTGCCACAGAATAACCATTGTCTGTGGTTGAGCCTATCCATTCTACGTTATGTCCAAGGTATACATTAGATGTAAAATCTTGAACTTTTCCATTTTCAGAAATTCCGTCATTATCATCCGATAAAGTAGTCACGGTATCAATTTCCTCTTGGGATGGATTCGACATTTGATAGAGACTATTGGCATCAACAGTCAAAACTATCTGAACATTTTTACTCATAAATTTTAGATTTAAAAGATTAATTAATTCCAATAAAATTTATAGGTTAAAAAGTCGATTTGAGGAAAGTAAAAATTAGATTTTTATTACATTTTTCAAAAGTATTAACCAAATTTAACGTTTTTAAATTTAAAAATTAACAAATAACAAGAAAATATGAAAACAAAAGGCCTAAAAACAGCTTTTTCAAAAAATAAATAAAAAATAAGAATTCAAAAGAAGTATTTTTCTTAAATTTACAATTATAACCAACTGTATTTAAACACAATACACGTATTTTTACACTAACTTCACTCTCAAAACCAAAGAAAATATGAAATTCAACCAAGAACCCATTGACTGGAAAGAAATATTCGAACTGAAAAATATCATTCTCAATTTGGTTGGAGTTGCATTTATCACCTTAGCATTAAAAGGTTTTATGATTCCTAATAAATTTTTGGACGGCGGAGTTATTGGGGCTTCAATACTCATTCATGAAATCACACACATTTCTTTTGGCATTTTAGTATTGGTTTTAAATATTCCTTTTTTATTTATTGGGAAGGCTATTCTAGGTAAAACTTTTGCCATACAAAGTTTAATCACCTTCATATTGATATCACTAAGTATGACATTTATTGACATTCAGCCCGTAACATCTGATCATTTGTTGATTGCTCTATTTGGAGGATGCTTAATCGGAATGGGGATGGGATTTGTCATTCGCAGTGGTGCAGCAGCAGATGGAATCGAAATACTTGCGTTATTGACTACACGAAAAATTGGTCTTAACGTATCAGAAGTTATTTTCGGAATAAACTCAACACTATTTCTATGCGCGGCATGGTCGTTTGGAATAAGTACCGCTTTGTACTCTATCGTTACTTATTTTTCGGCAATTAAATGTTTGGATTATGTTGCCCATGGAATAGAACAATACACTTCTTTGCATATTATTTCATCCCAAAGTGAGGCGATAAAATCATTAATTGTACAACAATTTGGCAAAGGAATTACAGTCGTTAAGGGAGAAAGAGGTTATTTACCGCATGCATTCCATGAAAAAACAGATTGTGACATTATAATAACAGTTGTTACCCGCTTAGAATTACTGAGAATAAAAGAAGAAGTTAGCCAATTGGATCCACATGCCTTTATGTATATTCAATACATCAAAGAAGCAAGAGGTGGTATATTAAGAAATAAAGCCAAGCATTAGTATATGAAAAATTGGGATTTATTGTGTCATACAGTTATTAATTCACTAAAAGAGAACTTAGCCCCTTTCTTAACCTATCATGATTGGAAACATACCGAACATGTTATAAGAATGGCTGAATATATTGCTAACAAAGAAAACACTCCTGAAGAAGATATTATATTAATAAAAACAGCAGCTCTATTTCATGATGCCGGATTTATCAATTCTGTTGCTGATGGACATGAAGAAGTCAGCATCAAACTTGCCCAACATAAGTTACCTCAATTCGGATATACAAAAAGCGAAATTGAAATCATTGCTGGAATGATTCAGGCTACCGCTATTCCTCAAGAGCCTAAAACCAAATTGGAATCTATACTGGCCGACGCCGACTTAGAATATCTTGGAACAGATAGTTTTGAGCGTATTGGAACCAATCTATATTATGAAATAAAACATACAAACCCAAATTTAAGCGTACCCGAATGGAACGAGATACAAATTAATTTCCTCCAAAATCATCAATACCATACTCCGTATTGTATTCAATACAGAACCCCCATCAAACAAAAAAACCTTGAATTGCTTGTTGAGCAAAGAAGCGAAAAATAGTACTCTTATCATTTATTTTACGTAACCAATGATTTTCTTGAAATCTGTGTTACATTTACTTTTCTGAAATCTAAATTCGTATCGAATTCACATTTTGGTATCATTTTCTAAAACTTACTAAAATTCAAAAAAACTGAACTAAAACTACTATGGAAGAACTAAATAAACTAATGATTGAGTTAGAAAGCAAAATTCCCAATCAAGAACTACTCAACCCAATAGTTTCAAAATCTTCTGTAGGCTGGCATATTGAGCATGTTTTACTAACGATGAACTTGGTTGTTGAATCCATTCATAAATCAAATCCGGACAATTACAAGAGAACTTTCAACTTTAATCGCTTTCTAGTATTTACACTCAATAAAATTCCAAGAGGAAAAGTCAAAGCACCAAGAATGGTTAGACCGCAAGAGGATTTCACTACCAATTCATTAATCAATCATCTTGAAAAAGGAAAAACTAACCTAGAAAAATTAAGCACTCTTTCAGCAAATAATTATTTTGAACATCCTTTCATGGGACAATTGAATCTGAAGCAAACAATTCGATTTATTAAAATACATACTAAACATCATTTCAATATTATAAAAGAGATTATTGAAAGTAAAAATTAAAGTATTAAAATCTAAAAAACATAGTATTCTTTTTCACAAAAGGATAATCATAAATTAATCCTATTATTTAAAGTATTAATTTAAAATAATAATTTTATTCTATTCTTTTTCAATTACATAAAACAAATAAAAATAATCCAAAACCTATAGCTATTTTAAGACTTATTTTTCCCCCAACTATTAAAATTGATGCGCATTTTGAATACTTCTATTACTGATACAAAAGCATTTTTTAGCATATGATTAAACTGTTAAAAAACAATTTCACAATCAATTAAAAATCAAATATTTACGATTTTATATAATTAATTTTCAGTATTTTTGTTAAAACATCTATTAAATACAAATAAACTATCTCTACCCCAAACGAGATGAATTTAATAGATTGATTTTTAAGGACTCCCCTTCCGTCATTACAATGTACCTATTGGTAATTCATAAAGACTTTTATCAATTTGCTCGATGATTATAAAAATCACAATTCACCATATAACCAAAAATAAATTTTAATTTAAATAATATATGGAAAACAAATCTCTTTTAAAATCAGCAGTTTTAATGGTAATCATAACAGTTTGTGTGGTACTATGCTGGGAAATGTATCTTCGAAATCTTGGCGTAAACAATTCTTATGATGACGGCCCTCCCTTATGGTCTTATACTAGAGAAAAAGTCTACCAATCGCCAAGTTCAACTGTAGTTTTTATTGGTTCCTCAAGAAACAAATATGATCTGGACATTACAACATGGAAAAATCAAACCGGTTTTGATGCGGTGCAATTAGCAATTGAAGGTACTTGTCCTAGACCGATACTAGAAGATTTAGCAAATGATCCCAATTTTAAAGGCAAACTTATCATAGATGTAACTGAAGGATTATTTTTTTCAAATGCTCCACCTAATATTGATGAACCAGTTAAAAACATTAAATACTACCATGACAGAACTCCAGCCCAACAAGCTAGTTTCGCATTAAACAAACCACTGGAGTCTATTTTTGTATTTCTCGACAAAGATTTTTTTTCCCTTAATGCAAAATTAAACGCAATGGAAATTCCAAGTCGACCTGGAGTATTCATGATGCCAATATTTCCTTGGAAATTTAGTCGAAATACTTTTGACAGGCAAACAGTAATGACAAAAGATTTTGCTAATGACCCTAAACTATGTAATCAAGTAAAAGGAGTTTGGTATTTTTTTAGTCAATTGAATAAGCATGCGCCTCCAATGCAGGAAAAAGAGTTAAACGCCATTTTCACATCCGTAAAAATAGCTATAGACAAAATAAAGTCTCGTGGCGGTGAAGTAATATTTGTCAGAACACCTTCAAGTGGGCCTTATTATGAAGGTGAAAATATGGCGTTCCCAAAAGAAAAATATTGGAGCAAATTACTACAAATAACCAATTGTCCCGGAATTCATTTTAAAGATTACCCAGCAATTGCAAACCTTAATTGTCCTGAATTTTCACATTTAAGTCCTACAGATGCTAAAATATTCACTCAACATTTCATTCAAATTCTCAATAATGAAAAAGGTTGGGAATTTCCAGTTTCTAAATATCAAAAATTAAATTAATACTCTACAATTATGATATTCAACTCCTATACATTTGTAGCTTTCTTTATAATTATACTTGCTTTACACCATCTTCCCATTTCATGGAAGTTCAAAAAATTTAATTTACTTATTGCTAGTTATATTTTTTATGCTGCATGGAATCCTCCATTTATATTGTTATTATGGCTTTCTACAGTGATTGATTTTTTTGTTGGTAAAGCACTTTTCACTCAAGTCAATCCACATAAGAAAAAATTCCTTTTTGTAATTAGTTTAATCGGCAACTTAGGAATGCTTTGCTTTTTTAAGTATGGTACATTCTTACTTGATAATTTTGTTACGTTTGTCAATCTTTTAGGCCTTGAATATCATCCAGCAACACCTAGCATAATACTTCCGGCAGGGATTTCATTCTATACCTTCACAACTTTATGCTACACTATCGATATGTATCATAAAAGAAGTGAACCCGTAAAATCAATGTTAGATTTTTCATTGTTTGTGACGTTCTTTCCACACTTAGTTGCAGGGCCCATTGTACGTCCTCCGCAACTGGTTCCCCAATTTGAAACCGAAAGAATTGCTTCAAAAAAGCAAATGTTTGATGGCTTATTATTACTCTCATTAGGTTTGTTTATGAAAGTAGTTTTAGCCGATGGAATGCTATCATCTACTTCCGATGCGGTATTTAATTCTAATGACGCTTTACCCGCACTAGATGCTTGGATAGGTGTTTTAGCTTTTTCTGGCCAAATATTCCTAGACTTTGCCGGATATTCTACCTGTGCCATTGGAGTAGCATTGTGTTTAGGTTTTGTATTGCCACAAAATTTTAATTACCCATATGCTGCAATTGGCTTTTCAGATTTTTGGAGACGCTGGCACATTACATTATCAAGTTGGCTTAAAGATTATTTGTATATTCCTCTTGGAGGAAATCGTCATGGTAAATTCCGAACATATTATGCGTTAATGCTCACTATGCTATTAGGAGGACTTTGGCATGGTGCAAACTGGACATTTGTTGCTTGGGGTGGTTTGCATGGACTTTATTTATGGATTGAAAAATATCTTAGTGATCGCAAAAAAGACAATAATACTGAATCAAATAATACAACAAAAGACAGTGGATGGGTTGGATTTTTTTACGCACTACTTACTTTCATATTAGTAAACATTACATGGGTATTTTTCCGTTCAGATACATTTTCTAAAGCATGGCAAATGTTAATTTCAATGTCTGGTACCGAAACTGATGGTAAAGCATTATTGACCACATTAGCGATTATTAAGGTTTCTATAATAGTTCCCGCGATAATAGTCACACATTGGTTTATGAGAAACACTAAAGTTCTCGATGTCGCACATCAACTGAGTTGGTGGAAACTTGGAATAGCATGGTCCTCAATAATGTTATTACTGATATGGTCTCAAGAAAGCGGAAGTTCATTTATTTATTTTCAATTTTAACCTCAAAACACCTATTTTTCATTCTGTCAAATAATTTTTTATTTGTAAATTATCTATTGTTAATAAAAGGTATTTATTTTAAAAGCATTTCAACATTTATAGGCTTTGCCAAGCAAAATAAAAACTATAAATTAGCACTTTAATAATTATATATAAAAACAATGAAAAATACTGCTTTAACGCACATACACGAGGGTTTGGGAGCGAAAATGCTACCGTTTGCTGGATACAATATGCCAATTCTTTATGAAGGGGTAAATGCAGAACACGAAACGGTTCGAAATGCAGTAGGTGTTTTTGATGTGTCGCACATGGGAGAGTTTATACTTTCTGGTCCAAATGCTTTGGCTTTGATCCAAAAAGTAACTTCAAATGACGCTGCGACTTTGACTATTGGAAGAGCCCAATATTCTTGTTTACCTAATAATGGCGGCGGAATTGTAGATGATTTAATTATCTACAAAATGAAAGAAGAAGAATATTTACTTGTTGTAAATGCTTCAAATATTGAAAAAGATTGGGATTGGATTTCGTCGCACAATGATTTGGGTGTTGAGATGAAAAATCTGTCTGATGAGTATTCTTTGCTTGCAATTCAAGGACCAAAAGCGGTTGAGGCTATGCAGTCATTATCGTCTATAGATTTATCAGCTATTACTTATTACCATTTTGAAGTAGCAGATTTTGCAGGCTTCCCTAATGTTATCATTTCTGCAACAGGTTATACAGGTTCGGGTGGATTTGAAATTTATTGCAAGAACGACCAAGTAGAAGCAATTTGGAACAAAGTTTTTGAGGCTGGAGCTGCTTATGATATCAAACCTATTGGTTTAGCCGCAAGAGACACTTTGCGATTGGAAATGGGCTTCTGTTTGTATGGTAACGATATTAACGATACAACGTCACCTCTTGAAGCTGGATTAGGATGGATTACCAAATTCAACAAAGAATTTACTAATTCTGATAATTTAAAAAAGCAAAAAGAAGAAGGTGTAACAAAAAAATTAGTAGCTTTCGAGATGCAAGAACGCGCAGTACCGAGACATGACTATGAAATAGTTGATGGTTCTGGAGCTGTAATTGGAATTGTAACATCTGGTACCATGTCTCCTTCTATGAACAAAGGAATTGGATTAGGTTATGTTACAACTTTAAATAGTGCAGTAGATAGTGATATTTATATCAGAATCAGAAAAAATGATGTTCCTGCCAAAGTGGTAAAACTCCCTTTTTATAAAAAATAATTATTTATGAAAAAAATCACATTTGTATTTCTCTTTTTCACATTCTCTCTATTTGCACAAAATAGTGATACAAGTTGTGACATTTTATTCAAAATAAATAAATTACTCCAACAAGAGCATTTTAGCCCAAAGCCGGTAAACGACAGTTTATCGGCTTATCTTTTTGATGAGTTATTTGATGAATTGGATCCCTCTAGGAACATTTTTTTAAAATCACAAGTTGACACATTATCCAAAAAATACCGACTCAACTTGGACAATCTCATCTTAAAGAAAGATTGTTTTTTTATTTCAGACATTAAAAACGAATATAAAAAATCATTACTAAGAAATAAATCAATTTTTGAAAAACTCAACCGTGAAACTATTGATTTCAACACAAAAGACACAATTCGATTCAAACAAAGGGATTCTAATTTCTATTTAAAAGAGAATGAAGTTGAGAAAGCATTAAACAAAAAAATCAGGTTTGAAGTATTCAATGATATCTCTGAAAAAAGCAAAAACTTAGATTCGTTGAAACTTAATTTTATCTCGATGAGTCATACATCCAAAAAGAGTATTCTTGAAAATGAACTTTGTAAAATCAATGTATTATTATCTGATAACAAAACATTCGAAGACAATTTTTTTAATATTTTTTGCAATTATTTTGACCCACACACCAATTATTTTAGCAACGATACCAAATCCAGCTTTGTATCAACTTTATCAAAAGAAAAGCTTTCATTAGGACTAGACGTCAGTCTAAATGACAAAAACGAAATTATTGTAGACGAAATCGACCCTAATGGACCAGCATTTAAAACTGGAAGAATCAAAAAAGGGGATCAAATTGTTGCAGTTTCTAATCAAAAAGAAACACTTGAAGTTTCCTGTGCCTCTTTAGAATCTATAGCGACTCTGATGTCCTCGGAGTTGAATACTAATATAACATTGACTATCAAAAGGAATTCAGGAAAAAGCTTCAAGGTTAATATTGAAAAACAAATTTTAAAAGATGAAGAAAACACGGTATATAGCTTTATAATTGATAAAGACATCAAAATAGGCTACATAAAAATACCAAGTTTCTATTCTAATTTTGAAGGAGGAAACAGTAAAGGTTGCGCTCAAGATGTTGCCAAAGAAACCATTAAATTAATGAAGGACAACATCAAGGGATTGGTTCTTGATTTAACAGACAATGGTGGTGGATCTATGGAAGAAGCGGTAAAATTAGCTGGTTTGTTTATTGACTACGGACCAATATCCATTGTAGTTGATAACAAAAAAGAATTATCTGTTATAAACGATCCATATAGAGGCGTGATTTACAAAGGGCCTATTGTTATTATAATCAATGGTAATTCAGCCTCAGCAAGCGAATTTTTCGCATCAATCATGCAAGATTACAACCGAGCACTTTTGATAGGAAGTACTTCTCTAGGAAAAGCTACCATGCAAACTATTGTTCCTTTAGAAAAAAATGACGACCAACATTTTGTAAAACTAACCATTAGTAAATTTTACAGAATTACAGGAAAAAGTCATCAGGCTGTTGGTGTTATACCAGATGTACAAATTCCAACTATTTATCAAGATGTTTTTCAAAAAGAAAGTGGATTCCCGACGGCTTTAAAAAATGAAAGTTTAAACACAAGAATTCGTTTTACACCCTATGTAAGCAATGAATTAATTGAATCTCTTGCAATAAAAAGTAGAAATAGAGTAGCTCAAGATTCTTATTTCAATTCCATTATTGATCTCAATTCAAAGATTGATGCTGTTATAAAGAAATCTAAGTTTGAAATCCCGATGACTTTGGAAGCAGTTTTTGAAAACCAAAATAATATTAATAATTTATCAGATGAAATAAGTAATTTCAAAACTGATGAATTGAATTTAAACGTATCCAATTCAGAATACAACAAATCATTGCTTGAAATTTACCCTTCACTTATCGAGTATAACAAAATGCAACTCGATAATTTAAAATCCAATCACTATCTTAATGAAGCAATAGCCATTATAGCTGATTACAAAACATTAAAACAAAATAAAACAAAATAAAACGAACTAATAACACACTATTTTGCAAAAGATTTTCAATAGGCTTTTGGAAAAATAAGGAATAGCTGTATTTTTGCGGTTCAAAATAACTATAAGAAATGGGAAGAGCATTTGAGTTCCGAAAAGGTAGAAAAATGAAACGTTGGTCAGCAATGGCCAAAGCCTTTACTAGAATTGGTAAAGATATCGTAATGGCAGTAAAAGAAGGTGGTCCAAATCCTGAAGCCAATTCAAGATTAAGAGCCGTTATTCAAAATGCAAAGGCAGCCAACATGCCTAAAGATAATGTCGAACGTGCTATCAAAAAAGCAACCGATAAAGACACTGCCAACTATAAAGAAGTATTATTTGAAGGTTACGCTCCTCACGGAATCGCACTTTTAATTGAAACCGCTACAGATAACAACAATAGAACTGTTGCAAACGTTAGAAGCTATTTTAACAAATGTAATGGAACTATGGGAACTCAAGGTTCTGTAGAATTTATGTTTGACCATACTTGTAATTTTAGAATCCCAAAAGACGGAATTGATCCAGAAGAATTAGAGTTAGAACTAATTGATTTTGGAGCTGAAGAAGTTTTCGAGGACGAAGACGGAATTTTAATTTATGCTCCTTTTGGAAGTTTTGGGACTATTCAAAAAGAATTAGAGAGTAGAAAATTAGAAATATTGTCTTCTGGTTTTGAAAGAATTCCACAAATAACTAAAAAATTAACCGAAGCCGAAATGGCCGATGTTGAAAAATTAATTGAAAAAATGGAAGAAGATGATGACGTGATGAACGTTTATCATACAATGGAAGAGTAATTCTTGCAACTATACAAAACAATTAAAACTCTAGAAATTCTAGAGTTTTTTTTTTTATAAAAAAAAGACTGAATATTTAAGTTCAGCCTTTGTAATTTACTAATAACAAAATATTTATTTAACCTTCAACTTTTGTGAATTTGAACTCTGATTTGAATTTACAGAATACTAAGAAGTAATATTTTTTTTCATTACCTATAAATGATGTACCTCATTTGTTAATTCCAAAACTATCACTTGATTATGTCTCTACCTAAATATTCCGACTAAGAGTTAAAATACTCGTTAAATTCACCAAAAAAAATAAAGATATTTCACAATCATTATTATACTATTAATAAAACCAACTTTACAGCTATTTAAACAACAAGTTTATACTGTTTTAAATTACTTTATACAAAAATCAAAAAACGAAAACTCCCTTACTCTATCTTAAAATGTCGAACCAAATTATTTTAAAAAAAATCTTACTCTAATTCTAAAAGCATCCTAATTTTAAACAAAAAAAAACTCCAGTTCAGAACTGGAGTTTAATATTTTAAAAGGTTGAATCTTATTTTATAAATTCGATTTTTTGAACTTCTTCTTCGTTAATGCTATCAAAAAATCCTTGATCATTCATCCATTCATCACTAAACACTTTACTCATATAACGAGAACCGTGATCAGGAAAAATAGCCACAACATTACTATTTTCATCAAACTCTCCTTCTTCAGCGTATTGCTTAATTGCTTGCATTACTGCTCCAGAAGTATAACCAACAAATAACCCTTCTTTTCTAGTAACCTCTCTTGCAGAGTGAGCACTTTCTTCGTCTGATACTTTTATAAATTTATCTATAATATCAAAATCTGTAGCTGATGGAATTAAATTTTTCCCTAACCCTTCAATTCTATAAGGGTAAATTTCATCATTATCAAATTCTTTAGTTTCATGGTATTTTTTCAATACAGAACCAAAAGCATCAACTCCAAGAATTCTAACATTAGGGTTTTGCTCTTTTAAGTATTTGGCCGTCCCAGAGATTGTCCCTCCAGTTCCACTACAAGCTACAAGATGCGTTATTTTACCATTTGTTTGTTTCCAAATTTCTGGCCCAGTCGATTTATAATGTGCATCAATATTTAATTGGTTAAAATATTGATTGATATAAACTGACCCTTTAGTTTCTTCATGTAAACGTTTTGCTACATTATAATAAGATCTATCATCATCTGCAGAAACATGTGCTGGGCAAACATAAACTTTGGCACCCAAACTCCTTAACATATCAATCTTATCTTTTGAAGATTTTGAACTTACCGCAAGAATACAGTTGTACCCTTTTATGATGCTTACCATTGCCAAACTAAAACCAGTATTACCTGATGTAGTTTCGATTATGGTATCGCCTGGCGATAAAATCCCTTGCTTTTCTGCTTCTTCGATAATATATAAAGCGATTCTATCTTTCGAAGAATGACCCGGATTAAAGGATTCTACTTTAGCGTAGAAATTACCTTTTAAATTCTCGGTTATATTATTTAGTTTAATAAGAGGTGTATTACCTATTAACTCTAAAACATTATTATAAGCATTTATTTCTTCTTTCATAAAAAAATAGTTTATCTGAGAGCATTTTTTTAATTCACCCCGATATGATGCAAATCTAACAAAAAAAATCTAATTAGATTTCAATTTTCTCTAAATCTAATAAAAAACTATACTCTTTTGCCAATTCTTTAATAGCTTCAAAGCGACCAGACGCTCCACCATGACCTGCATCCATATTTGTATCCAAAAACAAAAGATTGTCATCAGTTTTTAAAGCACGTAATTTAGCAACCCACTTAGCTGGTTCCCAATACTGTACCTGAGAATCATGCAATCCTGTTGACACATACATATTTGGATATTTTTGGGCTAAAACATTATCATACGGAGAGTATGACAACATATAATCATGATATTTCCTTATATTTGGGTCCCCCCATTCATCATATTCTCCTGTTGTAAGCGGTATACTATTATCAAGCATCGTAGTAATAACATCCACAAAAGCTACTTGCGCTATAATTCCATTGTATAGCTCAGGAGCATTATTTACAATAACTCCCATCAATAAACCACCGGCTGAACCACCTTCTGCATATAAATGTTCTGGAGAAGTATATTTTTCGGCTATTAAAAATTTGGAACAATCTATAAAATCTGTAAATGTATTTTTCTTTTTCAACAGCTTACCATCTTCATACCATTGTCTTCCCAAATCTTCCCCACCACGTATATGTGCAATAGCGAAAATAAAACCTCTATCCAATAAAGTCAGTCGAGTTGTCGAAAAAGTAGCATCCATAGAATGCCCATAAGAACCATATGCATACTGAAGCAGCGGATTCTTGCAATCTTTCTTTAAACCTTTCTTGTATACCATCGAAATTGGAATTTTAACTCCATCTTCTGCTGTTGCCCAAACACGTTCTTCGGTATAATTATTTTTATCAAATTCTCCTCCAAGCACTTCTTGTTCTTTCTTTACTTCCTTGGTTTTAGTCTTCATATTGAAATCAATAACAGAGGAAGGCGTTGTCATCGACTGATATCCGTAACGCAAAATATCAGTATCAAAATCAACATTAGAAGTCGTATATGCCGTATAAGTTTCGCTTTCAAAAGGAAGATAATACTCTCCTTCTCCACTCCAAGGCATAATTCTTATTTTATTCAAACCATTTTCACGTTCTTCAACTACCAAAAAGTCTTTGAATATTTCAATATCTTCAAGCAAAACATCATTTCTATGTGCAATAACTTCTACCCAATTGGATTTTGAAGTTTTATTCACAGAAGTTTTCATCAGTTTAAAGTTCTCTGCTTTATCCTTATTGGTCATAATATAAAAACTATCCCCATAATGACTGATACTGTATTCCATTCCTCGAACCCTTTTTTGAAAAATCTTAAATTCCCCATCAGGATTATCGGCATCCAGAATTTGGTATTCAGTTGTTAAAGTGCTATCCGATTCAATAGCCAAATATTTATTTGACTTTGACTTTGCAATTTCCACATTGAAAGTTTCATCTTCTTCAAAATAAACCAACACATCATCGGCTTGCTTTGCACCTAATTTATGCTTAAATATTTTATGCGAACGCAAGGTAACATCGTCCTGATCCGAATAAAAAATCGTTTTATTATCATTCGCCCAAACCGCACTTCCGGTAACGTTTTCAATTTTATCCTCTAAAATCTCATTGGTTTCCAGATTTTTTATCTGAATGGTGTAAATTCTTCTCCCAATGATATCATAACTAAAAACCGCCAGTTTATTATCAGGGCTAATACTTAAAATCCCTAATTGAAAATAAGGCTTACCCTTTGCCATTTCATTGCAATTGAAGAGTATTTCTTCCTTTGCCGAAAGACTTTCTTTTTTTCGGGAATAAATTGGATAATCTTGACCTTTTTCGAAACGAGTGATATAATAATAACCGTTATACAAATAAGGAACTGATTGATCATCTTCCTTAATTCTACTTTTCATTTCTTCAAAAAGAACTGCTTGAAAATCTTTGGTATGAGCCGTTTTTTCTTGGTAATAGGCGTTTTCTTGATTCAAATAATCAATAACCTCGGGGTTTTCTCTGTCATTTAACCAAAAATAATTATCGATTCTGACTTCGCCAAATTTTGTTAATTTCTTAGGGATTACTTTGGCTATGGGAGGTAAACTATTTTTTGGCATTGTTTGCGCGGGGTTTTAGTATTTAAAATGCAAAAATAACATAAACAGATTTTAAATCGAATTCGTTTTAAACCTTATTTAACGTATATAAAAATCTAATTCTGTAATTTTGTCGTTCAATAATTTAAAAATCACCAAAATGGATTTAATGGGAATGATGGGCAAACTTAGAGAAACCCAACAAAAAATCGAAGATACTAAAAAACGTTTAGACACCGTACTAATTGAAGAACAAAGTAGCGACAACTTATTGAAAGTCACTTTGACCGCCAATACCAAAATTAAATCAATCACAATCGATGATTCATTATTGGAAGACAAAGAACAACTGGAAGATTACTTGATTTTGGTACTAAATAAAGCTATAGAAAAAGCAGCAAAAATCAACCAAGCTGAATTGGATGCCGTTGCCAAAATGGACATGCCGATGATTCCAGGAATGGAAGATATGTTTAAATAAAATATTTTGTTTCAAATTTAGAAAGTTTCAGGTTTCAAGTTCTATACTCGAAACCTGAAACTTTTTTATTAGTTTTGTCCTACAGACTAACTTTTAAACCCTAAAAAATAAAATATGAAGTTTTTAATAAAATTTTTAGCAGTGATTTGCTTAACATTATCTTTTTCATGTTCAAATGAAACTCCGTCAGCGGTTGCAGATACTGATCAAATTAAAGATGATTTCAATTATTTAATTGTAAATTCTTGGGGAGAAATAAATAAGATAGGAAATAACACCGGCCAAATAACATCCTACTCTCAATTTGATGGTCTAACTTCCGGGACAGTAAATTTATGTGCTGTTACATCAAACACAGATAAGATTTTTTTAATTGAATATTATTCAGGCTTAACAAAGCTTTTTATTTTTGACAAAAAAACAAAGACAACATCTTCAAGAACATTAGTCTTCCCTAATGAAATAGTAGGTTCAGAGCCAGCAATTTCATCGCTTACATGGGATGACTCAAAGAAAGTACTTTATGGAATAATTGTTAGCAATATTAATATTACACCAGTAAATAACACATCATATCTTGTAAAGATTAACCCAAATACTTTTGATATCAATTATTCTGGTGTAAGTTTTGACCAAACTGCCTCTATTTCAACTTTTTTAAATGGTAACATGCTTTACAGTTCACTCCCAGGTCAAGACACTTATGAAATTGATACAGAAAACAATACAGCTAAAAAAACATTATTCAACAACTCAAAATTCTCGTTTATTAAAGCAGCTGTATATTTAAACAATACTGCATATTGCATAACTTATAAAATCAACGGTTACGATAAAACTATTGCTAAAATTAATTTAACAAACAACACTTATGAAGATCTATTACCCGCAGAAACTTTAGTAAACAGTGACCCCCTTGGGCTTGGATATATAGACAAGTCAAACAATGAATATATATTCAGTACAGTAAAAGAAGCAAACATAGAACATCCAATTTATGCTATTCTAAAATTCAATGTCACAACTAATACCTATAAATTTTTAGAGCTCAAATCAGATTCTTCAATTAATTCAAATTTTATAATAGTTGATAAAATAAACTAAAAAAAAGCAGGATATAAATATCCTGCTTTTTTTTAAAACTGTAACATACTTCAACTAAAGAGTAATCTTCTGTAAGGTTTCCAAAACATAGGTATGCATCACTTCCTTATAGTCAAGATGCGTCACAATTCGGAGTTTTCCGTGACCCAAAGAGCTTATCAAAATATTTTTCTCTTTCAGTTTTTCAATAAGCAAGTTTTCACTCAACCCTTCGCGAACGGAAAAAATCAATATATTGGTTTCTACTGGTTCAATTTTACCAATCCAAAGCAATTTTGACAATACACTGGCAATTTCTTTAGCTCTTCGGTGATCATCAATCAATTTGGCAATATTATTATCTAAAGCAAAATTTCCAGCTGCCGCCAAATATCCCACTTGACGCATACCTCCACCCAATATTTTCCGGATTCGTAATGCTCGGTGAATAGTTGCTTTATCTCCCAAAAGCACTGACCCGATTGGTGCGCCCAATCCTTTAGACAAACAAACCGAAATCGTGTCAAACAATACCCCAAATTCTCTTGGATGCTGTTTTTTGGCAACTACTGCATTCCAGATTCGGGCACCATCCAAATGAAATTTTAAATTATTAGCATCACAAACAGCTTTTATTTTCTTTAATTCTTCCAATTCATAACAAGCTCCACCCCCTTTATTTGTTGTGTTTTCCACACAAACCAAACTCGTTAGCGGACTGTGGTAAAACTCAGGATCATTTATTGCACCAGCAACCTGTTCTGCGGTAATCATCCCTCGATCTCCGTCCAGCAAGCAACAAGAAACACCACTGTTAAACGAAACTCCTCCTCCTTCATAATGATACACATGCGCATATTTATCTGCAATCAATTGCTCTCCGGGCTGGGTATGCAACTTAATCGCAGTTTGATTCGCCATAGTCCCCGATGGAAAAAAAAGCCCCGCTTCCATACCAAACATTCCCGCCAATCTCGCTTCAAGCGCTATAACAGTTGGATCTTGCTTGTACACATCATCCCCCACTTGAGCGTTAAACATGTATTGCAACATTTCAACCGATGGTTTGGTAATCGTATCGCTAATCAAATTTATTTCCATAATCTAAAAACTATATTCTATTTTTGCATTCAAAACCAGTAAAATTATTAGGAGCTAATCCTGCTATTCGTTGCAAACGAAGTTCACTGAACTCCGCTGAAAACGAATATTAAGTGAAGTAATCTTTTCTATTTTTAAAGAAAAAACAGAAAAGGATTTCCACTGCTATCAGGGCTAAAAAACAGCCAGTCTAATAATTTCCTACGCAAAATTACTATAAATTTATGACAACTACCGAACAAATAAAAGGTATTGTGGAACGCCTTGGTGCGTTGAGGAGGTATCTTTGACGTTGATGCCAAGCTTATCGAAATAGCCAACGAAGAAGAAAAGACCTTTGCACCAGACTTTTGGAACAACGCCAAAGAAGCTGAAATTATTGTAAAAAATCTTCGAGGAAAAAAGAAATGGATAGAAGATTACAACAAAGCTGTTGACATGACAGACGAGTTGCAGCTTGCCTATGATTTCTACAAAGAAGGAGAGTTAACTCCCGAAGAATTAGACGATCAGTACAACTTAACTGAAGCTCACATTGAAGCTATAGAATTCAAAAATATGCTTTCGGAAGAAGGTGATTCTTTGAGTGCCGTACTTCAAATTACAGCCGGAGCCGGCGGTACCGAAAGTTGCGATTGGGCCGAAATGCTTATGCGTATGTACATGATGTGGGCCGAAAAAGAAGGTTACAAAATCAGGGAACTGAATTTTCAAAAAGGTGATGCTGCGGGAATAAAAACCGTGACTTTGGAAATTGAAGGTGACTATTCTTTTGGATATCTAAAAGGAGAAAATGGCGTACACCGTTTGGTTCGTATTTCCCCTTTTGACAGTAACGCCAAAAGACATACATCATTTGCCTCGGTTTATGTATATCCGCTTGTTGACGACACTATCGAAATAGAAATCAACCCTGCCGATATCGAAATTGTAACCGCACGTTCCAGTGGTGCTGGAGGTCAAAACGTAAACAAAGTGGAAACCAAAGTACAATTGACCCATAAACCAACCGGAATTCAGATTCAGTGTTCTGAGACTCGTTCACAGCACGACAACAGAACTCGAGCCATGCAAATGTTACGTTCTCAATTATATGAAATTGAGCTTAAAAAACAGCAAGAGCAACGCAGTGATATTGAAGCTGGAAAAATGAAAATCGAATGGGGTTCACAAATACGAAATTACGTGATGCAGCCTTATAAGCTCGTAAAAGACGTTCGAACTGGACAAGAAACCAGCGACGTTGACAGCGTGTTGAACGGAAACATCGATGGATTCCTAAAAGCCTACCTAATGATGATGGGACAGCGTGAGGAAGAATAGTCTCGTTTTGATTATCTCATACAAAAATGCCTTTCAAATATTTTGAAAGGCATTTTTATTTTTATAATAAATTCTAAAAGTCAATACTCTACTTCCATTCAATTAATGAAACGCCAACACCAATAGTAGTTTGTTTATGATTATAATCAATGAGTGAGTTTCCATAACCGTGCGAAACCTGCAAATAGCCTCTAAGATTTCCTTTTATGGAATATGCCCAAGAAAAAGTGGAACTACCTCTCATATTTCCGTCAAAATTAAAATTATGACTTCCTATCAAAGTAAAAACGCTACGATCTTTTGAATAAATAATATTCACATCGGCATTACCAATGTAGCTGGAAATATCAGGATTATCTCCTTTTGACTCAGGAATTACATACCAAGGCCTAACATAGACATTCCAATTTTTTCTTTCAAAACCTGTCATCAAAATAACTCTATTCCAGCTTCTTGTATTCGGATAACTTTTTCCATTCGACATGTGATCAAATGAAACACCAATCATCCTAGCTTTAAATCCTAATACATTAAATTTTACAGGAAAATTCAGAATAATTTCGGGTTCGTAATTTATTTCCCTAAATGGACGGGATAATTCTGAGTTATAAAGTTGCCAATGCGATATTTGAGTATAGGCTACCCACAAATCCGCTCGCCCCCACAAAAAACTCTGAAGAATTTTAGTTTTAAAACTCAATTGAAATTTCATCTCGACAACATCATAATCTACTTGGGCGGGTGGCGTATATTCCGGCGAGGTATTTCCCGAATGAGGTTGTTCATTTGGATTACTGGACCATACAAATGGCAAAACATAAATTGTTTTGTAAGGGGTAACCAAAAAAGTTCCTCTTACCGCGGTAGAATCTAATTCCCAACGAGCAGCCATACTTTTAAGTACAACTTTATCATTAACCAAAGCTTGAACCTGAGAGTAAGTGGGAAAAATAACAAATAACATTAAAAACAGAAATAGACTTTTTTTGTATAACATCATAACAGATTGATTTAAAACAAAATTACAAGCGTTGCGATTATTCTATGTTATGTTTTAAAATCAAAAAATTATATAATTAACTTATTTTACATATTAAAAACTCAAAAAAGGCTCGTATTTCCAGTAAAATATTTATCTTCCATAAAAAATTAGAACGTAATAGTTTAAAATTATCTCAATCGTTTTCGTAAATTAGCGCTCGGTACAAAATATATCAATATCTATGGATTTAAACTTCAATAAAAACGAAGATCACAATAAACTTTTACTGTCTGAACTAAGACAAAAATTTGCCAAAGTCAAACTAGGAGGCGGCGAAAAACGAATCGAAAAACTTCATGCCGAAGGCAAAATGACAGCTCGAGAACGTATTGATTATCTTTTAGATGAAAATAAAAAATCAATTGAAATCGGAGCATTTGCAGGTAAAAAAATGTACACTGAACATGGAGGATGTCCATCGGGAGGTGTAATTGTTAAAATAGGATACGTCAAAGGAAAACAATGCATCGTCGTGGCCAATGATGCTACTGTAAAAGCAGGTGCTTGGTTTCCTATTACAGCAAAGAAGAACCTAAGAGCACAGGAAATAGCAATGGAAAATCGTTTACCAATCATTTATTTGGTTGATAGTGCCGGAGTTTATTTACCTCTGCAAGATGAAATTTTTCCAGACAAGGAACATTTTGGACGCATCTTTAGAAATAACGCCATAATGAGCAGTATGGGTATTACACAAATTGCAGCCGTAATGGGCAGTTGTGTTGCAGGTGGTGCTTATCTTCCAATAATGAGCGATGAAGCTCTGATTGTCGACAAAACGGGAAGTATCTTTTTGGCAGGAAGTTATTTGGTAAAAGCAGCCATTGGCGAAAGCATAGACAATGAGACCTTGGGAGGAGCAACTACACATTGTGAGATTTCTGGAGTTACTGATTACAAGGCAAAAGACGACAAAGATGCATTAGACAAAATAAAAAATATAGTCGATAAAATTGGTGATTTTGACAAAGCGGGATTCAATCGTATCAAAGCAGAAAAACCTGCTTTGGACGAAAAAGAAATATTCGGCATTTTGCCAAAAGCCAGAAACGAACAATATGACATGATGGAAATCATCAATCGATTGGTCGATAATTCGGAGTTTGAAGCATACAAAGATGGATATGGGCAATCTCTTATTACGGGTTATGCCAGAATTGACGGTTGGGCCGTGGGAATTGTAGCCAATCAAAGAAAAGTAGTAAAAACCACAAAAGGCGAAATGCAATTTGGTGGTGTAATCTATTCGGATTCTGCAGATAAAGCCACTCGTTTTATTGCCAATTGCAACCAAAAGAAAATTCCGTTAGTATTTGTTCAAGATGTTACTGGTTTTATGGTTGGTTCCAAATCTGAACATGGGGGAATAATAAAAGACGGTGCTAAAATGGTAAATGCCGTTTCCAATTCAGTAGTACCAAAATTTACTGTCGTAGTAGGAAATTCTTATGGAGCAGGAAATTATGCGATGTGTGGAAAAGCATTCGATCCTAGATTAATATTTGCTTGGCCAAGTGCAGAACTAGCTGTAATGGGTGGAACCCAAGCCGCAAAAGTATTGGCACAAATTGAAGCTTCTTCTCTAAAAGGAAAAGGTGAGATTGTAGATGAAGCTAAAGAAGCCGAATTATTTGCCAAAATCAAAGCCCGTTATGACGACCAAGTTTCTCCTTATTATGCAGCAGCTCATTTGTGGACAGATGCTATTATTGACCCACTGGAAACCAGAACTTGGATTTCTATGGGTATCGAAGCAGCTAATCACTCCCCTATTGAAAAGAAATTTAATTTAGGAGTAATCCAAGTTTAATTACCTAATGATTTCAAATAAAAATTTCATAAAACTCCTGACTTACCAGGAGTTTTTTTTTATAAAAATAAATCAAAAATATCGGGTTTAAAACACAATACCTTGAAAAAATCTTCCACTAAAAAAATCTTCCACAATCAATTTATGATATTTTCACCACCTCTGCTTTATTAATATTATAATTACAATACTAAAAACAAGAGATATTACTAATAAATGCCGTAAAAAATTATCGATATGTCATTAATTATTAATAACTTAGTATTACTAATTTAAAACTTAAGACATTATGAACAATGTAAAAACCTTAAATAAGTGGGCCAATGCGCACACTTATTTACCCGTAGATCTACTCAGAATGGCTCTTGGTGTTTTTCTATTTATGAAAGGGATCTATTTTTTTTCAAACGCTCAATATTTAGTTGAATTATTATCTCCAATCGACAAGTTCGGAGGTGGAATGTTTTTGGTTCATTACATAGCACCAGCCCATTTGATTGGAGGAATTTTAATTTTCTGTGGCTTATTGACACGTTGGGCTATCGCTGCACAATTACCAATCTTAATTTGTGCCGTAATCATCAATTTCATGGGATATATGCATCATCAAAATTTATTATTAGCATTCCTTACTCTCGCAGTATGTCTGTTTTTTTTAATTTATGGAAGCGGAAAAAATTCAGCTGATTATTTTTTTAAAATGCAAAAATAATCCTGACCAAAATTCACATCAAATAAAAAAGAGAGGAATAACCATCCTCTCTTTTGTTTTTACAATTTACAGTCTTTACTTAAACAGCCACTTTTCTACTTTCTTCTCTCATTATTTTACCAGTAGCAGTTTCTTTAAATTTTGGAATAAAAACAATTTCTTTAGGCTTTTCATATTTATCCAAAACATCAAATACAGAATGATCGATTTCTATTGGAGCACCTTCCACATAAAGAACTACTTTTTCTCCCAAAGTTTCATCTGGCACTCCATTCACAAAATAACGTCTTTCAATTAAATTTGATAATTTACTTTCTATTTGCTCTGGCATTAATTTGATACCACCACTATTAATTATATTATCATAACGTCCTAACCAAATAAACTGATTATCTGAAATCAATTTTACGATATCATTTGTAACAATTTTTTCAATTCCGATATTTTTGGCCACAATTTCCAAACATTGATGCTCATTTACAGAAACAGTAACATTTGGTAATGTAGTGAAGGCCTCAGTACCAACTTTCTTGGCAGCAATATGAGTGATTGTTTCAGTCATTCCATATGATTCATAAATATCGATCGGCAATTTAATTAATTCTTGCTCCAATGATTTATGAATTTTCACACCACCAATAATTACCTTTTTAATGCTCGTTAATTTATCAATTGAATTCTTAGCTTGAAGAGGTACCATAGCAGCAAAATCATATTTCTCATCATTATGTTCTAAAGGATGGGAACTTGGAGCTACAAAATCCACATCCAAGCCTAAGACAAACGAACGCACAAACATCATTTTACCAGCAACATAATTGGCCGGCAAGCAATGTAATACTCTATCACCGGGCTTAAGATCAAAAAAATCTCCAGTAGCTATAGCTGATTGAACCATTGCATTTTTCTCAATTCTAATCGATTTTGGAGTTCCTGTTGTGCCAGAAGTACGCATATCAATATAGGATTTATCATCAAACCAGTCCAATAAAAAATCACCTACGGACTGTTCAAAATCTTCGCCTTCTTTTATAAAACTATAGGCTATTCTGCATAAATCTTCTTTTGTCAAATGAAACCCATTTAATTTAAAACGGTTGTGCACATTCTTGTATGTTACTGTATCCATATTGATTATTTTTTTTATATTTAATTCACACCATTAAACAATCGATCCTGTAAGTTTTTCTTTCCAATCAGACCATTTGTATTTCAATCCAAATATAATCAAAAGTAGAGGATAAATAACAACAACAGGAAAGATAATATCAAGTCCAGCCTCAGGTTCTGAGACGTCTTTAAAAACAGAATACGTTTGAAAAGCAGACCAATCTGAAGTTACCAATAATGCTCCAATCAAATTATTTGCAGCATGAAAACCCAAAGCTAATTCCATACCCTCATCCATCAAAGTCATTATTCCTAACAATAGACCAGTTCCTATGTAGTACACCATTATTATATTTCCCATCTTGGTCACTTCGGGATTAAAAAGATGCATCAAACCAAAAATACTAGACGTCATCAATAACGGAAACCATTTATTCTTGAACAAATTAGCAAAACCCTGCATTAAATAACCTCGAAAAACTAATTCTTCAACACTGGTTTGAATAGGAACCAAAAGAGTGGCTATCACTACCAAAATTAAGAAAGGAATGAATTGAAAATTAATTTTAAAATCAGCTGGATTTAAATAACACATCAACAGTGTTGAAATTACTGTAAATATTGACCAAACTAGAAAAGAGAAAGACACTCTTTTCCAATCTATTTTTTTTCTTGTTGTAACAATAGAAAGGATTTTTTGCTGATGCAAAAACCGGACTACATAATAAATTCCGCCTAAAGTAAACACAAATGAAAGGAGCAGTAAAAACAAATTCAAATTTGGTTCAAAAAAATGAAGCAATTCTTCATCAGTTGCTGGGTATTTTTTCCCTCGAAATGATGTTTCAAACAACAGCATTCCCAACATAGGCATTTGACCCAAAAAAGAAAAACCAACTATAAATATCAATCCTAAGATATACTTCCAAAATTTATTATTTCTATCAATTCCTTGTTCCAAAAACATTCGCTATTTTTTTTATAAATTATACTTCAAATGGTATTTCAAATCTTATTTTTGCCCGAATTAAAAATAGCTATTTATTTTAGCATAAATCCAAAATTCATCAATAATAATGATACAAATATACCACAATCAAAGGTGCGGAAAATCGAGAAGCTGTTTACTAGTTTTGGAAGAATCCAATAAAGAAATTGAAATCATCAATTATCTCAAAACTCCTCCAACAGCAGCAGAATTAACTATACTACTTCAAAAACTAAATTTAACGCCAATTGAGTTAGTTCGTCAAAAAGAAAGTATTTGGATAGAAAATTTCAAAGGAAAAACATTGAGCGAAAATGAAATTATTCAAGCTATGGCCGAAAACCCTATACTTATAGAACGACCGATAGTCGTTAATGGAAATAAAGCTATTATCGGTCGGGATTTGGAGAAGGTAATTCCATTCATATAGACATTAACATAATTTTAGCAAAATCAATTTTAAACCTTTTAAAGCTTTCTCTATCCAATGGAGAAATCTTATTTATTACTAATGAAAAAATTCAACCTTACTCTAGTTCTTTTATTTCTATTTTTAGGACTATCCAACTTTGCTCAACAAGGGCCTCCAACATTTAACAAAATCAAAGTGAGTGGAAAAATTGTAGACAAAACTAGCAATCAACCACTTGAATATGCAACAATTGCATTAAAAAATATTAAAAATCCCAAAGCTGTATCAGGCGGAATCACAAACGGAAAAGGCGAATTTGAAGCTGATGTTATTCCTGGAGAATATGATATTACTATTGAATTCATTTCATTCAAACCTCTCGAAATAAAAGGAAAAAATATAACCGAAAAAACTTCTCTAGGCACCATTAGACTTGAAGATGATGCTTCACAATTGGACGAAGTTATTGTTCGTGCCGAAAAATCATCAGTTGAAATAAAACTGGACAAAAAAGTGTACAACGTTGGTCAGGATATGATGGTAAAAGGCGGAACGGTAAGTGATGTTTTAGACAATGTTCCTTCTGTTTCTGTTGATACCGAAGGAAATGTAAGTTTAAGAGGAAGTGACAACATCCGAATTTTAATTGATGGAAGACCATCTTATGCAGTAAATATTGCCGAAGCTTTAAGACAACTTCCTGCTGATGCCGTTGATAAAGTTGAAATTATCACTAATCCATCAGCACGATATGATGCTGAAGGTGGTTCTGGAATAATCAATATCGTTCTTAAAAAAGGTAAAAATCAAGGTTTCAATGGAACCATCATAGCATCAACAGGTATTCCAGAAACTTATGGCTTAAGTGGTAATGTGAATTATAAAACAGAAAAATTAAACTACTTTACTAATGCGGGTTACAATCACAGAACAAATGAAGGTGGTGGTAAAACTAATTCTGAATACTTCAATGAAGACGGCTCTATTAAAAACTTTTTAGACGAAGATCGTGAGACAGAAAGAACTAGAGATGGTTTTAATGGAAGAGCTGGAGTTGAATGGACAGTAGCACCAAATACTTATTGGACAAATGCCATCAATTACGAAAAAAATACTGGAGAAGACAATGATTTAGTTAACTACAACAACTATGATGCATCTCATAATTTCACAGGTTCAACTTACCGTTTGAACACTGGAGAAACTGGTAGTGAAAACACCTCATTTACTTCAAACTTAATTAAAAACTTCAACGACAAAGGACACAAACTTACTGTTGATGCTTCTATTTCAAGAAATACAGATGATAACCAAAGTATTATTACAGGTTCTGACAATTACAACAACACCTTAAATAACCAAGTTCAAAAACAAGGACAACTACAGGCCGATTATGTACTTCCAATAGGAGAAGGAAGTCAGTTTGAAGCTGGATATAAAGGAAATTTTGGTGATTTAAATAACGAATATTATGTTCTTGACGATCAAGATCCTCCCGTAAAAATCAAGGATTTATCAAATACTTTAGAATACAAAGAAATCATCAACGCTCTTTATACACAGTATGGTTTCAAAAAAAATAAATTCTCTTATTTATTTGGATTGCGTTGGGAAGACACTAATGTCGAAGTAAATTTATTAGAAACTAATGAATATAATACTAAAAAGTACAACAACTTTTTTCCGAGTGCTTTTATCAGTTATGAAATTTCAGATCAAAGTAACTTCACTACAAGCTACAGTAAACGTCTAACAAGACCAAGAGGTCGTTTTATGAACCCTGCTGTAAACTATTCAAGTAACGTTAATATTTTTCAAGGAAATCCAGACCTAGATCCTTCTTTAACTGACAAATTTGATATTGGATATATCAAACGTTGGGAAAAAGTAACATTCAATACTTCGGCATATTTTGAAGATACCAAAGATGTTTTCAGCTTTGTACGATCTCCTACAGGTGATGAAGTAAACGGAATTCCTGTTATTAAAAGCCAACCAATTAACTTAGGTAAAGAACAAAAATTCGGCTTTGAATTTACATTAAATTACACCCCATTCAAAATATGGAAAATAAACAGTAATTTCAATTTGTATAATGTAAAAACAACTGGAGAACACAGCTATACGGACAATAATGACGAACTTGTAGTTCAGAATCTTGACAACCAAGCTACAAGTTGGTTCGCAAGAATTAACTCCAAACTAACTTTACCATACAAAATCGACTGGCAATTAAATGCAACCTACAATGGTGAGCAAAAAACTGCGCAAGGAAAAAACTTAGGTCAGTTTGGTATGAACACCGCTTTCAGTAAAGATGTAATGAAAGAAAAAGGAACTATCGCGTTCAATATTAGTGACATTTTCAACACGAGAATTATGCGATCTTATACGTATCTTGAAAATCAAACATCGTATGGTGAAATGCAATTCCGCAAACGTCAATTCAATTTGTCGTTCACATATCGTTTCAACAAACCTAAAAACGATAGAGAAAAGAATGCACAACCTAAAAAGCCACAAGACGACAATAACGGTGATTTCCCTGGATAATATTAACTAATACCTCATTAGGCTTTTTGCAAAGTCTAATGAGGTATTTTTAAACCATAAAAAAAGGATTCGTAAATACGAATCCTTTTTTTTGTAAAGTAAAAATAAGACTATGCTTCTTCTTCTTTTTGTTTTGCTTTCTTTTCTTTATAAGCTTCCCAAGTTGCTCCACCTACCCAATAGGATACGAAACCAACTAGGAAAAACATTAACCAAAATCCCATTGTAAGGATGGTTAAGAAAAGTAAAAAGCCTAAATACTGATGAAATTCAAACATGTTTTCCGGAATTTTTGAATGTAGCGACAAATGTATGATTTAAATCTTTTAAAGCCAATAAAATCGGTAAAAACTATAGAGCAATTTTTAAATTATTTAAAATCAATAATAATGAGAAATGAGTAACAGTCCTTTAGAATATCATACATTCAAAAACTTAGGATTCAATAAAGATTCAACTTCATAAAAACTAAACTATTTGCATCTTCAAAAACTGAAAACCGAACGCAAATAAAAATATCAATTCTTCAAACCAATAAGCTTATTTTTAAATAATATTATCAAATTATCATTTTTAAACATAAATTTCTCCACAATAGTTCAATTAATAATTATATTTGTTCATCAAAAAAATTAAACTTTTATGGAAGAATGTATCTCAGTTTTTGATATGCTTAAAATTGGTGTTGGACCATCAAGTTCTCATACACTTGGCCCTTGGCGTGCAGCTGAACGTTTCTTAAACGAACTGAGAAGTGAATATGATATCAATTCAATAATAAGAGTAAAAATTGATTTATACGGTTCTCTTTCATTAACTGGAAAAGGACATGCCACCGATTTGGCTATTATGCTCGGACTAAGTGGTCAGGATCCAGAATACATTCCTATCCAAGATATTGACGGAATTATAAAATCGATTGAAGCCAAAAATGAAATCAATTTTGGAAACCAAATCCATATTCCTTTTTATTTTCTTCAAGACATCGTTTTCAATAAAAACTTTCTCCCTTTTCATGCTAATGGATTAACTTTTACGGCCTATTTCAATAATGAGACCGAATACAGTTCTACTTTTTATTCTATTGGTGGTGGATTTGTGGTCAAAGAGGAACGAGAAAATGCCCAAAACAAGGAAGCCATAAAATGTGCTTTCCCCTTCCCTATCAACAAAGCTAGCGAGCTTTTATCCTATTGCACAAAAGAAAACAAATCAATTTCGGAAATCGTTTACGATAACGAAAAATCCATGCGCCCTGAGGCTGAGATCCATCATGAACTGATGCGTATTTGGAAAACCATGTTGGAATGTATGTATATCGGTTGCCACTCTGAAGGTATACTTCCTGGCGGATTACATGTACGAAGACGCGCTTTTGACATGCATCAAAATCTGATTGGTTTGTCCAATTATTCCACTCCGCAGGAATGGCTTGAAGAAATTAGAAAAACCGAAGTTAAATTTCGTCAAATTCTAAAATGGGTTAGCTGTTTTGCATTAGCTGTAAACGAAGTAAATGCGGCACTTGGTCGTGTAGTTACTGCACCAACTAATGGAAGTTCTGGAGTAATTCCAGCAGTTTTAATGTATTATTTAGTTATTGAAAACCATCAAGCTGGAGAAAAAGAAATCAAACAATTTTTGATGGTTGCCGGCGAAATTGGTAGTATTTTCAAGAAAGGATCAACTATCTCTGCCGCAATGGGAGGATGCCAAGCTGAAATTGGAGTTTCAAGTGCTATGGCTGCAGCCGCTTTATGCGAATTAATGGGTGGAACTTCTGACCAAGTTTTAATGGCTGCCGAAATTGCCATGGAACATCACTTGGGATTAACTTGTGATCCAATTGGTGGTTTAGTACAAATTCCGTGTATCGAAAGAAATACAATGGGTGCAATAAAAGCAATTAACGCTGCTGAACTTGCTCTGGAAACTGATGCCAAAAATGCCAAAGTTTCTCTCGATAAAGTAATTGATACCATGTGGCAAACAGCCAAAGACATGAACTCTAAATACAAAGAAACCTCTGAAGGCGGACTTGCAATTGCCGTAAATATGGCGGATTGTTAAGGTCTTAGAAGACAGGTTTCAGCTTGCAGAAGGCAGATCTCAGAAGACAGAATAAAGAAAAGATTTCAGATAAGAGGTTGACCTTCTTATTCTGAAATCTTTTTTTCTGCTTACTGCAGACTGAAATCTGCATTCTGCCTTCTGAAATCGACAGACTAAAATTAAATTGTCAAAAGTTTAAAATAAAAAGTGCTTCCTAAGCCTAACTCGCTTTCTACACCAATTGTTCCGCCTTGAGCTTCAATAAATTCTTTGGATATTGCCAATCCCAATCCAGTGCCTGTTTTTTGACTTCCCGGAATCTGAAAATATTTGTCAAAAACTTTGCTTCTATACCGATTATCTATTCCTTTTCCAGTATCAATGACAGCAAATGAGATTTGCATATTATCCTTTTTTAACCTCATAGTTATTTTGCTATTTTCTGAAGAATACCGAATCGCATTGGTTAAAAAATTAATAAGTACCCAAGCTGTTTTTTCACTATCGGCCTTGATATCCGGAAGATTCTCATCAGCTTCAATAAGTAATTCAATTTGTTTTTGATCTGTTTGCATCTTTACGGCTTCAGTAGCATAATGGACTATTTCGTACGGATTACTTTTTTCAATATTCAATTGTATATTTCCAGTTTCGACCTGTGATAATTCGAGTAATTCGCCAGTGATTTTTAACAGTCGTTGACTATCATCTTTAATACTTTCAATCAAATGTTTTTGCTCTTCATTAATTGTTCCAGTGGTTTTGTTCTCAAGTAACTGCAAACTCAATTTGATGGATGAAATAGGAGTCTTTAACTCGTGAGAAACAGTAGCTATGAAATTTGTTTTTGCAAAATCTAACTCTTTAAATGGAGTGATATTTCTCAAAATAATGACATCTCCAATGTTAATCATCTGGTCTTCACCGGTGGGCTGAATCGTTATGTTTATATTTTCTTTCTCGAAATAACTTTCCTTTCCGTCAGCAAAAATTTTCATCGGAAGTACTTTTTGTCCTCGGATATTAGCTTCATTTGCACTATTTTTTTCAATTAATGATTTCATTAGATCATTTGTCAATGCCAAGGTCGATGCCGTTTTACCAAGAACATCCTCCGATTTCATACCAATGATTTTCAACGCTTCATCATTTACAAATAAAATTAACCCTTGATTGTCCAATCCAATAATAGGATCATTCATATTATTGATTAAAGTTTCCAGCCTTTTCTTTTCAAACAACAATTTATATAGATTACTACTGTTGTACTCCTCTAATTTTTGCGCCATCGTATTAAATGATTTTGCCAAATCACCAAACTCATTATGATCCATAAAATGTACCCGTTCCGAATAGTTTTTGTTAGCAATCTCCTTTATACTTGCTGTAAGCTCCTTAATTGGGTCGGCAATATTATTGGGCAAGTTCACCAATAGATTAAAGGCTATCAGAAAACAAAGCGTACCCGTTATGGCAATCCACATATTGGCCGTTTCGGCAGTTTGCTTGGCAACATCGCTTTTCTGTTTAATGGCAAACATATTCAACTTCATAATCTCAAAAATGTCCTGTCGAATTTGGTTTTTTAATTTTTGATCTGTTCTGTTTACTTTCAGAAGATTAAAACTTTTTTTCAAATTGAGGGTTGCATCATGTTCCCCAACTTCGGTAACATTTTTGCTTTGCTTGTTGAGATTGTTTTCAAATGTAATTATCGCATTCTCGGCGTCGCTATTTATCTCGTCTAAAGAAAGCAACATATTTCTTGAATATTCCAATGTATTGTAATTGGCTTTCAATATGTTTTCAGTGTCTTTTTTTATCGAAAAAATATAAAATGCACTCACTAACGTTAGGATAATTATCAATAAAAAAAGCAGTCCGACACCTAGGTTTAACTTAGTTTTAATTTTCATCTTATGATAGAATTACAAGGTCAATATTGGATAACGATAGATTTTTCAATAATCTATTGAATATAGTGGTGGACAAAATTACTTTCAACAAATTAAAATGTGGCTTCCCTATGCAAACCGTTGTTATTTTATTTTGTTCCACAATTTTAAGAATGCCATCCGTAATATTTTTACTTTCGATTTTAATTACTTCGGCTCCTAATTGTGTAGCTAATTTAAAATTATTAATCAAATGCCGTTGCTTGTCGAGAGCAATTTTATTAGGACTTTCTTTTGGCGTTTCAACATACAGCACATACCAGTCGCTATTATAATAACTCGCCAATCGAGCCGTTTTCCGAATCACAATTTTGGCCGTTCTATCATTACTGCTAATGCAGGCTAATAACTTCTCATGTCGCAGAGCATGATATCTTGGAACTTCATTTTCCACTTTTCGAACAACTTGGCTGGCCACTTCTCGTAAAGCCAATTCCCGTAATTGCAAAATTTGATCTGATTTAAAAAAGTTCTCCAACGCGGTCTGAATTTTATCGGCCGAGTAAATTTTTCCTTCTTTCAATCGTGTGATGAGTTCATCGGCAGTTAAATCTATATTAACGACTTCATCTGCTAACCGCAACACATTATCGGGAATTCTTTCCTTAACATCGACATTGGAAATTTGCTTAACACTTTCATTTAAACTCTCAATATGCTGAATGTTTACAGCCGAAATCACATTGATTCCCGCTTCAAGAATCTCCATCACATCTTGCCAGCGTTTTTCGTTTTTACTGCCTTCAATGTTGGTATGTGCCAATTCATCAACAATAACCACTTCGGGACGCAAGTTGATGATAGCCTGCAAATCCATTTCATCAAGCTGTTTTCCTTTATAGAAAAGCGTTCGCCTTGGAATAATTGGCAAGCCTTCTATCAAATCCTGGGTTTTCTTGCGATTGTGCGTCTCGATATAACCAATTTTTATATCAATCCCATTGCGCAACAACGTGTGTGCTTCCTGCAACATACGGAAAGTTTTCCCCACGCCGGCACTCATGCCAATATAGACTTTAAACTTTCCTCTTCGAGATTTTTGAATTAAATCGAGAAAGTGTTTGACATTATTTTCTTTTTCGTTGTCCATTTTATAATTGTGTAAAATGTGAGAAGTCAGAAGTAAAATGCTACAATAAAGAACATTTTACTTCTAACTTTTCACTACAGATTTCTGTCTTTTTTTTAAATCGATATTGCCAAAGATGTCGTTATAAAAACATTGCTATCAGTAGGATTATTATCCTTCAAAAAGATATCATCTTTACTATTCAAAGTTCGGGCTTCTAATCTAAATATTACATTTTCTACTGGCAAATAATCAAAATTTGCCGAGAAGCCATAGGTTTTAAAACCATTTGGAGTTCCTGTTGCGATAATTACCCCTTTTTCATCTTGATAATATTCCCCTCTGGCAGCCAATTGAATTTTGTCCGTGGGCTTGTACTGAATGATTGCAGATGGAGTATACCAAACATCGTAATCACTGCTTCCTTTAGCAGATTGCTGCAATCCAATATCAAAACCCGTGATTATACTTGTTTTATCAGTCAATTTAAATGTTCCGTAAAAATCATTAAAATAGCGCCATTTCTTATCAATATCAGGTTGCTCGTTTCCAACATAAGTACTCCAGTTTAATGCCACTTTTGCCGTTGGCTTAAATGTCACCTGAGTTCCAAAAGCCGGCGTATGATTACCATCAACTTTCTGAATGCGCTGCCAGCCGTTTAAATACATTGCAGCCAAATACCATTTTTCGGATTGAGAAGTATAACCAACTTTGATTCCTGTTTCATAATATGGAGAATTTTCAGCTCCAATGCTTCTGGTCAAAGTCATGCAATCTTTCCCAATAGCACTTTCAGATCCAATGTGCGAAGGCATAACTCCAGCATCAATCCAAACATTATTGTCTTTTGAAATTTTAACCCCCACATTAGCTTCATAAACGTTTTTCAGCAAATCTTGTTCTGCAGCCATATTGTACTGGGCATACGTTCCAGCCATAAGAGCCAAATTTCCACGAACATTTTCTTTTGTATAATTCATTTTGGCCATGCCTAAATTCAGGTTCACTTCGTTAGACTTATTGTAACTGTAAATAAATCCTGGTTTAGTATGATTATCTGGTTTCCCAAAATCATAACTGTAATATACATCCACATAAGCGGAAAAAGTAATTGGACTTTTTGACTCTTCTTGAGCGTTCATTGTCGTAAAACCAAAAGCTATAAAAGCTGTAACTATTATTTTTTTCATTTTATTTGTCATTGCGAGGAACGAAGCAATCTCATCCTCTCTATATTTATTAGGAGCTAATCCAGCTGTCCACTATATCTTTCCTTGCCTAAAGGAGGCAAGGAAAGGATGCCGTTTCCATCTGGGCTAGGGCATCTCGTTTTTAAGAACTTTTTTTATTATTAGCACTCAATTATTTAAAACTGAAATTCACATTGCCATTGAAATTGCTATTGAAATTGATTTTTCTTTTATTTCAACTCATCCAGAGCTATATTCAACTCTAAAACATTTACTGTTGAAGTCCCCATTACCGATGGTTTGTTGATTTTGGTTTCCACCAATGCTTTTACTTTTTCTTCAGATAATTTGCGTTCCTTAGCAACACGTTTTACCTGAATCAAAGCTCCTTCCGGAGAAATATTAGGATCCAAACCACTCCCCGAAGCCGTCACCATATCTGATGGAATTTCTGACTTTTTCAAATACGGATGAACAATCAAAAACGTGTCTATTCTTTTTTGAACCAAAGCCAAATATTCTGGATTACTTGGTCCTTTGTTGCTTCCTGCGCTTCCCGCAGCGTTATAATCTACTGCCGATGGACGTCCCCAGAAATAATTTGACTTATCAAATTTTTGTCCTATTTTTTGATAACCTACTACTTTTCCGTTAACAGAAATGGTTTCTCCTTTCCCTTGATTTGGTGCAAATTGTGCAATTCCGTAAATCGCCAAAGGATAAATGACTGCAAATAAAACTATCATTAACACCGTAAATTTTAATATTGAAAATATGTTTTTCATTTTGTTTGTTGTTTTTAATTTAGACTCTAAGTCACTAAGTTTCTAAGATTCTGAGATCTTTGAAATGCTGATTCTTTAAAAATATTTCCACAGCGAAAACTTAGAAACTTAGCATCTCAGAATCTTAGCATCTTTTTCCCCTACATAAATAAGGCTACAGCCAAATCGATTATTTTGATTCCAATAAAAGGAACGATCAACCCGCCCAAACCATAAATCAATAGGTTTCGTTTTAGGATGGCACTCGCACCGATTGGTTTATAATCAACACCTCTCAAAGCAAGCGGAATCAATATCGGGATAATAATCGCGTTGAAAATCACCGCAGATAAAATGGCACTTTCCGGACTGTGCAAATGCATAATATTCAATCCTTCAAGAGCTGGAATAGCTGTAATGAAAAGCGCAGGAACAATGGCAAAATATTTGGCAACATCATTCGCAATTGAAAATGTGGTAAGTGTTCCTCTGGTCATCAACAATTGCTTGCCTATTTCAATAACTTCAATCAACTTGGTTGGATCATTGTCCAGATCGACCATATTTCCAGCTTCTTTGGCAGCTTGCGTTCCGCTGTTCATTGCCACACCAACATCAGCTTGTGCAAGAGCGGGTGCATCATTAGTACCATCGCCCATCATCGCCACGAGCTTACCATTTTGCTGTTCATTCTTGATGTAATTCATTTTGTCCTCAGGTTTGGCTTCGGCAATAAAATCATCAACACCGGCAGCTTCGGCAATAAATTTGGCAGTCAAAGGATTATCTCCTGTAACCATCACGGTTTTTACACCCATTTTTCTCAAACGTTCAAAACGTTCTTTCATCCCTGTTTTGATAATATCCTGCAGTTCGATAACACCTTGAACTTCGTTATTTTTGATAACTACCAATGGTGTTCCCCCTTTTGAAGAAATAGCAATAACTCTTTCGGCTATATCTTCAGGAAAGACTTTACCCGCTTGAAGCGCAATGTTTTTAGCAGCGTCCTGAGCACCTTTTCTAATATTGGTTCCGTCTTTTAAAACGACACCACTGGTTCTGGTTTCGGCTGTGAATTTTATTAAAGTCGCCCCGTCAATAGATAATTTTTGAGCTACTTCCAATCCTGCCAATTCAACAATACTTTTCCCTTCCGGAGTATCATCCGCAAGTGAACTCAATACTGCAGACTTGATAAAATCTTCTAGCATAACTCCTTTTGCAGGATAGAAATTAGTTGCTTTTCGATTTCCAATAGTAATTGTTCCTGTTTTATCCAAAAGCAATACATCAATATCGCCGGCAGTTTCCACTGCTTTTCCTGATTTGGTAATTACATTAGCACGTAATGCTCTATCCATTCCCGCAATCCCAATGGCAGAAAGCAACCCACCAATGGTTGTTGGAATTAAACATACGAAAAGAGAAATGAAAGCCGCAATGGTGATGGGTGCATTCGCATAATCTGCAAATGGCTTCAAAGTCACGCAGACAATCACAAATATCAAAGTAAAGGCTGCCAAAAGAATCGTCAAAGCAATCTCATTTGGTGTTTTCTGACGGCTTGCTCCTTCTACCAAAGCAATCATTTTATCAAGGAAACTTTCCCCTGGTTCTGAGCTTACAACCACTTTAATTTTATCAGATAACACTTTTGTCCCTCCGGTAACAGATGATTTATCACCACCCGCTTCACGAATTACGGGAGCACTTTCACCTGTTATTGCACTTTCGTCAATAGTCGCTAACCCTTCTATGATTTCACCATCAGTTGCAATTAAATCACCCGCTTCGCATACAAAAACATCTCCTTTTTTTAGATCGGAAGATTTTACGCTTTTAATTTCTCCATTGGATAAAAGTTGTTTTGCAGGCGTTTCTTCGCGTGTTTTTCTCAAACTGTCTGCCTGCGCTTTTCCTCTGGCCTCGGCAATCGCCTCGGCAAAATTGGCAAATAAAAGCGTCGACAATAAAATCAAGAAGACAATGAAATTATAAATAAAACTGCCTTGATCCTGTGCTCCAAACAAAATAGAAACACATACGGCAAACATAATGGCAGTGCCTATTTCTACGGTAAACATTACCGGGTTTTTGAACATTATTTTTGGATTAAGCTTGACAAAAGACTGCACTAAGGCCTCTTTTACCTGCTTACTTTCAAACAATGAATTGGATTTACTTTTAGTCATTTTTTATATTATTTTAATGTAAAATACTCCGCTAAAGGGCCAAGTGCCAATGCTGGAAAGAACGATAGTGCTGAGATGATTAGGATTACTGCAAAAACCATCACACCAAAAATAGAAGTATCAGTTTTTAAAGTTCCCGCACTTTCAGGAATGTATTTTTTTTCTGCCAAAAGGCCTGCGATGGCCAAAGGACCTATGATCGGAATAAAACGTCCAAGCAACAACACAATTCCTGTTGTGATATTCCAAAATGGATTGTTGTCACCTAAGCCTTCAAAACCAGAACCATTATTAGCTGCACTCGAAGTGTATTCGTATAACATTTCTGAAAATCCATGATTTCCCGGATTATTCAGCCAGCCTGTAGCGTTTCCATTAAACCAGTATCCCATCGCAGTATCATTAGCTGTAAAATAAGAGGCTAATGCAGTTCCAGCCAATATCAATAACGGGTGAAGAATAGCAATGAAAGCTGCGATTTTCACTTCTCTAGCTTCAATTTTCTTTCCTAAAAATTCAGGTGTTCGTCCCACCATTAAACCTGAAATAAATACAGCCAGAATTATGAAGATGTAAAAATTCAACCATCCTACACCACAGCCGCCATAAAAGGCATTGACCATCATGGCCATTAATTGCATAGCTCCCGAAGCGGGCATTGTACTATCGTGCATTCCATTGACAGATCCTGTAGAAATTACCGTTGTGGCTATCTCCCAAAAGCTGGTAACCGCAGTCCCGAAACGTAATTCCTTGCCTTCCAGAGCACCAGTTGCTTGGGCAATTCCCATTCTCTCGATAGCAGGGTTACCGTTAATTTCGCTTATCATTGTTGGTATGACCAGCATTAAGAAACCGACAGTCATTACACCAAAAACGACATAAGAAAATTTTCTTTTGTTCAAGAAAAAACCTAGCGCAAAGATCATTGCAAACGGGATGATTAATTGCGCCCACAATTCAACTGCATTGGTTAAATAGGTAGGATTTTCTAATGGATGTGCCGAATTGGCTCCAAAAAAACCACCACCGTTTGTACCAATATGTTTGATACCTATAAATGCTGCGGCTGGACCACGGGAAACTTCAACAGTATCACCTTGCAAAGTCACAATTTTATCTTTTCCTTCAAATGTCATTGGTGTTCCGCTAAACACTAAAACCACAGCTACAATAGCAGAAAGAGGCAATAAAATGCGGGTACAGCTTTTGATGAAAAAATTATAGAAATTTCCCAATTTGTCTGTCGTTCTCTCTTTCATGGCAACAAAAACCATTGCGGCGGCGGCCATTCCCGTACCAGCAGAAACAAACTGCAGGAACATCAACATAAGCTGACCTAAATAAGAAAGACCCGATTCACCTGAATAGTGCTGTAAATTACAGTTCACTACAAATGAAATAGCGGTATTGAATGCTAAATCCGGGGTCATGGATGGGTTTCCGTCTGGATTAAGCGGTAAACTTCCCTGAAAAACTAAAACAAAAAAGCATAGAAAGAACCAAACCATGTTTATGCTCAATAACGCTTTCAGGTGTTGTTTCCAGTTCATTTCTTCAGTAGAATTGATACCACTGACTTTGAAAATAAATTTTTCAATTGGATTGAAAATTGCATCAAGCAAGGTTTTATCTCCTAAATACACTTTGGCAATATATCTTCCAACAGGAATAGCCAAAACTATCGAGACGATAAAAATACTGATGACTCCAAAAAATTCTGTGTTCATATTTTATTTGTTAGAAATTAATTTTTTCGGCTTTTATAAAAACATAACAAGCATTAGAAAGGCTAATGCCCAAGCCATAATTACTACGGATATTTTTTTATCTGCCTTTTTCATTTTTAAAATTTTTCGGGTTTGATTAATACATAAACCAAATAACCGAATACGGCAAGTGCAATAATAAATAGTGCTGTCATGATCTAAATTTTTTCAAAAAATTCAACGGATTTGAAACAAATCGCAAAGAGTAAAGCTCCTAATGCGAGTAAAAGAAATGTGATTATCATTTTATTAAAATTAAGGTTAGTTTTAGACTCCGGAAGCATTAATTTGCTTGATGTATTCTGCTTTCAACGATTTTGGAAACAGATTAGAAATCGTGCAATGACGCAGTTCCATAAAAGAGGAAACCGAAAAAACATACACATTTGAAATAGCATTTTTGGTTTCATTGCTTCCTGTTTCAAACAGCCGCTCAGCCAGTGCCAAACATTTTTTTGCTCGATTAATGTTTCCGGTAATGATTGCCGTTTTTGTGATTTCTGCAAAGCGCTCTGCTTGTTTATAAACAGTGGTGACTTGATTTTTCATAATAGTTAGTATTTATTTTCTGTATCGCCTATGCCAAAAAACATTCCAAAAAAAATAAAAAATCATAAAGCACTGTTTTTGATTGGATTGCCCATTTTTCATCCAAAAAGGGCATAAAAAAAGCCTATCAAAATGATAGGCTTTTCTCAAAACGATAGCTTTGGTATGGATTTATTGAATATTGTATTCGTCTAATTTTCGGTAAAGGGTTGCAACGCCTATTTCAAGTAATCGGGCTGCTTCGGCCTTATTTCCTTTGGTATAGTTCAGTACTTTTTGAATATGGAGTTTTTCAACGCTCTGCATTGAAAAAGCCGATAAGGTTTTGTTTGTATGATCCATTTGGTGCTGAATTTCATAAGGCAAAACATCCTGTGTCAAGACATCGTCGTTCACTAGAATAACGGAACGCTCAATTACGTTTCTCAATTCACGGACATTTCCCGGCCAATGGTAGGTTTCTAATTTATGAAGAAAATCGACGTCAATTATCAATGATTTTTTATTTACTCTTGATGAAAATTGCTCTACAAAATAATTGGTTAAGGGTGCAATATCTTTTATTCTTTCCTTTAATGGCGGAATTTTAATCTCAAAAATATTTAATCTAAAATACAAATCCGAACGAAAACGGTGTTCATCACTTTCCGTTTTTAAATCGCGATTAGTTGCCGCAATAAGACGAAAATTAGATTTTCTTGGAGTTGTGTCACCAATTTGGATATATTCATTCGTTTCTAAAACCCGTAATAATTTAGCCTGCAGTTCTAGTGGCATCTCCCCTATTTCATCCAGAAACAGAGTTCCTCCGTTGGCTTCTTCGATAAAACCTTTTTTATCTTTTATTGCTCCTGTAAAAGCTCCTTGTTTATGTCCAAACAATTCACTTTCCAAAATTTCTTTGCTGAAAGTACTGCAGTTAAGAGCCACAAACGATTTTCCGGCCCGATTGCTATTTTCATGGATGGCCTGTGCAAAAACTTCTTTACCAGTTCCAGTTTCTCCGGTTAAAAGCACTGTCGATTCTGTCTTAGAAACTTTCTTTGCCAAATCAATAACTTGCTCCAATCCCTTTGATTTCCCTATAATGCTGTCAAAAGAATATTTATCGGAAATTCGTTTTTCAAGCTGCTTGACTTTCTTTTGGAGCTGTACTTTTTCCAAAGCTTTGTACAAAAGCGGGATGATTTTATCATTGTCATCTCCTTTTACAATATAATCAAATGCACCATTCTTCATGGCCTGAACACCATCGGAAATTTTGCCGAAAGCAGTCAAGAGAATAACTTCGGTTATAGGAAAAGCAGGTTTAATTTTTTGAAGAAAATCAACGCCATTGCCGTCTGGAAGTTTAACATCGCATAAAACGACATCAATATCATTTGTCTCCAATTTCTTGAAACCAGACTTTAAATCAGGGGCTTCAATAACATCAAATCCTTCTGATTTAATGATTCTGGCAAGGAGATGACGCAATTTTTCTTCGTCATCTATAATTAGGATGTTTTTCAAAACTGTATTTTGTTTTTTAATTATCAAAATTAGTTATTTTAATTATTTGTCACTGAAATTCTTTAAAATACTTTGATTAATACAAATACTTTAAATTATACAGGCTCATTTTTCATATTCCTCATTAAAATTCAATTTAAAAAATTTCTATTTATTACTTTTGCATTCTCAAAAACAAAATCAATCCGAAGACTCGGAATTAAAACATAAACACAATGTCTGCAATAAAAAAAGATTACAAAAGAATTACCACAAAGTCCTTAATCGACATGAAATCCAATGGAGAAAAAATCTCTATGCTTACGGCTTATGATTATACAATGGCCAAAATTGTAGATACTGCTGGGATTGATGTGATTTTGGTTGGCGATTCTGCCTCCAATGTTATGGCGGGTCACGAAACGACTCTACCTATTACATTGGATCAAATGATTTATCACGCCTCATCTGTGGTTAGAGCTGTAGAAAGAGCCTTGGTAGTTGTTGATTTACCTTTTGGAAGTTATCAATCCGATTCAAAGGAGGCTTTACGTTCTTCTATCAGAATCATGAAAGAAAGTGGTGGTCACGCTGTGAAATTGGAAGGTGGAAAAGAAATCAAGGAATCAATCAAAAAAATCTTGAATGCAGGAATTCCGGTTATGGGACATTTGGGATTGACGCCGCAGTCTATATATAAATTTGGTACTTATACCGTTCGTGCCAAAGAAGAAGAAGAAGCCGAAAAATTAATCGAAGATGCTAAGTTACTTGAGCAACTAGGTTGTTTTGCTTTGGTACTAGAAAAAATACCAGCTCATTTGGCAACAAAAGTGGCACAAAGCATTTCGATTCCCGTTATCGGAATTGGTGCCGGTGGCGGTGTAGATGGACAAGTATTGGTAATTCACGATATGCTGGGTATGAACAATGAATTCAGCCCTCGTTTCTTGAGACGATACATGAACCTATATGAAGGAATGACTTCTGCAATTAGTCAATATGTAGAGGATGTAAAATCGAAAGATTTTCCAAACGAGAAAGAGCAATATTAGTAGTTTTCATTCATCAAAAATTCGCTAAACAATTTACATTGTCCAATAAAATAATTTCAAATAAAAACAATCTCCAAATCCTACACGAAGACAACCATCTTATCGTGGTCAATAAACGTGTAGGTGATATTGTGCAAGGAGACAAAACTGGAGACAAGCCATTGAGCGACGTTGTAAAAGAATACATTAAAGACAAATACAACAAGCCTGGCGAAGTCTTTTTGGGAGTGGTGCATCGACTGGATAGACCTACAACTGGAATTGTGGTTTTTGCCCGTACAAGCAAAGCCCTTACTAGAATGAATGAATTATTCAGCAATAGGGAAACTCAAAAAACATATTGGGCAGTAGTCAAAAACAGACCTTCCAAAAACGAAGACACTCTCGTTCATTACATCAAAAGAAACGAAAAAAACAACACTTCAAAAGCGCATACAAAAGAAGTTCCTGATAGTAAATTGGCAAGTTTGGAATACAAAATCATCAAAGAACTGGACAACTATTATGGGCTTGAAATCCAACTGCACACTGGGAGACACCATCAAATTAGAGCTCAACTCTCTGCTATTGGGTCACCAATAAAAGGAGATTTAAAATACGGTTTTGACAGAAGTAATCCTGATGGTGGTATACATTTACATGCCCGAAAACTGGTGTTTATTCACCCTGTTTCCAAAGAAAATATTACAATTATTGCCCCTACTCCTGACGAAGTGATTTGGAAAGCCATTTAATATTTTAATGAAAAAAATATTATAATTTGAATTTTAAAATTAACTTGCAGTATATAAAATAATATATTTTGCTATGAGTTACAAATTAAACATTACTTCAAGAAAAGAAGCTTTAATAAAATTATTGGATGTAATTATCAAGCATGAAAATGAAATCATTCAGGCCTTATATGATGATTTCAAGAAACCTCCTTTTGAATCGATTGCCACAGAAACCAGCTATGTTATATCGGAATTAAAAGACACTATAAAAAACATTGAGAAATGGAGTAAAATAAGACGAGTATTTCCCTCACTTCTTAATTTTCCATCAACCGATTATATTGTAAAAGAACCCTACGGGAAAGTCTTAATTATTTCTCCCTGGAATTATCCTTTTCAATTAGCGATTTGTCCTTTGGTATCAGCTGTTGCAGCGGGTAATCAAGTAGTTTTAAAACCTTCTGAATTGACACCAAAAACTTCAGCGATACTGCTTAAAATTATCGAAAAAGCTTTCCAACATCAACACGTTAAAGTAATTGAAGGTGGTGTCGAAGCATCACAGAAATTATTGGCACAACGCTGGGATTATATTTTCTTTACAGGAAGCGTTGCTGTTGGGAAAATTGTTGCCAAAGCTGCCGCAGAACACCTCACTCCTGTAACCCTAGAATTAGGCGGAAAAAACCCTTGTATTATTGATGAAACAGCAAATTTAAAGTTAGCTGCCAAGAGAATTGTTTGGGGAAAATTTTTGAATGCAGGACAAACCTGTATTGCTCCAGATTATATTTTGATTCAAGAAGACATGAAAGATCATTTTGTTGAATTTTTGAAAAAAGAAATCACAAAAGCTTATGGTAAAAACCCAAAAGAATCTCCCGATTTTCCTCGAATTGTAAACGAGAAAAATTGTCTTCGACTAATGAGTCTGATTGAACCTGAAAAAGTTATTTTTGGTGGAGAAATAGACATTGAAGATCGCTATATTGGCCCAACTTTAATCGAAGAAAACTCTCTTGACAGCTTACTGATGGAAGGAGAGATATTTGGCCCAATATTACCGATAATTACCTATAAAGACGAAAAGGAAATAACCCAAACCCTTTCAAGATACGAGAAACCTCTCGCATTATACGTATTCACAGACGATAGAAAATTCGCCAGGAAAACAGTTACCTCTTTTTCATTTGGAGGTGGTTGTGTCAACGATACAGTTATTCATTTTGCCAACAAAAGACTTCCTTTTGGAGGTGTCGGTCATAGTGGAATAGGTGCTTATCATGGCCAGCTAAGCTTTGATATTTTTTCTCATAAGAAAGGAATTGTAAAAAAAGCCAATTGGCTGGATTTGGATTTACGATATGCTCCTTATGCCAACAAAATAAACACATTAAAGAGATTGCTAAATTGGCTTTAGAAGACAAACTAATTCATTAAAAAATCCACAAAACACGAGAAATTATTTCTTTCAAAACTATCAATTTAAGACTTTGTAATAATTGATTTTTCAATGCAACTCAACTTTATTAATTTTTAAAATATTTTTTTTAAAAACAATTTGCTATTAAACTAGAAATCTATCAAGATTTCACAAGAAATCATCAAGGAAAATTGGCGCACCTATTTATTTCGATTTTTTTATAAAATTTGAGATCTATCAAGTGCTTTACTTTTAAAATTATCGAACTATTTGATCCTATTTTTAACACAAAAAAAGGAAGTTACACGTTGATTTTAATATTAAAAAGCATCTTCCTACTCAAAATTCCATGATTATAAAATTGTTGGTAACTACTCATTTCTCATAAGTAAGATTTTAACTCTTAAAGAAAAAAAGAAGTAAATTTGTCATCGATTTCAAAATCAACATAATATTTAATTCCGGGATCAATAAAAAACAAATTTCAAATAATCGCTCAATCAAGACAACATAATTAACCTTTTCAAAATGAATCAAACCCAAGAAAGATTACACGATATAGAAAAAAACGGATACCAAATTGATTTTGCCAATGTATTTAATCACGCCTTCGAAAATTATAAAAAAATAGCATTATATGCAGGATTAGTTCTTTTCATTTTTACTTTTTTATTTGTTATTTTAATTGGAACATCATTGGTTTCTGTAATAGGTATTACTGCAATGACAAGGGAACTTACTCCTGAAAAATTGAAAATTGAAAATCTATCCGAATCTAATTTTTTATTTGTAGGCAGCTTGTCTCTTATAGTCTCTTGTCTGTTTAGTCCATTCCAGGCAGCATTTTTAAAAATGGCACATTGTGGAGATCGAGATGAAGAGTTCCATATTTCTGATTTATTTAGTTATTATAAAATTCCATATCTAAAAGAAATAATAATATCCTCATTTTTAATTTCAACAATTAGTTTTGTTCAAGGTACTTTGCTTTCATATGTTCATTTAGAATTACTTGGAAAAGTCATAACTTATTTTATTTCCTATATTACACTTCTTGCTATACCACTTATTATTTTTGGAGATTTAAAAGCAATCGAAGCTATAAAACATAGTATTCTAATAATCTTCAAGCAACCTTTTGTTATTCTAGGATTAATAGTTGTAGCATTTATTGGGTCATTAGTAGGTTTTATAGGATGTTGTATTGGTGTGTTTTTTACTTTGCCCTTTCTTTATTCAATGAATTATGCTATTTACAGTGCTATTGTTGGAATAGATATTCAAGAAATAGAGTAAAAAATTTCAAGTTAAAAAAAATTTAATCGTAGAAACAAACATTTTAATCAAATAGTTACCCAAAAAATCTATGTTATTATTTTTTAACATATTAGTTTCTTTAAACTTCAACTTTTCTTTGTCGAGCTTAGTATATATTTCTACGCAATTAAGTCTGGAAGCAATACATTTAATAATGTCGAGCCATAGAAATATTATTTTATCGACATTGCTTAGTATATTAGTAATCGCTTTATTTTATTCGAATTCCAGGATAAATTCAATTTTAAAGAATACAGATAACCTTCCAACTGAAGAATCAGACAAAAGAGAATACCAACTTTATTTATTGTTTTTAGGGCTAATACTTCCATTTTTAGAAATTCTATTTGAATTATTTCATGTCAGACCCAAAAGTCTACTAATCAGCAATTTTTCTATAGGATGTTTATTTCTATTGTTATTTTTAATAAGCGAAAAATCAAAATACTTCTATAATAGAATCAAAACTATTTTTATTCTATTATTTTACTTTTATTCAATGTTAATTGGATACAACATTATATTCCTACCAAATGACATTCTCCCTACTTACGGCTTTATAATTGTATTTTTCTTTTCCTATATTATCCTTAAACCTATTAAAAAATATTGGCTATTTTCAGGTTTCGTCTTTTTCTATTTGTTTATAATTTTTTCTTTTGATTTAGTTCCTGTCAAAAAAGCTATTACATTGATCAATTTTGGTCTTATGGTTTTTATTATAAACCATATAAGAAACGTCTCAATAACTAAAATCCAAGAAAAATTTAATTTTGCAAATGAGATAGTTAACAAAGGAAACTCACTTACCATAGCAACAAACAAAGAAGGTGAAGTTACTTTTTGTAGTGACACTATTACTTCAATTTTAGGTTATACTCCTGCTGAGGTAATGGGTATGGAATTTTGGAGACTAACAGAAGATCCTGAATTTATAGGTATTGATTATCACATAGATTTTATAGACAATCGACTATATGTTAGAAAATTAAAATGCAAAAATGGAGAATATAAATTTATCCAATGGATTGACAAACAATTTTCGGAAGATTCAATTATTGGGATAGGCCAGGATATAACCAACGAAATAACAATAAGAAATCAGTATGAAACTTTAATTCAAACTGCAGTTGATATCATTTTTGAAACTGATTACAAAGGAAACTTTACTTTCGTAAATGATTATGGTATAAAACTTTTGGGGTACTCCAAAGAAGAATTTCTTGCCAAAGATTTTGAAACCATTATTCATAAAGACTACGCAAGTAATACAATGAGTTTTTATAAAAACATTCAATACTTCGAGGAAAATTACACTACACTAGAATTTCCAATAATCAAAAAAAATGGTGAGGCAATTTGGGTATCTCAAAATGTTTTCGTCCGAAAAAATAGTTTCGGAGAAATATCAGGATATTCGGGTATTGCGAGAGATATCACCTTGTTCAAAAACTTAGAAGAAGAAAAAAACAAAAGACAAGAAAAAATAGAAAAATATAGTAAAACGCTAAAAGATATTGCTGTATTAAATCATTCAAATTCTCAAAAATTAGAGGATACCATTATTAATATCCTAAAAATTACATCTGTAGAATTGGAAGTAAGTAGATCCAGTTATTGGATATATGATACTGATAAAATTATATGCCATAAACTTTATAAATCGAAAACAAACACAATAGAAAGTGGGCTTCAATTTTATAGAAATGAAAATTTAGATTATTTCGAAAAAATTGAAAGTAAACTTCAAGTTGTTCAATCCGATATTATATCTTATGCTACCAACAATGAAATAAAAAGTAATTATGTAAATACTAATAACGTATTTTCAACACTTGATACTCCTGTTTTTATTGACGGAGAATTAAAAGGTATTCTTTCTTATGAATCCACAGAAAGCATCAAAAATTGGGACAATGAGGATATTAACTTTGCAAAATCCATCTCAGATTTGATAGTAATTGCTTTGGCTTCACAAATGCGTTTAGAAATTGAACAAAAACTAGCCTACAAAAGTGAACTTCTTTTAGTTATCAATAAAAATGCAAATCAATTTTTATTGCAAAAAAGCACAAGTAAACTCATTATGGGAATCATAAATGAGATTGGAAAAGTGACTCTCTCAGAACGTATTTCCTATTTTAAGAAAGATCCAAAAACAAATTTATTTGACCAAAAATGCATGTGGACAAATGAGTTGCAAGATTTTGACACAGTACATCCAAAATTACAAAACCTTTCATTTTCTGAATTTGAAAATAATATAAAAGATTTATCCCCTCAACAATTTTTTGAAAGCATTAAAGATAAAATTCAAAATGAAAACATAAAATCATATCTAGAGAATTTGAACCCAAATTCAATGTTGTTTTTTCCTGTTTCCATTAAAAATGAATTTGATGGTTTTTTTGCATTCGATGATTCAACGAAAGAACGAATTTGGACTAACGATGAAATTTCTATTTTACATTTATTGGTTAAAAACATATCCTCTTCTATAGAAAGAAACATAAATGAAACCATTATAGAAGAAAGTGAAGAACGTTTCCGATTATTGGCCAATAACATTCCTGGTACTGTTTTCTTATCCAATTATGATGAAAAATTTACTAAAATCTATCTAAATGACGAAATAGAAAAGTTAACAGGATATCCAAAATCTGATTTCTTAGAAAATAAAATATATTTTATAGACTTAATTCTTCCTGAAGATTTAAAAAATGTTTTATTAAAAAATAAATGTGCCTTAGAAGAAAAAAAACCATTACATGTCATTTATAGAATTATGCATAAAAATGGTTCAATAATCTGGGTAGAAGAGTTTGGAGATTCGATCATAAAGAATGGTGAAATTGCTTTCATGGAAGGAATATTAATTGATATTACCGAAAAGAAAAAGAATGAATCCATTGTTAAAGAGAAAGAATTGGCAGAAGCTGCAAATAAAGCCAAATCAGAATTTCTTGCCAACATGAGTCATGAAATACGAACTCCTTTAAATGGAATCATTGGCTATACTGATTTATTAATGAATTCTAAGCTAGAAAAAACGCAAAAACAGTATATGAATACCATTAATCAATCGGCCAATATTTTATTGGAAGTAGTAAATGATATTCTGGATTTTTCAAAAATTGAATCAGGAAAATTGGAACTCAATATAGAGAAATATTGTGTCGACGATATTATTCTTCAAATAAAAGAGCTGATTAATTATCAAGCACATTCCAAGAATTTAGAGATAAATTACATAATAAATGATGATGTACCCAAATACATTTGGGTAGATTACATACGTTTAAAACAAGTACTTATCAATCTATTGACCAATGCAGTCAAATTTACCCATAAAGGAAAAATTGACCTTACCATTTCAGCATTAGAAATTCAAAAAAGTCAAACTTTATTACGTTTTTCAGTAAAAGATACCGGAATTGGAATTCGAAAAAACAATCAGAAAATAATTTTTCAAGCATTTTCACAAGAAGACAGTTCAACTACCAAAAAATTTGGGGGAACAGGATTAGGATTAACTATTTCCAATCAATTACTTGGATTGATGAATAGTAAATTACAGATTAACAGTCAATTCAACATAGGAAGCACCTTTTTCTTTGATATAAAACTAAAAAGTACTAATAAGTTAAAACCAAAAAAAACAATAGATAAGGAAAAAAATATCCTAGAAAATCGTACATTAACATTGGAAAATGAAGAACCAAAAATTTTGATTGTTGAAGACAATAAAATCAATATGCTTTTGACAAAAACATTGATTCAACAGATAATTCCAAAATCTAAAATTTATGAATCTGTTGATGGAGAAAAAGCCCTTGTCAAAGCATTAGAAGTCATTCCAGATATTGTTTTAATGGATATCCAGATGCCTTTAGTCAATGGTTATGAAGCTACCAAACAAATTCGAGAAATCGAACAATTTAAAGACACCATTATTATCGCCCTTACCGCAGGAACCGTAATGGGAGAAAAAGAAAAATGCATCAAAGTAGGTATGAATGATTATGTACCTAAACCCATCGTAAAAAAAACGCTTGAAGATATTTTAGAAAAATGGTTAAAAACTAAAAGTAGCATATTATAAGATTGCCCTGATTCCAAAATCATAGAATAGCTGGAGAATGGTAATTCGAGTGTAAGTGAACAGGCGAAGCATAACATATTCTTATGAAACTAATACTATCTAAATATGAAATGGATTGGCAGAAGACAAAGTGATAATGTAGAGGATCGTCGAGGTATGTCCTCAGGTGGAAAAACAATCCTTGGTGGAGGAGTAATCGGTATAATTATTCTACTTGTAAATGCTTTTGGTGGCGAAAATGCTCAAATGATAACCCCAATTTTAGAGCAATTAAATCAACAGCAAACTACTCAAACCGAAACTAGGCCTTTGACTGAAGCGGAAAAAACCGAAGGTGAATTTGTCAAAACACTCTTGGCCGATAATGAAGACGTTTGGGCTCAAATATTTGAAGAAAACGACCTGACATTCGAAGCTCCAAAACTTATTCTTTTTAGTGGCCAAGTTGAAACGGCTTGCGGAGGAGCCAGTTCCGCTTCCGGACCTTTCTATTGTCCCGGAGACAGAACCATTTATATGGATATGTCTTTCTTTGGGGAACTTCGAACCAAGTTTGGAGCCAAAGGAGGTGATTTTGCAATCGCATACGTAATAGCGCATGAATTTGGGCATCACATACAAACTTTATTAGGAACCTCCAATAAAGTGCATCAATTACAGCAAGACAGAAGCGAAAAAGAAGGCAATAAACTTTCAGTTGCTTTAGAATTGCAAGCTGATTTTTATGCGGGTCTTTGGACGCATTATAACGAAAATAAAAATGCCATGCTTGAACATGGTGATATTGAAGAGGCATTGAGTGCTGCAAATGCAGTTGGTGACGATGCAATCCAGAAAAAAACACAAGGTCAAGTTGTTCCCGATTCCTTTACACACGGAAGCTCCGAGCAACGAATGTATTGGTTCAATCGCGGTTTCGAAAGCGGCGATATCAAAAAAGGAGATACTTTTTCGGAGATGGATTAAATCGAAATCTCATCAATGCTATTTTCAAAATTAGTAACATCTCAGCTACTATTCAACAACATCCAATCTATCTTTAAGTAAACAAGTAAGGTAATCAAAGGCAGATCGAAAAAATTAACAGTACCTTTGCGCCAACTTAAAGGAGTAAACTAAATAAATAGTGTTTACTTCATAAACAATATTTATGTCATTCAATTCATTAGGATTATCTGATGCTTTATTAAAAGCTATCAGCAAAAAAGGATATACAACTCCTTCCCCAATACAACAAAAAGCAATTCCACCTATTTTAGAAGGTAAAGATGTATTAGCATCTGCACAGACAGGTACAGGAAAAACAGCAGGATTTACATTGCCCATATTACAATTATTATCTCAAGGACAACACTTAAGACAAAGACCTATCCGTGCCCTAATATTAACCCCAACAAGAGAACTAGCTGCACAAATATTAGCCAATATAAAAGAATATAGTACATTTTTAGATTTACGCAGCACAGTAATTTTTGGTGGCGTAAACCAAAACCCTCAAGTAAGCCAATTGCGCCAAGGGGTCGATATTCTTGTTGCAACTCCCGGTCGATTAATCGATTTGCACAATCAAGGTTTAATTTCACTTGCAAAAGTAGAAATTCTAGTTTTGGATGAAGCAGACCGTATGCTGGACATGGGTTTTTTACGTGACATTGAACGCGTTATGAAAGTATTGCCACCAAAAAGACAAAACTTACTGTTTTCGGCAACTTTCTCAAAAGACATCAAGAAATTAGCAATGGGTATTCTGCACCATCCGGTTCAAGTTGAAGCCACTCCCGAAAACACAACTGTTGATGCTATTATTCAAAAAATATATCCTGTTGCAAAAGAGAAAAAAACAGAATTAATAATTAAACTTATTACTGAAGGCAACTGGAAACAGATTTTGGTGTTTACTCGAACCAAACAGGGCGCCAACAAATTGACTGAAAGCATGATTAGTGCCGGAATTAAAGCAGCAGCTATTCATGGCAATAAAGGTCAGGGCGCGCGAACCAAAGCCCTAGCCGGTTTTAAAAACGGAAGCCTGACAGCTTTGGTCGCTACTGATATTGCAGCCCGAGGTTTGGATATTCCATTATTACCGCATGTTGTTAATTTTGAATTGCCAAATATTCCCGAAGATTACGTTCACCGAATTGGTAGAACCGGAAGAGCCGGAGCGAGTGGCGAAGCTATTTCGTTATTTAGTCCAGACGAAACCGTTTTTCTTCGCGATATAGAAAAATTGGTTGGCCTGAAATTGCCTAAAGAAAATATTAAAGGTTTTGAACCGGATCCTAACGCGTCAACCGAACCAATCAAACAAGGTCAAGGGAGACAACAACGCAATTCAACTCCTAAGAAACCAAAAATCGATAATCCAAACCGAAGCACTTCTAATAGTTTCGGTCCAAGACGTCCAAGTCAAAATAACGACAGACGTTCTAATAGATAATAAACACTGACGCAGTGTGATACTGAATTTGGTGCATCAACCTAATGTTGCACCAAATCTAAAGTATTTTGCATATTTTTATCCAAAATACTCACATCATGCACATTACACGCTTTTTAATTCTTGTTTATCTTTTTGTATTTGCCTCTTGCAAAGAATCAGCTGTGGTTATAGACGAATCTGCTCGTAACTGTAATTCAAAATCAAAGACCTCCCCTAAAAATATAGTGCTACTAAGCGATAGCGTAAATGCGATTTATGGGACTTGGAACCATATTGAAACCATAGATAATCAATGGATAGGTTTAACCAAACCTGCAAGTAATTATACTGTCAGCAAAGAGGCTACAATCAGTCCTAATTCCTGTTTTAAAGGTTCAGTTTTTAGTAGTATTTTGGTCAAAAAGTATGGCGATTGGGATCATCAACATGCCAATGGCTATGTTCTAAAACCTCTCGGAAGGGATGTTTCGATAGGTTCTGTAAACAAAATATATCTTGACATTTACTACGATTCTGAGTTGAGCAGCATACCAGACTTGGATAAAATAAAATCTGTTTACGGTCATTTATTGTCAGATGAACAAATAAAAAATTGGGATAACGGATTGTTTAATTTGGACATTCAGATATTTACCCAAAATAAAAATGTTATGGCATTTAACTTAACTCTTAAAAGAGAAATGGCCGATAAATGGTTGAGAATTGAAATCCCTCTTAAAAACATGCAAGGTTGGAATAAAGAGAAGAAACCTATTGAATACAAAGACATAGCGACGGAAACTATTCAAGCCATTAATTTAACCGCAGAAACAAAAAGCCGATTGGTATATCGAAATCTTGATAAAAAAAATTTCAACATTGAAACCTCTCCAAAATTATTTAAAGAAATTGCTTTTAGAATTAAGCGATTTGAATTGGAAATAAAATGATTTGGAGCAGAAAGATTTGCTTTGCCTGTTCCTATCACTCCGGTGGCTTTTTCAGGAAACGTCGTCCAGTTTTATCATTCCTGACAATATTATGTAAAAATCTTTATTCATTTTTTTATATCTAAATTCTTAAATCTAAATTCTGTATTCTAAAATCTTTACCCCAACCACCCATCTCGATCCAAACTTCTATACTGAATAGCTTCGGCGATATGTCCAGAACCAACTACTTCTACTCCTTCTAAATCAGCAATTGTTCTAGAAACTTTGAGGATTCTATCAAAAGCACGGGCAGAAAGATTCAATCTTTCCATAGCGGTTTTCAACAGTTGTAGTGAAGCATCATCAAGTGCGCAATGCTCCCGAATTTGTTTCGAACTCATTTGTGCGTTATAATGAATATGATCAATTTCTTCGAATCTTTTGGATTGGATTTCACGAGCCGAAGTAACCCGCTTTCTAATTTCTACGCTACTTTCCCCATTTCTTTTTTCGGTTAATTTATCAAAAGGAACAGGCGTTACTTCAATATGAATATCAATTCTATCCAATAATGGCCCTGAAATTTTACTCAAATAACGAGTCATTTCATGAGGTGAGGAAGTGTTGGGAGAATCTGGATCATTAAAAAATCCACTAGGACTTGGGTTCATACTTGCCACCAACATAAATGATGAAGGATAGGTTATTGTAAATTTTGCCCTCGAAATAGTTACTTCCCTATCTTCCAAAGGTTGCCGCATTACCTCCAGCACTTCGCGTTTAAATTCGGGCAATTCATCCAAAAACAAAACCCCATTGTGCGCCAACGAAATCTCGCCAGGTTGCGGGTAACTACCACCACCTACTAACGCCACACTCGAAGCCGTATGATGCGGGCTGCGAAACGGCCGCTGATTCATTAACCCCACATCTTTCACTTTTCCTGCAACACTGTGAATTTTTGTAGTTTCCAAAGCCTCTTTCAAAGTCATTGGAGGCAGAATACTCGGCAATCGCTTGGCAATCATTGTTTTTCCGGAACCAGGAGGACCTATGAGAATTATATTGTGTCCCCCAGCTGCTGCAATTTCCATGCAACGTTTTATGGATTCCTGTCCACGAACTTCAGCAAAATCAAATTCTGGAAAATCTAAGGTTTTGTAAAACTCAGCTCTAGTGTCAATAGTGGTAGGTTGTAATGTTCCTTTGCCTTCAAAAAAATCAATGACTTCCAATACATTTTCAACACCATAAACATCAAGTCCAGAGACAATAGCAGCTTCTTTTACATTTTGTTTGGGTAGGAAGAAACCTTTAAAACCTTCTTCTTTGGCTTTAATGGCAATAGGAAGTCCCCCTTTTATAGGCTGTAAACTTCCATCGAGCGAAAGTTCTCCCATGATGAGATATTTGCCGACTTCCTCAGATTTGATTTGTCCCGATGCAGCAAGAATTCCAATTGCTAATGTCAAATCATAAGCAGAACCTTCCTTCCGTAAATCGGCGGGAGCCATGTTGATGGTTATTTTCTTAACAGGAAGACTATAACCATTATTTTTTAAGGCGGCGGCAATGCGATAACTGCTTTCCTTGATGGCATTATCCGGCAAACCTACTAAGTGGTAGCCTACTCCTTTATCAATATTCACTTCAACTGTGATAGTAGTTGCATCTACTCCAAAAACGGCACTTCCGTAAACTTTAATTAACATATAAAATAGTTTTGTTTAAATGTAAATACTATTTTACTTCAAACCAAAAATATTTAATCATATTCTTACTTATAAGAGGTTTTCGTGTTTTTTATATAGCCAAAATTCATTTTATATTTTATTTGCTTTGATGCAAATATCTAAACGATTACCTGAAAGGTTCGCAAAGAAAGCGTTAGAGACACAAAATTTTCGGCCAAACTAAGGTTTATCTCTTCCTATGAATCTTTCTTTACCGAGCAAAAAGTTTACGGCTCTCAGAACATTTCTATCAATAGATTCCGCCGTTTTTAAAAACGATATATACCTGACGATTTCCAATTGCAAAGAAGGTCTTAAACTATCGAATATTCTTTGTGCCTCTAGATTATCCCTTAATGCCTTGATTAATTTGGGATGCATCGGAATCACTCTTTCTTCTGGATCAAAAGCGATTTCAAAATTCGCAGTATCACCTACTTCTTTCTTGGCCATTTTCCGCATCGGAGTATTCAGGTACAACCGCCAATGTCCACTATATTTTATTAAAGTTTGGATAAATTCGTGACCATCAATTTTCATTTTTACAGGAATTTTTCCTTTGTCTTTATTGGCTTCCTTAAAAATAGAATCCAAAACTGTATTGGGTAGAAAAACAAATGGGTTCACTCCTATTATTTGAATTTCAGCAGAAAATTTATTGGTCTTATTAATATCCATTTATGTTTAAAGGTTACGAAAATGTTTTTAGTTTATGTCTATTACATTTCTAATTACAGGTTTGATCAAAATCAAATGTAACCCTAAAATACGAAAAAAAATATTCAAACTTAAAACTAATGAAAACCAACACCTTACACATTTACGACTCTAATTTCTTATTTTTGAAATAAAAAAATTAGTTTTATATCAGATCAAGCTAACTTGTTTAAAACGATTTTGATAATACTGCCAGACCAATAAACGAATTGACAATCATTGTAAAATGATAACTTCATTAATTCAACGAAGACAAGTAAAAAATGGAAATAATTGAACACTCATTTGAAGATTTTTTTATTACAACTGACAAAACTAAATTGGACATTATTGCCATTCACGAGTTTTTATCAAAGCATTCTGGTTGGAGTGACAATATTCCTTTTGATAGAGTAAAAACTGCTATTGATAATTCACTAAATTTTGGACTGTTTCATAATGACAAACAAATTGGTTTTGCAAGAGTGATTTCAGACTATTCAACTATTGCCTATTTAGGAGATATTTATGTTTTAGAAAATTATCGTGGGCGGGGACTTTCAAAAATACTAATGAAAATTGTAATGCAACACCCAAACTTGCAAGGACTAAGGCGTTGGATTTTGCTAACTTCAACAGCAGATTGGCTCTATGAAAAATATGGTTTTAATAAATTGCCAAAACCAGAATTATATATGGAACTTTTCGATCCAAATGTTTACAAAAAGGAGTAAACAAATAAAACATAAGTTGATTTAGTAACAACGAACTATCAACCCTTATAACACAAATAAAATGACGAATAGAGAAAAAATAAATCAAGCCATAATCAATTTTGTCAAAGGCGGTGATACTAGTAATGTAGAATTATTAGATAAAGTACTTCATAATGATTTTAGGGTCACAAATAATGGTTTTATGGGAATTCCAGGTGTAACAATTATTGACAAACAAAAATACTTATCGAATATAAAAGAAGGTGTTTTTGGTGGTTTGCCCAGAAAAATGATAGTTGAAAATATCGATGAAAGTGGTGCTATCGCTATGGTAAAAATACGATTGGAAAGTTCTGAAAATCATTTCATTTCGTATAATTCTCTCGTATTGGATATCGATGATAAATGGAAAATCATTAATAATCTTGCGATTGTTGAACCAAAAATTAAATTCTAAAAACAAGCTCGTTTAAAACTAGATCACGCAGATTTTCTTGTCTTCGTTACACGAACAACAAAACCCACTAAGATTAATTTTACTTCTAACTTATCTCATTATATTTATAAATGCTTTAAAATTAGTAATTTAGCACATCCATAAGCTTTGCAATTATGAAAGTTCTATTTTTTATCCTACTCTTAGCAGTACAATCATGTGCTACAAAAAAGGATGTCAAGAAACTACTATTACCTGAAGAAATAAAGTCGGGAACCGAAGAAACATATGCAATAGTGAATAATCAGAAAAAGCTTTTATATAAAAAAGAAATGCTCTTTACCAAAAATGGCCGAATCAAATACTCCAAAACTGTTGATGCTACAGGCAATCTATTGCAAGAAACCGAAAAAAAATTATGGTTTATAGTCGAATCTTATCCAGATAAAGAACCATATTACTGTAAAACACGTTGGAAACCTAAACAACGTGAACGAATCAGTTGCTATACTAAAAAACAATACAAACAAAACGAAGCCATTTATCACTATAATACAAATGGAAGTATTGATAAAATAGTAGATAATTTTACTCCTTTCTACACGCAGTCTTTTTTTTACACCAACAAAGAACTTTCAAAAATTGTTATCAGAGACAAAAATGATACAATAATTGATGAAGTTTCAATATACTGTGAAACCAAAGATGAAAAAGGTGCTTGCTTAAAAGAGATTAGAGTCTCTAATAAAACAAACAATAAAGAAGAAATATTCTTCTCTCCGAATTATGATTAATTCACAATGTTTTTTAAAGTAATCCTGAAAATTTCACGTTGCCTTTTGATTGTGAGAATGTTCAGTAACTTTCTTTTTAAATTTGTATTTTCGTTTATTGGGAAATATATAAAGACCTAATTACACATAAAATGAAACTACCTCCATATGACATTTTCCCAATTATCTCTGGTGACAAAATTTCATTGCGAGAAATTCTGAGTTCAGATATTGAAGATCTTATTGAAATTTCGTTTTATGATGCAGTTCAGGCAACAACTTTTCAAGAAGCAACAGACATGCAGACTAAAATAACCAAAGACTATCTTGAAGGAAATTCCATTCATTGGGGTATTGCAGACAATTCAACAAACAAAATTATTGGGACTTGTGGTTACTATCGTGGATTTGACCAAGAAGCGGGTGAACTTGGTTGCGTTTTATTACCACAATACCGAGGAAAAGGTTTTATGACTTCGGCAATGTTATTAGCCATAAACTTTGGACTAAATACTATCGGGCTAAAACGAGTTTGGGCAATAACAACTAAACAAAACGAGAAAGCGATAAAACTTCTTAAGAACCTCAATTTTATTAAAATCGCAGATTTGGATGATAATGAAATTGAATTCGAATTGAAGGTAAAATATGATTGAGACTATTTTCTACAAATTGTAATGCCAAAACAAGTAAAATCTTTAAATTTGATTCAAATAATTTAAAGAAAAGACCATGGGACTATTTAATGCTATTTTGGGTAATGCATCGGAAGTAAATCTTGATAATCTTTCGAAGGAATTTGAACCTTTATTGATAGAGGGCGAAAGAATCGAAAAAGGATACAAAGTAATCAAGGATATGTTTGTTTTCACCAATAAAAGACTCATTTTGGTCGAAAAACAATTGGTAGGTAGTAAGGTTGATTATCTTTCGATTCCGTATACATCCATTAAAAAGTTCTCAAAGGAAAGCGCCGGAATTCTGGACATGGATGCCGAATTGAAGATTTGGCTAGCTGGTGAGGTTGTTCCTATTTCCAAACAGTTTGGTAAAGGTGGAAATAATATCAATGAAGTGTACCAAATCCTGAGTCAACATATTTTGAGGTAATTTTTTATTTTAGAGAATAGAAATAAGAAGAAAGAGTAAAGAGAAAAGAATTCGGTTTAGAAATCCACAATTCAAAAATCTTTCTTCTTGACTCTTTCTTCTTGATTCTTGACTCACTTAAAACCCAACTACCATGAAAATAATCATCCGCACTTTTAAACTCAAACTTAAGCACACTTTTACAATTTCGAGGGAGTCGCACGATATTCAGCCTACACTGATTGTGGAATTGCAAAGTGAGGGGTTTTCGGGTTTTGGTGAGGCTACTTCAAATCCGTATTATAACATTACGGTGGATAGCATGAGAGCTAATTTGGAATCGATTATTCCGTTCATAGAATCACACAATAACGAAACTCCTGAGGAATTCTGGGATGCAGCTTCTGCTTTATTAAAGAATGATATGTTTGCGTTATGTGCTTTGGATATGGCTTACAATGATTTGTATGCCAAGAAAAAAGGTAAAAAACTATACGAACTTTGGGGAAATTCTCCTTTGCACAACCCTAAAACCGATTATACGATTGGGATTGACAAATTGGATAAAATGGTGATGAAACTGAAAGAAATGCCTTGGCCAATCTATAAAATCAAACTTGGTACCAAAGATGATATTGCAATTGTTACTGAATTGCGCAAACATACCGATGCGCGTTTCCGAATTGATGCAAATTGTGGTTGGACAGTTACTGAAACAATTAATAATGCAATTGCATTAAAAAAGCTAGGTGTCGAATTTCTGGAACAACCAATGAAAGCAGACCAATGGGCGGCACACAAAGAGGTTTTCAAACACTCTGTCCTACCTATTATTGCTGATGAAAGTTGCATTATTGAAGAAGATGTCGCTAAATGTCACAACCATTTTCACGGGGTGAACATAAAGCTAGTGAAATGTGGTGGCCTTACGCCTGCTCGAAGAATGATAGCCGAAGCCAAACACTATGGCATGAAAACAATGGTGGGCTGTATGACAGAATCTACTGTTGGTATTTCGGCTATTGCACATTTACTGCCGGAATTGGATTATGTAGATATGGATGGCGCTTTATTATTATCTGAAGATATTGCCACTGGCGTTACAATTACTGACGGAATTGTTCATTATGCAGATTCTAACGGAATTGGTGCTAGCTTAATAAACCAATAACAACTATAATCAGTATAAACCAATGCAGGTAAACGAAATTCCAAATAGAGTATTTTACAAGAACGGAGAAGAGTTTCTGTACTTTGGTGGCACCAATTATTTGGGTGTTACTACCCTACCCGAATTTCAAAATATGCTATTGGCTAGTTTACAAAAATGGGGAACGAGTTATGGTAGTTCGCGTTCGGCGAACATCCAATTGGACGTTTACAAAACTGCAGAGGAATTACTAGCTAAACAAATTGGAACCGAAGCTGCTGTTAGTATTTCATCTGGAATGCTGGCAGGAAAATTGGCTTTGGAACAACTCCAACATACCACCGATTTGGTTTTCCATTTTCCGAATACGCATCCTGCTTTACTTCATCCCTTTTCGTTGCCACTAATTCAAAATGGGAAACTAAATCCGTTTCTTTTAGATCCAACCGTTTCTAGAATTGGAATCGTTGCCGACGCAATTCCGTCACTCGAAGTTACTCCTATTGATTTGAGTATCCTGCAAGACATTCCTAGTGATAAAGAAATTACTTTACTGCTCGATGAATCACACAGTATAGGAATTCTTGGTGACCATGGACAAGGCGTTTTAAGTCAATACGAACTTCCAAATGTTCATCACAAAATCATTATCGCATCACTGGGGAAAGCAATAGGTCTTTCTGGAGGTATTATTGCTGGGGATTCTCAATTTATAGCAGAAATAAAAAAACAGCAAAATTTTGTGGGAGCGTCTGGAATGAATCCCGCTTTTTTGGAAACCTTTGTAAGTGCTCAGACACTTTATCATTTGCAAAGACAACAATTAAAAGACAATTTAAATTATGTTGCTAAGCATTTAATTCACAACTCTGCTTTTACCTTTACCAAAGATTATCCCGCTATTTATTTTGACCATGAGGAACTACTCCAATTACTCTTAGGCAATAACATTATTCCAACATCCTTTCCGTATCCAACAGCCTCAGGGAAATTGAGCCGAATTGTAATCAGTGCTCATCATACCAAAACCGACTTGGACAAAATGGTTCAACAACTGAATACTTTTACACAAATGAATACTGGTTTTGAAGGAGACATTAGATTTGTATTATAGTTTACAGTTTAAACCGATAATCTATTATTAATTACAATTCCATTAATTTTTATAACAATATACAGCTCAATTATTAGATATATAACTCTAACTTGATAATATCCAATAAATTGAAATAAACAGCTACAATTTATATAAGACCTCATTTTGCATTAGTGACAAAAAAACAACCAAAATTAAATTATTATTATTTTTTAATGATTTTTACACCACCCATGCAAAATATAGGGGGTGCAAAATATATAAATGACAAAAATAACATACACATATCCATTTTAACAGGGTGATTGAAATGATTTTTTATTTTTGCATCAAAAAAAATAAAATAATTCAAAATGCGAAAAATAGTTTTAAGTGTGATTCTCATCACGATTTTGGTACTATCCTATTGCTCTAATTACTTTTTAACAAAAAACCCAACCAACCTTTCTGAAATTTCAAAATTTGACACAGGAGATACTGCATGGATGCTAGTCGCATCGGCATTAGTATTATTAATGACTCCTGGATTGGGCTTCTTCTATGGTGGTATGGTCGGCAAAAAAAATGTTATCAGCACCATGCTACAAAGTTTTATGGCCATGATTATCGTGACTGTTTTATGGGTACTGATAGCTTTTGGACTATCCTTTGGTCCATCTATAGGAGGAATAATTGGAAACCCTCTTCCGAACCTCTTTTTTCAAGGCGTTGGCATTGGTACTTCATGGAAATTGGCACCAACAATTCCCTTTTTATTATTCGCATTATTTCAGGCAAAATTTGCCATTATAACTCCAGCCATTGTAACAGGAGCCTTTGCTGAACGCATCCGTTTTTGGGCTTACCTCTTATTTATGGTTTTATTCATTCTATTCGTATACACTCCGTTAGCTCACATGACTTGGCATCCAGACGGATTATTATTCAATTTAGGAGTATTGGATTTTGCCGGAGGAACAGTTGTACATATGAGCGCAGGATGGGCAGCACTTGCTGGCGCCATGTTTCTTGGAAAGCGTAAAGTACCTAAAGCAAACCCCGCCCGTATAACATATGTACTATTAGGAACTGGATTATTATGGTTCGGATGGTTTGGATTCAATGCAGGATCGGCTATGGGAGCAAACGGTCTTGCAGCACAAGCACTGGGAACCACAACAGTGGCTGCAGCATCAGCCTCAATGGCTTGGGTATTTATTGATAAAATTATGGGTCATAAACTTTCGGCAATGGGAGCTTGTATTGGAGCAGTAGTAGGACTCGTAGCCATTACTCCTGCAGCAGGATTTGTCAGTATGCCACACGCAATCACAATCGGAATTCTAGGTAGCCTTGTTAGCAATATTATGGTCAGTAAATTTCCAAAAGGAAAAATCGACGATGCCTTGGATGTGTTTGCTTGTCATGGTGTTGGAGGAATGGTCGGAATGATATTAACAGGAGTATTTGCTTCCAAAGACATCAACCCTGCAGTTATCAACCAAGGGCTTGCCTTTGGAGAAACTAAATTATTTATCCATCAAATGATCGCTCTTATTGGTGTTTCTATATTTGCATTCACAATGTCCTACTTTCTTTTTTACCTAGTTAACAAAATTACTCCTCTAAGGGTCTCTGAAGAAAAAGAACAACTTGGATTAGACATCTCACAACACGGGGAATATTTATAGATTTTCATTCCAGCTATAAAACCAAAACACTCTAAGAAATTAGAGTGTTTTTTTTTGATTCAATTTCAACTATCTACAAACTCATCATATTTCATTATCTCAGTCACATCAAATCGAACAACCAAATCACTTCTTTTGAAAAGTTAAATCAAAACCACAAAAACCTAACAAATTCAATTAAAACAAGAAAATAATCACATAATTTAGAAATACTAAACATATTTTTAATAAATTTAACAAATTTACCTACAATGACAAAAACTAAAAAGACCTCAAAACACCATTTACTACCACCCAAACCAACGTAAATAATTAAATATAAATCCCTGCTAAATTTCATCGCGGAGAAAATAATTTTAAGTTATCATTAACAAAAAGTTCGCTTAATTACCTAAATCAGCGATAATTTCACGAATAATTGGTTAATTCAAGAGCAAAACTTAAAAAAAACTTAAAATTTCATTAACACATTCTATTTTTTATCTTTAAAAATTTAATACCCGTCAAAATTTAGGGGTATGAAATACAATATCCGCAAAAATAGCTATGCATACCCATATTTTTTGGAGGGTATAAAATCATTTGATACATTTATAAAAAATTAAAAACCGAAAAATTATGCGAAAAATTATTTTAAGTGTGACATTAATCACAATCCTGGTATTATCCATTTTTTCAATTCATTTCCTTACTGAATCATCAAAACTAGGAGCACACGTTGTTGAATTAAAAACAGACACTGGAGACACGGCTTGGATGATTGTAGCCACAGCACTTGTATTATTGATGACACCAGGACTTGGATTCTTTTATGGCGGAATGGTAGGCAAAAAGAATGTTATCAGCACCATGTTGCAAAGCTACATGGCCATGGTTATAGTAACCATATTATGGGTTGTAATTGGTTTTGGACTTTGTTTCGGACCTTCGATAGGAGGCTTTATTGGCGATCCATCTTCAAATCTATTTTTTAACGGTGTGAGCGCTAATACCGCATGGGAATTAGCTCCAACCATCCCTATGATTTTGTTTGCTTTATTTCAAGCTAAATTTGCAATCATCACACCTGCCTTAATCACGGGAGCTTTTGCAGAAAGAGTACGTTTTTGGGCTTACTTATTATTTATGGTTTTGTTCATATTATTTATATATGCTCCATTATGCCATATGACTTGGCACCCTGATGGATTATTCTTTGGATGGGGAGTATTGGATTTTGCTGGTGGAACAGTAGTTCACATGAGTGCAGGTTGGGCTGCTCTTGCAGGTGCAATCTTCTTAGGAAAAAGAAAAGTTCAAAAAGCAAACCCAGCTCGTATTACTTATGTATTACTTGGAACTGGTTTATTGTGGTTTGGATGGTTTGGTTTCAACGCCGGATCTGCTGTGGGAGCAGGTAGCCTTGCCGCACAAGCATTAGGAACCACTACTGTTGCTGCTGCTGCTGCTGCAATGGCATGGGTGTTTTTAGACAAAATTTTGGGACATAAACTTTCAGCAATGGGAGCTTCAATCGGTGCTGTAGTAGGATTGGTTGCCATTACTCCTGCTGCAGGATTCGTAAGTATTCCTCACGCAATGGCAATTGGTATTATCGCCAGTATTGTAAGTAACCTTGTAGTAAGCAAATTCCCTAAAGGAAAAATTGATGATGCCTTGGATGTATTTGCCTGTCACGGTGTTGGTGGTATGGTAGGTATGCTTTTAACTGGTGTTTTCGCATCAAAATCTGTAAACTCAATTGTTGGCGATAATCAAGGTTTAATTTTTGGTGATCCTACTTTATTTTTAATTCAATTGAAAGCATTGGTTCTTGTTTCTATATTTGCTTTCAGCGTTTCTTATTTCTTGTTTTTTATTGTAAATAAAATTACTCCTTTAAGAGTTACTGAAGAAAGAGAAGAACTAGGATTAGACATTTCTCAACACGGAGAATTTTTATAAAACTCAATTTCCTAATACCTCAAAAACACTCTAGAATTTATTTTAGAGTGTTTTTTTTTATATCACTATCTCCCTAATTATTACAAAATATATGATGCCTTTAACACAAGTAAATCTATTATATTCTTAAATTTATTATCCCATTTCAAAATAATAAATCCCCTTAAACCTCTATCTATTCCTTCCCTACAAAATCGTGTCGTCCAAAATATAATTAACAACAATAAATTATACTATTATGGAACTAGAAACCGAACAAATTAGGGACCAACAGAAAGAAACTTGGAATAAATTTTCTCCCGGTTGGAAAAAATGGGACGAACTCACAATGGATTTCCTAAAGCCCATGGGAGACGAAATCATCAGATTACTAAATTCAAAAAATGACGATATCGTACTTGATGTCGCCGCAGGTACTGGAGAACCAGGTCTAACTATCGCATCTCATTTAAGCGCAGGAAAAGTAATCTCTACAGACTTAGCTGAAGGAATGCTCGAAGTAGCCCAAGAAAATGCAAAAAAGAGAGGAATCAAAAATTTTGAAACCATAGTATGCGATGTTAGTGAACTTCCCTTTGCAGACAATACTTTTGATGCTGTTAGTTGCCGCTTTGGATTTATGTTTTTCCCCGATATGCTATTAGCTATACAAGAAATGACTAGAGTATTAAAACCTAGAGGCAAAATTGCAACCGCAGTTTGGAACATACCCGAAAAAAACTTCTGGATAACCGCCACTATGGGAACCATTAGTAAAAACATCGAAATACCCGCTGCTCCACCTGGATCGCCTGGAATGTTTCGTTGTTCAAAAGCGGGATTTATGTCTGATTTATTTTCTCAAGCGGGCCTCAAAAATATTTCAGAAAATGAAGTTACAGGGAAATTAAATTGCAAAACAACAGATGTTTATTGGAGTCTAATGAATGATGTTGCCGCCCCTGTAGTTGCTGCCCTTAGCAAAGCAAACGACGCAATGAGACAAAAAATAAAACAAGAAGTATATTCATTAGTGAATCAAAAATATCCAGACAACAATGTTATTATAGACTCAAGTGCTCTTGTAATCTATGGCGAGAAATAATGCTTTTACAGATCCAAATTAAATCAACAATCAAATTTATGGAAACCCACATTGTGAAAATATTGAAAGCATTTTATATCACCCATGATGTAAAATGCTTTGTAACCGAAAAACCTGATGGATACGATTTTTCTCCAGGACAAGCAACCGATGTTTCCATAAACCTTCCTGAATGGGAAAACAAGCTACGACCTTTCACTTTTACCAATTTAAGGGAGCAGAATTATCTCGAATTTATGATTAAAATTTACAAAGATCATAAAGGAGTAACCAATAAATTAGGCAGTATCAATGCTGGAGCCGAATTGATACTTCATGATGTTTTTGGAGCTATTCAATACAAAGGGAAAGGGACTTTCATTGCTGGGGGAGCAGGAATAACACCATTTATTTCCATTTTCCGTGATTTATACAGAAAACAATATATCCATGGCAACAAACTTATTTACAGCAACAAAACTGCAGAAGATGTAATTATGGCAGAGGAATTACATAAAATGCTAAAGAAAGATTTCCTAAACGTATACACCCGAGAAAATGTCATCGGATTTCTGGAAAGAAGAATCGATCGTAATTTCCTAATCGATGCCATTTCAGACTTTAGTCAAAATTTTTATGTTTGTGGACCCACTGATTTTGTAAAAAACATCAATGAACATCTATTGGATTTGGGCGCAAAAGCAAGTACCATAATTATCGAGAAATAAAAACATCCACCCATTAGTATCACTATTACTACTAACTACTATCCTATATCATCAATAATAACCATTCATACAGATCATCACTTCTTACAAACCACTGATAAACAACTTCATAATCCTACCTTATAGCATAGATAATCGGTTAAATATATTTGATTCAATATTCTTTAAACAAAAAACTTCCAGCCTTTAATAGACTGGAAGTTTTTTATTTTACTTATTATACTATTATATTATTTCGTGAATTTAGAAATCCCCACTTTCAACCAAGCTTCATATTCTTCAACACTCACATAACTTATAGTCGGTTGATTTACATTCAGATTGTTCCCTTGCAAATCGGTTAAAACATACAAAGGCTGCGTATTGGTATTGTATTTAGAAATCATGAAATCTGTCCATTTATCACCAATCGTTTCAATTTCAGCTCCAGTAGATTTGGAAATAAATTGTTCGTTTTTCGGTAATGGTCTTTTGTCATCTACATACAATGAAATGACCACTACTTCATTTTTAAGAATTGGAAGTATAGTTTCATCCGACCAAACATTATTTTCCATTTTTCGACAATTCACGCAAGCGTGTCCTGTAAAATCAAGCATTATAGGTTTGTTCACCATTTTGGCATAAGCTAGTCCTTCATCATAATCATCAAAAACGACGATTTGATTTGGACCTAATTTTGCTCCTTCCGGCAAAACGGTTGACGAAGCACTACCAGCATTCGAACCACCTACACCCAACGGGCTTTCACTATATTCCATTGGAGGAGGAAATGCATTTATCAATTTAAGTGGAGCGCCCCAAAGTCCTGGTATTAAATACATTGTAAAAGACAAAACTAATAAACCTAAAGACAATCTCCCCACCGAAATATGTGAAATCGGACTGTCATGAGGTAATGTTATTTTGCCAAATAAATAAAAGGCCAAAGTTCCAAAAATAGCAATCCAAATTACCAAGAACACTTCTCTTTCTAACAAATGCAATTGTAAAACTAAATCAGCATTCGACAAAAATTTGAATGCCAAAGCTAATTCCAAAAATCCTAAAACAACTTTAACGGTATTCAGCCATCCTCCCGATTTTGGCAAAGAGTTCAACCATCCTGGAAACATTGCAAAAAGCATAAACGGTAATGCTAAGGCTAATGAAAACCCAAACATCCCAATTATCGGAGCGATTCCTCCCTTAGAAGCGGCATCCACCAAAAGTGTTCCTACAATAGGTCCAGTACAAGAGAAAGAAACAATAGCCAAGGCCAATGCCATAAATAATATACCTACAATACCACCTCTATCGGCCTGACTATCTACTTTATTAGCCCAAGAATTAGGCAACATAATTTCAAAAGCTCCAAGGAATGAAGTTGCAAATACTACTAGTAAAATAAAGAATAATATATTGAACCAAACATTAGTCGATAAGGCATTAAGCGCATCGGCACCAAAAATCCAGGTAACCAAAAATCCTAACAATACATAAATTAGAATAATCGAAATTCCGTAAATAATTGCATTTCTAATTCCTGCCGCTTTATTTTTACTTTGTTTAGTAAAAAAACTAACTGTCATAGGAATCATTGGAAACACGCAAGGAGTAAGCAAAGCTGCAAAACCAGAGAAAAACGCAATAAAGAAAATTGACCACAATCCTCTTTCCGAAGTCGGTTTCGGCTGCCCAATAACTTCCTTTTCAACGGGAGCTACAGTTTCTTTTGTTACCACTGTAAAAGTATTCGTCGTGTCTGCTTTTGTTGTATCCGATTTTATAGTAGTAACAGGTGTAATTACAGCAACAGCTGATTCGGCTGTTGGAATTTTGAAAGTGAATTTCTTTTCCAGATTGATACAAACCTCTTTACAAACTTGATAATTCAATTCGGCTTGAATTGAATTGATTTTTGGATTTACCAATGTAATTTCTTGCTGAATCTGGGCTTTATCATGAAAGAAAGTTTCATTCACTCCAAAAACGTCATTGAAAGCAGTGGCTGTTTTACTTTCTTTAGCCTTACCAACCAAATTAAAATTCCCTTTTTGATCTTTAAAAATAATCTCCAGAGGCAATGGACCTCCATCAGGGGTGAATTGTGAATACAAATGCCAATCTTTTTCAATAACGGCATTGAAAGTCAAAATATAATTGGTCTCCGATTTTTTCTCGATTGTAGTAGTCCATTTGGCCGGATCTAAAACTTGAGCATTCACTTTGGTGAAAGCTAAAAAAGCAAACAGTATAAAAAGTATTTTCTTCATTATTAATGTCTAAATTAATTCTATTTTAAGAATATTTTTGGTTGTATTTAAGGTTCTAAATCGATGGTCAGCCCTAATTCCAATCACCCAAACTATTTCATTATTGGAACATAAAAGCCAACTATTTTCTTTTTCAATCAATGATAATTTTTTATCTTTAAAAAGTTTACTCACCTTCTTTGACTTTCCATTCATTCCAAAAGGCAGGAAAACATCTCCCGTTTTCCACTTCCGTAACATTAATGGAAAAACCAATTGATCAGCGTCGACAAATATAGTTTTATTTGTAGCAACCGAAATATCTGTTACTTCAGAAAAAGTCATTTTTAAGGGAATATTAACTTCTGTTACGCTTTCATTAATCAAAAATTCCGTTTCATCCTGTGAATCCTCAATAGGCGACAAAATTAAGAAATCCCTGTCTTTCAATAAACGGAAATCAGCGGTAAAAACCTGTTTGCCCGATTGACTTACAACCAAATCATAAATATCCTCCCAAGCGCTAAAACCATATTCTTTCAACCATTGATATAAATACGATTGATAATTGGGTAATTGTAGCAATTTATTCAAATCAAAATGAATTTGGTTATCAACTTCGTTGGCTACTTGCTGATAAATCATAATTGCAGCATCCTCAACCATGGCTAATGATTCTTGCAAATATCCTTCCGTTTTCAAAAATGAGGTCATAAAATGAGGATTTAACTCCTTTAAAACAGGAATCAAATGATGTCGAATTTTATTCCTTACATATTTGTCCGAAGCATTACTACTGTCTTCTCGCCACTGAATGTCATTTAGCTTGGCATAATTTTCAATTTCTTGGCGGGATAAAAAAAGTAAAGGTCTAATTACGCTATTATTTTGAACTGGAATACCAGTCAATCCCTCCAATCCTGTTCCTCGTGTGAGATTAATCAAAAAAGTTTCTAGATTATCATCAGCATGATGTGCAGTCAGTATATAATCAAATTTTTCGGTTTCCAATAACTCATAAAACCAATTGTATCGCAGTTCTCTGGCTGCAACCTGAATTGAAAATTTATAATCTTTGGCGAAAGCCTCAGTATCAAATTGTATCACGAAAATAGGAATCTCATTGGCTTCCGCATAGTCTTGCACAAATTTTTGATCCCCAAAACTCTCTACTCCCCGAAGCTGAAAATTGCAATGAGCAATAGCAATATCACACTTTAATTCCTGAAATAAATGCAACAAAACCATACTGTCCAAACCACCGCTTACAGCGAGAAGCAGTTTTTTCTGTTTCAAATAAGGAATTTCTTTATCGATATGATTTTGGAGTATACTTTTCATCTATCAAAAATACTGATTATTATTTAATCCAATATGAATTCACTTATAGCAAAACTTCATGCATCGCTTTTGCTTTAAGCAAACATTCATCGTATTCATTTTCTGGAATGGATAATGAAGTTATAGCACTTCCAACAGAGAATGATACATATTCATTTTCTTGATTGTAGAGAATACTACGAATAACTACATTAAAATCGAAATCTCCATTGGGAGAAAAATAACCCACTGCCCCACTGTACAATCCTCGTTTGGTTTCCTCAAGTTCCTCAATGATTTTCATTGCAGCATACTTAGGAGCACCAGTCATACTTCCCATAGGAAATGTGGTTCTAATCGTATCTACGGACGAAAATTGGGGATCGATTTTAGATGTTATAGTCGAAATCATTTGGTGTACCTGCAGGAAAGAATAAATCCCACATAGTTCTTTAACTTCCACTGAAGATTTTTGAGCAGTTCGAGACAAATCGTTACGAACCAAGTCGGTTATCATAATATTCTCGGCTCTTTCTTTAGGATCTTGAGCTAAAGTGTTTTTAGAATTTTCATCTTCTACTGGATCTGAAAATCGTTTGGAGGTTCCTTTTATAGGTTGTGAAATTAAATTTTCACCATCTTTTTTCAAATAACGCTCCGGAGATGCCGAAATCAAAAATTGCTTGTTATTTTTAAAAAACACAGTAAACGGAGCCTGAGAAATTTCATTAAGCCTGAAGAATTTTTCCAGAGGGTTTATTACAGCATTTTGAGCAAAAAACTCCATACAAAAATTGGCTTCATACAAATCTCCTTGATGAATATGTTTCAGTAATTTAGAAACTTTCTCGATGTAATTTTGCTTCGAGATGCGTTGCTCAATAGCTATTTTATTTTGATTTTCGGCACTCGAAATTTGGCAATTAATTATCTCATCAAAATCATTTTCAACTTCATCATCACACATATTGAGATATTGAATCTCAAGTTGGTTTCCTCTTAATAAAAATAACTTTTTAGGCTGAAAAAAGTACAAATCCGGAAAATTCAATCCATCAAAATTATTGGATTGCAAATGTTCAACACCATTTTTTAAATCATACGAAAGATACCCAAACAACCAATCTTTAGTTGTTTGTTGATATTGCTTTAAATCTTCGAAAGCATTGTGGTAATCCGTTTTCATAGACGTGAAAGCATCAACTGCCAAAACGCAGTCAAAACTAGAATATTCATTGGTAAATGAATTGCTGTCCAGAAAAGTTATTTCTCTAAATTCTTGTCCCCAAGCAATAAGCTGCTGCTTGAATTGCAATGGTTCTTCAATAAATTTATAAATGGAAGTTCTCAAATATTAATCTGTTTATGGACTTCAAAATTACAACAAAAAAAATCGCTTCTCAAATCGAACTTTTCATAAAATAACGTTATCATTCACTTTACACATTAACACTCAAATAATGTTAATTATTTAAAAAATCAGCACTATAAATAAATATTAACAATTTATAATACAAATTAAAAGTTAACAAAACATAATTTACGAATTTTATTAACTAAATTTGTTAGTACATTAAAGCTAGTTTTCTTACACATAAAACAGCCAATGTTAAATGAATGAAAAGATATTTATTCACTCCCAATATCAAATAATTGCCAAAACATTTAACTCCTTAAAAACTCAAAATATGAAAACTGCTACTATTTTTATCCGCACAGTAATTGGCTTATTACTAGTTTTTGTATCGATAGCCTATTTTTTTAACATAATGCCAGACCTTGCAAATTCAGGAGATTTCAAAGCTTTCCAACTAGGCTTAATCTCTTCTGTTTATTTAATGCCAATGGTTAAAACAATAGAATTATTATGCGGGATTTCATATCTCTCTGGTCAATACGTTGCCTTATCCAATCTTATTGTATTACCGGTAAGTACAAATATTTTATTCATAAATTTCTTTTTGAATCCAAACGGATTACCACTAGCCCTTTTTGTATTCCTGGGTAACTTATTTTTAATTTACATCTACTGGAAAAATTACAAAAACTTATTTAAAAGAAATTAATATTTTTACATACTAAACCATTTAGCAAAATCTACATCAAACTAAAACCTACAAATTATGAAAATTGCGACCATTATCATTCGTTCTCTAATTGGACTATTATTACTATTCGCTTCTATAAGCTACTTTTTGAATTTGTTTCCAGAACCGCCCTTAGCAGGAAATATGAAAATCTTCAACGATGGACTCAAAGCTTCTGGCTATCTAATTCCTTTGGTAAAAACAATAGAGCTCATTTGTGGATTGTCATTTATCATTGGAAAATTCAATAAACTAACATTTATTCTACTGATGCCTATTTCAGTCAATATTATTTGCACACATATTTTCCTCGCTCCGGAAGGTATTCCTGTAGCAGCCTTTTTATTCTTAGGAAATATATTTTTACTTTACACGAAATGGAATAGTTACAAAGGGCTATTCACAGCATAAATAAAACCATTCTAAACAAAAACCCCGTCTCATTTTTATAACGAGACGGGGTTTTTATTTTTAAAAAGCTTGAAACTATACGTGTAAAGCTCTATTATCTGTTGCTGCCAATGCTGCTTCTTTTATCGCTTCCGCAAATGTTGGATGCGCATGTGACATTCTTGAAATATCTTCGGCAGAAGCCTTGAATTCCATCGCAGTAACTGCTTCAGCAATCAAATCTGCAGTTCTTGCACCAATCATGTGTATTCCTAGAACTTCATCTGTTTTGGCATCAGCAATAATTTTCACAAATCCATCAAGATCTCCACTCGCACGAGCACGACCTAAAGCTTTGAAAGGAAAACTTCCCACTTTATATTCAGCACCAGATGCTTTCAATTGCTCCTCTGTTTGTCCAACTGCAGCAACCTCTGGCCAAGTGTAAACTACTCCAGGAATTAGGTTATAATCAATATGCGGTTTTTGACCAGCCAAGATTTCAGCAACCATAGTTCCTTCTTCTTCCGCTTTATGAGCCAACATAGCTCCACGAACCACATCTCCAATAGCATAAATATTAGGAACCGAAGTTTGCAAATGATCATTCACTTCCACTTGTCCTCTATCCGAAATTTTCACCCCAGCTTTGTCAGCATTCAATCCATCTGTATAAGGACGACGACCAACTGATACCAAAGAATAATCTCCTTCTAAAGTGATTGTTTCGCCTTTAGCATTTTCAGCTTGAACAATTACTGCATCTCCATTTCTCTCAACTGATTGTACTTTATGAGAAGTGTAGAATTTCATTCCTTGTTTTTTCAACACTTTAGTCAATTCTTTAGACAAAGCAGCATCCATTCCAGGAATAATTCTATCCATGAATTCCACAACCGAAACTTGCGCTCCTAATCGTAAATAAACTTGACCTAATTCAATTCCAATTACACCACCACCAATGATAACAAGGTGTTTCGGCACTTTTTTAAGAGCCAAAGCTTCTGTTGAAGTTATGATTCTTTCTTTATCAATTTTGATAAAAGGCAAAGAAGACGGTTTTGAACCTGTAGCGATAACAATATTTTTGGCTTCAATAGTTTCTGATGTTCCATCAGCTTTTGCAATTGCAACGTGAGTCGCATCTACAAAAGAACCCAAACCATTAAAAACAGTAACTTTATTTTTATCCATCAAGAAATTAATCCCTCCCGAAGTTTGATCAACTACGCTTTGTTTGCGAGCAATCATTTTCTCTAAATTCACTTTTACATCACCAGAAAGTTCAATTCCGTGATCGGCAAAATGTTTGATTTCAGCATAATGATGTGAAGAAGACAACAATGCTTTTGATGGAATACAACCTACATTCAGGCAAGTTCCACCCAAAGTGGAATATTTTTCTATAATTGCTGTTTTGAAACCCAATTGTGCACAACGAATAGCTGAAACATATCCGCCTGGCCCAGAACCTATAATGACTACGTCAAATGAACTCATAGTATGTGATTTTTATTTTTAGTGATGCAAAATTAAGGAATAAAGTTTTGTTTAAAGTTTAATTTTAGAGGTTTTTTGTTCGAATTATAACGATTTCATCAAGAATTATATACAAACCTTTTAAATAACTCAAGCAAACCTAAGATTGCTTTTAATCCATCATAGCAAATTCATTAAATAGTTTAGTTCTAAAATTTAGGAGCAGAAAAAATACATTTCACAACAACATTCCTCCCGCTCTCATTCCAAACGAAGTTCACTGAACTCCTATGAAAATAAAAGTATAGTAAAGTAATCTCCGCAAAAAAACGGAGGATTTTCCCTTCCATCGGGGCTATTCCAAATATTTCACTTTTTAGAAGAAAGTTCCAAAAGCATTCCATAAAAAAAACGTCTTGAATCATTCAATGATCAAGACGTTTATATTGTTTAAAAAATCAGTTTTCAACCTATCACCTTCACTATTCTTTCTCTAAAAATTTATTCAGTTTCAGTATTTAGCTTACTGTTTTTTCGGCTGAAACCAAAGTAAATCACCAAACCTATCAGCAACCAAATAGTAAAGTAAATCCAATTCCAAACACTTAACTCCGCCATCATATACAAACAACATATTAAACCCAAAAGTGGAATCAAAGACAAGTTTTCTTTGTAAGACCAAAAAACCAATCCAACGATAACAATTAAGAAAATCCACATTGGTATTTTGTGTTTGAATAAATCAAATCCGCTTTCATATTTTATAGAATCCGAAATTGGCAATCCTGCAACAACTGTTTCATACTTTGCCTCATCTTGCTGATATTGACTCAACAAATGCTCCACATCAAGTTTTTCAGTAGCATTAGTTTTCCCTTCAATACTTACCAAATAATCATACACTTTTTGAGTTTCTTCTTTATTCAATGAAGTTATGATAAATTCCGAATCATTTGTTTTTGTTTCATTAGTAATGAAATCCATAGTCGCTTTTTTGTTATACCCAAAAGAGAAAATCAAAGCGACAACAATTAATAAAGGAAAAATATATTTTGAATTAATATAAGGAGTTTTAAATTTTCCTCTTGGAATGTCGGTTCTATTTTGCAAAGCCAAAACTCCAGCACAAACTAAAACAAAAGCAAACAATGTTCCGATACTACATAAATCGGTAACCATAGTTAAATTCATAAACAAAGCAGGAACCGCCACAACAAAACCAACTACAATTGTTGCAAAAGAAGGCGTTTTGAACTTTGGATGCACATTAGAGAATTTTTTAGGCAACAAACCGTCACGACTCATACTCATCCAGATACGCGGTTGTCCCATTTGAAAAACCAATAATACACTTGCCATAGCAACCACGGCACTTACCGCAATAATCCCGGACATCCATTTTAAATGCAATTGATCAAACACAAAAGCCAATGGATCACCAACATTCAAAGTATTATAACTCACCATACCTGTTAAAACCAAAGCAATACCAATATATAGAATCGTACAAATAATAATTGCCCACATCATTCCTCTTGGCAGATCACGTTGTGGATCTTTACATTCTTCCGCAGTTGTCGAAATAGCATCAAATCCTATATAAGCGAAGAACACCGCTGACACTCCTTTTAAAACTCCCGAAACACCATTTGGCGCAAAAGGGCTCCAATTTGTAGTATCCACATAAAATATTCCAACAGCAATTACCAAAAGAACGATACATAATTTAACCACTACCATAATGTTACTAGCATTACGAGATTCTTTCATACCTCGATAAATCAAGGCAGTAATCAAAACAATAATCAACAGTGCAGGCAAATCGGCAACAAAATGAAAAGAACCAATTACAGGAGATGTTGTCCAAGCAGTATAAGCATTTTGCATCCCAGAACTCAAATTTTCAAAAGTCTTCCCTCCTTCCATCAAAGCAGTAGCATCTTTGAAACCAGTAGAAGCCGTTAAGTAATCCATTTGTACCCATTGAGGTAAATCGATTCCGCCACTAGAGAGTAGTCCCGTAAAATAATCACTCCACGATATGGCCACCGTTATATTCCCAACAGAATACTCCATAATCAATGCCCAACCGATAATCCAAGCAATCAATTCTCCAAAAGCTACATAAGAATAGGTATAAGCACTTCCCGAAACAGGAACCATCGAAGCAAATTCAGCATAAGCAAATGCGGCAAAACTACAAGCAACAGCTGTAAACAAAAACAAAAATATTACAGCTGGACCACCGTCAAAACTGGCCTTCCCGATAGTGCTAAAAATTCCTGCTCCAACAATGGCTGCAATCCCAAAAGCGGTTAAATCTTTGGCTGTCAAATGTTTTCCAAGCGCTTCATGCCCTTCCAAATTATTTTTTTCAACCTGTGCTAAGATATCTTGAACCGTTTTTTTTCTAAAAAGCCCTTTTAGTGCCATGTTATATATTTTACCGTTAAAAATTAATATTTAGTATTTTTTGCTATAGTATTTTTAGTAAAAAGAAAAAAATAGTAAAGCCCAAATATAAAAAACATATTCATTCTTTAAAGTCAAGATTTTGATTTTTTATAATATTGGGATTTTAAAACAACATTTCTCTTTTAAACCTTAAAAAAAGTCAAATATACACTCAAAAAATACATTTAAACAAAATATAATTCAATTTTTATTTAAAAAGTTTAAAATCACACAATTTGCAATTAAAGTTTCCCTAACACCAAAAACCATTCCAGAATTAATAAAAACAGACAATTCCTCTGCTTAGAATATCAAATTCTTCAACAAAAATCAATTGTCTTGATTTTTTATTCCCAATTAATTTAATATACTTAGCTAAAAAAACTACTTTTGATTTCTTTATAAAAAGAGTAAAAATGATCCTAAAGAAGTCCCTGCTATTCCCAACTATATATCTCCTGTTTTTTGCTATCATTGGGCATGCCCAAAAAAGAGAGATGCATCCAAAAAACGAATTTAGAGCCGTTTGGATTGCCACCGTTGTCAATATCGACTGGCCAAAAAGCAGTGCGGATTCCGTAGAAAAACAAAAAGCAGACTATATCGATATTTTGGATACTTACCAAAAACTCAATTACAATGCCGTAATTGTACAAATACGTTCTGTAGGGGATGCGCTTTATCCAACGACATTAGCGCCTTGGTCTCGTTACCTGACTGGAAGAGAAGGAAAACCATCAAACCCAAATTTTGATGCCCTCGAATGGATGATTACCGAAGCCCATAACCGTGGTTTTGAATTTCACGCTTGGCTAAATCCCTATCGAGCCACTTTCGATTTGAAAACCGAAACCTTAAGTCCTAACCATGATTATTACAAACATCCAGAATGGATGATTGAGTATGGAGGAAAATACTATTACAACCCTGCTCTACCCGAAGTACAGCAACACTTGACAACAATTGTAGAAGAAGTGGTGATAAAATACGACATTGACGCCATACACTTTGATGATTATTTTTACCCTTACAAAATAAAAGGAATCGAATTTAATGATACTGCTTCCTTTCAAAAGTTTGGGAACGGACTTTCCTTGGCGGATTGGAGGCGTTCCAACGTGACCACTTTTGTCAAAAATATTTCCTCTAGTATAAAAAAACTAAAGCCTTGGGTACAATTTGGTATTAGTCCATTTGGGGTTTGGCGTAATAAATCAGTTGACCCGAAAGGATCAGATACCGTTTCTGGACAAACTAATTATGATGATTTATATGCTGATCCTGTTGACTGGATGAGTAACAACTGGATTGATTATATTGTACCACAACTATACTGGAGCATTGACCACAAAACAGCTTCGTATGCCAAATTGATAAAATGGTGGTCAGAAAATGTACCAAGCAACACTGCATTGTATGTGGGAAACAGTACCTACAAAATCAAATCCGATTCTGACAGACACTGGAATAATAAATTTGAAATTCCAAATCAAATTGACCTTACACGTTCGTATCCAAATGTGCAGGGAAATGGTTTTTTTAGTGCCAAGTGGTTTATGAATAAAAATATGGACGTAGTCAAAGTACTCCAAGAATATGAATACAAATATCCAGCATTGCCATTGCCTGTACCTAATTTTAAAAAGACAATTACCGAAACATTGGCTATCAATACCATCACTAAAGATACGGCCAATTATTATATTTCTTTTCAGAAGCCAAAACTGTTATCAAAAGTTAGGTATATAGTGGTTTACGGCGCAAAAGATGCTTCTAAAATAAATATAAATGATGCTTCACAAATTCTGGACAAAATTGCTGTCGTAGAAGAAAATGAAGGATTCAGCATTGAAGTACCAGATTATAAAATGATAGGCAAAAAAGCCTTTGCCTTTACTTTCGTAGATTATTATGCCAATGAAAGCCCAGAAACCATAATCGATTTACAAGTTGAAGTTGAAACACTAACAAAATAAAGATTGCTTTAAAGCGAACCCAAAAAGCTAGACACAACTAAACGTTCTTAACCATTAGACTTTTAAACAAATAAACAGTTAAACAATATAAAAATAATGAAAGAAAATAAGCCTTGGTATTGGATTCCGTTTTTGAATTTTTCATCGGGTTTTCCGTATGCTATTATCATCTCGGTATCGGTGATAATGTATAAAGATTTAGGGGTTGATAATCAAGACATTGGATTTTACACCAGTTTACTGTACTTACCTTGGGTTATTAAACCAATCTGGAGTCCGTTTATTGATTTGTATGCCACCAAAAGAAAATGGTTTTTGGCGATGCAATTGCTGATTGCAATTACCTTTTTGATTGTGGGTATGACAATTTCTTTTAATCATTTTTTCATATTGAGTTTGGCACTTTTTTGGGTTGGGGCATTTGCTTCTGCATCCAATGATGTGGCAAGTGATGGCTATTATATGTTGGCATTGGCCAAAGAACAACAAGCTTTTTTCTTAGGGATTCGCAGTACATTTTACCGACTTTCAATGCTTACCGGTAATGGGTTGATTGTAATTCTAGCAGGTTTTTTGGAGAATAAATTTGGAGATAATACCAAAGCCTGGTCTTATACTATGATTTTTGTTGCCCTAATTGCTATTTCTCTCACCATTTACAACTTTTTCTCGACTCCCAAAGTAGAAGAAACCACCGAGGTCGAAACCAGTCAAAAAACAAGTTTCAGTGAAGTCTTTACCTCTTTCTTTCAAAAGAAACAAATTGGAATTGCAGTTGCTTTTATTTTACTTTTCAGATTAGGTGAATCCCAATTGTTAAAAATGCTTACACCTTTCTTAATTGATAACAAAACTAAGGGAGGCATGGGATTGGCCACTGAAGATGTGGGAATCATTTATGGAACTTTTGGAGTAATAGCACTTGTCATTGGAGGAATTCTAGGGGGTATCATAATCTCCAAAGGTGGACTGCGCAAATGGATGCTACGTATGTTCCTTGCTATGCACTTACCTATAATTGGCTTTATACTCTTGGCATATTTTCATCCAACATCTGTTTATTATATTTATGCCGCAGTTATTGCTGAGCAATTTGGATATGGTTTAGGTTTTGCTGCCTTTATGATGTACCTGATTTACATAGCCGAAGGTGAGTCCAAAACTTCGCACTATGCTATTGCCACTGGCTTTATGGCATTGGGAATGATGCTTCCTGGTATGGCCAGCGGTTTTATACAAGAATATTTAGGATACGGAAATTTCTTTATTTGGGTGTTTTTGGCCACAATTCCAGGATTAATTTTATCCCAATATCTTGATTATCCAGATGAGTATGGTAAGAAAGTAGAAGAGAAATAAAAACATCTTTTTTTAAACATATAAGTCATAAACGTATATTTATAATAGTAATTATTGAACACTTAAGCTTAATAACTAACAGTTTTTAACTTATATGTCATATTTAAACTAAATATCATATTCATTTCAAAATGACACTAGAACAAAAAATAGGGCAATTCTTTTTTCCTGCCGTTTTTATCAACGATACGGAAGAGAATATTCTGGAAACAGAACGATTAATCAAAGAACATAACATCGGTGGATTAACGTTTTTTCATAGCAGGGCCAGTGCGGCAACCAACTATGAGAGCAAGAAAAAAGTGGAATTCAACGATGACAGCTATCAGCGTTTGAAAGACCTGATTTTGCGTTATCAAAAATGTGCTACCACTCCCCTATTGATGAGTATTGATGCCGAATGGGGCTTAGCGATGCGTGTCGAAAAAACACCGCAATATCCTTATGCTATTACCCTTGGTGCTTTGCCCGAATCAAAAATAAATTTAGTGTACGAAGTGGGAAAACAAATTGCATTGGACTTAAAAGAGGCTGGGATCCATTATAATTTAGCTCCATTGGCCGATATCAATAATAATCCTAATAATCCGGTTATTGGGTATCGTTCTTTTGGTTCCAATAAAGAAAAAGTCGCTCAATACGCTTTAGAATACCTTCGCGGAATGTCCGATGTTGGAATTCTAGGTTGTTTGAAACACTTCCCGGGACACGGGAATACCAATGTGGATTCGCATTTGGGATTACCTGTTCTACAGGAAAACTTAGAACAATTACTCGAAAACGAATTGGTGCCATTTATAAAAGGAATCGAAAATCAGATAGATTCTATCATGATAGGTCATTTGGCTGTTCCCGCTCTGAACGACGGAAAAGAAACTTCCGCTACTCTATCAAAGAACATTATTGAGACTCTTTTGCGTGAGCGATTAGACTATGACGGCTTAATTATTTCGGATGCTTTGAACATGCACAGCGTTTCCAAATTATATGATGTTAAAGGCCAATTGGAATGGGAAGCTTTCAACGCTGGGAATGATGTCCTATGTTTTGCCGAAAACGTAGCTGAAGGAATTCAAGAAATCCTAAAAAATGCAAGTCCAGAACGAATCGAAGCTAGTTTAAATCGCATTATGAAATGCAAGGAAAAAGCAGGCCTTTTTAACGAAAACAAAGAACCTGCTGCTAATTTCGATTTCAAAATCACTTCAGAATTAAATCGAAAAATAGCCGATTATTGCATTACCGAAATTAAGGATAAAAATAGCTCAATCCTTCTTTTTGACGCTAAAAACAGGGAGCGCCTGGCTAAATTGAGTATTTACAAAACAATTGACAATCAGTTTTTTAAAACATTAGGTCCAATCTTACCATCTCCAGAATATGCTATTGAAAATGCCAACGATTTAGTTGAAACAACACTAATTGAAGACCTTGAACCATTTGATACCGTACTCATTTCTTTATTTATACCTAAAGCAAAACCTTTGAATAAATTTGATTTGGAAGATTCTGTTTTGGAGTTTTTAGGTCAATTGTTTCAAACCAAAAAATGCATTCTCTATGTTTTTGGAAACCCTTATGCCTTACAAGTGATTCCAAATCTAGATAAAACCATAGGAATTGTTGTGATGTATCAGGATTTTGTGGAGTTTCAAGAAAGTGCAGCCGAACAATTATTGGAAGACAAAAAAGGAAAAGGCAGCTTACCAGTTTCAATTACAGGGATTTAACGAATTTCAATAATCAAAAACTATCACTATATAAATATTTATAATAAAATTTTATTGTTCGACTCTTTTTAGATGCCGTATATTTGCACCATTAAAAATATCAAACAATAAAATTAATTAATATGTCATTAGTAGGTAAAAAATTCCCAAGTATTGCAGTAGACGCTATTTCAGAAATGGGTGATAATTTAAAAATCAACATTTTCGAAGAAGCTACAAAAAACAACAAAAAAGTACTTTTGTTTTGGTACCCAAAAGATTTCACTTTTGTTTGTCCAACTGAATTACACGCTTTCCAAGCTGCTTTACCAGAATTTGAAAAAAGAAACACAATCGTAATTGGTGCATCTTGTGATACTAACGAAGTACACTTTGCTTGGTTAAACACTCCAAAAAATAATGGTGGAATTGAAGGTGTAACTTACCCAATTCTTGCAGATACAAACAGAAATTTAGCTAACATTTTAGGAATTCTTGATATCGAATCTACTAGTTACAGCGAAGATACAGATTCAGTAATCATCGAAGGTTCAAACGTAACTTACAGAGCTACATATTTAATTGACGAGACTGGAAAAATCTTCCACGAAAGTGTTAACGATATGCCATTAGGACGTAACGTAAACGAATATTTACGTATGGTTGATGCTTATACTCACATTCAAGTAAAAGGTGAAGTTTGCCCTGCAAACTGGGAAGCTGGTAAAGAAGCAATGAGTGCTGACAGAAAAAGTACTGCTGAATACCTAAGCTTAAACTAATACAAAAAAGACTCTAAGCTACTAAGTCGCTAAGATGTTAAGTTTTTAAACTTAGTAACTTAGAGACTTAGAATCTTAGCAACTTAAAATAAAAATCTATGTTAATCGAATTAAACGAAGATACGTTAGGTGCTTTAATAGCACAAAACGAAAAAGTGGTGGTTCAATATTCAGCCTCATGGTGTGGAAATTGCAGAATCATGAAACCAAAATTCAAAAAATTGGCAACAGAAAATGACGGAATTTCATTTGTTTTAGTTGATGCCGAAAGTTCTCCAGAATCCAGAAAACTAGCCAACGTAAGTAACTTGCCTACTTTTGCCACTTTCAAAAATGGAAAATTGGTAAACGAAACGCAAACCAACAAACAAGAAGTTTTAATTGAATTGGTAAACGAAATTCTTTAATTGGCAAACGTTTATTTGTTGAAACGCTAAACTATTATAAACAGTTAAACACTTCAAAAAATAACGATTAAACAAATACCGATTAAACAAATAAACACTAAAATGAAGTTACCCGTAATAAAACATTTGACCCAATTCATCGAGGAAAACGATCAGGATTACATTATCGAAACCATCGAAGTACTGGAAGCCATGACCGAAATCCCATCATTGAAAGATGAAGAATTGGACGTTATCGGAGAATTGATTTCAAACATGTACGGCGCAATTGAAGTCCACAAAATGGTACAACAAGGCACAGACAAAAAAGAAGCTCTAAATACTTTCATGAAAAGAGTTCTCGGATCAATCGATAAATAAAATCGTTTCTTAAGTATAGATAAACGCATTCCATAATGGGCTGCGTTTTTTTTATGGTTTAAAAACATGTATTTAATCCATCAGTTCGCAAAAGCTAGTGTGGGCGAGCCACCATTAGGAAAAGGGGTTACCCTACTTTCCATCGATTCGCCCCTTACCCCAATGTTGTCGGGCTATCCGCGCTACTTCGGTAGCTAGCTTTTATCTCTCTCGCATGACAAGAACAATAATTTTAATTGACAACCTCAGAATAAAATTGCCATTAATTATTATCGACAATAGAAATCGACCAACACGATTACTACCCTATAAAAAATGAAAACCGCTGAACTTCAGGAAGATTTTTCCCTTTATTTTTCCATCTTTGTCTTTTGCTTTATTTAAACTTGTTTTTCCCAGAAACTTCAAGGGAATATTGAGTTTGCTAGTCCAAAAACTAATTTCTGTCGTACTCGGAAAATTACCTGAAGAATAGGAATGCTTGATTAGATATTCCCCTGAATCTTTGGTAATCAAGTCAATCTCGTCAATTCTGCTTTGCTCTTTCAGTATTTTTAAATCGGCTGTAACCCAATCGCTTTTGGAATCCATAGAAACCAATTTATAATTAACAAAACCTCCATTATCCGAAAGAAAAATCCAATGTGCTTGGCTAGAAAGCAATTCCGAAAACTGATTGGTCAAGCCTTTTTTTGGAATCAACAATATTCCTTTTCCTTTTATCTGTACTTTTTTCCCTTTTTCATATTTAATGCTTAAATCTTTTGGAGAAACTGTTAATCCAGGAACATCAATGCTAATGTTTACCATAGTTTCGTATCCATTTTTAATGTCGTAACGAGCTTTGAGTTTCTCCATTAATTCTGTTTGCGCTTTTGCAAAAAAGCTATTACAGAAAACAATAACTATGAAAAGAATATACCTCATTCTGTTATTTTTAAAAATTTAAATCGAATGATTGAAATAACGATACAAACAATAGAAAATAAAAGCAACCAAATCGTTGAATTAGCAATGGCCCCATAATCAATATGCGAATAAAAAAATAATTGCCATTGTGAAAAATGATAGGTTATCAAAAAGAATTCCCAGCCTGTAAACAAGGACCCCGATAAGGTTTGTAACAATGTGCTAATGATAATAAACCCCAATGTGATTAAAATGGAAACCAATGATTTTCTAACAAAAAAACTAACGGTAACAGAAAGAATTGCAAGGGTTGTCATAGCCAAAAAAGCAAAGCCAAATGCTCCCAAAAAACGCAATGGCAATTGGGATTCTTCGATGATTTGTAATCCATTAAAAGCTACTATTAAATCTCCTTTGCCAAACAAAATCAAAGCCGGAATTATTGAAATAATGGCATAACAAATGATAAAGAAAAACACAAACACAACGGCTGTAAAATGCTTGGACAAGGCAACACGGTTTCTGCTTATTGGCCTTGTCATCAAAATACGAATGGTGCCATTTTCCAATTCGGAACTGAATAGATCACCAGTTACGATGGAAATTAAAACAGGTACGTGAATCCAAAGTGTATTTAATATTAAAAAACATGCCAAATAGCCATTCAAAACATTTCCCTGAACTTCAAAGTTTCTATCCAAAGATTGAAATATAAAAGCTAAAGCATTCGTGCCTTCAGATTTTAATCCCCAAAAAATGAGGCAAACCAAGACCATCATCAACCCAATACTTAAAAAAGTTCTGCGTCTGTGAATTAGCTTTATACACTCAAATCGTAATAGTTCTATCATTTAATAATTTCCATGTATTTGTCATATAATAGACTCGATCTGTCTATTTTATAAGGAATTAGATCCAATTCATATAATTCTTTCAAAATGGTTTGGGTTTCTTTTTCATTTGCTTTAAGCGTAAGAACATTTGCGTTCATACAGTTTTCAAATCCTAGATTTAAATTTTGCGGAAGTAGTACATCAAAGTGCATTTTTACATTTTGTCTATCATTTCCAAAAGTTTCCATTGAACCAGAGAGGTAAATTTCGCCTTCGTTTAACAGTATAAAATCGTCTGCAATAGTTTCAATATCTTCCAATAAATGGGTTGAAACCAAAATGCCTTTTCCTTTGTTCTTTAAGTCAGTCAGTAGTTTCAGAATTAGTTCCTTCACTTCTGGATCCAAACCATTGAAGGGTTCATCCAAAATTAAAAAAGAAGGATTATCTATTAAAACCTGTGCCAATCCAAGTCTTTGTTTCATCCCTTTGGAATAATGCTGTACTTTTTTGTCCGCATCTTTTGCCAGTCCAACCATTTCCAGAAGTTCAGTTGCATTTGCAGAAGATCTGGTGAGGGCTATTAAAAGTTCTAGGTTCTTTTTACCACTTAGATAAGCATAAAAATCTGCGGTTTCGAGTAAATAACCACAATGACTGCGTAAATCATTAAAGCTTTTCATTTGGATTCCGTCCAAGAAAACAAATCCGCTATCAGGACTGACCAATCCAGATAAGATTCTGAAAATAGAACTTTTCCCAGCGCCATTTGGCCCAATAAGAGCTGTTATTTTACCTTCGGTAATCGAAAAACTGATACCTTTTACGATGGGTTGTGCATCATAACTGAGCGCTATCTTTTGGACATCTAATTTTCTCACCAGTAAAAATATTTACTTTTATAATTTGCCACAAATAAAGTGGAAATCCAATACTCTTTGGTCAAAAGAATTGTCGGCTTTTTTAATATAATTACGGGTAAAATATGATACCAGCGAAATCCAATGTTATAAAAATAATTATCGATTTCTTTTTTGTAACCAAGACTTCTTGCTGCTTCTGCAAAAGCATCCCTTTGGCATCTGGATTTAGAAAATATTTTAATAAGAGATTTTTTAAAGCCGTATTGATGCATTAAATCTTTGGCCATTTTATAATTCTGATATCGGCTGTAAGCGTCCAATTGAGTTGTTAAAACCAAACTGAAAAAATATGAGCCAAAAACAAGATGAAAATTAAACGCGAAATCTTTAGCAGTAGCTAAGGCATCAAAATTGATATAGCTTATGAATAGACATCCCATACAAAAAGATTGCAACAAAAGAGTAGATTTTACATAAGTCACCGCTCTATTTACGTAAACATCTGTTTTTGAGATTGAATAATTAGTGTATTGCGCTTTTATCATTGAATACCTAAATTTTAGAGACAATTAATTCTGCCCTTAAATTAGGAATTTAATCGATTGGTTTTTGTAAAAATGCAGCTTTTATTAAATCTAAAACATGTCTTTTTAGAAAGTTTAAAATTACATCCATTAATAATACAATCTAAAATCCAGCAACTTACAAAGTGAATAGTGCTTTTGATGCAATTCTTCTACAATTTCTATGATATCGTCATATTCTTGGCATAGGCTAAAAAAAGCTTTATCAATAGATACACTTTTTAAGTTATTGGATTTTAGTCCATAACCCGAAACAGCTCGAGCACCTGTTATGTCCAAAAAGTATTGTGCTTCTTCCTCGCTTAGATCCAAAACTTTGGCATTAGAGAAATGCAAAATTTTCCCTTTCATCTTTCCTTCAAAGATTTCGGCTATTTCTTCCAAACTGTAGTAATAGTTGTTAAGGCAAATGTTATTTTCTTCACCTGGCATCACTAAGTAGATGATTTCATAGTCCTTAAAATTATGGTCGTCATAAAGCAACGCATTCAAGCTGTCTTCCAAACCTTCAATAGTATCACACGTTTTGTAAATGCTAGCTATTCCTTGATCAAAAGCTAGTCGCTCTAAGTTTTTGAGCACTTCGGTATTAAAACTAGTCTCTACATCTGGAACTGCTTCGAGGCAGAAAATAAATTGGTCACGATCCATAAAATTGTGTTACTGTGGTGCTTTATTTTTCGGTTGCGGTCAATTCATACTTGGTGCTTCTGGTATTTTGACTTTTATTTTGGTTTTCTTTACGATTAGCAAATATAATGCGAAACCGCCTAAAACCACCAATAAAGCAATTTGAAGTTGTCCCCAAGTCGTGTTCTCCCTATGAATGGAATTGGAACTTTCTAGATTGAATTTAGCTTCACTAATTTGGATTTGTGACAATAATTCCAGTGTTTTCAGCGCTTGGTCACTAGATTGTGTCACTTGACTCCAGTTGTTATTTTGCGATTGAAGTTCAATAGCAGAACAGGAAGCCAAAAAAGAAACAAAAGATGTTTTTTCTTTGGGAGTCAAAAAAGTATTCAAATATAATTTATCAATTTTATGAATGTTTTGTATGGCAGTCGCAATTGCAGCTTTTTTCTGCAAGTCACTTAGCACGTTTTGTAGAGCCATTGCTTTTATAGAATGAAGCTCATTGTCATACTGAAAGATATAGTGGGCAACCACCAATCTGTCGTTATAGATTGCATTAATGTTTTCATTCGCTTTTTGGGAGTTTTGCAATCTAATAAAATTGCTTATTAGAATAATAACCATAACAATCAACAAAACAAGTGCCGCTTTGGTTTTGTTGCTAGTTTTTTTTTGATCTTTCATCTTTATATTTTTTTGTTATGCAATACAAGCTATTGTCTTGGATTGATTTCTTAAAAGTACCTTCACAAGTTTATAAAGTTAAGAATAGATTCATTAAAAGTAATATGAACTATTAAAAAAAAGATTTAATAAAATTATTCGAAGAAAATTGGTAGCAAAAATGAACGTCACAAAACAAAATTGATGATCAATCTCAACTAATCCTGAACATATAAAAAAAGGTTCGACTTTAATTAAAAAGTCAAACCCTTTTTTAAAACTTACACTTTTTAGGACAGTGTCAAAAACTGTCCAAAATTGAATAATCTTTAATTATTAAATGTCTTTGGTAGTACAGTTTGATATTCTATAAAATAGTTTGCACCCCACATAGTATATCTTTTTTTCTGAGTCTCGATTTTTGTTTGAAATACTGCCCAATTTTTATTTACTTTCGGAGACCACAAAACTTCGCTTAAAGCACTCAAACGTGGAAATATCTGATATTCTACTTTGGCAGGAGTTTGCATATATTCTGTCCATACATTTCCTTGGGCTCCCAACACATACTTAGCCTCCTCCTCATTCAATTCCTTTGGAATTGGCTCATAACTGTAAATTTTTTCTAAGTTCGTAAAACCACCAATAGTAACTTCTTTGTCATTTTTCGTTTGGGAATGATCCAAATAAACATGGCTTCCTGGGGTCATAATCACCTGATGTTTTTCTTTTGCTGCTGTAATTCCACCATTCTCTCCTCTCCAACTCATTACAATAGCATTTGGCGCAAGACCACCCTCTAGAATTTCATCCCAGCCTATTAATGTTTTTCCTTTGCCATTAATATATTTCTCCATACGTTGGATAAAATAACTTTGAAGTTCATGCTCATCCTTCAATCCTTTTTCTTTTATCATGTTTTGACAAAACTCACTTCTTTTCCAAGCATCTTTTGGTGATTCATCTCCACCGACGTGAATGTATTTCCCAGGAAATAAAGGTACTATCTCATCGATAACATCTTGCAAAAATTTAAATGTATATTCTGTTGGGGCATACACATCCGTAAAAACACCCCATGTTTCCTGAACAATTTTAGTTTTTCCGTTTGCCAATTCCTGTTTGCTTTTATTAGAAATCATTTTATCTGAGAGTTCAGTTTTCTCATTTGGAAAACAACTTAACTCAGGATAGGCAGCAATGGCAGCACTACTATGTCCTGGCATTTCGATTTCTGGAATTACTGTAACAAAACGATCAGAGGCATATTTTACAATATCTTTGACTTCTTCTTGAGTATAAAATCCTCCTTCTGGAGTATTATCACTACCTGTACCTGGGTATCTACCAATAATAGATCCGTTTCTTTTGGATCCAATTTCAGTAAGTTTAGGATATTTTTTAATTTCAATTCTCCACCCCTGATCTTCGGTTAGGTGCCAATGAAAATAATTCATTTTATGCAGAGCTAAATAATCGATGTATTTTTTAACAAAGGCAACCGGGAAAAAGTGACGCGCAACATCCAACATTGATCCTCTGTAAACAAAACGAGGTTCGTCTTTTACATCTACCGATGCAATTACAAGATTATTGCTTTTTTCAACAGGCAGCAATTGAATCAAAGTTTGCATCCCATAGAAAGTACCAATTGGAGAATTCCCGTTAATTACAACACCTTTATTGTCTGATTTCAGACTATAACCTTCACTCTTAAGTCCATCAATACCCTTAAGGCTTTTTAACTCAATGCAATTTTTATCGGCAATTTTAACTATTGGCAATTTAAAACCATAGTAATCCAATAAATATTTATTCAGGAAAGACGCAGTGCGCTTATCCTCATTATTGGAAACAACCAAACTTGTTTTAGCATTAATTACAAAACTCCCTGTGTTTCTGGTAACTTGTACCGGCTGAGGAATGATATTTACTTCCTGAGCAAATGACATTGCACTGCAAAAAAGAAGTGTAACGATAAATGATCTTACCATATTTACGTTTTTAATTTATTTATAAAATATTTTATTCTTAGATTTTTTACTACAGAAAACTCCCTGTCTGTAAATGATTTTTATTAATATTCCCATCTAACAAAAGCCTCCATAGCCGCATAAGTAGCTAGCCCGAGCTGTTGGTAAAACATAGCTGTCTCTCTATTTCTGTCTTCCGCTCTTTGCCAGAATTCCCTAGCATCCGAACCTTGGAACACCACACCGTCTTTTTGAGATTGATGTTTGAATATTCCCTTTCTTTTGGACAAAACCTGATCTGGACTCATTGGTACGGCCATTTCAATCTCATCGATTCCCCATTCCTGCCAAGCGCCTCTATACAACCAAACCCAGCAATCTTTCATAAAGTCTTTTGGTTTCAATCGTCTAGCGGATTCAAAAATGGCATCCAAACAAACTTTATGCGTACCGTGCGGATCTGCTAAATCACCTGCTGCATAGATTTGATGTGGTTTTATCTTTTCGATAAGATCCATTGTCAACTGGATATCATCTTCTCCCAAAGGTTTTTTCTCAATAGTTCCTGTTTCATAGAAAGGAAGCTCCATAAAATGAATTTGTTCGTCTGGCAAACCTACGAAATGGCTCGTTGAACGGGCTTCCCCTTTTCTGATTAATCCCTTTAAGTATCTAACTTCCGGAATATCTATCTCGCTTGCTTTTTTGTTTTTAAGGAATGTTTCTGCCTTTTTATAAATGGTATCCGCTTCAACACTTTTAATATCGAATTTTTCATTGTAATCAAGGACGAAATTGGCAAATCTCAATGCCTCATCATCGGCAACGGCAATATTTCCAGAAGTCTGATAAGCCACATGCACTTCATGTCCTTGCTGTTGCAGTCTCATAAAAGTCCCCCCCATACTGATAATGTCATCATCTGGATGTGGACTAAAAATCAGGACTCTTTTTCTTGAAGGCTCGGCTCTTTCGGGTCTGTTCGAGTCATCAGCATTTGGTTTTCCTCCAGGCCATCCGGTAATCGTATTTTGTAATTTATTGAATATTTTGATATTGATATCATAAGCCGGACCTGAATCGGCTAATAAATCACTCATACCGTTTTCGATATAATCTGCATCGGTAAGCATTAAAATTGGTTTCTTTAGGTGAAGAGCCAAAGACAATACCGCTTTTCGAATCAATTTGTCAGTCCACACAATTTTTTCCACCAACCAAGGAGCGTTAATTCTTGTCAATTTTGAAGAGGCTTCTTTATCCAAAACAAAAACAGCATTTTTATGTTCCTGCAAAAAGGAAGCCGGAATTTGATTGGTCACCGTGCCTTCAACTGAAGCTTTGATGATGTTTGATTTTCCTTCTCCCCAAGCCATCAGTATAACCTGTTTGGCCTCCATTATTTTTTTTACCCCTAGTGTAATTGCAGTTCTTGGAGTATTACTCAGTCCCGAGAAATCGCCACTTGCCGCCACTCTTGTGATATGATCCAATGCCACCAATCTTGTTTTGGAATTCTGTAAAGATCCCGATTCATTGAATCCAATATGACCGTTACCTCCAATTCCCAGAATCTGCAAATCAATACCTCCAAGAGCTTCAATCTTGGTTTCATAACTGGCGCAATATTCTGCAATTTCTTCTTTTGACAAAGTCCCGTCTGGAATATGGATGTTTTCAGGCAAGATATCAACCTGATCAAACAACAATTCCTTCATAAATCGAACATAGCTATTTATCGAATCGGGTTCCATTGGGTAATATTCATCTAGATTGAATGAAACCACGTTTTTAAAACTAAGTCCTTCTTCTTTGTGCATGCGCACCAACTCAGCATATAATCCTTTTGGGGAAGATCCTGTTGCCAGTCCCAATATGCAAGATTCATTATTCTCTTGTTTTAGTTGGATAATATTTGCTATTTCTTTTGCAACAGCCACCGAAGCCGAAGTTGAGTTATCAAAAACTACGGTGTTAATATTCTCAAATCTTTTTTCAAATCCTGTAGACTTATCTATATTGCTCTTTAACATTTTTTTTATTTATTATGTTACTGTTTTTTATACTGCGCTATTATTTTAGGCTCTGAACTAGATTCTATATTTATCGACACGAATCGATTTAAGAATCTTATAATTAATCAAATATCTTCATTATAGGTTATAAAATTCTATTGCATTTCCTCCCCAAAATTTATCTTGTTGCTCCTTTGGATATTTCGAAAAATAACGAAATAAAATCCCCCAAGATTGCTTATAAGATGCAGCAAGCAAACTTACTGGCCAATCACTGCCAAAAAGCAAACGACTCATTCCAAAAGCTTCTGTGACAACATCCAGACAATGGGTAAAATCAGATTCTTTCCAGTTGTTCCAATCGGCTTCGGTAACCAAACCAGATACTTTGCAAAATACATTTGGGCAATTCGCAATTTCACGAATTCCTTTTTCCCAAAGAGAAAAATCAGATTGCTTAAAATCAGGTTTTGCCAAGTGGTCTATCACAAAAGACTGTTCTGGAAATTGTTTTACTAATTCAACAGCATAGGACAAATGTTTGGGAAAAATCAACAAATCATAGGTGAAATTATATTTTGCCAATTTTGATATTCCTTCACAAAAATCTTCTCTTAATAAAAAATCGTCTTCGGGTTCTGCCTGTACGATATGACGAAAACCTTTCAGCTTTTTATATTGTGAAAAATATTGCAATCGATCGTCTAAATTTTCAGCTCTAAGATCAATCCATCCCACAACTCCTTTTATCCAATCATTTTCCGAAGTCAATTCCAATAGAAAATGAGTTTCTTCTTCACTTTGATCCGCCTGAACAGCCACACAACCATCGATGTCATTCTCATGTAGCAATGAATGCAAATCTGATGGCAAAAAATCCCGTTGAAGTATCTTCATATCGGCATTAATCCAAGAATCTTTTACCGGATGAAATTTCCAAAAATGCTGATGACTGTCGATTTTCATAAATAACTACAATTATATTTTAATGAATGTGGAATCCGACTATTATAATCTCCAATGCAAAAATGCTTTTTTTGCAACAGTAATTTATTTGCTGTAAGCTACCGCCAATTGTTTACTAGACCCTAAGCCTTCCATTCCTAATTCAACAACATCTCCAGCTTTCATATAAATAGGGTCTGGTTTAATTCCCAAACCAACTCCTGGAGGAGTTCCTGTACTGATTACATCACCTGGAAGCAAAGTCATAAACTGACTCAAATAATGTACTAAAAAAGGAATTTTGAAAACCAAATTGGATGTATTACTGTTTTGAAAGGTTTTTCCGTTTACCGTTAACCACATCGACAAATTATTGACATCTGCAATTTCATCTTGGGTTGCCAAAAAGGGTCCAAGTGGAGCAAATGTGTCACATCCTTTTCCTTTGGCCCATTGTCCTCCGCGTTCAATTTGGAAAGCTCTTTCACTGTAATCATTATGCAGGCAATATCCAGCAACATAATCCAAAGCATCGGCTTCTTCCACATAGCTCGCTTTTTTACCAACCACAAAAGCCAATTCGATTTCCCAATCTGTTTTTTCGCTGTTTTTTGGTATAATAACATCATCGTTTGGACCACATAAAGCGGTAGTCGATTTAAAGAAAATTATTGGTTCTTCCGGAATTGGAGCATTGGTTTCATGGCAATGGTCCACATAGTTTAATCCGATACAAATAATTTTTGAAGGTCTGGCTACCGGAGATCCCAATCGAACAGAAGCATCAACTTCTGGTAAAACAGGATTGCTTTCCAATGCTTTCTTTAATTTTTCCAATCCATCGTTCTCAAAAAATGCTTCGTTGTAATCAGTTACAATTGATGAAACATCAAATCTTTTTTCCTCGATTAAAATACCTGGTTTTTCTTTTCCGACTTCTCCAAAACGTATTAGTTTCATTTTCTTGCTATTATTATATTATACTTATATTTTACTGTAAATTCATTCCTTTTCGAATATCCATCAATACAGAAACCTTTTTCTAAAATCAATTTAGTAAATCGTTTTAGAAAACTAACATTCAAAAACACTACTATTCTCTTATTTTTTATTAAAATTATATAACTTTAAAAGTATAAAAGTATAATTACTAAGATATAATAACTAACTCAATATTATCTTTGTTTAATTATTATTTGTCCAAAATTATAAAACTAAGCCTTCCTAGAGGATAACGACTTAATTTACAGGACAAAACACTATTAACTTATACTTTTATTCTACGACATAAATCGTTGCGCTTCTTGCTCCGTGTGCACCAATCACCAATGACTGTTCAATATCGGCCGTTTTAGAAGGTCCTGCTAAAAACAACCCAAAACCTTCTCTAGCTGCTTCTATTTTTTCGTAAGCCTGATGCAGAGTTGGTACAATACTTTTTTTATAAATTACCAAAACCAAATGCTGACAGATAAAAGGAACAAGTCTGTTTATCATTTGACTTTCGTAAACCCACACAGCACCATTTTCAGCTACCCCAACAGTTCCTTCGATATAGGCTTTATCTACTTTTTCCAATTCGATTGCCGTTAAAGAAACAACTTGATTATCAACATTTCCAAGAGCTGCTATCGTATTCACTACAAAACTTCCGCTTGACTTATCAGCTGCTAATTGCTCTTTTAGTACTTCTGTATTCGAAATCAATTCTACTTTTCCTCCAATGCTTTCCAACACTGTTTTAAATTGCGCATACAAATCCTCATAATGGATAACAGAAGCTTCATCTATTACAGGAAGCGGAACCAATTTAGGTTGGTTGGCCGCTATGGCATTCAAAATATTTTCTCTTACACTCATACTCTTTCGTTGTCAGGAGTTCTGTTTTATTTTTTTGTTTTCCCGTTTTTTAAATACCAATCTCGGAATGATTCTTTAGGCGCTTCTGGCATTTCTCTTTGTTTGAACCAAACATTTAATTTATTCTTAACCATAAAAGGAAATAAATGCAAACACCATCTTCCCATTTTTCCGGCAAAACGGTACACTTTAGGATTCGACATTACAAAATTCATTCCTTTCATTCCTATTTTTTTACTGGACATAACATACCCTTCGGCAACTACCACTTGTCTCCATTTCCACAACTGCTCGTGAATATTAATTTTAACGGGACATACATTAGTACAACTGCCACATAAAGTCGATGCAAAAGGCAAATCGGCATTGGCTTTCATATCCAAATTAGGATTTAGAATGGAACCAATTGGCCCTGCCACTGCAGTATGATAACTATGACCTCCGCTACGGCGATACACTGGACAAGTATTGAAACAGGCAGCACAGCGGATACATTTTAATGAGTTTCTAAAATCTTCGCGGCCCAATTGTCGGCTGCGACCATTATCAAGAATCACAATATGCATTTCCTGCCCCGGTCTTGGTTTATGAAAATGACTGGAATAAGTAGTGATTGGCTGGCCTGTGGCACTTCTGGCCAACAATCTTAAAAAAACGGAAAGATGTTCTGCTTTCGGAATTAATTTTTCAAACCCCATGCAAGCAATGTGGACAGGAGCAGTATGAGCTCCCATATCGGCATTTCCTTCATTGGTACAAACCACAAAACCTCCAGTTTCTGCAATCGCAAAATTCACTCCGGTTATTGCTAATTCTGACTCAACAAACTTATTACGGAGGTGCTGTCTCGCTGCCTCTGTTAAATATTGCGGATCGTTATTTCCTTTTTCGGTTTGCAAATGCTCATGAAAAGTAGCGCTAACATCTTCTTTCTTTAAATGAATTGCAGGCAGTACAATATGACTTGGAGGCTCTTTCCTGAATTGAACAATACGTTCGCCCAGATCCGTATCGACTACCTCAATACCTTTATGTTGCAAATACTCATTCAGATGACATTCTTCAGTAAGCATACTTTTGCTTTTCACAATTTTTTGAATATTGTGTCTCCGAATAATCTCGTGAATTATTTTATTATGTTCCTCGCCATCTGCAGCCCAATGTATTTTTATGCCATTGGCAGTAGCTTTTTCTTCAAATTCTTTTAAATAATTTGAAAGATTGGAGAGTGTGTGATTTTTTATTTGGGAACCCCATTCCCTTAATTGTTCCCATTCCGGCAAACCATGGGCTGCCTTATCCCGTTTCTCACGAACAAACCATAATGTTTCATCGTGCCAATCGGTTCTTGGCTCGTCTGCTATAAATTTTTCCGCTAATGCAGCATGTTTTGCCGTCATACTTTTTAAATTTATTTTAATATTTACTAAAGATAAATTGTTTTTTATAACAAACTATTCAATATTTCAGCTATATGAATGGTTTTTGTATTACTCCCTTGTCTTTTTAATATTCCTTCCAAATGCATTAGACAACTGGTATCTCCTCCTGTAATGTAATCGACTTCATTCACTTCATGTTCACTTATTCTGTCCTTACCCATTTTAACGCTTACGGCTTCTTCAAACACGCAAAATGTCCCACCAAAACCACAACATTCATCATTGCGTTTAGGTTTACTAAGCTCTATACCTTTGACCATTTTTAATAATTGTTCCGGTTTAGAAAACTCAGGTAACATTCTTTCGGTCATCGAAGAAAGATGCAATCCTCTCTGTCCATGACAACTATTATGAAGTCCTACTTTATAAGGAAAACTGGCATCAATACTTTCTACTTTAAGAATATCGGTGAGAAACTCGGTGAGTTCATAAATGGCATTACGAATCTGTAATGCTTCTCCTGGATGTTTGTCATCATGCAAATGTTCTTTTACATGTAAAACACAACTTCCTGAGGGAGCGACTATGTAATCAAATCCAGAGAAATTTTTAACAAAATTGACGTCGCAACCCTTACTCAGACTTGCAAAACCACTATTGGCCATAGGCTGTCCACAGCAGGTTTGCTGCAAAGGAAAAGTAACGTTACATCCCAATTTTTCTAATAATTGCAAAGTGGCAATACCTACATTTGGATAAAATTGATCGATATAACAAGGTATAAATAAGGCAACCTTCATTTTTTAGTTATTAAATTTTAGACTTTTAGTTTTTTAGCGGTATATTAAACTTATAACCCAATGCATCTGCTGCTTCTACATAACTCGCTTTATACCTACTATTTTAAAATACTAAAGATACAATAGCAAAAATATATTTACTAACTCAATATTATCTTTATTTAATTAGTATTTGTCTTCTATTCAAAATTAAACTTGCGGAGTACAAGAGTCCAACAGATTAGTTCAACCTCTTACTTGTGATATTCATTTTATATGACTAAACTTTCCGGTCAAGAATGTTGCCCAACTAGGTTCACAAACCGAATTGGTCACACAGGCATTTGTAAAAAGCATTCCTTCATTGGCTAACTTATCAATATTTGGTTAACCTTTTAACTGACACCATAAGCTCCAATAGATTGATACGCATGATCATCTGAAATTATAACAATAATATTGGGTTGTTTTTTACTTGCTTGTCCAAAAGTCATAAATGAAATGAACATTGAAAAAAAAGTAAAAGTAGATATGCTTTTTTCGTCATTTTTATTGGTCATAACTTAAGTTAATTTTAAATTCTTTATTCCATTTTGGCTGCAGGTCGGTTATTTTTCCCAACACGTTTGGTAAGTGCATCTCCCATATCCTCTCTTGCCAGTTCAGCCAATTTCATAATTTCTTCAACAACTTCTGGATACTGACTTTGTACATCCTGAATCGTTCCTGGATCATGAATAAGATCATATAAAGCCATTGGCACATTTACATAAGGTACTTTTCCTGGAGTTCCATCTTTTCCTGGTAACCCTTGACTATATGCTTGGGAATTATGAGGTAAAACCAGTTCCCAAGTTTTATATCGGATAATTTTCAAATTATTGTTATCATAATACACATAAAACACTTCTCTGGGGGATTTATTGATTTTTCCAGTTAACATGGGTAAAAAATCAAGACCGTCTATTTTTTCTTTTGGCAAATGAGCATTAGTCGCACCAACGATTGTCGGTAAAATATCCATATTCGTCATCAGCTGGTTGGATACTGATCCTGGAGCAATTTTTCCAGGCCAACTAATGTAACAAGGTACTCTCGTTCCTCCGTCCCAGGCGGTTCCTTTTCCTTCTCTCAAACCACCAGTTGAACCTCCATGATTTCCATAAGAAAGCCATGGACCATTATCACTTGTAACAATTAGTAACGTATTTTTATCGATCCCGTTCTTTTTCAGAGCCTCCATTATTTTCCCAATAGACCAATCTATTTCACTAATAACATCTCCATATAATCCAGCCCCCGACTTTCCTTTAAATTTTGAAGAAACAGCTAGCGGTACATGAGGCAAAGGATGAGCCAAATACAAAAAGAAAGGTTTGTTTTTATTTTTAGTAATAAACGCTTCTGCTTTTTCGGTAAGCGTAGTTGTAAGTTGTGATGCCTCCTCTAGCGTAGGGATAGTCCCCACTTGAGTATCTCCTTCATAAATAGGAAGAACTGGACATGTGGCACGCCAATCATTAGGTGTGTCTTTCGGAACTGGATTTCCTTTATAATCCACTGGCCAGTAATCATGTGAATACGGAATACCGTAAAAAGTATCAAAACCATAATGAGTTGGAAGAAATGGCGCTTTAGATCCAAGATGCCATTTTCCTAACATTCCAGTGACATAGCCCTGCTTTTTTAATACAGTGGCAATAGTTTCTTCTTTTGGATTTAATGCCGTTGTGTCCCAAGGTCCCAATGCATGACCTAAACCAATTCTGGTAGGATAACAACCTGTCAACAAAGCTGCTCTCGAAGCTGTGCATACTGCTTGGGCAGCATAAAAATGCGTCATGCGCACACCCTCATTGGCCAACTTGTCAAAGTTGGGAGTCGAATATCCAGCATTACCGTAAGGTTCTGTATCAGCATATCCCATATCGTCCATTAAAATGACAATCACGTTGGGTTTCCCATCACTTACTTGTTTTTTCTGCGCATGTATCAATCCCATTCCCAATAAAACAATCAGTAGAAAAACAATCTTTTTCATTTTATCAAATTTCAATTTATACATTTTTATTTTTTATCACTTTTCAATTTAAAACAAACCACAAAAGAATTGTATTCTGATGTTGGATGCTCTCCACCTTTTGATGGTTCTTTGATTGATGCAGCAGCAAACAAAGCTATTGGCTGTCCTTTATCATCCGTATAAACAAAAGGACGTTCCAAATGTGCCAATTCAATATTCCCTTCTTGAGTTTTCAGTTCACGCAACGAAATCAAAGGATTCTTGGCACCTTGCCAATTCACACCATCTTCTGATGTAATAAGAGCCAATGCACCAAACTGAGGCACTAATTTTTTGCTATTGGAATAATATTTTACAGCAGCGTAATATCTTTTTCTCTTTTTATCATACCACATGCATGGATCTTCACAAGCCATATCTTCATTGGTAAACACATCACTTACGATCGTGAATTTTCCATCGGGAGCATCACTAACCGCCATCCAAAAAGTCATATTCCCAACATTGGGTTTACGGGACTTAAACATCATGTAATATCTTCCATCATGTCCCTGAATAACAGTTGGATTTGTGGTAACTTCAAAAGTTTTTACATTATCAGGCTGCATTAATGGCACTTTAGGTTTTGTGTATTTTCCATTAATAAAATCCGAAATATGATTCGCTTTAACAACTCCAATTTTTTGTGTACAATTATATTTCAACCATTGTTTCCATTCCTTTGTTTTCTTGTCGTCATTCTCAAACAAAGATGAATCATATGAATTTGAGATATAATACAGATAATATGTATTATTAAACTTTCGTATTTGAGGATTATGGAAAGTAAATTTATCCCAATCGTTAGTACCTTTGGATTTTAAAACAGTAGCAACATATTTATAAGGACCATCAACCCTATCTGCTACGGCACAAGCAATTTCCGAATATTTACACCATCCACTAAACCCATTAAAAATATAATTCATCGGATCATCGGTTTCGGTTCTGTTTCCATGCGACCATCGGGAATAAAACATATAATATTTACCGTCTTCGCCTTTCACAACACTACTGCACCATGTATAATAATCAGGAGATAAAAAAAAGTCCGAAGAATCAACCTTTCCAACTAATTTTTTAAAATCTAAATTGTCTTGGGCAGATATTACCCAATGCATCAAAAAGAATCCTATAATAAGTTTTAAATTGTGCATGCCTGATTTTAAAAATTTAAATTAAAAGCTATTGACTAACTATGCAATTGACAAAAAAAGAGGCAGCCTTTTAGTATTGTCTCTTTTGGTTTTTAATTCATTTTTATCCTTTTAAAACACCTTCATTTTTTGTTCTCCTGAAGTTTTAATTTCAAAAGGTCCTGGAGATGGATTTGTTTCCAAACGTTTTGCTCCATTATAATCTTTGTCAATGACAAATTTTGTTCCATCAGTGTTTTCATAAGGAAGCTTAGAGACAATTGTTCTTCCTAAATTGTCCGTAGAAACAAGTGTTCTTTTTTGATCTGTTAACCAATTTTTATCCAACTTAATTTCTAAATACACACTTTTTCCTTCCGTAATCAATTTTGCATCGGCATCAAAATTTTCATTTGAAATAAAGTTTTTTTCCACAGCATCTACATCAGGCACATTTTTCACTTTCTCTTTTGCCTGTTCATTTATTTCACCAAAACTCCTTTGCTTATCACCCAAAACTGCCATCACTGACCCTTTTGTATATACATTTCCATCGAAGAAAACTGGCAAAATATTTTTCTTATACTGACTTACCTCTCCACCACTGATAAATAAATTGTTTCTAAATTGAATATCACCAGCTGGATTATCGTGTAAAGCTACTATATCCGTGGAATGTGGCTTATGATAAGGTGTCAAACGACTATCATAAGAAATAGCATTTACTTTACCTCCAAAAAGATTATGTGCAAATACTGCTCCCCTCGAATTCATAAATACAGACACTTTTGAGAGTAAAACATTATTATAAACCAACATAGGACCGTGATTAACTTCCAAAAACAAATCCCATGCTATATTGTCGTGCATCAAATTGTTAGCTACATGTATACCTTGCGCCATCCAATCCAACCAAACTCCCATATCGGAACGATAAATATGATTTCCGATAATCTGCACATCAACAGCTCCGTGAAATTTAATCCCTGCCATTTCGTAACCGCTAAACAATTTTTTAAAATGAATATCATGAATCGTATTTCCTGAAATCATACTGAAGGCACAGCCCATACTCCCTACAATCCCTGTTTGCTCGCAAAAAGCAATCGTATTGTTACGAACGATATGTCCGCCAATGTTTTCCTTATTCCACATATTTGCCAAAGCACGGTTGATCGTTCCTACGTAACCTTCGGCAGATTCGGCTTTATTATCCCATTCATCACCATATTTTCCAAGCGAAACACCAGAACATTTTGAATAACTGATGTCATTGTTTTCAATAATCCAACCTTTGCTCCAATGGGTTCCAATCAATCCTTTTTGTTCTGCTGTTGGCGGTGCCCAGTTGGTTGCAGCATGACACATTGTAAAACCTTTCACTGTGATATAATTCACAAATGCTTTCTTCGGATAAAAAACTGTTTCCCGTGCATTCACTTCAACCAGTTCCTTGTTTGGATCAACGCCGATAAATTGAGCATAAATTGTAGTATTTTGAGCATCCACTTCGGCAAACCAAAGCGGATCATTAGGAATAGCAACATTTGTAACATCTTCTTTTTTTGCAGCTTCCATCAACCATTTTCCATTCAAATACACACAGCCAGTATGATGCTGACGTCCATTCGCCAAAAACCAATCACCTCGAATCAAATCATTAAATGGATTAAAACTACCAAACATAGTATTAGGCACAATCGCTTTCCAAGTATCGTTTCCTATTTTCGTCCATTTTTTCACAACTTCCGAACCTTTAATGACAACATTCTCTCCTTTTGCGGCTTGATAGGTAATGCGTTTTGTATCCGAAATTCCGCCCACTTCCGGTTGAATACTTTCTCTGTATGTTCCGGCATGAACTGTAATTACATCTCCTGCTTTGGCTACTTTTGCGGCAGCAGAAATAGTTTTAAACGGTTTCTCTTTTGATCCTTTGTTGGCATCACTTCCTTTAGTAGCAGAAACGTAGTATTCTGTTTGAGCCTTAGCAATGATTGCCGTACAGAAAACCAGAACAACAAAAATCAGTTTCTTTTTCATGTTTTTTTACACTATAAATTAATACTTAAAAACAACTAAAGCTATTTCTTAATCTCAACCGAGTAAGGGCGATCTTTCACGGCAGTTCCCCAAGATTTCGAAGGAGTTGCTCCCATTGTGAAAATCAATTCTCCACCCTTCATAATATCTGAATGAAGGATATAACTTTTGGTGTAGGCTTTTCCGTTTAATGTAGCTTTTTGAATGTATTTATTCTCTGGACTGTTGTTGATCGCTTTCACGGTAAAACTTTTGCCATCGCCTAAATTCAACACTGATTCATCCATTGACGGACTTCCGAAAACAAAAACTCCATTAAAAGGATTCACGGAATATATTCCCATTGAACTCAAAACATACCATGCCGACATTTGTCCTACATCTTCATTTCCACATAAACCGTCTGGCTTATCACTATACAAATTATCAATAATATAACGCACTTTTTCAGCTGTTTTCCATGGCTGCCCTACGAAATTATACAAATAGGTAATGTGATGACTCGGCTCATTTCCGTGAGCATATTGACCAATCAAACCAGTAATATCATTTGAAGCTTCTGCTCCCATATCTCCTTTTACCGTAAATAAAGAGTCTAGTTTTTTTGTAAACGTTTTTTCACCTCCTAGCATCGCAACAAGTCCTTCCACATCATGGGGTGCCAACCAAGTGTACTGCCAAGCATTTCCTTCGGCAAAATCATCTTTCATATGTGCTGATTTAAACGGATCAAATGGTGTTCTCCATTGTGTATCACTCACTTTTCCACGTACAAAAGTTGTAGAGGAATCATAATATTTTTGATATGCTTTTGAACGTTTGAAGAAATAATTATAATCTTCGGTTTTCCCCATCTTTTTTGCCATCATTGCAATTGCACCATCGGAGATAGCATATTCCATTCCGATTGCAACTGATTCTTTCAAATTATCCGCAGGTATATATCCTAATGATTTTACGTAATTCAATCCGCGGTCGTCCTGCATAGCAGTTGCTTTTACCGCTTCGAAAGCCAATTCACCATCAATTCCTTTAATTCCTTTCAAATAGGCATCAACAACAATCTGAATTGCACTGTTTCCGGGCATGCAATAGGTTTCATTCCCCATCAAATGCCATACTGGAAGATGCCCAGATTCTTGATATATCGCCAACATCGAATTGACTATATCCGAAACTCTTTCTTGTTGAGTCAACGTAAACAAAGGATTTGCCCCACGATAAGTATCCCACAAAGAGAAAGTAGTCAAATTCGTAAATCCTGCAGCCCTATGCACTTGTTTGTCCGAACCGTAATAATCACCATTGCTGTCATTATAAGTCGAAGGCGCAATCATCGTGTGATATAAAGCCGTGTAGAATGTTTTCATTTTGACTACATCTTTCGATTTTACCGTAATTTTATTCAACTCATTGTTCCATTTTTCATCGGCAGCGGCAGTCACTTTTTCGAAGTTCCAACCTGGAATTTCTTTTTTGATATTCATTAACGCATTTTCGGAACTCACAGCAGAAATCCCAACTTTAATTTTGATTACCTCATCTTTTAATGTCGAAAATTGGATTACAGCTTTGGCACTGTCTCCCAAAACCACTTTATTGATCATCTCTTTTGTATTATTATACAATTGGATTTTCTTGGCCGGTTTTGACAAAATCGCTGCAAAATAAATACGTTGATCAACAGCCCAACCTTTTGAAAAACGGTAACCTTCAATCAATGTATCATTTTTTACACGGATATAAGTATTTGCCGCTTTGTCCCAACCGATTCCTTCAACCAAATCCAAAATAATGTGTGATTGTTCTGAAGCAGGGAAAGTATATTTTTGAAATCCAACTCTTTCTGTAGCTGTCATTTCGGCCTTGATTCCATTTTTCTTCAAAATAACCGAATAATAACCCGGTTTTGCCACTTCATCTTTATGGTCAAAAGACGAAATATAACCGTTATCCATGTCTTTGGCAGTTCCTTTTTTTAGGTTGATTTTACCTTGTGCAGGCATAAAAAGTAAGTCGCCAAGGTCTCCGATTCCCGTTCCACTCAAATGTGTATGCGAAAATCCGATAATCGTTGGATCCGAATAATGATAACCCGAACACCAGTCCCATCCTTGTGAGATATTCACTGGCCCCAACTGAACTCCTCCAAAAGGCACATTTGCTCCCATAAAAACATGTCCGTGAAATCCAGTTCCTATATAAGGATCTACATATTGTGTCAAATTTTGTTTGGCAGACTGACTGTGCACTTGCAGACAAAAAAGTCCTAAAATTGCAAAAAGTGCTGATTTTAAATTTTTATTCATTTCTTTTAATTTGTTTATTTTTTTCTGCGAAAGCAGTAAACTTGTAATCTTCTTATTAGAGTTATTATTATTTCATGGAAATCTCAAAACTTGCTTCCAACTGGGCATCTCTCGAATTTGAACCAATTTTCACAGTATATTTTCCTTCATAGATTCTGAATTGTTTTTTAGCATCATCCCATTTTTGAAGTTCTTGCAATGGAATCTCCAAAGTTAGATTTTGAGACTTCCCTTTAGTAATTGACACACGTTTGAATGCTTTCAATTCTTTCAAAGGCATCCTATCAACATTTGGGTATTCTATATATACTTGAGCCACTTCATCAGCATCATATTGACCAGTGTTTTCAATTTTTATTTGCATTGAAATTTTATCGGAAGTCGTTTTTACATTCTCTGGTTTTTGAATCCAATTGTAACCAAAAGTCGAATAACTCAATCCGAATCCGAAAGGATATTGAACCTCCTTGTTGAAATAACGGTAGGTTCTTCCGCCCATCGCATAGCTATTATAATCCGGTAAATCACTGAAAGATTTATAAAATGTAATCGGTAAATGTCCTGATGGCGACACTTTTCCGAAAATAAGGTTAGCCAAAGCAGTTCCGCCCTGTTCCCCTGGATACCAGGCGAAAATAATCGCATCAACATACGGCTCAATAGAAGAAACATCTACAGCTCCACCACCTGTAACCACCGCAACAATTGGTGATTTAGAGCCTTTTCGCAACGCTTTCATATACGCAATATGTGAAGCTGGCAACTCCATGTTTTTTCGATCGCCTTTTCCATCCGCCAAGAAAGCATCACCTTCCTCACCTTCATAAACAGGATTGAATCCAATCACCGCAACCGTCAAATCAGACATGGACGAAGCCCACATTCCGTTGAAACGTTGGGTATCTGTAAAGTCACAACCCATATCGTATTCCACTCTTGTATCTGGAGCAACCGCCCCCACTATTCCTTCAACAAAATTTACAGCCTTATCACTGATTCCATGGTAATTTCCCATCAAAGCATCAATCGATGCGGCATTTGGTCCCACAACCATAATCGCTTTGCATTTTTCTTTGTCTACTGGTAGTATTTTTACGCCGTTCACAAGACCATTTTTTAGCAAAACCATACTTTGTTCCGCCATTTTTCGGCTTAATCCAATGTGGTATGAATTGGCAATGCTGTCAACTCCATATTTTCGATACGGATTATCTTCTGGTTTGTCATAAAAACCCAATTTGAATTGTGTACGCAACGAAGGAGCCAATGCTTTATCAATATCTTTTACCGTAATTAACTTTTGCTCTAATGCTTTTAGTGCATCTTTTTGCAGTAAATCACTGCAATCCATATTTACACCACCTTTAATAGCCGCCGCTGCAACTGCAACACTATTAGGCAATGCTTTATGACTTTCGTAAATATCCTGCAATGCCCAACAGTCTGTTACCACGTGACCTTTGAAATTCCATTCTTTGTGTAAAATATCCGTCAACAAAGTTTTTCCGGTACAACAAGGTTCCGAATTCACTCTATTATAAGCACACATCACCGATTCTACATTGGCATCAACTAATTTTTTGAAAGCGTATAAATATGTTTCTCTTAAATCTTTTTCATCGACAATCGCATTAAATGAGTGACGAGTACTTTCCGGTCCGCTATGCACTGCAAAGTGTTTCGCACATGCCGCTGTTTTCATGTATTTTGAGTCATCACCTTGCATTCCTTTGACGAAAGCCGTTCCCATTTTTCCTGTCAAAAAAGGATCTTCCCCATAAGTTTCCTGACCTCTACCCCAACGTGGATCTCGAAAAATATTAATATTAGGCGACCAAAAATTCAAACCCATATATTGTAAACGACGATCTTTGGCAACTGCCATATTGTTTTTGGCCCTAGCTTCAGTCGAAATCGCAGTGGCCACTTGATGAAACAATTCATCATTAAAAGTCGCTGCCATTCCAATGGCCTGTGGAAAAACTGTTGCACGTCCAGCTCTCGCCACACCATGTAAAGCTTCATTCCACCAATTGTATGCAGGAATTCCCAATCGCTCCACAGGACGACTCTGAAAACCAATCAACGAAATTTTCTCTTCAACAGTAAGTTGCTTTAATAAATCTTCAACTCTTTTGTCAACAGGCAAATCTTGATTTTTGTAAGCTGACGTTTTCTGTTGGCCAACAGCAACCAAAGTGTAAAAACTAATTGATAACACAACTAACAGTCTTCTTAAATTCATATCCATTATATTCAAGTTTAATTATTCTTTATCTCAGATTCACAGGTAGTACACATTCTTACCAAACCTGCAATTTATCAATTTTACCTCCATTATTCCCAAATGCTCCTGGTGAAAGGTTTGCAGTAGAACGTTTATTTCCGAAATAATCAGTATCAATTTTTAATGGCGTACTATCTGGATTTTCAAAAGGGAATTTGGTATCACGATTTTCCGTACGTCCTCTTTCACTTTATTCCAACCAGACAAAACTTTATAGCCTTTTATTTAAACTTTTACTTCACTACAATCTCATCAATAAACACCCATGATTTCGATCCTGCTGAAGGATGCCACTCAGGCAATTGATTTGTTCCTTTTACCTCAAATTTCACATATCGAATACCTTTTTGAGGTACTCCAAACGCAAACACTTTATTCACTTCTGCTTTTTCCTGATCACCGTCTGTTAACACGTTACCAACCTCTGCAAAATCTTTCCCATTTTCCGAAACCAAACAGCGAATACCTGCAGGATGAAGAATCCAGCTTTTGGCATCCCAAAGTGAACTGATTTCGATTGTTTTTGCTTGAACCGTTTTCTCCAAATCGAGCGTTAAAGTAAAATCGATTCCATTCCACCCAAGCCAATGTACTTTGTAATTGCTGTCTCCTCTAACACCATTTGTCAAATAAGCCAAATCGCCTTTGCTGTACTGAGGTGATGGAGCATCACTTGAAGTTACCTTTTTCTTAAACGACAAATTCCCTTTTACCTGTACATCAATAAAACGTTTGGTACTTTCATAGTACGATTTCGGTGTCAGTCCCGATTCATTCAAATGATCAATATTAGCCTGCTGACAAACCGAATAGAAATCTTCTATCATTTGCACTTTTTCAGGAATTACATTGTATTCTCCATTTTTCTCCGAATACCAACCTCTTGGTCCAAACATATCATTCTTTCCAATTTCCATAATAGCAAACTGCAATGGCAAACGCGCCACTTTCACATGTAGTAACTGGGCTGCATCAGTCTGAACAACTTTTTCTGCATTATCAAAAAAAGAATTATAATCATTTATATTGGCTTGTGATAAAAAAGTATTCTGATGACTTGTCGGATGTCCATAAATATCAAGTCCATCGTTACTTTTCTTCAATTCACTCTCTAATTTGTCGATATATTTTTTGATCCAAGGAGCCGCTTTGCCATAATATCCGTTCAAAAACTCGTCTGTTAATTGAGCTACATCTGCATCAGGATTCCATAACAAACGGGAAAGCAAATACACTTTCAGCTCTGAGAATTCAGAGCCTACCGAAGCATTAGCCTGTTGAAAATGAGCTGAAACATTATTCTTTACAAAAAACTGAATGTTGGGCTGTAACACGTGTAAATTTGGAAAAGGACTCACTGAATTGGCAAAATCGATATTATAATCCCACAAATAAATGTGATTACAGATTTTTCCCCACTCAATTATATCATTCTTGAATGATTCGCTTCCTTTATCTTCTTCAATTGATTTGCTTCTATTCAATTCGATAGTACACAACATCACCTGCACATTCTTGGCAGGTTTTGTAATAATGGGTGCTTTTCGTGAATATTCATAAGCCAAAGTCGAGATGATTTTGTCTGGAAATTGTTTAGCTACCTCATTTACAAACCGAATAATTGGCCCTGATGGACTTCCTTCCTCTGTAATAGTCTTACTGCATTTTTCGCATTGACAATACGAAAAATTATCATTCTGGCTTACCGACCAATATTCTTTATTTGGCTGAAGTACCATTTCTTTTTTTAGTTTTTCGATAGTCAGTTTCAAAACTTCGGGATTTGACAAACACAACTGATCAATATTTCTTCTGCCATTCATTTCGGAGAAATATTCCGGATGGCTTTTGAAATACTCTTGCCACGGAACAAATTTCCCAAATGTATGCACATAATAACCTTCCGCAAAAATGTCATCAATGGTATTGAGTCGATTCCAATCTATAAATTCCTGCCCAACTTTATCAACGATGTAAACTATTCTGCAATCATTTTTTGGTTCGTCTTTCAAATCAATCTCAGGCAAATTAATATCCTTTTTCGAAGGAATAGATGCATAAGTCGAACTGTAATAACGACAACCCATATACTTTTCTAACAACGTTACAACGCCATAAATACAACCTTTTTTGTTTCCACCTTCAATGTAAAGCTTTTCATTTTTGGTCCTTATCGAAAATCCATCAGGATCCTGAACGATATTGGAAACATTGATATAGATTGCTTTTTTTCTTTTTCCCAATTGATTTGAAATAGGGATCTCATAACCTGATATTTGAAAAATGTTTTTTTGTAAAAGCAAAGCTGCCTTTTTTTCCGACTCATTTTCCTTGGCAGAAATTACGATAACATAATCGCTCTTGCCGTTTACAACAAGAGGGATTGTCTTGCCGTAAGAATTAAACTGAAAACTGGTCAACAGCAAAAAAAGCAAAAATTTAAAGCCTTTAGTTCCTATAAATTGATTTATACTTTTTTTCATTTGGATTTTGATTAGTTCATATAAAAACAAAAAAGCGAAGTTGATTTACTGTTTTATCAACTTCACCTCTCATTTTAATTCTATTATTTATTCAGATTTTCAAACATCACAATAGCCGTGTACAAAACGCCCGCTTCCCCTCTGAAAGTTCCAGAACCTCTTGGCTTATTATCTACCGAATACCATTCGTAGAAACCATTATTGTCTTTCACACGTTTCAGCATAGGTTGCACTTCTCTGTAAGCTTCTTCCACATAACCATATTTGATTAATTGCTGAATCGTTCTTGCACCAAACCAAGTCCAGTCACCGCCATTTTGATAGCTGTACACAGGATTCATGATTTTGTTTACGAAATAACCATTAGGATAAGGAGGATAAAGCGTCAAACCGATAGAAGGCGCTCCGGCTTCTTTTACTCTTTTTACCATTTCGTCCAATGAGGCTTTTACTTCTTTTTTGCTCAACAATCCTGCTTCCATTGCCACAGTAGTTCCTCCAAAGTAGAAAATATTATTTTCGTCAAAATCAGCAGGAAAAGGTGATCCATTCAAATACAAGTGCGGAATGAACTTTTGTCTTTTGGCATCCCAAAGATATGTACGGCAATTTTTTGCTACATCTGTTTTGATTTTTCCCCATTTCGTTTTAGTCATAGGAATGATTTCAATCATATTCTCCAATGCCATGACAAACATTGCGTTATCATAAATATCACAAGCTACGTGTGTGTTCCCGTCAACATCAACTCCGTAACCTGGCTCTGGTTGTACATCACCCCAATCGGCTGTGGTTGCTCCGGTAATTAAGCCGTATTTTTTGGTATACCTGTGTTGCATAAGAAAATCCATAGACCATTCCAATCTTTTAGCAACAGTTATATCTCCAACCTTTTCAGCTAAAATTGATTTATCACCTGTCAATTTAATGTATTTATAAACTGCTTGTAACAATGACGTTTCCTGATCCGTTTCTACTGTATTTTTATGAGCTGCATACCTTGGTTCCAATTTTGAATATGAAAAATCAGTTTCACCTTTTCCAATTTTTTCTTTAGGTGTATAACCGTCAATGATGTTTCCATCCTCTCCCTGCATTCTGAAAAACACTAAAAGATTTTCTTTTATATCTTCCTTTTTAGTCACTTGAGCAGCCAATTCGATAAATGTATTGTAATCCCTAATCCACACTTCACGGTAGCCATCTCCAGCATTAACTCCAGTTTTCATTACTTCCAAAGCTTTGCTTTTTACAAAAGGCATGTAGGAATCATTTTTTATTTTTTCAGATAATTTTGGGTCAATAACCGTTTTTTGCTGAGCTGAAGTAGTCAATGCAAAAGCAAGTGCAACTATAGACGAAAGGATTCTTTTCATTTTAATTTAATTTGAATTATTGCAAAAACACAATAAGATTTAGATTCTAATATTAACTTTTAAAGTCAGCCTACAAGATCGTTAGAAGCTTACAGGATTTGATCACTAATTATTTGCTTGTACTCATCGATGGCGGTGGTGTTTTTACTCCCCATTTGGTATTAGGATTAGCTCCCATATCAAAAATTAAAGTTCCTCCATCTGTTAGTTTCTTGCGGTCAATCCAAGCGTTCTCCTCTTTTTCTCCATTGAAAGAAGCCGATTGGATATATCTATTTTTCTTCGAATTGTTTTTGGTTTCAATTACTAATTCTTCGCCTTTATAATATTTTTTATCCAATTTGATGGTTACTTTATCAAATAATGGACTTCCAAATTGAAACGTCGGATTCATGGCTGCGTGTCCTTGAACATCAAATAACCCCATAGACGCCATAACATACCAGGCTCCCAATTGTCCTTGATCCTCATCCTGTCCAAATCCATAACCATGAAGTGGTTCTGCACCGTAGAATTCGTCACAAATCGTACGTGACCATTTTTGCGTCAACCAAGGTTTTCCAGAATAATTGAACAAATAAGAATGATGCAAACAAGGTTGGTTTCCATGGTTGTATAACTTTTCTAATCCTGAGAAACTGTCAATTCCTTTTCCACCTCCAAAAGTCGATTTCTGACTTTCATTAAATGTCGTTTCCAATCGTTGATTAAACAAATCCAAGCCTAGTATTTTTATTAATCCTGCTGGATCTTGCGGTACATACCAAGTATATTGGTAACCATTGGCCTCTTGAAATCCTCTCCAAGCCTGCATTGGGTCGAAATTTTCAACGAATACTCCATTTTCGTATTTTGGTCGAATAAATTTGGTTTCTGGATCAAAAATATTTTTCCAATTTCCAGCCTGTTTCATCAGTTTTTCATAATCTGATTTTTTGCCCAAAGCCTTTGCAAATTGAGAAACCCCATAAGAAGTATAGGCAAATTCAAGTGTGTGTGAAGCCCCAAAATTGAATTTCCATCCGTTTGACAAAATAGTATCTTTCGAAGGGATATAACCATTTTTTACAAAATAAGCCAAATCGTATTTCCCTGAACCAAATGGACGGTTGTTATAACCAGTTTCATTTTTATAGGCAATATTATAGGCTTCTTCTACATTAAAATCACGAATACCACTATTGTAAGTCATTGCAATCATCAAACCGAAACAGTTTGTTTGTACACCATTAGAATGTGCTCCCGCAGCCACACCATCGTGCAACCAACCAGTTTCTTTTGCAAAATCAATATTCGATTGAATGTATTCGCTCAAATAATCTGGGTAAGCCAATGCCCAAAGTTGACCCAAATTCCACCATGCTCCCCAAATTCCATCCGTGTTATAATGATTATATTTAGGTTTCCCTTTTTCGTCCAAAGGAATATGACCTATTTTACCATCGTGTCTTGGATAACTTCCGTCCACGTCGCTCGCTAATCCACGACCTAAAAGAGCGTGATACAAACCTGTGTAGAATTTTACTTTGTTAATACTGTCTTTCGTTTCAACTTTGATTCGTCCTAATTTTTCATTCCATTTCTCGTGTGCTGTTTCTTTTACCGCATCAAAAGTCTGACCTTCAGATTCAGTTTTCAGATTCAGTTTTGCATTTTCAATACTCGTATAAGAAAGTCCAACCTGCATTTCTACAACTTCACCTTTTTTAGTCGAGAAATTCACATACATTCCGTTTCCAATTCCTTTGGTTAAAGCCTGATTGTCGAAAGTTTTGTCTTCCACAAAAGAACCGTATGATTCTGGTGTTTTGTTCATCTGAATCACAAAATACATTTTCACTCGTTTTTCTGGATCACAGAATTTTAAATATTCCGGAAAAGTTTCTATGGTTCCTTCCAAGGTATTTTTCCCGGAAAGCTTCATCTCGGCTTCGGTCACACCACTACTTTCACCCTGACGGTGTCCTATATCGAAAATTATGCGTGATTCCTTCGATTCTGGGAAAGTGTATCTGTGAAAACCAACTCTTTCGGTAGCTGTTAATTCAGCTTTAATACCGTATTCTTTCAAAAAAACCGAATAATATCCTGGCTCAGAATGTTCCTCTTTTTTATCAAAAGTCGATCGGTAACCCGTTTCCGGTTTTTCCAAAGTTCCCGGAGTTGTCTGTAATTTTCCCGTTACCGGCATGGCCACCAATCCGCCAATTTGAAATTCGTGAAAATGGCCAAAACCTTCAATTGAATTATGACGGTCATCATAACCGCAAGGCTCCCAACTCCCGATACTTCCATAGGCATTTGTGTGAGGCGCCAATTTTGCCATACCAAAAGGCACTGAAGCTGGTGTGTAAAAAAACCAGCGTCCATGAACCGACCCAATTTGCGGATCAACCCAAGATGAAGGATTAAAATCATTTTCTTTCTTTGAACAGGAAAAAATCGAAATGGTCATTACCAGCAACAATATTATTTTTGAGGATGTTTTCATATTTTTTTTATTCTGATTAACTGTTTTGTTCTAATTCTTCAATATAAACTCCGAAACGCCGCTTCCCACCATGGTGATTTCAGATGAATTTGATTTTTCTTTTCCAGTAGTCACATCAATAATCGATTTTGGTGTCAAAGATTTCCATACAAATTTGGTTTCTTGTTCCGATTGTTCCGGATTGAACAAACGCATCAATATTGTACCATCTTCATTTGGTGTCAAACTGGTAACGACTATTTTTGAATTGGTCAGTTCAAAAAGATTGGAAGGTAGTTTCACATCTTCCTTAATTGTCAATGCAATCAAAGGCTGCGTAAATTCGGAAGCCTCTTTTTCCATTTCGGTGTCATTTACGGCAGCGTGTGGACGAAGTGCATATTTGAAATTTACAATTCCTTCCTGATCTGCCTTATAATTTGTGTGCCAATAATTATTCATCACGTAACTGAACCAAGTCGAAGTTGGTTTCTCTGATTTTTTCCATTCCTTATGGTTAGGAACAACCTCTCTTCTTTCATCAATGATACTGTTAGGTTCCACCAAAGGCGACTCCAACAACATCCACTGAATTCCTCTATCTCCAGCAGAAACATCCACCCATCTTCTTCCATACAGGTAATCCATATTTGATCCCGCTAATTGATCTTTCAAAAATTCCATTGATCCGTAACCGGCATCAAGAGTGGTTTTGGTAAACTGTTCGTTGAACGGATACCCAAAGTGAACTCCTTCTTTAGTACGGATTGCTTTTTTATCCAAAACATTCTGAATCAACACTTCATCACTTCCGTTGTAAAGCGAAATGATACGCTCCAGTTTGTTAGCACCGGGAGCATCTGAAGTAATCGAAACAGCTGTCATAACTGGTCCTTTTTCGATAATTTTAACCTGGACATTTCCGTTCGTTTGTACTTCTTCTGGATTTAATCCAGGTACATACCAATAACTGTTTAATCCTTGATTTTTAAAATCACCTGCATAATTAAAATCAGAAATGGTTTTTAGATTCGTTATACTTCCATTGTTTTTGTCCCAACTGAATTCAATCTTTCCATTGGATAATGAATTTTCTCCCAAAACGAATTTGTTGGTCAAAGCTGATGCCTCTTTGTTTGTAATTTCATAAGTAACAGCTCCAAAAGCAGGTACGTCTTTTGCTATAAAAGCATATTTTCCGTTGCTCAATTTTTGCAATGGCAAAATATTACCGCTTGCATCTTTTACCGATTTACCCTCAACAACAGTTTGAACAATTACCAATCCGGTTCTTTTCCAAGATGAAGTATTGAAAACTGCAATTTTTTTAGATTGCGAATTACTCACTGCTTCAAACAAGTTTTTCTCTAATGCGTTAATTTGTGTGTCTGCATCGAGCATAAATTGTCTTTTTATACGCCATTGTTCAGTCACGAAAGGTAAATCTGGCTCGGTTGTACTGTTATGAGCTCCCCAAGTATGCTCATGAAACATGATGATATTTCTCCACGCTTCGTAGAAATTTTGCTGATTGTATTTTTTAGGATTCAACATTGTATAAAGTGTCGACAATTGTTGAAGACGCAAACTATTCACCCTGTTTTTCCCTTCTTCCTCAGCTGTTGACATCGCACCATCTTCCCAATATGGAGTCAAATCACCTTTTACAGTCGGGATTTTATCACCATATTTTTTCTCGAAAGTTTCGAACATTTTCTCCGTAGTGTTCAAAACCAGTTTTGGAGAGGCATATTTTTCATTCCATTTTTTTACAAAATCAGAAGCATTGGGTTCAATCGCAGCATTATCCGCAATAATATTAAAACGCCATTGCACCATGTCATAAGGATAATTATTCGCAGTCAGTTCATTCAAATAGTCTGCGATTTTCTTAGATCCTCTTTCAAAAATTACACCTGGTTGCATACCATGCCAAGACGAATACCCTTTGGCACCAGCCCAAAACAATACTTTTTCCTGACCTGAAGGTGATGTCCACCAAACAGGTTTATCTCCCCAATTTTTCAAGAAATGACCAGCTCTGTCTCCCATATATGGATGATCCAATCCCATAAAATTGGAACCAATAGAGAAATATTTCACGCCTCCTTTTGAAAGAGCCGTTACCGTTGACCATGCAAAGCCCGGTACATCAGAAATCATTGCGCTGTTTATGTTAAATCCAAATTCCTTACGCAGTTTGGCCGCATAATCAGTATAATGAAACATCTCTTCGGCCTGGCTCATACCAGTAAGCATGTTCACATACAAAGCCGAAAGAAAAATATCTCCATTTTTTACAGCAGCAACAAACTTCTCTTTTTTGGCAGGAGAAGCTTCTTTCAAATAATTCTCAACTACCCAAATAGACTCAACATTCCATTTGAATTTTGCCTCTTCAGGATATGATTTTGTTTTTTCAATCATTTCGAGCGCATCATCAATATTTTTATTGTGAATTTTCAAAACCTCCGGCTGTAAATGAGAATAACCTATATCAGTATGAGAATGATGCAATAAGTGAAATTCTCTGTACACGACAGGTTTTATGACAAAATAGTCATTGATATAAACTTTACTACCAACGGTTGCCTGCACTTTTATTTTTTCCTCTTTACTCACAGCTGCAACTGGAACGTCAAAAGTGTTCATTCCATCTTTTACAGTGTAAGTATGATTTTCTTTGTCATTGATTTTCACCTTTACAGTTTCTTCTTTTCCAAAATGTAAAACAGTGAGTGCAATAGATTGGGTACCATCTTTCAAAAGAAAAGGCGTAGGAACGATATTTACATTTTCCTCAAATGCAAATTTGAAAGTCATGAACCAATCACTGCTGTTTTGTTTCTGACCAACAATTTTGATTTGCACAGCTTGTCCCGGTTTTACTTTACTCACAGGAAGACGCAAGAAGGCATATCCTTGTGAGTCATTCGCTCCATCCAACTTAGTTTGCTGAAACGCCAATGCCGATCCATCCTCTGCTTTGAAAACCCAATTCGGTTTTTGATTTTTTGGTACAGTTGTAAAAGTCAGAACCTTTTTACTATCTACATACAAATCAAAATTTCTGTCACCACTACTAGTTCCTGTTGAATGTCCTGCTACCCAGCCGAAATAAACATAATCACCTTTAGTGCCTTTTGGCACAGGAGCTGTTTCCCATTCTATAATCTTATTTCCATCAGTGTTTCTCGTCAAAAGTGCCACAGTGGCATAATCCTGAAAAGCTGAATTATAGCTAATATTTTCACCACTGATTTCTTTGGAAAAACCATTAATCCAATTGATTTTTCCGAAAAAAGGAACATCATTCTGGGCAAATGTATTTTGCGTCAAAAATGCTAACACAATTAAAAAGCCTTTTTTTAATACCGAAATTATTTTATTTGATTCCATTGCTCTATTATAAAACATCATAAAATTCTCTATAATCAACTTTAGGAATGTCTTTTCCAAAAGCTTCTAATTCTTTATCCCCATCAAAAAGAAGTGGGAAAAAATTACTATCCAGTACTTGATCCTGCGGCATCGCTGGAAAGGAATGTAAAGCTTCAAGTCTGTAATAACCTTCAGTATTACCTAAGGTAGTAGAACTCATCGCATTTAGAACTGTGGCTCTTCTGGGACGCTCTGAAGTATTGGAATATGAACCATGCATTGTCAAAGGATGATGAAAACTCGCATATCCTTTTAGTAACTCATTTGCTACTCTTTTTTCAAAAGCTTCCAATTGTTCTTCATTCAACACTGTTCTTACCGAATCCATATCCCCTGTTAATCCTGTAATCGGAAGTAAGCCCCATTTATGGCTTCCCGGAACAAAATAAAGACATCCATTCTCTTTATTAGCATCATCCAAACCTATCCAACAAGTAAGATGATGCATCGGTTTAGTAAAGGTCCAATAGGAATAATCCTGATGCCATGCTACTACTCCTCCATGCTTAGCCGGCTTACAAAACAATTGATCATGAAAAACCCTAAAAGATTGTCCTAACAATTGATAAGCAGCCATACGAAATGCAGGTGCCCATAATAAATCATGGAATCCGGGAGTCAAACGCCAAGCTCCGATGGCATGAAAAAGAACTTTACTTGGATCTTCCGATTCATTACTTTCGTAGTGATAAAATAATTTTTTATCCTCTTCATTTGCGGTTTGCAATTTTACAAGTTCACTGTTGAGTATATCTACTTGCTCTTCTGTTAGGATTTTAATTCCTCTTACAAATCCGTCTCTTTTAAAGGAAGCAATTTGTTCTTCAGACAACATGTATTGTTCCCAATCTTTTGCAGTTTTTGGCTGAACAAACATATTGCCTATTGGATGACCATAATCGGCTAAATCTTTTGAAAAATTTAATTTTACGTTTTCCATAACTATTATTTTTAAAGCTTATAAAAGCAATTATTTTTATTCACAATATCTTTCTTTCAGCATGTGCAGCATGTGTATATTGATATCCCATTGACTGGCTATAGGCATATTCGTATGAGGTAAATGAACCATATATGGCGCTGGACCGAATTCAGTCGTAATCGTTAATGCTTCTTCTTTAGTGTCCTTATAGTCTTTTACAATTGCATCCCACCATTTCAAGTGTGCTTCCAATTCGTTTTTAAATTCCGGCAAGCGAGGATCAATAACTTGTGCACTTTGCGAATGCCCTACCCTTGAGTGAAGATGTCCAACTTGCTTACAAGCCAAATCAAGAGCCTCTTCCTGATCTTCAAGCAAACTTTCGGCTACATTGCACCAATGTGAAAAATCGGCTGTTATTTTTAGTTCAGGCAACTTTTTCAAAAAATCATAAGCAATATGAGCAGCAAATAAAGCCTTATTCCGATGCGTTTCATGACAAATAGTAATACCAGTTTCTTGAGTTATTCTATTGGCGATAGCAAACAATTCAGCATTCTGTTCAAAACTGAAATAATCTTTACCTGTTTGCGCATTAATTTTTATAGGCTTCGCCGAAGCTAGTATATACAACTCCTTGGCATAATTGGTTTTGTGCTCCTCAAAGTCTTTTTCAAAAGATTGATAGTATTGACCAATTAACTTTAAATCGTAATTTTTCAGCGCATCCAAAATTATTTTTTGCTCCTTGACAGATTCCGGTACTGGAGCTTCCACTCCATCATATCCGGCTTGTTTCACCTTTTGGCAAAATTGCTCCCAATCGATATTTTCTGAGCCCCATCTTGGATAATAAAATTGTAATTTCATGATTTACGCCTATTCGATTTCTTCCAAAACTTCCATTTTCTTAGCAGACAAATCCTTTTCAATATTCAAATCAGAATTCCATTCTTTCTCAATTTCTTCTAGGCTTTTTCCTTTGGTTTCAAACAGTTTCTTTTTTGCATAAATAAAAGAAAGGATACAGAAGAAAGAGAAAATAAAGAATGTAGTTGCTATTCCCAATCCATCTCTCATCATTGGAAACAATAAATTCACAACCCAATCAGAAACCCACATGGTCATAATACACATAGATAAAGCCGTTCCTCTGATATGAGTTGGAAAAATTTCAGTTGAGATGACAAATTTTAATGGTCCTAGAGAAAAGGCAAAAAAGAAAAGGAATAAGATAATGCTAAACAACATGAACCAGCCTGTTATATTCATCATAAAACAAAAGCCTGTCAATGCCAATGCAAAAGCGGCGCAAAGCGAACCCACAATATATAAAGGTCTACGTCCCCAAGTATCTACTTTTGAAATGGCAATAAATGTAAAGAGAACATTGGCCGCACCCAATATAACCTGATAAAACAATGCATCGCTTGTAACAATACCTGCAGATTTTAAAATGGTTGGCCCGTAAAAAATCACCCCATTTATACCGCTGAATTGAGACAAAGCAGTAAGTACCATAGCCAAAGTCAATAATTTACGTAGTGGCAAACGCAATAATTCTTTATACCCTCCTGATTTTTGACCGGCCATTTCTTTGATGGAAGCCAACTCTAAACGAGCTGTTTCTTCTCCATTTATTTTGGTTAAAATATCCAAAGCCTGAACATTTTTTCCGTATTGCACCAACCAACGTGGACTTTCAGGAACAATTACCAAAAGCAAACAAAATGCGGCTGCAGGAATTACACCAACAATAAACATTCCACGCCAAACATTTTCAACAAATAACCAATGCATCAAACCACTACCGTCTCCAGCATTCGCGGTAGCATATTTTTGTAAAAATAAATTACTAATATAAGCCGCCAAAACCCCTACAGTTATAGCAAGTTGATAAAATACAACCAACTTTCCACGTTTTTGCGAAGGCGCCACTTCAGAAATATAAAGCGGTGAAACATTTGAAGCTACACCCACAGCCATACCGGCAAGAATGCGGAAAAAAATCAATATTGGATAAGCTTCCGAAAAAGCAAAACCAACGGCACTTATTAAAAATAATACAGCGGAAATAAATAATACTTTTCTTCTTCCAATTTTATCACTCAAATAACCTGAAAAAGCCACACCCACAATACATCCCAATAAAGCACAGGACACAAATAATCCTTCCTGTGCAGATGATAATCCGTATTGAAATTTCAATGGTTCGATAATCCCGCTTACAACGGCCATATCAAAACCGAATAAAAAACCTCCTAACGCTGCAATAAGCGTAATTAGAGATATAAAATAATTTGTTCCTTTTCTTTCCATAATAATTTTGGTTCTTAAATGTGGTATATTTTTTAATAGTTTATTTGGTTTGTTTTAGCACCAGCTATCTTTTACATATGAAACTACCACAAACGCCTTTTTGTCGCCTTTATAATTGATTTTGTATTTCGGTACATTTGCCGGAATCACAAAAGTTTCAGCATATTTGAATGTTTGGGAATTTTCTCCAACAGATACTTCAGCAATATCCCCTTCAACTAGCATACAAATATGGCATTGCCCGTGGGTTTCAATCTCGATTTTACCTGTGAATTCATAACGATCAACAGCATAAAAATGTTCTTCGTGAGTTGGTAAGTTCATTTTTCTACCATTCGAAAATTCTTTCGCTACGTTTTGTTTTGAAATAAATTCGTTTGCAACCCTTTCCCCTTTTCTGTCGAAATAAACGTTCTTGAATCCGTGTTCAACATTGATAGGGCGAGGTTTTCCGTCTAATCCCGGGCGAACCCAATCGTACATTTTGAAAGTAAAAATATATGGCGTGCTACTGATTTCCAAAACCATGTTGTTTTTTCCAGAAGCGTGAATCGTTCCGTTTGGAATCAAATACAATTCATGTTTTTTTGCTCTGTATTTTTGCACATATTTTTCAATTTCTATCGGTTCTGCTTTCTCCTGAGACTCGATTAAAGCGTTTTTGAATTCTTCGGGATTAATATCGTCTGTGAAGCCTAAATAAACATCTGCATCATCAGCACAATCCAAAATATAATAGGTTTCATCTTGCGTAAACGATTCACCAAAATTTTCTTTAATGTACTCCGGACGCGGATGGCATTGCACCGAAAGATTTCCTCCATCGAAAGTATCCAAATAGTCAAAACGAATAGGAAAATCATTTCCAAAACGGTCAGCCGCTTTTCCTAATACTTTTTTGTTGTCTTTAAACATCAAAAAGTCAAAAGAAACTTCCAATAAATGGTTATTTCCTTCAAAAACGATTCCGTTTTCGGGAGTGATTAATTCGAAAGACCAAGCATAATTCACTTCGTCTTGATTCAAATCGGCAATATGATTTTTCATCCAATGACCACCCCACACTCCTGCTTCAAACCAAGGACGGGCTCGCAAAGGACCTTCCAACATCAAATTCAATGCACTTCTAAAATCACTTCCTTGCATCCAGGTGATTTCATCGATACGTTGTTCATCAACTATCAAATCTATTTTTGGCAACAACCGCTCTTTGTGAGCATTCAAAACCGGCCATTCGATAAAATACATTCTTTTGTAAATTTGAGTGTATACCAAAGTATCGGTACAACCAATATTTTTAGTCGAACACGCTCTCATTCGGTATTGAATTTCGTTTTTAGGAACATCTACATAAATCAGTTTTCCTTCCCAATTAGCTAAAGAAGCTCCCGTGCCATAAACGATACAAACATCAGCAGTTGTATCAGGTTGCAACAAATTCAATTTTTCTACATCGAAGAAATCCGAAAGTTCCCCTAAATATCTTTTCCCAAAAACTGGGTCATCACCATTTAGATTCGGTTTGATCATTACATCAATTTCTTCAGAAGATTTTAAACAGGAATCGATGTCATACCAAAGCACATTCACCTTTTTTTCAGTCAAAGCAGAATTCAAATGATTTTTAAAATTTTCCCAAAGAACACCACCAAATCCGTCAATGACAACCGTTTTTTGTTTAACAATCGCATTCGCCAAAGATTTAAACCCTACAAAAATTTCAGAATTAGTATGAAAAGAAGGGAAAACATTATATTCGGCATTCGTTTTTACGACCGCATTCACTGGCAATAAAGGTTGTGTGGTCTTTCTTTTGGACTGAATTTCTTTTTCCATTTGTATTTTATTTTTCTTGTCTGCAATAATTGTCGCTCCTCTCAGAATACTTTGTTCAGCATCATCGCAGAAAACTATATTTAATTTTATTTTTAATGAATTCAATTTTTCTTTCAAAGCTGGTAAAAACAAAGCTTTGGCTTTCGAAATATTTCCACCTATAACGAGTTCTTCGCATCCAAATTTTTCAAACCAAGGAAAAAGAAAAGTCCCCATATTGGCGCCAAATTTTTCAAAAACGGCATTGGAAATATCTGTATTTAAACCTGCAATAGCTTTTACCGATTCTATAGTTTCTCCTGAAAGACGTTTGTATTCTGCCAAAATCCAACGAGTCGAAAAACATTCATCAGCAATTGTACCTAGAAATGGTTTGTTATAAAACACACCATTTTCTGGTATGTCTAGATGTTTTTCTACCAAATCTCCATCAATCATAAAAGCCGAACCAAAGCCTGTTCCTAAAGTCAAGAAAGTTGTTCTATTGCTTTTCAATTGATGACGGAAATAAGCTCCTTCGGCAAAACAATGGGCATCATTGGCAAATACAAAAGGAACAGTATTCAAACCCGTAAAATTTTTAAGCCCTTGTTGGATATTAACACCAAAAGTCGGTTCAAATTTCCCGCCCACTCCCTTAATTTCACTCACACCTTTCTCATAATTGAAAGGCCCTGGAAAAGCGATTCCTACTGCATCAACAAGGATTCCATCACTTAAAACTTCTTTAATACAATTTCCAATTACCGAAATAATGGCAGATGGGTTTTCTTTTGCATTAATTTCCTTTCTCATTATTGTCTGTGGAAGTTTTCCATCAGTATTATTTTCGATAACACTAACAGTTACATGACTTCCACCTACATCAATTCCTATTTTTTTCATTCCTTTTAAATCGTACGTTTTATTTCTATCGTATAAGTAAACCAGTCATTTCGGTAATAACAAATATTGTACTCAATAGGTTTTCTGGCCGTGTCAAGTACCACACGTCTTCTTTCCAGAACAGGTTGGTCTTTTTCAATTTTCAGAGTGGTAGAAATTCGTTTGCTCGCTGCAATGGCTTTGAGCTCTTCCTGCGAATACACTGGAACCACATTGTACTTATTGCCTAGTATTTCGTATAAAGGAATTTCAAAATCTTCTTCAATTGAAAGACCGATTCTCGGATGAAAATAAGATTCAAAATACACCATCGGACTATCATCAATACTTCGTGTGCGTTGCAAAAACAGGACTTCATCACCTTCATTAATCTGCAAATTTTTGGCAACTTTGGCACTGGCTTGAACCATTTCCACATTCACAGAAAGGTTTTTAAACTCCAATCCCATATCCTCCATCTCGTGAGTAAAACTCATCCAATTGTTCAGATTAGTGGTGATACGATTTTGAGAAACCCGTGTTCCAGAACCTTTTTTTCGAACCAAAAGATTTTCATTTACTAAAATGGCAATTGCCTGACGAAGCGTGTTGCGGGAAATCCCCCAACGTTTAGCCAAATCGACTTCTTTTGGGAATAATTCACCGTCTTTAAAATCGGGATGTTTGATTAATTCACGCAATTGTTCTTCCACTTGCTTATGCAACGGAATCTTGCTGTCGTGATCCAGCAAAGGCAGTTTGTTCAAATGTTCATACATATGACAAAAATAGTTTTTTTATCTTATGAAAAAAAATATTTAACAAAAATGTAAGCTACTGATTTTTAGTAATGTTTACTAAAATATATTTTCAACTAAAACGTTATAGCAAAACTGCTGATTTTCAGCAAATGATGTAATAAAAACACCTTTTTGATTTAAATAAAAATAATATGTTCATATGCGATTGAAAAATAATTATATTAGATCCTTATACTTTCAATACTGTAATTTATTTATATTTGTTTTTAATAAAACGATTTAGGTAATAAAATTCCTTTATCAACTTATCCAACCTAACACTACCGAACAAAACTAAAACATGAAAAATTTTTTATTTACATTCTTTACATTTTGTGCAATCAATTTGTCTTTTGCTCAAAAAGTACCAAAAGCAATTAAAATTACATATCAAAGAAGTTCAAATGGAAAACTGGTTGAAAATCAAAATTTGATGTTTCTATTTGCTTCCAAAGATTTGAGTTTGATCACCTCTGACAAAATCATGCAGCAGAAAGCAGATTTTCCATTCGAACAAACTTTTGTTGATTTCAATACCAAAACCATTTCACAATGGGCACAACTTAAGGCAAATAAATCAATCCTAAGTCACGACAGTGAGGCGTTGGGAAAACAAAAATTTGAATTCAGTAATGAAACCAAAAAAATTCTGAATTACACTTGTAAAAAAGCAACAACATCGGTGAACTCAAATAAAATAGAAATTTGGTACACTAACGAATTGTCATTAAAAGGTGGTCCAGGAGTTTTGGGACAAGATTTAGGTTTGGTTCTCGAAACCATCCGCAATGGAAACAGCACTTTGACAGCCACAAAAATTGAGATTCTAAAGACAATCCCTTCCATTTTGGCTGTGCCTTCGGTTCAATCAGTTGACCAACTGACTTATAAAGATTTACTTTGGAAAAGCCGTTTTGTTAATATTCCTGTTTTCAATAAAGAGCAAATTCATTTTGTTTCCGATGCAAAATCCAATGACAGCGTTTTCAGATTTGCAAGTGGAACGGTAATCGTTAGAAAAGTAAAATTCCCAGAAATTAAAAAAGGAAGCTCCATTTATGCTGATGTGACCGAGCAGTCAAATGGTGACGCTTACGACAGAACCGGTTCGGTTTTTATGATTCCAATGGACAAAAAGCAGTCATTTCTTGATGGTTTAAAAAATGGAGTCAAAGCATTGCCTGTTTATGATAACGGAAACGGTAAAAAATATCAAGGTGTTGTATCAACAGAGGAATATACATCTTTATTGGAAGTTATGCGTTTTTTTACCCCATTTGGTGTAAAACATTTCAACTATTTAGAACTAAAAAACAAAGTTTGGCAAGACAGTGTTATCTATCGTCAGGACATCTCACTATTACAGCCCAAATTAAGCAATCAGGAAGTATACATCGGAATGTTTATTGGGAATTACGATGCAGGGGGACACAAAGCAAGTTTGAACATTTCTATTCACCAAGGCGAAGACAACAATCCTAAAGGCGATTTCATTTTGCCCCTTTTCAATACACTGAACGTGATGGAAATGGCAGGACAAGAATATTCGACAATGTTTGACAATGAAAAAGGACTCGAAATGACATTTGAAGTACCGCAAGGATATAAAAATTTCAAATTAAGTTACACCACAACAGGGCATGGAGGCTGGGAAAATGGTGATGAATTTTTACAGAAAAAGAACACCATTTTAATTGACGAGAAAGAAGTTTTTGACTTCACGCCTTGGCGCACTGACTGTGGTTCGTATCGATTGAGTAATCCTGCTTCGGGAAATTTCGGCAATGGATTGTCCTCATCTGATGAAAGTCGCTCGAACTGGTGTCCTGGTACAACTACCAACCCGAATCTTATAGATTTAGGAAATCTTACACCCGGAAAACATACCATTCGTATTTCGATTCCACTCGGAAAACCAGAAGGAAACAGCAGCAGTGCGTGGAATGTTTCCGGATTTTTGGTTGGAGAAAAATAAACATAACATTATTATCAAATACATTAACTAATTGCAGTTTCGATACATGTTGACACTGCTATTCCAAAAAACCTCAAACCTTTAAATAAAATGAAAAACCTAGCACTTAGTCTGCTGTTCTGTTCGATGAGTTGGATGGGAATACAGGCACAAACGTACACCCCAACTGAGGGAAATCTTAAAAACAGAAAAGAATTTCAAGACAATAAATTTGGGATGTTTATTCATTTTGGTCCCTATAGTGTTCTTGGCAATGGTGAATGGGTTATGAACAATCAAAACATCAAAGTAACCGAATACGGAAGGTTGATTAATGTGTTCAATCCACAAGATTTTGATGCCAAGAAATGGGTTGGAATTGCAAAATCAGCAGGAATGAAATACATCACTTTCACGACTCGTCACCACGATGGTTTTAGCAATTTTGACACCAAATTATCCGATTGGAAAATTACAAATACAGCTTTTAAAAGAGACTTATTAAAAGAATTGGCAGATGAATGTCACAAAGAAGGCATCAAATTGTTCTGCTATTATTCACTTTTAGACTGGACAAGAACTGACTACCAATACGAAACCGGAAAAACTGGAAAAGGAACTGGCAGAACTCAAAAAAGCGATTGGGACAGCTACTTACGTTTTATGAAAGGACAATTGACGGAGATATTAACGAACTACGGAGAAATCGAAGGAATATGGTTTGACGGACATTGGGATCAATTGGATAATGATACTGACAAAACATTACTTTCAAAAGTAAATTGGCATTATGATGAAATATACAAATTGATTCATTCGCTCCAACCTGATTGCTTGATTTCAAACAATCATCATTTAACTCCAATTCAAGGAGAAGATTTTCAAGCCTTTGAAAAAGATTTGCCAGGTGGAAACACATCTGGATTTGGAGGACAATCCATTTCTCAATTACCTTTGGAAACCTGCGAAACGATGAACAATTCCTGGGGTTTTAACATCAATGACAGAAAATACAAATCGACTAAAGAATTACTTCATTACATGATAAATGCGGCCAGTTTGAATGCCAATTTCCTTTTGAATGTTGGACCAATGGCGGACGGATCAATTCAACCGGAATTTGTAGCCACTTTGAAAGAAATGGGTACGTGGATGCAGAAAAATGGGAACAGCATTTATGGGTCCAGAGGTGGTGTGATGAAAACCCAAGATTGGGGTGTATTTACTGCCAAAGATAAAACTTGGTTTGCACATATCATCAATACGCCTAAACAATCCAATTATATTTTTATCCCAGAAATGAAACAAAAAATCAAAAAATGTTATTTGATGGACGGCAAAAAAGAGCTGAAATTCAAGCAACAGCCAGAGGGAACTTTTGTGTATTTGGATGGTGTAAAAATCGATTCAATTGATACGATAATCGAAATGCAAATACAGTAATTTTGTTATCCTGTGGAACTTTTAAAAACCCTGCAGGATTTCTTTTTTCACAATTAAATTCTAAAATACATGTTTAAAAAAATTATTTTCCTTTTTGTTGTAGCTTTTCTAGCGACCGAAAAAGGAGCCGCACAAACAACATTTTCAGCTGAAACATTCTATAAACATGATAGCTATTTAGCTTCGGATAAATTAGAAGGTCGTCTTGCTGGAACAAAAGGCAATAATCAAGCAGCCACTTACATCAAAAAATATTTTAAAAAGTTTGGGTTAAAAAAATTCAACGGAGATTATTATCAGCCGTTCAAAATATTTATAAAACCTGACATCAACAAGATGAAATCCGATAGTGTATCTACTCAAAATGTAGTAGGCTATATTGAAGGTTCTGATGAAAATTTGAAAAAAGAATTCATCGTGATTGGAGCTCATTACGATCATTGGGGTTGGGGTGGAAAAGGTTCTGGAAGCAAGAAAAAAGACACTCTAGCGATTCATAATGGTGCAGATGACAATGCTTCAGGAGTTTCGGCTTTATTATCGATTTTGGAAAAATTTCACGAAAATAAAATCACAACCAAAAGAAGTATCATTTTTATTTCTTTCAGCGGAGAAGAAGAAGGATTATTGGGGTCCAAATATTTTGTAAATCACCTCCCTGTAGATAAAAGTTCGGTAAAAGTAATGATGAACATGGATATGGTTGGCCGATTGAATGACAAAAAAGAATTGTATATGGGTGGTGCCGGCACTTTTCCCGACGGAGTGGAATTGATGAAAAAACTGGGGGAAGGCAGTGGACTGAGTCCGATTGTTTTTGCGGGAGATGTTGGTGGTTCAGATCATGTTACTTTTTACAAAAATGACATTTCTGCTATCGGGTTACACACAGGTGGACACCCGCAATACCATACGCCTGAAGATGATTCTGCATTGATTAACAGCGAAGGTGCGGTTTTAGTTTGTCAATACATTTACAATGCTTTGACATCAATTGCAAACTATGAGCAAACACTAAGTTTCATCAAACAAAACTAAAACACTACAAAATTATGGCTATTATCTATTTTTAGTGATTTAGAGCAATGATTCAAGTAAAATAAACAAATCCTTTTTAAAATAAAAATCGGCGAACATGCAGTAAATTTTACCGCAGTTTGCCGATTTTTTTTAGGTATATGTACAATATTGTACTTCTTCCTACTTTATTTCTTAAACGAAACCTATCATCTACTATTTACTTCTTTGGTTGTTGGATTTTCTATTACCAAAACGCTTATTGAATCGCTCTCTGGATAGTTTCCACATTTAAACAAATCAATATCAATTTGATTTTTCAATTTTTCCAATTTTTGATGGAGATCGTCACCATTTTTTATGTTTTTTTTGGATTGTATCAAGCCTAACATATGAATTAGCAACAAACCAAATATTATTTTTCTCAATTGATTTAATTTTTTGAATATAATAATAAAAGTAAACCCCATCGTCAAATAATTATTTGACTCTGGGGTTTACTCGTTACTAACCAAAATAACTAACTTAAAAATGCGATTATTTTACGTCCCAAAAGATTTTAGTACTCAAATTATCATTTGCTTTAACAACATTGTAATTATCTGTATTATAAACACTCTCAGAAGTTGGATAAGTCCAACGTGTTGGTGGAGTTTTTCTAACACTGCTTGTCTCATCTTCTTGGAATGTTAAAACTGGAAGTTTTAATCTTCTTTGTTCAGCCCAAGACTCGTCAGCTTGCATAATATTGTAGTGAATATACTTTTGGAAAGCAATTAACTCCAATTGAGCAGCTGGTGTTGCAGCTCCTCCAAAGTTGATAATAGCAATATAAGCATCAACTTCAGCCACTGTTGGTTCAACTGTTGGTTTCCAAGTTAAATCATCAGCTTTATCACCTAATCTTACATAATATTCAACTGATTGTCTGATAGCTTTCTCGAAATGAGTTTTTGCAGTACCAGCATTACCAGTTCTTGAATAGTACTCCGCAAGAAGTAAGTTTACTTCAGCAGCATTGATTAATGTTCCTGGCAACCATTTGTTTCTACTGATTACAGATCTATTATAAGTAGCAATTTCTCCATCAACTATTAATTGATCTTGAACTCCTGAGGTCAACAATGGATCAAGTCCTTTATAAGCACCTGCTGCTTCTACTCCTGGTTCAAACAACCAAGGTTTACGAGGATCATTATTAGCATTCATGTGGTCAATCATAGGTTTTGGAGCAACATTATTGTTCCAAGACTCCAAAGCATCTTTAAAACCTGAAGTATTCAATCCCGTATCAGGATTTTGATCATAAACTCTGAACGCAATATTTTCTGAGTTTTCATCCACAATGTTTCCTGTAGCAATGATTTCAGCAATTTCAGTATTTGCTCTTGCAGAAAAAGCAGAAGTTGCAGAAACTCTGTTCAATAGTTTCAAACGCAAAGAATTACAATAGTTTTTCCAACTAGTCAAGTTACCTTTATTAATCAAGTCTTGATTTTTGAACTCCAACTCCGCTTTAGTAGACAAAGTAATTGAATTCAATTCTGTAGAAAAAGCTTTCAATTGATCCAACATCATAGTATAAAGCTCGGTTTGATTATCATACTTAGCCAATGCATTAGCATAATTACCTCCAACTGAACCAATTTTACCAGCTTCAGAGAAAGGAATATCTCCAAAGTTATCAATCATTTTTGCTGTATGATCGTACAAATAAATAGTTGATGCAATCGTAAAGATTCTGTTTTCAGTCTGCTCAGCAGCAGGCAAAGCAGCCATCACTTTTTCCAACTCTCTATATTGGGTAATAAATTTGTAATATCTATCCCATCTGTTGGTTACAGCTGCTCCCGGAACATAGCGCCCCGTTAAATTTGTAAAGCCATGCGCTTGAGTATAAGTTAAAGAAGTTGTTCTTATCACTGTAAAATAATTCCAGTATGCTGGAATTACATCCTCATAGTTGATTTTCATGAACCCAGCAAACTGTTTAGGAACATTTGTTGCCTCTACATTTGCAGGATTTTTATAAGCATCCGCAAAATCATCTTGCGAGCAAGAGCCAAAGAAAACAGCCGCTGACGCTAATGATATATAAAATAATTTTCTCATATTATGTTTTTTTAAATTATGATTTATCAAAAATTAGAAAGATATTCTCACCATTCCTCCAAAACTTCTAGTTGCTGGAGTCGTTCCAGAATTGTTTACGTTTTGAGACCATCTAGATCCTGCAGTAGTTTGCTCAGGATCCATATCTTTAATTGTTCTGTAGAAAAAAAACAAGTTACGTCCGAAAGTAGATAAACTTATTTTAGAAGCACCAATTTTAGAAGCCCATTGAGATGGCAAATTATAATTTAATGACAATTCTCTCAATTTGATATAATTATTCTCTTGAATATACAATTCATAACGTGAGCTACTGTATTGAGGTCCACCCCAGTTATAAGTCATATTATAATAACCTGCTTGAGAGATAACATTAGTATTTGTAGAACCATCTGCAGTCACACCATCCATCAACATACCATCACGGTATAATGTTTCACCTGCTGGTCCAGCAGTAGTGCTATTAGGAACTTGAACCCCTTGACCACTAGCGTCTTTATAGTAAGTTAAACCTCCACGCTCATTAGTACTGTTGTTCAAAGTTTCTTCTGTCAATCCTCTAGATTTCATCCAGTTAACACCTGTAGGCATCAAATAACCTCCATAAGAATAATCGATATTCACATCTAAACTTAAGTTTCTATAAGTAAATGTATTCAATAAACCTCCCACACCTTTAGGCGTAGCAGTTCCGTATTTTACCCATTTATCTCCATCAATCATATGGAATCCATCAGCGTCAACCATTCTATTACCATTAGCGTCTGTTTTAACTGGGTGTGCATAAATTCCCCCCATTGGTTCACCTACAACTGATTTCAATTGAGCAGCAGCTCCATCATAGTCAGCATGCAATAATTCATTTGAACCGCTAGCCAATTTTACAATTTTGTTGATATTTTTAGCCCAGTTTAAAGTGATGTCCCAAGAAAAATCTTGAGTTCTAAAAGGAGAAGCAGTAAAAGCGATTTCAATCCCTTGGTTGCTTAATTCACCTACGTTAGCCAAGATACTATTAGCTCCTGTAGTAGGTGCCAATGTCAATGGTAAGATTTGATCTTTAATTTTCGCATTGTAGTAAGAAAAATCCAATCCAAGTCTTCTGTCTAAGAATTTAGTTTCAAAACCAAGCTCTATCTCATTTTTCATTTCAGGTTTGATACCCTCATTTCCATAAGCCGACATCGAATTTGTAATCAATACTGGAGCAGTAGTTCCTTGCGTACCCAATGTAGTTTGTTGGTAAGCTACGTTAGCAAGGTATCTGTCTGGGTAATTACCCACAATACCCCAAGAACCGCGTAATTTTGCATAACTAATTACTTCTGGTAATTGAAACGCATCCGATAATACGAAACTTGAGTTTACAGAAGGATAAGTAAATGCATTGTTATTTGGGTTCATTGTAGAAGTACGGTCTCTTCTAATTGTTCCTTCAAGGAATAAATAATTTTTATAGTTACCCCCCAAAAGTGCAAAAGCAGCATCTTTCACTACTTCATATCTTGAAGAAGTACTTGTTGCCGTATTTACAGACGCATTCATATCATACCAACCTTCAACACTTAAACCACCACTCGTAGAACGATTTAAAAAACTACCAGTTTCAGTAGTTCCTGAATAACCAAGAGTTGCATTTACACCGAAATCCTCATTGATTTGTTTGTTGTAAGTTAACAATACATCCCCATAAAGAATATTGTAATCTTGAGAATCCATAGAAAAAGAACCAGGTCCAAATCCATAAACCAAAGGTTTATCTACTGGGTTTTCAGTTTCAATATTTACCGAAGTTAAATCAGTAGAAACACGCCCACGTAGTGCAAACTCTTTATTAAAATTATAAGTTTCAGTAACACTAGCCATCAAACGGTTTGTAATTTCGTCTTGTTGATTTGCATTTGTATTCCAAAAATAATCACCTACATCCGCTTTGAAACCATTACGGATAATGTTTTCTTCTGGAGTTAAACTTTGATTTGTACCAGTAACAAATTTGTAACCTAAACTAGTTCTGTATTTAGCTTTGTACCAGTCTCCATTATCAAACGGACTAATCATACCTGTAAAGTTATTTATCAAACGATCCATACCAACAGTACGGTTATGAACATTTTGATTCATGTAACTCACAATAATGTCTGTTTTTAAATGCTCACCTGTTTTGAATGATGTATTCAAGTTAAGTGTGTTTTTCTTGTTCAAGTTACCCATACTCAAACCTTGTGATTCATTATGTGTATAAGAAAAACGGATGCTACTATTATCAGTATTATTAGAAAGTGCAAGGTTTGTTGTCGTATCCCAAGAATTTTGGAACAAATTTTTGTATCCATCTTTTTGAGGAGAATAAGGACGAACTACACCGTCCCATGACATAATAGGCTGACCATCAAACCACATACCAAAGTTAGAACTTCCATTTGAAACCCCTCTAGTTTCAGCAACACCATCACCATCAGTATCGTAATGAGCAAAACCGTCTGGAGCTAAATATGCTGAAGTAGAATAAGCTGGATTTGCATAACCAGGACCTCTTTCATATTGGAATCTTGGCAAGTATGCAAGTTGGTTACTTGAATAACTGCTACTGAAGTCAACACCTAAGCCTTTTTTTCCTTTACCTGATTTAGAAGTAATCAATACAACTCCATTAACAGCCTCAGAACCGTATAATGCAGCAGCTGATGCTCCTTTAAGGATAGAGATATTCTCAATATCTTCAGGATTAATATCTGCTAAACCATTACTTTTTAGACGTGATTGTTCCCAATAGTTGTTATTACTTACCTCTCCATCACGAATTGGCACACCATCCAGAACGATTAGTGGCTGGCTTTTACCAGTGATAGAGTTAATCCCACGAATCTGGATATTGATTTGTCCATTTCCTCCTGGTGTAGAGGCAATACGAACCCCTGGTGCCTTACCATACAAAGAGTTTGCAACGTTAGGCGAAGCTGTCTTTACGATTGCTTCAGATTTAATTATACTTGTTGCATAACCAATCGATTTGTTCTTTTTAGATTGCCCCAAAGCAGTAACAGTAACACCTTCAAGCTCGTTAGTTGTACTAACTAATGTAATTTTCACTCCATCAACAGCTTTTATTTCAGCTGTTTTAAATCCTATCGAACTTACAATTAAAGTTGCACCTTCATTTACAGAAATTTTAAATTGTCCATTTTCATCGGAAATTGCACCCGCTTCTTTTGCTCCTTTCTCCTTAATAGTAACCGCTGGAACTGGCATATTTGCATTATCCTTAATTACCCCGGAGATTGTTTTGTTTTGCGCATTCGCACCTTGGAAGCACAACACCATTAGAAAAACTAACAGCGATTCATATAACAGTTTTCTCATAATTAGTTTGGTTTTGTTTTTGTTTTGAATTTATTTTAATTAAAAGGTTTTGTTTCTGAAAAATATCGAATTCTAGTCCCTTTAATTCAATACTACCTATTTCGTCATCAAGATTTTGGTAATAATTAGTTTACTAGATTAACATATCTCTACTTCTTTTATATCATAAGCAATTGTTTTTTGTTTATATTCTGTTTAATTTTCTTTAAATACTTCAAAAACTCAACTATATCGTTTTAGTTTTACTTTTAAAAAAAAAGGCTGTCAATTTGTTAAACCGATTCCCTTATAATTAAGCTTCCTTTCTTCTTTTCTTTCTCAATATGATAATTACTTTTATCATTCATCTGCCTCATCAGTAACTTTACTGTTTTTTTTGCCATTTCCTCAATTGGTTGCGACAATACAGTAATAGAAGGAGAATGTAACCTAAAACTGTCATGATCGTCAAAACTAATCACTGCCTTGTCTTTTGGAATTTTCAATTTCAATTTATTAAATGATTGCAAACCTGCAAGCAATAAATAATTGGCACCAAACAATACAGCATCAATTTCTGGAGTTTTACTCAAAAAATCAATGATCTTTTCTATACGCTCTTCTTCAGTAATATGATATTCCAAATCAAGAATTCTTGAATCATCATATAACCCCACCTCTTTCAACGCATCTATATATCCTTCTTTTCTCAATTGCATCTGAACCAACTCAGAAAAAATAGTTACAAATGCAATTTTTTCAAATCCCTTTTCCAAAAGATGACGAGTTGCTGTTTGAGCTCCTTCAAAATTATCCAACACTACATGACTTACATTTTGTCCTTCAAAATATCTGTCAATTAAAACAACAGGACGCTGAAGTTCTATCAATCGATCAATAGTAGTTCTCATACTTGCTGTAGGCGTGATAATAAAACCATCAACATTTGCCTGCAATAAACTATTAACCAATTCAACAGCACGTACATCATCTCCTCCAGTACTACAATAAAACACTCTATAGTTTAATTTTATAGCCTCGCTCTCGATCACTTTTGCCAATTCAGAAAAAAACTGATTTGATATATCCTCAACAATAAGCCCAATAGATCTTGTCTTACCTGTTCTCAGACTACTAGCAATCATATTGGGTTTGTATTTCATTTCTTCAGCAACTTTAAGAACTTTCTTGATCACTTCAGTGCTTATCCCCATCTTTTCGCCTTTGTCATTCAAAACAAAGGAAACAGTTGTAACTGATACGTTTGCTGCTTTGGCGATATCCTTTATAGTGATCATTTTTTTCATAAAAAGTTAATTCTTTCTTAAACTCTACTTAATTTTATATTAACAAATATATAAAATAAATCGATTTACAAAAACGTTTTAGTAATTTTTTTTAAAAATATTTTTTTCCAATATTTTCATCCAAAATATTAAAATTTAACTCCTCAACTCCCTACATATAAAACAAATACAATAATACCTCAGAATAATTCCCCGCTAAACATTCAGAATTCGCGTAAAACCTAGGATAAAAAAGAAGGCAAAATTAAATTATGCAATTATGCCTTTTTTAACAAAATATTATATTTTCTTACATTTATTTTTTTGCATTACTTTTTTATATCTAGCTTTTCGTTTAGAAACTTTTCTAATTCCTTAACTTTTTCAGGAAATTGACTTGCTAAATTATTTATCTCTCCTATATCCTTTCTTAAATCATACAATTGAGGTAGTTCAGAAGTACCAGTTTCAATATTCTGTAATGGCCAAAAAGAATCCCCTTTTTGAGCTTTAATATATTTCCAATTACCTTTAATCACCGAATATGCGCCTCCTTGTTTTATCAACACTTCTCTTCCAAAATTACTTTCCCCAATAAAGGCTTCCCACATATTCTGACTGTCTAAAAACTCATCATTTTTGATATTCATTCCCAATAACTGATTAAAAGAAGCAATAAAATCAACTTGTGATACAAGTGCATCGCTAATTTTTGGCTTAATTTGAGTTGGCCAATTGATAATCAACGGAACTCGTGTTCCTGCTTCAAACGCGCTGTACTTCCCTCCTCTCAATGCTCCCCAGGGATTATGCCCATTTTGTTTTGAGACCGCCTCATCCTGATAACCATCATCCAAAACAGGACCATTGTCACTGGAAAATACAATTATTGTATTTTTTTCTATACCAAGATACTTCAACTGTTTCATCACTTCTCCCACTGACCAATCAAGTTGCAGAATGGCATCTCCCCGATAACCCAATTCACTTTTCCCTCTAAAAGCAGTTGATGGCATACGCGGAACATGGGGCTCAGTAACTGAATAATACAAAAAGAAAGGTTGGTTCTTGTTTTGCTCCATAAACAATTTAGCTTTTTCTAAAAAAGTAAGAGGTACTTCCTCATCTGTCCAGCGAGCTTTTGTCCCACCACTCATAAAACCGATTCGTCCAATTCCGTTAACAATTGTACCATCATGTCCATGATTGAGAGATGCTTTCATTTTCAATAATTCAGGATGTGTTGCACCGATCGGATCATTTCCAATTTGTTTATTATAACTCACCATAATTGGATCGGAAGCCTCTGCACCAAGTACTTTTCCGTTTTCAACAAAAACCGTCGGAACTCTATCGGCAGTAGCAGGAAAAATAAAAGAATAATCAAATCCAACTTCATTTGGTCCTGGTTTTAACTCCTGATTCCAATTTTTCTCTACCGAATCGCCTATTCCCAAATGCCATTTCCCGACAATACCTGTTGTATATCCTGCTTTTTTAAACAGTAAAGGCAAGGTCAGTTTATCTGTCGGAATAATCAATGCGGCATCACCAGGAAGAATTCCAGTACCCTGCTTTCGCCAAGGATATTGTCCTGTCATCAGCGAATAACGCGAGGGAGTACAAGTCGCTGCCGTAGCATGTGCATTGGTCATTCTAACTCCCTGAGCTGCCAATTTATCAATATTTGGAGTTTTGATTTTGGTGGCTCCATAACAACTCAAATCTCCATAGCCTAAATCATCAGCATAAATGATAATAACATTTGGAGTCGATTTTGCAGCACTTCCTTTTTTTTGACAAAAAGCAGTCACACCTATCAAAAATAAAACAAAAGACAACAGCCGAATTACAGTACTTTTTTCCATTATTATTCTGTTCATAATTATAACTGCCTCTTTAGGTGAAATTAGAATACTTTATAGGATTCCCCTTGAATAGTTAGAGAGTTAAAACTGCCAGAAGATTTATTGGGTTGACCACCTCCAATATATATTTCAACCTTCTTAGCGCTCTCCGTGAGATTTCCGTCACTTTCTGTCAAGGCGAGTTCTTCCGGACTAAGAGTAAAGGTTACTTTGGTAGATTCCCCTTTCTTTAGATGAATCCTTTTGAATCCTTTCAAGGAATGGATTGGAGTTCTCATATTTTTATCCTGTGGATGTATCAAATACAATTGTACCACTTCGTCACCATCAATTTTTCCAATATTTTTAACTGTTGTACTTACTTGAATACTATTTCCTGTCTGTAAAACCGAATCATTTTCCAAGGGGCTATAACTAAAATTTGTATAGCTCAACCCATAACCAAAAGGATATCTTACTTGACCTTTAAAATAACGATAGGTGCGATTCTCCATTGAATAATCTTCAAATGCTGGCAAATCCTTATCACTCATATAAGTTGTCAATGGCATACGCCCCGATGGATTGTATTGCCCAAAAAGCACATCGACAATAGCATCTCCAGCAGCTTGTCCTCCATACCATGCCTGCAAAATAGCATCGGCATTTTTGCTTTCCCACTGGAAGTCCATAATAGAGCCTGACATATTAACCACAATCACTGGACGACCTGTTTTTTTCAATTCTTTCAAAAGCTCAGTCTGTACTGGTGGTAAAGCAATAGTGGTTCTATCCCCACTGGCAAATCCTGCATAACCGCCTGCGCCTGCATCTCCTGCTTCTCCCTCAAAATCGGCACTGATACCACCTACGAATAAGATCACATCCGATTTCTTGGCCTGTGCAGCCACTTGTGCAAATGATGGCCCATCTTTTATTTTATCAACAATATTTACCCCTTTCATATAGTCAACCTTAATCTTACCAGAAAAACGTTTTTGTAAACTTGCATAAGGGGTTACAATCTCACTTGGAGTTCCATAATAATTGGCTAACTGAGTATGGGCATTATCTGCATTAGGACCTATTAATGCAATACTCTTAATTTTTGATTCATTAAGTGGAAGTACATTTTTTTTATTTTCCAACAACACCATTGATTTTTGAGCCATTTCATAAGCATGTTTTTTGTGTGCATCACTTTCAATCACTTCCCTTCCGATAGAAGCATAAGGCACTTTATCTTGAGGATCGAACATCCCTATTTTGAAGAGAATCTTAAACAAACGACTTAACGAAACATTAATATCTCGTTCTGAAAGCAATCCGTTTTTAACTCCCTGTTCCAACAATTGGTATAAGTTCCCACATTCCAGATCCGTTCCACTCAACAAAGCATCACTAACGGCCTCAGTATTATTGGCATGTGTCTTGTGATATTGAGCAAAATCACTTACCGCCCAACAATCGGAAGTTACATAGCCATCAAAATTCCATTGGTTATGTAAAATATCAGATAATAATTTACTGTTTCCGCAACAAGGTTGTCCATTCAAACGGTTGTAGGCACACATCACACCATGAACCTTTGTCTTGGTAATAAGTTCTCTAAAGGCTGGTAGATACGTATCCCACAAATCAAAAGTGGAAGGTTTAACATCAAAAGTATGGCGATTATGCTCTGGACCACTATGCACAGCATAATGTTTGGCGCAAGCCACCGCTTTTAAGTATTTTGGATCATTTCCTTCCAATCCCCTAACAATTGCCGATCCCATCTTGGCGGTTAGAAATGGATCTTCACCATAGGTTTCCTGTCCTCTTCCCCAACGAGGATCCCTAAAAATATTGATATTAGGTGTCCAATATGTCAATCCACGATAACCTGCTCCTGTTTTGCCATTTCGAAGATCCTCATTAAAAAGTGCTCGCCCTTCCGAAGAGGTTATATCTCCCATTTTCTGAAGAGCCTCAGTATCAAAAGTAGCAGCCATCCCAATAGCTTGTGGAAAAACGGTAACTTTTTCGCTGGTACGAGCAACACCATGCAGGGCTTCATTCCACCAATTGTAAGCCGGTACTCCCAAACGTTCAATCGCAGGAGACTCATGCTTCATCATGCTTACCTTTTCTTGAAGTGTCAATCTGGATATCAGATCTTTTATTCTAACCTCCATATCCAAATCCGGGTTGCGGAAAGGGTAATTTTTATTTTGCGACTGTCCATATCCTATAGAAAAGATACTCATTAGCAAAATCATAAAAATCCAGTTGTACTTACTATTCATCGGTTTATTTTTTAAGTATTAATGTCATTGATTTATAAATCCATTAGATCGTTATCTACTCTTACTGCTTAAGAACAATAATAAGCAATTATTATTATTCCCTTTTTAATTTTTCAGCAATCCATGATCCATTTCCTGATTTTTGGCTATAAAGTGTCCAATTGTTGGGACTTGTTTGTTCCAACTTAAATTTATCAGAAGTACTTTTGAATCTTTCTTTGTGATTATCTGTAAAAACACCAGCTTCACGAGCAGTTTCCCAAGCTTTCAAAGCCTTGAAAATTTGATATTTCTCAAGATTCTTTTCAACAGTCTCCTGGCTCATTCCCAACATATATTGCGCTCCCCAGGCAATTGACTTGCATTGCAGATTATGTGCCACTTCCGCTGTTTTCGGAAAACCCTGAATCCCGAAAGTTCCTGGCATATAACTGCTTTCAAAAACGTAACGCATATCTTTCCCTTCTATCCCCCATTGTCCGGTTTCAGGATTAAACATGTGATTTCCTCCTCCGAGATTGATCGTATTCATATACAGCCAATTTCCTTCCGAAGGTCCGGCTCCCATCACTCGAATATAAGTATTACCGTGTTTTGCGGCCTGGTCAAACATACTTCTGAAAAAACGTTTGTATGAATAATAACCGTGACCTTGGTACAGACAGCTTTCCATTCCGTCAAAATCGATAAAGTCCATCGAACATTCGTTCAGTAAATCGGCATAAGCCCTGGCATATGTATCCTGCAGAATCATATCTGGCATCAAACCCGAGTAGCAATTCGGTTTCAATTTCGACACATCATCGCCTTTTTTATGTGCCAAAGCAAAGGTTTTATAATAGCCTCTTTCGACTCCGATTAAAGTGTAAGGACTTGTTTTGGTCACCCCTTTGTAACCGATGATTTCGTCTCCGATTTTCAATACATTCACATTGTACTCTCCTCTTTCGTTCAAATACAAAGTATCTTTTACGACAATAATGGTATCTTTTGGCAACACATCCTTATCCAATTGAACGGTAAACAATTTCAACAGATTTTTATTCGGAACCGGAGTCACATCAGAACTGTTGGTTTGGATAAATTCACATAAAGTATGTACTCCATAAGCAATTCCTTCTTTTTTTAGTTTGGCTCCAAAAAGACGAATATCTTCCGTTTTCCCGTTAGCATATTTTCCTTTCATTCCTCCAAGACGATTAGCAGGATTGTAATAATATTCGGCATAACCACCACCTTGCCCCTCATCTTGTACAGCTCTGAAACCAATTTGTTTCGTATAACTGATTAAACTGTCGTGGACACCACTCCAGGCCACATCCGGTCGATTGTTTGTTGGATCTTTAATCCATTTTCCTTTGTCTTTGATATAAGGCAAATCCTCATTTTTTACAATATCCTCAATTACCGAAAGTCCTATTTTATCGGGACAAGCATAAAAAGCAACTGCTGAATGCAACAAATCGACACCCTCCAAACCATCAACTACCATGTGTTGCGGATCGGTATGGAAAAGAATATCGGTATCGATAGTTTTCGAAATGGTATGGGGTTTACGGCGGTCTCTCGAATGATAGACGATATGCGAACCATAATCAGGTTCCAAAATGGCTCCGTTTCCACAAGTCATTCGGTAATATTCTTCAGGGTGTGAATAAAAAGCCACATCATTCACCCCGTCTCCACCGATGCGGAATTTCTGTCCTTCTTTCAAATTGGATGGTAAAGGATATTTTTTGGGATCGGGAGAGTGAATGTAATAATGCATCATTTCGAGTGCATCACCATTAGCTGGTAAACCAGTCGTTGTATTATCATTTAATCCAAACAGACCAATGGCAAAATTATCATCACGAACCACGCCGATCAATTCCCCTATGGTTTTGGAAATTGTCGTTTTGATAGGCCCCCAAATCACGTTATCGACTTCGCCACGATTTTTCAATTCGATTAACTCAAATCGAATGTATTGTGTTTTCTGATTCACTTTAACCGTCGCCTCCGAACCATTTTGGTACTTCAAAACAAACACTTGCTTTTCGTTATTGTACAAAGCAGACAAAGGTTCCAACGTTTGTTTTTTTGACCAAATATGCAAGGTAAGCAAAGGCGAATCCTGCCCTTTGGCAAAATATTCTTTCTTGCTTTTTAAATCTTTTATACTGGTAATGAATCCTTTTTCATTTACTGAAATCGATGCATATTTTGTCTTCAAAATAATGGCTGTAGAATAACTATTTTGAAACAACAAAACTGCCATAAAAATTAAAATCTTCCTCATTTATTTTAAAATTTAGATTTTTCTGTGTGACCTTAAAAACTTAACGAATTTATTTTAAATCCATTATTTTACGTTTTTGAGAGTCCCATTATTATTTAAAGTTATCAATACTTCTTTTCCCGCTTTCACTTCTACTTTTTTCCATTTTGTAAAAGCGACATAGCTCATTGGTGTTTCTGCTTGTTTTGAAGTTTCGGCAAATACAGCCACTTTAGCATCGTGAACAGTATTGTTTTTTATTGTTAGCACATTTCCTTTCAAACTCGCTTCAACATGGTCAAAAACATATATTTTTTGGGTATCAGTTTGCACATAAATCCCAGGAAGTTCCAATGCCATAAAAGCGCCATTGGTTTCGCACCAAGAATTGCGGGTGTTATAGTAGTTACCTATAGTTGATTTCCCCTCAGCATCCGAAAGCTGAATTCGCTCCATTTCTGTTCCAAAACCGTGATTGGTCGTTCGGTGTCCGGGCATATCCATTGCTTCTACATTGGCGTGTTGAATATCTCGAATCAAATCGGCATATTTCAAATCGCCTGTTGCACGGTATAATTTGAACAAATAATCCCCAGAAGCCGTGCAAATACCAGGTGCCGCATGTTTATTTTGAGTACTTGCCCAAACGGCTCCCGCCATATTCGATTTATTTTTTCCAATCTGACTTTCATCATGAAAAATTGGGTCGTACGAAAATGCCCAAGTCGAACACAAAGCTGCCTGTACTTTGGCTTTTTCCAACCATTGAATCTCTTTTGTCACATTGTACAAAGCCATCAGAGATTCCATAAATCCGAAACACGATTCAGAATCGGCATCTTGTGAAATATCCCCACAGTGTCCTGTCGTTAAACCTTGATTTTCAACATCTCTTTTATAATAATAAGCAGCCGATTCTTTGGCTACAGCCAAAAATTCTTTATTTCCAAAATAAACAGAAGCTACCGCTAAACCAGCTGGTGCTATAGCTCCTGCAGTAGAGTTATAGACAGCAACTTCACCATTTTCAGGAACAATATATTGGCCAAATTGACCGTCTTTTTTCCAAGTATTCACAAATGCCTGCGCCAATTTTTTGGTTGCTTCTTCCCATCTTGGTTTAATTTCTTTTCCGTAACCCAATTCTTTGTACAACATCAAATGTTTGGTCATCCATAGTAAAGCATCACAGTTTTTACGAACCATTGCCTGAATTTTAGGATAGGCTTCGTGCTGTCTTTCCGGACGAATTTTTCCGTCAGCTGTAATTCCACCATAGAAATAACCGCTTTTCCCTTGTAATTTGTCAATTATAAAATCAAATTCGATTCCTACTCTTTCTCTTTCTTTGGCATTATTCAACGTCAGCATCGGAAACGTATTCATCATACCACTCACCCATCCCAACTGAAAATCATTCCCATTTTCTGGAGCATAATATTTCCCAACTGGAACTTCAACCCAGCGTGTTGACGTAATTCCAGTTGCCAATTCCAATTGCTTGCTCATCGGAACTAGATTTCTTGGATTGTTTTCGCCTGACAAAGATTTTCTAACTTCCATGAATTTCGTTAGTAAATCAGGAATCGATTTTGCTGGAAAGGAATATAATTTGAAATTCAAAGTCACTTCATCTCCCGTTTTCCAATCGGCTGCTTTGTCTTCGCTTGGCGCAAAATCACCAAAACCAGTACGCAATTTTCTAACCGAAGGAGCACTCACCTGAATAGAAGCTACCGAACGATCGGCATTTTCACGAACCGAAATTCCAGAATTTCCAAGTTGGGTTTGTTGTTCAGTTAATAAAATGAACCCTTTTTTCAAGATCGGAGAATAGAAACAAACCGCCGGGGTCGCCATATTACCCGTTTGCAAATCAATCAATGAAGTTTTTGAAGGATCGGGCGACAACTGTGGATCATTTGAAAAAGTCAAAGACACATTTGGATTGTAGTACATGTCCTTTGGGTAATTTGGCATATAGCCATTTCCGATAGTTTGGTAACGATTTCCATTGTAAATAATCGCCGGAATCATCACATAATTCTTGGTGTCCCACTGACTGAAATCAAAAGCCGCCACAACTGCAGTTTCTTTGGCAATACCATTTTGCAATTGAAACGCCACTTTTACATCCATTACTTCCGACTTACCATTTTTTTTGGTAGTCAGCTTGCAATTCCAATCAGCAGCATTTAATTTCAAAGTGCCGTTGTTAATTGATTGAGACGATTTCAAATCCGTTCCGCTATATTCGTTAATCATTGGCTTAAACGAACCTTTTAGTTCTTTTAGAAAATCATTAACCGCTCCAGTCTGATTTTGCGCCGACAGCTGTCCGACGAAAATTGACAAAACCAGAGATAGCAAACCAATTTTTATCTTCATTTTTTTTATTTTTTAAATACTTTTTGCTAACCGCAATTGCTCTACGAATACTTATTATTATTTTTTCACAGAAATAAATTTCACTTCTTCTTTCGCACGGATATCACGTGATGAAGAACCTACACGTATTTCGAATTTTCCATCTGATGCTTTCCATCATTTTTCTTCAACAGACCAATAGGAGAAATCACGAGCCGAAAGTTGGATTTCCACCATTTTGGTTTCCCTGACTATATCCAATCGTTCGATTCCGGGAAAGCTATACAAATGATCTCCATGAAGAATATGAACTTTTTCGGCCAAAGTCATTTTGGATAGCAAATCATTCACTGTTTTTTCATACGAAGGATTTGAAACTTTTTTCTGTGCCTGTAAATACTCAGTCAATAAAATACATAAAATGCTAAAAAATAGTATATTTTTCATTATTATTTAATGTTTTAATTTAATCAAAATATATACAACAAACTGTTTAATGAAATGGATTACAGTACGCAATTAATTGTATAAACAACTCCTTTTTCCGTATTCATTTTTATAAATTCCCCTGAAAGAATCTGTGTTTTTCCATTCGATTTTATACTTACTTTTTTCGCTTTCCATGGATTCAAGAAAGCTAACGGACGGCCTTGTTCACTCACAATGGTTACGGTTTGAACTTCACCTTTTATCAATTTTGATGAAACCAAAAAAGCACCTTCAACCCTGATATTTCCAAATTCGGCATCCTCTTTTTTGTTCCAGCCTTCAAAAACGCGAACAACATCCTGGTGGCCTGTACACAACATTTCGTTAATCGTATTGGGAACCGTGCTCCAGTTTTCTATACCATGTGGATTTCCTCTTCGAAAACCGTTTGGATACATATCCAAACAATATTGTTTCATTTTTTCCAAAATAATTTCTGGGTCGTAACCAATGCGTACTGCCGCCGGGAAAAAACTGTTACTTCCATTGCTGTCAAACCAACGGTCTCCCATTACTTCAATAGTGTTTTTTGAAATTTCAAGCAATTTTGGGTCGCTGTAAATACCAATTTGCCCGGCAGGATATATGTGTTGGATTCCCAAAGTATTACCATCCCACCAATCGGTTCCTTTTTCTGAATAACGAAAAACGGTTTTATTGTTTTTCTCTTGAAATGTATAAGTCGACATTTTATTGATAATGTCCTGCCATTTGGCCCGCTCTTGTTCATTTTTACCCAAAAGCGTACTCATATCGATAGCAGTTTTCATCACCATCGGAACCAATCCTAAAGATAAAATCGGGTTTTTTGTTCCATTTGTACCTTCATGAATTGCATCGTTGTAAATCACATATCGACCGTCTTCAAACTTGAGATATTCACTCCAAAATTTAGCAACTCCAAACACAAACGGATAAACTTTTTCGGTAAAAGCCCTATCCCAAGTGTGGTAAAACTGCATCGAAATATCTACTGTAGCATAAGCTGCATTGCTCTTTTGTCCCCAAAAACAACTACCGCCTTCTACGGTTTGATTATTTATCCAACTAGCAAAATATTGTTCCAGAAATGGTGATTGGTGAACCGTATCTGTATTGAGCGGACCGATTCCAACTGGTAACAAAATTCCATCTTTAATCCCTGTAATTTTTTCTGAGAAAAGATTTCCTTGCGGAATAATTGCCAATAATGGCGCATAATACGGATCAGCCTGTTCGATTCGATTGGAAGAATACAGTCCGTAATAGGGAGCTTCATGATTGTAATTCAAGTGGTAATCCCCGTTCCAATCCGGACGTTCTTTGGTTATCCAACTCCCAAAAATAGACGGAGGAAAATCCTTGTCACGACTACAAGAAGCAAGCCCATAAAGCGAAATATAATATTGTTTTTCAATCTCTGGAAATTGTTGAATGTCAACGAATGACTTTTCCCAATACGTTTTCCACCAGTTTTGATGTTTGGCTTGAATAGTTTTGGTTTCTTTTTCGCTAATCGCAGAAACTTTGGAATTAACCGATTTCACACAATCCTCACTTTTAAAATTACTTGAAAAGGCACAAACAAAACGAACGGTTTGGTTTGGTTTCAATGTAATTTTTCCGTTTCTATTTTGTTGTAAAATGCGTAGAGCAATTGATGCTATTGTTTTTTGATCCACATCTTTTTCAAAACCTCGCCAAAGCGTTTCTATTTCTTTCTCTGTTTTAATTCCTTTTTCATCTGGAAAAACACGCTCCAATGGTGGTTGATTCACTATTTCGTCCGCTCCCGGAAGTTCCAAATTGACTGTAGCTTCTATTGATGAATCTCCTTGCAATGTCATTTCGACAACTAAAACATCATCCACTGCCGAAACATAAGCTTTATACACTAATTTTGTTTTACCCTTAGATAAGGTTACAGTTGTTGTTGCTGTAAATAAATCTTGAATCGCCTGATAAGATGCTCCCTCTAATTGTGGCACATTCAAAATTATTTTACCCAAAACAGTGGGATACGATTCATCCAATGCCGATTTGAATCGCCAAAAATCATTTCGAGCCACTCGGAAAATTTGTTTTTCAGGATTTCCAGAAAGAGCAATTGCAGTATATCCATTACCTAACAAAGGAGCATCCACAGCAACACGACTTGGTATTCTGGTTGGAACTTTATCATAAATAACGGTATGGCGACTTAACACCGTTTGCACCTTTTTGGAATATTCCTTTGGAGGAAAACCAAAACAAACTATCGATAAAAATCCTAAAGCAACTAATAATTTTATCTTCATTTTTTATTCACTTAAAAACGATAACAACCTAAAAAAACAATACAATACAAAATTCAATTAAAATATAGCTACAAACTATAAATTTCGGGCTGAACAACACTCTTGATTAACTCTTTACTAATTTTTAAAATGACTCATCAGATTGAATTCTTTATCATCAGATGATTTGATTTTAACAGAGAAATTTCCTCCGGAATCCAAATCAAAATATTCGGCTACCATTTTATGCCATCCTTTTGCCAAAGCTTTTTGTCCTGTCTTGGCTTTGTTTCCGTGTGGACCGTCATTGTCGATAACCATTGCACCATCCACATACAACATTGACCCGTCATTAGACGCCAATTCAAAAGTGTAAACACCATCGGTTTTAACTTCAAAATAACCTTCAAAAATTAGCCCAGCAAATCCTTTAAAGTCTTTTGGCATTTCCATGCTTTCCGTTTTCGATTCTTTGACTAATTTGCTGTTTTTGATTTCGGCACATTTTTTCGATTTCGATTCATACTCTTTTAGCACGATTCCATCGCTAAGAAAGGCTCCATCATAAGCTTTTGAATAACTTTCCTTGCGAAATTCGGCTTTATACACTTCCGAGCCACTTCCGTCGGGACGGAATGATCTAAAGCTAAACTTAGTACTTTCAGAAACAGAAAATGGAGCAATATATTTTGTTGAATTTGCCTGTGGAATCGAGCCGTCTGTAGTATATCTTACGGTGATATTCGGCAAAATACAATTTACGTTTACGGTTTCATTTTCTGTAAAAACATTTAAATCGTTGAAACCTGTTAGATTTGGAACACGATAATTGATTTTCTTGGCATCAAGATATTCGATTTCGTTTACCACTCGGCTTCTGAATTCTTCCCAGTTTCGTTTTTCTCCATTCCAAGCACCTTCTGAAAGTGCAAATATTCTAGGGAAATATTGATGTTCGGCACGACGAACTGTCGGAACTGTTTCTGTCCAAAGATTTCCTTGAATTCCAATTACATTTTTGGATTGTTTTGGCGTAAGCCCTTTCAATGGATCAAACAAATAAGCCGATTCTAAAGAAGCTGGCCCTTCAGTCAAATCAAAATACAATTCAAAACACGGACTTGAAATCGCAAAATTCCCTTGCTCTGTTGCGGTTGGTATCGCTTTTGGCGCCCAATTTCTCCACCACATAATGGTTGCTGTTGGCGATAATCCACCGTCTAAAATTTCATCCCAACCTATGAGTTTCTTGCCTAATTTATTGAAATGCTTTTCCATATCGTGAACAAACCACGACTGCAATTCCTCAACCCCTTTTAAATGCTCTTTTTTTACTTTTGCTTGGCATTTCGGACATTCCTTCCAATTGGTTCTTTCCACTTCATCAGCGCCCAAATGCATATACTCATAAGGGAACAAGCCCGCAACTTCAGTGTAAATTTCTTTTACCAATTTCAAAGTTTGTGGATTCCCTACACACAAAGGATCAGAAAAGGTACTTCCCATGTGTGCGTTCCCTTTACAAGAAAGGTAAGGATAACCAATAATTGCCGCCATAAAATGACCTGGCATATCGATCTCCGGCAAAACATCAATACCTCTTTCTTTGGCATATTTAACCACGTTTTTGATTTGTTCTTGAGTGTAAAATCCCCCGTAAAGTTTATCATTTCCAACGATTTTTAAATGTTCTTTTGGTAATTTAAAATCGCTATTATCTTGTTCTTTTTCCAATTTGATACAATCCCTGTCTTGATTGTTCAATTTACGCCAAGCCCCTTTTTCGGTCAATAACGGATATTTTTTGATTTCTATTCTCCATCCTTGATCATCAGTCAAATGCCAGTGGAATTTGTTCAACTTGTACCTTGCCATCAAATCCAAAAAATGTTTGACTTCATCTTCGCTATAGAAATGACGACTCACATCCAAATGTGCTCCACGATAACTGTATTTTGGAAAATCTTCTATTTTTAGAAACTGTACTTTGGTTTGGTTTACACCAACAGGAATCAGTTGTCGCAAAGTGGCAATCGACATCAGAATTCCAGCAGGAGAAGCTCCGGTAATGGCAATTCCATTGGCAGAAACCTCCATTTTATAAGCTTCCGTTTTTTCGTTCTTGTAACCCAACGAAAGTGTGATGTCGGCTTTGGCATCTTTTGAAACTTTTAAATCCAAACCATTTTCTTTCCCAATGGTTGCCACAAGATAGTTTGCCAAAGGAGTAAGACTCGCATCGGTTACTGCCACTGTTGAACCATTTTTTAAAATAAATCCGCCCTCATTAAAACTAATCTTTTGAGGTTTTGGGATAATCGAAACTCGGTAAGGCGCTTGTGCCAAACAAAGAAATGGCAACAATAAAATTAAGAATGCTTTTTTCATTTGATAATTATTTATTCTTTCGAATTATTTAAATTTTTACAGCTCATAAACGATATACGAACTCACCATCCAGTGATTTGAAGTTCCGTTAACATTTTTTTGCGCTTCTGGAATACTAAAAATCACCGTGTGCTTCCCTTCTTTTAATTCCAAAGGAACCATCATCGCTGGAACATTACTTCCCGGACACCAATTCGAACGGCTCAGATCGCTACTAGCAATAGGTTCTTCAATTTCTTTTGTAGTATAAGTTCCTTTGTCCTCTTGGATATAAGGAGCCACACGTTTTCTCAACCAAACCCCTGTACCTGGGTTAAATCGGCGAAAACTGGCACAGTCATCTCTCCACGGCACAAAATCGATTACTTTTTTTCCATCGACTTTTACGATATTCTGTTTTTTAACAAATTCATCGCCTTCACCATGACCTCCGTGGCCAGTGGTGATGTAATAAAGTTTTGGATTTTTAGCTCCTTTTGGCAAATTGAATTCAACCTGAAAATCTTTATAAGCAAAAAGCTCATCATTTCCTTGATTGGTTCCAAAAGGGTCTGTGTTTAATATGGGTACAACCACTTTGTTCTTGGCAATATCACAGCTCAATTCGCTAGGCTTAAGATTGATCGATGCACTTATGATATGCCCACCCTTGGTATAATTCCCGATATGAACACCAATCCAAACTTCACCTTGCAACAAAGTGGAGAATTGAGAAATATCTTCTTTCCATTTCACTTCTCTTTCCCAATACGGAATGTAAACAGGTTTGCGTTGCAATGAATCATTGCTAAAAAAACCAACACCGAATGTGGTCATAAAACGCATTAACTCGATGGTCGGTGAAAAATTCCCTTCTGGAACAATCGTTTTGATTTTCGTATATTCATTAGAAGCAAACTTTTTGTTTTTCACCACATCTTCAAGCGAATTGTTTTTGTCCACAGGAAGTACATAAATCGAACCGGCACGATCGTAACGATCACCTCCTGAAATAACTGTAACACTTATTTCTGCTTTGGTATTCAATTGTTGCTTCGGGAAAGTCACTTTTTTAAACACATACTGACCTCCTCCATAATAGATATTCCCGTTATTGTCAGTAGAAAAGTCCTTACGATTTTCATCGTGATTTACTCTTACCTGATCAAAAATTTCTATTTTCTGTGCTGTGACATTATTACTAAAAATCAAAGTTCCCAGCAGCATTGTAAAAATTATTTTCCTCATTATTCTTCCAATTTAATTCTATCTTGTTTTTTACTCTTTATTCTCTAATCTCTCTACTTCAACGTACTTCCCATTTTATCAAAAGGCAATTTTGGGAAACCTTTAATTTTATTAAATACTTCGGCATTTTCTTTGAAACCTTTCATTGGATTATTTTTATCCACAAATCCTGCATCATCATTGGTCATCCAATTGTTGTAGAATTCGCCCCAAGACGATTTACCATCTAACACATTTTCAATATTGACAAACAAATTGCCATCAAAAACATTTCTCATCGGTTTCATAGCACCTTCTTCCCAATAATTTACAAGTTCAGGATATTTGGTAACATAAGGAGCTTGTTTATAATTTACTCTTTGTAGTCGTTGATCAATAATTGCATCCTTGTCAAACATTCCTTTTGCCCAGTTTTCTCCGCGATTATCGATATGAATTGCCATCGGCGAATTGATAAAAATATTGTTATAATAATGATGGTCTTTTCCTCCACCAATCAATACAGGTAATGAACCAGCATTAAAATATACGTTTCCGTAAACCTTGGATCCGCAAGCCATATCGTCATGATAAGTAGCCGTCACCCTATGCTTCGGACTTAATTCTTTGAAATAATTGTATCGAATAATATTTCCTCTTTCCGAAGGGTCTCTTCCGTAATAGATTGCACCTTGATCATCTACTTCGGTACACACATTGGTAATTTTACAGTATTCAATCACATGTTCATTTCCATGAAAAAGAATAGCCATACTTGGCGCATTAAAAATATCGCAACCTGTTATTTTATTACCAACACCATCAATCCAAACCCCAGGTCGATACGATTTTTCGATGCGATTGTAGTTGTAGATTTTACAGTTTTCTACAAAGCTATTTCCGCTTTCGAGTGTGAGCCGATTACCTCCGCTAAGAATAATTCCACCACCGCCTGTATTGTAAATTTGGCAATTTTTCACACCATTATTTGTACCAGCCTGACGGTCCAATACAGTATTCTTGTACATAACCCCCATCATACTCCCTATGATCCGCGAAGCTTGTTCACCACCGCCCTCCATCGAATGGTCGTCTGATTTTATTTCTGGTAAATTTCCTTTTCCCATGCAAATACCAACACTTCCTAAATTTCGAATAGTGCAACCATCTATTAAAGTTCCGTTGACCTTTTCAATATAAATTCCAATACCTCTTGAATTCTCGAAAGTGATGTTTTGAATAGAAACATTTTCACAATTTTCAATAGCCACCAAAGGTTCTTTCATTCTGAGCAATTTTAACTCGCTTACTTTTCCTTTAGGCAAGAAATATATTTTCTGCAATTTCTCGTCAATTGAATATTCGCCTTCGAGGTCAATTTCTTCCAATAAATTCACGGCAAACCATTGGCGAAAAGCTGCTCCAGTCATAAATTCATAAGTAGTAAAATCATTCATGTGGAAAGTGTTGTCTACCAAATTCATTTCCTTCACCTTAATCATATCATCGGCATAACCGTGGGCAAAATAGCCCGACAACCAAATCTCATTAGCATTTTTCCAACGTTTCGGGCGATCGGTTTTAAACTGAAAAACAGGTAAGTTTCCTTCACTTTTGTCTTTCACATTTCCACTGACTAAAATTTTTCCAATGGGCTCCATCGAATTATTGGGCCATCTTGAGAGTTGTAATGGTTCGCCATTGACTACGAGTTCACTCCAACCAATATCCGAAGGACGTCCAAAACCAACGGAATGCAAACCATCGATTTTTCCACCCAAAGATTGAAAATCAATTGCGACAATTTTTTGTTGAAAATCTTTATCAATTCGATCAAGAATCTTTTTATCCTTTATCTTTTCCATTTTTGACAAAGGAATGGTGATGTCACCCGAAATCGAAACTTTTTGATTTTCAAAAGATCGAATGATAAGATTATTTTTGTGGATTACGATTGTTTTATCAATAGCATAATTTCCCCCGAAAAGCTCAATAATCACATTCCCGTTTGTTTTCTGGCTTTTGTCTATAGCAAACTGTATCGTCTGCAATGGTGCATTTTTTTCGCCATTTGCCTTGTCATTCCCTTTCGGAGAAACATAAATGACAGATTGAGAAAATACTGAAACAGTACAAAGGAATGCCATCAGATAAAAATTCAGTTTCCTTTTCATTTTTTTTATTATAAATTATTCTTCTTTATCAACAGACAAGCACCGCCTCCTGGAGCTAAATTCAAGGTTATCACATCTAACTTTGAAACCTTTTTTTTATCCACTTTAAATGATTCCCTGTTCGTCAGATAATGTGAATCTTTGGTGTCTTGAACCAAAGTCAATTCGTAATTCCCTTTTGGTAAAAACGAAAGCGGAATTGTTAGCGTTCTAGATTCTTCATTGGTAGTTGCTCCCACCAAAAAACTACCTTCTTGATTTTGTCGCATCATCACGATATATTCTCCAATTTTCCCATCTAAAGTTTTACTTTCTTTCCAAGGCATTTTTTCTTCGGAAATAAAGTGGAGCAAATCTGGATATTTCTTGTAGAACTCAGGGATGTCCGGAATAATAGTTGCTCCAGAAAAAACAATCAATGTGCGGGCTGCCTCTGAAACTACCGTTGATGGTACAGGTTGGTTTTCATCAACTCGAGTGGTATTTCCCTGTCGAAGATCAAACATTCCGTTATTCATATCAATTGGTCCCGAAAGCATATTCACAAAAACCGTAGTCACAAAAGTTTTGGGCTCAAAAACGCGGTGAGCATCCAACTGAGCGTGACAAAATTCACGTGTTACGGCATTCGGCCATGTTCTCATTTGTCCATAAGGATGAACCGGGCCATCATGAAAATCAACTAACAAATGATTTTTAGCACATAAGGCAGTAATTTTTTGTGTCCAATTATTTTTTTCTTTTGGTGTACCTGTCATAAATCCGTACTTCACACCAGAAGCTCCCCATTCTCCATATTGCTTTAATGTTTGGTCAATGTCGAATTTTTTTCCTCCCACATCGTTCAAATACAGCCAAACACCTACTTTTTTGTTTTTTCCGTATTGAATGATTTTTTTCACATCCGAAGCCTTATTCCCTTTTAGCGGATCTGAATCCTGCTTGAATTCGGGACCATACCAATTGGCATCCAAAACCAAATAATTAAATCCTTGTTCCGAAGCAAAATCAACCATTCTTGTCCAAGAAGGATAAGACATTGAATACTTAAAATCGTCAATAATTGCACCGTCAATACGCCAATCCCAAACGGCAACTCCTGGTTTTACCCACGAAAAATCCATTTCGGGTGACGGGTTTGGATTCAGCAATTCAATGATATGGGAATCTACCATTGCTCCCGGTGTTGAACCGTATAAAATTACCCTCCAAGCCGATTTATATTCACTCCCAATTTCATCCATATTAGCTGAAACCGAAAATGAAGTATTTCCTTTTTTTGTATTCAATACCAATGGCGAACCCTTTATCAATTCCGCTTCGTGCAATGCCATAAAGTGACTATCATCTGCTTGGATTGTCATTACTGGTAAGAACGTTCCATCGCAATCAGATAATTTTTTAGGCCCTAGATTTGGATTTTCTCCATTGTAAAAACAAGCCGTATAATCACCCGCAAAATTGTATTTTGTCAAATCGGAAACCGTTTTTACATTTTTATCCGAAAAAACATAACGGAAAGCCAAACCATCATCATACATCCTGAAGATGATTTTCAAATTGGGTTTAACATTTCCATCACCCTCCAATAACAAAGTTATTTCATTGAACTTGTCTGCTACAACGGCACGTTTTCCCCATACAGGCTTCCAAACTGTATTTACTTTTCGGTTTTCACTTTTTGCAACCACCCAATTGTTTGTTGATGAATTCCCGTCAAGAGCCAAACCCAATTGTGAAGGCTTGATAAGCAATTTACCATCAGCAATAAAAGAGTATGTCACCCCATCTTCTTTAGATTGCGAAACGGTCATTTTTAATTTCTTGTTTGGAGAAATCAATTCATAGTTTTTTTGTGCATAAACCGTTTGAAAAATTGACAGCAATAAGAAACATCCCAAAATGTAAATCTTTATACTCTTATGTTTTTTCATTTTCTAAAACTATTTTATTGTTTTATTAATGTTAATTAAAACTTCGCTTCTAATTTATCTCCAGCTTTCACATGAATTTCATAGATTCCATTTTGAAGTTTTACTTCTTTAGAATTCCATTTAGGAGTTTGTCCATCAAAATTGTCCTTGATTCTAACAGTTCCCGATTTTTTGGCCATAATGCTGAAAGAACTGATTTTGCCATCTTTTCTAGTAGCCGAAACTTTATATCCGCCTTCAGCTCTCAAATCTGTAAAAGAAACATCTGCCCATTCTTTTGGCGTAGCCGGAAAAATTCGGATAATTCCTGAATCGAGTTTTCCTGGCGTAGCACTCCAACTCTGCAACAACATTTCCTGCACGGCCTGCATAGCGATAAAATTTCCTTCTAAAGTGAATGGTTTTCCTCCTCCATTACCGTAACGACTATCTGGAGTTTGGTCTTGATTCACATGGAAACCATTTCTCAAAATATAAGCTTTTTCAAAAACATCCAAATGGTGGTAAGCACTTTCGGCATTACCCACACGTGCCTGCATACAGGCCATCCACGCCCAGGAATAACCACACCATTCGTTGTGTTTTTGCGCATTCCATTCTGGACGGTTCAAAGTTGTATTGATTCTTCGTTGATCTTCTTTACTTCCTTCGACAGTAATAAGATTGAAAGGGTAAATTCCAATAATATTCGAAAGATGACGATGGTCGTCTCTCAGCATTAATTTTGAATCAAGCATCAATTCTCCATCGGAAGCCACATGAAAATCGCCTAATTTTGATGCCAATTCTTTCCAAGATTTCGCTTCGGCAGTCAATCCTTGCGCTTCAGCCATTTCGGCTACAGCCAAAAAATGCATTTTCATACTCATCAAATCGTAATTGGTATTTGGTTCCAACCATTTGTTGCCAAATATTTCGGGTGAAGATGATCTCAATAATTTTAAATTACCCTCTTTGTCTGGTTTTAAAAGTGCTCGCAAACATTCTGCCGCTTCCTTACACCAAGGATAAGCACGCTCTTTCAGGAAACTGCCATCGCCTGTGTATAACCAATGAAGGTAAAACAAGTGTGCATTCCATGAGGTCATTGTAGGAGACAAACTGTAAGCCGCCCAACCGCCTAAAGGCTGTCCCGCAACTGTCATTACACCAGGAACTGCTAATCCTGGCGTTTCATAGAAATCTTTGGCAAAAGCACGCCAAAGGTCTCTTTTGTTCCAAAGAAAATTCAGGTAACTGCTTCCTTCATCAAAATTTCCGGCAGTTTGATAAGCTATATAAGTCATTTGAGTATTCAAATCGCTGTGATAATCGCCTTTCCAAGGTGGTAAACTACCAGTTGCAGATGTCCAAACACCTTGTAAAGGCATTGGCGGTGCATCGGCTCTTGAACCCGAACCATACAAATAGCGGGCAAATGTGTAATAATCCTGCATCCTTTTTTCGGGCAGAATGATTTGTGACTGTCCCCAAAATGCTTTCCACCATTTTACATGATCAGAAAAGCATTTGCCGATTCCTTCATTGAGTGCTTCAGTACAATGTTGTTTTCCTAATGCCACAGGATTGCCTCCATCACGATTCGTAGTTACAGAAATGGCGATTATTGATTCCCCTTTCAGATGACGGGTTTCGGTATAAACACAATACACCAATCCTTCAGCGGCTGGTTGTACATACCATTTGGCATTACCTTCCACACCGTTCGTTGCTTCGGGATAGCCCAAAGCGTTTACCGAATGACTGTCTGGTCCTGCAGATCCTCCTCTATATTTCGCAGAAACCTGCAACGAACTTAAAACTTCGAATCCATCCAAGTCCTGATCCGAAATACGGAATATTGCAACTGGCTTTACAGCACTAAAAAAAACTTTAGCCTGTTTCCCATTCGCAAGATGAACGATTCCAGTTGCTCTTTGTTTGTCCAATTCAAACGATTTGACAGTATTGTTGTTCAAGGTAAATTCGATTCCACCGGCAGGTAATTTGGTTGGATAGGCTCCATAATATGCATCTTCCCACATATTGCCTCCTTTAACCCAAGTTTGGGTTTTCCACCAATCTTTTGGTCCATTGGTGCGTTCGTCCCACAAATCACCTCGATCGAGCGAAAGTTTAATTATATTTTTTTCTCCCCATAAGAGTCCGCCTGTCAATCCATTACCCAACGGAATTGCTTCGTCCCAAGAACTAATGGGAGCCTGCGATGTGAGATTATTCTCCGCTTTCGGAAAGCCGTTTTTATCTTGCGAAAAACCAATCGTAACACAAAACAGGAAGAATGACAATAGCAGTTTTTTCATTTTCAGTATTATTTTTAATATCTAGTTTCTTCTTTCAAATAAATCCTTAACCGATTTTGAATTGAATTTATAATTATTCCGTAACATTAAGAATATCTCTCAATTTGATGTCTCTTGATGAGGCACCAATCATAATTCTGAAATCGCCTGGCTCAACTACCCATTTCATGTCTCCGTTCAGCATTTGTAGCGTTTCTTTGTTAATTTCAAACGAAACTTCTTTTGATTCTCCCGCTTTCAGCGAAATTCTTTGAAAACCTTTCATTTGCTTAATTGGTTGTGCAATGGATGCCAAAACATCTCTCACATATAATTGAACTACTTCATCTCCATCAATGTTACTGGTGTTTTTGATGGTACAGTACACTTTTGTGGTTTCTGCCTTTCCGATTTGCTTTTTATCAAATCGCATATTGCTATATTCAAAAGTCGAATAACTCAATCCATACCCGAACGGAAATAAAGGCGCACCATTCAAATTGGTATAATCATCCGAACGACCTGTTGGTTTGTGGTTGTACACCAAAGGCAATTGCCCTTCAAAAACAGGGAAAGTAATTGGTAAACGTCCTGCAGGATTTTTGTCTCCAAAAAGGATATTTGCCACAGCATTTCCTCCATCTTCACCTGGATACCATACATCCAAAATCGCCGGTACATTGTTAATCCATTTATCCATTGTGATGGCACTTCCTCCCACCAAAAGCACTACTACAGGTTTTCCAGTTGCAGCAACAGCGTTGATCAATTCTTCCTGATGTCCTAACAAACCTAAATAGGCTCTGTCATTGAACTCACCTTCTTCAATTCCGGCTGCGATCACCGCCACATCCGATTTTTTGGCAGCCGCAACGGCTTCGTCAATTTTTCTTTGCCAATCGTTATTTACACCAATATTCCAAACCAATTTGAATTTGGCATATCCTTGTGATTCGAAAAACTCTACTTTGATATCGTATTCTTTGTCTTTTTCAAAATTGAAATCAACCAGTTTTGTTGAATACGTTTGACTTTTCCAATTGTCTATAATTAGTTTTCCGTTCAAATACAAACGATAACCGTCATTACCTTCGAAACCAATTTTGTAAGTTCCTGTTGCTGGCGATTTGATTTTTCCGCTCCATTTGACAGAATAAAAATCATAATTGATTTTTGTCTGATCCGGTGAATACAAAGTCCAATCGAAATTAATTTTATTGTCCAAACGAACCAAAGCAGGAGTTCCGCTCAATTGAACATTATTGAAATATTCTCCCGACAAACCATTCACTGATTTTCCTTTTTCAACTGTAAATAAATTAGCGGACGGAACAGGAACATAATCAGTGCTTTTTCTCGCACAACCTTCGGCCAGATTGATTGCAACCGATTTACCCAATTTGGCTTTAATTCCGTCAAGCATACTCACTTTACCGTTTCCGGGTCCGCTGTAACCTCCCAATCGGGCCTCGGTAATATCGTTTCCAATCAAGGCAATTGATTTAATATTCTTTTGTAAAGGCAAAACTTTATTGTCATTTTTCAACAAAACCATCCCTTTTTCAGCAGCTTCTCTGGACAATAATTTGTGAGCAGGATTTCCGTTCCATTTATTGGTTTCTTTTTCATCTGCATAAGGTTTTTCAAACAATCCCAATTCAAATTTCAATCGCAACACTCTTGCTACTGATTCGTCAATATTTTTTGTATCAATTCTTCCGTCAAGGAAAGGCGGCTGAAACAATTTGTTATGTTCATAAGCTGTCTGGAAAATCACATCCAAACCGTTATTAATCGCATTAACTCCAGATTCAGTATAATCTTTGGCTGTATAATGCAATACATTTCCTCCTCCAACAGCATTAGCATCAGAGATAATGAATCCTTTAAAATTCATTTCGCCTTTCAGTTTTTTGTTCAACAACCAATCGCTGGCCGTACAAGGACTTCCGCTCACGGTATTGTACGAAGTCATCACACTACGGCTTCCGCCTTCAGTAAAACAAGCTCTGAAAGGTGGAAACTGATATTCTTCCAAATAACGTTCGTTATAATCAATCGGGTAACTGTCACGACCTCCGTCCCCGCTATTTGCCAAGAAATGCTTAGGGGTTGTGATCACTCCTCTTTCTTCAAAAGAAGACACATAAGCGACACCCATTTTGGAAGAAAGAAAAGGATCTTCCCCGTACGTTTCCTCCACACGACCCCAACGAACATCTGACGCAAGATTCACAACTGGCGATAAAATTTGACGAATTCCACGACTTTTGGATTCCAATGCAATGGCTGTCGAAACACGTTTCATCAAACCAGTATCGAATGTTGCTGCCAATGAAATGGATTGAGGGAAAGCAGTTGCTCCGTCTCTTACCAATCCGTGTAATGCTTCATCAAAAGCAATAATCGGAATACCAAGACGTGTATTTTCGACAAAATGTTTTTGTATTTTATTAATCAATTTTACTGTTTCCTGAGCGTTGCTTGCCGCACTGTAATCCAAAATTTGATTCGCCGCGTCGGAACTTCCTTTGGCACTTACCTGAAAACCGAAAATTCCGTTTTTGTAGTTATCGGTACCGTCGGACAAATCCCCTGGAATCATATACATCTGCCAGAATTTTTCTTCTGGTGTCATTCGGGACAATAAATCCTGAACTCGTTCTTCCACCGGTAATTTAGGATTTTTATACTTTGGTGTGTTTTGGGAAAACAACATCGGAGTTCCCAAAAGGAAACATAGTAAAAGTGCTTTTTTGTTCATGTCTTTGCTATTGGCTAACCGCTAAGGCGCATTTGAATATTATTATGGACGAAACCATCAGTTATTATAAATCATTGGCTTTTGACTAATTGCCAAAAAGCCAATGACTAAAGCTTTATTTCAAAATCAAAGAAACCGGTTGATTTGCTCTGAATTTTACTTGAATTGCATTGTTTGAAATCGACAAAGTTTCTCCTTTTTCTTCTCCTCTCAAGTCACAGAATTGAGCTGTTTTATAAATACTTCCTTGAGGCAAAGTCACGGTACAAACAGTATCTTTTCCATTTTGTTCCCAAAGTCGGATCAAGTCACCTTCTCCATCTCTATTTTTTCCGAAGAAAGTAACCAAAACACCTTTTTCTGACACTGAAATTCCTTTTGCCGAAGCAGCAATTTTACCAGCTGTTCCACCTGCATATGATACCATCAATGGATTCCTGATTTCCTCTGCAGGAACAACAATTGAACTTCCGTCTGTATAATTGTCAATGCTCCACACATAGAATTTTGCAGTCCAAGAACCTTCTACCCATTCGGTAAAATTGGTACTCCATTGATTATTGTAAAGGTTAAAAAACACATTTCCTTTTTGAGGAACAAAATCTGTTGAATATTTCCACAATCCCGGACGATCCAAACTCACTCCTGGTACATCAGCAGATGTCACTCCAAAACCTTGGTTGTTTTTGTCCAAAACTCCAACACCGGTGTTTATGAAACCGTAATCCAGATTAGAATTTTTCACAATATCTTTTACAGGATCGATTACACCACCTAAACGTCCCAATTTAAACTGTGCATTATCAATATTGAATGGAAAACTGATCCATCCGCCTTCTGGCCATGCTTCAGCAGGTTTTCCACTAATGCTCCAAATCACTTCTACTGCAGGTTTGTTTTCATACAAAGTAAAAACCATTGAATAGTTGTGGTTTAAATCGGTATCTCCTTTGAATTTCATTGTGGCCGAAACTGACAATCCATCTTTAGAAAATTCGATTTCAGCATTCTTTCCTGATGATTTTTTATAAGGAGTGTCGTCAAGATTGATTCTTCCCAATTCTTGATACGCCCAATTCCAACCCGCTTTTATATAATCCTTGGCGTATTTATCCGTTTGCGTTTTGGCAAATCTTTCGTTTATATATTGACCAAATTTGTATTCCGAATTGGCGTTCACCATTTCTTTATTCGATTTTTTGTCAATCAATGATTTGATGGTTCCGTTTTGTTTGTCGAAAGTGATTTTGAAAAATGCATTCTCCATTATTCCTTTATCAGTATCAAACGATAGACTTGATTTTGCTGCAGGCGCTTCTTCATCTGTCGAAACAAAAGTCACATACCCCATGGCCGGAATCTTATTGGCTTGGAACTGCAAAATGTTTTTATTTTTGATAATTGGAATAATTTCACCAGTCGCAACGCTCTTCAATGATTTTTTAAAGGCTGTACCTGTCTGAAGTGTTACCATATCATTGCGTTCCCAAGGCAGTGGGTTATACACTACAATACGCTCCCCTTCTACATTTACGGATGTTGCCAAACGTTTTAATTCCCGGCTGAACGCTGGCAAAATTAATTTTTCGGAGGCTGTAACGTGATTTCCTTTTTCTTTCCAAGAATATTCTATGATGTCATAATATCCTTTGGCTCTCAATTTTTCAAATTCATTTCCGTATGCCCAATATCCTGAATGACCGTGGCTCATGGCTAATCCAAAAGTATGTTCGTCAAACAAATGAATTCCTTCCAAAGATTCGTTCACCATTTTCTGTATTGGTTCTTCTTCTTTTTGTCCCCAGAAAGAAGATAAAGTACTGAACGCTTCCAAATTTAAAGTCGATTTACTCAAAGCACGACTCGCTTTCATTTCGCGAGGCATCGACATATAACCATGAATCCAAGTATCTGGCATATCCCCTTTGATGGTTTCCAGTTTTGGATTTTCTTTGCTGATAGTATTATAAAAGTCTGCTAAACTACCTACTCTTACTTTCGCACCAGGATTAAGTTTTTCAATTTCTGCTACTGCTTTTCTGTACTCTTCATACGTCTGTGCACCAGAATTGTCGTTGGTTTGAATAATTGCCAACCACGTTTTGTGTGTCCAATCTTTTGGCGGTGCTGGACTTGTTCCATAATATTCCCCGAAATAGAAAGTCATCAGCTTTGATTTGTCCGGACCTTCCCACCAAAATAACAATGGAACTTTTGGTGACATCGAAGCCGGATTACAACCGATGTGCAAGAATTTCACTCCAGCATTGTTCAACATTGTTGGTACAATCCACGAATGACTCGGCACATCCGACATTTTTGCGTCAATAGCCAAAGGCAATCCTAAATCACGGTGTATTTTTGAAGCGTAGCCCAACGATTGTACTAATGGCTCCAAATCGGCAGCTTCTGTTTCCATTGAAAAAGGCAGCGCATGAACAAAAAGGTTTCCGTCTTTTATCGCTTTTTCAATTTTAGTTTTCACTTCCGGTTTCGACTTCAAAAGCATTTCTTTCATCGGCCAGCCCGAAACAGTCCATTTGAACTGTTGGTCTTTGGGTAAATGCTTTGACTCATCGATTGTCTTCAATGCACTAGTCACCATCGAATTCGCATAATTGTATCTCACATTATCCGACCAATCGGTGTAACCAATATCAAAATGGGTTTTAAAAACCACGATGACTTCATTCACTTTTGGTGTTTCTGATTTACTTTTTTTCTGACTAATACCCACAAAAGGCAAAAGCAAAAGCGCTAAAAATAAAAATGTTTTTTTCATACTATTGATAACCATTGAATTATATTATTCTATTCAATTATCGAAGAGTAAATCTTCATTACTGCTCGTATTTTCAATTCATTTCGACTTTTTTACTAAATCGTTTAAATGAATTTGTTAAAAAAAATGCCATCCCCGAAAAATGAAGATGACATTTTCATATTATTTATTAATTCGTCAAGAAACCTCCGTTGCCTCTGTATAATTTAATTGGTGCGTCTAATGTTACTTTGATACAAGTCACATATTTATCAATAGCAGTTTCCGGTAAGTCGATATATACCAACCCTGGAACGGCACTCCACGAAATTTTTCCTACTACTTTATGAGTCAACTTTACATTAGACCCCAAAACAGTAATATCCTGAATTTTGTTATCCAAACCTTTCAACAATACTTGTCCGGAAGTTTTTCCGTGAACAAACAAATAAAGTGTTTTAGAATCCTTAGAAAGTGTTGTAGGCCCGTAGAAATGCCCTTGTGGAATTCCAGGGATAGTTCCGAAAATACCTTCTCCGTTTCTTTTGTTCCAATCCCCTAATTCTTTCAATGTAGAAACAACTGTTTCTGGATAAGTTCCGTCAGGTTTTGGTCCAATATCTAATAATAAATTTCCTCCATTTGAAACAGCATCCACAAAAATGGTAATGATTTCATAAGGTGTTTTCCAATTATTATCGCTCACACGGTAGCCCCAATTTTCATTCATAGTCATACACAATTCCCACCATTTGAACGCAGGACGCACCACAGGGAAATTTTGTTCAGGAGTATCATAATCACCATATCCCTGCAAACGACCATTGATGATTGTATTTGGATTTCTATCGGTCAAAATCTTACGTGTTTTTTCGGCTTGCCATTCATCTGCACTATGCTCCCAATCCCCATCAAACCACCATAAATCGGGATTGTACCAATCAGAGATTTCTTTGATTTGCCCTTGAAAAAACTTTTGAAAACGCTCCCAACGAGCAGGTTCTTTCTTGATATCATAACGTTTTTTTTCTTTCAAAAAGTCCGGATAATCATTGTGTGTCCAGTCTATTAATGAGAAGTAAGCGCCACATTTCACATCTCTTTTACGTAATTCTTCGAATAGAGGTTTAATCATGTCTTTTTTGGCAGGAGTAGTTTTTACCGAACTCAATTTCCCCAATTTGGTGTCGTACATCGCTACGCCGTCGTGGTGTTTCGTAGTTATCACACAATATCTAGCACCGCAATCTTTTATCATTTGTGCCCAGGCTGCTGGATCATAATTACTCAATGTATAACTTTTTTGCTGCTTCATATAATCATCAACAGAAATATTTCCGTTATGAAAACTCCAAGATTCCGAAACATCGGCAACAGAATAGATTCCAGCATGAATGAAAATACCCAACTTAGCATCTTCAAACCATTTCATTTTTTCAGCAATATCCTTCGTTTGAATTTTATTCTGCGCATTACCCACTATCGAAGTTCCGATAAGCAGAGCCCCCAATATTAATTTCTTTATCATAGTCTATAGTTTTTTTTAGTTTGTTTTTTATTTAATTCTAATAACTGTCGAAGCTGTTTGTAGTCCCGCGCTTTCAGCTTTCACTGTAAATTGTCCTTTTTGCCCTTTTTTGGCTTTTACAATCACTAAAACTTTACCGTTGTAAGCAGGACGTTCGTGACTTTGGAAAGGAACAAAACTGGTTGCGTCTCCATTGTCGGTTGCCACAATTTCCCCAGCTCCTTCAAGTGAAAATTTAACTGATTCATTTGAACGAGGCACTACCAATCCTGATTTATCTGTAATATCAACTGTTACGAAAACCAAATCAACATCATCTGCAAATACTTCGGTTCTATCAGCGGTCATTTTTAATTTTGTTGCAACATCTGTAGTTTTAACCACATCCGTAGCCCATTGTTTTCCTTTTTTGTAACAGACTACTTTGAGTTCGCCAGGTGTGTAAACCACATTGTCCCAAACCAAACGAAAATCTTTTCCAGCCTCCATTTTCTTTCTTCCAATGCTTTTTCCGTTAAGGAATAATTCACCCTCATCACCCGAAGTATAAACGTGTACAGGAACTATTTGTCCAACACGTTCGTTCCAATTCCAGTGAGGAAGAATGTGTGCTGTCGGTACATCTGGTCTCCAATGCGATTTGTAGCTATAATAACGATCTTTTGGGAAACCGGCCAAATCGATAATTCCGAAATAACTACTTCTTGAAGGTGGATTACTTTTTTGCAATTCTGCCAATTTTGCTTCCAATTCTGCTTGTTTTGAAGGATCGGTTCTAAAATTCAATAAATTGGTTTCATCAGAATTGTAAGGTGTTGGTTCTCCCAAATAGTCAAATCCTGTCCAAACATACTCTCCCAATAAATGAGGAAATTGGGCATTGGTACGGAATTGAGTGTCTGGTGAACAACCCCATCCTGGGAAAGCATCATCATAGGACGAAATTTGCCAAGATGTTTTATTATATGGGTCACCAAAGAAATATTCGCCACGAGAACTCACTGTTGAAGCGGTTTCACTACCTAGCGTTGGCTTTTTCTCGTATCTTGGATCAACATCCCATTTTGGTTGTTGACTGAAGAAATAATTAACCCCCATAATATCCAATGCAACAACTGCACCAGAACTGCGTCCACCATCAGGATCGTTGTAGCCATTAGAAACAGGACGAGTTGGATCTTCTCTACGCATTATATCTGCCAAATGTTTAGTCATTGCAACGTTTTGTTGATCTGGAACTTCATTCCCAATTGACCAAATAAACACCGAAGGATTGTTTCTATCTCTGTGAACTAAAGCAAGTAAATCTTTTTCGTGCCATTCGTCATAAATCACGTTGTAATCCAATTTTTTCTTACCATTTTTCCAAGCATCAAAAGCTTCGTCCCAAACTAAGAATCCCATTTTATCAGCCAATTCTAATAATTCAGGAGCCGGAGGATTGTGAGAAGTACGCAAAGAATTACATCCCATTTCTTTCAACATTACCAATTGCCTTTTTAATGCCGATGTATTTATAGCTGCTCCTAAAGCACCTAAATCGTGATGATTACAAGTTCCGAAAATTTCAACTCTTTTTCCGTTCAAAAGAAATCCATTTCTTGCTGTAAATTCTATTGTACGAATACCAAAAGGCGTATTGTAAGTATCCACCACTTTTCCGTCAACAGTCACTTTGGTTTGTGCCACATAACGATTTGGGGTTTTCAAATCCCATAATTTTGGATTATTCAAAACGGAATGAGCTTCGACTTCCTTATTTCCATTAGCATTAATTTCAACGGTTCTTGGAATTAATGACCCCACTTTTAATTTAGCCACATCATTAATGTCCATTTCATATAAATCAGTCGTAACTACCGCTTTTACAGTTTGGTTGGTGGCATTGTCTACTTTTACGATCATTCTAATATCTGCTGCTTCTTTGGTGATATTCGGAGTAGTAATATAAGTCCCCCAATGTCCCACATGTACAGGATTGGTTTTTACCAACCAAACGTGGCGATAAATTCCAGCACCAGGATACCAACGGGAATCCCAATTTTCCGTATCCAAACGAACGGCTAAGATATTTTCCTGTCCAAATTTTAAAAATGGGGTCAAATTCATACGGAAAGAATTGTAACCATAAGGCCAAGTTCCAACATAATTTCCATTCAAATAAATTTTGGCATTAGCCATAGCTCCATCAAAATCTACAAAAATTTCTTTTCCAGAATCCGAAGCAGGAACTGTAAAATGTTTACGGTACCAACCAATTCCTTTCCAAGGTAATTTTCCTGTTTCACCTCTTAGTTCAATTCTAAATGGTCCTTTGATAGCCCAATCGTGTGGCAAATTCAATTTTTCCCAATTGGTTTCATTGGTTGAAACGGCTTCTAAATTTTTAGGTTCTTCTTTAATCAATCCATCGGCTTGTAGCCCATATCTTGAAAAAAGCCAATTATCGTCAAATGATTGAGTATCGGTGGAACCCATTCTCTTTATCGCAGTATTTTGAGAAAACCCTGAAAATCCCATCATCAAACAAACTACCAGAGAAAGGCAATTGTTCAGCGAAAACATCTTTTTGTTCATATTCATTTTTTTAATTTTTGGTTTTTGGTTTTGTTTTTAAAACGAACAGCATTTCAGTTGTTGTTTTTATTTACTATTCAAATCTTTAATATCTGTTTTAATTTGCTTTTTCGTCATTTTGTCAGTTGTAATTTTTGGTTTCCAAGTTGTACCAAACTTGTTATTTTTGATTACAACATTGTTGCATGCCGTAAGAGAAAACGAATTTTCATTGGATCCAGCAGAGAGCAAATCGGATTGATTAATTGTATTATTCGAAAAAAACAATCCGTCAGTTGATCGTGCTGACAAAATAGGTTTGTCGAAAATTTTAAACGTATTGTTTTCTATTCGGATGTTACGATGCACATAATAACCTTCAACCAGTTCGTGGTTTTCTGGTGCGATATTGATGATTGTTCCTGAATTGTAAGCACACTCTTCAAAAGTGTTGTTACGAATCGTTACATCGGAAACCGAACCAGACTCAAACCAACTCGAAGCGTCGTTTGCAATCAGGATTGCGTGCATTCCTGTTCGATAAAAAATATTATTTTCAATCAATACTTTTCTGCTAGTAGTCAATAACAAACCACGAGTATTGGTACGCTCGAATCTTGAATTTTTGATAGTAACTTCCGGAGTCCAAGTTGTGTTTTCAATCACGTCACCCACTTTCACTTTATCTGATATTTTGCCATCCAAAACCAATTCCATTTCTTTTTTATTAATCAATTTTGCCGATTTCAGTTTACCGGAAACAATTGGTTTTAACGTTTGTGGACTAACAAAACTTATGCTGTCACCTGCAAAAAAAGCTTCAAATCCATATGTTTGATGGTGCATAAATTGCACTATTATTATTTTCTTATCTTGAGAAATTTCGGTGATTTTCAAATGGGTTCCATGTACATTCATCGGATCGTCATGTGAACCAGATGTTCTGCAACCGTCAACTAAGATTTTTCCTTTACATCCCGAAAAATGAAAACAATCTGCAAATGAAGCTATCACACGACCTGAATCTTCCCGCGGTGCAACGACAACTTTTGAAAGTGTAATATTTTCAGCAAATTGAGAAACGATTCCCAATCCGTGCATGAAGTGCATTTTCACATTCGAAAGAACAATATCTTTACTCAAAGTGATAAATCCGCCGCAATTATCCCTGTAAGTATCACGAATAGAAAGCACATCTCCATCTTTATATTTTTCTTTTGCAAAATCACCTTCAAACAAAACGGTTCTGTTTTCTTCCTGAATCGCTTTTGATTTCAAAAATGGACCAAATGAAGAATAACGCATTAGATTTTTTTCTTTATCCAATGAAATAGTGTGATGCGAATTACTTTTCCATCCTTCTCCATAAAATCCAATTTTACCATTTTCGATAAAATATCTTGAATCAGGATGAATTTTCATTTTGATAGCCGATGGTGAAACCGAAACGACGGTCACTTCTGACATCGTTGGACGCTCATAGTCAAATTGAATATTTTTAATCTCAATATTTTGGCAATTGAACAAAGCAAACGAAACCATTTTTCCGTGCAAAACCACCAAAGTATTATTTCCGTCCAAAGTGACATTTTCCAAATTGTCAAAGTAAAATCCAATGCTTTTTACTTTAGATAAAGTATCACTTTCTGTCGAATTCGAAATATAAATTTCTTTTTTGATAGCATCTTCAGGCCATAAATCAATTCTTCCTCCCGGCAACTGAATGACAACATTTTGTTTGCCTTTGCATTTTTCCAAAGCTTCTCGAACACCTTTACTTGCATTGGAATAACTGTTGGATTTTACACCAAATTGCGTCACTTTTATAGTGTCGGCAACTTGTCCTGAAACACCAAATGTTATCAGGAAAAATAAAAACAGTATACTCTTTACTTTGGAAAAAATCATTTTAAAATTTTAATTATAATTTACAACGAACGATCAAGGTGTGTATAACCTCCATCTACATAAATCAACTGACCAGTTGTGTGGCTCGATTTGTCTGACAACAAGAATACAGCCATATTTGCAATTTCTTCAGCAGTCGTCATTCTGTTTTCGAACGGAATTTTAGCTGTAATTTCTTTTATTTTTTCTTCCGGATTTTCAAGAGTTTTAATCCATTTATCATATAATGGTGTGTAACATTCGGCTACAATTACTGAATTTACACGGATTCCATATTTCAACAATTCAACAGCCCATTCTCGGGTTAAAGCATTTCGTCCACCATTTGAAGCTGCATAAGCTGAAGTATTTCCTTGTCCTGTATCGGCTGTTTTTGAACCGATGTTCACAATTGCTCCTTTTGTTTTTTTCAACTCTGGCAAAGCATGTTGTGCCATCAAATAATAATGAACCAAGTTTTTATGAATGGATGCTAGAAATTTTTCATAGTCTCCACTTTCCAAACCTACACCGTCATTAACACCTGCATTATTGATTAATCCGTCAATGCGGCCACATAGAGCTATTACTTGGTCAACAGCACTTTTACAAGCTTCTGGATTGGTCAATTCAGCCACGACTGATAATGCTTTTCCGCCTTCGGTTTCGATCTCTTTGATAGCAATTTGATTGTCGGCATCAACTCTTCCTACAATTACAGGAATAGCTCCTTCTGAAGCCAACACTTTACAAATTCCAAGTCCAATTCCTTTTGCTCCTCCTGTAACGATTACAATTTTGTCTTTTAAATTGAGATTCATTTTCTATATTTTTTTTGAATTTGAAATTTCGTTTTGAAACCTTACGAATATCATAAATTTGATATAGGACTCAATCTGAACGATGTTTCTTAATCCTTATTAATTTTACTTATCTGGCATTTATTCAAATTCGCTATGATGATTAACCATTTTTATGCAAGTCAAATATCTTATCCATCATCATCCATTTTTCACCTTCTTTTGCCCAAGGCAATGCTTTTTGGTATTTCCACATCAATTCTTCCCATTCCTGTACTTTCGGATTATTGGCATCCATCTCCCCTTTTCTTTCAAAAGTAAAAGTCTCATTGGCCTCGATAATCATAAACATCCTGTTGCCCACACAATAAATATCAAGATTTTCAATCCCTGAACCAGTGATACTTTTTGTGATTTCTGGCCAAATTTTTTCATGGTATTTTTTATATTCTGCCATTAATGTTGGGTCTTCAATCAAGTCTAATGCAAGACAATATTTTTGGGTTACCATTCTATTTTTTTTAGTTTAAAAAGATTGAAATTAATAATTAATATACTGAAAAACAATTCAATACAATTACTATTTACTGTGCACTCACTTTTATTGAGACTCCTCCTTGTTTTGCCAATTCCGCTTTCAATGAATTAGGAATCGTAACACTGATTCCACCATTGACGCTTTTGTAACTTAGTTTTTGTTTGTTTGCCAAAAGTGTAACATTTAGTTTCCCTTTTAAATTGTTTTTAATGACAATTTGTGAAGGAATTTCTTTTTCAGTTGCAGTTGGAAGGTAAATTCCGAAAACTGTTTTTTCACCTTTCGACGTATAATACAAATTACCTTCAGAATAAGGTGCGATTGGTCTTGTAGCATAAATAGCCTCACCATTAATATCAAGCCATTTTCCAACCTCGGCCAATGTTTGTTGAATTTTTGGTTCAAAATCGCCTTTTCCGTCAGGACCAACACCAAGCAATAAATTTCCGCCTTTGGCAACAATTCCAGTTAACAGTTGAATAACTTCTGTTCCCGATTTGTATTTGTCATTCGGCACCCAACCCCAATCGTTTCCAAGGGTAACACAGCTTTCCCATGGCACCGGAATTGGTTTTTCAAGCACTTTTCGTTCAGGAGTAAGATAATCTTCGTATTCGCCTGGTACCCAACGATCCACCACAATCAATCCCGGTTGTTTTTTACGTGCAGTTTCTGCAATGAGTTTCATATTGATGTCTAAATTCTGACGTCCTTTCTTTCCTTCGTTTTCTTTTACCGTAGATACTGGACGAACCCATCCTCCGTCAAGCCACAATATATCTACTTTACCATAATTGCTCGTCAATTCATCCAATTGATTTTGGGTGTATTTTACGAAACTTTGCCATTTTTCAGGATATGCTTTTATATCATAATTTGGATTTCTGTCTTTTGGAGGATAGTATTTCCACCAAAAATCCTGTGAAGTCCAATCTGGTTTTGAAAAATAAATTCCAACTGACAATCCTTCTTTTCGAGAAGCGTCCAAAACGTTTTTCAATACATCAGGATTCTTGTTTTTCGAGGATGGCAAATTTGGGTTGGTAATTTTGAAATCGGTGAATTTCGAATCATACATACAAAACCCATCATGGTGTTTGGATGTAAAAATCAAATATTTTGCTCCAGCATTTTTAAACATTTTTGCCCATTTTTCAGAATCTAAATTTGTTGGATTCAAACTGAATCTTGCACCACGATAATCGGAAGCAAAAGAATCATAATCATCATAACCGTTACGGGTCACCCAATCTTCTGGAGCTAATCCCCACGATTCGCAAATTCCCAATTGGCTATACAACCCCATATGAATTAAAACTCCAAATTTGTAATCCTGCCATTTTGATAAGTTTTCTTTTACTTCCTTGTCTTTTGGAGCAATATAAGTATCATAAGGTGTTTTTTCGTTTTCAACCATAATATCACCTTGTGCATGTGACAGAGTCGTAGTAGCAAAACAACAGGCAGCCAATACTAGTTTTATTCTGTTTTTCATATTTTTATTTATTGTTTTTTTCTTTGGAACGATAACGATTTAGTAGTAACAATACGGCGTACTCTACCAAAAATAACTTTATCAACTAAAACGTTTTATATTTTCAGACACAGCATTTTGACTCAATCTAAAAAAAATAAAGTTATTGTATAATTAAGTTTTATTTTAACTCAAAATTATCATTAATTAAGCAATTATTATCTTAACATTTAGTATCAAAAAATACCATTAAATATGATTTTATTTCAGAAAGAATAAGGATGTTTTAAAACAAAATGAAGAAAAATCATTTAGTACATTAATCGAGTGCAATTATTTTTTTATAAGAATTCAAATAAAAAAAAGACTGAAAATATTCTACATAGGAAATACAAAAATGACATACATATATAATAGGACACAATTTTTATTTTGCAATTTTCATTTTTGAAGTAACTTTTAATTCATAATTCAACAAAATAGTTTCAGAAAAAATGACCATTTCAAAGTACAAACCCAATGAAAAAATCAGTTTTTGTATCCTGATTTTTTATTTAGGATAAGATTGATAATTAATAATTAAATATGGATAAAATTGAACTAATCGCTAAAATAATTAAGAAGTAATTTTAGATTTTCTAAAAAAACAGAAATAATAAAACAAAAAGATGGAAAAGAGAATTTTCACTTTCAGCAATCTGACATTTTTTATTGCATTGCAATTGCTATTTGGTTTAAAAGCACAAGCCCAATGGGATTTCAATACTAATTATTTCAAAATCCATGTTAATGACAAAGGATTTATCACAAGTATGAAAAACACGACTGTAACTTCCAATCGTGAGTTCAGCCCAACTGAGAAACCATCTCCGCTGATGTGTTTGTATGACAGTTCAAAAAAGAAATATTACGAGCCTAAACAAGCCAAATTCGACAAGAAAAACAACACTTTCACCATAAGTTATTCGAATGGCTCTGTTGCAAAAGTCGTACTGGCCCCAAAATCAAAATATTTTAAATTAACTCTTCAATCACTGACGAAACGTGAAGAAATCGATGATATTCAATGGGGCTCTTACCATACAAATATTACGAATTTATTTGGAGAAATCATTGGCGTAGCCAGAGATACCACCAAAGCTATTAATTATGCTATTGGAGCAATGGCGCTGAACGATCAAACTACAGGCGGAATTTCAAACACTGAAGGTGAGGCAGCTCCATTTCAATACATTATTCACTCACCTGATAAAATAAAATTCCCTTTGCCTGCAAATTTGCATGAAGGACAAATATTCTCAATTGGAGGAGACGGAATAAGTGACGTAGCATTTTACAGTCATCCCGAAGAATATTACAGAATTTTATACGGAAATGCAGCGATGATTGATAACAAAGGGCAAGTTTACGTAACCTATCATTCAAAAGACAGAACCAAAAAGCGTAATATTTTCTTTTCTTTGATTCCAATGTTGCCAACCAATATCCCCAACCACCAGGAAATAGCACCAATTCCGGGTGTTGACTATATCGGTTCCTCTATTGCTCTTTGGGGTAGCCCAGACAACACGGCTTTGATGGATGTTCTTCAAAATATCGTTTTGTCCGAAGGACTTCCCTATCCTACCGTTAATGGCAAATGGGTAAAAGATCCGGCGCGATATACTCCAGATGTCACTTCAGAAGGTAACTTGTTTGACAGTATTGTTTCCTATACAAAACAATTAGGTTTTAAAGCCATAGAAGCCAATGATCTGCCTTATTACAAAGTCAACCGCAGCCATAAAGGCTATATCGACGGGAAAAATTTTGAAACCAAACCTTTCAAATTTACTTCTGGAAATAAATCACATAAAGAGTTCACCGATATTTCTAATGCACAAGGAATTTTCATGGGCCGACACACAATTGCAACGGCATTGGCACCAGGAACAAAAGATGCTAGCCCAATTCCAAGTGATAGTTTGTGCTATCAACAGAAACGTCTTTTGGTAAAATCAATTTCCGCAACTGATACAATTATCTTAGTAAACGACCCCATCTATTTAGATGAAATTGCCAGTTGGGAAGGACATTGCAAAAGTCTAAATATGGTAAAAATTGGTAAAGAACTCATTCATTATTTGCGTGTTTCAAAAACAGCCCCTTATAGACTTTTGAATGTAAAAAGAGGATATTGGAATACAACTCCTTCCTCCCATAAAGCTAATGACGATATTCTTAAATTACAAGTAACCATCGAATACGGTTATGATGGTTTGATTCCAGATTTGAACTTACAGGACGCTGTGGCAGAAGATTACGCTGATGTTGCAAAAGTAAACGGAATTTATTTTATGGATTTAGATGGACAGGAATTTCTATTCAACACTGGCCAAGGTTATTATGGCGTAAAACGTTTCTTTAGAAAAATGTTCGAAAGAGCTGCCTATCACAAAATAGATTATATCCGCATCACAGGAGCGACGCTTTCAGAAGGTTCTTGGCACTATCAAAGTGTATGGAATGTTGGTGGAGGGAAAAATATGTATGATGTAGAAAAACGTGTTTGGGGAAGTACCACCAGTGAAGGTAAAGACATTCGTGATGTGGCCTATTCTAATTATTTCCCAGCAACATTCGGAGGGAACTTTAGCATCGACAAATCTTCAAAAGTAGAAGATTATGAACATGTTCAAGCCATATCTATTGGTGTTGGAGCCACATATATGTTGGGAATCAATCAGAAAAATGTAGAAATTTGTCCTCAGAAATACCAAATTTTCAAAGCAATACGAACTTGGGAAGATGCAAGGGCAGCAAATGCTTTCCCAGATGATTTGAAAAAAAAATTAGCCGATCCGAAAAGAAGTTGGACTCTTGAAAAAGGAAATGACAACAATACTTGGGTTTTGTATGAGAAAATTAACGGAGGCAAAAATAATCCGATTACTTTAATAAGAGCTAATGGATATTAACGAAATTTAAAATGTTTTTTACTTAAAAAAAATGTTTTTTGTGAATTTAATTTCTTTATATTTGTTACAATAGCATGGTAATCATTGCAGTTCATATAAAAATGGAAATCATAGAGTTTCCATTTTTTTAACCCTTTCTACTAAACCGATTTAGTTAAAAGTGATTTATAAAAGTTGCAATAAGAAATAAGAATAAATAAAAACTAAACTTGATAAAAATGAGGATAAGGCTGATAATATCTTTAGTTGTTTTGAGTACTAATTTGATTGCACAAACAAAAGTCACTGGGAATGTAGTCGAATATTTTGGAAAGGAAAAAATTGTAACAACTGCCGAAGGAAGTGTTTTACATCATTTCAGCGATGGTTATTTTCTTCCTTCCGAGAAAAGAACTGGTACTCTTTTTAACGGGCAAGATCCTATCGCTTGGCAATATGCCGTTGGTAAATTCATTAATCCAAACAAACAAAAAGGAGACTGGCAGTCCATCAAAATTGATTCTGCTGGAGCTTTCAGCCAAAAAGAAATGAGATCAGCTTTTCTTTTTACTGAATATAATTCTCCCAAAGAGCAAATTGTACTCTTGGAAACCACAGGCGGAACCCGAACATACATTAATGGAATGCCTCACGAAGGAGACCATTATGATTTTGGATATACTTTGATTCCGTTTAAACTTCACAAAGGCATCAACGAATTTATTTATACCAAAGGTCGTTTTGGACGTGTGAAATCAAAAATTGTTATCCCTTCAAAAAGTATACTATTTACCAAACGTGATTTAACACTCCCAGATGTTATTAATGGTGAAAAAGATCAAAAATGGGCTTCAGTTCGTGTAATCAATGCGACCGAAAAAAACCTAAAAAACCTTGTTATTTCTGCAAAATTGTCAAGTGGAGAAACTGCTACTTATGCAACCGATGCAATTATTCCTTTGTTTGTCAGAAAAGTAAAATTTAAAGTTCCTGCAGCAAAAAATGATTATACTGGCGAATTAAAAATGAAAATAGTGCTTTCGGACAAAAGCGGAAAAGTAATTGATGAAATCGAAGTTCCGATTCAACAACGCTCTGCAACCGTTCACCACGAACGTACATTTGTGAGTAAAGTCGATAACAGCGTTCAATATTATAGTGTAGCTCCTGCATTAGGAAGCGGACCAAAAGCTTTAATCCTTTCGGTTCACGGCGCTTCAGTTGAAGCAAGAAATCAGGCACGTGCCTACAAACAGAAAGATTGGGCTCATATCGTTGCGGCTACAAATCGCCGCCCTTTTGGGTTTAATTGGGAAGATTGGGGAAGAATTGATGCGTTGGAAGTTTTGGCAGAAGGCAAAAAAATATTCAACACCATTCCTGCCCAGACCTACTTAACTGGTCACTCGATGGGTGGACATGGAACTTGGTTCTTGGGAACGACCTATCCTGATAAATTTGCAGCAATTGCACCTTGTGCCTCCTACCCTGATATTTCGACTTACGGATTTGACAAAGGCGACGAAATGCATGATAAGTTTAAAGCTTTTGAATCAATTAAACGTTCGGCCAATTCAGGTCGTGTAAAAAGTATCGTTAAAAACCTGAAACAATCAGGTGTTTATATTCTTCATGGTGATGCCGATTCGACTGTGCCAATTTCGCAAGTGAGAGAAATGCGCGAGATTTTAAGCACTTTCCACCCCAATTTCTGCTATTACGAATACCCAGGCGGTCAACATTGGTATGGCGATCATTCTGTGGATTGGTTCCCTATTTTTGAATTCTTTAAACGTCAAACAATTCCAACAAACAAAGAAGTCAAAGAAATTGATTTCCACACAGCCACTCCTGCGGTTTCCTCAACCGATTATTGGATAAAATTACAGCAACAAATTCGTCCGTTTGATTTTTCAAACATCAACGCGAAAATTGATAATCAACTAATTACAATAAAAACAGAAAATGTTGCTATCTTAGAACTTGATTTGGTTTCATTAGAATTAAAAGGCGAAATCTCGATAAACATCAATGACCAAACAGTAAAAGCAGCATCAGACAAAAAAGCAATTTTAGCTTTAAAAGATGCAAAATGGTCTTTGATAAACGAAATCAATACATCCGAAAAATACGCAGATCGTCAAGGTGGATTCAAGTTTGCTTTCAATAACAACGTTGTTTTTGTGTATGCTACAGGAGGTTCAGCCTCGGAGCGTGAATGGTATCTAAACAAAGCTCGTTTTGATGCAGAGACTTTTTATTACAGAGGAAACGGAAGCATCGATGTGATTTCTGATAAAGAATTTTCATTGGAAAAATACAAAGACAGAAATGTGGTGATTTATGGAAATGCATCCAACAACAAGGCATGGAATTTGTTGTTGAAAAATTCTCCTATTCAAATTGACAACCAACAAGTAAAAGTGGGCGACAAAGTGTTAAAAGGAGATGATTTGGCTGCTTATTTCGTGTTACCAAGAAAAGACAGCAAAACGGCTATGGTAGGCGTTGTGGCTGGAACTTCGGAAGCAGGAATGAAAGCAACTTGGGCAAATAATTATATTTCGGGAATCACAGGTTTTCCTGATGTAATGATTTTCAAAGCCGATTTACTTTTAAAAGGGTTGCCGGAAATGAAAGTAAGTGGATTCTTTGACAACGACTGGTCAACCAAAACACTTGAATTTTTAAATTAAAAAAAATGATTTACTGCTAATTCGCTAATTAGAAAAAGATGTTGCAAGCATAAAATTAGCGTTTTAGTGGTGAACCTTAAACCATATAGTTTTAAAAAAAACAATCAATTTTTATAAAATGAAAAAAAATCTATTCTCTGTGATTTTATTCCTTTTGTTAGCTGTGAATGCAGTTGGGCAAAAGAAACACACCTTTGCCATCAAAGACGGTAATTTTGTTATCGATGGGAAAAACATCCAGATTCATAGTGGTGAAATGCACTATTCCAGAATTCCTAAAGAATATTGGCGCAATCGTTTGCAGATGATGAAAGCGATGGGATTGAATGCTGTGGCGACTTATGTTTTCTGGAATTATCACGAAGTATCTCCGGGAGTTTGGGATTTTAAAACTGGAAATAAAGATGTAGCTGAATATATCAAAATTGCACAGGAAGAAGGACTGTACGTGATTTTACGTCCGGGGCCATATGTTTGTGCCGAATGGGAATTTGGTGGTTACCCGTGGTTTCTGCAAAAAGTTCCAGGAATGGTAATTCGTGGAAACAACCCTCAATATTTGGCAGCAACCAAATCGTATTTCACTGCACTTTACGGACAAGTGAAAAATTTATTGGTGACCAATGGCGGGCCAATTATCATGGTTCAGGGTGAAAATGAATTTGGTTCCTATGTTGCCCAACGCAAAGATATTTCGATAGAAGAGCACAAAAAATACAGTGCAGCGGTTTTCCAACAATTGAAAGATGTTGGTTTCAACGTTCCTTTCTTTACTTCGGACGGAAGTTGGTTATTTGCCGAAGGTGCTCTTCCAGGTGCTTTGCCTACTGCAAATGGCGAAGATAATGTGGACAAACTAAAAGAAGTTGTAAATAAATTTAACGGTGGTAAAGGTCCTTATATGGTGGCCGAATTCTATCCGGGTTGGTTAGATCATTGGGCTGAACCTTTCCCAAAAGTTTCTGCTGAAACTGTAGCTAAGCAAACTAAAAAGTACCTGGATGCAGGTGTTTCTTTCAACTTTTACATGGTACACGGAGGAACAAATTTCGGTTTTACCTCAGGAGCCAATTACGATGGTAATCACGACATTCAACCAGACCTTACCTCTTATGATTATGATGCCCCTATCAGCGAAGCAGGCTGGGCAACGGAAAAATACAATGCTTTACGTGAATTATTGAAAACACCAAAAACACCTGCTGTTCCTGCTAAAATAGATGTGATTTCCATTCCTGAAATCAAATTGACAAAAGCAGTGACTTTGGAATCATTGAAAAACAAAATAAAACCTGTAAACAACGAAAATCCATTGACTTTTGAAGAATTAAATCAAGGGCACGGTTATGTTTGGTACAGCAAAAAATTCAAACAGCCTATCAGTGGAAAATTAGAATTGAATGGACTTCGCGACTACGCAATTGTGTATGTCAATGGTCAAAAGGTAGCTGAATTGAATCGTTATTATAAAAATTATGAGTGCACAATTGACGTTCCTTTCAACGCTACTTTGGATATTATAGTTGAAAACATGGGACGTATCAACTACGGTGCAGACATCATCAACAGTACAAAAGGAATTATTTCTCCAGTTATTATCAATGGTGAAAAAATCACTGGCGACTGGAATATGTATTCGCTACCAATGGACAAAATGCCAAATCTGGCTGATGCCAAAAACAATGCTAAAGTTGGGCAACCTACCCTTTACCAAGGTACTTTTCAATTGACTAAAAAAGGAGACACTTTCCTTGATATGCGTGATTGGGGCAAAGGAATTGTATTCATCAACGGAATCAATATTGGGCGCTATTGGAGTGTTGGACCACAACAAACATTATATGTCCCAGGTTGTTGGTTAAACGAAGGAGCAAATGAAATTGTGATTTTCGAACAAAAAAATGACAAACTTCAAACGACAATAAAATCTATCGAGACGCCAATTTTGGAAGATCTACAACCTGAAAAAGGCGAAACAAAATAAAAATTTCCAATTCACTATTAGTGGCTAAAAAATATAAAAGATGAACAGAATCAAAAAAAACAATTTAAGCGTGGCGATCCTTTTGATGGCAACGTACTTTTTGGGGACAAGCTGCTCCAGTAACCAGGAAAAAATTTCGATGGAAATCAACAAGGGTTGGCAGTTCAGCGAAGTGTCAGCAAATGATTGGCATCCCGCAACTGTTCCCGGTGAAGTACACACTGATTTATTGAAAAACAAAATGATTCCAGATCCATTTTATCGTGATAACGAGAAAAAATTAGTTTGGATTGAGAAAAAAGATTGGGAATACAAAACCACTTTTGATGTCTCACCTGAATTTTTGAAAAAAGAAAATAATCTGTTGGTTTTTGATGGATTGGACACTTATGCAACCGTTTATATCAACGGAATAGAAATTTTGAATGCCAATAATATGTTCCGACAATGGTCTGCTGATGTGAAACAGAATTTAAAAGCAGAAAAAAACGAATTGAGAATCGTGTTCAAATCAGCTCAAAATGTGGTGGATTCGTTGGCAAAAAAAGATTTACCTTATGTTATACCTGACAATCCAAGATGTTATGTACGTAAAGCACAATACCATTTTGGCTGGGATTGGGGACCAAAATTTACTACTTGCGGAATTTGGAAAGCCGTTCGATTGGAAGCTTACAATGAAAAGGAAGCTGAAGAAGAATACAAAGCACCTCACAAATACGAATTGGTTCAGGAAAAAGATACTGCTGGAACTTCGTTTTATTTCAAAATAGACGACAAAGCGGTTTATATGAAAGGAGCAAATTATATTCCATCAGATGCTTTTTTGTCAAGAATGACAAATGCTGAATACGACAAAGTGATTGCAACTGCAAAAGACGCGAACATGAACATGCTTCGTATTTGGGGTGGCGGAATTTATGAAAGCGATTATTTCTATGATTTGTGCGACAAAAACGGAATTTATGTTTGGCAGGATTTCATGTTTGCCGGAACAATGGTTCCTGGTGACAAAGACTTTTTCGACAATGTAAGAGAAGAAGTAAAATACCAAGTAAAACGTTTACGCCATCATCCGTCAATTGTGGTTTGGTGTGGAAATAACGAGATAGATGAAGCTTTCAAAAATTGGGGTTGGCAAAAGCAATTCAAAATGAATAAAAAAGATTCTATCAAATTGTGGGATGATTACAAACGATTGTTTCAGGACAGTATACCAAAATGGGTAAAAGAAGTCGATCCACATCGCCCTTATGTGAGTAGTTCTCCCCTCTTTGGTTGGGGGAAAAAGGAAAGTATTACACAAGGAGACAGCCATTATTGGGGTATCTGGTGGGGAACTGAAGACATCGAGGTAGCACATAAAAAAACTGGTCGTTTTGTAAGCGAATACGGAATGCAGGCAATGCCAAATTATTCCTCAATTGAAAAAATTACTTTGGAAGAGGATCGAAAATTGTATTCGGATGTACTGAAAGCACATCAAAAAGCAGGAAAAGGCTTTACGAAACTAAACACTTATATTCATCGTTATTTCAAAGACACAACGAATGTAAAAACTTGGTCGGTGAAAGATTATACATATTACACACAATGTTTACAGCATTATTCTTTTAAAAACATCATCGGAATACAGCGCTCGAAAGAACCGTACAATATGGGAACCTTATTGTGGCAGTTGAACGATTGTTGGCCTGTGGCAAGTTGGAGTATCACTGATTATTACAACCGTCAGCCGAAAGCCGCTTGGTATGCTGTGAAAGAAGCCTATAGAGATGACGTTAAACCTACAATTGACAAGGTACGACCAATAGAGTTAAAATTAGAAAATCCACAAATTACATTCAAAGTCGAAGGTAATAATATCACTTTAAAAGCTGCAAAAGATGCTAAGTATGTGTGGGTTGACATCAAAGGTTATACTGGAAGATTGAGCGATAATTATTTCGACTTGAAAGCGGGTGAAGAAAAAACAATCGAGATTCAAACTCAGATATCAAAACCACAAATCACGATTACTTCGTTGTTTGATGTTTTGAGCAGAACCAAATAATAGGAATCAAAAAATCACTTCTGTTTCATTTTTGAACAGAAGTGATCAATGCAAAAAATAAAAATTAAAACGAATAAAGATGCAGTCTTTCAAATTTAAAGCCACATTCCTTGCAATGGCAAGTTTGTTTTTCGCAACGCCTAGTTTCTCTCAGGGAAAAGCAAAAAACAATCCAAATGCCAATTATACCCAATTTGTAAACCCATACATTGGTTCCGGTGGTCATGGGCATATTTTTGTGGGTGCAAATGTTCCTTTCGGAGCTGTTCAATTGGGACCTTCTACTATTTTTGAAGGTTGGGATTGGTGCAGTGGATACAATTATTCAAGTAACACCATTCTAGGATTTACACATACTCATCTAAGCGGAACGGGAATTGGTGATTTAAATGACATTCTATTGCTGCCAGCAACTGGAAAAGTGCCTTTAGTCAAAGCAGACAAAAAAGATCCAAATGGTTATGGTTCTACTTTTTCGCATCAAAATGAAGTGGTAAAACCAGGATATTACAGTGTTCTTTTGGATAAATACAATGTGAAAGCAGAATTGACCACATCGGAGAGAGTGGGTTTTCACAAATATACTTTCAATTCGAAAGAAGAAGCACACGTATTATTGGATCTTGCTGACGGTGTGGGTTGGGACAGTCCGAAACAAACCATGATTCAAAAAACTGGAAGCAAAACAATTGTCGGATATCGCCATTCAAAAGGCTGGGCAGATGACCAACGCTTGTTTTTTGCAATGGAATTTTCTGAAGAGATTTCATCGATTGCTTTGTACGATAGCACTGCAGTAAAAAGTGGACTTCAAGGTGAAGGCAGAAAAATGAAAGCTATTTTGGATTTCAAAAACAAAAAAGGAAATGTCATTATGGTGAAAGTTGGAATCTCACCAGTAAGTGTTGAAAATGCTATAGCAAATATTAAAGCAGAAATTCCACAATGGGATTTTGCAAAATCGATTCAAAATGCTGATGTTAAATGGAATAAAGCTTTAGCAAAAATCGACATCAAAGCCGACGCTGATACCAAAACAATTTTCTATACTTCATTGTATCACACAATGTTTGCACCATCAATTTTCAACGATGCAAATGGTGATTACAGAGGGACCGACAAAAAAGTCTATAAAAATGCAGATTTTGTAAACTACACCACATTCTCATTATGGGATACCTATCGTGCGTTACACCCACTCTACACTATCACGCAAGAGGACAAAATTAACGACATTGTCAAAACGTTTTTAGCAATCTATCAACAACAAGGAAGATTGCCAGTTTGGCATTTGATGGGGAATGAAACTGATTGTATGAACGGAAACCACTCGATTGCAGTAATTGTCGATGCCTATTTTAAAGGATATAGAAATTATGACGTGAATTTGGCTTACGAAGCCATCAAAAAAACAGCAATGCAAAATCGTGCCGGAATGGATTACGTTCAAAAACTACAATACATTCCAGCAGACAGTCAACTTGAAACTGTTGCCAATGCTTTGGAATATGCTGTTGATGATTGGTGTATTGCTAAAATGGCCAAAGATTTAAACAAAATGGAAGATTACGCATACTTTACCAAAAGAGCGGAATTATACAAACAATATTTTGATAAAAATACCGGTTTCATGCGCGGAAAATTGACTAATGGACAATGGAGAGAGCCATTCAACCCGTTGGCTTCTTCCCACCGTAAAGACGATTACGTGGAAGGAAATGCATGGCAATACACTTGGTTGGTTCCTCAAGATCCTTATGGTTTGATTGATTTATTTGGCGGAGACCAAAAATTCATCGATAAATTTGACCAATTATTTACGTTATCAGAAAAAGTAGCTGGAGAGGAAGCTTCTCCAGACATCAGTGGATTGATTGGACAATATGCACAAGGAAATGAACCAAGTCACCATATCCCTTATTTGTATGCTTATGTAGGACAACCTTGGAAAACTGCAAAAATCGTTCGTCAGGTTTTTGACCAATTTTATACAACAAAAATTGACGGAATTTGTGGAAACGAAGATGTCGGACAAATGTCAGCTTGGTATGTATTGTCATCAATGGGGTTCTATGCCGTGAATCCTGCAAACGGAATCTACGTTTTTGGAAGTCCTGCTGTTGACGAAGCTATAGTTCATTACAAAGAAAATATATCATTCAAAATGACTGCAGTAAATAACAGTAAAACGAATATATACATCCAAAAAGTGGAATACAACGGAAAACCATATACAAAATCATATATCACTCATGACATGATTGTAAAAGGCGGTGAGTTGAAATTATACATGGGAAGCCAACCTTCATTGGACTTTGGAACTGCAAAGGCGGACAGACCTCTTTAGGCAAAGGAAAACACACAACCATTTCAGAAAGGAAACATGAAAAAAATAATATTGGCTTTAGGAATCTTTTTTACCATTGCAAATTCAATTGCGCAAAACAAAGCGCAATCGAATCTGAACATCATGACGTTTAATATCCGTTATGACAATCCGGGAGATGGAACAAACAGCTGGCCGAATCGAAAAGAAAATGCTTTAAAAATGATTCGGTTCAACGAAGTCGATATTCTAGGTATGCAAGAAGTTCTAGCTCATCAACTAAAAGACATTACCGCAAATCTTACTGAATATGCAACTGTAGGTGTAGGTAGAGAAGACGGAAAGGAAAAAGGGGAATTCAGTCCAATTTTATACAATAAAAATAAATTTACGCTTATCAAATCGGGATATTTCTGGTTGAGCCAAACAACTGAAAAACCTTCAAAAGGATGGGATGCCGCTTGCGAACGCATTGCAACTTGGGTACAATTGAAAGACAAAGCTACCGGAAAGAAAATATTTGTTCTGAATACGCATTTTGATCACATAGGCGAAGTAGCAAGAAGAGAAAGTGTAAATTTAATTAGAATAAAAATTGCTCAATTGAGTGAAGGAATGCCGCAAATCATGATGGGTGATTTGAATGCAACACCCGATTCATCAGTTATACAATCATTGCTAACAGCAGATAAATCGTTAAGTCTATTGGATTCCAAAAAACTTGCTTCAATCGTATATGGCCCAAATTGGTCTTACCATGATTTTGGAAAAGTATCTTTCAAAGATCGACCATTAATCGATTATATTTTAGTCACCAAAGGAATTACAGTTCGTAAATATGGGGTATTGGCAGAAACTTTAAATGATCTTTTTCTTTCGGATCATGCGCCGGTATTTATTAACGTTACTTTCTAAATAATCAACATTTGTTTTAAATAAAAACTTTATAATGAAAAATAATAGCTTCTTCTTTTTGGTATTTCTTCTTTTTAGTTTTGGTGTGAATGCCCAAAACAAAACAGAAAGTCCTGTGGATTATGTTAATACTTTGATGGGGACACAATCAGTTCACAGTTTGTCAAACGGAAATACCTATCCTGCAATTGCCCGCCCTTGGGGAATGAATTTTTGGTCACCTCAAACAGGAAAAATGGGTGACGGATGGATGTATACCTACACAGCCGAAAAAATACGTGGATTCAAACAAACCCATCAACCTTCCCCATGGATTAACGACTACGGCCAGTTTTCGATTATGCCCGTTACCGGAAAAATAGTCTATAAAGAAGACGACAGAGCAAGTTGGTTTAGCCATAAATCAGAAATTGCAAAACCGCATTATTACAGCGTTTATCTTGCCGATTTTGACATTACCACCGAAATGACTGCAACTGAAAGAGCGGCTCATTTCCAATTCACTTTTCCAAAAAACGAGCAATCTTCTGTAGTGATCGATGCTTTCGACAAAGGTTCGTACATCAAAATCATTCCTTCGGAAAACAAAATCATTGGTTACACAACTAGAAACAGTAGTGGCGTTCCCGATAATTTCAAAAATTATTTTGTTTTGGTTTTCGACAAACCTTTTGAAACCAAATATACTTGGAATGGTAATGGACTAGCTAAAGATCAACTCGAAATGAAAGCAGATCATTCGGGTGCTGTCGTTGGTTTTAAAACTAATAAAGGAGAAAAAGTCAATGTTCGTGTGGCTTCGTCATTCATCAGTTTTGAACAGGCTGAGCAAAATTTGAAAACCGAATTGAAAAATGCTCCATTCGAAAAAGTGGTAGCCGAATCAAAAGCGGTTTGGAATACAACTCTAGGAAAAGTAAAAGCAGAAGGCGGAACCGAAGAGCAAATTAATACCTTTTACTCTTGTTTATACCGCACCGTTTGTTTTCCACAAAAATTATATGAAATTGATTCTGCTGGAAAAATTGTGCATTACAGTCCGTACAACGGAAAAGTTTTGGACGGTTATATGTATGGTGGAACAGGATTTTGGGACACTTTTCGCGCATTGTACCCTTTGTTGAACTTGGTTTATCCTTCTATTAACAAAGAAATGCAAGAAGCCTTGATTAACGATTATAAAGAAGGTGGATTTTTACCTGAATGGTCGAGCCCTGGTTTAAGAGATTGTATGGTGGGTAACAACTCGGCTTCGGTAGTTGCGGAAGCGTATTTGAAAGGTTTGAGAGGGTACGACATCAATACTTTATACGAAGCTTTACAGCACGATGCAAATAACGACGGGCCTAATGCAACGGGACGAAAAGGTGTGGAATATTACAACACTCTGGGTTATGTTCCCTATGACGTAAAAATCAACGAGAATGCCGCACGTACTCTGGAATATGCCTACGATGATTTTGCTATTTGGAAATTAGCGAAAGCCTTAAATCGTCCAGCAGCAGAAATTGCCCAATACGAAAAACGTATGATGAATTATAAAAACCTGTTCAATCCGGAATTCAATTTAATGAGCGGAAGAAATAAAGATGGTAGTTTCACTAAGAATTTCAATCCATTCAAATGGGGTGATGCTTTTACTGAAGGAAACAGCTGGCATTACAGTTGGAGTGTTTTCCACGACATTCAGGGTTTGATTAATTTGATGGGAGGTGAAAAAGCCTTTACGGCAAAATTGGATGAAGTGTTTTCATTGCCTCCAACATTTGATGATTCCTATTACGGCAGCGTGATTCATGAAATCCGCGAAATGCAGATTATGAACATGGGACAATATGCCCACGGAAATCAACCGATTCAGCATATGATTTATTTATACAATTTTGCTGGACAACCTTGGAAAACACAATATTGGTCAAGAGAAGTAATGAACCGTTTGTATAAACCAACGCCTGATGGTTATTGTGGAGACGAGGACAACGGACAAACTTCGGCTTGGTATATTTTCTCGTCTATGGGCTTCTACCCTGTTTGTCCGACTTCGGATGAATATGTTTTGGGTGCGCCTTTGTTCAAGAAAGTAACGGTCACTTTGGAAAACGGCAAACAAATCGTCATCAAAGCAGATAAGAATTCAACCGAAAACAAATATGTTCAGGAATTGAAATGGAATCAAAAAGTGTATGACAAAAATTACATCAACCATTTTGAATTACAAAAAGGAGCTGAATTGGATTTTAATATGATCAGTACTCCAAACGAAAAAAGAGGAACTTCAAAAACAAGTTATCCGTATTCATATTCAACAGAGAAAAAATAAACAAACACAGATTTTGCCAATCTGAGTCAAAAAAATAAAAAGATATGCAGTCACGTAGAAAATTTATAAGAAACACAGGGATTTTATCGGCAGGAATGCTTGCTCTGAACACTGAAGTTTTTGCTTCAAATAATAATTCATTTTTCAGTCTTGCTCCAGATTTTGTGAGTCAACGTCCACCATTGGCACAACGCAAATTCACCAGTAAAGCCATTGAAGATACCATTGTTCGAATCAAAAAACAAATTGCCAATCCGGAATTGGCTTGGTTGTTTGAAAACTGTTTCCCAAACACTTTGGACACGACTGTCGATTTTGAAATCATAGACGGGAAACCGGATACCTATGTCATTACGGGAGATATTGACGCGATGTGGCTTCGTGATTCAACGGCTCAAATTTGGCCATATATTCCTTTTGTGAAAGAAGATAAAAAACTGAAAGAATTGGTAAAAGGAGTAATAAATCGCCAAACGAAATGTATTTTATTAGACCCTTATGCCAATGCTTTTTACAAAGATTTCAACCAAGTGAGCGAGTGGAAAAGCGATATTACCAAAATGCAACCCGGAATTCATGAGCGCAAATGGGAAATAGACAGTTTGTGTTACCCAGTTCGCTTGGCACATGGCTACTGGAAAGAAACTGGAGACATTTCGATGTTTGACGAAAATTGGAAAAAAGCCATGCATTTAGTTTTACAAACGTTCAAAGAACAACAACGTTGGACAGACAAAGGACCTTACACCTTCCAGAGAACCACCGCTTGGGCAACTGATGGCGTTCCTTTATCAGGTTATGGTTACCCCGTAAAACCTTGCGGATTGATTGTTTCGACTTTCCGTCCAAGTGATGACAGTACATTATTTGGATATTTGATTCCTAGCAATATGTTTGCCATCGAAATATTGGGATACATGATTGAAATGTGTTCGACTTCCGCTTTGAAAGATGATGAAATTGTAAAAAAAGCAACCGAATTAAGAGCACAAGTTCAAAAAGGACTGAAAGAAAACGGAATCATTACTCATCCTAAATTCGGTGAAATTATTGCATTTGAAGTGAACGGTTATGGTAGTTTCCATTTTATGGATGATGCCAATGTACCTTCTCTATTGTCCTTACCTTATTTAGGAGCCGTAAAACCAGACAGTCCATTGTATTTGAATACTAGAAAAGTGGTTCTTTCAGACAATAATCCATTTTTCTACAAAGGAAAAGCAGCCGAAGGAATTGGCGGTCCACACACGGGAGCCGACACCATCTGGCCAATGAGTATCATTTTGAGAGCCATTACTAGTGTTGATGAAAACGAGATCCGATATTGTATAAGCATTTTGAAGAAAACCCACGCCGATACCGGATTTATGCACGAATCGTTCCATAAAGACGATGCAAAACAGTTCACCCGCAAATGGTTTGCATGGGCAAATACTTTGTTTGGAGAATTAATTGTTAATACAAGTAAAAGCCATCCAAATATATTGGCAGAGAAAAACATTTAGATAACTAAGTATGAAATGAGTATGACTCTAAATTGGTAACTAACACCAATGGAGATACGCGACTCGAGCTATAGCAAACAGGCGAAGCAATTACATATGAACTATAAAAAACAATAAATATCTACATATGAAAAAATCCTTATTACTATTGCTGATTTTTACGGGTGTTTTGTCTTATGCCCAACGAGCAGAAAACATTATCATCATAACGACGGATGGGCTGAGATGGCATGAGCTTTTTGAAGGAATGGATCAAGTAATTGCCAAAGACAAAAGATTTAATCAAGGGGACAGCACCTATATTTTTAATAAATACTGGAGTACTGATGTCAAAGAACGTAGAGAAAAATTGATGCCTTTTATGTGGTCAGTTACTGCTTCAAAAGGACAATTATATGGCAATAGAAATTATGGAAATAAAGTAGATAATGCCAATCCATATTGGTTCAGTTATCCTGGTTACAGCGAAATAATGACTGGTTTTGCCGACCCAGCCATAAATTCAAATGATTATGAACCGAATCCTCATGTCACCTTACTGGAGTTTTTAAACCAACAACCAAAACTAAAAGGAAAAGTGGCGGCTTTTGGTGCATGGGAAGCATTTGACAGAATCTTAAATGAAAAACGAAGCGGAATTCCCGTAGCTTCAGCTTTTGACAATGTAGGAGGGAATAGTCCAACTGAACAGCAGAAGCTGATTAATAATATGCTTAAGGATTCTTATAAGCCTTGGCATGCCGATGAGTGCTTTGATGTGTTTACGCAATACGAAGCCATGGAAGAATTAAAAACAAATAAGCCAAAAGTATTGTATGTTGCTTTTGGAGAAACAGACGAATGGGCACATGCAGGACAATATCGTTCTTATTTGGATGCAGCTCATCAGGTTGATGCTTGGATCAAACAAATTTGGGACTTTGTACAAAATGATCCGAAATATAAAAACAAAACCGTTTTGTTCTTTACAACAGATCATGGTCGTGGTGATAAGATAAAACAGGAATGGACTAGTCATGGTAGTTCTATTCAGGACGCATCCGAAATATGGTTTGCCGCTATGGGACCTGGAATTAGTGAGAAAGGAGAAGTAAAAATGGAAGGACAGTTATATCAACAGCAATTTGCCCAGACCATTGCTAAACTGATGGGATATACTTTTAAAGCAGAACATCCTATAGCTAAAGAAATAACAGAAGTATTGAAATAATAAACTTTTTTCGAATAATTGTTTTTTAATGAATCAATAATTTTCAGTTATCCAATAAGCTAAAAAAAAATCAGTCGGTATTTTGTTCATTAATTGAGTGCAGTCTTAGACAAAATTTCAACAATTAAATGCTTTTAATTTCAAAATAAATTTTCAAATGAATCGATTTTTGTTTTCAATCTTGACAATCTTAAATCTAGGACTTACACAAGCGCAAAATAAAACAGAGCGTAAACAAAATTTATCTGATCAGTCAACCAATGTTGATTGGTTGGTTACCCCAATTACTCAAAAAGCCAAAGTTTACACGGAAGAAAAAACTATTATCCTAAATAATGGACTAGTAAGAAGAAGTTTTCGAATTTCCCCCAATGTTGCTTGTACCGATTTTACCAATCTCACAAATGATCAACAATTGATTCGAGCAGTGAAACCGGAAGCAAAAATCACACTTGACGGAAAAGAATATGCCATCGGAGGATTGAGAGGACAGAAAGAAAATGCCTATTTACTACCGGAATGGGTTGATAAAATGGAAGTTGGAAGAGAAGATTTCACATTCGTGAACTATACAGTTTCGGATATAAAACCGTACATCAACTGGAAATCGACCAATTGGGCAATGAATAAAAAACAAGCCACCGGAAAATTGTTGGTTTTTGAATACGCCTCTTCCCTACCCGAAATGAAGGGTTTGAAAGTAAAAGTAAATTACGAATTATATGATGGATTACCATTGATTACGAAATCGATTGCAATTGAAAATACAACCCAAAAAGTTTTTAAACTTAACAAAGTGATAAGCGAAACCATCGCAATGGTGGAAGAACAAAGTGCCGTGGAAGGCAATCCCGAAAAGATGAGAAGCCAACACGGATTCTATATCGAAACCAATTATGCTTTCAACAACTCGATGAGTTATGAATTGAGCGACCAAACGACCCATTGGAAAATGGATTCCGTTTACACTTCGCAAGTGCATTATAACTACAAAACACCTTGTTTACTTGAGGTTTATCCCGATAAAGCTCCGGGGATTGAGTTAAAGCCAAACGAGGTATACAATTCGGTTCGCTCTAATGAGTTACTTATTGATACATATGACCGTCAACGTCGTGGACTGATGATAAAGAGAATGTACAGCACAATTGCACCATGGACAACTGAAAATCCAATTTTCATGCACTTGGTAAGTCAAAATGACGAACAAGTCCGCACTGCAATTGACCAATGCGCAGCTACGGGTTACGAAGCACTAATTTTGAGTTTCGGAAGTCATTTGAATATGGAATTGGACACACCCGAAAATCATCAAAAATGGAAAGCACTGGCATATTACGCTCATGGCAAAGGAGTTAAAATCGGAGGATATTCATTGTTCAGTAGCCGGCGCATCAGTGATGAAGATGATGTAGTGGATCCAAAAACGGGGAAACCGGGTGGCGCTTTTTTTGGAAATGCTCCTTGCTTTGGAAGTAAATGGGGATTGTCATACAGAGACCGTATCAAGAAGTTTTTCACGGTTACCGGTTTTGATATTTGGGAAAATGATGGCCCTTATCCTGGTGATGTTTGTGCCTCGTCAACACATCTCGGACATAAAGGTTTGGATGATTCACAATGGAAACAAATGGAAATCCAAAAAGAACTATATCGTTGGTTGAATGAAAAAGGAGTTTATATCAACGCTCCCGACTGGTATTTCCTAGACGGTACACACAAAATTGCCTTAGGTTATCGAGAAACAAACTTCTCTAGGTCGAGAGAACAACAACGCATTTTGAACCGTCAGAATATCCATGATGGAACGATTGAAAAATCGGCTTCAATGTCTTGGGGATTTGTTCCTTTGACTGTTTATCAAGGAGGAGATGCTTCGGCAGTTTTGGAACCTTTAAGCGAACATCTTAAAGATTACGAACAATTAATGGTTCAATATTATGGGGCTGGAGTTCAGGCTTGTTACCGAGGACCTCGATTATATGATACCGATGCAACAAAAGAATTGGTCAAAACTACAATCAATTGGTACAAAAAATATCGTGAAATTTTGAATTCTGATATGATTCAATTGCGTCGTGCTGATGGCAGGGATTGGGACGGGTTTGTACATGTGAATCCGACATTGAAGCAGAAAGCTTTTATCATGTTGTATAATCCTACCAAAGAAAAAATGACCAAAACAATCAAAGTGCCATTGTATTATACGGGTCTGACCGATAAAGCCATGATTCGTGAGAAAGAAAGTACAGTCAAAAATTACAAAATCAATCGTAATTATGAAGCTGAATTGACTTTCACAATCGAACCAGAAAGTTATACTTGGTTTGTCGTCGAATAACAAAAAATAAATAGGGATTAAATTGAATTTCCAAAAGGCTTATTAGCTTTAAAAATCTCTTAACTGTATCATTATAATTGAATTAATTCATCAAGAAAAGCATATTAGAATAAATAAAACTGACTAAAACTAAGTATAAAAAAAGAAAAATATTGGTTTTATGTTAAAAACTGGGTAACTGATATTCAATTTACTAATACGATTTAGTATTTCAATAAAAATTACCTACTTTTAGCAAAAATCTTAAGAAAATTAAAAAAAAGAGGAAAAATATAAAGATGGAAAAAAGATTTGCAATAGGAATGGATATTGGCGGTTCGCACATTACTGCCGCAATAATTGATTTAAATGATATGAAAGTCGTTGAAGGGTCTGTTTCTAAAGTTTCTTTCGATTCTAATTTACCAGTTAAAGTGGTAATGGATTTTTGGGAAAATGCCATTCGTTCTTTATGTGAAAAAACACAAGTGGAAAAATTATCCGGAATTGCTATGGCTATCCCAGGCCCGTTTGATTACGGAAATGGAACTTGTTGGATTAAAGACCAAAATAAATACGATAATTTCTACGGTCTGAACATAAAAGACTTGTTAAGAGAACGATTTGATTTTAATCAGGATTTTCCAATTGTTTTCGAAAATGATGCTATCAGTTTCGGAAAAGGTGAAGTTTACAAAAACACAGAAAATCTTTCTAAAAAAGTGATGGCAATTACTTTGGGAACAGGACTTGGTTCTTGTTTTATCGAAAACGGAAAAATTGTAAATTCAGGTGAAAAAGTCCCTCGCAGTGGTGAAATATGGGATCACCCTTATCAAAACGGTATAGCCGAAGATTCTATATCATTAAGAGGATTGCTTTCTAATTACCATGATTTAAGCGATATTCAACTAAATAAAGGTATCGAATTATATCATTTGGCTAATGATGGAGATGAAAAAGCAATCAAATCTTTTAATAAATTTGGGGAAGACTTAGCCGAGGTTGTAATTCCTTGGTTAAAAAGCTTTAATGCCGATATGCTTGTTATTGGTGGTAAATTAGCAAACGCTGGAGATTTATTTCTGAATGTTTTCAGAGAAAAAGCAAAAAACGCAGGAATTGAAATTGAACTTGTAATCTCAAGCGATAATGAAACAGCTGCTTTATTGGGAGTAGCCACTTTGCTTTACGAAGTTAACGTACAATAATACTTTCTGATTTTTAACAATCAGATTTAAAATAAAAAGAGATGACAAATCGTAGAAATTTTCTAAAAAAAACAGCCTTTGCATCCGCAGCAGTTGCATTGAGTTCCTTCAAAGGAATATCATCAGAAGGTGAAGAAACAATTATTGATTCTTCAAAAGTAAGAAAGCCTATTGTTCTTTCTACCTGGCGTTTTGGTCTTGAGGCCAATGAAGCAGCCTGGGAAGTATTGAAAAAAGGAGGACGTGCCTTAGACGCTGTCGAAACTGGTGTAAGAGTTCCCGAAGCCGATCCGAAAGAAAGAAGTGTGGGTTACGGAGGGCGTCCTGATAGAGATGGACGCGTGACGCTGGATGCCTGTATCATGGATGAAATGTCGAATATTGGATCAGTGGGATGTTTAGAATTCATCAAGCACCCAATATCTGTGGCACGTGCCGTAATGGAAAAAACACCTCACGTAATGTTGGTTGGAGATGGAGCTCTTCAATTTGCCTTAGCGCAAGGTTTTCCAAAAGAAAACTTATTGGTTCCTGATTCCGAAAGAGAATGGAAAGAATGGTTGAAAACTTCAGAATACAAACCAATTGCCAACATCGAAAATCACGATACCATTGGGATGATTGCGTTGGATGCTGCTGGTAATTTATCTGGAGCCTGTACCACGAGCGGAATGGCTTTCAAAATGCACGGACGTTTAGGCGACTCCCCTATCATTGGTGCTGGTTTATATGTTGATAACGAAATTGGTGCTGCAACTGCAACAGGGCATGGTGAAGAAGTCATTCGAATTGCAGGATGCCACTTAGTTGTCGAATTAATGCGTCAAGGCAGATCGCCACAAAAAGCCTGTGAAGAAGCGGTTTTGAGAGTGGTTAAACTGATGAAAAACAGAAAAAAAGATTTGAAAGATATTCAGGTTGGATTTATTGCTTTGAACAAAAAAGGGGATTACGGTTCTTATTGTGTTCAAAGTGGTTTCAATTATGCAGTTTATGATGAAACAGGTAACCGACTGATTGATCCCGAATTTTATTTGAAGCAGGCAAAGAACTAAATCAGGTAGCCTAAAAAAGCTCGATACAATGAAAAAATATCATATAGAAATTGCCTGTTTCAATCCAGAATCGGCAGTAATTGCTCAAAAAAATGGAGCAAATCGTGTAGAACTTTGCGATGAAATGATTGAAGGTGGAACAACGCCTTCGCCAGAAGCAGTGATTGCAACTCGTGAAGAATTGACCATTGACATGAACGTGATGATTCGTCCACGTGGCGGAAATTTCGTTTATAGCGATGCGGAATTCGAACAAATGAAACAAGAAATAAAAGAGTACAAAAAGTTAAAAGTTGACGGATTTGTATTCGGGATTTTGAACAATGATAATAGTATCAACGTAGAACGAAACAAAGAGTTAGTGTTTTTGGCAAGACCATTGCCTTGTACTTTCCATCGTGCTTTTGATGTGGTTACAGACGTTTACAATTCCTTGGAAACTGTTATTGATTGTGGATTCAAAACCATTTTGACTTCGGGACAAGAACCAAATGTGGTGGAAGGAATTACAGTTTTAGAACAACTGGCAAAAAAAGCAGGAAATCGTATTATCATCATGCCTGGTGGAGGTGTTCGTTCCTCGAATGTAACCCTGTTGAAAGAAAAAATGAATACAACATACTACCATTCATCGGCAATCACCGATGGAACAGAAATAGCCGATGGCAAAGAAATAAAAGCTTTGGTTACTAATTTAAAGTAAAAACACACTCATAAATATTTTGCTTGTGAGGCATTTATCATTTTAAAAAAGACACAAAATGAAAAACAGATTCAAGTTATTGTTTGCATCATTCGTATTTGCCAATACAGTTTCCCTTCATGCCCAAAATGATTTCAGTATGAAAGCTGACAAATCGGAGGAGGAAGGCTATGTTTGGACGAAAGATCCACTGGTAAAAGCCAACCTTGACAAATGGCAGGGTTACAAATTTGGTGTATTGATCCACATGGGACTTTACAGTCAGTTAGGAACGGTTGAATCTTGGGGATTAGCTCCTGAAGATTGGGTAACCAGAGACGGCTATGACGATTATTACAAATATGCCAACGATTACAGGAATACCAAATACAAATTAAATCCAACGAATCTGGATTCAGAAAAATGGGCAAAAATGTTCAAAGGTGCCGGAGCAAAATATATGATTTTTACTTCCAAACACCACGATGGATTTTGTATGTATGATTCGAAATTCACCGATTTCAAAATCACAAATCCTGAATTGCCTTATGCAAAAAACCCTAAAGCCGATGTGTTAAAAAATGTATTGGATGCATCCAGAAAAGAAGGATTGGCTGTAGGAGTCTATTTCTCAAAACCTGACTGGACAACTGAAAACTTCTGGTGGTCATATTATCCGCCAAAAGACAGAAACCCCACATATGACATTACAAAATTTCCAGACAGATGGAAAAGTTATGTACAATACACTCAAAATCAGTTGAACGAATTAACCACAAATTATGGAAAAGTGGATATTCTTTGGCTTGATGGATGTTGGGTTCGACCATTGTCAACCATTAACAAAAAAGTCGAAGAATTTTGTAAATATCCATACGATATGGACATCGACATGAAATTAGTTTCGGAAACGGCCCGAAAAAAACAACCGGGAATGCTGGTTGTAGACCGTTGGGTTCCCAGCGAATATGAGAATTATTTGACTCCAGAACAAAAAACACCTGAGCAACCTTTGAGCGTTCCTTGGGAAAGTTGCATAACCCTTGGAGGAGCTTGGGGATGGGTACCAAATGACCATTATAAATCTTCAAAAGAAGTAGTGCAATTGATGACCAGTATTGTAGTGAAAGGTGGAAACCTCTTATTGGGCGTTGGTCCTGATGCCAAAGGAGAATTTGATCCCAAAATTGAGAAAACTTTGGCTAGTGTTGGAAAATGGCTTGCGGTAAACGGTGAAGCAATTTACGATACCAAACCTGTTGCGCCATACTTAGACGGAAAAGTGGGTTATACTCAAAAAGGAAATGCGATTTACGGTATTTATATGCCTGCAAAAGACGAAAAAGAATTACCTGCCGAAATCACCATCAAAACAGATATGAAAGGCAGTTTAAAAGCTACTTTATTGAGCAACAAGCAAAAATTGGTTAGCAAAAAGACAGACAATGGAATCATAATAACGATTCCGAAACAACTCAGAACTTCTTTATCCAGTCAAGAAGCGGTAGTTATTAAAGTGAGTAAATAATTCTTTGGAAGAAGCTATAGAAATAATCAGTCAGTAATATAATTTTTTATTGACTGATTATTTTTTGTTACCATTTAAAATTATAAAAGATGAAAAAACAGTTATTAACAGTTTTGGGATGTTTCATATTTTTGTCAATGACAGCCCAGAAAGTAAGTGCTCCAGCACCTTATGGAGTTTTGCCTAGCGAAACCCAATTGCGTTGGCAGGAATTAGAACAATATGTTTTAGTTCATTTTACGCCAACAACTTTTCAAAACAAAGAATGGGGATATGGAGATGCTGATCCGAATATTTTCAATCCATCAAAATTTGATGCGAGTCAAATCGTGAACGCTGCCAAAGATGGAGGTTTCAAAGGAGTGATTCTTGTTGCCAAACATCACGATGGCTTCTGCCTTTGGCCTACTAAAACAACATCTTACAATATTAGCAAAAGCCCTTTTCGTGAAGGGAAAGGTGATATGGTAAAAGAATTTGAACTTGCAACACGCAGCGCAGGAATGAAATTTGGACTCTATTGTTCGCCTTGGGACAGAAATAATGAAGATTATGGAAAGCCAGAATATGTAACGAAATACCGTGATCAATTAAGAGAATTGTATTCTAATTACGGAAAATTATTCATTACTTGGTTTGATGGTGCCAATGGTGGCGATGGTTATTATGGCGGTAAAAAAGAAAAAAGAAATATAGATCGTTCAAACTATTACGGATGGGATACAACTTGGGGAATTTCCAAAGAAATGCAACCTGGAGCAGTAATTTTTGCTGATAATGGAGATGTACGCTGGGTAGGAAATGAACATGGTTTTGCAGCAGAAACCTCTTGGGCAACTTTTACTCCTGAGCCAATAGCTGGTAAAACTAAAGCCGCTCCCGGAGAAACCAATTCAGAAAAAGCGCAAGAAGGAACACGAAACGGTAAGTTTTGGAAACCTGCAGAATGCGATGTACCTCTCAGAAATGGTTGGTTTTACCACACTAATGAAGATAATCAGGTGAAATCAGTTTCGAAATTATTTGAGATTTATTGCAAATCTGTTGGAAGAGGTGGTTGTCTAGATTTAGGAATTGCTCCAGATACTAGTGGTTTATTACATCAAAATGACGTCAAAGCATTGAAAGATTTCGGAGATTTCTTAAAGCAACTGTATGCTGATAATCTTGCAAAATCAGCTGTAATTACTGCTTCGGAAATTAGAGGAGATGATAACAAATCATTCGGAACCAAAAATCTGACTGATGACGATCGTTACTCCTACTGGGCCACCAATGATGAAGTAAAAAAAGCCTCAGTAACTTTGGAATGGAAAAAAGAACAAACTTTTAATATCATCCGTCTGAGAGAAAACATCAAACTTGGTCAACGAATCGAGAAAATTGAAATTGATGCTTTTATCAATGGAAATTGGAAAAAAGTTGGCGAAGCTACAAGTATTGGAGCTAATAGATTGGTGCGTTTACAAAATTATATATCCACTTCAAAATTGAGAATTCGCATCGAAGAATCACCTGTTTGTATTGCTTTAAGCGATGTGGGAGTGTTTAAAGAACCTGAACAATTAGCAGTTCCAAAAATTAAAAGAAACAAAGAAGGTATGGTTTCAATAGTGACCGAAGTCCCAGTAAACCAAATCCATTATACCATTGACGGAACAGAACCTACTGTTCAATCTCCAGTTTACGAAAGTGCCTTTTCATTTTTGACTTCTGGAGAAGTGAAAGCCAAATCATTTGACACCAATATGAAATCTGGCGAAACAGTAATCCAATCGTTTAATGTTTGCAAAAAAGACTGGAAAATAGTTGCTACTTCTTTTGACAATCAAGAAAAAGGAAAATCATTGAATGCAATTGATGAAAATGAAGGAACGCTTTGGAACACCTCCGATAACACATCGGCAACAGCCTTACCACAATCTATTACTGTCGATATGGGTAAAGAAATGACAATCGTTTCTTTGTCATATTTACCGCGTCAAAACGGAACGGGTGGAATTGTGAAAAACTACCAATGGCAGACAAGTACAGATAATGTAACTTGGACAACAGTAGCCGAAGGTGAATTTTCCAACATCAAAAGTAATCCAGTAGAACAAAATATCGTTTTGAGAACTGCTGTAAAAGCTAGATATTTTAAATTCATCGGAAAAACTAGTGTGGATGGAAATTATATCAGTGCAGCTGAATTGGGAGTGAAAGGAGTAAATTAATTTGTGTCTTTCCGAAAAGTTAAATTCATTTCATATTGATTCATTTCAAAATCTAAAACTAGGAACATGTATATTTTAAAACAAAATATTGTCATACCGATGTTGGTTCTATCAATGATAGTTATGAAAGCACAGAATTCCTCAAAAGTCAAATTAATTACTCAGGAAAATATTTTTCCCGAGAACACTTTCCAAAGCTGTCACGCCTCTACTTTGGCAGAATTGAGCGATCATCGGATCATGGCATCTTGGTTTGCAGGCGATCATGAAGGTGCAAATGACGTTGCGATTTGGACGTCAGTTTTGGAAGATGGAAAATGGAGTCAACCCAAATCCATTGCCAACGGGATTCAAAATGATACACTCCGTTTTGCTTGTTGGAATCCCGTTTTATTCAAAAACAAAAAAGGAAAATTATTTTTGTTTTACAAAGTAGGTCCAAATCCGCGGGAATGGTGGGGAGAAATAAAGGTTTCGAACAACAACGGAGAGACTTGGGGAAAGGCCAAACGATTACCAAATGAAATTCTGGGACCTATCAAAAACAAGCCTATTCAACTCAAATCTGGTAAAATTATTTATCCTTCAAGCACAGAAAGCGTAAAGGATGATATTTGGAAAATCCATATAGAAATTAGCGACAGTAATGCTTCCAAATGGAATAAGATAGCTATCGACAATGGAGAATTTGGACTAATTCAACCTTCTATTGTGGAATACCCCGATGGAAGCCTTCAAATACTATGCAGAAGCCGACAAAATGTAATCGTCGAAACTTGGTCAACAGATGAAGGATTGACTTGGTCAAAACCTGCTGCGATTTCACTTCCCAATCCTAATTCAGGTATTGATTCTGTGATGCTTAAAAACGGTAGTCAGATTTTGGTTTATAATCCAATGATTTCTGGAAAAGACTGGTGGTTGGGACGCTCAGAATTGAGATTGGCCATTTCTAAAGATGGAAAAAACTGGACTGATATTTACACTTTAGAAAAACACGACAAAGGGGAATACAGTTATCCTGCAATCATACAGAGTGAAGACGGAAACGTACACATTTCATATACCGACAACAGAAAAAACATACATTATATTTCAGTTGATATTACTCAACTAACAAAATAAAATCATTTGATTTACAAATTGGCTAGGCTTAAACACTACAGGAAATTCCATAAAAAAATAGCTGTGATTTAAACAAAAATCACAGCTATTTTTTTTTTTAGGAAATCTATTTATTACTCTACTAAAATTTCATCAACAAACAACCAAGCAGATTGGTTTTCACCAGGATGACCCGCAGGACACTGACCTAGGTTTTTGGCCGTAACGCGCACAGTTTTTACTTTCTGTTCCGCAAATTTGGCCGTAAAATCTTTTATCTGCGTGTCTCTTTCTGCAACTGGAATAGAATTAGTTATTGTTTTTACTTCCTTAAAATTAATTCCATCATCCGATACTTCAAACTTCACCCATTGTGGTAAAAACACCCATTGTCCCCAATTTTGGATACAACCCAAAGTAATACTACCAACAGTTGTGATCGTTCCCAAATCAATAGTAGCAACCAAATCACTTCCATTGAATGCATGCCATTGTTTAGCTATATTTTTGGTTCCTCTAAAACCATCCGTTAGTGAATTGGCACCATTAGCAGGATAGTAGCGGCTAAAAGCATTTGCATACGTCACTGTTTTCCCTGTAGCTTTATTAAATGTAAATGATTGCTCTGCTGGTTTGGCATTCATCACTTTGTTGTTTAATGCCATGATAGCCTTTACTGTCATAGATGTATTCACTTCAAAAGGTTTTTCATACTTAATACTTCCAGTTGAAGGTACACTTCCATCGATTGTATAATAAATTACACCATCACTGTTCTCTGTTTCGAGAGCGATCGAAAGTTTGTTGTTTTCCACAATTGGCATAATATCTACTTTAAAATTCCCTTTGGAATAATGAAGCCCTTTTTGCTCAAAACCTACCAAATGAGGCTGCAAACGCTCATTGAAATTTTTCCAATTGCGCTGTTCTTTTGGAGACCATAATACTTCTGCCAAAGCTGGCATACGAGGAAGAATCATATACTCTGCCTGTTCCGCAGTTGGTATGTATTCTGTCCACAAATTAGCCTGTGAACCCAAAACTCGTTTGCCTTCCTCCTTAGATAATTCTGCAGGAATTGGTTCATAACTATACACTTTTTTCAAGGTATTAAACCCGCCAATTGCCAAAGGTTCAGTTTCTGGATCACCTTGATAATGGTCAAAATAGCAAGGAAAACTAGGTGTCATAATAACATCGTGTCCCATCTTGGCAGCTTCAATTCCGCCCTCTTCTCCTCTCCAGCTCATAACAGTGGCTTCGGGAGCCAATCCTCCTTCTAGAATTTCATCCCAACCAATCATTTTTCTATCTTTTGAAACCAAGAATTTTTCCATTCTACGAATAAAATAACTCTGCAATTCCTTTTCATCTTTCAATTGCTCCGTTTTCATTCTAGCCTGACATTTAGCACATTTTTTCCAGCTCGTTTTATCTACTTCATCTCCACCTACGTGAATATATTTTGAAGGAAAAATAGCCATCACCTCTGTAAGCACATCTTCTAAAAAAGCAAAAGCCTCATCATTGCCCGCACAGTAATTACTTTCGCCTTTACTAGCAAAGAAATTCCCTGATTGTCCGAAATTATTTTTAGAATTACAGGAAAGTTCCGGATAAGCAGCCATTGCCGCTTCAGAATGACCTGGCATTTCAATTTCCGGTACCACGGTAATATTTCTTGCTTTGGCATAAGCCACAATCTCTTTGGCTTGTTCTTGAGTATAATAGCCTCCATAAGTCGATTTACTTCTGTCTGCATTGAATTCTACCTCCGCCCAATTCCAAGATTTACCCCAATCATCTACACGCCATGCTGCTTGCTGGGTAAGTTTAGGATATTTTTTTATTTCCAAACGCCATCCGGCTCCGTCAACCAAATGCCAATGAAAAACGTTCATTTTATAAGTCGCGAGCAAATCGATAAATTCTTTCACCAATTCAGGTGCAAAAAAATGGCGGCTGACATCCAGCATCAATCCTCTCCACTGAAAACGAGGATAATCCTTAATTTCCATACTTGGAATCTGAACCAAATCATTGTTTCTTGTTGCAGGCAAGGTTTGCAATAACGATTGAACCCCATAGAACAATCCTTTGGATGTATTTGCCTTTACAAGAATTTCATTTGGATTTACACTAATTAAATACCCCTCATCCCCTATTTCTTCAATTTTATCAATGCTAAAAATAATCTTCCCTCCTTGGGTCTTATTATCTTTCAACTCATAGCCTGAGACTCTCTTTACATATTCTGTGAAAAAGTGAACCACTTTCTCTGTTTCTTTATCTTTTTTAGAAAATTTAATTATTGTTTTATCATCAATGACAAAACTGCCTTGTTTCATTTCTAAACTTACGGGTTGTGGGATGATGTGAACTGCCTGTTGCGCCCTCGATAATATGGAGGATAGCAAAAACGTTAATAAAATTATTTTTTTCATTATTTATGGTTTTTATTATTTTATATGAATCATTATTTAATCTTTTTTTTCCTAGACAAGAAAGATTTTCTTCTTAGATTTTACCTTATTGCTTTATCCAAAATTTCACAAAAAAACATAGCGTTATAACAAGAATTTCCTTTATTAACCTTCTGATAAACTGTAAGTTTTTAGTTAAATTTTTATTGTTTTAGAATTTGAAAGATATAATAACCAAAGTATATTTATTAATTCAATATTATCTTAGATTAATTATTATTTATCTTTGTAAAAAAACGAATAATGAAAATTGAAAAAACAAAAATCACATCATATCTAAATAGCTACATTTCTGTTATTTCTCGTGAAGATCCTTTTTTTCAATCTCCTTTTCATTCGCATCCAGAACTTGAATTGGTTTATATCAAAGAAAGTTATGGAAAGAGAATTGTTGGAAATTCAGTAGAACAATTTGTGTCGGGTGACATGGTATTTCTTGGTTCAGACATTCCTCATGTATGGTTAAATGACGAAATTTATTATAAGGGCATTAATACTTTAAAAGCTGAGGCCATAGTCGTTTATTTTAACAAAGACATCTTCGGTCCCATTTTTTACGAATTAAAAGAAACACAGAAAATAAACAATCTCTTTAATAGAGCTTGCAGAGGCCTATCTATTAGCGGAAAAACGAATGAATTAGTTGCCAAAAAATTAGAAAAATTGGTTCACAAAAAAAACTTCGAAATCATTATCGGACTTTTTGAAATTTTATCAATTCTTTCTGAAAGCAGCGATATTTCATTTGTAAATAATGAAGCTTACACTCCCGTGAATGACAGTGCCAAAAATGATCGACTTTCGGATGTTTTCGAATATGTAAAAAATAATTTCAAACAAGATATTTCACTGGATGAAATTGCCAAAATTGCCAATCTAACACCAACTTCCTTCTGCAGAATGTTTAAATCAAAAACCCAAAAACATTTTGTGGAATACCTTAACGAGATTCGGGTTTCCAATGCCTGCAAATTTCTGATTGAAACCGATATGGGTATGTCTGAAATTGCATATGAGTGTGGATACAAAACTGTTTCCAATTTCAATAAACTTTTCAAAAAACTGACTGAAACCACTCCAAAAGAATACCGTAAAAACACAGAAAACTAATTTCTTTTGAGTTTATAAAGGGCTTTCGGTATGCCTCACAAAATTTATAATACTATCTATAAAAAACAGAGTCTAATAATCTAAATATCTGTTTTCAGGATTTCTATTCTCTCATAAATAATATTCACAGTAAACATCGGGTACATAATTACTTAAACAAGATTATTTTTTCATTTCTCTTTACAGTGATAATAAATAGTTAATCTAGGATAATATTGAATTAATAAATTTACTTTATGAATTATACCTTTCGAATTCTAAAACAGTAAAAAATTAATAAAATCCGTATGGCATTATCACCTACTTCAGTTGTTCGAAAGAACGTTGATTCTACAGAAAATAAAAAGTGGTTATTTCCCTTTGTTTTGGTAACTAGCTTGTTTTTTTTCTGGGGATTTGTACACAATTTGGATCCTATCCTTATTCCTCATTTGAGAAAAGCCTTTAATCTTACGGATTTGCAATCTTCTTTGATAGATTCTTCCGTATTTATAGCCTATTTTGTTATGGCTTTGCCAGCGGGTTATATTATGCGAAAGTATGGTTATAAATCTGGGATCATTTTAGGACTGATTATGTTTGGCATTGGCTCTATTTTATTTGTACCTGCAGCCAATTCATTACAATATGTTTATTTTCTGGGCGCTTTGTTTATCATAGCTTGTGGACTTACTTTTTTAGAAACGGCAGCCAATCCTTATGTAACGATATTGGGACCAGCTGAAACAGCAACCAAAAGATTAAATTTTTCGCAATCCTTTAACGGACTGGCCGCTTTTATAGCTCCAGCATATATTGGCCCCATGATTTTGTCAGGGAAAAATTTGACTCAAGAACAGATGGACGCCATGAACCCATCTGAATTGCATGCTCATATTTTAGAAGAGGCAGCGAGTGTCAAAATGCCTTATTTAGTTTTAGGATTAATTATTTTGGCCGTGGCTGTAGTTTTTTATTTTACTAATATGCCCGATGTAAAAGATGAAGATAAAGAAGGAGTTGACGGTGCCAGTTTTGCAGGTGCCCTAAAATCGATGCGATTACGATGGGGAATTCTAGCGCAATTCTTTTATGTGGGAGCACAAGTTTGTGTGGCTAGTTTTTTTATAAAAATGGCAACTACTTCTGCAGGACTCTCAGAAGACACTGCTGCCAAATATTTAGGAGTTTTTGGTTTAACTTTCATGATAGGGCGTTTTGCCGGAACATTTTTCATGCAATACGTACAACCTAGAAAATTATTGATTATATATTCAATAATCAATATTTTACTTTCAATTTTGGCTATAATGGGTACAGGAATGATTGTAGTCTATACTTTAATTGCAATCGCATTTTTTATGAGCATTATGTTTCCGACTATCTTTTCTATGGGAATTGACGGACTTGGACATAATACTAAAATTGGATCTTCGTTGATCGTAATGTCAATCGTAGGAGGAGCCTTATTACCTCCTGTTTTAGGATTAATCTCGGATGCTACAGGAAGCATCCAAAACGGATATATAGTTCCATTGGTTTGCTTTTCAGTCATACTGCTATTTGCATTTAATGGACATAAAACAAATGAAGCTTAAATTATACTTAATATAATTATGGAAATGAAAAGATTAGTAGTGAAAATGCACCCGAGCGACAATGCATTGGTGGCTTTGATCGATTTATCAAAAGGAGAAAGTATTATTTTTGAAGGACAAACGTATATCCTTCAAGACGATATTAAAGCAAAGCATAAATTTTACACCTCAGATCTGAATAAAGGTGATGAAGTGATTATGTATGGTGTTTTGGTTGGGAAAGTACAATGCGATGTGGCCAAAGGAAGCTTGATGACCACCGAAAATCTAAAACATGCAGCTGAGCCTTACGGGTATCGTCAGACAGATTTTTCATGGCAAGCCCCAGATGTTTCAAAATACAAAGACAAAACATTTAAGGGATTTAAAAGAAAAGACGGTCGTGTGGGAACTGCAAATTACTGGTTATTTGTGCCAACCGTTTTTTGTGAAAACCGAAATTTGGATGTAATTAAAGAAGCTTTACATAATGAATTGGGCTATTCTGTAAGTGATAAATACACACAATACACCCATCATTTATTGGAAGCCTATCAAAATGGTGAAAATATTGATTCAGTTAACCTTCAACTTACACCAAATAATAATGCTAATCGTGTTTTTAAAAATGTAGATGGAATAAAATTTCTTAATCATCAAGGTGGTTGTGGAGGTACACGTCAGGATTCGGCAACTTTAAGTGCTTTATTGGCATCTTATGCGAACCATCCAAATGTGGGAGGTATTACGTTGTTAAGTCTAGGCTGTCAGCATTTACAAGTGCAAGATTTTGTAAATGACGTAAAGAAACAAAATCCTGCATTCGACAAACCATTACTGATTTTTGAACAGCAGCAAACCGTAAGCGAAGAAGCTTTAGTGGCCAATGCCATTAAAAAAACCTTTGAGGGCTTAATAGAAATCAATAAATACGAAAGAACAGCGACTCCTTTAAGCGAATTGTGTGTTGGTGTAAAATGTGGTGGAAGCGATGGTTTTAGTGGAGTTTCCGCAAATCCAGCCGTAGGATATACTTCTGATTTATTGGTAGCTTTGGGAGCTAAAGTTTTATTGGCTGAGTTCCCTGAATTATGTGGAGTAGAGCAAAATTTGATTGACCGTTGCACAACTGAAACTTCGGCAAAAAAATTCATTGATTTGATGCAATCCTACGATGCTTTGGCTCATAAAGTAGGTTCTGGTTTTCATATGAATCCTTCGCCAGGAAATATCAAGGACGGATTAATAACCGATGCAATAAAAAGTGCTGGTGCCGCCAAAAAAGGAGGAACAGCACCTGTAGTTGATGTATTGGATTATACTGAACCAGCAACAAAAGCTGGTTTAAGCTTGGTTTGTACACCTGGAAATGATGTAGAGGCAACAACTGGAAAAGCGGCTTCTGGAGCAACATTAATCTTGTTTACAACAGGATTAGGAACTCCAACAGGCAACCCGGTTTGTCCTGTTATTAAGGTAGCGACCAATTCCATTTTGGCTAAAAAAATGAGTGATATTATTGATATCGATTGTGGACCAGTAATCAGTGGAGAAAAAACCATTGAAGAAATGGGAGAAGATATTTTGGAGTATTGCATTAAAGCAGCTAGTGGCGAAATTATCCCTAAAGCAGTGCAATTGAACCAAGATGATTTTATTCCATGGAAACGTGGAGTTTCATTATAAAACAATATTATAATTTTAAAATATACAAATCATGTTTTCATTACAAAATAAAAAGGCGGTAGTAACAGGAGGCGGAAGTGGAATAGGAAAAGCTATTTCGGTTTTATTTGCCAAGCAAGGAGCCGAGGTCCATATTGTTGAATTGACTCAGGAAAGCGCACAATCAGCAGTAGAAGAAATAAAATTATCTGGTGGAAAAGTATTTTCGCATGCCTGCAATGTGGCCAATCAGCAAGAGGTATCAGCAACATTCGAAACTATTGGAGCCATTGATATCTTGGTTAACAATGCCGGAATCGCTCATGTGGGAAAAGTAGAAACCACTCCAGAAGCCGACTTTGACCGTATCATGAGCGTAAATGTGAAAGGTGTTTACAATTGTTTGCATATGGCAGTACCCCAACTAAAAATTTCTGGAGGTGGAGTTATACTGAATATGGCCTCAATTGCGGCTTGGGTAGGTATCCCAGATCGATTTGCTTATTCTACGGCAAAAGGAGCTGTAATGGCAATGACTTTATCAGTAGCCAAAGATTATATGGCTGAAAACATCCGTTGTAATTCAATTTCACCAGCACGAGTACACACTCCTTTTGTGGATGGATTCATTTCCAAGAATTATCCTGGTCAGGAAGCCGAAATGTTTGAAAAATTATCAAAATCACAACCTATAGGCCGTATGGCAAAACCCGAAGAAGTAGCCGCTTTGGCATTGTTTTTATGCAGTGATGAAGCTGGTTTTATTACCGGTTGCGATTATCCAATTGATGGTGGATTTATCAAATTAAATAACTAATAAAAAGTCGTTAATTAATCCAAATAAATTATTTAATTAGATGCGAAAATTAAATAATCTGGTTTTGATTAATAGCTCTTTTCGAATAAACAAAAAACCCTGATCTTGTGATCAGGGTTTTTTGTTTCAAATCCTTGTGCTAAATTTCAATTCAATTATTTAAAATTTGTTATAAAGAAAAACCCTTATTTGCAAAATCATATTGTATTATTTATTAATTTTAACCATAATCTACTGAAAACAAACAACATAAAAAAATATTTATTTTTTGACTGCTTCACAAAACATCAATAGAGTTATTTATCTTAAATTTTATCAATATGAAAATTCAAGCATTTTTTGTTAGTCTAAGAAACAGTTTTTTCACTCCACTGTTTTTGATTATTATCGCTCCGTCGGTTTGTGGACAGGAAGCTGCAACAACCAACCTTACCTACAATCAGGTTTCAAAAGCCGCTAATGTAATCGTATATCCTGCAAAAGGTCAAAGTCAGGATACGCAAAAAAGTGATGAGTACGAATGTTACAAATGGGCAAATGAACAATCCGGTGTCGACATCTTGAATCTGCCAAAAGTACAAGCTGCACCTGTTGATACCGCCCCTAAAGGTGCCGCTGTTAAAGGAGCTGCCAAAGGTGCCGCTGTTGGCGCTGCCGTCGGTTCTGTTTCAGGAGATGCAGGTGATGGTGCAGCAGTGGGTGCAATAGCTGGTGGAGTTGCAGGACGTAGACAATCAAAAAAACAAGCTAAAGCACAAACACAGCAAGCAGCGGAGGGTGCATCTTCAGCAGAGCTGGAAATGAAAGACAAGTTTGGTAAAGCATTTTCAGTCTGTATGGAAGGAAAAGGATATACAATCAAGTAGGCAGAAATAGTTATCTAAATGTAAGCTTTTGTAAAGCATAGAAAATATAAAAAGTACCGCTTTGAGCTACTTTTTGTGGATAAAACAGTTACGATTTAAAACAACAATACCCCTAGTAAATACTAAGGGTTCCATTTTCAGCGGAGAAAGAGCACTCTGCAAGCACTTCAAAATGATACAAAATCACTCTAAAACATATTGAAGATTTTAAAAAATATACCTACTCAAAAAAAACAATCTATACTGCCAATGAACAAAATGACTATATATAGTTATAGTATTCATTGCAGTTTTATTACATTATATCCATAACAATATAATTCAATTTATTTCGAAAACTCCACTGTTTTCAATTTGTTCCATCCTCCACGGGTAAAATCAGGGATTTGTACAGGAGCAGAACCATTGTCAAGAGAAATTTCAGTCAATGGACCGAGACAAGACCATTCGGCCAAGTCATATACATCCATATCCAATGGAAGTCCGTTTTGAAGGCAATGAATTAAACGGTAATCCATTATAAAATCCATTCCTCCATGGCCACCAACTTGTTTGGCTTTTTCTTCGATTCCAACTACTATTGGATGCTTATATTTTTCCATTAAAGCCTTTTTTACATCAGCTGGCACAAAACTATGTGCAGATAAGTTCTCATGATTTGGAGCAATATCTGAACTTATCGATTTTGAATCCAATGCATATCCTTCTACTGGGTATTTATTAGCAAACCCCTTTGATCCAGTAAGCTGATACATTCGGCTATACGGACGAGGATTCGCCACATCATGCTGAATTTGAATTGTTTTTCCATTCTCGGTACGAATCATAGTCATGGTATGATCCCCATTTTTAAAATCTTTCAAATCCTGCCCAGTATTTTCTTTAATAAATGCAGGAATACCAACAACTTTAGTATCCATAGAAACCAGATAATTCATTTTGTCACCACGGTGAATATTCAACGCTAAACATACCGGTCCCATACCGTGTGTGGCATAAATGTCACCGCGATGTTCTTTATTATAGTCCAAACGCCAGTTATTCCAATAATCTTTCCAAAAAGGTTCAAGATTGTGTATATAAGCACCTTCTGCATGAAGTATTTCACCGAACAATCCTTGTTGAGTCATATTCAAAGTGGTCAATTCAAAGAAATCATAAACACAGTTCTCTAATTGCATACAATGTTTTCTGGTTTCTTCAGAAGTATTGATTAAATCCCAAATTTCTTCCATTGTCATAGCGCCGGGCACCTCAATTGCCACGTGCTTTCCGTCTTTCATCGCTTGAACACCAATCTGGGCATGATGTTTCCAGTCGGTAGCAACATAAACAAGATCTACATTTGGAAGTGCAGTCACTTTACGCCAAGCATTAGCATCTCCAAAAAATTCTTGTGCTTTAGGGAGTCCCGCTTTTACCAAAATCTGATTCGCAGATTTTGTTCTGTCTTCCACCATATCGCAAAGAGCAACAATTTCTACGCCAGGAATATGTGTCATACGCTCTACAGCACCAGGACCTCTCATACCCAATCCGATAAATGCAACACGAACTGTTGGTATTGGAGTACAAGCCATACGCAAAACATCTGTTTTTCCTTTGGGACGTTTTGGAGTGTTAGTCTTTATCATTTGGGCAGATGTTCCAATCCATCCCAATAAACAACAAATAATCAAAATGTTTTTAAAAAAAATAGCTTTCATTATTATATTAATTAGTTATAAAAAAATTGACACAAAAAACTGTATCAAATTCATCTAAATCATTTTGACAATTATGGCAAACCATTAAAGTCATGCTTAATTTATTGCTGATTAAAATCCTAGTGAAAATAATTTACTCCTTCATCGAATTAAAAAAAACCACTATTTTTCAAATAGGGTGATTTTCATATTAACTTTCTAAATAATCCACACTACAATTCAATTACGAATCTATATATTAAATTTTTATTAAACAAGAAAACGACAAACAATGTGCTCGAACACATTACTTTTGTGTTCTCGAGCACAAAAGAACATGAAACAAACCTATTTTTGTATAAATTCCAATTTTAAAAAAAGCGATTGAGCAGATTTGAAATATTATTTTCTTACAAATGACTACAATATTGATTAAATGATTAATTTGTAGAAAATAAATAATAAATCCAATATAAAATGGATCACGAAATAAAAGAATACACAGTAAATTTAATCGAAAAAGAACAGTTGATTATCTCAGGAAAAGGAGATGATAATTTATGGAATAGAGCTATGATTTTAACCGATTTTTATTCTCCATGGGATAGTAAAAAACCATTAAAAATAACATTTAAGGCACTTTGGGATTCCGAAAAATTATTTTTCAACTTCACCGTTTTAGATTCGTCAATTCATATAAAAAAAGAGGATGACAGTATTGACAGCATCAATAATTCGGATAGAGTCGAACTTTTTTTCAGACCCGATGATACCATGAATCCCTACTACTGCTTGGAAATGGATACTGATGCACGGTTAATGGATTTTATCGCTTATCCAAATAAGAATTTCGATTTTAAATGGAGCTGGCCAAAGGATGACATACTAATTCGATCTTCCATAAAAAAGGATTCTTTTACTGTTGAAGGTTCAATTTCTATTCAATCCCTAAACGATTTTAAATTAATTAAAAACAATAAAATCGAAACTGGAATTTTTCAGGCAAAATACTCCCCAGACAAAAACGGAAATTTTGAACCTATCTGGGTAACATGGATAAATCCAAATACGGAAACACCAAATTTTCATATAGCTTCTTCTTTTGGAACCCTAATCTTAAAAGAATAAATATTATTCCACATAAGACATAGCATTCTCTGAATTAACTATATCTATAGGCAAAAGGATTGTGTTTGGAATCTGTTTATCAAAAAGGAAAAATTCGATAATCGAGATAACTCCCAAATAGGTTTGTCTTTTTTGATTTTGATGAATTAAAAAATCAATTACTCCTTGATTCAAATAATTCACATTATTCGCAATCAAATCATACCCAATGATGGCAATGTTTTTAGTCTTTGTTTCACTAATTACTTTGGCAATTTGATAAGCTTTTGAAGTAGAAACAAAGATGCCAGACAAATCCTGATTTTCATTGAGAAAATTAGTAAAATTGATTTCAACATTGGGACTCTTTAATTTCAAAGTAGATATATCATAATCCTGATTTTCTTTTTCATTGAAATAATTTCGGAAACCTCTCTCCTTCTCCTGCATGTGAATCGCATTCTTAATCGATTCGTCAATATGAATAATGGTAATCTGTCCTTTTTTCAAAAGCAAATCCAATAATTTAGCTGCTACTCTCCCACTATGGAATAAGTCCTGGCCAACAAAACTCTTTATTGAATCGGATTGAACTTGGTTATTAAAAGTATTTACAATAATATTTAACTCATCGTATTTTTTGACAACCTCCAACGTTTCTTTATGAAATAAAGGAGGTAACAAAACGGCATCTGGTGACATCTCCAAAACAATTTCATTTATTTCCAAAAAGGATTTTTTACTTTCCGGGTTGAAGAAAAAAGTTTTAATCGAAAAATTGTAAGCTCTGAATTCTTTAACGGCATCTTCAATACCTTTTATGCAAGGCTGCCAATAGGGATCGATTTCAGGATCTGGAAGTAATATACAAATGTGATACACTTTATTGTTCTTTAAATTCCTAGCAACAAGATTTGGTTCGTAGTTTATAACATTTAGAACTTCGTTGATTTTATTTAGAGCATCAACAGAAACCTTTCCTCTTTTGTGCAGAACTCTATCTACAGTTCCTTTTGAAACTCCAGCTAATTGAGCAATATCTTTTATTGTATATTTCTTATCCATAATCACAAATATATAAGTTTTCCATTAAGATATCACCAATAAATAAAGTATCTAATTTTACTAATTTAAGGTTATTTACAAATAATGTGCTCGAACACATTTTATTTGCTTTTTCTTGTTTTATTAGAACTTAATATATAATTTCGTTTCATTAAAAAGAAACTTAAGAATATTTATTCATATTCATTTTTACATCTAAACAAATTAAATTCAACTATTTAACACGTTTTATAAGTGAGAAAAATTATATCATTAGCCCCGGGTCGTACCTGTCTCTTTGGAGACCATCAAGATTATCTTGGTTTACCCGTTATAGCATGCGCAATTGACAGAGATATAAAATTAACTGCAACACAAAATACCACCAACGTATTTAAATTAAATATGGTTGATATTAATGAAGTACGAATTATTGATATCAATGAAACCTTCCCGAATTTAAAACCACGCGACTATTTTGCCTCCTCATTAAGGGTTCTTAGAAGACATGGTTGCATTCCAACTCTTGGATATGACATTACCGTAACCGGAAATATTCCTATCAATTCAGGAACATCTAGTTCATCTGCCCTACTAATTGCATGGATAAATTTTTTGATAACCGCATTTGGTGTTGATGATGAAATAACACCTGAATTTATTGCACAAATGGGATATGTTTCTGAAGTATTAGAACATGGAGAGCCAGGAGGAATGATGGATCATTATAGCATCAGTATGGGCAATATTGTGCATATTAACACAAATGAACCGTTTCGCTGTTCAATTATTGGAACTGATTTAAAAGGACTAATTATAGGTGTTTCCGGTGTTCCAAAAGAAACCATAGGGCTAATTGGTGAATTAAAAAACAATGCTTTATTGGCGATAGATATTGTAAAACAGAATCATAAAGATTTTGATTTAAATGCTACCGAAAATGAAGATTTAAAGAAATATTGCAACTTTTTGCCAGATCGATTGATTCCTTATTTCGAAGCAGCAATAAAAAATCATCAATACACAAAACTTGCTCTGAAAGAATTTCAGAAGCCAACTCTTGATCTAAAAAAGATTGGGGAATTAATGAATGGTCATCATGCTGTTTTGAGAGATTTATTAAAAATTACAGTGCCAAAAATTGATGCCATGATAAGAGCCGCATTAAACTCAGGCGCATATGGGGCAAAAATTGTTGGTTCAGGCGGAGGCGGCTGCATAGTGGTTATTGCTGATCCAAAAAATCAAGAACGAGTTGTCCAATCCATTTTGGAAGCAGGTGCAAAAGAAGCTTATGCTGTAGGGATAGATTCTGGAGCGAGAATATTATAATATAATTAAATAAAAAACATGCATAACAATTTAATTATTTTGGCAGGAGGAGCTTCTTCAAGAATGAAAAAACAAGCTTCATTGGAAAATTTAAGTAATAAAGAAATCCAACAAGCCAATGAGAGAAGTAAAGGACTTATTGGAGTAGGTCCTAATGGAAGACCTTTATTAGATTACCTTTTGCTGAATGCTAAAAAAGCTGGATATAAAAACATCTATATTATCATTGGTGAACAAGGAGAATTGTTCAAAGAATTTTACGGCCGTAAAAATGAAAACAATGATTTTCATGGATTAAACATTTCATTTGCTGTCCAATATGTTCCTGAAAACAGAATAAAACCATTTGGCACAGCCGACGCCTTATTCCAAGCTGTCGAACAGTATCCAGAACTAAACACTCAATTTTATTCGGTTTGTAATAGCGATAATTTATATTCGACCAGAGCACTTTTGGCACTTAGAGAAACAAGTAGCCCAAATGCTTTCATAAGTTATGATCGTGACGCAATGGAATTTACTTCAGAACGAATTTCACGCTTTGCCATTGCAAAACTAGGCACTGATAATCAACTCTTGGATATTCTTGAAAAACCATTGGCTGATAGTATCGAGGATTATAAAGATTCACAAGGTAAATTAAGAGTAAGCATGAACGCCTTCAAATTTAACGGGGCACTTTTATATCCCTATCTCAAAAACTGTCCTGCTCATCCTGAAAGAGACGAAAAAGAACTTCCAACCGCACTTTTAAACTCCATAAAAGATCATCCAAATATGACAGTTGGAATTCCTTTTTCTGAACATGTTCCAGACTTAACAGCAAAAGAAGATATACTCGAGGTAAAAGAATATTTGAAAAAATATTATCCTGAAATAAACTGGAACGTAAACTAGTAAAAGAAGAAAATAATGATGAATAAATGCACAATTACGGAAGGAACAAGCTTTATAGGAACCTCATTGTCAAATATTCATCAGTAAAACAGTACTAAATAATCATGTTGGATAGTTTAAGAACAGCAATTTAAAAAACATAAAAGGGTAACATGCCCAATCCTAAAATAACTATATAGGTTATTAAATAAATCCTGTTAGAACTATACAAATATAATTTTTAATCCTAAACTATTTTTCATGAAACATACTGTACCTGCAAGTTATCTCTTTAAAGAAAAATGTCCTTTGATTTCCTTTCCGTTTTCCATGTTTATGGAAAACCAATAGTCAGTGGCTGGAAGTGGAATCCCTCCAAAGGTGCCGTCCCAAGTCTTATTGACGCCCATTTCTGTTATCAGTTTTCCATAACGGTCAAATATTCTTATGGCAGACTTATTGTTCAAATTGGATCCAATTATGCCCCAGGTATCGTTATAACCGTCCCCGTTTGGCGTGAAATATTTTGGATACATCAGCACACTGGCTTCTTTCTTTGTTGTTGGGCAACCATTTTTGTCTTTTATGTAAACGGTATATCCTCCGGCTGATAAATCCATAAAAGTATTATTGTCCTGAAAATGAATTCCGTCTATGGAATATTCATAGTCACCAATACTGCCGGGCTCTAGTAAAATGGTTAATGCGTTCTTGTTGTCTGTCCAATCGTCAATCTCAATTTTGGAGATTATGGCACTGCTTGATTTTACAACAGTAAAATTCTTACTAGATGTACACGATAGGATGCCGTAATTTTTGCTCACATCAACCAAATAGTTCCCAGGTGTGGAAACCGCAATTGTCTGACTTGATTCAGAGGTTGACCATTTATAAATATCGTTGCCCGAGCCTGCATCTATCGTAATTGAATCATTACCACAAATGGGCACGATATCCGAAATTGGGATAATGGGTTTGTGAACTAAATTCAGATTCAACTTTACAATTTGCCCACAGCCTTTATCGGAAAGGATTTGCACATAAATATCATGCGAACCAACAGTAAGTTGGTAATCAGTGACCTTAGTGATTTTATCGGATTCTATTTGATTGTTAGCTCCTTCTAATGAACCATAATAGGTAAAATTATAGTTGGCCACATTATCGATAAGTTTTGGAGTATAACTGGACAGATCAACCGTTTGATAACTGTCGTTGAAATCACCGCATACCGTTTGGCTGTAATCATTTGCTTTGAGTGTATTGACAAACGTTGCCTTTACGGCCAGCCGAGGGATACTTTCACAATTTCGAACGGTTTGAGTCGCGTAATAGGACGTATTGTCTTTTAATTTTGTCCCCGAGGGAAGGCTCGTGGTTTGGGTTGCACTGGCATACCAACTAATATTACTTCCCGAAACGACTATACTCTCGATTGTGGCATCCTGCGTGCTGCAGAAACTTTGATTAGCATCACCCGTTGGTGCAGCATTTGGTATTTCTATTTGAATAGGAAGTCGATCACTTTCGCATCCATTTATAGTTTGGGTTGCAAAATAAGTTCCACCGTCCTGTAGTTTCGTTGCGGTATTTAACAGCGAACCGTTTACCGTCTGATTATACCATTTAAGGTTTTGTCCCGTCACGCCAATATCGGCTAGAGTTACGTTTTGTTGAATGCAAAATGCCTGGGGTGAACTTGCAGTTGGTATTGGTTGTGGGGCGCCGATAATCAAAGTTTGGTTTTGGGTAATGGAATTTCCGTTGCCGTCATCATATTTCCAAACCAGCGTATAGGTTCCTGGTATCGAATAGAAAAGTGAACTCACGGTAGTTCCCATGATTAAACCCGAACAGCCATCGGTAGCAGTTGGGACTGTAGTGATTTGCTCGCTGCAATTTACGTTTAAGACAGGGAGATCGACAACATCCGGAATGGGAGGAGTTTTGTCTCCTACAAAAACAGTTGTTGTCAATGTATCCACACAACCTTCATCGGCTGTAATTGTACAAATGTATTCCCCAGCATTTTCGGTAGTTGCATTTGCTATTATTGGATTTTGTTCCGTTGATGTAAATCCTTCTGGTCCAGTCCACAAATAGCTGGTGCCCCCTGAGGCTTTGAGTTTAATGTCTTTGCCCAGACACACGGGAGAATTACTCTCTGGTTTTGGGAAACCTTTATCCATGGACTCATGAAACTTCATGAAATAAAAAGAAGATTTCTCAAAATCTCCAAGTCCCTTTTGTGCTGTTCCTCCTATAATAATATCATTATTTTTATCGAAACAAAGCCTGCTAGTAGATGCCTTTCCATTTTCATATCCGGAAGGCTTACCGGTATAAGTCCCGAATACCAATTCTCCATTTTTGTTCAATTTTCCCAAATATCCTTCGTTAGCTCCTGCTCTTTTAAATGCGCAGGGGGTTGTGATTGAGGTATCATCTCCACCACCGTTTCCGGAAACATAAAGATATCCGTTTTTAAAAACAATGGTATTTACTTCTGTATTTTTGCTGAAATAGGTCCCCCAAACCCTCATGCCGCTACTATCGAGTTTACCTAGAAAAGAGGAAAAACCAGCTGGATAGGACTCTTTAAAACTTCCTGTAGTGGCCATATTCTTCGTAGCTTTTGTTCCACCAACAATATAAATATTATTATTGTCATCAATTTCTACATCAAATAGTACTGAAGCTCTTTCTCCACCGTAATAGGTGCTCCAAATTCTTTTCCCATCCAAAGCAAATTTGGATATTAGAGGATCCCCAAGGTCTTCTCCATATAACTTAGGATAATAATTCTCCTGAAACACTCCTGGAGTTCCAAGATATCGAGATTCAGAAAACCGACTAATTACAACCAAATAGTCATCTGCACATTTTATACTTTCTCCAAAATAATCATAGACCTCTCCACCGACATAGGTGCTCCAAGTAATCTTACCGTTTGGGTCAAACTTGGATAAAAAACCATCTCGCCAACCACCGTTAAATTTATTTTGAAAATTACTATTTACCGCAATTCCGTCGGCACTTGATGTTGCTCCTGCAATGTATATGTTATTATCCTTATCTGTATCAATACTATATCCCCCTTCATATGTACTTCCTCCAAAATAAGTCCCCCAGAGACGAATACCACTGGAATTGAATTTCACTACAAATGCGTCTCCCATACTTTGTCCATCATTATCTAAATAATATTCTTTGTAAGCTCCAGAAGTCGAGATATTGGCAACACTTGAAGTTGAACCAGTAATCACAATATTCCCCTCTGAATCAGCTGCTAAACCAGCTACGTGATCAAATTCTAAACCTCCAAAATAGGTACCCCATATCCTTTTCCCATCAGCATCAAATTTTGCAATTACGCCATCCTCCCCTCCCGTTAGAATGGTTTTATACGCACCTGAACTGGCATAAAAAGAAGATGCTCCCGAAGTATCCCCTGAAAAATAAATATCTCCATTTTTATCAGAATCCATATCAGTAAAATGTTGATCTTTATCTTCTAAGCCATAAACAAATACCCACAGCCGCTCGGGTATAGGGTCTATTACCACTGTTCTATTTGTAATTACTTTTTTGGTGTTAAAACCGTAAATACCATCCTTAATTTTTCGGTATCCAACAGTAATTCCATTTTTGTTATTTTTCTCTTCTATCCAACTTGCAGGAAGAGTTTCATTCATCAGACCAAATCGGGTTTCAATTCGGATTTTATTCTTAATCAATTCGGTTTTGGCTCCACTGAATTTCATTTGGATATCAGACATGTTCCCTCCGGGATGGATTACAAAATTGTATTCAACCGGTTTTAATCTGTCATCGGGAATGGAAAAAACAACATCGATTTTTGGATAAATATTTTTGTAGATTATCTTTTTGTATTGATGCACCATCGTAATGCCATCAGGCTTGTTGGGTACATTGTAGTAGTTATCATAATCATCTGACTTCCCTTCACCAATCAATGTTGCTTTTGGATTAGGGTTGACAAAATCAATATCAATTCTGTGGCAATCATAATCTAAAGTTTCGCTTGGACTGTTCTTGTTTTCTTTTAAAGGGATTGCTAATTCGTCTATATTTTGATCAACTCTCTTTTCTTTGGGGCGTTTTTTAGGTTCATACACCTCATACGAAAATCCATTCTTCTTGATTTGTACATTCAATCCCTTAGTATTCAACAGGAACTTTACTAAAGAATTGGGTTTCCTGTTTTGGTCCATAATCTGTCCCTTGTTTTCCCTAAACCCAACGGATTCCTTTATGTTTTGGGCGGATGCGGTAAAGACTACTAAACAAAAAAATATTTTGAAAGTCATAATTGCAGGAATTAGCAGGAAAGAAGCTGACAAGTAAATTTATAAAAAAACGTTGATATTTCAATATTTTTTGAAGTAATAGCAAACAAAAGGTAATAAATAGATTTAATCTTTTTTTTGAATCGTTTATCCGCATTTAAAATTTTAGATTTTAAATTGTCGAGATCGGCGTTTATTGAACGGCTTCTTCTGAAGTACCCCTCATTTTTGATATTTCGGAATTGAGAGGAAATGCATTTTGTTGAAAATTCAATGCAAGTCAAACACCAAAAGAATAGATATATTGGAACAAAAAATCGAAAAGTTAAAAATGAGAAAAAGAGTAGAAACGACAATAAATGACATCAAGAAAATGTTTCCAAGAACAATACATGCTGTAACATTCGAGGGTTTTCTAATAAAGCTAACCTTATTTGCATTTGGACTCCTATTAAATAAGTCAATTAACTAGCAACTTGAATTAATTATATCCAAAAACATATAACAGACTCTGTCTTTCGAAAAACTATTCGTAGCTAATGATCCAAATTTTCACTTATAACTATACAATCATTCCAAAAAATACTTGATTTGCTGTTCGGATCCTAACTGATCAAATCTCACATCAATTTTTTTTGAAAAATATTTTTAACCTAAACCAAAGCAAATGAAACAATTAAAAAAATACTAGAAAAATAAGGGTAATTTTTCTAAAAATAGATTTGCATAACCAAAAAAGGTTCTTATATTTGCACTCGCAATCAGATAATGAAAGCAACATACTGGAGAAATGGCAGAGCGGTCGAATGCGGCAGTCTTGAAAACTGTTGACTGTAACAGGTCCGGGGGTTCGAATCCCTCTTTCTCCGCCAGTAGAAGTTTCAAAAGAAACTTTAAAAATCAAAAGCCTTTAAACACTAGTGTTTAAAGGCTTTTTCTTTTTTGGAAACCTTTCAAAAAACACATCTTCTATCAAAGAACAGTACACCTATTAGTGCACCTAAAAATTTTGGATTTTTTTTCCAATTTTAAGTGCACTAAAAAAAGAGAATTCCCCGGGAATTCCCTGCTATTATAGAGTTCTAGCAAAATTTTTAAATCAATTTGATTATTAATTTAAAAACTAGAAAACATGTTAAAAGTAATTTTTTACCAAAAATCAGACAAAATAGACAAAAATGGAGAATCTCCGATATTCGCCCGTCTATCATTCAAAAATCAACGTATTTCAATTAGTACATGTAGATCTATCTCTAAAAAAAGATGGCTCTTTACAAATAACCTAAGAAATGTTTTAAAACTCGAAAAAGAAAAAGTGATTAAAAACTCTCTTGATCTTTTCCAGCTCAATGCGGAAAAAAAATTGAACGAACTCTTCAAAATTGATCCTGAAGTATCCTTGGAATTACTAAAAGCTGATCTGGTGGGTAAAGTAAAAACTAACCTCAGTACAAAACAGATTACCATAATTGAGATTTTGGACAAATACAATAAGCACTTTAGAAGAAAAGTAGCAGCATGTGAGCGTTCCTCTGCTTCACTTCAAAAATATGAGAGATCGAAAGAACTTCTGTTGAATTTTATGAAAAAAAACTATGAGATTAATGATATACCTGCTTTGGAGATATCCAGCTCGTTTATCTATAAGCTTGAAGAGTTTCTTAAATACGAAAGCAATTTTAAAGACGGATACAACTATATTTTCTATATAAAAAAAGGAAAATCTCGCGATTTCCCTTTTTTTTACTTTTTAAAATACAAGTAATACTATTTTTTAGATGCATCAAGTTGTCCTATTGACAATGTCAATAGTCCATTACTTTTATTATATATATTTTGATAAACTGGATTTGTGGTTCCTTGCGAAGGAATACGTGTTATATTTGCAATACGAGCTTTAAAAGCAGTTATTTCCGCATCAGTCAAATCGGTTTTGCTCATAACGACTACAAGTGACTTGAAGCTTTTTTGAGAATTCGCACTATTTGGAGTTCTTGTTTTATTGGTAAAACGGGAATCATTATAAATAGTCAAACTTTCAGGATCTTTAATTTGTGAAGCAGGGATTGCTCCTGCAAGATATAATTCGATATCTGCATAACTGTTACCCGCACCTGTGAGTACCCCTTGTACCTTATCCCAATGCCCCCCGTAATTTTGAGGAACTGCCCAATTTGCCCAGCGATGACACATTTCGTGCAATACAGGACCAAGGTCAATGTTGTTTTTATAAAGGAAATAAACGCCTTGTAATTTACCCGTAGAGCCATATTCACTTGTGTGATCAAATAATTCAAGACCAATACCTTGTATGTCATTTTTTACATGTTGGTACTCACCATAAGGCATACTTCCCCCCGCTGGAAGTGAAGGAAGATCGGTATTATTCATCACTATGATGACGAAGTCAAAATCATCTTTTAGGTTTGAATAAATTTCCTTCTTGTAAAAAGCCTTTAATTTAGCAGTTGCATCTATTGAATTAATGGAATTACCATTCCAGTAGTTATAATCATCGGCTGATAATTTTAAATAGCAAAAAGTATTAGTAGATTCTATCTTTAAATTGCTTGTAGCTGGAGTTATAGATTCACCAGTATTTTCTGATAAACTTTCATCATTGCTGCTACAAGCTGTTAGTAAAAGAATAACGATAAAAGAAATACAGATCGTTTTGAAGTAGAATTTGAGAAACATAAATGATTTTAATTTTGGATTATAAATGGATCACCCCGAGGCAAAGCCTCGAGGTGTCTATCGGAAGGAAGTAAATTTTTAGTTTTATGAAAACCTTAGGTTTTCAAGCTTTCCTCTCTAACCCCGAGACAGAGCCTCGAGGAATTTAACTGATTAAAAAAACAAAACCTTTTTTTTTAAAACACACGTTTTCTAGGAAGTGCTTTTTATCAGCATTCAATCAGTTTCAACTATTATAATTTAATTATAATAAACTCCGAACGTCTGTTGGCTTTATGTTCTTCTTCAGTACATTCCACTCCGTCAGAACAATGGTTTACCAACTGGGATTCACCGTAACCTTTCCCTATTAATCGAACCGAATTAATACCATTTTTTACTAACCATTCCACCGTGGCTTTGGCTCTCATATTTGATAATTTTTGATTGTAATCAGCTGTTTGACGACTATCCGTATGGGAGCGAACTTCAACTTTCATCTCTGAATGTTCCTTCATCACAATTAATATTTTAGCCAACTCATAAGCCGCATCCTTATTAATGTTTGATTTATCCAAATCAAAATAAATATTCGAAATATTCAATGTTTTAGCTAGATCAGTTCCAACTTCTACTGGTTTGACATAACGCTCTAGTGTCAAAGGAAAGTCTTCATTGCCAGAAACTGCCTTTATTGTAACAAAACCCTCCTTCGTTTGATACTCGTCTTTTTCTCCTCTTACATAATAGGTTTTACTGCAATCGACAGGAAAACTGTAACGCCCTTGCTCATCAGTTTGAACCACTTGAAGAGGCTTTAAGCTAGCATCTAACAAGGTCATCTTCGTATTTGCAAGTATTTTTCCAGAATCTGAGTCGGTAACAAGCCCGGCAAGCGTTTGTTCGCAATTCAGTTTTTTTCTCTCCACAAATCGGTAAATATCATCATATCCTTTTCCTCCTTCTCTATTAGAGGTAAAAAATCCATTTCTATCTTTGCTGTTGATTAAAAAAGCAAAATCATCTTGTTTGCTATTAATAGGTTCACCAACATTTTGTATATCATAAAAACTATCATCTACGCTTATTCTAGCTATAAAAACATCCAATCCCCCTAAACCAGGTCTTCCATCAGAAGCAAAATACAATTCGTTATCCTTGGAGATAAAAGGGAAGCTTTCTCTTCCTTCTGTATTGACTTCAGGTCCTAGATTCTCAGGAACTCCATAACTGCCATCGGCATTTATTTTGACTCTGAATAAATCCGATTGTCCAAATGTTCCAGGCATATCCGAGGCAAAATACAAAGTTTTTTCGTCAACGCTTAAAGTAGGATGTGCTACACTATATTCGTTACTATTAAATGGCAATTCCGCTACATTACCCCATTGACCGCTCTTATCGAGTGTGGCTTTGTACAGTTTTAGCAAAGTGTTTTTATTGGCATCTCTCCCTCTTTTTCCTTCCAAAAAGTTGTTTCGGGTAAAATACATGGTTTGACCATCCTTTGTAAATATTGGAGTCGATTCATTGAATTTAGAATTAATCTTGCGATTAAATCGTTCCGGTGTCCCCATTTCTCCATCGGGTTTAATCTCCGACCAATACAAATTTGTAAACGCTTTATTAGTCCATTTGAATACTTTTTTTGAAACTCCACCCGTATCTCTAGCAGACGCAAACACCAATTTATTTCCCAACAACGAACTGCCGTAATCTGAAAACATAGAGTTTATCCCCGCATCCACTACTTCAAAGCGACCTGAATTGGCCTTGATTTTCTCAAGATAATTTCGGTTGTCTTTGAACAATATCCCACGCTTATCATTATTTAATTTTTGATTGAACTGCTCTAGTATCTGATCTGCTTTAGTATAATCCCCTTTGGTTCTTAGAGTCTGGGAATAACGATAAAAATACTCTGGTTCCTGATTGGGGTATAAAGTAAAAAGCTGGTCATACCACTTTAAAGCTTGTGAAAATTCAGCAACAAAATAGTTGGCATTCCCTAATTTCTGAAACATCTTCTCGTCTTGATACCCTTTTGCTGCCACTTTTTCATAAATGTCTATCACATCTATATAGGCAAAACGATCATATTTTTTTTCGGCTTTAGCCACTGTAGATTTTTGTGCAAATCCTTGTAATAAGAAAATACTCAAGAACAGACTATATAGTAATTTTTTAATTTTCATAGGTGTCGGTTTTAGAAGAATCTTGGGGATATAATTTTGTCGTATTTATTAAACAATTCGTATCGCAAAAAGATTTCGTGTGAGCCTGAATTGTAATGCCTAAATTCGGTGGTGTCAAAATCATAACTGTATCCAATAAACCAGGAATCACTTGCCTGAAATCCTACCATGGCACTCATAGCTGCACTCCATCTATAAGCCAATCCTGCGACAAATTTTTCGTTAAACATAAAATTAGCCGATACATCTACCTGCAGAGGAGCTCCTTGAACATATTTGGTTTCCAAAGTGGGTTTTAATTTCAGGCTTGGATTCAAATCAAACACGTATCCAGCGATCAAGTAATAGTTGATTTTTTCAGCAGCAACATGGCTTGAAGGGCTCGAGTTTGATGATTGATCAAAATGCTTCGTTTCAAGCAAATTCGGTGCCGATATTCCGATGTAACTATTGTCAGAATGCAAATAAAATCCAACTCCTATATTAGGCGAAAATTTATTATCAATATCATCCTGATACTGATTTGGGTCGCCTGGCTGATAAGTAAGTTTACTGAAATCTATGTTTAACAAATTCGCGCTGGCTTTTAATCCAAAGGACATTTTATACTTTTCTGATGCCGGTATTGTATAGGAGAAATCCGCAGCAATATTATTCTCTGTAGAAATTCCAATTTTATCGTTTACAATGGATAAACCCAATCCAACTTTACTATCATTCAAAGGAGTATTGATCGAAAAGGAATTTGTCACTGGAGCTCCATCGACTCCTACCCATTGGTTACGGTGCAAAGCAAAAATACTCATCGACTGTCTGGATCCGGCATAAGCGGGATTTACCACTATCGTATTGTACATATACTGTGTGTATTGTGCGTCTTGTTGGGCAGAAACCACAATAGTAAAAAACATTACTATTACCCCTATTATTCTTGTTTTCATGTTCTGATTTTTTTTATAACACCTTTGTCTCATCTGACTATCTTCTATTCAAATACAGGTAACCAGATTTCTCAAAAGCATTCGAATTACTGTCTTTGTATTTCAGTATGTAGAAATAATTCCCAACTGGTAATTCTTGTGATTTTTCGAAAGTCACCCTACCCTCGGAGATTCCTCTAAATGCAACGTCATCATTATTATAATGTTCACGTTCAAATACCAATACTCCCCAACGGTTAAAAATCTGTACTGAATTGTTTGGATAACATTCTATTCCTTGTATAACAAATCTATCATACATCCCACTTCCATCTGCAGTAACTGAGTTGTACACTTTAATTTCACATTCTGAAGTTACTATTATGGTAACTAATGCCTCTTCACAATTACTAGGATTCACTTTATCACAAACAGCGTATCTCAATGTATAAGTTCCCGCAGGAGTACCTGGTGCTACGATAACATCGATACCCGATAATGTAATACCCGCATTGGTTGAACTTACAAAAGAAACATTCACCATAGCTGGCGTTAAAGCCACCCCATTCAAAGTATCGTTACCAATTATATCAGCCACTTTACCTCCAGTAAATCCGTTTATGGTAAACTCTGCTGCTCTACCATTATCGTTGTCATTATTAGCCAATAACACCGATGCACTTACCGTTACCGTCGCTGTTGTTGTTTTACAGTTACCCTGGCTGCTTACCTCACATATGGTATAATTTATTGAGTAGACTCCCGCTGGCGTGTTTGGCGCAACTGCTATCGTTCCGTCAGGGTTCATCGTTAATGGTCCTGTCGGCGTAGAGCTCAATGTTACATTTCCAGGAGCGGTTCCTATTACTACTCGTACACCGTTTAGCGTATCGTTTCCGATTACACTTGGCGTATTGGTTCCCGGCAATGCCGTTGTAGCATCGGCTACTGCCGTCATCGGAGGTGCTGTTACCGTTACCGTAACTGTTGTTGTTTTACAGATACTTGGGTTATTTACCTCACATATCGTATAATCAATTAAGTAGTCTCCAGCTGGCGTGTTTGGCGCAACAGCTATCGTTCCGTCAGGGTTCATCGTTAATGGTCCTGTCGGTGTAGAGCTTAGCGTTACATTACCCGGAGCAGTTCCGATCACAACTGGTACACCGTTTAGCGTATCGTTTGTGATCACGCTCGGTGTATTGGTTCCCGGCAATGTTGTTGCTGTATCGGCTACTGCCGCTATCGCTGGTGCCGTTACCGTTACCGTAACTGTTGTCGTGCTACAGTTACTTCGATTGCTAACCTCACAGATCGTATAAGCTATTGAATAGCTTCCCGCAGGTGTGTTTGGCGCCACTGTTATCGTTCCGTCAGGGTTCATCGTTAACGGTCCGGTCGGCGTAGAGCTTAGCGTTACATTCCCCGGAGCAGTTCCGATTACTACAGGAATTCCGTTTAACGTATCGTTTGCAATTACACTTGGTACATTCGCTCCCGGTAATACAGCTGGGGGCCTATCGGCTACAGCATCAATTGGATTCGACACTACTATAGTAACCGTTACCGAATCACAATTTGAAGGCACAACTGCCAATCCTGTCACTGGGTTAACCTCACATATTGTGTACGTGATTGAATAACTTCCAGATGGTGTGTTTGGCGCCAGAGTCAATACTCCGTCAGCATCAATGCTTAATGGGCCTGCCGTTACAGGCGTCACATCGCTATTGTCGGCCGTTACCGGAACTCCATTTAACGTATCGTTTGCTGTTACATTTCCAACTGTTGTTGGAGCTGTTGTGCTTGGAGTTTGCGTTGGGAAAACATCAGCTACGGCATCGAATGGATTCGACACTACTATAGTAACCGTTACCGAATCACAATTTGAAGGCACAACTGCCAATCCTGTCGCTGGGTCAACCTC